>JANYKN010000196.1 GCA_025361565.1 Bacteroidota bacterium | reverse complement strand
ACACGGATACTCCGGAAAACAAGATTGCAGAAATCAGATTAGAAATCAGAGGAAATGATTTATTTGCAAAAAAACAATGTAAGACCTTCGAAGAAGCAACTGATACAGCGTTAGAAGCGTTACGAAAACAATTAGTAAAATATAAAGAAAAGTTAAAAGATTAATCAAAGATAAAAAACATTAATATTTTTTATTTAGGTATTTGGAATTCCAAAAAACCTTCTTACATTTGCAGTCCCTTTAACAAGAGGGACTGCTTTGTTGAAAAGCGGCGGTGTTCCTTGAAAATATTTAAAAAGTCTCAATAAAATTTGGGGTTGTTGTAGGAAGATTAAAACTTTTATCTACCTTTGCAGCCCAAAACAGCAGCGCCGGTGTAGCTCAGTTGGCCAGAGCAGCTGATTTGTAATCAGCTGGTCGGGGGTTCGAATCCCTCCATCGGCTCAGTAAAAGTAAAATGTTGTGTGTGTGGTCTGGGGGGATACCAGAGCGGTCAAATGGGGCAGACTGTAAATCTGTTGGCTTCGCCTTCGGAGGTTCGAATCCTCCTCCCCCCACCAAAAAAAAGCGGGAGTAGCTCAGTTGGTAGAGCGTCAGCCTTCCAAGCTGAAGGTCGCGGGTTCGAGCCTCGTCTCCCGCTCGCTTTTTTGGCCGATGTAGCTCAGTTGGTAGAGCGTTTCCTTGGTAAGGAAGAGGTCAGGGGTTCAAATCCCCTCATTGGCTCTATATGTTAATTTATTTCACGAATTTTCGTAATCACTTAAGTAAACTACAAATATTTTAGAAATCATGGCTAAAGAAAAATTTAACAGGTCGAAACCTCACGTCAATGTAGGTACCATTGGTCACGTGGATCACGGAAAGACTACTCTTACTGCTGCCATCACTATGGTATTGCATAAAAAAGGATTGTGCGAAATTAAAACTTTCGATTCTATTGATAATGCTCCTGAAGAAAAAGAAAGGGGTATTACTATTAATACAGCACACGTTGAGTATTCAACAGAAAATCGTCACTATGCCCACGTAGACTGTCCAGGTCACGCTGACTATGTTAAGAACATGGTTACTGGTGCTGCTCAGATGGATGGTGCAATCATCGTTGTTGCCGGTACTGATGGTCCAATGCCTCAAACTAGAGAGCACATTTTGTTAGCAAGACAAGTAAACGTCCCTAAATTGGTTGTGTTTATCAATAAAGTTGACATGGTTGACGATCCTGAACTACTAGAACTTGTAGAAATGGAAGTAAGAGAACTGCTTTCATTCTATGAATTTGATGGAGATAATACTCCTGTTATTTTAGGTTCTGCTCTTGGTGCTTTAAATGGCGAACCACAATGGGAAGAAAAAGTGATGGAATTAATGCATGCAGTTGATACTTGGATTCCAATTCCTCCTCGTGCAATTGATAAAGATTTTTTAATGCCAGTTGAAGATGTATTTTCTATCACTGGTAGAGGTACTGTAGCTACAGGTAGAATTGAAACAGGTCAAATTCATACTGGCGATCCAGTTCAAATTATCGGGCTTGGTGCTGAAAACTTAAAATCAGTAGTTACTGGAGTAGAAATGTTTAGAAAAATCCTAGACGATGGTCAGGCTGGTGATAACGTTGGTCTACTATTAAGAGGTATTGATAAAGAGGCAATCAAAAGAGGAATGGTTATTGCAAAACCAGGATCTATAACTCCTCATACAAAATTCAAAGCTGAGGTTTATGTATTGAAAAAAGAAGAAGGTGGACGTCATACTCCATTCCATAATAAATACAGACCGCAATTCTATTTAAGAACTTTGGATATTACAGGTGAAATTATACTTCCAGAAGGAATGGAAATGGTTATGCCAGGTGATAATATCACTATCGAAGTAAATTTAATTTACCCAGTAGCGATGACACAAGGTTTACGTTTTGCAATTCGCGAAGGTGGTAGAACTGTTGGTGCTGGACAAGTAACCGAAATTCTTGAGTAATATAAAATTACTGAAATAAGTTTATAGTACGATTCGGTAATATTTATATTATCGAATCTACTTTTAAATATATCAAGGGTTTACGGGTGTAGCTCAGTTGGTAGAGCACTGGTCTCCAAAACCAGGTGTCGGGCGTTCGAGTCGCTCCTCCCGTGCTAACAAATTAAGATTAGAATTATCTGTGATGAAAAGATAAATATTATTTCATTTTACGGAATTATAATCTGACAAAAAAAATCAGTAAAATAGAAACAGATGAAATTGAAATTATACTTTGCAGAATCATATAAGGAATTGACACAAAAAGTGACTTGGCCAAGTTGGCAAGAATTACAGAATAGTGCAATTATAGTTATGGTTGCATCATTAATTATTGCAATAATCATCTATTTGATGGATGCCTCGTTTAGCCAAATCATGAAGGCTATTTATGGATTATTTTTCACAGCATAACAAAAAAAATGGCTGAATTAGAAAAAAAATGGTATGTAGTCAGGGCAATTGGCGGTAAAGAAAAGAAGGTCAAAGAATCTATCGAAAATGAAATTGCACTACTAGGCCTTCAGGATCATGTTTCACAGGTATTAATTCCAACTGAAAGAGTTTATCAGATTAGAAATGGTAAAAAAATAAGTAAAGAAAGGAGTTTTTATCCTGGATATGTTTTAATTGAAGCCTACCTTGAAGGCGAAATTCCACATATTATAAAAAATATTACCAATGTTATTGGATTTCTTGGCGCTGAAAAAGGTGGAAATCCTGTACCACTCAGACAAAATGAAGTAAACAGAATTTTGGGGAAAGTCGATGAACTTGCTGCCAGCGATGAGGAATTAAATATACCTTATTTTGTCGGAGAGTCAGTTAAAGTAATAGATGGACCTTTCAATGGTTTCACTGGAACAATTGACGAAGTAAATAATGAAAAGAAAAAACTAAAAGTGATGGTGAAAATATTTGGTAGAAAAACACCGCTTGAGCTTGGTTTTTTGCAAGTCGCTAAAGAATAAAATAATTATAGATCCCAAGGGATAGTTATGAAAAGATTTATAATAAATGCTTCCTATATAACTATCAGATAAACTAAATAGTAAATTAATTAAAATGGCAAAAGAAGTTGCAGGTTTAATCAAGTTACAAATCAAAGGTGGAGCTGCAAATCCTTCGCCTCCAGTAGGACCAGCATTAGGTTCTAAAGGTGTGAATATCATGGAGTTTTGCAAACAATTTAATGCAAGAACTCAAGATAGAGCGGGGAAAATTATACCGGTAATCATTACAGTATATGCAGACAAATCTTTTGACTTTATAACTAAAACGCCTCCAGTTGCTGTTCAGTTATTAGAAATTGCTAAGCTTAAATCAGGCTCAGCTGAACCCAACAGGGTGAAAGTAGCCACCATTTCCTGGGAACAGGTAAAGCAAGTTGCTGAAGAAAAAATGGCTGATTTAAATGCTTTCAAATTATCGTCGGCAATGAGAATAGTAGCAGGAACAGCTAGGAGCATGGGAATTACAGTTTCAGGACAGTTTCCTGATAGTATTAATTAATTGATTAAGTAAAAAAATGGCTAAGCTTACTAAAAATAAGAAACTGGTTCTTGACAAATTGGACAAGAATAAACAATACGCCTTAGCAGAAGCAGCAAGTTTGGTAAAAGAAATTACAACTACTAAATTCGATGCTTCAGTAGATATTGATGTGCGTTTGGGAGTAGATCCCCGAAAAGCAAATCAAATGGTTAGAGGAATTGTTTCGTTGCCCCATGGAACCGGTAAAGATAAGAAAGTTTTGGTTTTATGTACTCCTGATAAGGAAGAAGAAGCCAAAAATGCTGGTGCCGATTATGTTGGACTTGATGAGTTTATTGACAAAATCAAAGGTGGTTGGACGGATATTGACGTAATTATTACAATGCCATCCGTAATGGCAAAAGTTGGTGCACTTGGACGTATATTAGGTCCACGCGGTTTAATGCCAAATCCAAAGAGTGGTACAGTTACCATGGAAGTTGGAAATGCAGTCAAAGAAGTAAAATTAGGTAAAATTGATTTTAAAGTCGATAAATATGGAATAGTTCATACCTCTATCGGAAAGGTTTCATTTTCACCGGATAAAATCATTGATAATGCCCGTGAATTTTTACTGACAATTAATAAATTGAAACCAAGCTCAGCAAAAGGTACATATATGAAAAGTGTTTACCTTTCTAGCACAATGAGCCCTGGAATTCAAATTGATGTCAAATCAGTTAGTGAATAATAATAAAAGACTAGTAAAGTATGAAACGGGAAGATAAAAGCAATTTAATCAATAATCTTACAGAACAGATTAATTCTTCCAGTCATTTTTATCTTGCAGATATTTCCGCTCTTAATTCAGTGGCTACAAGTGCCTTAAGAAGGGAATGTTTTAAACAGGATATTAAATTACAGGTAGTAAAAAATACATTATTAAAAAAAGCACTTGAAAATTCTAAGAAAAATGCTTCAGAATTATTTAATGTGTTAGAAGATAATACTTCGATAATGTTTTCTGAAGTAGGAAATAGCCCTGCTAAATTGATTAAAGAATTCAGAAGAAAAAACAAAAAGCCTATTTTAAAGGCAGCTTTTGTTGAAGAAGCATGTTATATTGGAGATGATCAATTGGAGTTCCTTACCAATGTTAAATCAAGGGATGAACTTATTGCAGATATTGTTGCATTGTTGCAATCTCCAATCAAGAATGTTGTTTCTCAGTTACAATCAGGGGGTCAAACCCTTGCAGGAGTTTTAAAAACTCTATCAGATAAAGAATAATAATTTATAAATTTAATTAAATAATAAAGAAAAATGGCAGATTTAAAAGCGTTTGCAGAACAATTAGTTAATCTTACTGTTAAAGAAGTAAATGAACTATCTAAAATACTTAAAGATGAGTATGGTATTGAACCTGCAGCTGCTGCTGTTGCAGTTGCTGCACCTGTTGCAGATTCAGCTGTTGCTGCAGAAGAAAAAAGTACCTTTGATGTAATTCTTAAACACCCAGGTGGTGCTAAATTAGCTATTGTTAAGCTAGTAAAAGAATTGTCTGGAGTTTCACTTAAAGATGCTAAAGATCTTGTAGATGCTGCACCAAAAGCAATCAAAGAAGGAGTATCAAAAGAAGAGGCTGAATCACTCAAAGCTCAATTGGTAGAAGCTGGAGCAGAAGTTGAACTTAAATAATAAAATTCCTTATTAAAAGGTCTCGGGTTTAGCATCCTTCTGATAAAAGGTATGCTAAGCCTTTTTGTCGTTATTCTTAGGTTCAATTAATCCATTCAACTAAATGTCTACTAAAAGAATAAGTTTTGCAAAAACAAAAAATCAGCTCGAATATCCTGATTTTTTAGAAATCCAGTTGAAATCTTTTCAGGATTTTTTTCAATTGGATACAACTCCGGAAAAAAGAAAACAAGAAGGCTTGTTTAAAGTCTTTGCCGAGAATTTTCCGATAACAGATACCCGGAATAACTTCGTTTTAGAATTTATCGATTATTATATCGATCCTCCCCGATACACTATTGAAGAATGTTTGGAAAGGGGCCTTACTTTTAGTATTCCGCTAAAAGCGAAATTAAAACTTTTTTGCACAGATCCTGAGCATGAAGATTTTGAAACAATTGTTCAGGATGTATATCTTGGAACAGTTCCATATATGACCCCGAGAGGGACTTTTGTTGTTAACGGAGCAGAAAGGGTTGTGGTATCGCAACTTCACCGTTCACCTGGTGTATTCTTTGGTCAAAGTTTGCATGCCAATGGAACAAAATTATATTCTGCCAGAATTATTCCTTTTAAAGGTTCCTGGATAGAATTTGCTACAGACATCAATAATGTGATGTATGCGTATATTGACAGAAAGAAAAAGTTACCCGTAACAACCTTGCTGCGTGCAATTGGTTATGAAGGCGATAAGGATGTTCTGGAAATTTTCGATCTTGCAGATGAGATAAAAGTTACAAAAACTGCATTAAAAGGGATTGTTGGAAAAAAACTAGCTGCACGTGTTTTAAAAACATGGGTTGAAGATTTTGTTGATGAAGATACCGGTGAAGTAGTTTCTATTGAACGTAATGAAATAATCATTGACAGGGAAACCGTCATTGAAGATAGTCACGTTAATGAGATTATCGATTCAGGTGCCGAAACAATTCTTGTTCACAAGGAAGGTCATAATCATTCTGATTATTCAATTATATACAATACCTTACAAAGAGATCCTTGTAATTCGGAAAAAGAAGCTGTATTGCATATATACAGGCAACTTCGTAACTCTGAGCCACCTGATGAAGCGACAGCCCGTGATGTTATCGACAAATTATTCTTTTCAGATAAAAGGTATGATTTAGGTGAAGTAGGTAGATACCGAATCAATAGAAAACTTGGCTTAACAACAGCCATAGATGTGAAAGTACTTACCAAAGAGGACATTACTGAAATTATAAAATACCTCATCAAACTTATCAATTCTAAAACTGATGTGGATGATATCGATCATCTAAGCAACAGGAGGGTAAGAACAGTAGGTGAGCAATTATACAATCAATTTGGAGTTGGACTAGCCCGTATGTCAAGAACAATCCGTGAAAGAATGAATGTTCGTGATAATGAGGTTTTTACACCAATAGATTTGATTAATTCAAAAACTTTATCATCTGTTATTAATTCATTTTTTGGTACCAACCAGTTATCCCAGTTTATGGATCAGACCAATCCATTGGCCGAAATGACCCACAAACGAAGGATGTCTGCACTAGGTCCTGGTGGATTATCAAGAGAAAGAGCTGGTTTTGAGGTGCGTGACGTTCACTATACTCACTACGGAAGACTTTGCCCAATTGAAACTCCAGAGGGACCGAATATCGGACTTATTTCATCATTATGCGTTTACGCCAAAATCAACAATTTGGGATTTATTGAAACCCCATACAGGCAAGTTACTAACGGTCAGGTTGATTTAAGCAATGAAGGTGTTATATATTTAAGTGCTGAAGAAGAAGAATCGAAAATAATTGCACAGGCAAATGCAATCATTGATGACAAAGGTAATTTTGCAAATCCAAAGATAAAATCAAGGTATGAAGCTGATTATCCATTAGCATCACCTGAAGAGATTCATTTAATGGATGTTGCCCCAAATCAGATTGCATCTATCGCTGCTTCATTGATTCCTTTCCTGGAACATGATGATGCGAACCGTGCCTTGATGGGCTCAAACATGATGAGACAAGCAGTTCCTTTATTAAGACCTGCTGCTCCAATTGTTGGAACTGGTCTTGAAGAAACAGTTGTGCACGACTCAAGGGTACTAGTTACTGCTGAAGGCGAAGGAGTTGTTGAATACGTTGATGCTAATGAAGTTGTAGTGCGATATTCAAGAACTGAAGAAGAGCAATTTGTAAGTTTTGACGAAGATATAAAAAGATATATTCTTCCAAAGTTTAAAAAGACGAATCAAAACACAAGCGTTAATCTTCGTCCTGTAGTTTCAAAAGGTGAAAAATTAGTTAAAGGACAAATTCTAACTGAAGGTTATGGTACACAAGGAGGTGAATTAGCTCTTGGTAGAAACCTTATGGTAGCTTTTATGCCATGGAAAGGTTACAACTTTGAAGATGCTATTGTTATTTCAGAAAATGTGGTGAAAGATGATATTTTTACTTCAATCCACATTGATGAATATATTCTTGAAGTACGCGATACAAAGCGCGGTCTTGAAGAATTAACCTCAGATATTCCTAATGTTAGTGAAGAAGCAACCAAAAATCTTGATGAAAATGGAATGATCAGGATTGGAGCTGACGTTAAACCTGGTGATATTCTGATTGGTAAGATTACTCCAAAAGGAGAATCAGACCCTTCGCCGGAAGAAAAATTGTTAAGGGCTATTTTCGGAGATAAAGCAGGTGATGTTAAAGATGCTTCACTAAAAGCTTCACCATCATTATTTGGTACCGTAATTGATAAAAAATTGTTTTCTCGTGCAATTAAGGATAGAAAATCCAAAAATGCAGAGAAACCATTGCTTGATAAATTAGACAGGGAACAAGATAGTTCGATTGAAGAATTACGCTCCAGACTGATTGATAAATTATTTATTCTGGTAAATGGAAAAACTTCGCAGGGAGTAAAAGATTATTACGGAGTAGAAATTATCCCAAAAGGTACAAAATTTAGCGTTAAAATGCTACAAGATATTGATTATGTGCACGTTAATGCTAACAAATGGACTACAGATAAATCCAAAAACGATACAATCAAAAATTTACTTTACAATTATATTTCAAAGCATAAAGAAATTGAAGGTAAATTTAGAAGAAAGAAATATAATATTTCAATCGGAGACGAACTACCAATTGGTATTGTGCAATTGGCTAAAGTTTATATCGTTCAAAAGAGAAAAATCAAAGTTGGTGATAAGATGGCCGGACGACATGGTAACAAAGGTATTGTTGCCAGAATTGTACGACAAGAAGATATGCCATTTTTGGAAAATGGAACACCTGTTGATATTGTTTTGAATCCACTTGGTGTGCCATCGAGGATGAACCTTGGGCAAATCTACGAAACTGTTTTAGGTTGGGCAGGTAAAGAGTTGGGGATGAAATTTGCATCGCCAATTTTTGATGGAGCTACACTTGACGAAATAAATTCATACACTGATAAAGCCAAAGTTCCTAGATATGGTAGAACCTACTTATACGATGGTGGAACGGGTGAAAGATTTGATCAGCCTGGTACCGTAGGTGTTATTTATATGCTGAAACTTGGCCACATGGTTGATGATAAAATGCACGCCAGGTCAATAGGTCCTTATTCATTGATTACACAACAGCCACTGGGTGGAAAAGCTCAATTTGGAGGACAGCGATTTGGAGAAATGGAAGTTTGGGCACTTGAAGCTTTTGGTGCAGCCAATATCTTGCAGGAAATCCTTACTGTTAAATCTGATGATGTAATTGGACGGGCAAAAACATATGAAGCAATTGTAAAGGGTGAGCCTTTACCAAAACCAGGGATTCCTGAGTCGCTAAATGTGTTGCTCCACGAACTAAGAGGTCTGGGTTTGAATATCAGACTAGAATAATATTAGCAATTTACGATTTAGCAAGTGCTTACTTGCTAAATCTACCTCATATTTAATTTTATAAAGATTCAACTATGGCTTTCAGAAGAGATACAAAAGTAAAAAGCGATTTTACAAAAATCTCTATTGGTTTATCTTCTCCCGAGGTGATTTTGGAACACTCAAGTGGGGAAGTATTAAAACCAGAAACAATTAACTACAGAACGTACAAGCCTGAAAGAGATGGGTTGTTCTGCGAAAGGATTTTTGGTCCGGTAAAAGATTACGAATGTCATTGCGGAAAATATAAGAGAATCAGGTATAAAGGTATAGTATGCGACCGTTGCGGTGTTGAAGTAACTGAAAAGAAAGTTCGAAGAGAACGTGTAGGTCATATTTCACTCGTTGTTCCTGTTGCACATATCTGGTATTTCAGGTCATTGCCAAATAAAATTGGCTATTTGCTTGGATTACCTACAAAAAAACTTGATTCAATCATATATTATGAAAGATATGTAGTTATACAGCCAGGTATCAAATCGGAAGATGGTATAAAACATCTTGATTTTTTAACTGAAGAAGAATACATTGAAATATTAGATACTTTACCTAAAGAAAATCATCAGCTTGACGAATCAGATCCCAATAAATTTATTGCAAAAATGGGTGCTGATGCACTTTTTGATCTGCTTTCGCGGATTGATTTGGATAGCATGGTGTACGAGTTAAGGGATAAAGCAAATAAGGAAACTTCACAACAACGTAAGAATGATGCTTTAAAAAGGCTTCAAGTTGTTAATGCATTCAGGGCATCAAAAAATATCAATAAACCTGAATGGATGATTGTGAAAGTTGTACCCGTTATTCCACCGGAATTAAGACCATTGGTTCCTCTAGATGGTGGAAGGTTTGCAACATCAGATTTAAATGATTTATACCGTCGGGTAATTATCAGAAATAATCGTTTAAAAAGGTTAATCGAAATAAAAGCCCCTGAAATCATTCTAAGAAATGAAAAAAGAATGCTTCAAGAAGCTGTTGATTCACTTTTTGATAACTCAAGAAAATCGAGTGCTGTTAAAACAGAAGCAAACAGACCGCTTAAATCACTGAGCGACAGTTTAAAAGGTAAACAAGGTAGGTTTAGACAAAACCTTTTAGGTAAGCGGGTTGACTATTCTGCAAGGTCTGTAATTGTTGTAGGCCCAGAATTGAAACTTCATGAATGTGGCATACCAAAAGACATGGCCGCTGAATTATACAAACCATTTATTATCAGAAAATTAATCGAGCGAGGTATTGTAAAAACAGTAAAATCAGCCAAAAAGATAGTTGATAGAAAAGACCCTGTAGTTTGGGATATTCTGGAAAATGTATTGAAAGGACATCCGGTATTGTTAAACCGTGCTCCTACCCTACACCGTTTAGGTATTCAAGCTTTCCAGCCCAAATTGATTGAAGGAAAAGCAATTCAATTACACCCTTTGGTTTGTACAGCATTTAACGCTGACTTTGATGGTGACCAAATGGCGGTTCATTTACCTCTAGGTAATGCAGCAATTATTGAAGCTCAACTTTTGATGCTGGCTTCTCATAATATATTAAATCCAGCAAATGGAGCTCCTATTACAGTTCCATCTCAGGATATGGTTCTTGGATTATATTATATCACAAAATCAAGAAGAAGTACTCCTGAAAGATCAGTTAAAGGTGAAGGACTGAAATTTTATTCGCCAGAAGAAGCAATTATAGCTTATAACGAAAAAGCAGTTGAATTACACGCTTTTGTTAAGGTGAAAGTTGATGTGAAAGAAGATGGTAAAATTGTCAATAAAATGATTGAAACCTCTTTGGGAAGGATTCTTTTTAACCAAACAGTTCCAAAAGGATATGGCTATATTGATGAATTGCTTACTAAAAAAGCACTTAGAGATATTATCGGATCAATTTTAAAAGAAAAGGGAACTGCTGCTACAGCTCAATTCCTTGATGATATTAAAGATCTTGGTTATACAATGGCATTTAAAGGTGGATTATCATTCAATTTAAATGATGTTATTATTCCTGAAGCCAAAGCAAAAATGGTAAAAGAAGGATACGATCAGGTTGACGAAGTAATGAATAACTATAACATGGGATTTATTACCAACAATGAACGTTACAACCAGATAATCGACGTTTGGACACACACCAATTCAAGACTGACACAAACTGTTATGAACCAGTTATCAAGTGATAACCAAGGTTTTAATTCAGTTTATATGATGCTTGACTCTGGTGCAAGGGGTTCAAAAGAACAAATCAGGCAGTTATCTGGTATGAGGGGTTTGATGGCCAAACCTCAAAAATCAGGTTCCGCAGGTTCTGAAATTATTGAAAATCCAATCTTGTCGAATTTCAAAGAAGGACTTTCCGTACTTGAGTATTTTATTTCTACACACGGTGCAAGAAAAGGTCTTGCTGATACTGCTCTTAAAACAGCAGATGCAGGTTATTTAACCCGTCGTTTGGTTGACGTTGCACAAGATGTGATAATTACCCATGATGACTGTGGCACACTAAGAGGACTTGTTGCAACTACTTTAAAGAAAAATGAAGAAGTAGTTGAAACCCTATATGAAAGAATATTAGGTAGAACTTCTGTTCATGATATTTACCATCCACTAACTGGAAAATTAATCATTGAAAACGGGGAGGAACTAACTGAAGAGAAATCACAAATTATAGATGACTCTCCAATTGAAAGAGTTGAAATTCGCTCAGTTTTAACATGTGAATCGAAACAAGGGGTTTGTGCAAAATGTTATGGCAGGAATTTGGCTACAGGTAGAATGGTTCAAATTGGTGAATCTGTTGGAGTAATAGCCGCCCAGTCAATTGGTGAACCAGGAACACAGCTTACTTTGCGTACTTTCCACGTTGGTGGTACTGCTTCAAATATTGCCTCAGAATCAAATGTTACAGCCAAATACAAAGGTATTGCTGAATTTGAAGAATTACGTACGGTTGACTATAATGAAAATGGAAAAACAATTCAGATTGTAATTGGCCGTATGGCTGAATTAAAGATTGTGGATCCAAATACACAAATTAATTTATCAACTCATTCAATTCCTTATGGTTCAAAACTATATATTGAGAATGGACAAGTTGTTGAAAAAGGAGCTAAAATTTGTGAATGGGATCCATACAATGCTTTAATTGTTGCAGAATCGAAAGGTAAAATTGAGTACAAACATTTAATTGAAGGCGTTACATTCAAGCGCGAATCTGATGAACAAACAGGTTTAATGGAGATTGTAGTTATCGAAACCAAAGACAAAACCAAAAACCCAGAGATCAATATCTTAGCTGATAACGGAGAATTATTAAAGAACTATAACTTGCCAACAGGAGCCCATATTGTTGTAAAAGAAGGCGACATGGTTGGTTCAGGTGAAGCGCTCGTTAAGATTCCAAGAAGCATGGGTAAAGCTGGAGATATCACTGGTGGTTTGCCAAGGGTAACTGAACTATTTGAAGCAAGAAATCCTTCGAATCCTGCAGTTGTATCTGAAATCGATGGTGTTGTATCTTTTGGAAAAATTAAAAGAGGAAACAGAGAAATCGTTATTACTTCAAAAACCGGTAACGAGAAAAAATATCTTGTTCCATTATCAAAACAAATATTAATCCAATCAAACGATTATGTTCGGGCAGGCACAGCACTTTCAGACGGTGCAATTACTCCTGCTGACATCCTTGCAATTAAAGGCCCAACAAAAGTTCAGGAATATATTGTAAATGAGGTGCAGGAAGTTTACCGCTTACAAGGGGTAAAAATCAACGACAAGCATTTTGAAGTGATTGTTAGGCAAATGATGAAAAAAGTAATCATTGCCGAACCTGGTGATACAAATTTCCTTGAGAAACAAGTTGTTGATAAGTGGGAATTTATGCAGGAAAACGATGAAATTTATGGTAAAAAGGTAATTCTTGATGCTGGAGATTCGGTTAATCTTCATCCCGGACAATTGGTTTCTGCAAGAAAATTGAGGGACGAAAACTCTCTACTGAAACGTAAAGACTTGAAATTGGTTGAATCGAGAGACGCAACTTCTGCAACATCAAGCCAGGTTTTACAAGGTATTACCAAAGCTTCATTGCAAACAAAGAGCTTTATGTCAGCAGCTTCTTTCCAGGAAACTACCAAGGTGCTTAATGAAGCAGCTATCAATGGTAAAATAGATTATCTAGAAGGTTTGAAAGAAAACGTAATTGTAGGCCATTTAATTCCCGCAGGAACCGGTAGAAGAGAATACAGGGATATAATTGTTGGGTCGATGGAAGAATATCAAACTTTGATGGCATCAAAAACGGAATAAGAAGAAACTGGAAATTAGTTATTTGTTAAATTTTAGCGACGAATATCAAATTAGACATACGTTAAACGAAACTATTTCTTTATAGATTTTAATTAAATAATTATCAACCAAATGGACGATAAAAAGAATAAAAATCAGATAAATATCGAATTAAAAGAAGACATGGCCCAGGGCAAATATGCAAACCTGGCAGTTATTACACATTCGAGTAGTGAATTTGTAGTCGACTTTGTTGGAGTGATGCCCGGAGTTCCTAAGGCTCAAGTAGTTTCGAGGATAATTATGACACCTGAACATGCCAAACGATTAATGTTGGCCTTAGGTGAAAATATCAAAAAATTTGAGTCTTTACATGGCTCAATTAAGAACATAGAATCGATGGGAGGTCCAATTTTACCACTCAATTTTGGTGGACCAACCGCTGAAGCTTAATTTATTAAAAGGCTGTCTGAAAAGATGGCCTTTTTTATTTTGAAACAACCTTAAATTCAACTCTCCTATTTTTTGCACGCCCAATTTCCGTTTCATTGGTTTGGATTGGTTTTGTCTGGCCATATCCCATTGCTAAGAGTCTTTGGGCATCAATCCCTTTTTTTAACAGATAGTCTTTAACCGAATTGGCACGTTGCTGAGAAAGTTTGTTATTATAATCTGGTGTCCCTGTGTTGTCTGTATGACCAGCTATTTCGATTTTCAAGGCTGGACTTTTCTTTAAAAATGCAATTAGTCTGTTAAGTTCAGAAAATGACTCCGCTTTTAATTTATATTGGTTATTCTCAAAAAATACATTTTCAAGCGGAACTGCAATACCTTCATTAATAATTTCAGAATTGGAGTAAAGCACAAAGTCTTTTCGGATATTCAATTCTTCATTTTTATCTGTCAAATCAATATTCCCCGAAAGGGGATAATAATTTGGATCATCAATATAATAGCCATAATTTTTTCCTAAAGGCAATATAATTGAATAGCTACCCTCATTTAAATCACTCTGTAACAGGCCAATGGTTTTTCCTTCTTTTAAATCTTCCCACTTTATTTTAGTTTGCAAGGGTTTTCCTTTTCTATCGTTGATAAATCCCCAAACTGTTGCTACATATTCAGGGCGAACTGATAACGGAATCTCTAATTTCTGAATATCATAATTCCCACCTTTGAGCGACGATAAGTAGGCTAATTTTCCATCGGTAGAAATTTTATAATCATATTCATCCCCAAAGGAATTGATTTCTTTACCTAAATTAACAGGTTCTGACCACTCAGTCCATGAAGTATCGCTGAGCCTAACAGACTTGAAAACATCAAGTCTGCCGAGCCCTGCATGACCTTCGGAGCTAAAATACAGCGTTTTCATATCAGGATGAAGAAAAGGGCTGCGCTCGCTATAAGGGGTATTAATAGTTTTACCAAGATTTATGGGCACAGACCAGCTACCCTCAGATAATACCGAAACATATATATCCGAATTTCCTGAGTGGCTTCCATGAAAAAGCTCACCAAATTTATGAAGGCTTCCAATATTTCCATTCCTGTCTGAAATAAATAGGATAGCATTTCCATCTGAAGTCATATAGGCATCGGCTTCCCATGAATTAGTTTTGTTTACGGATGGAAAAGGTACAGGAATTGACCAGCCTGTAGCAATTTTATCACTGTAATAAATATCGGTATTAGCATAAATCAGAAGTCTTTCACCATCAGCAGAAATGGCAAGTGGTGCTTCATGCGCATAAGGAGTGTTAATCGAATTGAGTAATTCAGGCTTTGTCCAATTTCCATCTTTAAATTTAGTGACAAAAATATCCTCGCCTCCAATATTGCCTTCACGTCCACGACCACAAAAATAAAGAGTTTTGCCATCTGCTGTAACAACAGGTGCATATTCATGTCCTTCGGTATTTACTATTGGACTTAGTCCCTCTACTTTTAAAGTTTTATCTGGAGCACTAAGTATTGTTATTATTTTATCAATCCTTTTATCATTAGGAAAATAAGATTTGTACATCTCTATTCTGTCAATCGCTTCCTTCCATTGTTTATCAGCAAGGAAAGGAGCTATTGTGCGAATTAAAGCTATGTATGCAAGTTCTATGGGTGCAGCTTTTTTCATATAATCGATGTAAACGCTTTCCATATTGCGATTGTAAGTTTCGTCCATATCGAGTTTAAACGCATAATTAGCAAGTTCAATATCCTGTTGGAGCTTGGCTTTGTCTTTAAAATTAGGGTATAATTTTTGAAATTCGAGTAAAGATTCTAACTCACCTTCATGAGAATAATATTTATAGGCATCCGCTTCTAGTTCATCCATTAGAAGTCTTGCGCTATCAGCCTCAGGCGTTCCAGGGTTTTTTCTAATAAATTCGGCCAATGCTGATGGATCATTTTGTTTTGCTACCTCGACCAATGCAAGCTTAATACTTAACAATTTAGCTTGTTTGCTTTGTTCAGTAAATGGAAAATCCTCGCAAAAAATATTTAGCACTTCAATGGTTCCAATATTTTTAGCTTCCTCTAAAGCAGCATTCAATATTTTAGTTCTGAGCGCTCCAATGCTTATATCATCAATATTATAATCCTTTTTAAGAATAGATTTTTCACTTCCAGTTATTTTTTCGAATTTTTTTTGCACAAAAACAAGGTTTCTGTAAGCCCTATCATACTTGTATTTGGGATAAGCGGTATTTGAATAAATTTCGGCAAGGCCAAATTTACACGGCAAAATGTCTTTGTTTTTTTCAATTACTTTGTTGAATAATTCAATCGCAGTGGCAAACTTTTCCTGTCGCATAAGTTCAAACCCCTTTTCTGCCGATTGTGCCAAAGTGTGCACTGAGATATAAATGAACAGGCAAGCAAAACCTATTTTTCTGAAATTTAACATATGCAAAATAATATAGCGTTTATTTCATCAGAACTTGATTCAAAGTAGAGATTATCAGTCAAATTAAAAATGGATTGATATATCCAGGCTTAATGTATAAAATTATGGATTTTTTTTGATTTTTAGTCATGAATCAAACAAACCATAATAAATTTATCAAATGATTAACCAATGCCTTAAGGTTAATCCATGTCATTTTTAGCCAGAAAATACTTTAATGGATAACTATTCAGTTATTTACATAGATTTATGCAAAAAGACAGATAAAGTACAGTGGCAAATAAATTTAACGATAAAGCATAAATTAAATTTATTTGTCTATTTTTACATTTTGATGTACGAATTATTAAATACACTATACATTTAGCAGGCATTAAGAGAGTTAGTAGATCAAAAGCATGAAGAAAATAAATTATATTTGATAATTTGTAAATTATTATTTACTTTTGATGATTGTATTAATCAAAAAACCAATAGGTGATGCAATATAAGGCGGGATACTTTTTAAACAGTATTTTTGACCTATTCTTAAACCAAAGTGTTAAGGAAAAAGTTGAAAAAATTGTGTTGCAACTATGTCATTTTGATTTGGATACAAAAGATGATATCAATCACCTACAAGTTGATTATATTTCTGAAATAAAGCTTGTTAATAATCTACTAAGCAGAGGAATTCCCACAAGGCCATCGACTTTCATTGAAGATTTACTAGCTACTACATTTGGAAATACCAAAAGAGAAGTTACTAGTCAAAATCAGATTAATCATCCATTTTCTGACGATAGTTTAACTGAAAATCTTTTAAGGGCAATCCATATTATTGATCCGAGAATTAACAAAGCCAACCAATTTGTTGATATTGAGGATAAATGGAAACAGAAAGGTGCGGGCTTCAAAATAGATTTTCTGTACTCTATGGTGCCTGAATATTTAGGACAAGCTTATATTCAACTAATCGAGGAAAACAGGGATTATAGTTCTATAATTAAATCTTCTGGATTTGAAGCTGACAGCGAAACATTTCAGGATTTTGAAACCATCCTAAAACAAAAAAATGATTTTGTTTTAGAAATGCCATATGTATTTAACCAAATGCGCGGCATTACTATTGAGCTTGATGATAATCCTTCAGAGACAAAATATAAGTTTGAAATAGATCAGCTTAAAAAGACTTTATTTAAACAAATTTCATGGTCGGAACCATTGGTTGTGGATACTCATAAACTTGCAGAAAGCAATACGGTTCTGCGTCCGTTAATGAATTTCACCTACAATGAATATTTCGACACAATTGGAAAGAATTACAGGAATCCGGTATATAATACAAATGAAGGCCTTAATGCGCTGCAATACGCACTTTCTCCAATTGCTGTGGCGAGGATTCAAAAAACAATAATCGAATATTTATTATCAGGAAAATTAAATCTAAATGCAGATTCATGGAAAATTGGTGTTATCGAACGTGATGTTCCATGTGCCTATCTGGCTTTTCAGGATTTAAGACTTCATTTTGAGAATCTATTTGCTCTTGAAGGAGTAAATAAAAAAATGCCTGAACTTAATTTAAGTATTTATCGTACAGATGAGTTTAGAAATGCAAAATTAAATGTAATCTATGCTGGAACAATTAATTCAATCAATAACTTTGATGAATCTGAAGATTTTGATTTGTTGTTAGACATTTCGATACTACAGAGAACTGGCGCGCTTAACCCTGTATATCAAACCAAAGCTAAAAATCAAGCAACCATAAAATCGGTAAAAAGTATCATAGCGGATAGGATATTTCTTACCGAAAAGTCCATTCCATATTTGGATATTTATTCTTCAACTGTGGATGAAAGAATAAAAAGTAAAGCTATCAACTCTTTCAAATATTTTTTACGCAATATTTTCCGCAAAGATGATTTTTTACCAGGTCAGCTTGAAGTAATAAATAAAAGTTTTCAGCGAAAGAATAGCCTTGGTTTATTGCCTTCAGGAGGAGGAAAAAGCGTTGCCTACCAACTTGCTTCTCTTTTGCAACCGGGTGTATCCATTGTAATTAATCCCATTATGTCGGCTACAACCGATCAATTGTTCAGTTTGCAAAAGATGGGCATTGACTGCATGACAAATATCAATTCTGGAATTAAAAATGCAGAAGCATTAAACAATGAATTACAAAAACTTAAAAATTCAGAATATTTATTTGCTTTCATTTCACCAGAATATTTCCGTCAGAAAGTATTGAGGGACACACTTCATGCAATGGTGAATGACACTCTTGTTTTTAGTAACTTCATTGTTGACGAAGCGCATTGTTTGTCAGAATGGGGACATGATTTTAGGCTTTCCTACCATAAATTGGGTGAATTAAAAGAACAATTGATAAAAAATAATGATAAGCAAAATATACCAATCATTGCACTAAGTGGCTATGTTTCAAATGCTTGTCAAATAGACATTTTAGAAGAATTACAAATAGAACCCCAAAATATTGTTGAAATAAGTGGACAATATTCAAATCTGAAATTCAGGATAATAGATGCCACAACAAATCAAATCAAGCCAGATATGTCAATCGGGCAAATCAAGCAATTAATTGGGGCCAGAAAGCAAGTTAATTTTTCTTTTCTAATCAAAGAGATGTTTGCTGAACAAAAGGAAAAAAATAAAAAAAACAATACTTTAATATACTGCCCAACAGTTTATGGAAATACAGGAGTATCTGATAATCATGGTGATGGATTGTCGGATAAATTGTCGACTATCTTTGAAAAACTTAGAATAGGAACATTTTGGGGAACAACAGATGAAATAATTGACACTGTGCTATTGAAAGATTCATTTCAATCAGAAAAAAATCAAATCAAATTTATGAACAATGAATTGGATATTCTGATTGCTACTCCATCTTTCGGAATTGGGATAAATAAACCAGACATTAGAAACATTATTTATTACAGTCCGCCTGATTCAATCGAGAGTTTTATACAGCATACACAACGTGCCGGACGTGATGGAAATGAAGCTCTGTGTTTGGTAATAACAGATAATCAAGAGTTTGAAATTCCTGGAAATAGCAGCTTGTCAAGCTTATCAGATAATTCCAAAACAACTTTTGACAAATATCTTGCTTACGAGAAAATTATCAAAAAATATAAAGGAAAAGAGAAAGAACTGTCAGTAATTCAAGATTTGTTAAGCGGAACCAAGGCGGATAAAACTACTTATATTGATATTATCCACGATATTATTGAAAATGATTTTCAAATAGATACTGATCTGATATTCCAGCCTGCCAATAAACCGGTGAGATTGTATATTAAATTCCAGAAGAAGACCTATGGTTATATTGATTTGTCAAACTTTAGCACCAATGTTGAAGAAAGCAATTTTGAACGGGAAATAAGCTTAAACTTAGTAAATTATACCGCCGAGGAGATTCGTAAAAGGTGCAATAAACCTGAAAATTGTTTTCAAATTTTAAGTAGTGATATTTATCAAATCGAAACAGAAGGAATTGAAAATATTCTTAATAGATTAAAAACCGGAGCAATTCAAGAACTGACAATTCCTTTTTCCAATAACAACTTGTCAAAGATTGCAGAAATCTTACAAAAAGAATTAAGTAACTCATTTACAACGCCTAAGATTAAGGAGTTTTATCAATCCAGTTTATCAAAGTACGATTTTATTGAAAAAATAAATGAGATTAAATCCATTGACAATAAAAGTAATTTATTTGAAACAATAATACTACTTTATAATCAGGCAAGATTGAAAACTGAAAGCCATGCAGCCATTTATAAACTTAGCAAACTTGGTTTTATAGATGATTATATTGTTGATGAAATTAACCAGCAATTTATCATTAAAATAAGAAAAAAAGCAAACGAGGCGCATACATTAAAACTTCATGGAATCTTTGAAAGTTTTATGTTACCCGAAAAAACGTTGGAAAAGAAAATAGAAACCGATAAAATAGCCGGAAATTACATTAATAAAGCAGTTGAAGGATACATTGAATTTTGCTATAATTATATTGTAAAAGAAAGGCTCAACTCCATTGAAAGCCTTAATGATATATTTTTGCAAATAGCCAAAGATAAAGACAACACAAATGATTACAACATAGGGTTGCAAGAATTATTCAGCAATTATTTCAGAGCCAAATTTACAAGCAGCTTTTTTGGATTGATCCCAGGCCAAAGTGCACAAAAAGAAGGAATTCAAGATTTTAGCATTGTTGACAGCTATTTAAACAATTTGGGACCACTTAAAGAAAATTGGATTCATCTTAAAAAATCTACAGAACTGATTTCCAGAATAATGCATGATAATCCTATACCTTTTCTTTTGGATGCCTATACCAATCTGGTTTCGGGCGAACAAAATGAAGAGGCCATAGATACTGCCTTTGATCAAATTGCCAGAGGTTTTATCAAAATACGAAAACTTGACAATTACAATCCGGATATATATCAAAGCAATATACAATCTTATTTAAACCTATTATATCAACACAGGCCAGATTTAAAAGAAACTTATGAATCAATTTTATGGCTTCGAATGCATTATATTTGGCTAAAAGACTTCAATAATAAAAATCATTGAAAATGAATGAAAAAATAAACAATGAGCTGATTAAAATTCAGGATGAGTTATCTGCTCTTGATAGTGCGGTAAAGCAAATAGAGAAGGCTGAATCTATAGCAAGCAGTGTAATTAAAACCATTACTGAACTACAGGGCAAGTACAGCAATCATCTTGATTTTATCCAAAAGCAAGTGGATAGCATTCTAACTCAGTCCAGTGGCCAGGCACAAAGCCTTGTTAATGATCTGTCTGAAAAATATACCAAACAATTACAGGAAGTAAGTGGGATTTTTGAAGACTACCATAAAAAAACTGTAGTTGCACAGAATCAGAACAATGATTTGATTAAAAGGACATTAGACAAGACTGATTCACAAATATATCAAATTGGCGCATCGCATAATAAACAAATTGAAGAAGTACAAACTTTGCTTCAGAATTACCTTGAATTAGCGCAATCAACGGCTAAATTAACCGAAGAAGTTCAGAAAATTAATTTCCCTAAACGTCTTGGAAATCTTGAAAATGCGGCAATACAACTTAATCAGGTTCAAGTTCAATTAAAAACTGATTTTCAAAGTTTTGAAGCTAAAAATGAAATTATAAGGAAGAATACGGTTTCTATCAATAAAAAATCTACCATCACTATGATTGGAGTAATTTTAATTTTTGCAATAGTTACTGCCATTGGAGCGGATTTACTGTTTAAAGTTTTTCCTGAATTATTTGATTTTCTAAAATAGTGTTGCATTTCTTTGAAATGTTAAATTTCAAAAACAATAATTGAGAATTGATGATAATTTCTATTATCATATACTTGAAAATAGGGATTTGAATATATTTTTGATTTTTAGTGAACCAGAGTTTAGATAAAAGAAAAATGACAGAAATAAAACCAAATCCGACACTTGCCGATTATCAAGAATATCTGAAAAGACTTTGTGCAGAAAGAGGTTGGAACAAAAATAATCCGCTGGAAATTTTTCTTTTATTTTCCGAAGAAATTGGAGAGTTAGCAAAAGCAATCAGGAATAAGTTAAAACTTTATCATGAAGTTGGTAAATTAACTAATGATGATGAACTTGAAAGTGAATTTGCTGATGTTTTTAGTTATTTACTCGATTTAGCCAACCAGTTTGAAGTTAACCTTGAAGAAGCATTCAGGAATAAAGAAAAGAAGAATGCTTTGAGGGTATGGAAAATTAATGAATGAGTGTGGATTGATTATTAAATAATTAACTCATGTTTCATTTTTTTATCATCTCACTGAAAAACAAAACCTATAGGCATCAGACACTTCAAACTCCAGACATTGATTTGTTAAAATCCATTAATTTATTTTTATATTTGCGGTTTAAACCTATAAACGATACAAAGCAATGGAATTAAACAACTTAACAGCAATTTCGCCTGTTGATGGCCGTTACCGAAACAAAACCGAAGTTTTTGCCAAATATTTTTCGGAATTTGCGCTGATAAAATATCGTGTACTTGTTGAGGTTGAATATTTCATAGCATTGTGTGAACTTCCACTTGATCAATTGCAAGGTGTGGATAAAAAATTATACAAACAACTTAGACTACTTTATTTAAATTTCAGTCTTGAAGATGCTTTAAAGATTAAGGAATTTGAAAAAACGACCAACCACGATGTAAAAGCAGTTGAATATTTTATTAAGGAAAAATTCGTATCGTTAAATCTTTCCGAATTTAAAGAATTTATACATTTTGGACTAACATCACAGGACATAAATAACACTGCTGTACCGTATTCATTGCAAGATGCTATAAATTATGTATATAATCCCATCTTGGATCGTTTAATAACAAAGTTGAGTGAATTGGCTGAAAAATGGTCAGAGATACCCATGCTTGCCCGAACACATGGCCAACCAGCCTCTCCCACACGATTGGGAAAAGAAATTGACGTTTTTATCGAACGAATACAAAAGCAAACTTCACTTCTACGATTTATACCATACTCTGCCAAGTTCGGTGGCGCTACAGGTAATTTTAATGCCCATAAAGTAGCATATCCGAATGTAAATTGGGCTGAATTTGCAAATTCGTTTGTCAACCATGTGCTCAATCTTGATCGTTCGCAAACTACTACACAAATTGAGCATTATGATAATTTGGCAGCGATGTTTGATAACTTAAAGAGAATCAATACTATACTAATTGATTTATGCAGAGATTTTTGGACATATATTTCTATGCATTACTTTAAGCAGCAAATCAAAAAAGGAGAAATTGGCTCATCAGCTATGCCTCATAAAGTAAATCCCATAGATTTTGAAAATGCAGAAGGAAATTTGGGTATGGCCAATGTTATATTTGAGCATTTGGCCAATAAGTTGCCTATTTCCAGGCTACAGAGAGATTTGACCGATTCAACCGTACTTAGAAACATAGGAGTTCCATTTGCTCATACTGTCATTGCTTTTGAATCCTTGATTAAAGGCTTGGGCAAATTAGTAATTAATGAGTCTGCGATACAAACTGATTTGGAATCGAACTGGGCTGTAGTTGCCGAAGCGATTCAAACCATTCTTAGGAGGGAAAATTATCCGAACCCTTATGAAGCTTTGTTGGATTTAACTAGAACAAATGAGGTAGTTACCAAAGAATCGATTCATCATTTTATTGATGAATTGACTATTAGCGATAAATTAAAAAAAGAACTTAAAGAAATAAGTCCTTTTAATTATACTGGGATTTAATTTATTAAACTATTTTATAGTTCTTGTAGCCAATTTCGATTCCTGAAAGCTTTTTAACAATGCGTTTGAAACGACTTTTAAGTGTGACCCTGTTTTTTGACAAATCATGATTGAAAACCCAGTTTTTGCGCTCAATCAAATCCTGGATCACTTTAGGGTGAGAACCTTTGAAAAGTTCCAGTGAATCAACATTTGAAAAATCAAATTCATCAATACTTTGAACTTTTTTCTGTAATTTGCTATCTGTATTGTAAAGTTTCTCAAAATTCTTCAATTTTTCAATATGGACTTTTGGTTCTTTTACCCATCCATAGTGGTATATATATGCATCTATAGGTTTCACATTCAATTTTTCATTTTCGTTTTTCCTAAATCCTTGGGCATCGCGATAGGAATAAATCTTTTTGTTATTTTTTATCACTCTTATTTCGTTTGGATACCACCGTTCAGAATTTCCAACATAATCATATGAGCCATAAAAATGTGTATACTTAAATAAAAGTCCATCTACTTTTGGGTCATCTTTCCATTTGTTCATGGCTTGCTTAACTTCAGTGATATATTTTTCATGCATTACCTCATCGCCCTGTATGTAAAAAGCCCAATCAAAATCCAAAGGAATTGATTGAAATGCCTTATCCGTTTCAATAGCCAATACTCTTCCCCCTTCCCTTAACGAATCGTCCCAAATAGTTTCAATTATTTTTATCTTGAGTGGATCAATGCCATTGATCAGTTCAAGTGTATTATCATCAGATTTACCCACTGCAACATATATCTCATCGCAAACAGGTAAAATTGATTTAATGGCCTCAACAATTGGATAACCATATTTTACTGCATTTCTAATAAAAGTGAATCCACTAATTTTCATACGTCAATACGAGTTAAAACGAAAAAATTTACCAATTAATAAAACAATCTATTCCAAAATAAAAATTGTAATGCTATTATAAAAACAAAAAACTTCCGGAATATTATATTTATTAAAAAATGCAAATTTAAAAGATTATCAGATAATTATTTAATTATTTTGTAACAGATAAACTATTAAGCCGGAATCAATATCTATATCTCAATGAATATTTATAAATTTGGCGCTTGATTCAATTTTAATGAAATTCCAATAATAAAAAAATGAGAGATTTTTTCAAGACGGTATTATATTATATCAAGCCATATAAATACCAGGTTCTATTAAATGTAATGTTAAATATCCTTACAGCTATCTTTTCTTTATTTTCACTTGCTATGTTAATCCCATTTCTGGGAATATTGTTTGGTAGCCAGGAACTCATTTTGGTAAAACCAGCATTTGCATTTTCACCACAGGTGCTTCTTAATACTTTTTATTATTATATGAGCAATATTATAGTAGAAAGTGGAAAAACAAAAGCATTAGTCATGGTTAGTGTTTTTATTTTAGCCATGACATTTTTCAAAAATCTCTTTGCATTTTTAGCCAACTACTTTATGGCTCCTTTGCGCAATGGAATTGTTAAAGATATACGGAACAGGATATATAATAAAGTTTTAAACCTACATATCGGTTACTTTTCAGAAGAAAAAAAGGGCGATATTATTTCGCGTATGACTACTGATGTTCAAGAGTTTGAATGGTCGGCAATAGCATCAATTGAAATGGTATTCCGAGATCCAATTTTAATAATCGTTTTTCTCTTTTCATTATTTTTTATTAGCCCTTCACTGACAATAATTATCTTGGTTTTATTGCCAATAAGTGGAATTATCATTGGACGGATAGGAAAAAGCTTAAGGAAAAGTTCAGGTGAGTTCAGGATTCGCATGGGCACACTTTTATCGATGATGGAAGAAACTTTAGGTGGATTAAGGATTATCAAAGCATTTGTTGCCGAAAAAAAGATAGAAAACAGATTTATTGCTGAAAATGAGGAATATACAAAAATTGCAAATCGAATTTTTAGAAGGGAATATTTAGCGTCACCATTAAGTGAATTTTTAGGAGTAGGAACTCTTATGGTTGTCATGATTTATGGTGCAACATTAGTATTAGGAAAAAAATCAGAATTATCACCGGAAGTATTTATAGGGTTTATAGGAATTTTTTCGCAAATTATAAACCCGGCAAAATCTGTAACAACAGCCTATTATAGAATTCAGAAAGGAATGGCAGCCATTGACCGCATAAACAATGTTTTACTTGCTGAACATATGATAAAAGAGGCTGAAAACCCTGTAAGAATCTCAGAATTCAATTCATCGATTACTTTCAAAAATGCAAGTTTTAAATATGCTGATGCGGAAGTTCTAAAAAATATAAATTTAACTATACCAAAAGGCAAATCAATAGCCCTTGTAGGTCAATCTGGAAGCGGAAAATCAACCCTTGTTGATTTGATTCCACGATTTTATGACATTCCTGAGGGAGAAATATTAATTGACGGACAAAATATTAAAAACATAAAAATCAAAGATTTAAGACATTTAATGGGTAATGTAAACCAAGAATCTATTTTATTTAATGATACCATATTTAATAATATTGCTTTTGGTGTAGAACAAGCAACAGAAGAACAAGTAATTGCAGCGGCAAAGGTAGCTAATGCACACGATTTTATTATGGAAGCCCCCGATGGCTATCAAACTAATATTGGCGATCGGGGCAGTAAATTATCAGGCGGCCAGCGTCAACGTATAAGCATTGCTCGTGCTGTACTCAAAAATCCTCCAATCCTTATACTTGATGAAGCCACTTCGGCACTAGATACAGAATCAGAACGTTTGGTTCAGGATGCGTTGATAAATCTGATGAAAAACCGTACATCCATTGTTATTGCACATAGGTTATCAACTATAAAACATGCAGATGAAATATGTGTGTTGCACGAAGGGAAAATTGCAGAACGTGGCAACCATGACGAATTAATCGAAAAAAATGGTATCTATAAAAAACTTCACGATTTACAAATATTTTAGATTTTCCAGATTTTGAAAATCTGGAAAATTTCAAACATATTTCTTTGAAAGATATTTTGAAAAATAAAAAAGGCAAAGTAGAACAAAGCCAAAAATAATAATATGATAATGAAATCCATTAAATAAATTCTTAGCCAGCGCATTTCCTGCCCAAACATTTAGCAATACCACAGGTATAAAACCAATAGCAGAACCTATAAAATAGGTTTTGGTTTTAATTTTAGTAAAACCGAAGCTATAATTTAAAATTGAAGAAGGAACAACATATATTGCCCTTAAAAAAACAACAATCCAAATTCCATATTTATCAACCTGCCGATTAATCTTCTTCACCACTTTCTTTGATCCAAATTTTTTGTCAAAACTTTGGCGAAATAAATACCTTACCATTAAAAAAGTAACAATAAGCCCTGCCATTGTTGCAATCCAGGAGAAAATAAAACCTATGAATACTCCATAAACATATCCTGCAAAAATGGTAAAAAAGACACGAGGAATAGCGGTAATATTGAGCACTATATGAATTAAAATCATGTAAAGTAACCCCCAATTCCCTAATCCAAGAAAAAGAACTTTTACTTTTTCAATATTATCAACGTTGAAATAGTTATTTAGTTGGAAATGAAAAAATAGAAAAATAATAAGTCCTACCCCCAATAAATAAAGCCCCCTTAAAATATTTTTAGTCATATAATATAAAATAGGGCATAAATGTAATCTATCTTGAAAAATAAATCAAATTGAATAATATTAAATAAATAAAATATAATTGTAACATACTGTATTATTGAAACTTATATAAATAATTAAAAATATTACAAAAATAAGTTTGTTTTTTAAAAAAAAATAGCTGTATTTTTACATCGAGTTTTGAAATATAGTATTGAATAATTTTATGGAAGTTTTTAACGTCATTCTTAGCAGTGTGCTGGTATTTGTTATTGTCATAGCAAGTAGATGGGAATGATGTAAAGATTTTAGAATATAAAGTCGAGCGCCATTCCTACAGGGATGGCGCTTTTTTTTTACCATAAATTAGAAAAATGAAAATTAATTTAAGAAGTGACACAAGTACAAAAGGCCGAAGAATGGCAGGTGCAAGAAGTCTTTGGCGTGCAAATGGAGTAAAAGACAGCCAATTTGGTAAACCTATTTTTGCAATAGCAAATTCTTTTACACAGTTTGTTCCGGGTCATGCACATTTGCATGGAGTAGGACAATTCATCAAGTCCGTCATTGAAGAAAAAGGGTATTTTGCAGCTGAATTTAATACCATAGCTATTGATGATGGTATTGCAATGGGTCACGATGGTATGTTATATTCACTTCCGTCGCGCGAAATTATTGCCGATAGTGTTGAATATATGTGTAATGCCCATCAGGCAGATGCGTTGATTTGCATTAGTAATTGTGATAAGATTACACCTGGAATGTTGATGGCTGCCATGCGATTGAATATTCCAACAATCTTTGTATCAGGAGGTCCAATGGAGGCTGGAATTCAAATTAATAAAAAAATTGATTTGGTTGATGCTATGGTTATGGCCGTGGATGCAAATATTTCGGATACAGAAATTGAAGAAATTGAGAAAAACGCATGCCCAACTTGTGGTTCCTGTTCAGGTATGTTTACAGCAAATTCAATGAATTGCCTGGTTGAAGCACTTGGCCTTGGTTTACCAGGAAATGGAACCATTGTTGCCACTCACGAAAACCGGAAAAATTTATTTAGAGAAGCAGCCGAAATGCTGGTAGAAATTACTGAAAAACATTATTATCAAGGTGAACAATCAGTTCTTCCATTGAATATTGCTAAAAAATCAGCTTTTTTAAATTCAATGACACTGGATATAGCCATGGGGGGCAGTACAAATACCGTTCTTCACTTATTGGCAATTGCAAATGAAGCAGGCGTTGATTTTACAATGAACGATATTGACCAGCTTTCACGTAAAGTGCCTAATATTTGCAAAGTAGCTCCTAGCTCGCATTATCACATAGAAGATGTAAATAATGCAGGTGGAATTTTATCCATATTGGGAGAATTGGAACGTCATGGATTACTGGACACTACAGCAAGTCGAATCGATTTTCCTACTTTGAAAGATGCTATAAATAGTTATGATATCAAACGAGAAACAGCTATAGACAAGGCTTTTGATATTTATGGAAGTGCAGCTGCCAATAATGGACGGAATCTTAAGTTAGCCTCTCAATCTACCAGAGCTTTGTTGGACTTGGATCGCGAAAAAGGCTGTATCCGCAATATTGCGAACGCTTACAGCAAAGATGGAGGCCTGGCAGTTCTGTATGGAAATATTGCAAAAAATGGATGTATTGTAAAAACCGCAGGTGTAGATGCAAGCATTCTTATATTTACAGGAAATGCAAAAGTTTATGATTCACAGGAAGATTCAGTAAATGCTATTTTAAACGGAAAAATAGAAAAAGGCGATGTAATCATTATCCGATATGAAGGCCCCAAAGGAGGCCCAGGTATGCAAGAAATGCTTTATCCTACTTCCTATTTGAAATCTATAAAAATTGATAAATATTGTGCATTAATCACAGATGGTAGATTCTCTGGAGGCACATCAGGCTTATCTATTGGCCATGTTTCACCAGAAGCGGCTTCAGGTGGAGAAATTGCACTCATTAAAAATGGAGATAAAATTGAGATCAACATTCCGGAACGCAAGATAAATGTGCTCATTTCGGATCAGGAACTTAATACCAGAAGAGCAGAAGAACAACTAAAAGGCCAAAATGCATTTAAACCTGCGAAGATCAGACCAAGAAAGGTTTCAAAAGCATTAAGAGCATATTCATTGTTAGTTTCATCAGCCGATAAAGGCGCAGTTAGAATAATTGACTAGTTTAAAATTACACTTATGGAAACCAAGACAGATTTAAAAGAGGAAACAAAAACAGAAACAGCTAAAACCGTTAAAGGTTCAGAAGCGGTCATCCTCTCCTTGTTGCATGAAGGTGTTGATACCATTTTTGGATATCCAGGTGGAGCAATCATGCCGATTTATGATGCACTTTATGATTATCAGGATAAAATTGAACATATTCTGGTGCGTCACGAACAAGGAGCAACACATATGGCACAAGGCTATGCTAAAACTTCTGATAAACCAGGTATTGTATTTGCCACTTCGGGGCCAGGATCAACAAACCTGATTACTGGATTATCGAACGCAAAGATTGATTCTATTCCAATGATATGTATTACAGGACAGGTACCTTCGCACTTGTTAGGTTTCGATGCTTTTCAGGAAACTGATGTTGTTGGTATTTCTATGCCTGTTACAAAATGGAATTATCAGGTTACTAAAGCTGCTGAAATTCCTGAAGTAATGGCAAAAGCATTCTATATTGCATCATCCGGAAGACCTGGACCAGTATTGATAGACATCACTAAAGATGCTCAAAATCAATTCATTGATTTTACCTATAAAAGAGTGCATCAGGTTTCCGGATATTTTCCAAATCCGAAAACTAATCCTGAAAAAATACGGGAAGCTGCCAACCTAATCAATAATGCAAAAAAACCTTTACTATTGGCAGGACATGGTATCTCTATTGCCGGGGCAGAAGAAGAACTAACAGCATTTGTTAACAAAACTGGTATTCCAGTAGGTTGTACATTGCTAGGATTATCGACATTTCCGACCAGACACCCACTTTACGCAGGGATGCTTGGTATGCATGGCAATTATGCACCCAACATTCAGACCAATGAGGCTGATTTAATCATAGCGATAGGAATGCGATTCGACGACCGTGTAACCGGTGATACATCGAGATATGCAATAAAAGCCAAGGTTATCCATATTGATATTGATCAGGCTGAAATTGATAAAAATATCAAAGCAGATGTGGCGATTATCTCGGATGCAAAAAAAGCATTGCAACAACTAATCCCAATGGTAAAAACCAATGTTCATGATGAATGGCTAGAAGAATTCAAGAAACTTGAAGCCATTGAGTTTGAAAAAATAATACAGAAAGATATACATCCTAAAGCCGGACAAATTAAAATGGCCGAAGTTATTCACCAGGTATCTGAAAGAACTAAAGGTGAAGCAATTGTTGTAACTGATGTTGGACAGCATCAAATGATGGCAGCCCGGTATTATCAGTTTGCCCATACAAAAAGTATGATAACCTCAGGTGGACTTGGGACCATGGGATTTGGTGTGCCTGCCGCATTTGGTGCAGCTATGGGGCAAGACAAACGTCCGGTAGTTGTGTTTGTTGGTGATGGTGGTATCCAGATGACTATCCAGGAACTTGCTACCATATGGCAACACAAAAGACCAGTAAAAATAGTGCTTTTAAACAATGGTTTTTTAGGCATGGTGCGACAGTGGCAACAATTATTTCATGAACGCAGATATTCATTTACAACCCTGGTTAATCCTGATTTTCAAATGATTGCTAAAGGCAATGGAATAGAATCGTCCAAAATAAATACCAGGGACGAATTAAAGAATTCTATTGATAAAATGTTTAATTTTGATGGACCCTATTTACTCGAAGTAGAAGTAGAACAAGAAGATAATGTATTTCCGATGGTACCATCGGGTGCTTCGGTATCTGATATTATTTTGGAACCGTAATTTGGTAATTGGTCATTGGAAATTAGTGCTTCGACAAGCTCAGCAAACAGAAGTAGGAATTTAGTCTTTTGACTATAAACATTATACATTACTCAATAAACAATATTCAATAATAAATATATATTATGGAAAAAGAATTTACACTCCTTGTAAACACTGAAAATAATATTGGATTACTCAATCATCTTTCCATTGTTTTCACAAGGAGAAAGCTTAATATTGAAAGCTTAACGGTATCCGAATCAAAAATAAAGGGTATTTATAGTTTCACAATTGTTATTAAAACAAGACGTGATGTTATCGACAGGGTTGCTAAACAACTCGAAAACATAATCGGAGTTATCAAAGTATTTGTTTATGAAAACGATGAGATTATACATCAGGAATTGGCTATGTACAAACTTCCAATATCGGCCATTGAAAAAGGATTGCAAATAGAATCGGTTGTGAGAACACATAATGCTCGTGTTTTAAATATTGAAAACGATTATATTTTAATAGAAAAAACAGGTCATAAAGCTGATACCCAAAAATTGATGGAAGAATTAAAACCATATGGCATACTTCAGTTTATAAGAACAGGAAGAGTTGCAATGGCCAAACCGATGAAAGATCTGGAAATCCACATCCGTGAAAAAAATGCTGCTTACGAAATTCTTGAGGACTGATTTGGAAATTAGTGCTTCGACAAGCTCAGCAACCGAAGCTGTGGAATTGGAAATTAGTTATTGGGAACAATCAAATTCTCAAAAATAAAAAAGGGTTGCGAATTGCAGCCCCTTTTCTCATAAAAACACTTGAATTAAAATTTAAGTTCCAAGTTCAAATTTCTACTTTAAATAATTGCTTTCATTGCATCCATCGCTTCGCGCAATTCAGCGCCAATTAATTCAACATCGTGGAATCTAATGTCTTCGTTGATTGCAATTAATTCTTTGTTATCAACCTGATTGGTCTTGCCTGCATTAAAGTTTTTACCAATAACACTTAAATCAACCTTGGACATAAAATCAGCAAGTAGAGGTTTACAAGCATGATCAAATAAATAACATCCATATTCGGCAGTATCAGAAATTACCCTATTCATTTCAAATAATTTCTTTCTGGCAATGGTATTTGCAATCAATGGGGTTTCGTGCAATGATTCGTAATAGGCAGATTCTTCTTTAATACCAGATTCACACATTACTTCAAATGCCAACTCAACACCCGATTTAACAAATGCTACCAAAAGAGTACCGTTGTTAAAGTATTCTTGTTCAGTTATTTCGATATTTCCAGCTGGTGTTTTTTCAAAATCGGTCTCACCAGTTTCAGCTCTCCAGGCCAATAGGTTTTTATCGCCTGCAGCCCAGTCTTCCATCATAGTTGAGGAGAATTTTCCACTCATAATATTATCCATATGCTTTTCAAACAAAGGACGCATAATACTTTTCAACTCATGCGCAAGTTTAAATGCTTCAATTTTTGCTGGGTTCGAAAGTCTGTCCATCATGTGGGTAATACCACCAAGCTTTAAGGCTTCCGTAATGACTTCCCATCCATATTGTACCAATTTTGAAGCATAACCTTTGTCAATTCCACCTGCAAACATTTTATTGAAGCTAAGAATTGAACCGGTTTGCAATAAACCACAAAGAATAGTTTGCTCACCCATTAGGTCCGATTTAACCTCAGCCACAAAAGATGACAATAGAACACCGGCCTTGTGTCCGCCTGTTCCCACAGCGTAGGCTTTTGCAATTTCCAATCCATCACCGTTTGGATCATTCTCCCTATGAACAGCAATTAAAGTTGGAACACCAAAACCTCTTAAAAACTCAGCCCTGACCTCAGTAGCTGGAGATTTAGGTGCAACCATAATAACCGTAAGGTCTTTTCTGATTTGATTTCCTTCTTCAACAATGTTGAATCCATGTGAGTATGCAAGGCAAGCGCCTTTTTTCATTAAAGGAACAACTTTTTGTATTACCGGAGTGTGTTGCTTGTCAGGAGTTAAGTTCATTACTAAATCTGCAGTTGGTATCAGCTCTTCAAAAGTTCCAACTTTGAATTTATTTTCTATTGCACTTGTATACGAAGCTCTTTTTTGATCAATTGCTTCCTTTCGCACTGCATAAGCTACATCAAGCCCACTATCTCTCATATTAAGGCCTTGGGCTAAACCTTGAGATCCACATCCCAATACAACTATTTTTTTTCCTACGAGTTTTTGAACTCCATCAGCAAATTCCGATTGGTCCATAAAAGTACACTTCGACAATTCTTCAACTTGAAGACGCAGCGGTAATGAGTTAAAATAATTTGCCATTTCTGAATTATTTAGTTGTTAATATTTATTCTTGTTTTCCTAGAGAATTATATTTTACAAAGGAACGACATAAAACTGAAAAATACAGATTGGTTTTTCAGTTTGTTTTGGTAATTTTCATGGATTTATATTTGGAAATTAGAAATTGGTCCTTAGAAATTAGAAATTTAACTATTCAATATATTATCATTTACAATGCATATTTTGCATTAATTTCATTGATTAATAATTAATTATGAACTAAAACTTCGAGAATTTAATTAAAACAAAATTACCAATTTCTAATTTCAAAATTCTAATATAATTTGTCATTTTACATGAAGCTTACGATAAGCTATTGGTGAAAGATTGCTCAGCTTTTTGAAATATTTTGTAAAATAAGATTGATCCGGGAAATTCATATAATCTGAAATTTCAGCTATGCTTAGATCGGTGTGAATCAATAATCGTTTTATTTCAACAACCGTTTTTTCATGGAGTATTGAAACAGAAGACTTTCCAGTTATTCGTTTCACCATTTGGGTTAAATGGTTTGGGGTAATGGCCAATATGTTTGCATAATTACCAATTCGAAGGTTTTTATGAAAGTTCTCTTCAATCAATAAAAGGAAGTTTTTTACCAGGATGTGGCCTTTTCCTTTCTGCACAGATTTCATTTCTTCGGGATAGAGATCGTTGCAGGTAAGCAGGATTAAATCCAAAGTAGAACGTGCAATTTCATCTGATGAAACATGATTGTTTAAAACAACATTTGTACATCGTGCAAACAGGTTTTTAATGAAATTATCATCATCTGGATTGCTTAGATAAATAGGTGGATTGTTTTGATCCAAAGAAAAAAAGAAGGGGAATTCAAGTAACTTATTTTTGTTTTTTTGGTTCAATAAATAAAATTCGGATGTAAAAATGAATATAAAGCCTTCGATATCATGCGAAAGTTCCAATCTATGCGCCTGTCCTGGTGATAAAAAGAAAATACAAGGTGGATTGATTGTATATTTATTGCTGTCGATAATATGAAATCCTGAACCTTTTGAAAGATAAAGTATTTCGTAAAAATCATGCCGATGAGGGTAAGAAACCTGAAAATGCCTATTTGCATCAAAAAGCTCAACCTCGAATAAATTACTCCTATCGTTCTTCGATTGAAACTTATCTAAACTATATACTGGTATACCAATCTTTTTGTTCATACTAATCGATTACGAGCGAAGGTATTAAAATTTTATAATAATAGAACATGGATACTTCGACTCACTTAGTACAATTAACACGGATGATGTGAATATAAAGGATAATTTATTTCTATATGAAGGTAATTATAAATGACAGTTCTTTTGCATTGATTCTTATTCTATTTGTGAATAATGCTATTGAGTAAATGAATACCAGGATCATGATTTGTTAGGACGTCGAATAAGCATGTTTGGAACATGATCATATTTTGTTCATACCACAATCAGGTATTTTTTATACCACGATCTAATTTTATTCTTACCCCGATCAGGTATTTTTATACCACAATCCAATTATGTTCATACCACAATCAGGTATTTTTTGCACCTCGAATGAATTAGTTTAGATTAGGATCAGGTGTTTTTGATACACGATCTAATTTTATTCGTACCATATTAAATAATTATAAATGTGTTGGATGCAATGAACGCGGTAGTGACGCAATATTTTGCGTCTCCAAAAATAAAAAATAAAACCAGAAAAAATCCCAATTATGGTCATGAAATCAATATTTTAGCAAAACGAATAAATGGGAAAAACGAATGCGAATGAAAGATAAATTCCAAGATAAATACAGGATAGAATCGACCCGTTTAAAAAATTGGGATTATGGTTGGAATGGATCATATTTTATTACCATTTGCACAAAAAACAGAGAAATATTTTTCGGGAATATTGTAAATAATGAAATGCATTATTCAGAAATTGGCGAAATTGCGAAAAAATATTGGCAGGAAATTCCGGATCATTTTCCATTTGTGGTTTTAGATGTTTATGTTGTAATGCCAAATCATATGCATGGTATTGTTATTATTGACAAGGATGATGATGGCCAGGAATGTGGGCCAATTATTTACAATGAACCAATTATCACCGATCTTCCTGATAAACCCAATAACAATCGTAAAATATGGGATCCATAATTCGCGGTTATAAAACAGGGGTAAAAACCTATTCAACAGTTAATCATATAGAATTTACCTGGCAAGAGCGTTTTCATGACCATATTATAGGCAATGAAGATGAATACCAGCATATAAAAAATTTTATCATCAATAATCCGCAAAATTGGGATACGGATAAATTCAATAATTGAAATAGAAACAAATATTTGGTGATGTTAATAAATAGGGTGTTGCAGCGAATTTCCTGATGGTGGAGGATTGATTGGGAGACGCAGAATATTGCGTCTCTACGGTTGTTTGATGGATCGAATCTATTTGTCTTGTTATATAAATTTATCAGATTCGTTTTATGTAGTGAAAAACATCCTCACTAAATACCCTCTTCTTGGACATCATCTATTACCTTGGTTTTGGCATTGTCCCAACCTGCAACCCCAGCCGAAACAATAAATTTCATTACCAAGGCTGGATTTATATTAACAGGTTTTACATTTTCTTTTGGAACTATAAAAAGTTCACCTGAAAAGTTATAAGAGTGCGGAAAATAAACAGCTACTTTATCTTTTTCGTTCAATAATCCCAAATCTTCCTCAGTTAAAAAACCCAATTTGTGGAGATTTGAAATTGGATTTACAAGAACCAATACTGGTTTGTTAAATTTCTTTTCCTTACCTACAAATGCATTGAATAAATCATTGAAAGCAGAATAGACTGCTTCCAAAAGTGGTATTTTGTGCATCATTCTTTTAAAAAATGCTTTCAATGGACTGGCAATCATAGTTTGTCCAAAATAACCTACAACCACCAGAAATAGGATAATAATTAAAATTCCAAGACCGGGTATTTTTACATGTATTACCTGTTCAAGAGTAGTTTGTAAAAGGCCATCGATAAAGGTGAAAATAATGTAAACAATATATGACGTTATTCCTATTGGTGCAATATATAGTAAACCTTGTAAAAAATAGCTAACTAACTTTTTCATTATTTATAATTATTGTATGAGATGAATTTCGATTCGTTAATATGCATTACTCATTAATAATGTAGCCAAATTTACAATAAAAAATGAAATCCCAATTTTATAATATTTGCTATACAAATTTGTTTATATTAATAATTTTCAATTATTGAAAAAAGACTCTGTTCAACCTAAATTAATTGAGCGGTATCAAAATAAAAAAACATCTATCATTAAATCGTGAAACGAATAACTGATAGATGTTTTAAGAATATACTAACTCCTGAATTATATTATCCGAATCTTATTCTTCTGCATTTAATTTATCAAGTTTGGCTTGAGCAACTTCAACATTGGTCTTTGCTGTTTTCAATGATGTTTCACCTGCTTTTTTCGATGTTTTTCCTTTATTCAAATTTGCTGTACCAGTTGTCATTTTTTTGTTTGCTGCAGTCAGTGCTGTCATATTTGCCTTAGCGTCAGCTTTGTATTGTGTATCCAGTGCTTTTAATTCTCCTTTTGCAGTGGTTGCGTCCGCCTTATCCTTGGAATTGATCCTTTTATCTAGCGATTTTTTCTGAGAGGCATAATCTTTCTCGATTTTCTTTTTCTCCGATTCAAGTTGCTTTATTTCAGATTTGGCTTCATTTTCCATGGTAGTTCCTACTTCAATTAATGAATCGGCTGTAGCAATCTGCTTTTCAACTTTTGTTAAATTAGCCTGTGCTTTGTCAAGGCCTGTTTGTGCACTTTTTAATGCTGTTGCTTTTTTATCGGGTTTAACTTGTGCATTTGTATAAACAGGAGCGGCTGTTAATAAAAGAACAAATGATAAAATCGTAATAACTTGAATAACTATTCTGTTTGTATTAATCAAACTGCTTTTTAATAGGGGGAATGTTCTCATAATTATAATATTTAAAGGTTAAAATAAATAATTTTATTGAATCATTTGAATTATTGGATTAAAGGTACAAATTGTTCTTGTAAAACACGAAATATTAACTAAAGATCATCCGAACGAATAAGCTTGAAAATGCATTTTCCCATAAAGTTATTATTATTTTAATTCTAATCCTTTAATTGAATGCCTATAAATGAACTATACAATATTCATTTTAAACCAATCTTTTGAAGAATTTGTAGTATTTTCTATTGTCACTTTTTGTTGAAGTTTTGATTGGGCATTTTTTATTGAACTACTTATCATTGAATGTTCAATGTATTCATCATCAGCCATTCCCAACTTATCCATCAGACCAATGATATGATCTCCGCCAAATTGTTCAAACAATGGTTCATCAAGCGCATTTAGAACAAATATTACTTTTGGGTTCCAGGTTTGTATCAATTTTTCTTCTTCAGCCCGCAAAGGATAATGTTCTAAAAAAAATACTGCTTTATTCTCTACTGTAAAAGGCATAATTGTTCTTGCCAATTTTACATCAAGCTTAATCCCGCCCTTTGTTTCAAGAAATTGAATGAAATTACTGCGTGTTTCAGGGAACCAACTTATCCAAACTGAATCTGGATATTGCTGTAATAATTTCAAACAACCATTAAATTTCCCAGGTTGGTTTTTCCAAACCAAATCTTTCATTATTGGAAGTTTGTTTTCCTTTTTGAATAAGTTAAATAGCCCCATTCTTATATTTTAAATGATTAGTTATAATAGTCAAACGCCACAAATTCAATTTTCTTTCACAAATATACTAAATATTTTGAGTGGGTTTTAATAATTTACGAACCAGTATTTCAAGTTAAGAAATCTTCAAAAAAAATAAAATATTAAATAAAAACACGTAATTTTGGTAACAATACTAAATTAATGGAAATGGAAAAGAAAACATTCAGCATCTCGGACTGGTTTAAAAATAAGCTTGACAAGGAAAAAGATAGCTTTCAATTTCTGAATGATAAACTGAAAATGCTTAAAGATGAGTTTAAAAGCCATTTGGATGAACTTAAAGTTGATTCGAATCTTGTGGTACCTATTTTGAATGGGCTTCATGGAGATTCTATGGCTGAAAAAGGACATCCAGCATTGATCAAAATATCATTCCGTTACCAATCCAGGGATATTTCTATAGAAAAATTGAAAGAAACTTTTGATTTTTCAAAACACAATGGAAAAGTCATTATCATGGTTCATGGTTTAATGAATGATGAAAGCATATGGCAATCAGACCCAAACGACAAAGTTGAATGGCTGGGATCTGCTTTGGAAAAAAAGCAAAAAGCCAATATCCTTTACATACGTTACAATACAGGTTTACATATTTCAGAAAATGGCCGTTTGTTGAGTAATTTATTACAGAAATTTATTGAAGCTTATCAAACAGAAATAAAGGAATTGTGTATTATTAGTCATTCCATGGGAGGCCTTGTTTCGCGCAGCGCTTGTTATTATGCCGGAATTCAAAGTCAAAACTGGATTAGCTTATTAAAAAAAGTATTTTTAATTGGTGTTCCAAATGAAGGATCATATTTGGCAAGAGTTGCTTATATGACTCAATATTTCTTCAGAAAAATCGATCCATCAGAAAATGATTCAGTAGCTAAATTTTTTGATGTGCGAAGCAATGGAATTAAAGATTTAAGTTTTGCTTATTTGGTTGATGAAGACTGGCAGAATGTAAAAGATGGAAATGAAAAAAACATCAAGGCTACAAAAATTCTCCCTTTGCCAAATGTGGACTACTATCTGATAGCTGGCTCAGTTACTGAAGAGAAGAATAAAAACCGGATTTTTACTTTTTTTGGTGATGGTCTTGTTGAGAAAGAAAGTGCTTTAAGTGAACTGTTTAACACTAATGCAATGATATCTGGTAAGGTAAATATGAAATTGTTTCCGAATGAAAATCATTTAACGCTACTTGAAAGTAAAGAGGTTTCTGAATTTATTAAATTGGGATTGGAGTGGGCCGATTGAATATATTCCATTCGGAAAAAGGATTAATTGATTAGAATTTCAATATTCCAATTCCTTCTCCCCTTCCCTTATAATCTCAATTTCATCGCCAGTGCAATTTACAATTGTTGAACCAATTATTTTGCCAAAACCGCCATCAATCACTATATCAACTCGGTCTTTATATTTTTCATATATCAATTCTGGATCGGCAATATACTCAAGGATTTCGTCTTCATTATCATGAATTGATGTAGTTAAAACAGGGTTTCCAAGTTCTTTTACAATTTCACGGATAATGTTATTATTCGGTACACGGATACCAATTGTCTTTTTTTTGTTTTTTAATATCTTTGGAACTTTGCTACTTGCATTAAGAATAAAGGTAAAAGGTCCTGGAAGGTTTTTCTTCATAATTTTGTAAATCGGAGTATCAACCTGTTTGCAATATTCAGAAAGACTGCTTAAATCATGACAAATAAATGAAAATTTGGCGGTATTAAAATCAAGGCCTTTTAATTTTGCAATTTTTTCAATGGCTCTGTGGTGATTGATATCGCATCCCAGACCATAAAGCGTATCGGTTGGAAAAATAACTAAACCGCCGGCACGCAAAATATCAACAATCTGAAGGATTTGTCGTTCTGACGGGTTATCATCATACATTTTAAGCAGCATCTTTCCCTCCTTTATCGTTTTTCAAATTACTTTCTATTTAAACTTTTTAACCTAATAATGCTTTCTGGATACTATCAACTTAAAATTTTGAAACCAATTGGTTTAATCTCCATTCTTTACAGCCATTCTAAAGATAAGGCTCACTTGTAATTTCTTTTCTTGGAATATTATATGGATTATTTCGTTTAAATTCCGAATTAAACTTGCGCTTGATTACTGGATGATCTTTATATTTTCCCAGACCATTATTATCATAAAGTTTCATTAGAATCTGATCCACTTCTTCATAAGTTCCTGCTTCAATTTGATCAAGATCGCTATTGGTGATGCCTAATCCATCTGTTGCAACAGCTGTGATACATGCTTCAAGAGCATCTTTTTGTTCCTTAGACATTTGAGAAGCTAAAAATCTGGACATTTCATAAATTTCGGTTTTCCATAGATTTTGAACCATTCCATAATCTCCAACATCGCCATGCAAAGTCCAGAATCCTAACAAAAGTTCGGTATAATTATCTGTCGAAAGCACCATTCCTTTATATTTTGAAGCCAAATCATATAAATAAATCATCCTTGTGCGTGCTTTCATATTGCCTCGCCTGATTTTGTAACTGACATCATTTTTGTCTTCCTGATCAATATTTTCTGTTAATTGATTTGCCATAAGCTTAAAAATCTCAGTCAAATCAACTTCTTTAAAATCATTGGTGAAATTTTTTCCAATTGCTGCTGCTCGCTGAATTTCTTCTGCTTTGTTAGTTTCGATGGTTATGCTCCTGCCGATTAATGGAATACCCAGCTCAAGACAAACTTTATGAGCCAAAACAGCACACAAGGCACTGTCTATTCCTCCCGAAATGCCTAATATCAGTGCCTTTATATGATGATCAACAATGTAATTTTTAATGATTCTTCTAATATTTTCTGCGGCTGTTTTATAATCGTTTATCATTTTTCACCAATTAAATTGCTATAATTCCTTATCTATAAAATAGCTTACATAAGCCTGATCGCTTCCACAAATATGGTTAAGAAGCCAATTTTTCAAATAATTCATGAGTTGAAAGGTCAATTTGGTTTTTCCTGAATTCAATTCTGCACTAAATGCGTTTATCCTTGCAATAAATCCTTTATGCTCCTCAAGATGTTCTTTTGCTTGCGGATATCCATGTTTCTGAAAAAGTTGTTCTTCATTTCCAAAATGATAAACAGTATAATCAGTTAGTTCTTTAAGAATACCGCTCAATTTTTGACCTGAAGTTTGATCTACAAAAGACTCATAAAGTTCATTCAGAATATCGACCAATTTTTTATGCTGGGTATCAATAGTCGTAATACCAACATTATATGATTCATTCCATAATATAAAAACCCTGCTCATATGTTGTTATTTAGTAACAATATTTAAAGGATCGTAAAACATCGAAAATACAGCACTCCCAGATTCACTATCCCATGGTTCAATACTCATCACCGGAATATCAGATTTATTAATGATATCCAGTGCTTTAGAACCAATAATTAATTCCGCTATTTTACTTTCGGCCCTGGTCATAATTATAATCAATGCAGATTTGTTTTTTATTGCCTCCTGGCAAATCAATTCAGTAAGGTCACCATCTTGAACATTAAGAATTTCAGCAATACAATGTATTCCAGCATCAATAATTGTTTTTTTGGTTTGAGCCAATTGTGTTAACATTTTAGCTTCGCGACCTTTACCACCAGATGTTTGAATAGAAAAAATCCTTATTGATGTTTTTAATAGTTTTGCAAATTCGATTGCTGCAGTTACCTGCTCCGAAATTTCTTTTTTCAAATCAAGTGGCACAAGTATTTCTTTGTGATCTTTTACATATTTGTTAAAATCAAAATCGCCTCGAATAGTAATTACAGGAAAACCTGCTTCCAAGATAACATGCATGGAATTTGAACCTAATAAAAGTTGATTTTGCTTGGATAGTTCACTTTTACCCATAATTATAAAACTGGGCTTTATTAAATCGGCATATTCAACAATTTTTTCATAAGGTTTCCCATATGCAATGCTAGTATTAATTTTCACCTTTTTAATATAGGGCGCAATTGCAATATCAACTTTCTCTTTGATGCTTTGATTCAGTTTTATAACAACCTCATCCGAAGTAAACAGTTTACTGATAATATTGCTTTCTTCAACAATGGTCATGGCTTCAATCTCATAATCAAGCATTTCGGCAAAATGTGCAGCATATTTTAGTGCTATCATTGCCTGTTCTTCCAAATCAAGTGCTACTAGTATTTTATTTTTGGTTTTCATTTCAATTGAATTTAATTTGATATCTTTTTTATCTATCTGATTGAATTCGAGAATATTTTATTTTTTTCTTTTGGGTTTATACCCTAAATCGCAACAATTAGTTCGTATGTAAAAATAACAAAATAATCTAAAAATTGATTCAGCTTTAAAAAATCAATTTTAGATTGCATCAAAAAACATATTAGATAAAAGACAAATCTAATTTATAAATTGTCCGAAAAGTTAATAATTATAATTTCACAAGTTTAGCTTTTGCCTCGGCTACTCTAATGGTAGCAATAGCTCCAGAATTAAAAGTCAGAAAATCATTCTGAATACCATCGCTAAAAATAATTCCATTTTGTGGCATATGCGATTCCAGAATTAGTTCATCACCAGGCTGTAAAATGCCACTTGTAATGCTTATTTGCGATGTTTTACTTAAGAAAGGTTCGCGGACAACAAATACAAGCTTGTTTTCATTTTTTGCAATTGGAACATAAGGCAATGGTTGAATATTGCCAAAAGTTTGATGAATACTGTTTGCCATATTAAAAAGTGAACTTAACCAACCTGTAGATCCGGCTCCTGTGGAAACAATTATTCCGCTCGAAGAATGGTTTTCGGATTGATTACCTAATGTAATTTGATACCTTGCTGAAATATGAGAGGTTGTGCCAATAAAAAAGTCATTAAAGGCAAGTAATTTTTGGCCATCATTTAATTCGGTTTCGGCCATTGTAACCAAATCAAACAGATAATCGCCAGCTAATACGTTTTCAACAGCCTGGAAAACAGTATGTTGATTGAACGGTAACAAAACCCCATCATACCTATCCTGATCAGGATTTACAGCAATAATAGGAATATTGTGCACATATTTGGCTGTATTTGCAACCAAGCCATCTTGCCCGATAACAATTACCATGTCTTTTTCGGAAAAAATATAATTTGGAAGAAATTCCTGCTGTATTACTTTAAATTTCAACAATTTAGAAACATTCTTTTGCACTGATTCAAAAGCCTGATAAAAACGCTTATGCTCATCATCGTACATTTTAAAATCATCATCCGGCTTTTCTTTTATAATCGGAGCAGCTTTTGAGGAGGTTTTTGAAGCTTTCTGAAAATTAAATGCCTGCTTGGATTGAGTAATGTAAAACTTTGCCTGGTCTTGCGTATTAAACCGTTCAGTTAGCTGCTCCAGCCGGGTTTTGTTTCTTACAATAATGGCATTTTCTATATTGTTCATTCAATTGAAATTATATTATATTAAACCCTGTCAGCGTTTTTCTCATTAACTTTACTGAAAGTTTTTAGTTCTCAGATTCTATATAAACATAAGCGCTGAAAGGGTTATCTAAGTTTTAATTAACGTGAATCACTTTCACTAATCAATGAATTGAGTAAATCAGGAGTGATATTTAAATTTTGAACATTTTTGGCATTTTCGGCCAATTCCCTAAATGCCAATGCTATATTTAATCGGGGATTGTCACCTTTGGGATTAAGTGCCATAATGGTTTTCCAATCGAGATTTTTGTATGGTTCCAGATTAGCTTCAATTGTATATTTCTGAACATCAGCCTCTTTCTTTTTATTTCCAATTTTAATTTCAATCAATTGACTGTTCTGTTCCTCAACTGAAATATCTGCCTGTATTTTCATTTCCCTAAGCTTTCTTGCATTTTCGGCTTTAATAACTTCAGCTTCCATTTTTTTCTCAGTAATTTGTTTTTGCTTTTCCTCAATAGCAATCTCTGTATTTAACTGACTCTCCTTGATTTTACGTTCCTGTTCCACAGCAAAATTCCGCCTAAGATAAATAGCCTCGTCAGCTTCTTGCTGAAGAGCCTCTCGTGTAGCAGTTTCAAGAGCTTTGCTCATTTCGGGGCTTGGTTTTACAGCAATAACATTAACTCCAAAGACTTTAACTCCAAGTAAACGCACTGCTTCGGAAACCTGCAAGCCTTCAAGAATTTTATTTTCAATGGTTTTTGCATTTACTATTGCTGCTTTTAAAATCAAACCCTGGATAAATGATGAAGCAGCTGTTTGGGCTTCGTTAATTAAACGTTGTTTTAGTTTCTCGCCATCTTCCTTTTTATATTGTCCGCTCTCATCTACTGTAAAATCGAGTAACTCGGAAAGCTGCTTTGGAACTTCAATTTTATAGGTAATTTGTCCCTGAATACTTACTTTTTGAAAATCGTTGGTTGATTCATTAAATATGAACTGTATATCATTACTTCCCAGTGGTATAGCTACTATTGAAGTATTAAATGCAGTATAGAAAAAAGATAGGCCCCTTCCTTCCTGAGCTACTTTTCCGTTTTTATATCGCATCACATGCGTCATCGAATCGAACTTGATGTATTTAATTCCAAACATAATTTTAGATTTTTAGTTTAGTAAGATAAATATACAATTAAATATTAAAAAACTCATTGATTAATTTTCTATTTTTGCAATTCAAATCCAAATACAATCCAATTTTATTAATGTTTTAGCATGATCTTGAATTCATATGTTTATGATATATCCTTTTGTAAATATAAATAGACAATACTTGAATTAATGCTAAAAATTAATTCTCTTATGTTAACAATAGTTGTCAAACAAAAAAGCTTAAGATAAATTACTTCATTACCTATATATGTTTGAGTTACTAAAATATTATATTTTCATATTTAGACACAATAACGCAAATATCAATTTTCTAATTCAGATTAATAATAAATAATTCATATTGAATTAAATCTTAATATTATGATTGGAAAAAAAATATCATTTTACCTATTCCAGGCATTTAATGCCCTTTTAAAAATAATACCCTTTTGGTTTTTATATCGACTATCAGGTATTGTATATATTGTACTTTTCTATGTTGTAGCTTACAGAAAATCCGTAGTAATTAAAAATCTAAGAAAATGTTTTCCAGACAAAAGTGAAAAGGAATTGAAAGTAATAATGAAAAGATTCTATAAAATGCTCAGTGATCTATTTTTGGAAACAGCTAAAGCATTTTCAATGAGCAAAGTTGAAATGATTAAACGATTTAAGGCCATAAACAGCGAAATTGCAGATAAATATTTTGATAAAGGAAAGGATGTAATTGTTTTATTGGGACATTTTGCTAATTGGGAATGGGGACTGGCAACAGTTGTAGAAAACTTCAAACATCAACCGGCAGTGCTTTATAAACCTATTTCGAATCAATTTATTGAAAAATACATCAATGCAAATAGGGCAAAGTTTGGGGCAGAATTAGTTTCAATCTATGAAACCAATCAATATTTTATGAAGAAAAAACCAAAACCTGTAGCTTATTATATGGCTGCAGATCAATATCCCCCACTCAAAGATAAACAAAGAACAGCAGTATTCTTTTCGTCAGAAACTGCCTTTTTATATGGACCCGAAAAATATTCAAAACTATTAGATATTCCTATCGTTTATATTGAGATACAAAGGTCAAAAAGAGGTTATTACACTATGGAAATGATAGATGTAATTGAATATCCAGGAAAATTGGAAGATAACGAATTGACTCAAATGTACGCCACTCTATTGGAAAAATCGATCAAAAAACAGCCTGAAAATTGGATCTGGTCGCATAAAAGATGGAAACGCGAATTATATTAAGAAGGACAAAACAGCAATAAAATCTAATTTATTATTATACAATGGGAAAAAAGTTAACCTATATTTTATTTAAAGCATTTATTGGTTTTTTTAAAATTCTGCCATTTTCGGTTTTATACATAATTTCTGATTTTGTATATTTTTTAATGGCTTATGTTATTGGTTATCGCAAATCGGTCATTAACAAAAACCTGCACAAATGTTTTCCTGAAAAAAGCAAAAAAGAAATCAAAGAGCTGCGAAAAAAATTCTATAAAAATCTCAGCGATGTATTCCTTGAAAGTTTTAAAGGATATTCGATGAGTAAAGAAGAATTGTTAAAACGGTTTAAAGCTTATAACAGTGAAGTTGCCGATAAATATTTTGACCAAGGAAAGGATGTAATCGTATTGGCAGGGCATTTTGCCAATTGGGAATGGGGTTCAGCAGCAACCGCAGCAAATTTTAAACATCAGCCGGCAGTGCTTTACAAGCCAATTTCAAATCAGTACATCGATAAATATATTAAGGATAAAAGGGCAAGGTTTGGAGTGGAGCTTGTTTCGATCAATCAAACGACCCGCTATTTTATTAAAAAAAAGCCAAAACCTGTTGCATATTATATGGTTGCAGACCAATACCCAACCAATAAAGAAAAACAAAAAACTGCTACTTTCTTTTCATCAAATACCACTTTTTTGCATGGTCCTGAAAACTATTCGAAAATGTTGGATATTCCTGTTGTTTATATCGAAATGCAAAGAGTAAAACGTGGATATTATTCTATGGAAATGATGGATGTAACAGCCATTCCAAAAGAATTAGCAGAAAATGAACTAACCCAAATCTACGCCTCACTCATGGAAAAATCCATCATAAAACAACCCGAAAGTTGGATGTGGTCTCATAAAAGATGGAAGAAAGAATTATATTCTTTTGATTGATTATAAGTTGCTGAAAAGTATACAGAACCCTATTTGATTAAGGCATTTTCAATTTTCATTAAGAGTAAAAATCTTGTAGTTCTTTTCAAAATAGTACCTTTGACAGCTCATAAATTTATTAGGGACTATTTTTTACAATTAAATGATCAATTACTTTTAATCTTTTTATGCTAAAAAAACAAATAGCAATATTGCACGCAAAACCAGGTGGTGGAGGAGTTTTATACACATTGGCAGCCTATAGTCTTTGGGGTATTTTACCTATTTACTGGAAAGCTTTGAAACAAATTCCAGCAGGTGAAATTCTGGCACATCGCATATTCTGGTCTTTCATTTTATTGATTGGAATCATCATTATGTCAAAAAAATGGAAAGAGTTCAAACAAGCTTTTTCAAGTTTTAAAGGAGTTATTGGTATAATTTTGGGATCAGTTTTAATAAGCGTCAACTGGCTTATTTATATATGGTCGGTAAACAATAACCATATTGTTGAGGCGAGTTTGGGATATTATATCAACCCGCTTTTTACCATATTATTGGGTATAATAGTTCTAAGAGAACGGCCAGATTTTTGGCAGATAATTGCGCTTATAATTGCAACAATAGGAGTGGTATTTGTGGCCTTTCAATACAATCAGGTTCCCTGGGTGGCACTTTCTTTAGCAGTTTCATTTGGATTATATGGATTGGTTAAAAAATTATCCAAGCTGAGCTCACTTACCGGTCTGGCAGCAGAAACACTTATGGTAGCACCATTAGCTTTTGGATTTTTATTTTATAAAGTCAATGATGGCTCAGGTGCTTATCAAGCTTTACCGATTATTGTAATTATTTTGATTATATTTTCAGGTCTGGCCACTTCGATACCTTTACTGCTTTTTTCGCAGGGAGCAAAGCGTGTATCGCTTGCTACATTGGGCTTTCTCCAATATTTATCGCCAAGTATTAGCCTTGTATTGGGTATTTTTTTGTATAAAGAACCATTTACCCATATTGATAAAATTAGTTTTGGGTGTATTTGGATTGCTTTGGCTATTTATTCTTTTTCGCGAAAAGAAATTAAGTATGAAATAATGAAACGATTACAATTTAAAAACAAACAACAAAACACAAAAGTTCCAGGTTCAAATAACTAATTTCAAATTACTAAAAGATATGACAAACAATGACATATTAAAAAAGCTACGAGTAGCACTTCATCTGCGAAACGATGAAATTATTGAAATCCTCAAATTGGTAGATTTTAAAATTAGTGCCAGTGAATTAGGTGCATTGTTCCGTTCCGAGGATCATGAAAAATATATGGAATGTGGCGATCAATTTCTACGTAATTTTCTGAATGGATTAATTATTTATAAAAGAGGCCCTTTGAAAGACAAAAAAGATGAAGAAAAAAAGAACGAAGAAAAAAAATAATTATTTCAAATAACATTTTTTAAATAAGGACCTTGATTGCTAAATTTCAAACAACCATTTTTCAGCATCTATTTCATTATCGAAATATTTAACAGATAGCTTTTCACCGGATGATTCCTTCATAGTTTGTTCAACTGAAATCTGAACATATAAATCGCGGCTAATAATGAAAGCTACTTTTTGCATTCCTACTTCGAATGATGGCTTAACCAGATTTTCACTAATCCAGATTTGCATGCGAGGAGGAATAGGTGTGTAGTAGTTCAGGTAACTTACCAACTGAATTAAAGGAGTGTAATACTCAATTTGTTCTCTCCATTCAAGCATTAATTCTTTATAAGATTCATCATCCAGTTCTTCTGAACTAATCCGAACAACCTTAAAGTAAGATTTTTCATCAAAATAATCTATACTAAGATGCCTGTTCTCAAAAACTCTCATCAATCAGTAAATTAAAGAAAAACACATTATTTTTATTAAATATCTACTCTTAAATAGCAAAGTAAAAATATATAATCTATCTAGAATATCGTTCATCTTATTTATTATAATTTTCAAATCAGTTGAAAAATGATAATCAAATGCCCACCAACAATCAAAGTTTTGAAATTATTAAACGTAATAAAATTGACTAATAAAAATTGCAATAATCAAACATTAAATAACGCATTTTAGTTACTTTTACCAAGCTAATGGTTTAATTAAAGGAAAAATGAAACTCAAAACCTTATTGCTTGTTTTTATCATATTCTTACAATCCGGAATATATGCCCAGGTTTCGACAATTGACAGCTTAAAAAAAGTAGTTCAAAATGCGCCCAAAGATTCAAATATAGTTAACAATTACCTTGAGTTGGCTAAAATCTATTCACAATTAAATGCTGATACTGCTTTTGTCTATTGCAATTTAGCGCTAAAAGTTGGACAAAAAGCAGATTTTTACAAAGGCGTTGCCAATTCTTATCGTCAGATAGGAATTTTGTATTATTTGAAAGGTGAAAATGACAAGGCCATCCAAAACTTTACCCTTAGCCTTAAAACCTGGCAGGAAGCAGGTGATTCTTGGGGAGAGGCACGCGCCTATAACAATATTGGAATTATTTATAAAAATCTTGGACAATATGATAAAGCGCTCGAAAGCTATATTAAAAGCTCTGCCATTCAAAAATCAATAAAAGATATTGATGGATTAGCCAGATCAAATAACAATATTGCCAATATCTATCTTGAACAGGCAAATTTTGGTCAAGCCCTTGAATATTCATTTTTAAGCCTCAAAAGCCATGAGGAATTAGGTAATGAACCTGAAATTGCTTCTACCTACAATAACATTGGAAATATATACAAAGTGCAGGAAGATTTTAAAAAGGCTATAGACTATTATGAAAAAGCGCTGGTAATTTCGAAAAAAATTGGTGATAAAAAAAGTATGGCCGATATCTACAATAATTATGGAGATATCTATAAAGAAAAAGGAAGATCTGGATTGGATTCGGTTAACAAAAAACAAATTGATAAATATTATATAACGGCAATTGAATATTATCAAAAAAGTTTACCATTATACTCCGAAATTGGCTTTAAAAAGGGTATTGCACTTACAAATAACAGTATTGGAGACATTAATTTGAAGAGAGGAAAATTCGACAATGTGATTGAGTTTTTCGATAAAAGTTTAAAAGCCTATAAGGAAATGGGTGATAAAAATGGAATAACATACTCATATATCAGTTATGGAAATTATTATCACGAAATAAAAAAATTCGATGAGGCCCTTAAGTATTACAAACAAGCATTTGAAATTACCAAAGAATTAAATTCCCCACCTGAACTGGTAAGCGAAATAGCCGAAAATATGAGTAAATCTTATGTTGCAACCGGTCAATATCAAAAAGCCTACGAAAGCCATAAGCTCTTTTCTGAAATGGAAAAGAGAATCAGGAATAAAGAAACAGCCGGGAATTTAAACAAACAAGAAATCAATTATGCTGTAAATAAAAAACAAAAGGAAATGGAGCTTGAACAGCAAAAAAAAGATCTTAAAGCTGAGGAAGAAATCCGCACGCAAGCAATGTATACCAAAGGTGCTTTTTTAGGATTGGCACTAATGGCTTTATTGGCCTTTTTTATATATAGAGGATACAGGATTAAACAAAAATCAAACATCTTGCTTGCTGCCCAAAAAGAAGAAATACTTCAAAAAAATGAAGAATTAAAACAATTAAACGAAGAAATAACAGCACAAAGAGAATTAGTAGAAATTCAAAGAGATATAGCTGTTCTAAAGGAAAAAGAAATTACCGACAGTATTCAGTATGCCAAACGAATACAAACTGCAGTATTACCTCACCGCAATATATTTGTGAATTTGATTCCCGATTATTTTATTTATTTCAAACCAAGAGACATAGTAAGCGGTGATTTTTATTGGATGAAAAAACTGGATAAATATTTGGTCATTGCTGCTGCAGACTGCACAGGACATGGAGTTCCTGGTGCATTTATGAGTATGCTCGGCATTTCGTTTTTAAATGAAATTGTGACAGATCATGTTGTTGACCCTGGTGACATTTTAAACAGGCTGAGCCTGAGAATAATTGATGCACTGCATCAAACTTGGCGCGATGATGAAGCCAAAGACGGTATGGACATTGCGCTCACAGTGATAAATATGGAAACCAAGGAGCTAAAATTTGCTGGAGCTTATAATCCTCTTTTGATGATTAGAAATAATGAGCTTACAGAAATAAAAGGAAACAAAATGCCAATTGGTATACATATCAAAGATGCTGAACCATTTACAAACCACTCCATCCAACTACAGGAAAAAGATACAATCTATTTGTTTTCTGATGGTTATTTGGATCAATTTGGTGGCACTTCCGGTGGAAAATTCAAGAGCAAACAGTTCAAGGAACTTTTACTTTCGATTAATAATGAATCAATGTATATTCAAAAAGAACTGATTGATAGTAATTTTGAAAACTGGAAAGGAGACTTGAAACAATTGGATGATATTCTAATTATTGGAATGAGATTTTAAATTGAATGAAATTGAAAACTGTTTGAATAATTACTCTATATTTTTATTTATAAAAGATTCTATCTTTTAAATACCAAAAATAAACTAAAATACGAATGCTATGAACCCAAACGATCAATCTTTTTTTGAAAAATTCAATGCATGGATGAGAAATTCACTTACTATCCGGATTTTAACCATTGGTTTTATGGTGCTAATCCTGTTAATCCCAACATTGATGGTGCAGGATTTAATTACTGAACGTGAATACAGGGGAAATGATGCAAAAAATGAAGTTAGTTCTGTTTGGGGACAAGTTCAGACACTCAGCGGCCCAATTGTTTCAATACCATATCGAAAGCATTATGTAAACGATAAAAATGAAGTTTACACGCAAATTGAGTATGCCCATTTTCTGCCTGAGATGCTGGATATTAAAGGTGAGATAATTCCCGAAAAGCGTCATCGTGGAATCTATGATGTGGTTGTTTATACTGCGGATCTTAACTTTTCTGGCAACTTTAATGGTTTTGATTTTAAAGGTTGGAAAATTGAAGAGGATGAAATATTATGGGATAAAGCATTTCTTTCGCTTGGAATACCTGATATGAGAGGAATTAAGGAAAATATTGTTTTGAAATGGAACAATGAAGAATTCTCTTTTAATCCAGGAGTTGAGTCAACAGATGTAATTGCATCAGGAATAAGCACTTCTATTGACTTGTCGGGCAAAAAAAATGAAGATGTCAAAAAATTTTCATTTCACCTGAACCTGAGGGGAAGCGAAGAAATCTACTTTTCGCCACTAGGGAAAATGACCACGGTTAAACTTCATTCAAAATGGGAAAATCCGAGTTTTAAAGGTGCTTTTTTGCCAGATAACAGCAAGATTACTAAAAATGATTTTGTTGCAAACTGGAAAGTATTACACCTGAACCGGAACTTTCCACAGCAGTGGTTAGGAAACCTGCACCATGTTGAAGATGCTGCTTTTGGAGTAAGCTTATTGATTCCGGTTGATCATTATCAAAAATCAACCAGATCGGCCAAATATGCCATCATGATTATTGTTTTTACATTCCTTGTCTTTTTCTTTGTTGAAGTATTAAATAAAACCAGGATCCATCCCATTCAATATTTGTTGGTTGGACTTGCTTTAATCATATTTTATTCGTTGCTTTTATCAATTTCGGAACACCTAAGTTTTAATTTAGCTTATTTGATATCTGCAATAGCAACTATTTCGCTGATAAGCTTTTATTCCCACAGCATTTTTTAAAAAATGTCCCTTACAGGATTCACAGCGTTGATTCTATTTATATTGTATGCTTTTATATTTGTGATTCTGCAGTTGGAAGATTACGCACTTTTAATGGGAAGTATTGGTTTATTCATAGTTATGGCAATAATCATGTTTTTATCTAGAAAGATTAACTGGTACAATTTCAGGAATGAATGATCTTAATGCTTAAATGCAAGAATGGATGAATGAATGAGACAATGGTTAAAAAAAAGCTCATCAATTTATGAAAGAAAAGGAATCATTCATTGATATTTGATAATTAATTATGTATTAAGGCATTAAAAATATTCACTCATTTACGCATTCATACATTTTAGCATTAGAAATTCACTTATTAAATATGACAAGAATAAATCAAATAGGATTAGGACTAAGAACTTACGGACAAGCCATCAGTTTTATTTTTAAAAATAAATTGGCATGGACATTCTTAGTTCCTCTGGGATTAAGCCTTTTGATGTTGATTGGTGGTCAAGCACTGGTAACTGACTTTATCGATTATTTGAAAGAAATAGTTCTTGACTGGATCAAGTTGGACACAACAGGATTTCTATCAAAATTCATCAGTGGATTGCTGGAAGTAGTAATCCGGGTAATTTCATTTTTGGTATTTGCCTATCTTTCCGGATACATTATAATTGTTTTAATGTCACCTGTTTTGGCCTATTTATCAGAAAAAACCGAACAAATTATAACAGGTAAAACATATGATTTCAGTTTAAAACAGCTGATTAAAGATATATTCAGGGGTATTTTGCTTGCTTTAAGAAACCTTCTGTTAGAAACTTTTTTTATTATTTTAATGTTTTTCATCAGTTTTATACCTGTTATTGGGTGGTTTGGAACTGTTGTACTATTCTTGATTTCTTCCTATTTTTATGGTTTTTCATTTATTGATTATAACAATGAAAGACAAAAAATGAACATAAGGGAAAGTGTATCTATCGTTAGAAAATATAGGTGGATGGCAATTTCAAATGGTTCTGTTTTTTCATTTTTCCTGTTGATACCTTTGTGTGGAGCATTTGTTTCCACATTTGCGGCCATTGTTTCAACTGTGGCAGCAACAATTGCTATTCATCAAACAAATGCTTATACGAGCGACATCGATTAAAAAATCAAATGAATATGGATAAAATTAAAATTTCGGCAGTATCCTATTTAAATACTCTTCCTTTTTTATATGGGCTTAATCATTCAAAAATACTCAATAATTATATATTTGAGCTAAATATGCCTTCAGAAAGTGCTAAAAGACTAATTGAAAATAAGGTCGATATCGCATTGATGCCTGTTGCGGCTATTCCCTTTGTTAAAAATCCAATATTTATTTCGAATTATTGCCTTGGAGCTTTTAAAAAAGTAAAAACGGTTTTATTGTTGAGCGATGTTCCGTTGAATCAAATCGAATCGATTTATCTTGATTATCAATCACGAACATCTGTTAACCTGGTTCAAATTCTAGCTGAGAAACATTGGAAAATAAACCCAAAATGGATACATGCAACCGAAGGTTTTGAAAATAATATTGCAGGAACCAGCGCAGGTGTAATTATTGGTGACCGGACTTTTTTTATTAAAAAGGAATATCAATTTGTATATGATCTTTCGATGGAATGGTTCACATTTACAGGACTTCCATTTGTATTTGCAGCATGGGTTGCAAATAAACCAATTGATCCGGAATTTATTGACAGGTTTAACAAATCCTTACAAATAGGTTTAGATAATATCGATCAGGTTGTTAAAGAATATGAGATGAAGTTTCCGAATTCCAAAATTGACCTGAAGGATTATTTCACCAATTGCATTAGTTATAAACTAAACGACGATAAAAGGAAATCGATGAAACTTTTTTATCAATATATGGCAGAAATGAATCTTTTGCCTGAAGGTTTGATAAATAATGTAGAAATTGAGTTTTCGAAATAAGACTGTATGCGTATTAAAAAATTTAAATCAAATACCAAACTTTTAAAAACCAGGCCGTTGTGCGTAACCGAAACTGGGCTAAACTTTCATTTTCACAATCCCCGCTCCCATTCTTCCCTTAAGGATGCTTCTTCCGGTTTTTGAATGGCATTTGAAATTTTTTGAAGTAGCATTTCTTTATCTTTACCCAAAATGCCTTTCAGCACAAGATAATTTGACGCATGATCGCTTCTAAAAATACTTGATTCCAAATCAGTATTGGCAATAAATAATCCAAGTTCATCTAGCAATCCAATGGTATCAGGTAAAGTAAAATCTGCATGAAGCCTTTTTTTAAAATGATCGATTCCAAAAGGAAAACTTAAAACCAAAGTGGATAAATATTCGGGTTGAATTTCATTGACCAATTTGGCAGAATTAACTGCATGTTGCGTGGAATACTGGATTCCACCCAATCCATTGATTATCATAACTGAGCTTTTAATGCCTGCCTTTTTGCATTTGCACATTCCTTCAACAGAAGATTGATATGTTTCGCCTTTGTTCATCAGTTTCAATACCATATCATCGCCCGATTCCAATCCGGTATAAAGCAAATTCAAGCCAGCTTGCCTGAGTTCGGTCAATTCCTGCACACTTTTGGCAGCTATATCTTTGGGCTTGGCATAGGCCGAAATTCTTCGCAGGTTTGGGAAAGCTGCATTAAGTTCCGTCAGGATATTTAAAAGTTTTGGAGTACTTAAAACCAATGCATCGCCATCGGCAAAAAACACCTTGTTCACTTTTGAACCCAAGGATTTCATTTTTTCAATTTCCATTTTTATCGTTTCGGGTTTTTTTACCTTAAACGATTTGGTGGAATACATCTCGCAAAAAACACATTTGTTCCAAGAGCAACCATGCGTTACTTGAAATATCAATGAATTGGCTTCAGAAGGCGGTCGAAATAAAGGGTATTCGTATTCCATAATTTACAATTGCATATTTAATCCGCTAATGAATGAACCGCAAAATTAAAAGAATTCGATGGATGTGAAAATTCGTATGAAGGGCAATTGCTATTTTATTTCGAAAACCTGCCAGCTTTAAAATAAAAGCAAAGTATAGGATTTTATCAAATCAACATCATTCTATAAAAAGAAAGCTGGCAGGTTTAAATCTCAATAAACTATTTCGTAATAATTTTCAACTACTCCATTATTAAAGGACTTGGTATAAACAAGTTTCAGGTTTTTATCGGTGTCCAAAGTATTACAAAGCCCAATACCTGATTTCAGAATAACGGGAATGGTAAACACCTGTAATTCATCAACAAGCTGTTTATCGAGCAGATAGGTTATTATTTCGCCACCCCCAACCAGCCAAATATCCGATTGGCTTGATTTTTTTAGATCGGCCACAAATCCAACAATATTTTCTGAAACAAACGATACATTTTCGTCTTTAACCAATGACTTATTTCTGGTAAAAACATATACCTGCTTATTCTTGTACGGAAATTCATCGCCAAAAGTCAAAACTTGTTGGTAGGTTTTATTGCCCATCAACACCACACCTATTGTATTTAAGAATTGATGATAACCATAATCTTCGGAATCATAAGGGCCGAGCCAATCCACAGAGCCATTTTCGTAGGCTATTTTTCCATTGAGGCTTTGCGCGATGTAAATGATTATTTTAGCCATATGCTTTTTCGGATAAAATTAGGAAAAAAATGGATTGATTCAAATCACAAAGGAATTTTGTCTTAGTCGGTATAATTTTTTGGAAATAATAAGTATTTAGCAATAAGTAAAGTACTATAAATCAATTGTAATTAGATTCAGATTACTGCGAATGACTACTACTTCATCTTATTCCCCTCAACCCTATATTCAAAATTCTGGAAAATGGAATGTATCTTGTTTTCGAGGTCAATCTTTTCAACAGCAAGTGAATCTTTAAAATCCTCTTTTAAAAATTGCTTGTTTTTTAAAAGTTGGATGCTTTTAGTTTCATTGTTTGAATAATTCAACAACAAACTATCTTTGAGCAAACTGTAACTATTTAATCCATTTGTAGTAAAAATCAACTTTTCTTCGTTGGCAAATAAACTGGAACCATAGGCTATAAATGCTGTTCGCTGATTAAGATAATGCAAAATGGTAGGTTTAATATCCAAACATTGGGCAATTACTTCTTCTACAGGTTTATAAAAAGTGAGATTATCAGGCATATAAAGCTTCATGGATTCAATCAACAATGCTTTTTGCTCATGATTTGGTTTGGGAATGTAATAAACAAAAGCTAAACCATCATTTTTAATTGCTTTTAAATAAGCATCTAAAATAGATTCTGAAACATTTTTAGCTGCATTTTGAATAAGAATAACATCCAATGTTTTCTTACTCCCATTCGAATCGAAATCTTTAAAAATTATTGAATTCACTTTTGATTCATCGTCCTCAATTGAATCAAGCATGATATAATTTTTAAACCCATGAAAATTTTTAATGATGCGTATTTGTTTTTTGTCGTAACCGATAGAAAATAAATTGGTAATGAATAAATTCTTTTCGAGTATTTGGGGCAGGCTTTCAAAATTGTTCAACGAATAAACCGATTGGTAAAAATCAACTGGCAAAATTGAAGGAATCGACAATAAAGTTTCGTCCAAATACCTATCAATTGATTGACAACCCGATTGTAAAACATTGAATTCAAAAGCCTTGGTTTGATTGTTTAATGCATTAAGATCAGGTGAATATTTATGTGCCAAAGAATCATTTGAGTCAATAAATAAAATACAGATATGATGAATTGGACTGCTTTTTAATGCATTATATTTCCTTTCGGATTGAAATTCAACAAAATCCCAATATTCATTTTCCTCACTATCCCAATTTTTAGCCGACGATAAAAACAAATAAGGGTTGTTCATTACCAATGGTGCAATTTTCCGGTCTGCATCCTTGTATAGCTGTGCAAGCCATTCTCCTTTATCAGTAATAAATCCATAAGAAAACCATCCGTATAAACAGAGCAGTATAAAAGAAAAAATGACATAATTTCTTTTTATCGGTTTATCCTCGAAATCGCGTTTTTGGACAAGATCTAGTAAATTCCAAAGGATGATTAAAAAAATGATGAAACAAATCAATATCACAATATTGCTTTTTAGCAATATATCAAATACAATCAATTCATGATACATTCTCAGTATTTCAACCTTAAAATTGACAATGCTCATTCGCATTCCGCTGTGTGCAAAAGAATTAACATCAAGCAAATTAAATAGCAAAGCTGCTGAATTTGAAGTAAAATAAATAAATTTTAAAATGGAAAGGTAAAATACAGTATTGTATAATTTAAATGGAATAAAAAAAAGCAAAATAAAAATGGAATTTACCATCAAAACCACTTTTAAATCAAACTCAAAACCCGATAAAAAAGCTTTCAAAACTTGAGCATTATCAAAACCATCAAAGCTATGCCTAAAGTTAAAATAAAAAAACGCTCTTCCAATGGTAAACAGCAAAACAACAACTGCAAGTAGTATAACTAAATCGGAAAAATGTGAAAACAACTTGCGCATCTTTTATTCAATGAGTGAATATATGAATGAGTGATTGCATAAATGTATGAATGAGTGAATAGGTAATCAAATGTCTAATATCTGTCGACTTTTGGCCACCGCATCCGAATTACTAATTTCTTTTAGTGTCCATCCCTAAAGTAAATAATTGCCACAGATTTTAATAATTTTTATCTGAGATAATCTGTGAACTAAGCGAAGCGATCTCGCCAAAGGCAATCAGTGGCTAAAATATTTTCATTTTTGAAGTTTTTCAGAGTTTAAAGAGTGACACTACTTACTAATTTCCAATTTCTAATAACTAGTTTCTAAAACTAAATCCTTTCTTCAACTTTATATAGGTTCCTGTCAGACGAACTTCTTGAAGTTAATTCTGAAATAAAACCTGTCAAAAAAAGCTGCGTTCCAAACATTACGGCCAATAAACCAAGATAAAAAAGAGGCCTGTCTGTCATTTGATACTGATGAAAGAATACTTTTTCATAAGTAAGATAGGATAGTATTATCAATCCAATCAGGAAAAAAAGCGAACCCAAAGTACCGAAAAAATGCATGGGCCTTTTCCCAAATTTCGAAATAAACACAACAGTTAACAAATCCAGATATCCGGTAACTAAGCGTGAAAGGCCGAATTTACTATAACCATATTTGCGTGCTTGGTGTGCAACTACTTTTTCGCCAATTTTCTTGTAGCCTGCATGTTTGGCCAATACAGGAATATACCTGTGCATATCGCCAAATACTTCAATACTTTTAACTACTTTGTTACGGTAGGCTTTCAATCCGCAGTTCATATCATGCAAATAAATACCGGTAACCTTGCGTGCCGTCCAATTGTAAAATTTGCTGGGAAGTGTTTTAGAAATGGGATCGTGCCTCTTTTTCTTCCAGCCCGAAACCAAATCAAACCCCTCTTCCTTAATCATTCGGAAAAGATCTGGGATTTCTTCAGGACTGTCCTGCAAATCTGCATCCATAGTAATAATAACATCGCCTTTAGCAGCCTCAAAACCGCAATACATGGCAGCCGATTTGCCATTGTTCTTCCTAAATTTTATTCCAACAATTTCGGGATGAGTTCTTTTTAAATCACAGATAATATCCCACGATTTATCTGTACTACCATCATCAATCATTATACATTCATAAGTAAACTGATTGGACTGCATTACTTTTGCAATCCAGTCCATCAGTTCTTTAAGTGATTCTTCTTCGTTGTAAATAGAAATTACAAGGGATATATCCATTATTTATACAATTTAATTCTATGATTTATAAGTAAATACGTTTAGATTTCATAAAGTGAAAAATCGAATATTGTTTAATGACAAGTTTGCCAATTATCGCATTCAATTCGCAAATTCATAATATCCAGTCTAATTCCTATTTTTCCAGTCACTGATTATGATTGTTCTTCGTTAAAATGAATTTCAGGTGCATTTTTTTTAAGAAATGCAGAGGTAACTAATGAAAAAATTAAACCCATAAATACATATGTAGGAATAGAAATGAGACTTATTAAAATTGGTGACATGAATTTTTTCACCATTCCCAAAGCTGCTTCAATTTGTTCATCAGTAAGACCGGCTTTAGTATATTCTTCTTCAACCATAGCCAGGGTTTTATTTATAAATTCAGGGTCAATATAAACTGCAAAAATATAAAAGAAAATTGCATAAATTATTGAGGCAAATAGCATCAAGATCACCCCAAAACCAAGTGCTTGTCCATATGTTATAACTCCTCCAAGAGTTTTATCACGATAATTAATAGTTGCGACTATCAGAACCGCAATCAAAAAAACATAACTAACATATCCAACCCATTTTTGGAGGTTGAGTTCGAGAAAGAACATGAGCAGATAATAGATAATTAAAACGATTCCCATAATAACACCCCAATTGAGGGCATTTTTCCACATACTAGATTTATTTTCTTCCATAATATTAAAAATTTGGTTATAGATTAGAGCATTTGATTGCACAAAGTAAAGAATTATACTTTATTATTCAATAAAATTTGGAGTAAAAAAAAGAATTGTTACTTTTGTGCCGGGTAAGTCTTATACGACCAGCTCCTACTGAACTCCCCCAGGACCGGAAGGTAGCAAGGGTAGGTGGTTGTAGCGGTGCGATATAAGTAGCTTACCCACTTTTTATTTCCATCCATTCTTAATAATTCCGATTACACTTCTCGATTTTTTCGTATATTTAACAATCAATAATTGAATATTGATTATTATTTCTATTTCGAAGTACTTCTATAACTAATTATTTCTACACCTATGAAATTTTTTATCGATACAGCAAATCTGGACCAAATAAGGGAAGCACAAGACCTTGGTATTTTGGATGGTGTTACTACCAATCCTTCATTGATGGCCAAAGAAGGGATTAAAGGTAAAGAAAACATAAAAAACCATTATTTAAAAATCTGCGAAATTGTTGATGGAGATGTGAGTGCTGAAGTCATTTCGACCGATTATGACGGGATGATTACAGAAGGTCAGGATTTAGCGGCCCTGCATCCACAAATAGTTGTTAAAGTTCCGGCAATTAAAGAAGGCATAAAAGCCATCAAATTTCTTTCATCAATTGGGATAAAAACCAACTGCACTCTGGTATTTAATCAAGGTCAAGCTTTGTTGGCAGCAAAAGCCGGTGCTACTTATGTTTCACCATTTATTGGCAGGCTTGACGATACATCTACTGATGGTATCGAACTAATATCAAAAATTGTTGAAATGTTCAATTTTTATCAATTTGAAACCCAGGTATTGGCAGCTTCGATAAGGCACACTATGCATATTATACAATGTGTTGAAGCCGGTGCCGATGTTGCAACATGCCCGTTAAGTGCTATTCTCGGATTGTTAAAACATCCATTAACAGATATTGGATTAAAGCAATTCCTTGATGATTATAAAAAAGTGAATGGGTAAGTTTCTTATATTATGGAAAGAAGGTAAACTTTCCGATTCAATAAAAAAGCAAGCTTAAGTGCTTGCTTTTTTATTTTATTTCATGGCTTAAAATCTTCATTAAAAATTATCCTGTCCAAATCATATCGGCTCCTTGCCTTTAACTCCAACTCTTTCATGTCATCGGGCAATTTATCTGGATCACCATAATAACCAATGGCCACAACCGTAACTGCAACATAATTTGAAGGTATATTGAAAGTATCTCTGGCCTTCTCTTTTTCAAAACCACCCATTTGATGACAAAACAAATCCATATCGGTAGCCTGTATACTTAAATTTGCAACAGCCTGGCCTAAATCGTATAAAGCTGTAGTATTTTCTTCGTTGTGGTATTCTGAATTTCGCTTGGCAATTGTCATCACTAATAATGGTGCTGATTTTGCCCATTGCTGGTTCCAATGTACCAGCGTATCATAAATTTTTTTATAATTAGCTCCTTCGTCTTTAACTCCATAGATAAATCGCCAAGGCTGCTCATTTCGTGAGGAGGGAGCCCAAATTGCTGCTTCAAATAAAGTCAAAATTACGTCTTTGGGTATTTTATGATCTGAAAAGGCTCGTGGACTCCACCTGCTTTTAATCAATTCATTTACTGGATATTTGGTTGTTGCTAATTTTTTCATCAGGTGTAATTTCAATCAAACTCTTGTTGTCCAAATTTTCTATGAATAATTTCCAATATTTTCTTTCACTTTATAGTATCCAAATATACAAAGAATAATCGAATGATGCCGATAAAAGGATTTAAAATCAACAAGATTGTGATTTTAAAAGCTGAAGGTGTATTAAAATTATTAAACTAATCTGATCGAAAGGTAATCTTTCACTTAAAAAGTTATGGATCAAAATAGGATTTAAAAGTCTACTAATTTGTTTTTGATTTTCTATTCAATTCTCCATTTTCATCTTTAATGCCTTTAAAATCAATAATATCACATTTCAATGAACCAATTGGTAACTTAACACGGATTTTAACCGGAATAAAATTTTTATCGGCAGTTACCCAAACCTGAAACTGATCCTCTTCTTTAAAGACTTTATTATCTTCAAGTAATGGAACAAATTTCAGACATTTTACCTTTCCAAATTTCGTTTCTACCATTTCAAATTCTTTGAATTTTATTTTAATAGGAAAAAATTGATCATCAAAAAAAGTGTATAAAGTAATTATTTCATCCTTTTTTACTTCATTTGAAAATAAGTATCTACGTGCAAAATAAAATGCTGATAATATGTCAAGTACATTATTGGGGGCAGGATGATCTCCTGAATTTATACTTCTGAGAAAACCTTGATCTCTAAAAAAAAGCACTTCATCGTACGAAGTATAATTATGCTCTCTAATGTTCCTTATGGATTTTATTGGATAACCGGTGGCAATATCGACATAACTTTCATAAATATCTTTTATGGTAACCATTGAGCCAACTACACCTGTAGTTTTAGCCATAGCTGTGATATGAAATAGTTGACTATCACCAACTGGCACCGTGTTAATCACAAGAGAAGCTTCTCCTCCCTTTATTAAACCATAACCAACTCTGTATGAAAGTTGTTCATCACTCAAAAACGCAGTATTCAGCAAAATAGCAGAATCTTTATCTTGGGCAGCTATATTTTGAAATAAAAGTATGTTAAACAAACAAATGACTACAACTATTCTCATAGCACATATTTAATCTGAATTGTATAAAGTAAAAGATTTTGGTTTATAAAACGATTTGATTTGCCTGGAGATTGCGCTAATATTTGCAATTGGTACAAATTATTTCGAAATGATGAAAAGCGCGAACAATTACCTCACCATTTCCGGAATGAAGTATTTGTTCACGCTTGCGTTTTAAACTTGTCGAAGTACTAGCTTTAAATTATAATTTGGAAATAAAAATCTCGACCCTACGGTTCATACTTTCTTCATTTTCATCCTGAGCCATTGGAAATAACATTTTTTCACTACCAAAACCATAGGTTGTTAATCGTTTTTCATCAATTCCATTGTCAATCAACCATTTTTTAACAACTTCGGCTCTACCCTCTGATAAAATTTTATCAACTTCTGTACTGGGATAAAAACCATTGGAATGTCCTTCGAGCGTAATTTCAATATTTGGATTTTGCTGTAACAATCGTAAAATTCTTTCCAAATCCCGCAACGATTCAGGTGTAATTTGCTGATCATTTGGTTCAAAGAAAATTTTAGGTAAAAAATCGCTATTCCCTTTATTTAATTTGTACAATTTAAGTCTAAAAGGATTCTTTTCAAGATTTGGAATATCTTTCGAGGCAATCATTGTATCAGCTATATAAAATCCTTCGGCATAAGCCCATAACAAATACTCGGGAAACCTGTGTGCCTCGGTACTTACGCTCACTTTCAATTGAAATGAACCATCTTTATTTGATAATATGGAAGAGGTTGTTTCTTTGGTTCTGAGATTAGTCCAAAAAACCTCGGCTTTAACCGGTTCTTTGGTTTCAACAAATTCGAGAGTACCACTTACTTTAAAATTTTCGAGATACTTAAAAACCAAAGTATGTCCTTTCCCTTTATACATATTGTTCAGGGCCAACAAATATTCCTCACCTTTAAGAACTTCTATTCCTTTACTATACGATTCCGGAGTGCCATTTATCGATAATCCGGTCATTCCATTATTCGCCGGATCATTTCTGTTCATATTTGAAGTAATTGGTTCAAGTTTCCCAATTGAAATATCGTTACAGTAATCGCCCGATCCAATTTTATACATGATAAAATCATAATTATCAAGCTGATCTATTGGAATTATATCAAAAAGTAATATCCCATCTTTTTCAATTTTAAATTTATACCAGGTAGGATGTTGCGAACGTTCAAACGGGTTATCGGTCGATTTTGTTTTAACTTCTTTTGGAGGGCTTGTGGGACCAAATTTGGTTAATGTTGATATTTCGATTGCAGTATTGCAGCTAAATGCATTTTTAATTGATATTAGTTCCTGTGAAAAGGATAACCATTGCATTCCTGCCAATATAAAAATGATAATAATGGTTTGTTTCATTTGTATATATTTTAATTTTAAAAAAACGCAAGAAAAAGATTGAAAGAATCCCTATTTCACCCTTTTCAGATTGAGCCATAAAGTTAAAAAATTAATAGAAATATCTAATGATGATTATCAATTAAATAAATCGACTATCTCTTCTTTTGACAATTGTTTAAAAGGATTATTGTTGTTGATAAAGGCATCGGCCAACCCTTTTTTCCATTCCTGAAGTTTAAGGATTTTCTCTTCGATACTATCTTCAGTAATAAAACGATATACCATCACTTTGTTTTTTTGACCAATCCTGTGTGCACGGCTTAACGCCTGATTTTCTGCTGCCGGATTCCACCAGGGATCCAAAAAGAAAACATAATCTGCAGCAGTTAGGTTTAAACCAACACCACCTGCTTTTAGCGAAATTAAAAATATTTGTCTTTTAGGGTCTTCCTGGAATTTATTAACTTCTTGCTCCCTGTCTCTGGTTGCTCCAACCAACTTAGAATAATCTATACTTTTATCATCAAAGTATTTTGCAAATAAATTAAGATGCTTCACAAAAGATGAAAACATGAGAACCTTATGATTTTCTGCCATTAAACTTTCAATCATCATAATAATATCTTCAAACTTGCCAGAACTTAGATCATCATGATCTGCAATAAGTTTTGGATGATTGGCCAATTGCCTTAATAATGTCAAGCCTTGTATTACAATCAAGTTGGCTTCTTGCTGATCTCCACTATCAATAACATCAATTAATGAGTTCCTGATCTTTGATTTTTCCTGTTCATATAGCTTTCGCTGTTCCTCATGCATGGTGGAATATTGAATGGATTCCATCAAATCGGGCAAATCATCAAGTACTTCTTGCTTCGTCCTTCTCAATATAAAAGGACTAATGAGTTTTTGCAGCCTCGTTTGCTTAATTTGTCTAATTATATCATCTGCTTGTTTTTCAATTGGGTCAGCAAATTCTTTTTTAAAAAATTCAATCCCACCCAATAATCCAGGATTTATAAAATTCAACTGCGCCCAAAGGTCCGTCAAAGAATTTTCAATTGGAGTTCCTGTAAGTACCATTTTAAAATCAGTTGTCAATTCCATTACTGATTGATAAATCCTGGAACTCGGGTTTTTTATATATTGGCTTTCGTCAAGTATTAAAAACCGATAATGATAGTTTCTCAAAATTTCAATATCGTTTCGTAAAACACCATAACTGGTTAAAACCAAATCAAATCCGGCAAATTCAACAGTGCTTTTAATTCGCTTTACTCCAGTATAAATATAAAACTTTAGTTCAGGTGCAAATTTCAATATTTCATTTGCCCAGTTATGGATTAATGAGGTGGGCATAATGATGATTCCGGCACTTTTCTCTCCTTTTATCATGTCATTACCTAATGACGCAACTTGTTCGAAAAGGCTCAATTGGCCTGAAGCGGGTAAGTTTTTGACTTGAGAAGGTTTAATTTCTTGCTCTTCTTCTTTTATTTTTAAAATAGTTGCTAAAGTTTGAAGGGTTTTTCCCAAGCCCATATCATCTGCCAGGCAAGAGCCAAAACTGCTTTTATATAAAGAATAAATCCAATTAAAGCCTGTCTCCTGATATGGCCTGAAATTAGCTTTTAAGCCCTTTGGTCTTGCAATTTTAAGATGATTGATTACTGCGGCTTTTGTAATCAATGATTTGTTAATATCCGCCAACTCAGAATAAAAATAAGATAAGTGGTGCTTTTTGATCTTTAGCACATCACCTTCGTGCTTACTCAATTGAATAAGTTCTGAATATTTCGTAAACCATTCTTCGGGCAATATTGCAATTTCGCCATTTGGCAGTACATACTCAGGATTATTGCTTAAAATATGACTTTTAAGGTTAATAAACGGAATAGTAAAAGTGCCGAAAGTTACAGTGCCGTATAAATCAAACCAGTCTTTGTTTTCTTTTAGCTTAAAATTGAGCGAAATTTCTTTGGTGAAATATTTTTTATTATTAAAATTCTGATTAACAATAAAACCCTTTTCTGCAAGAAGTTGCGAGTTAGAATTGAGCCAGTTCAACAAATTTAGTTCATGTAAATGTTCCTTTTTTATTTTGTACGAACCCTGATTAATTTCCTCCAATTCCTTAAACGACATCAAAAAATCGTGTATTTTTTGTTCATAATTAAAATTTCTGTTTAGTTTTCGAAAATGAAAATTGTCGTTCGAGATAGAAAATTCAACAAATGCCTTTTTGGGATAATTTAGAGAAATGGTGCTACTTTCATAAACAAACTTGAGGATTAATGAAAACTCCTGATGCCAGTCATTTTCAAGATTGATTATTGGTTCGGGGTCAATATTAACGTTTTCGATCGTAAATCCTTTGGCTCTAACCTCATAATTATCGATTGAATTTCTTACAAAAGTTTCAAAATACTTTTTCTCTGAACTTTTTGGTATTAGAATAAAATCTTTGACGAAAAAGGGCAATAATTTTTTACCGTCTATACCATCATCACCATTACTGAAAAAATATAAACGGTGTCCCGACATTAGGATACACGGTAAATTTGTAATTATTTCACCTGATTTATCGGACAATTTAATATCCGATTTACCATCGCTGATACTTAGAAAATATTTACTTCCATCGCTTTCCTTGCTGAAATTAAATATGGCATGAGCTGTTCCTTTTACCAATTCAAGCCTATCTTCTTCAAATAGATTTTTGCTTTCGGATTTATAGAAAACATCAATTTCAGCATAACGGATAATTTCAAAACTTTTAAACAGCCTTCTTTCAATGTATTCGCGAATATTGAATAAAATTTTATCGTCAGTTAGTGAAGCTAAAAAGTCTCTTGTGCTAACTTTCTTTTTTGAAAATAATTTGGTTATTTCTTTATCGCTACATTGCGTGGCAAGCTTGATCAATTCCTTTTGATCTTCGGAATAATTATGAAGTGTATTACTTTCAGCCAATATACTTTCAGTAATAGTATAATAATCCTTGTTTACCTTTTCAATCCAGTATGGTTTTAGCATCCAACCAAACAACCGGTTTTTTGATAAAATAATAACAAATTCGCTACGTTTCATTTTTCAAAATTTCAGCTGCGAAGTTACCTCAATTGATGTAAAAAATAAAAACTCTTATACAAAATATAAGAGTTTTCTTTTTTTAGAATTTTATTGCTAAGAGTTCCTTTTTTCTGGTATGTGCCTATCGGGTAAAAACCCATTCATCAGGTTTTGAAATACTTTCATTATACGTATATCTTTCCAAATTAAATCGCTTAATATCATCGGAGGAAGTAATATTGTTTATAGCAATATATCTAGTCATTAAACCACGGGCTTTTTTGGCGAAGAAACTCACAATTTTATAATCATTATCTTTATATTCTTTAAAGACAGGAGTAATAATCCTATACTCAATATCTTTAACTGTAACTGATTTAAAATATTCATTTGAAGCCAGGTTAATCAATACTTTTTCACCTGAAGATTGCTCAATATCCTGGTTTATTTGCTTGGAAATACGATTTCCCCAAAACTTGTATAAATCACTTCCTCTATTATTAGGAAGTGCTGTCCCCATTTCAAGCCTATATTCCCTGATAAGATCGAATGGTTTTAAAACACCATATAAGCCAGATAATATTCTGAGATTGAGATTTAAATAGTCTAAATTTTGCTCAGAGAGGCTTTGGGCTCCAAGTCCAATATAAACATCGCCTTTAAATGCGAATACTGCTTCTTTGGCTTCAGGAATTATATGATTGGAATCCCATTTTAAAAACCTCTCATAATTCAAATCGGCCAATTTTGCACTAATTCCCATTAAAGATGATAGCTTGCTTGGTTTATATTTTTTAATAATTTTAACCAACTTCGTAGCTTCTTCCATAAAAACAGGAAGTGAATGCTCATTTACAGAATTGATATTTGAAAAATCAAGGGTTTTAGCCGGAGATAATACAATTAGCATTGTAAGATTTTTAAGCTAAAAAAACTAAGGAATAACAGGATCTACAAGTTCATTTTCTTCCAGTTGAAACACTTCCTGAACTGTAGTATGAAAATACTTTGATATTTTTAAAGCAGTAATCACTGAAGGGGCAAATTTCCCTGTTTCAATTGCGTGAATGGTTTGTCTTGACACACCAATAGCTTCGGCAAGCTGGCCCTGTGTCATGTTTTGTTTGGCTCTTTCTACCCTAATAGTATTTTGCATTTTCAATTATTTTTTTTTAAAAATATAGAATTGACGAAAAAAATTCTCATTTGTTTTCACCACAATAATTTTGCCGAATTGCTACATTTCAACATTACAAAATTAAATAAAAAAAACTAAAAATGACAATTTTAAATTACTTTATTCTAATTAAAATAAACATATTTCTTGAATTAAACAAATAATGTCGACTTTTGTCGACATTATTTTGTGATAAATATTTTAAAATAAATTCGAAATATTGCTTTTTAATTGGTCTTTCAAAAAATCAAGGGTTAAAAATAAGTACTGATTTGGATAAATTTATTTGATGTTACCTTTTAGCAACTCTAAAACCAACATTTCCATAATTCTTGCTTGGTCCCATATATTCACGTCCAGTCATCCTTAAAAAATCGATTTTAAAATTCCATGCTCCACCACGGTATACCCTTCGAACACCTACAGTTGGACCAGTTGGATTACTTTCAGGACTTTTTTTGTAATAATCTTTATCGTATAAATCCCAGCACCATTCTCTTACGTTACCACTCATATCATAAATTCCTAATTCATTGGGCTTTTTTTCACCAACAGGATGAGGCATTCCATTTGAATTTAAGAAGTACCAGGCAACTTCATCAGGATTGTTACTTCCACTAAAAGCAAAACCTTTAGATTGAGTACCTCCTTTTGCAGCATATTCCCATTCTGCTTCAGTAGGCAATCTATAACCATTGGTTTCGAAATTACAAAGTACCGTAGTAGCGAGACTATCTCTTTTAATAGTATAAGCCCTATCAAGCCCTTCCATTTTACTAAGCCAGTTACAATACATAACTGCAGCTTCCCAGCTAATGTTCATTACAGGGTTTTTTCCTCTTCCAAGTTTTGCATCATCAGGCTTTTCCCATCCCGTTGAAACGCAAAAACGGTCGAATTCTTCAAAAGTTACTTCATTCTTTCCAATGCTAAAATCGGTCAGTGTAACTTTATGCTCGGGCGATTCATCCTGATTAATTGAATAATCATTGCCCATTACAAATGTACCTCCCTGAACCAGAACCATTTCTGTTTTTTGAGAATACGACAAAAAAGATACAAAAAAAATGCTGATAACGCTTAAAACTACATTTTTCATATGTTTATTCTTAATTATTTCCACAAGTAAAAGCTACACTAATATGAAAACTTTCCCTGATTTTAAATGATTAAATTCTTTATAAAATTATGTTCAATCTTTTGAATTACAAGAACTTTAGAATTATCGTTTTCTATGTTCTTTAACCCTAACGACTATTGAATGGTCGATAAAGATAATACTTTATTCAATAATATAAATAGCTTCAAATAATTTTTTGTAATTTGATTGATTAAAAATTTCAGCCCATTTGTAATCAAAATTGAATTATATCAATGAAAAAATCATGCCAAATTTTTATTCTTTATAAATGAGCAATTCAGAATTTGATTAAACAACCAGTATCTGAATTATTGTTAATGAATATTAGTTCTTCGAACTCTAACTAAGCGGCAATTGGTTAAATTCCAAAGAAATAATTTCAATAAAAATATTGTTCAACTTAATTTCTAGATAATTCTTAATTAATCGAATTTGCCCTTCCACCTTTAAAAAAATGAAAGGGCAAATATTTCAAACCAACAAATTCACTGAACATTAAAAAAAACGAATTAGTTTAAAGAATATTATTCATGATTTAAATTTGGGTTAGAATATCATTTAAAACGAATGTTGTTTTTAACTAAAAATTCAAAATAAAGAATTTGTTGATCGTAGCTTTTTAAAAGTATTTTTTATTTTTTCCATTCAGGAAAACGCCCTTTAGTCCAAGGAGCATTTACATCATCTAAAGATTTTTCAAGCTTTTTCATTTTCTCGAATACAATCAATTTCAACTTGTCAATTAATGGCGGAACTTGATCTTCTATAATTGCAAACTGATCTTTCTCAGTTTGAGTAATAGCACTTGTAGAACTGTAATGAGTCTGCATCAGATAATCTATTCGCATATTGATTGCCAAATTATGAGGAGGAATTTCTTCAAAGCTGGCTTTTGGTTGCAAACCTTCGAAAGCAAAAATCACCTCATCCAGTTCCTGTTCTACTTCATGAACCTGGCTCATTAAATCCGCTTTTGCTTCAGGAAGATTTAGAATGGTTTTTTTAATAGTCATTAATTCTGCCCATTCATCATTTGCATAAGCAATTGTAGCATTAACAACTTTAACCCTTTCCGAAACTCTTTTTTGGAAGGCAACAAGTTCATTCTTGTCTGATGCCGGTAAGGTGGTATTATTTAATGATTTAACAACAAAACTTTGTGCGGGTGCCAATTCCTTAAATTTCCCAAAAGTATAAATTCCCATAGAAACTGAATACTTACCGGGCATAATTAATATTCCGGAACCACTGTCCTTAAATGGATCAAACTTATCGCTTGTTTCCCTTTCCTGCCTGGTAGAAGGATATCGCAAGTCCCAATTAATTCGGTTAATTCCCTTTGATGGTTTAACGTTAAGTTTTCTGATTACATTTCCCCCTTCATCGAGGATTGTAAAAACCAAATAGGAAGGTTCCTGCATAGATTCATCTCTCAATTCTTTCAATCCAAGCTGTGGAATTGGTTTAGAATCTTTAAAAAGCTCTGCTTCTTTTTCATTGCGCTGCTCTTTTGAACTTTTAGGCACATCCTTTAAATAATAAGTAAAAACGGCACCAAAATCTGGATTCTTAGCTGCAAAATAAGTAGACCCTTGTCCATATTTTCCTCCAGATTCATTAAATGCCAGTGCATCTTTTATTGGGAAAATTTTAGCTTCATCAATATTCAGATCCGCATTGACTTGTCGTAAAGCAGAAAAGTCATCCAAAATATAAAAACCGCGTCCAAAAGTTGCAAGCACCAAATCATTCTCACGCTTTTGAATAGCAATATCTTTAACTGCAATAGTAGGCATTCCAGATTTCAGCTGAACCCAATTTGTACCGCCATTATATGAAAAGTAAACTCCGAATTCGGTGCCTACAAATAACAAATCAGGATTAATATTATCTTGAACAATAGAATGAACGGCACCATTCACAGGTAAATCACCGGCAATTGATGTCCAAGTTTTTCCTTTGTTTGTACTTTTACATAAATAGGGTTTAAAATCATCGCGGAGTGTATTATCAAATGAAGCAAAAACAATATTCTCATCAAAATTTGAAGGGAAAACATCGCTTACGTAAGTATATGCTGGAACACCTGGGAATTCATTATATTTAACCCAGTCATTTCCACCATTATCGGTTACCTGAACCAAACCATCATCTGTTCCTGCATAAATCAACCCTTCTTTTTTTATTGATTCTTCAAGCGAAACTACCATTCCATAGAGAGAAGTGGAAATATCTTTGGCAACTGCATCAACACTCCAAAATTTTCCCATTACCGGCCAAGTATTCCTATCAATATTAGCTGATAAATCACCACTTATTGTCTTCCAGGATTGGCCTCTATCATCACTCCTAAATACTTTATTGGCTGCTAAATATAATCTTTTGTTGGAGTGCGGACTAATTATAAAAGGTGTGTTCCAATTCCATTTATAAGTGAGTTCTCCTTTACCTGGTTGAGGTTGAATAAAAAGTAGTTCCCCGCTTTTTTTATCAAATCTGCAAATGTTTCCATATTGAGATTCAGAATATACAATATTTGGATCTTCAGGATCTACCCTGCCCCAAAAGCCATCACCTCCAACTGTAGTTGTCCATTCGTCTGAAGTAACACCTGAGCTGCTGATATTCCTTGATGGGCCTCCCATACTATTATTATCCTGTGTGCCACCGTAAACATTGTAAAAAGGATATTCATTATCGAGATAAACTCTATAGCATTGGGTTATAGAAAGATTGGAAATATGCCTGTAGTTTTCACCGCCATCATATGATTCATAGATTCCACCATCGCCGCCAATTAATAAATGCTCCGTATCTTTTGGATCAATCCATAATGCATGATCATCAACGTGTCGCTCATTATTACCAAGTGCAGTCCATGTTTTTCCTCCGTCGAGTGTCACATTTGTAATTGTTTCAACTGAATATACTTTGTCCGCTAGTACCGGATCACAATATATTTCATTATAATACTGGCCACTTGATGCATGAGAACTCATTTTTGACCATGATTCGCCTTTGTCGGTCGATCTAAAAAAGCCCCCGGTTTCGCCTTCGGCTTCAATAATGGCATAAACATAATTTGGATTTATAGGAGATATTGCAATTCCCATCCCTCCTTTGTCTCCGCTTGGTAGGCCGGATGAAAGTTTGTTCCAGGTTTCGCCCCCATCAGTAGATTTATAAATTGCAGATTCGGGGCCGCCTCCAATCTTAGTATGCACATGCCTTCGTCTTTGCTCAGAAGTTGCATACATGATATTGGGATTTGAGGGATCTATGACTACATTATTTACACCTGTATTTTCGCTTATATTCAGGACTTTTTTCCAATTCTTACCACCATCCGTAGTTTTATATAATCCACGTTCTGCACCCGGGCCCCAAACGGAACCTTCAGCAGCTATAAAAACAATATCTGAATTACGAGGATCAATGGCAATCATTCCAATTTGCCTGGATTCTTTAAGACCCATATTTTTCCAGGATTTTCCGCCATCCAGCGATTTATAAACACCATCGCCATATCCTAAAGCACGCTGATGGTTATTTTCACCGGTTCCGACCCATAAAATATTAGAATTCTTAGGATCTATAATAATACAACCTATAGAATAAGAGCCATATTCATCGAATATAGGAGAAAACGTTTGTCCATTATTAACGGTTTTCCAAATATTTCCACTTGCTACAGCAACATACCATTCACTTTGCTTTTGTGGATTAACAGCAAAATCAGCAATTCGTCCTGAAGTATAAGCAGGGCCAATGCTTCTGAATTTTAATCCTGAATATGTAGATGAATTCAGGGAAGTAATTTTTTCAGGCTTATCTTTTTTGTCTTCTTTTTTATCCTCCTTTTTTTCAATTTCTTTTTTCTTTTGTGCAATTGCATGTATCGAAAAACAAAAAATAAAAATGAGAAAAACCAATAATTTTACTCCTAAACTGGAAAATTTTGATTCAATTTTGGAAGAGAATTTAGTATTTATACTTTTCATAACAGGCATATTAATGTTGAGGTTTACGAGAATTATTTTAGGTGATAAATTTAATAATTATATGTACTTTGACCAATTAAAATGATACTGTTTTTATTTATTATTATAATTTAAAATAATACGAAATATAATAAAATCAATACTTTAGCGATTTACATAACCTAAACTTTATACTTTTCCGAAAAAAAATTTTGTTTCACTATTGTACGTCCAATGCCCAAACTCAAAATTAACCATATTAATTCATTTCAGGTCTTTCAGGTTTTTAAATACGGTTCCTCAATATTGGTTAGCATTGCATTGGCTAAAAGCTATCTAACATTATCAGATTTAGGCGTTTTTGAATCTTTCATTTTTTATTCGTCTTCAATAAGCTTTTTTTGGATAATAGGAATTACTCAAGGATTGTTAACTTCTTATCCGGATGCAATTAAGAATATAAACAATAAAAAGACATTATTTTACAACACTTATTTATTAATCCTTATTTTTTCATTCATAAGTGTATTGGCAATTTGGATTTTGTATCAGATAAATCCTTCAAAAATTTCAGCTTCAATTTCACCGGAAGACTTTCTACTGTTTTTCATTTACAACTTAATAAATCCCTCCACATTTTTGATTGAATTCATCCTTTTATTAGAAAAACAATATAACACGCTTATAAAATATGGTATAATTTCTTTAGTCTTACCTTTTTTAATTATTGGCATTCCGGCATTTTTAGGATTTACTGTAAGTTGGTGTTTTTTGGGGCTAATCTTATGGGCAACAATAAAAAATATTTATTTGATAAGCCTGATGGTTAAATATTCGTTGTTTAAATTAATAAAAAGTGAGATGCAGCAATTATTGAAATTATCGTCTCCACTTATATTTACAGCCTTGTTGGTAGGATCGGCAACGTATATTGACTCGTTGATTATTAGTTTAAATTATGATTCCAACACTTTTGCGATATTCAGGTATGGCGCTCGCGAATTTCCTTTGTTTTTGCTTATTGCAAATGCCTTTGGATCAAGCATGATTCCCTTGTTGGCTAAAAAAGAAAACCTGGAAAAAAATCTTGCCGAAATAAAAAGTAATTCAAAAAGAATGATGCATTATTCCTTCCCAATTGCAATCGTTTTGCTTGCCAGCAGTCAGTTTATTTTTCCTTTGGTATTTAATAAAAACTTCAATCAAAGCTATAAAGTCTTTGATATCTATTTATTGCTGATAATCAGTAGATTTATATTTCCTCAAACCATTTTAATGGGATTAAAAAAGAATATGCTCATATTGCAAATTGCTTTTTTAGAACTCGTGGTAAATGTTATTGCAAGTCTTACTCTTATTCAATATTTTGGATATTTAGGAGTAGCATATGGAACACTCGTTGCTTATTTTTTCGAAAAAATTATACTCGCTATTTTACTTAGACAAAAAATACAAATCCCTTCAGTTAAATATATTGCATTTAAGGACATGTTTACTTATTCGGCTATTTTATTGTCAATTTATGTTTTGAAGGTTTATTTAAATGCCTAATAATACCATTTCGACAGATTGAAAAATTAATTTGTTTTCAACTTTGATCCCCGAATGTAGCAAATTGAATTTTAAGAAGATAGTTATTACATTTTTCTCAAAATTTAAAGCAATAATCTTTCGCTAATATTATCATTACCAATCTGAATGCTCACCAGTTTGACTATAAAAACAAACAAATCAGTCAATTAACATTAAATTAACATTATTTAAAGAATAAAATAATTTTGGCTTAACATTCTGGTAATGTAAGCAAACTTTCTTTGCATCGAAATTAAAATTGTAAAATTTATCATGCAAAGAATAACTAATCGATTAAAAAAACACATCAATAAATTTTGTTTGTCAATTCTACTATTAACACTTTCAGGAGCAATTTTTGCCCAATCGGGATTGATAAAAGGTATTGTCAGAGATAAAAACACCAACGAAACGCTAATTGGTGCAGAGGTTGTAATTGAAGGTACAAACATTGGAATAATAACAGATCTCGATGGACAATTCGAACTTGAACATATAAGTCCTGGAACCTACAAACTAAAGGTTTCATATATTTCATATGATGAGTTTATTTCGGATGAAATCACGGTAACAGCAGGAAATTTTAATAAAGTTGAAATATTCCTTGTTCCAACTTCAATAAACCTCAATACAGTTCAGATTACAGGGAATCGTTCAACCACCAATGAGGTTTCCTTAATCAAATCAATAAAAGGCAGTGTGGGTTTGGCAAATGGCATATCGAGCCAACTCATTTCCAAATCGCAAGATAAAGATGCAGCTGATGTGGTAAAGCGCATTCCCGGAATTACGATTATCGATGATAAATTTATTATCGTCCGTGGTCTTTCGCAGCGCTATAATACAGTTTGGCTAAACAATGCGGCCACACCAAGCTCAGAAACCGACACAAAAGCTTTTTCTTTTGATGTTATTCCCAGTTCCATGATTGACAATATTATGGTTTATAAAACAGCAGAAGCAGATTTTCCATCAGATTATACAGGCGGTTTTATTAAAATAACGACCAAAGCTATTCCTGAGGAAAACAATGTTGTCTTCTCCTATAGTTCATCTGTAAACCAGGGAGCCACTTTTAATGATTTTTATAAATATGAAGGAAGCAAAACCGATTGGCTGGGCTATGATAATGGATTTCGCTCAATACCCAAAGAAATGCCAACCAACCTTCAGGGCTATAACAATGCCCAGAATCCGGCACTTCAGGAAAAGGTAAACGGAATAGGTCAAAGCATGAACAAATCATGGGAACCAAATAAACAAAATGCAATTCCGGATCAAAGGTTCTTAATTGGTATTTCACACAAATTCAATATGGGGAACAGAACCTTGGGAAATATAACAGCTTTGACATACAGTAATTCCAACGACTTTAATGATATTAAAATAAACAACAATTATTCCATCTATAGTTATCAGATTGATAAACCATCGCTAGTAGATGAGTTCCATGATAAGCAATATACCAATACGGTTAAGATTGGTTTTATACATAACTGGGCAATCAATCTGAACAAAAATAATAAAATTGAGTTTCGAAATTTATTTAACCAGATAGGCTATACCCGAACAACCATGAGGGATGGAAGGGAATGGTACAACGATGGCAGATATATTAAATCTACAGAACTTGGCTTTTTAAGCAGGTCGATTTATTCCGGACAACTTGGGGGCTTTCATACCATGAAAGATAATAAGACCAAGTTGGATTGGACTATAGGTTATTCGAAAACCAATAAAAACGAACCGGATTTAAAGCGTTACAGGTATATTCAGAATCCTGAAGATACTACAAAATACATGATGCTTTTTTCACCAAATGGTGATTTATCTTCACAATCAAGAAGGTGGTTGGATCTTGGTGAAAGGCTTATATCCGGTGCAATTAATTTTACAAAAGAATTGGATTTATTTCAAGAGAAACTTGAATTAAAAGCCGGAATTTACTATGAAAGAAAAGATCGTGAATTTAACTCCCGAAACTTTGGATACGCTTCAACTGGAAGTACATTCAGTAGTACAGATCTAAATCCTGATTTAATTTTTACCGATCCCAATCACAATTTAACCGATGGGATTAAACTTATTGAAAACACCGATAAATCAGATTCATATACAGCCGGATCTGATTTAGAAGCCGCTTATTTGATGTTTAAAATCCCAATTTCTAAATTGGAATTTAATATTGGCTTAAGAGCAGAAAAGGACAAACAGTTTTTGCACAGTTATAAAAATGGAACAAGCACTAAAGTAGATCCGATAAGAGATACATTAAACTTGTTTCCTTCTGTAAATGCCATATTTCACCTAAATGATAAAAGTCTGTTTAGGTTGGCATATGGAAAAACTATCAATCGCCCAGAATTTAGGGAGATTGCGCCTTTTTATTTTGTCGATTTCAATTTGAATGCAGGAATTTATGGAAACGAAAATATTAAACAAGCCTATATTAATAATTTCGATTTACGTTACGAGTTATATCCATCACCTGATGAGATATTCACAGTCGGAGCTTTCTATAAACAATTTACCAATGCCATTGAGTTCATTATTTTAGGAAACAATCCAACACAATACTCTTTCGAAAATATTGAATCGGCCTATAGTTATGGATTAGAGATTGAACTTAAGAAAAATCTGGAATTTATAGGACTGAAAAACTTTGCTGTTATATTCAACGGATCCTTAATAAATAGCCAGATTAGTTCAGGAAATGGCGATTTAAAGCGCAACCGCCCATTGCAGGGACAATCGCCTTATATTGTTAATGCTGGTTTATATTATCAAAACGACAAGAATGGATTGATGATAAACCTTGTATATAATATAATTGGTAAAAGAATTTCAGCAGTTGGAAGGCCTTCTCCGAACCAATGGGAGGACATTCCGGACATATATGAAAACCCAAGAAATTTGGTCGATTTAAGCATAAGCAAAAAAATAGGGCGGCTTATAGAAATCAAAGGCGGAATTAAAGATTTACTGAACCAAAAGGTTGAATTTTCGCAAAACGTTAAAACCAATGTAGACATGAGCTTATATGGCAGCTCCGGAACTAAAAATTTTGATCGGGAACAAGTCACTAAACTGTATTATCCCGGAAGGATGTTTACACTGGGTATAACTTTAAAAATTTAAAAATCACTATATCAAACCATTATAATTAGTAACACTTTAAGTTTAAAATTGAATATCAACTAAATTAATAAAACAAAATGAAAAAGTTTAAATTTAACATTTCAATGCTTGCTCTGATATTAATGAGCTCGCTATTTGTTGTTTCATCATGTAAAAAGGATGAAAATGTAGCTTTAACAGGCATTACACTTAATAAAGCAAATACTTCTGTGGCAATAGGTGCAACTGATATGCTTTCGGTTGTTTTTACACCCAGTGATGCAACAAACCAAGAACTGACATGGAAATCGGACGATGCATCTATTGCAACTGTAGCTGATGGAGTAGTTACTGGAGTTGCATTAGGGGAAACCAATATTATTGCTACTTCTACATTAGATACAACATTAAAAGCTATTTGTACTGTTACCGTAACACCATCAAGTGGTCAAGTAATTACAATCAGTGGGGATATAACAGCTGATCAAAAATGGTATGCAGTTGCCCGTTATAAATTATCAGGCTTTGTTTATGTAAAAAACAATGCAACACTCACTATTGAGGCAGGAACTATTATTCAAGGAATTTCAGGAACAAAAGCTGCATTGATGATTGAACGAGGTTCTAAAATTATGGCTCAGGGCACTGCTCTAAAACCTATCGTTTTTACTTCTGATAAACCAGTAGGTTCTCGTCATTCAGGTGATTGGGGTGGATTGGTGCTTTTAGGCAAGGCCAAAACAAACAAACATGACAATGGCACAGGAGTAGGTATTGCCGAAGGTGGAATTGGTTCGGAATATGGTGGATCTGACGATGATGACAATTCTGGCGTACTTCAATATGTTCGCATTGAATTTCCCGGTATTGCGCTTACATCAACTGCCAATAGCGAAATAAATGGTTTGACATTATACGCAGTAGGTAGAGGTACAACCATCGATCATATTCAGGTATCCTATTCTGGCGACGATTCTTTTGAATGGTTTGGTGGATCAGTAAACTGTAAGTATTTAGTATGTATCCGTGGCTTGGACGATGAATATGATACAGACAATGGATATTCAGGCACATGCCAGTTTCTTTTAGGTATCCGCGATGCTGATATATCAGACCAATCAGGTTCAAATGGATTTGAATCAGATAACGATGCTGAAGGATCTTTGCTTACCCCAACATCTCATCCAATATTCTGTAATGTTACCTTATATGGTCCATTGGCATCATCTGCAACACTTCCTGTTGGACATTTATTCAAACGTGCAATGCACATCCGCAGGTCTTCGCAATTATGTTCTTATAATTCTGTTTTTGTTGGTTGGCCAACCGGATTATTATTGGATGGAACTTTAGGAAATACACCTACCAAAGCGGATGACAATATCGTTCAAATCGAAAATTGTATACTTGGTGGTATGACAGCAAATTATGGAGAAACCTCAGGTACACCTAATGTTGCTTATACCATTGCGCAAACACAGTCATATTTCGAAAATCCTTCAAGAAATAATGCAACAGCAAGTTTAACAGATATATTGGGTGCTAACTTATTGAGCATAACCTCACCAAGTTTGTTACCAGCTGTTGGCAACATTGTGCTTACTTCAGGTGCATCGTTCACAAACACCAATTTGAGTGGAAATGCGTTTATAGATAAAACGCCAAACTATCGTGGTGCATTTGGTACTACAGACTGGACTTCAGGATGGTGTAATTTTGATCCTCAGAACACCAATTACTAATTCCTTTGATAATGTTAACTATTCATGAGCCGCCTCAAAAAGGCGGCTTTTGTTTATTTGATTTGAATCATCTAACTTCAAAATCTGAATAGTTCAACTTTGATAAATTGAAATAATACTTATGAAATTCGATATTAATATCTTGCGGCTCATTAGGTAAAATAAAAAAAATGACTACCATAAGGCCGAAAATACAGTGAGATTTAGGCGTTCTTCGACAAAAATCCGTCGGCCGTGCTCCTACTGAAAGTAAATGAACCGAAAAGGATATTTTTATTCATGACTTTATAAATATATTAAAGGTATTCATGAGTCGCTATCGCTAGTTGTCTAGATTTTTGTTTCTTTTCATCATGGAAAAGAAAAAAGAAAATACAGAACTATTGAGGATAGCTAATAGGATTCTGCCGAAGGAAAAGAAGGTTAATAGGACTAGTCTTTTTACGGAAAATAAAAACAAAAAGACTTAACTTCATGTTCGTTATTTGCTGAACTATGAACTCATTAGTGTTTATGTTTTACGATCTTAATCCAATCTGACAAAATAGAAATAGAAAATTTATCTTTAATCTGAATTAAAATTTAGGTTTAATATTTTTAGTATAATATTATGAACTTAACCCATATTTTAAGAAGATCAGGAATCATCTACTTTAACTGTGTTCATCCATCTTTGAACATGAAATTTAAATTAATCCTATCACAAAAAACTTATTATTTTTGTGTAGCAATATTATTAACCTTTTAAAATTTACAAATGAAACAAATTATTTCAATTTTCTTTTTTACTCTATGTTTTTTTTCCATCGATATAAATAGCCAGACCCTTCAATTAAAAGATGGCAAATACCTGGATAATGAAGGTTTACCATATACAGGCGTTTATAGGGAATTTCATGAAAATGGCGCCGTTAAATTGGAAATAGAGTTAATTGACGGTATCAAGGACGGCAAGGTTAACCTTTACTTTGAGGATGGTAAAATCCACGAAGTATATTCATACAAACAGAATTTAATGGATGGTCTTTGGCTTACATACAACACTGAAAATATTAAAACTGCTGAAGCAAACTACTTGAATGATAAAAAAGATGGAACCTGGAAAATCTGGGATGATAACGGCAATTTGTTATACCTGATGCAATATAAAAATGGAGAAAAAACAGGTACATGGATAAAGTATAATGATAAAGGAGAAGAAATTGCAAGAAAAACATATAATTAAATTGTCCTGGATGTTGGAAACCACTTTTGTAGCTCCATTTATGGCATTCCGAATGTTGGAAATCACTTTTGTCGTTCAATTTTCCATTTCCTGAATGTTGGATGCACTTTTGCAACTCCATTTATGGCATTCTGAATGTTGGAAACCACTTTTGGAGTTCCATTTTGCCTTTTCTGAATTCTGGAATAGGTTTTTGAAGTGTAAAAGCTCTCTTTTAATTCATGAACCATACTTTTGCACTTTCAAAAGCCATTTTCTAATATCTGAATGGCTAATTTGGATTCCACTTTTGGATTTTCTGGCATTAGATTGGGGAATATGCACTTTATTGGGTATCAAACAAGTATATTCATTGAATTTTTATTATCTAAAATTTAAAATATAATCCGAAACCTGACAAATGCCATTACTTAAAGTTGCATTTTTGATATTACCTGCAATGGAATTATAAAAATCATTATCTGTTACCAATCTATGAAGTAAATCGGGCAAACGATCTATCTTTTTTTCCATAATACCCATATGGCGCTGACAAACAAATTCCATATTGCCTTTTTCCTGTTCCCATATATAATTGTTAATTACCGGAACTTTGCCCATCAACAATATTTCCATAATGGTTGATGGGCCACATTTGGTTATAACCACATCAGAAATGCCAATAAGAGAGTAAACAAAATCGATAAAACCAAAGACTTTAAGACGATTAAGCCCAAACTGATTTTTCAGATTCATCGCCTGATTATAAAGCCTGGCATTTTTGCCACAAACGATAGCTATTTCGGCATCAACATTTTTAATCATGATATTTTTCAATATTTTCATTCCACGCGGCATTCCATCTCCACCACCTATAATCAATATCATTTTAGAATTTAGTTCAAATCCATGGATTAAGCGGATTCTTTCTTTTTCGAATTCACTTAAGTTTTGGGAATATTTATTATTTAGCGGAAATGGAAATACTTGTAAATTATTTTCACTGATTCCGTTGTTTATACATTTTTGTTTTAGTGATTCGCTGAATACTAAATAGTTTTGATTCTTTTGCAAAAACCATATTGGGTGTGCTGTAAATGGATCGGTTACAACCGTAATGATTGGAATTTCGAGTTTGTGTTTTTTTATAATTTCTGCTATTGGCTTTACCAGAAAGAAATGAAACACTGCTATTTTCAATGGTTTTGTTTCCAGAATTTGTTTTTCGATACCTCGTTTTACAATATGCGAAATAATGGAGGCAGTTATTTTCGAAACCATTTTTATTTTATGTAAGGCATATAAAAACTCATAAGTCCAAACCGCCTTATTAACAGAGCTTTTATAGCCATCCTCAAGTATTTTTTTTATAAAAGTTTTTGATTCAGACAAACCATCTGCCAGGATAATTTCGACATTAACGTTTTGTTCATTCTGCATTTTCTCGGCTACTGATTTAGCTGTAGATAAATGTCCACTTCCGGTTTTCAGATAAAAGAACATGTATTTTTCATTCATAGCAATTGCATTTTTATTCAATATAAAGATACAGATGCTTTATTACCACAATGTTAACCTAATATCATGATTATATTAATTGAATGAATTGTATGTTAATTAATTATTACTAATGCGAATTAATAGTTGAACTTTTGAATTATTACCTGCTGGTTGATCCTCAAAACTGATAAGTTTCAATTCTTGCTTAATTTATATTGTTCTGTAAGAAAACTCTGTGACTATGTGGTAAAATTAAAGAATCTTTTTGT
>JANYKN010000193.1 GCA_025361565.1 Bacteroidota bacterium | reverse complement strand
AAATGTAAGGATTATTTTTTGAGTTTAACAAAATGGCTTGATGCATATTAGCTAGCTACTTTATTGTCATAAAAAGCTTTCGTTTTTTCTTTTACTTTTTTCCTGCCATGAAAAAAGTAACAAAAAAATCACCGCTGCCGCTAAATTTGCTAAAACTGCGCCATTTCGGGCTAAAAACTTGAATGTTGCCGTATGTTTTTTTCATCTTGGTTTGTCGGTACTGGCAACGTCAATTTTTTTTAACGCCCTTCTCTTTGCAGTTTTTTAACGCAATTTTGCGGATGCGGGGTCGGGTACTTCCTGGGTTGAGATTTGCTGGAAAGGAATTGGTGAAATTAAATTTGCTATCTACACTTCTATGTAGTTGATTTTGCAGGTTTTGGTATTTCAAAGAACGTGGTTCAAATGTAGTGATTATTTATTTTAATCAGTAATAGCTCAAGTTAGTGACTTGGACCACGAGGAGATTTGGGGAAACAAAAAGCAGTTATTTTTATTGGATATATCGCATATGAGCAATCAGGGATGGATTGCGGAGCAGATTGGATGAGGAAATTTATTACTGACTTTCCGGTTTGTTTTATTGAGAATTAATTATCGTATTGGACGTATTAGATTGTATAAATTTGATAACTTTGGAATTTAATTTATTAAATATCAGATTATTAATGAAATCAATAAAATTTACTAGGATGAAGTTAAATATATTAATTTTCCTTCCAATATTGATATTATTTGGTCAATGCAAAAAGAAGGATAATCCAATAATTACACCTCAAATAGTTGGACATGGAATAATTCCTCTACCATTAACTGTTGATTACCAGACAGGAAAGCTGTTGGTAGATAAAAATTTGGTATTGGTGAATAATACCCAATTTCTTTCAGCGGTTAAAGTGGTTGAAGATGCTTTTAACCAAGCTTTAAGTTCAGGGATAAATAAGCAGGAGAACCCATCGGGTGCAGTCAATTTACAATTTACCACCGATACTAATTTGGGCGATGAGGATTATCAGATTGATATTAACTCAAGTGGAATTGTAATCAAAGCTGCAAAACCTGCTGGTGCTTTCTATGCAGCTCAATCCCTCAGGCAGATGGTTTGGAAAAAGTCAGGTGGGATTAAATGCGATTCTTTCGAATTATCATATATGAAAATTGTTGACAAACCAAAATATGCATGGCGCGGGTTTCATTTGGATGTTTCACGTCACTTTTTTACCAAAGAATATGTGATGGAGATTATCGATTGGCTTGCCTATTATAAACTGAATAAATTACATTTTCACTTAAGCGATGATCAAGGTTGGCGGGTACAAATCGATCAGTTTCCTTTATTGACCGAAATTGGCGCATGGCGCACTTTCAATAACTTTGATTCAATTTGTATGGAAAAGGCTAAAACCAATCCTTATTACCAAATCGATCCACGATTTATAAAAACCATTAATGGAAAACAGGTATATGGTGGATTTTACACCAAAGATGACATTCGCGAAATTGTTGCTTATGCCACGGCACATTATATCGATGTTGTTCCTGAAATTGATATGCCTGGGCACATGTCGGCAGCCATTTCGGCATATCCTTATCTTTCGAGTGTAGATTCTACGGGTTGGGGAACCGAATTTTCATATCCAATTTGCCCGTGCAAAGCGGAAGTGATGAATTTTTCAAGATTGGTGTGGGATGAAATTGCGGATCTTTTTCCATACAAAGTAGTGCATATTGGCAGCGATGAAGTTGAAAAGAATACCTGGGAATCGTCTCTTATTTGCCAGGATTTTATGACGCAGAACAGTTTTACCAATTTGAACCAAATTCAAAATTATTTTGTTAAGCAAATTCAACAACATCTTGAAGCAAAAGGCAAAACCGTTGTTGCCTGGGATGATGTGATTGATGGAAATGTTGACAACAACCTGATAATGATGTATTGGCGCGATTGGTTGAAGAATTCGCCTGAAAAATGTGCGCAAAACGGAAATCAGATTGTGCTTACTCCATGGTCTCCGTTTTACATCAGTAGCGATCATACCGACCAAACATTTGAAAATCTCTACAATTTTAATCCAGCAAAAGAATATTCCGCTGCAGTGCTCGAAAAAGTGATTGGGCTTCAAAGTTGCGTTTGGACGGAAGAAATACCATCGGAACAAATGTTTGAATATCTTGTTTTTCCTCGGTTACAAGCGCTTTCGGAAGTTTGTTGGTCACAGGGAAGAGATTGGTATTCATTCAAAACCCGTTTGGATTCGCATCTTCAATATATGAGTACTTTGAATATCCATTATCGCAGGCCTGGTTGGGCAAAGTAAAAGGCTCTTTTGATAATGATTGGAATCAATTTGTGACTTTAGAATTCTATAAGCCCTGATTTGGCCTCATAGAAGAACCCCTGATAATCAATTTTGCCTGTTCAACAACAGTCACTGGCACCAGGGTTTTGTCGAGCATGGAATGGGCCAGTTGTTTGGCCGCCACACGACCAATTTTATTTCCTGAAATATGGATAGATGTCAATGTTGGCGAAACAAATGAATTGAATTTCTCATCGCCAAAACTAACAATTAATATATCCTGGGGCACATTTATTCCAATATTTCGTAAATAAGAAATAATTTGCTGGGCAGCCAGCTGTGTTGCAGCAATAATCCCGTCAGGATGATTTTTTTGGTTTAAAAGTTTATCCATTCCATAAGCAATATCATCTTGCTTAAAATTGGTTATAAAAACATTGTTTTGGTTATTTTCAAGATTTAAAATGTTTAAAGCGGACTCGTAACCGAACAACAACTCAAAGTAAAAAGGATTGGATTGTTCACCTACAATTAATGCAATATTTTCGCAACCTACAGAATTTAAATGGCTTACAGCTTTAAATGCACCATCATAAATATCAGGGATAATTTTACTTGCCTGAATATCTTCTTCAAATTTATTAATCAGAACTTTTGAAATACTATCTGGTATTGCTTCCTTCAAGCTACTGACTTTCTGATTAATATCAAAAACAGAGATTATAAATCCTTTAAAGCCCAATTCAATTGATTCGGCAATGATTTTTTGTTCAAGTTCAATTTTTTGATTTGAACAGGCAACATAATAAGAAATCGATTTTTTATCGAAATATTGCTTTGCCCCTTCGATGATATCTATATGAAAAGTGTCGAATTCAGGTATAATGATACATACCTTATTGCTGGTATTTTTTGACATATAATCGGGCATATTCTGATAATATCCCATTTTTTTTGCCAAATCCCAAACCATTTCTTTGGTTTTGATATTGATTTTGGGATGATCGTTGAGTGCCCTGGATACTGTAGATGCAGCTATATTTAATTTTTTGGCTATATCAAGTATGGTGATATTTTTTTTCTTATCCTGCAATTTTGTTTTTGTTATTGATTTCTAAAATGCACTAATCCTATAGGTTCCGTTTGGTTTTGTTTTGCAAAAATAGAAAAATTAGTATCCATTTATTGAAAATTCCAGAAATTTACCTTTAAGATATTCTTCCTTGATTTTTGCAGATATCTTTTTTGATTCGCCTGGCAAAACGGTTACATAATTGTCTGTCCACAAAACTGGCAATATCGATAATCCATCATTTTTATCGATAATCTGTGCTTCTAAAAAAAATGCAATTTTATCTGTTTTGTTTGTCAGGTTGATATCAAATTGCTGATAATCGCCGATATGCTTTTTACTTAAGGAGTATTCTACCTTACCTTTTTGCATCGTATTTAACAATGAATAATCGGCAAATTCCAATGAAGGCGTGTAAAACCAGATAGAATCTGCAGTTTTAGATTCCAAAACATCCTTTTTGAGTGATAACCAATAAAAATTATCAGCAACTTGTTCCTTTTTATTCAGTGTTTTCAAACTTAGAAAATAAGTGTTTGAAATATTCTCGATTTCAGGTATTTGATAAACCAATATGGATTGGTTTGCTGCAATTTTCTGTGTAAATGTTTTTTCGTGTACAAGTTTTGAATCAATATCGTAAACCTTGATTTCCAAGGTAATTGGACCAATATCTTCAAGTTTGTCATTAACCAGATAAACTGAATGGTTGCTGTAATTATAAATCGCCTGAACAGGTTGGCAAGCTTTTTTAACACCATAATAAGCTCCTCCAGGCAATAGGTACGAATCATATAACTGCCAGTACATTCCGGGCCATGCCGAATTAAGCATCCATTGAATAAGCCCTGTTGCTTTATACCGGTTTATTGAAAAAGCTTCAAACATTGGCCTTATTAATTCATAATTAAGCAATTGGGCTTTTTTAGAAAAATCTTCAATGGTTTTGGGAGTTCCATATCTAAGGTTAACCGCTTGTTTAAATCTATCCATTTTACTAAAGGAATTTAAAGCACAATGAAACTCCCAAACATCATTTATCGGCCATAATTTATCGGCACTTATCATTTTTTTAAGGCTTTCCAATGGAGGAACCTGTGCACCGGGCCCGGTTTCTGTATTAAATCCAAAAGCTCCACCATGTGTAGTGTCGGCATACCAATAAATCGGAGGTTCATAATCGTATGGGCCTCTCATTTTTACTCCCGAAGGGCCTGCAAGCGAAGTTCTGTCTCCAGCTGATGGTAAATAAATCCTAGTGCTGTCGAATTCTGTAAGTATTTTAAAATATTCTTTTTCCAATTCTGGTTTAGGTATACGATCACTGCCACCTAGCCAGGCAAAAACCGAAGCATGATTTCGCAGCCACACAATTTGGTCTTTCCAAGCTGCCGAAATCAATTCTATATCCTCATCACTATTTATACCACCATAGCTGCGGTTACATTCCTTTCCCAGGTATTCTTCCCATTCCCAATAGCAACTCCATCCAGTCATCACTAAAATGCCCATTTCATCGCATAATTTGTAAAGTTCCTGATCTTTTCCCCAAAAACCTTCGAGGCGGATAGTGTTCAGGTTCATATCTTTTACATATTCCATTTGGTTTTTAAGGAATTCATGACTATCGTTTAAAGTTAAATCATCGGTCCAACCGCCTCCTCGGATAGATATTTTATGTCCATTCACCATTATTCCTCTATGGCCTTCAGGAGTATAATAACTTTCGAATTTCCTGATTCCGAATTGTACTTCTTCCTTGTCAAAGATTTCAGATTTGGAAATAAAGGCTGCTTCAATTTTATACAGATTCGGTTTCCCGTATGTATGTGGCCACCATAATTCAGGGTTTTTAAGTTTGAGCTTAGTAAATTCGGAAGGATTAAGTTTTATAAATTGTTTTTCGTTTTTCTTAAGAAATATTTCCTTGTCAATAACAAAATACTTTCCCGTAATTCTCAATTTACCTTTGATGTCTTTCCCAGAATGATTGGTTAATTCTGTACTTATAAATAAGTCAGCCGAATGATAATCTTTATCTAATTTGGCTTCAACAAAAGTATTATTCAATTGTATACCTTTATTGAAATATAAATTTACATTTCTGGTAATACCCATGCTTTTGTCGGGCGGCGCAGGATTCCAATCAACAAAACCAATATTGAAATCGCCAGGTTTTGGAGGAAAAACCTCAATAAGCAACACGTTTTCTCCTGGCTGTAAAATTTCACTTATATTCTTTTCGTATTGTCGAAAAGGATTAAATAACTCATTTTTGTCAAATATTAGTTTCCCATTTAACCAAACATTCGCCTTGTAATTTATGCCTTCAAACGAAATAATTGAAATGGGTGCCAATTCATCTAATTTAAATACGTTTCTGAATAACCAGGAAGTATCAAATTGACCAACCGGAATGTTTTTAAGATTTTTGTCTTTATAAATATCTTTATAGATTCCGGCTTGCACAAGGCTATTCAAAACAGTTCCCGGAACAATTGCGTCAGTCCAAAAAGAATCTTCAAATCCAACTTTTGAAATTTCAGCCAAGGTGTTTTTTATGTTGGCGACACTTTGCATTTTCCAGTTTGAATTTAATTCCATCTGGTAAATAAAGGTTTTGCTTTGTGGATACATTGGAAATAATAATAGCATAAATGCAAAACTGAATAGTAAAGTTTTCATGTTGTAATTCTTAGGTAATAGGTTATATTTCGCTAATATAGACTTTATTGTACAGTTTTAAAAGTATCCGGAATGTTAAATTTATACCATTATTATCTTTTAATTACTAAAACTGGGAAATCTCCATTTTTCAAATATCTAAATTATCATAAACAGCTAAAAGACTATCATCCAACATAGTATTGGCAATTAAATGACCTGAAAAAGCAGGAGCTTTTATTCCTTCATAAAAATACTTGTTGCCTGTAAATACTCTGGCTTCATCCCAAAGTTTTTGGGTTATAAAGCTTTCCAGAAGTATTCTTCCTCCTTCAATAACAAGCGATTGGATTTCTTTTTGATACAGTATTTCAAGAATTGAAATTAAAATATTTGAGTCAAAACTTATTTTTACAAATTCCAGATTATTCAGAATTTCACTTTTTAGTGAATTGAATATCAATGTTTTTGCTTCTGAATTAAAAATGTGCAAATTTGGGCTCAAACTTAAATTTCTGTCAAGCACAACACGGATTGGGTTTCTACCATTCCAATCCCGAACTGTTAACCTGGGATTATCGTTTCTGGCTGTGTTTGTGCCAACCATAAAGGCTGATTCCTCTGTTCTCCATTTATGAACCAGCATTTTGGATAAGTTATTGGTAATCCAATTCGAATCCGGAGTTATGTTTATATCTCGTTTTACATCAATAAAACCATCGAGGGTTTGAGCCCATTTTAAAATAATAAATGGGCGTTTTTTTTCGTGAAATTTAAAAAACCTGCGGTTTAAATCTTGGCTTTCTTTTTCTAAAACTCCAACCGTAACATAGCATTTTGCATTTTTCAGTTTCTCAATGCCTTTGCCAGCAACTTTGGCAAAACTGTCCATACAGCCAATCACCACTTTTGGGATTTTTTTTTCAATTATTAAATCCGCACATGGCGGTGTTTTCCCAAAATGGGAACAAGGTTCCAGGTTTACATAAATTGTCGATTCCTTTAATAATGATTGATCTTTTACCGAATTTATTGCATTCACTTCTGCATGTGCCTGTCCACATTTTTGATGATAACCTTCGCCGATAATTTTGCCATTGTGTACAATAACCGAGCCCACCAGAGGATTTGGGGCAGCAGTTCCCAATCCCAATTGAGCCAACTCCAGGCAACGTTGCATATATTTTTCGTCTTCCTTATTCCACATCAATTTATATCTTTGTTCTTGTATTTAATGGGTGAATGCAAGAATGTCTGAATATATTCACATTTAAGCATTCACTCATTCAATCATTTACCCATTCAATCATTTACGCATTAAAAAATGGTTTCCATCGACAAAGTAATAAAATCTTTTAAACTAGCGCTTAAAGAAATTTATCCTGTGCATGAAATTTCGGCAATTATCGAACTTGTTTTTGAGCATTTTTACGGATTTTCGAAAACTGATTTCATATTAAAAGCAGAAAAAGAATTGTCGGATTCAGAGGTTTCTATTTTGAATGAAGTTCTTTATCGGTTAAAGAAGCATGAACCGGTTCAATACATTTTGGGAGAATCGTATTTTTATAATTTAAAATTTTTTGTAAAACCCGGAGTGTTAATTCCTCGTCAAGAAACAGAGGAGTTGGTGGATTGGATTCTAAAAGAAAATACTGAAAATCAACAACTTCGAATTTTGGATATTGGAACAGGAAGTGGTTGCATAGCCATTGTGTTCGCGGCAAATTTTAAAAATGCTGAAATTACAGCCTTTGATATTTCAGATTTGGCTTTGGAAATTGCTTCACAAAATGCTGAATTGAACCATGTAAAAGTAAATTTCGAAAAGTTTGATATTTTGAAACACAGCGAAAATCTTGACAACAAACAATTTGAACTCATCGTAAGCAATCCACCATATATACTTGAAAAAGAGAAAATTTTGATGCAAAAAAATGTACTTGATTTTGAACCGGAGCTGGCTTTGTTTGTGGATGATCGCAATCCATTCTTATTTTATCAGGCAATTGTTGATTATTCCATGAACCATTTAAAATCTGGAGGAAAGCTCTATTTTGAAATCAATGAAGCTTTTGGAAAAGAAGTTGAAGATTTACTGATAAAATCAGGTTTTGGGCACGTATATTTGAAAAAAGACATCAATGATAAAGACCGCATGATTTCTGGCATAAAGCAATAAAAATGACAACTGGAATATCAAAAGAAAAGGCATTGGCAAAAGCACAGAATATTTGTGCAAAAATGGAAAAGTGCAAAGGAGACATCCGTCAAAAACTATTTGAATGGAAAGTTGAAAAACAATTTCATGATGAAATATTGGAACAGCTTGAAAAAGATAAGTTTATTGATGAAAATAGATTTGTTAAATTTTTTGTTCGTGATAAATACAAATTGAATAAATGGGGGAAAGTGAAAATTGATTTTACTTTGCGTGCAAAAGAAGTGTCTTCAGATGTTATCCAAGATGCCTTGGAGAGTATTGATTTGGATGAATATACTGAAATATGCAAAGATTTATTGCAAAAAAAATTAAAAAGCCTAACCAAAGAAGAACCCGACCAACAAAAGCAGAAATTGGTACGTTTTGGCCAGAGTAGGGGTTACGAGGCATCGTTGGTTTATAAAATTGCAGAGAAATTATTGGTTTAATTGGAGACGATAATATGCAAAAAACAGTTTTGAATGATATAGATATTTTTAGATTTAGTCAATTGACTAATTTTAAGTCAATTAAACACTTTGTAACTGGTCGTAGAAATGTGTTGGACAAATCTTTCAGTTTAAGCCTTTCATCTGTAGAAAATATTGACCCAGTTATAGAAAACCGTAAACTTTTAGCCAAAGAACTGCATATCCCAATCGAAAGCTTTGTGTTTCAGCAACAGGAACATACCAAAAATATATCCATTGTTACTTCAAAAGATAAAGGCAAAAGTTTTTATTCTTATGAAAACAGCCTTGTCAATAACGATGGAATGATTACCAACGAAAAAAATATTTGTTTAATGGTGATGGGAGCGGATTGCGTGCCGATTTTATTTTATGATCCGATTAACCAAATAATTGGAGGCGCCCATGCCGGATGGCGGGGAACAGCAAAAGGAATTGCCATAGAAACCGTTTTGATGATGAAAAAACACTTTGGATGCAATCCAAATGATATCCTAGTTGGAATTGGGCCTTCTATTGGTCCTGAAAATTATGAAGTAGATATGCCTGTTTACAAGGCTTTTGCCGAAGCTTTTTCTTATTCTTACGAATTTTTCAAACCAGGCAAAATCGAAGGTAAATTTATGTTGGATTTATGGAAAGCCAATAAAATGCAATTGTTATCGGCAGGAATTAAAGAAGAAAATATCGAAATATCGAATATTTGCACATTCAAAAACAACGATCAGTTTTTTTCTGCCAGAAAAGGTGATATAGGAAGATTTGCAGCAGGAATTATGATAATATAGCAATAAAAATTTTGGCCACGAATTCACAAATTTGACTTTAATTCGAGAATTCGTGGCTTAATCCTTTATAAATATCCCAATTCCAACTTAGCTTCTTCCGACATCATTGCAGGCCCCCAAGGTGGATCGAAAACCAATTCCAAATTCACATCATTAACGCCTTCAATACCTTTTACCCTTTCTTTTACTTCAATAGGCAAGGAGTCTGCAACCGGGCAGTTTGGTGCAGTTAACGTCATTTTGATTTCAACATTGTTGTTGTCGTCCACATCGATTTCATATATCAAACCCAAATCATAAATATTGATAGGGATTTCGGGATCATATATTTGTTTTATCTGGTCCATTATCTTTACTTCAAGCGCAAGATAATCCTTTTCAACCTGAGTTTCTTTCTTTTCCATCTTTTTACTTGTTTAGTTTTGCATGGTATGCCATACCATACATTTTCATTTGTTTAACCATGGCCAACAGTCCATTTGAGCGTGTCGGTGATAAGTTTTGGGTTAGGCCAATTTTATCAATAAAATATAAATCTGCATTCATGATTTCATCGGGCTTTCGGTTTGATAAAACGCGAATAAGCAAAGCCACAATGCCTTTGGTGATAATGGCATCGCTGTCTGCAAAAAATACCACATTTTCGCCTGTCATTTCAGCATTTACCCAAACTTTTGACTGACAGCCATTTATTAAATATTCATTTGTCCTGTATTTGATATCGATGGGTTCCAATGAATTGCCCAATTCTATCAGGTATTCATATTTATCGAGCCATTCTTCAAAAACTTCAAATTCTTCAACTATTTGATCTTGTACTTCTTTAAGGTTCATTTATTTTGATTATGTAATTATTCGATAGTATTTACTTATGAATCCATTTGGTAATGTAATAGTTTGGTAATTATATAATTACACTAGCAATCGACCCATTTTTCTTTGTAAGTTCTAATTTCTTATTTCAATCAAACATTTTCTTCACCCTCAAAACCCCTTCAACCAATTTGTCCACATCATTTTTTGTGTTGTAAAATGCAAAGCTGGCTCGCACAGTTCCTGTTACACACAAAACATCCATTACAGGCTGAGTGCAATGTGTTCCTGTACGAACAGCGATTCCCATTTTGTCTAGTATCATACCCGTATCGTAATGGTGTATGTTCTTGATTAAAAAGGAGATAATTGCTGATTTCTTTTTTGCAGTACCATAAATTGTTAGTTCTTCGATAGCCAATAATTTTTCTGTAGCGTATTTCAACAATTCTGACTCATATTCTGCAATGTTTTCAAGTCCAATTTCCAGGAGATAGTCGATTGCTGAACCAAGGCTAATTGCGCCAACGTAATTTGGTGTACCTGCTTCAAATTTAAATGGAGCGCCAAGATATGTGGTCTTTTCAAAGCTTACCTTGTCTACCATATCACCACCACCTTGGTATGGAGGCATTTCGTTCAGATATTTTTCTTTTGCATATAAAACACCAATTCCTGTTTCGGCATAAATTTTATGTCCAGAAAATGCAAAGAAATCGCAATCCAAATCCTGAACGTCAATTTTTAGATGTTGAATGCTTTGCGCTCCATCGATTAGAACTGGAACATTAGCCTGATGTGCTTTTCTGATAATTTCTTTGATTGGATTTATAGTACCCATTGAATTTGAAATATGGGTAATTGCTAAAATCCTTGTCTTTTTAGTGAATAAAGCATCGATTTTATCAAGCTCAAGTTCACCGCTTTTGTCGAAAGGGATTACTTTTAGTTTTGCATTTTTCCTTTCGCAAAGCATTTGCCAGGGAACAATATTGGAATGGTGCTCCATGGCAGATATTATCACTTCATCACCTTCTTTTACATATCTTTCACCAAACGAAAAGGCAACCAAATTAATTGAATCGGTGGTGCCTTTGGTGAATATAATTTCGTGTTCGTGTTCGGCATGAATAAAAGTCTGGATTTTTTTACGCACTCCTTCGTAAGCCAATGTTGCCTGCTCGCTCAAATAATGCACTCCACGGTGAATATTGCTGTTGGAATGCTGATAAAAATGGCTCACAACATCAATTACCTGCTGTGGTTTTTGGGTGGTAGCACCATTGTCGAGGTAGATGTAATCTTTACCGTATATCTTTTGATTTAATATCGGAAAATCGGCTCGTATTTTATTGATGTCCAGACTCATTTTTTATTGCTTAATTGAGTGAATGCTTTTTTTATTTACCACAAAGTTCAAGTTGATCAATTCCCCCTTGGCGAAGGGGGCAGGGGAATTGATAATGTTTTGCAGTTAAATATTTATTAAATTCAAATTTATATTTTATTATTAATGTTAGCTATAACTCTTTCAATCTCCCCCCCCCCCTTTCTCCAAGGGGGATTCTTTTCTGTGGGACTTATTTTGTTATCGATTTGCTTCTTTTCTTTCTATATCAGGATAATTCTAAATGTTTTTTGTAAGTGCATTAGGCTTTTACAAAAAAGAAAATTTTGTCATTTATCCTGAATTTTTCAAATGTTGCTAATTTTATCGGTTATTTAAGCATTTTCTCGTTCTTTCATTGACAGCCCATTCTATCTTTTACTAATTCATGCATTTACGCATTCACTCATTCATTAATCAACCGGATCACAACCATGGCAAACTTCGTCCATAGAACAAAGGCTGTTGTCTTTTTCGCCTTGTAATCTTCTGCTTATTAGTAAATTGACAAATAATTTTAGTGGCTCTACTTCTATATTTTCAATTACATCTGCCAAAAAAGCAGTCAACAATAAAAGTTCTGCATGTCGGCGGTCAATTCCTCTGGATTGTAAGTAAAATAATGCTTCTTTGTCAATTTGTCCAGTTGTGGAACCGTGTGAGCAAGCTACATCATCGGTATAAATTTCCAATTGCGGTTTGCTGTTTATTTTGGCATAGGGTGTTAATAAAACATTGCGGTTTGTTTGCGATGCCTGGGTTTTTTGAGCACCCCTGTCAACCATTACTCTTCCAAGAAATACTGCTGAGGCTTTGTTGTCAATAATACCTTTGTAAACCTGATTGCTGGTTCCGTGAGGTTTGGCATGGTGGACATAAGTATGATTATCAAAATGTTGCTCCCTGCTTGGCAAATATAAACCGTTGAGTTTTGTTTCACAGCCTTCGCCAATATGTTTTACTTGTAAATCGTTTCTTACTATTGCGCCACAAAGCGTGATGGTATGTGACGAAAAATAGCTGTTGCGGTGCTGTAAAACTTTGGTGTGGTTAATTTGAAAAGCATCATCGCCTTCGCCCTGAAAAATATTGAAATTCAAATGGGCATTTTCGTTTACAATTATCTCTGTGGCAACGTTTGTGAGCGTAAAATTGACGGTAAGCGAATGAAAACTGTTTACAATTTTTACTTGGCTATTTTCGCCAGCTATAATGATGTTGCGATATTGCGATATCGTTTTACTGTCCTGTCCATCGGAGAAATTAATGATATGAATAGGCTTATCAAGTACCATGCCTTTGGGAATTGAAATATAATTTCCATTGGTGGCATAAGCAGTATTTAAATTGGTAAAGAAATTTTCAGAAGCAATAGATGTATTTTCATAAAATTGGTTGAATAAATCTGGTTTTTCTTTTTTTACCTGAGCTATATTTTTGATTATAAGCTTATTATCATTGTCAATTTCGTTGGAAAAAGCTGCGTTAAAATATCCATTGATAAAAACCAACCGATAAGCATCCATGCCTGGAATGGTAAATGAATCAACTGTTTTTTTGTCGAGTGGCATGCTTTTTCCCAAGCCATATCTATGTTGTAACAATCTGTTGATACTTGTATGTCTCCAGGATTCATCCTTTTTATTCGGAAAATCCAGGATTTCGAAATTCTTGTCCGTTTTGTTTTTCCATTCTTTTTCTGCCAATGCATTTAACGGCAAAGTTTGGAAAACCGACAAAAACTCTTCTTTTGATATTTGATTTCGTAATGCCATTTTTATATTGTTATTGCTTCTCTATAGCTATTATCTAAAACTATATTTTAGTCCTGTATGTATTTGTTTGATTTAATGGTTATTAGTCATGGTCATTAAAATTACTAATTACTAATTTCTAATTTCCAATTTCAAAATTTAATCATTTTCTTTTTTAATCCAGTCGTAGCCTTTCTCTTCCAATTCAAGGGCTAATTCCTTACCGCCTGTTTTAACAATTTTTCCATTGTACAAAACATGAACAACATCAGGAACAATATAATCCAAAAGTCGCTGATAATGGGTGATAACCAAAAATGAATTTTCACTGTTTTTAAGTTTGTTTACACCGCTGGCAACAATTCTGAGTGCATCGATATCAAGCCCTGAATCCGTTTCATCCAAAATAGAAAGTTTTGGTTCGAGCATGGCCATTTGAAAAACTTCGTTTTTCTTTTTTTCACCACCCGAAAAACCTTCATTGACTGCACGGTTGTTCAATTTTGCTTCCATCTCAACCAATTCCTTTTTCTCTTGCATCATTTTCAGAAATTCACCTGCAGTTAAGGGTTTAAGCCCTTTATGCTCGCGGTGCTGACTAACAGCGGCTTTCATGAAATTTACAATTGAAACACCAGGGATTTCAACAGGGTATTGGAACGCCAAGAATAAACCTTCGCGTGAACGTTCCTCTGGAGGCATGCCCAATAATTCTTTTCCAAGAAACTGGATTTTACCATCGGTAACTTCAAATAATTCGCGACCGGCTAATACCGAAGCCAATGTGCTTTTGCCAGAGCCATTTGGGCCCATAATAGCGTGAACTTCACCCTCTTTGATTTCTAAATTGATGCCTTTTAATATTTCTTTACCTTCAATGCTTGCTTTGAGGTTTTCTATCTTTAATAATGTTTTTGACATGTTGATGTAATGGTGTTTATTGTATTATTAATATTTTTATAAGATTTTATTTCAGGCTTGCAGCCTGATTTTTGATGATTCTTTTTTTCATAGGGCGTTGCCCTATGTTTTGTTGTCTAAGGCTTTCAGCCTTTTTCGAAAACTATTAAAATTATTTAATTTCTAAATTCCAATTTCTAGTTTCTAATATCTATCCCACACTTCCTTCCAGCGTCAACGACAACAATTTCTGCGCTTCCACTGCAAATTCCATGGGTAATTTATTGAGTACTTCTTTGGCAAAACCGTTCACAATTAGGCTGATGGCTTGTTCTGTGTCCAATCCACGTTGGTTGCAATAAAACACCTGATCTTCCGATACTTTGGAAGTAGTTGCCTCATGTTCAACAATGGCAGTTGGGTTTTCAGATTCGATATAAGGAAAAGTATGTGCGCCACAGTTACTGCCAATCAGCAAAGAATCGCACTGGGAATAATTACGTGCATTGCTTGCTTTTGGAAGTATTTTTACCAACCCACGATAGCTGTTGTTGCTGTGTCCCAATGAAATACCTTTTGAAATGATGGTGCTTTTTGTATTTCTGCCAATGTGAGTCATTTTTGTACCTGTATCGGCTTGTTGAAAATGATTGGTGACTGCCACCGAGTAGAATTCGCCGACCGAATTATCACCTTTTAAAATGGTGCTTGGATATTTCCATGTAACTGCAGAACCAGTTTCAACCTGGGTCCATGAAATTTTAGAGTTATCGCCTTTGCAAATTCCTCGTTTGGTTACAAAATTATAAACGCCGCCTTTTCCTTCTTTATCGCCGGGATACCAGTTTTGAACCGTAGAATATTTGACCTCTGCATCTTTTAATGCAACTATCTCAACAACAGCGGCATGTAATTGGTTTTCATCCCGCGAAGGTGCAGTGCAGCCTTCGAGGTAACTTACATAGCTGCCTTCGTCTGCAATTAATAAAGTGCGTTCAAATTGTCCTGTATTTGCCTGGTTGATACGGAAATAAGTCGATAATTCCATAGGGCATCTAACACCTTTTGGAATGTATGCAAAAGAACCATCAGTAAAAACCGCAGAGTTCAATGCGGCATAAAAATTATCGCTCACAGGTACCACCGACGATAGATATTCTTTAACCAAATCGGGATGTTCTTGAATGGCATCGCTGATGGAACAGAAAATGATACCTTTTTCTTTAAGCGCTTCCCTAAATGAAGTATGAACTGAAACACTGTCCATTACCACATCAACGGCAACACCTGCCAATATTTTCTGCTCCTCCAGAGGAACTCCAAGTTTTGCAAAAGTTTTTAAAAGCTCCGGATCCACTTCGTCCAAACTGTTGAATTTGGGCATGTTTTTAGGAGCTGCATAATAACTAATTGCTTGAAAATCGGGTTCGGTATATTTTAAGTGTGCCCATTTGGGCTCTTTCATTGTAATCCATTTACGGTAAGCATTTAAGCGGTATTCGAGCATGAATTCTGGCTCGTTTTTTTTGGCTGAAAGTGCCCGTATTACATCTTCGTTAAGTCCTATAGCAAATACTTCGGTTTCGATATCGGTTACAAAACCAGCTTCGTATTCTTTTGAGCTATATTCGGATATTATTTTATCGTCGTCTACAAGTGCCATATCGGTATATTTTTATCACAAAAATAGTGATGTGATTGATTATCAATATTTTCTTATTTATAATTAATCTAAATAAAGGACAAAGATAAAAAATTATTGGGAATTGAGAATCAATTTGTGCTAAAAGAAATAGATATCAATACCTTTTCATGAAATTTTAATTTTTGGCAATAATTGGTCTCAATTTAATTACTGAATATATTGCTTAACTTCAATAATATGGAATATAATTCCATTGTAAACCATTCTAATCTAAACCAGGAGATTTAGTGTTTTGATTGATTATTTGAAGAATGAATAAATTTTAGATTTAGCTATTTATTTTTTATATTTACAATTGGTTAATGAATTGATTATCTGAATACAAACTTAAATATTTTGTATTTTTATAAAAGCTGGAAAATTAGAATCCAAACCCTCTAAAATTATATTTTAATGAATGATTTCAACCTGCTAAAAGGCTATCAAAAAATAATTTATGCCGAGAGCATGAAAGAACTTGGAGGCTTGAGGTATATGATTGGCCTTGCATTTTTATTGTTTTCGATGTACTTTCTTTGGAACGGAATTTATATCATGGCAGGCATTATCCTGATATTTGGGCTTATTGCGATGGAAAACTGCTCTGAAACCATCATTGATAAAGAAAAAATGTTGTTGATAAGAAAAGTAGGCGTTTTTGTTCCTTTTATTAAAACCAGATCTAAATCAATTGAAAATGCAGAATCTGTTGCAATTGAAACGTTTACAACACTTCAACAAAGGAACAAACAGAGAGAAAGGACAATTAAAACCAGATATCGGCTTTTTTTTAATTTTCAAGGGAATAAAATTCAAATAAGAATTATTTTTGATAAAACCAAAGCCAATGCTTTTGCTAAAGAAATTAGTCAACTTCTTGAAATTCAATTTGTAAAAAATGCGGACAACCGGTTTTAGATTAAAAGAGTAATTTAGAATTTTAGTAAGATTAAATGACATTTTGAACCAAACAGAATGGTTTTTTATTGAATAATAACTCCATGGAAATGAATGAATTAAAACCTGAATCAAGTGAAGCAATTATTGATAGAAATTCGCAAGAGTATGCTCCTTTATCACCTGAAGATATACAGTTGATTAAAACAAAGTTCAGTAAGAAACGAAAGGTAGTTTATTACTGTATGACTGTATTTTTGGTCATCGGAGCATTGGTCTCAACTTATGCGATTATCAATTATGGTGCAGGGTATCGTTTACTTGAAAACTTAATACCATTTTTTGTAGGTATTGGATTGGCACTCATCTGCTTGTTGGTGCTATTTAATTATAATCAGGAAATTAATCTTGAATTGAAAAACAGCCGAAAGTGCATTTACAAAGGAGTGGTGACAAAACGTTTTGAAAAGAGCGTTCAAACAGGTACCGGGAAAAACAAAAATACAAATTATTACTATTACATCTATTTGGGAGATATCTGTATAGAGCATAAGGATTTATACTTCGAACTTAGTGTAGGGGATAAAATTGAAGTGCATATTTCAGAAAAACTAGGGATTATTTTTTACAAAAATATTATAAAGAACAAAGCTGTAGCTGATGCAATGCCTGAAGTAATTGACACGCATGGGCCTTTGTTGGAAATAAAATACAAACAAGAAGTAAATCATCGGATTGAATTTTTGAATGATGATGAAATTACAGGATTGAAAGCCCAGAAAAAAAGACGCACAAAAAGGATTTTGATCGTTGGAGCTATTATCACGCTTTTAATGGGTGCAACTGCTGAATTGAATTTATACATAGATTCTTATTGGTGGAACGAAATTATAATGTGGCGATTAGGTTTTTGGGGAATTCCGCTTGCATTTTTTTCATTGTTGTTTTATCGTAGGACGATTCCATTATCAAAAGATATTATGGAAGGTAAAAAAATAATCATCAGCGAAAAGCTTATCAACAAAGAAGAATCGTATAGCGATGCTGCAAAAGCTTACACTTATAATATTAAAGGAATTAGAGAAAATTTGGCTGTTTCAAAAGAATTTTTCGATTCTATTGGTCCGGGCGATGATTTTGAAATTCATCAGACTTCAGTACGAAATAAACTTCTATCGGTAGTCATTTTAAAATCAAGCTTCTCTTATAAAAACCATGAAATTTTCAAATCAAGATGAAATTTAATCTTTAGTACATGGAAATTACAATAATTCCTGTATCTGTCAGATAATCAACATGTCGTAATATTTATAAACATTAAAAAATGTAAAATGAATGAAACAACTGATATCCTAACCGATGAAGACATTGATTTAATAAACAATTTTGTTGAAAAGCCTAATTTGCGATTGTTGATTTTTACGATATTGTTTACAGCTTTGTCTTATTTTGCTTCAACTATTCTAAATACTTATTTGCCGCTCATCATATTGGCAAATTTATCGGGTATTGTGGCGGCTTGGTATTTCTATATGCGATGGAAAATGAATAGCTACACAAGTTCTGGTATAAAAAAGATGGTGAAAGGCAAGATTGATGATAAATTTGAAAAATTAGTAGTAATGAAACATAGTAAAAACTTTGCTTCCAATACTCAATCCTTTGGATTTTTCAGAATAAGTGGCAAAGAATACATGGTTCCTTACAATGATTATCAAATAAACAATGTTGGCGATATGGTTATTTTACATATCACAAATATGGATGAACTGGTATTTAAGGTTACGAAAAATTAAGTATTGTCAGCAAGAAAACACCAATTTCTTCGTTATGCTCGTCATAAAAATGCTCATTTACGAAAAGTAAACTCCGCTTTTTCTGACTTCACAAGCCTCGAACTTAGCGTTTTCTTATCAGACACAGAATTTTATTGCAATCCCTAAGTATTGTTTTTTGAAAAAAAATTGTAAATTCATCCATAAAAAAAATACAAAATGACTCAAGAACTAACAATAGGAACAAAAGTTGACCACGACCGCTACGGCGAAGGTATTGTGGGCAAAGTAAACCTGGTAAGTTATGATATTTATTTTGCCCGTGGCGGTAAAATTGAAATCTTGAAATCGAACAAGGAGTTTACTGTTCTCAGTTCGCCTGAAGGAGGCCAAAGTACATCTGCATCAAGCGGAATTGATATCGAATCCCTTGAAAAACTGCTTACTGTTACCCTGGATAAATTTGGAATGTTGCAAGAAATTGTTCCTTTGGGCGAAAAATGGACAGGTGGAAAAATGGTTCTACAGCCTGCCAATCCATCGTTGCAAAACAAAGAAATTCCGATTGAAAACTTTTTTCATAAAATTGTTATGTTGCGAGATAGGCTTCGGGTGTTGGAGCAGAATATAAACAGCAATACCAAATTGAGCGATGAGGAAAAAGTGGATATTCAACAATATATTACAAGGATTTACGGCAGTTTAACCACTTTCAATATCTTGTTTTCAGATAAGGAACATTATTTTGTTGGAGCTGGGAAGGAGAAATAATTATTATTAAGATAAGAGATATTTTATTTCAGTAAGTGCGCTATAAAAAAGGTCAAGAACGAGGTTTACGGACTTAGGAATTGTAACAGAATAACCTAATCATTCTATCCATTTTTTTCAACGACGTTCGGCTAAGGCTGTGCCTTAGCCGACTTTATAACAAGAGGTTTTTGCCTCGATAAAAATAGGCACAGCCTATTTAAATATTACCGACTGAGGCACAGCCTCAGCCAAACGTCAAAGTAAAATATATTTATTAAAACAACCATGTTAATTCGTTACAGTTACTTAGCGCAAGCGATCTCTTGAGCAGAAGCGAAAAACTTTTGAAAGCTGAGAGTTTACTTTTGTAAATGACCGGATTTCAAAATGAGCGAAACGAAGTTATTGACCTTTTTTTAGATGCACTTATTTAATTTCCTTCAACCAAATAGTTCTTTAGTTCTTCCGTTTGTGGATTCTTAAACAATTCATCCGGTTTGCCCTGTTCAATTATCCTACCATCGTGCATAAAAACTACGTTATCGGCCAAGCGGACGGCTTGTCGCAGCACATGGGTTACTAAAATAATAGTGTAATGCTTTTTTAAAACTTTAAACTGGTTTTCGATGATTTTGCTCGAGATTGGATCAAGAGCAGAAGTGGGTTCATCGGCAAGAATAATTCTTGGTTTCACTGCCAAGCCTCTAGCCAGACAAAGCCTTTGCTGCTGACCAATTGAAAGACTTGTTGCCGGACTATTAAGACGGTTTTTAACTTCATCCCATAAACCAACTTCTTTCAAGTTTTTTTCAACACTGTAATCAATCAAGTTTTTAACACGGATTCCTTTTAGCTTTATACCGTAAGCCACATTTTTATATATCGAAACAGGCAATGGATAAGGACGTTGCGAAAGCAATCCCATTTTTTGTCTGATTGTAGGGATATTTGTGCTTGTATTTAAAATATCGTCTTCTTCAATAAAAATATTACCCGTCACTTTTAGTTCTTTGTAAAGATCTGTGAGACGGTTCATGCATTTTAAGAGTGTAGTTTTTCCGCAGCCCGAAGCGCCTAATAATACAGTTATCTGGTTTTTAGGTATTTCGAGATTGATATTCTTCAATATATGATGATCCTTAACATGTACGTTGAGTTCATTTATTCGAACAATTGGACTTGATTCTGATGCTATTGTATCCGTTTCAGGCATATTCCAATTGATGGTATCTAAGTTTTCGACCGACATGGTGTATTATTTAAGATTTGATTTTGAATATTTTTTTGCAAGAAACCTGGCACCCAGGCTAATAATTAAAATAATAATGGTTAAGATAGCTGCCGAAGCAAAGGCTCTTTCCCTGACTTCAGGAATTGGCGATCCCAATTGAAAAAAGATAGCCAGGGGCAAAGTGGCGGCCGGTTCGTCTAGGTTAACAGGTATTAAATCTGTATAGCCGGCTGTAAATAATACGGAAGCAGCATCGCCAATTCCACGTCCAAAAGATAAAAGAATGGCGGTGATGAAACCTGAAAATCCTTGTTTGAAAAGTACCTTATAAGCGGTTTCAGTTCGCGTTGAGCCAAGGGCCAGCGAAGCTTCGTGTAATCCTTTGGGTATTGTGCTTAAAACTTCGTCAAAAGTCCGCACCATGATTGGAGTAACCAGCAAGGCTACAGTAATTATTCCCGCAAGGAGCGAGGCATTCATGCCTAAAAACAACATCAGCGTAAAACCAAATGAACCATAAACAATGGATGGAATCCCCCAAAGGGCATCAAGTAAATATCTTACCGTGTTTTGGGTTCTCTTCAGTTTTATCATGTGTACATTTAAGTACAATGCAGCAGGTGCTCCAATAATGACGGCAATCACAGTTGCCCCAATTGAAATATAGAGCGAGCCCACTATCGCGTTCAATACACCACCTTCGCCACCATAATAATATCCGCCCTGTGGTGTTTTTGTAATCATATCAAGCGATAGCGCGTTAAATCCCTTGATAAAAATGATGGCAATGATATAAATTAGGATAGCAATCAATGAATATGCGGCAAACCCCGATATTATCCGAAATATTTTTTCTTCAATTTGCTTTAGACGGTTCATTGTTTTTGGGTTTTATGGATGAAATATCTAAAAACCAGGTTGATAGCCAAAATAATAACCAGCAACAATAAAGCGGCAAACATCAATGCCGAATCGTACATTGGAATGGACATCATTTCGCCATAATTATTTGCAATTAAGGCAGGTAGCGGATAACCAGCATCAAAAGGATTGTGGCTTGACATAACACTGTTGCCCACAACCATCATTACCGCAATGGTTTCGCCAAAAGCTTTGGCAATGCCCAATCCAAAAGCAGAAATAATACCCGGATAGCTCTTTCTGATAACTACGTGCTTTACCGATTCCCATTGTGTTGCACCCAAAGAAAGGGCAGCTTCCTTAAGGCCTACAGGTACAGTGTTAAACACCTCAATCAACATATTTAACATATACGGGATGCACATCACCGACAGAACAATACCGCCGGCAAATATGGAATAGCCCGAAGATGAAGTGTTGAAAATAGGTGCTAGAAAGTTCGAAACCAATGGTACAATCACCAAAATGCCCCAAACACCGTATATCACAGAAGGTAATCCGGCCAAAACATCAATAACCGGGTACATAATTTGAACTAGCCGTTTGGATGAAAATTGGGTAAGATGAATGGCTGCAAACAGACAAATTGGCGCGGCAAAAAGGAATGAAAATATGGTAACATATAATGATCCGGCAATAAAAGGCCAAAATCCAAATTTGCCTTTGGATGGCGACCAATCGGACGAACTTATCAAGTCCCATACCGAATTATGCTCAAATAGGGGTTGGGCTTTGATATAAAGCCCAACCCCTATAATTACCGGCATAAGCAGGATAGTTACCATGGTGGTAACCATCCAAAAACCGGATATTTTATCTACGATTCTCCTTCTAAAATGCATTGAATTATTTTAGTTTTTCTAAATATTGATTTATTTTTTCCTGTTCAATAGGAACATAACCAGCTTCTTTGATAAATTTTTGACCTTTTGTCAATGTCCAATTGATAAAATCAACAACAGCTTTTCTGGTTGGCTTGCCTTTTGAAATAAAATACAGCTCGCGTGCAGGTGGTGAAGGGTAAACGCCATCAGCAATAGCTTTTAGAACACCTTCAAACGTTCCATAAAAATCCTCTTCGGGATCAATTGCGCCATTTCCATTGATATCGATTGGAACAACTTCCATTCCCTGACGTTTTTTGCCTGTTTTTAGATCGTAAGCATAAATGGTATTGTTAAAACCGATACCGGCTGGGTCTTTTGCAACCGCTTCGGCCAAACCTGGATCACCAAAAATTCCGATTCCTTTTAAGTTTTCTTGTTTGCCACCTATGTATTTGGCCCAGGTTTCTGCTGCACCGCAAGCATCGGAACGCATATAAACTTCGAGTTTGCTTTTGCCTGATTGTTTTAGAAAAATATTCCAATCTTTAACAGAACCATCAATGAAAATGGCTTTGAATTCTTCTTTGGTAAGGCCGCGTTTTTGCAACAAAGCCAGGTTTGGGTTTTGATCGCTGATTGTTGGAACAACTGCATCGATGGTTAGTCCAACCCACCAGGCGCCTTGCTTTTTCTCTTCGTCTGAAATTTCGCGCGAGAACATGCCCAGATCTGCTGTGCCCGACAAGGCATCGGCCATTCCTTTGCCAGCACCGCCTCCTGAAATATTGAACCTGACTTCGGGATACTCTTTTTTATACTCTTCGGCCCATTTAACTACCAATGGATAAAGTGCAAATGCACCTGAAATGTTTATGGTATTTTCCTTGTTTTTCTTTGAGGAACATGCTGAAAATAAAATGGAAATAACCAGAATAAATATGATATGGATTTTTTTCATAATATATATTGTTAGATATTTATTGAAAATGTGATATAATTGTTTGATTATAAGTGCCATCAACCAATCTTGAAATTATTTTGCACCACACATTTTTACACAATACAAATTAAACAGATTGAAAGGGATTTGAAAACAGTTAATAAACGTAATGATTTAAGGATAAATACTTAGTTTGCGATAAGTACTAATACGTAGAATGACATAATTGAAATGGTTTTTATGTTATTCATGTTCAAACATTAAAAGTTGATTTGTAATTGGATAGAGGCAATGTCATTGTCAATGCTGGTGCCTTCTTCCTGACGGATGGTGAATCCGACCTGTAACAATGTATTTGGATTGAAAAAGAAATTAGCCCCAAAAGTAATGTTTGTATTAAGATTGGCAGATTTATCGGAATCCGGATCATAAGTATCATATCGGCCCACCACTTGAATTTTTTCAGGAATTACAAACGCTCCCAGTTGAGCATAATAACCGTTTTTGTTAATGTCGCCATCTTTTGCAACCAAGTATTCGCCTTTGAAGTTTAAGAACTTGTAAGTATAACTTAACTCAGCACCAATTCTTTGACGTTTTCCAAGCAGAATTTCTTTTGTTTTATTGTTTAAAGTGGCTGAATCAGGAGTAAAACCTGTATAATATGATCCACCAATATCAAGTCCTTTAATGGGATGGAAAACTATGCGGCCAATTACATCTTTATCATCGTTCAAGTCAAGTTTGTTAATGCCTGTGCCATTGAACAATCCAACCCGGTATTCAATTAAATTAAGATTGTTGCCTATCGGGAAAAAAGTACCAAAAGCGGTAACACCAATATCGCGGCCATTATTGTCGCCCAAAATGTCGCCTCCACGGGATGAGAATGCTCCTACAGCTTGCGTTCTGTCGTCTAGCTCCAGCTTGGTGTTCGAAGTAATATTATTTAATGAAAAAGGAATAACTTGTTGGCCAATTGTAAAATTCAGGTAATCATTAACTTTCAATTCTGTATATACGTCAATCGCTTTTGGTGTGTTAGCAAAATCAGCCTGCAACCTGTAGCTCCAATTTTTAGTAATAGCGCCTTTCACATCCAAGTATGCACGTCGAACTGCAAATTGGTCATTCTTATCTTTTTCCTGAAGAAATTGATACCTGAATTGTCCATAACCACCTATCTGGATTAGTTTTGATGAAGTAACCTGCACCGGCTTCTTTTTAGCATCAGCCTTGAGTGAATCGGCCACTTCTTGCTTAATGGTTCCATTTTTTACGAGAACATTTAATATATCGTTTGTAGTTTGGGAATTACTCAGCACTGCAAATAATAGAAGTGTTGTAATCAGTAGAATTTTTTTCATGTTTTGTTTGGATTTAAATGAGTGACTGTTTTATTCGATCGATTTTGAATACCGACCATTTTTATAACGATACAAAATAAGATCAATGCAAGTTTCTGTGAAACAGTTCAAAAACGTAACAATTAAAATAGAAAAGCGTACATGGAGATAAGTACAAATACTTAAAACGGGGAATAAGAAAATTTTGAAATTTGGATGAATTTGTTTAAAATATCAAGCAAATAAATGAAAAGGCAAAATTGTTTGATTGTTAAAATGGAAGTTACTTTTTATAAACTTGAACGAAATATTTTATCATTAACCTGTCTTACTGATTTTTTGCAATCTGTCAAAATCGAGGATTTCCAGATTTTTTCCACTAGCTTTAATAATTCCGTCGTCGTCAAAATTGCGTAAAGTGTGAATCACATTTTCTTTGGAACATCCTGCAAATTCGGCTAGCTCTTGCCTGGAAAGTGACAAAATAAAAGTATGGCTCTGATATATATTTTCCGACAAATGGATCAATATGTCGGCAATACGACCATTTACTTGTTTGTGGGCCAGGCTTATAAAATTAAAAATGGATTTGCGGAACATAGCGGTTGAAAGACTCATTATGTTGAGCATAAATTGCCTGTTACTTAATATCAAAAACTTAAATTTGGTCAGATCAATTAAACAAGCAACACAATCTTCAATGGCATAAATAGAAAAAACATTGATGTCTTCGTTCAGTATATTTGCCAAACCCAATAGTGTTGGCGCTTTATCAATGGTTATTATCAGGCCCTTTCCATTGTCATCGTGATAAAATTTAACAATTCCTTTGGATAAGTAAACAAGGTGTTTTGTTTTTAATCCTTGTTTTAGGATTAACTCACCTTTTTTATAATTGATCTGGGTTGTGCTTTCAAATAAATTCTGAAAATCTATTGCAGGCAGTCCTTGGCAAAGATTTTCGCGAAAATGACATTCCAGACAATCAGCAATAAATTTATCCATAATTGAAGTTTTTAACTAACAAAGGTATTTTTAAAAAGGATAACAAAAAATGCTCTTTTTCACTTTTTGAAGTGAATTCTTTCATTTTATAAGGTGAATTATGCCACCCGCTTTTCTTCCGTGATGATTTATTGAAGACATACTTTTGTCGTGTAAACTAATTATAAAAATTATGGATATTAGAAAAATAACTGTTTTTGGTGGTATAGGTAAAAACGGTGAACCTGAAAATGTGGAGCGTTTTGATTTAAAAATGGGAGATATCATTAGCATTGTAGGGCCAACTGGCTGTGGAAAAACTACGTTGATTAACGATATTGAATTGTTTGCAAATTGTAATACTCCATCCAAGCGCAAAGTATTGATTAACGACGAAACGATTCCTGAGGATTTTAGTTTTGACCCAAAGGAACATCCGATTGCGTTAATTTCGCAATACACCAATTTTCTTTCGGATTTGCCTGTTGGCGAATTCTTGAAAATACACGCAACCGTTCGGGGTGCTGAAAATATTGAACAGATTATTGCCGAAACCCTCGAATTTGCCAATCAACTAACTGGCGAAGCCATTATTCGCAACACCGCAATGACTGAACTTTCAGGCGGTCAAACCCGCTCCTTGTTAATTGCCGATGCCGTAATCATTGGAAATTCGCCAATTATATTGCTCGATGAAATTGAAAATGCAGGCATTAACCGCACAAAAGCATTGGAATTGCTTAAAAATTATAAAAAAATATTCGTGTTTGTTACACATGATCCTCGGATAGCACTATTATCAGATTTTAGAATTGTGATGAAATCTGGTTCCATGCAAAAATTGATTCGTACCAATCAAGAGGAAACTTTGGCTGCCGGTGAATTGAAAAAAATTGACGACATCGTGCTTCATTTCCGTGGCCTTATTCGGGCTGGCGAAGAAATTTCGGAATTGGTTTTAAGAGAGAGTATTCAATCTCTAGCCAAGTAAATTGCCGCAATTTATTAGGCGCCATGTATGCTGTATTATAATTTCAAGTGAGAAAGATTAGTCATAAATTTAAAAAAATGGATTATGGAAAATTATAATTTAATGCCGGATTCTTTAAAGAAAATCATTTTTAATGTTCAAAATCAAAAAAATATCGACAGCCAGATTTTGGTCGAAATTATTAAACATGCAAAAGTTAGTGAAAAGGATTTGAACCAATTTGAATCGTATAACCACAGTATTACTGAAAGTTACGGAAGATCAAAAATATTTGAATGTGCCGATTTTACTGTTTTTGTCATGTCGTGGTCGCCGCTGGATTTTACGGCCATTCACAGTCATGGACATTCGGAATGGGGTGCAGTACTTTTTCTCAACGATACCAACCATCGACTTTATAACGCAAAGGGAAAATCAATAGAATTGGCGCAAAAAGGCATAGTGCCAAAAGGCTCCATTGTTCCTGTTAACGGAAAATTGGTACACGCCATGGGCAATCTAACAGATAAACCTTTTCAAACGCTGCATATTTATGGAACCAACAAACAAAATGGAATTACAATCGAGGATTCCATAGTTTACGAGTTGGAAAAGAATCAGCGAAGAACAAGTTTTGGCTCCGCTTTTATCAATATAGGGGAACATCTTTGTAAAACTACCGAGGCCGGAATTGAAACCAATCTGGAAACATTGCTTGATTATTTGCCTATTGTTCAGCCTTTTTACAAAAAGAATAAATTGTTGGCAATAAGTAACCGGATTGACGAATTTATCAAAAATCCCAAACTCTATTTCGAACCAAGCCAAGTACTGAGCAAAAGCTTGTAAATTTTAACGAATTACAACATAAATAATAAATTAGAAAAAATGAAACTAGTAATTTTTGCAGGTCCGCCGACATGCGGAAAAACAACCGTTATCCGTCAAGTAATCAGGCGAATGTTGAAAAAAGAATATAAACCATCCTTTGTTAAAATTGATGTTTTATATGCCGATGAAGATGAAACCATCAACAAAGAATTTGGTATTCCTACCAAAAAAATATATTCCGGTGAACTTTGTCCCGATCATTGCAATGTAGTTGTGCTTGACGAGATAGTAGATTGGGCCAGAAATCAGGGTAGCGATTATTTGTTTGTTGAAACTGCCGGCCTTTGTTTGCGCTGCTCGCCTTATATCGAAAATTCGCTTGGCGTTGTGGTTTTGGAATCGACAAGTGGCATGAATTTGCCGCGTAAAATTGGGCCAATGCTCACGCTTGCCGACATTGCCGTAATCACAAAAATAGATTTGATTTCGCAGGCAGAACGTGAAGTTTTCAGATACAGGGTTATAGAAGCAGCCAAAGAAATTCGAATAGTTGAAAGCAATGCCTTGTATGGTATTGGAATTGACCCAATTGTAAAACAAATCGAAAAATCGAACGAAATTGAAGAACCTATGTTTTTGCGCGGCAATCCACCTGTTGGAACATGCACAATTTGTGCAGGTAAAAAGGAAATTGGCGCCAAAAATCATTTTGGGGTATTGCGCACCATGGAACAGGAATTATTTTATGTTGGCGAATAATGAAACAGTCCATTTATCTTGATAATGCGGCTACAACCCGTATTGATGGGAGAGTAATCGAAGCCATGTTTCCATTTTTGAACGATTATTATGGAAATGCTTCGAGCTTGCATCAAATTGGAACCACCGTAAAAGATCAGATTGTAAAATCCCGGAATCAAATTGCCCAATTCCTGAAATGTGAGTCTGACGAAATCATATTCACAGCAAGCGGAACCGAGGCCAACAATTTTGCTATCAAGGGAGTAGCTTTTGCAAATCGTTCAAAAGGGAATCACATCATCGTTTCATCAGTTGAGCACGATTGTGTTTTAAATACCTGTAAATGGCTCGAAACCCAAGGTTTTTTTGTTACCTATTTACCAGTTGACAATCAGGGATTTATCGATTTGGAATTTTTAAAGCGTTGCATCAATCCAAAAACAATCCTTGTTTCGATAATGCATGTAAACAATGAAATTGGGACCATTCAGCCCATTTCGGAAATAGCAAAAATATGTAAGGAGAAAAACATTTATTTTCATTCAGATGCTTGCCAATCGTTTGGTAAAATAACTGTCGATATTCAAAACATTGATTTATTGACCATCAATTCCCATAAAATTTATGGCCCAAAAGGCGTAGGCGCACTTGTGGTAAAAAAGAACACCAACATTGCGCCTTTGTTGCATGGTGGCGGTCAGGAATTTGGGCTTCGTTCTTCAACCGAAAACATTGCTGGAATAGTTGGTTTTGCAAAAGCAGTTCAATTGTGCTTTTCAGAAATGGAAGGCGAATTTGACCGTGTATCTTCTTTACAAAAAAGTTAATTGCTGAACTGACTGAAAATATTGAAGGAATTTATTTTAATGGGGATTTAAATCATCGAATTCCACACAATATTAATTTCTGCATCAATTCTTTAGAAGGTGAAAGCATACGTTTGCTCTTGTTGCTCGATGAAATGGGCATTGCCGTTTCTTCAGGTTCTGCTTGTTCGTCGAATGGCGATAATCCTGCTTCGCATGTTTTACAGGCAATCGGTTTAAACCAATTCGAAGCGCGAGGTTCCATCCGAATTAGTCTTGGGCGCTATACAACTGAAAAAGACATCAATTATTTTACTTTAAGATTTCAGGAAGTGATTGGTCAGTTAAATCCAATATTTACCTAGAATTCAACTAATATCATTAAAAATATTAATAAAATTAAAAATATGAACAGCGAAATTATTTCAAAAATAGACGAAATCGTCGAACAATTGCCAAAATTGGATTGTGGTGCTTGTGGATATAAATCTTGCGAAGCATTTGCCGAATTTGTGGATCAGAATCCCGAAGAGCTGAAAAGATGTATCCATTTGAATGGTAAAAAGCAAAAACTAGAAGCCATGGTTGGATGCCAAACCTGCACCAGTGTGAAAATGGGTGATAAATTGGGATGGAAAGACAGCTTGAAACGCGACTTTGATTTTATACTCGATTGTTTTGAAAATGAGCCAGGGCCAAAAGAAACCATATTGCTTTATAATCCAGCACTGGTAAAAGAAATGGAGATTAAAAAAGGCGATATTTTAATTGGCCGTCCAATGGGAATGTCTTGTGGATGCCCGGTTACACATTGTGGCGTTGTAACGGATGCTGATCCAAAAAATGGTGTAATTTATTGGTGTGTTACAGGGCCATTAAGGCCTCGCACCGAAGGTTTCAAGGATATCGGTTTTTATGTTTCACAAGCCTATGAAGGTGTAATTAAAGAAAGCAAAGTTCCCATCCAAATAGGAATGCGCTATTGGTTTTTACCACGCAGATGTATGCTCCAATGGCGACATAGCGGTTTGGTAAACGCAGTAACCAAAATGAAAGATGGTAATCTTAAAATCCGCGTAGAGGGTTTGTTGATTGGTTAATTTTGTGAAAGTCAATATCAAATTGGTGATTTTAAATGAAATTATGCTATCGTCCAAACTTATTGTTGTTGGGCGATAGCTTTGGTTTTGTATTCATTAATAATGCGAATTAATAGTTGAACTTTTGAATTATTACCTGCTGGTTGATCCTCAAAACTGATAAGTTTCAATTCTTGCTTAATTTATATTGTTCTGTAAGAAAACTCTGTGACTATGTGGTAAAATTAAAGAATCTTTTTGT
>JANYKN010000183.1 GCA_025361565.1 Bacteroidota bacterium | reverse complement strand
ACAAAAAGATTCTTTAATTTTACCACATAGTCACATAGTTTTCTTACAGAACAATATAAATTAAGCAAGAATTGAAACTTATCAGTTTTGAGGATCAACCAGCAGGTAATAATTCAAAAGTTCTACTATTAATTCGCATTACTTAACAATAAAGAATTTGTATTACTTAATCTGCTATTGTCGTACCCCTATATTTAGTTAAAAAATAATAAAAAAATCCAAATTGCCACTTATTTCAACTTTCCTTATTTAGTATACATTTTTGTCGTTTTGTAGTAAGCCAATTTTTAAATTGATGTAACAATGATGTATTATAAAACCATTATTTGCCAGTCTGGATGTATCTGTGATGTATTTTTTTTTCAGGTATGATGTAATTGAGATGTAGCTAAATAATTGCTATTGGAAATTATCTGTCTTAATTTTGACGTTAAATTATGTTAAAGATTTGCGTAATCAGATCAATTTATTACATGGTTTATTTGATCAGATTATCGCTTTTTTTTAATTAATAATGTTTGAATGCAAATTTAAAATAAATGGGTTTTTAGAAAGGTATATTTCTCCAATTTAAAAATCGAATTGATCAGTTAATTAATTATTATTACTAACCTAACAATTTATGGAGGTTTTATGAAAAAGATTATTTTGTATTTATTTATCACAAGTATTGGCTTATTTCAATATGTCAATGCACAGACTGTAAGCGGGGTGATAACCAGCTCCGATGATGGTCAACCCCTACCGGGTGTTAATATTCAAGTTAAAGGTACCGACAAAGGCGCATTAACTGATTTAAATGGTGCTTATACCATTGAAGCAGGAAGTCCTGAAGCTGTGTTGGTATTTTCATTTGTGGGATTTGCAAATCAAGAAATAGTTGTAGGCAATCAATCTACAATTAATGTTACGCTTGAAGTTGAAGCCCAGGGTATAGAAGAAGTTGTTGTTACTGGTTATGGTGTTCAAAAGAAAAGTGTGGTAACTGGATCAATTTCTAGTGTTAAGGCAAAAGACCTTGAAAACATCCCGGTTGGTAGAATTGAACAAACCATGCAGGGCAGGGTAGCTGGTGTTACTATTGCCAGTAATTCCGGTCAGCCTGGTTCTTCTTCAACAGTTCGTGTGAGAGGTATTACTACCTTTAATGATAACAATCCCCTTTGGGTAGTTGATGGAGTAATTGTTGACAATGGTGGTATTGGATATTTAAATCAATCAGATATCGAATCAATAGAAGTTCTTAAGGATGCTTCTTCGTTGGCAATTTATGGTGCTCGTTCTGCATCTGGTGTAATTTTAGTTACAACCAAAAAAGGTGCTAAAGGCAAACTAAATGTTAATTATAATGGTTATTATGGAGTTTCTTCGCCAGAAAAAAAGTTGAACTTACTCAATTCAACCCAATATGCTACATTGATGAATGAAAAAGCATTAGCGGCTGGCAATCCAGTTCCTTTTGCAGATCCTGCTTCTTTAGGTGTAGGAACTGACTGGCAAGACGCTATTTTCAATAACTCAGCTAAACGATATTCTAACGAATTGAGTATTAGCGGTGGAAATGATGTTTCTAATTTCTACATTTCTTTTGGATTGCAAGATCAAGAAGGTATTGTTGCCACTGATATTTCAAATTATAACAGAAAAAGTTTCCGTTTAAATTCTACACATAAATTATCAAAGTATGTAACAATTGGCCAAACACTTGGTTATTCACACCAAAAAACAGTTGGAATTGGTAGTTTGAATAGTGAATTTGGTGGAGTGTTAAGTTCTGCTATCAATCTCGATCCTACTACTGAATTAGTTATTACTGATCCTTTAATTGCTGAAAGCAGCCCTTATTCTACAAATACAGTTATGCGCGATGATGCCGGTAATCCTTATGGCATATCCAATTATGTTGGACAGGAAATCACCAATCCATTGGCCTATACCAAAACCAAACTTGGAAACTTTGATTGGTCCGATGATTTTGTTGGTAACGTATTTATTGAAATTACACCATTGAAAGGGCTAAAATTCAAATCTACTTTTGGTGGAAAATTGGCTTATTGGGGTGGTAACAGCTTTACTCCTGAATCCTATTTAAATGCTACAACCGTTGCTCTGCAAAACAACATTTACAGAACCAATAACCAAGGATTGGGTTTTAATATTGAAAACACATTATCATATAATAAAAGCTTTGGAACTCACAATTTCGAATTATTGTTAGGACAAGGTGCTTATGGCGATGGTATTACCAAAGGTTCTGGAGTAACTTATTTTGATCTTCCTATCACCAGTTACGAAGATGCTTCATTCAACTTTGGTGCAACCACTGCAAAAAAAGACAGCTGGGCTAATGAAGGAGTTACGCATAAAGTTTCATCATTGTTCAGTCGTTTAAATTACGATTATATGGGTAAATATTTGTTTACCGGGATTATTCGTCAGGATGGTTCTTCCCGTTTTGGATCAAACAATAAGTATGGTTACTTCCCTTCATTCTCTTTGGGTTGGGTAGCTTCTAAAGAAGGTTTCTGGCCAGAGAATAAAGTTGTAAATCAATTGAAAGTTAGAGGAGGTTATGGTGTAACTGGTAATGATGCCATTGGTGATTTTGCATACTTGTCTACAATTGGTTCGGGAAGAAATTATCCATTTGGTAATGCCAATGAAATCAATACAGGATATAGCCCAAATGCTCCAGAAAATCCAAATTTAGGATGGGAAGAAACAAAACAAACCAACGTAGGTTTGGAAATGACATTGCTTACCGACTTAAGTTTAACTTTTGACTACTACGTTAAGAAAACAACCGGCATTTTGCAAAATGTTGAAATATCTGGATATGTTGGAGCAATAAGTCAGCCAAAAGGCAACGTGGCCGATATGAAAAATAATGGTATTGAAGTAGAATTAGGTTATCACCACAAATTTGGCGAAATCAACTTTTCGGCCAACGGTAACTTTGCCTATTTGCAAAATGAGGTAACCTATGTAGGTTTAGGAAAATCATTCATTCCTGGTTATGCAGCTTTCCAATCTATGGATGGAGTTACAATTATTAAAGAAGGATTACCTTTCAATTCATTCTATGGTTTCCAATATGATGGAATTTTTCAAAATGAAACCGAAGTTGCAGCTTATGTAAACGCTGATGGCGAAAAAATTCTTCCAGATGCAAAACCTGGTGATATGCGTTGGTCAGATTTGAATGGTGATGGTAAATTGGATGCTGATGATAAAACAGATCTTGGTAGCTCAATTCCAAAATATACATATGGTTTAACTTTGAACGCAGATTACAAAGGATTTGACTTAATGGTTTTCTTTCAAGGTGCAGGGGGAAATAAAATTTTCCAAGGATTGCGCAGGTTGGATATCCTAAATTCAAACTATCAAAATGAAGCTCTAAACAGGTGGACCGGTGAAGGAACAACCAATACCTATCCTAGGTTAACCAATGAAGATGCTAATCAAAATTTTGGTAATATGTCAAGTTTATATCTTGAAAAAGGTGATTATTTGCGTTGCAAAATATTACAAGTTGGTTATTCTTTATCTAACAACTTGATCAGTAAGATTGGTGCAAGTAGAGTACGATTCTATTTATCAGGCGAAAACTTGTTCACATTTACTAAATATACAGGATATGATCCTGAAATTGGTGGATCTGTATTTGGAATTGACAAAGGATTTTATCCTCAAGCCAGAACCTTTATGTTTGGAATTAATTTACAATTTTAAAATTTGATTGAATATGAGAAATATAAAATTATTCATTGTTGCCGGTGTGTTGCTTGCAACAGTTGGCTCTTGTTCTGAGAGTTTTCTAGATGTGGAGCCTAAAGGTCAATTCCTTACTTCGAATTATTATCAAAATGAAGATCAGGCTTATTCTGGTTTGGTTGCCGTATATGATATCATGGGGAAAAACACCGGCGGTTTTGAGAATATTGTTGCTATGATGAATGCAGGTTCTGACGATCAACTTGCCGGTGGCGGAAATGCTAGCGATGGTAAAGGTATCCAAGGATTTTCGAACTATACTATAAATCCTACAATAATGCCTCAAAGTTTTTGGAGTGATCATTTTCAGGGTATTTTCAGGGCAAACGTACTTCTTCAAAAATTGCCTACTGTGCCTATGGATGAAGCAATAAAAGCTAGATTTGTTGCTGAAACAAAAGCTTTACGTGCATATTATTATTTCAATTTGGTTAGGATGTTTAAAAATGTCCCTCTTTTAACAGAGCCGGTAAGTAGTGACAATATGTACAATGTAGTTCAAGCAACTCCTGAAGCGGTATATGCTCAAATTGAGTTGGATTTACAGGATGCTATTTCTGTACTACCAAAAACTATTGAAGCAACTGAAAATGGTAGATTTACCCAAGGTGCAGCTATTGCTTTATTAGGTAAAGTATATTTATACGAAGGTAAAAATAATGAAGCAGCTACCCAATTGGCTCTTGTTAATGGTTCTACTCTAGGTGGAGCCAATGATTATGGCTATAAATTGTTGACTAAATTCTCAGATTTATGGGTGGTTAGCAATAAATTCAATTCTGAATCTATTTTAGAATGTTCGCATTCCGAATTGGGAAATGCTTATTGGGGAAATCCAAGTGGCGATTATCAAGAAGGTAATGCATTAAACGTAATGGCTGGTCCACGAACTTATGTTAAAAAAACTGCAAATGCACCTGATTTACCTTCAGGATGGAGTTTTAATGTTTTTACCCAGGGGTTTTATGATATCATGAAAACTGACCCTCGTTTTAGTGCAACTATTTTAGATATGGCAGCTTTAGCAGCAGCAGGTGATGCGGAATATTTTGAGGGCTACCAAAATACAGGTTACTTTTTGAACAAATTTGTACCAACCAAGGCCGATGTTACTACAGGTGGTGGCGAACCGGTTTTAAATTACAAACAAGATAGCTATATTATCCGTTTGGCCGATACTTATTTAATGGAAGCTGAAGCTTTAGGTGGTACCGGTGCAAGGGCGCAAGCATTGCTTGATGCAGTTAGGGGCAGAGTTGGTTTAGCGCCTGTTCCTGTTTCGCTTGCAGCTATTGCTCTTGAAAGAAGGTTGGAATTGGCAGGTGAAGGGCATAGATTCTTTGATTTGGTTAGAACTGACAAAGCTGCTGAAGCTTTGGCAAGCAGAGGTTTTGTTGCAGGGAAAAATGAAATATTCCCAATTCCTTACAGAGAATTGTTGAACACAAAACTAGTTCAAAACCCAAATTATTAGGATTTAATAATTTAATACCTGATTAAAACGTTTTTTATGAAATACCCAAGATTCTGAAAACTTAAACAAGGATTGAAATCATGGGTGTTTCATTTATTGAATAAAAAACATTTAAAATTTAAACAAATGAAAAAAGTAAAAATAATTTTATCATTATTCATATCCATAGGATTGTTTCTTGTGGCATGCGAGCCAAAGATGGAAACAGGTATAGATCTAGGTCTGGCACCTGTTGAAACAGATTTGAGTTTTACCGTTACTCCGATACCCGGAAATGACTTTAAAGTTGAAGTAACTAACACATCGAGTGTTGCTGGAATTGCAAGTTGGAATTTTGGCAATGGAGCAAAAGCAACTGGTGAAACTTCATCGACTTCTTATAATTTGAAGGGCGATTATACTATCACAATGACTTTGGTTACCAGTGGTGGGTCTGCTTCTAAATCTGTAACTTATAATCAACCAATTGATAACATGGCACTTTTATTAAACGATAAAGTGAAAACTTTAATCGGAACAGTGGATGATCCTAACGGTAAAACTTGGGTAATTGACAACGAAGCAACCGGTCATTTTGGTGTAGGCCCAGAAGCAAGCATGGATGATCCAAAAGATTTTCAGGCAGCAAGTGAGGTAATTGCACTATTTCCTTGGTGGACAGCTGCTCCAAACGATAAAGCTGCATGGGAATGCTATGACGATGAACTGACATTCATCTTTGAGAACAACACTTTTAAATGTATTTATAAAACCAACGCAAAATCTTATGGCAGAAAAGAAGGTGTTGCCGCACATGGTGCATGGTATACAAATATAGAACACCTTGACGATACTTACGATCGTACTTTTGTTTATGATGCTTCAATTTCCGGTTTAGCTGGGGGATGGATTTACTCAGAAGAAGAAGATGGTAGGGCTTATATAACATTTACTTCTGATAAAGTAATTTACCCTATGTACGATATCAATTCAGCCGACAACAAGTACAGATTGGCTTATATAGAGGAAAATCAATTGGTACTTATGGGTAAAGATGGTGACGATAAAAGTTCTCGTTTATTTATACTTAAACCAAAAGGTTATGTTAAACCTGTACCATCATTTGACGTAACCAGTGCTGTTGGTGTTGGAGAGAATACTTTTGATATCCAGCTTGCCAATGTGCTGCTTCCGGGTGGTGCTACCATTGCTAAAGTTGCTGTTGTTTATGGTGATGGAACTGCCACAGAAGAAAGTACTGATTACAACCATGTTTTCACACATCAATTTGTTCATAAGGGAAATTATCCAATATTGGTTACCATTACTGATGGAAAAGGAAATAAAATCCCAAAAACATATTATTTGAATGTTGCAAACAATTTAAGTACTTATGTACCCTATTTAATTAATTTTATGGTTATGTACAACGATTTTGGCGAAACACAATTGGTACCTGTTTTAGGACAAGATTGTTCAGTTAGTATTGTTGCAAATCCTGACAAAACGATGTATCCAAATCGTAGTACAAATGTTTCAAAGTATACAAAAACCGGTCAACAATGGGCCAATGCATACATGCTTTTACCATATGCCCGCCGATTTGATATTGCCACCGTTCATACATTTAAAATTTTAGTATATGGAACTGCAGGTGATGAAGTTCTATTAAAACTTGAAAATACTGATTTGTTCGGAAATGCATGGCAAACAGGAACTTTTGATGTTAAATATGCAATTCAGCAAACCAATAAATGGGAAGTAGCTACTTTCGAATTTGCCGGAATTGGTGCCGGATATAACTGGACCGGTTTACAATATACAAGTGATATTACAACCGATCCATTGTTCAACACAAATTATTACAATGTAATCCGTATCATGTTACGTCCTGGCGACGGAGCTGCCGGACCGTTCACATTCTATTTTGATGATTTGGCCGGACCTCATGTTGAAGGATTAAAATAAGGATGAACAATTAAAAGGGCGCTTGTTTCGCAGGTGCCCTTTTTTTAACAAAAAACTTATTATTGGAGCATTGGTTTATACAACACAGATAGTTACTAAAACAAACAGGAAATCATTATAAAATAATACAATTGACCATTTTATGTTTTAAAAATTTGAACAATGCTCTCTCAAACCATCGTAATATTTTCAGAATTTAGGTTATTAATTATTGCAATTTCAGAATTCGTTCTTAATTGAACGAATGCTGAAAATTTTTAGACGAAAATCGCTTTAAAATTTTTCTATATACTTGATTACAAATCACAAAGGATTCAATAAATAAAATGAAAAAATTAACGTATACCTATATCCTGGTATTATCAATAATTATTCAATACTCTTGCATGAATGCCCAAAAGAACAGTTCTGATATTGTCAATGACAGCATCAAAAAGAACGGATACAAATTGGCTTGGAGCGATGAGTTTAATTATATAGGGCTGGTCGATTCTACCAAATGGTCATACGATATAGAAGGTAATGAATGGAGTTGGGGAAACAATGAATATCAATATTATACAAAAGCCAGAAAAGAAAATTCATTCGTTGACGGGCAATATTTGCATATTGTTGCATTAAAGGAAAAATGGAATAAAAAAGATTATACTTCGGCAAGATTAATTACAAAAGGTAAAGGTGATTGGCTCTACGGTAAGTTTGAAATTAGGGCAAAATTACCGGGAGGAAAGGGTATTTGGCCTGCTATATGGATGCTTTCAACTGATTGGGCATATGGCGGTTGGCCACAGTCGGGCGAGATTGACATTATGGAACATGTTGGCAATGTTCCGGATACGGTATATGCAACTGCACATACCCAAACCTACAATCACGTAATTGGAACCCAAAAATCCAAAGGGCTTTATCTTTCTGATTGCGAGAAGGAATTTCACACTTATATATTAGAATGGGACGAAAAAGGGTATCGGGTTTTTGTTGATTCCACTGAATATTTCCATTTTAAAAACGAACAGACTGGAAGCAATGAATGGCCATTTGACAAAAGGTTTCACTTAATTTTAAATGTGGCAGTTGGTGGCAATTGGGGGGCAGCAAAAGGATTTGATAAGAACATTTTTCCCCGGGAGTTAATTGTAGATTATGTTCGAGTTTATCAATTTTTAAAATAAAAAAAATGAAAAAGATTGCATTAGGTTATAAATTTTTCATGATTTACATTGTACTTTTTATTTGTTCGAATACTTATCTACATGCTCAAACATGGGAATTAAAATGGTCCGACGAATTTGATTATACCGGCCTGCCGGACAATACCAAATGGGGATATGATGTTGGCGGTAGTGGTTGGGGCAATAATGAACTGCAATACTATACAAGTTTCAGGAGCGAAAATTCAAGGGTGGAGAGTGGCAATTTAATTATCGAAGCCCGAAAAGAAGTATACGGCGGCAAAAATTATACTTCAGCAAGATTGATAACCAACAATACCGGCGATTGGAAATATGGAAGGATTGAAGTAAAAGCAAAATTGCCTGGGGGCAAAGGTTCATGGCCCGCAATATGGATGCTTCCTACTGATTGGGTTTATGGGAGTTGGCCTAAAAGTGGTGAAGTTGATATTATGGAATATGTTGGATATGATCCCGGAATTATACACGGAAGTATCCATACGGATGCTTATAATTGGGTAAACAACACCCAAAAAACTTCGAGCCGCACTGTTGCCGATGCTGAAACAGCATTTCATGTTTATTCTATAGATTGGTATCCCAATAAAATGGAATTCTTTGTGGATGGTACTTTATACTTTACTTTTATCAATGGAGGCACATGGCAAAAATGGCCATTTGACCAACGGTTCCATTTATTGTTGAATATTGCAGTTGGCGGAAATTGGGGTGGCGCACAAGGTGTTGACGACAATATTTTTCCTATTAAAATGGAAGTTGATTATGTTAGGGTCTATCAGGATATAACGCTTTCAGGCTTGAATTTGGTCGATTTAAATCCGGTCGAACTTTATCCCAATCCCGTTAAGGATATTGTTACAATAAGTTCAGCTTACAATTTCAACCAGATTGATATTTATTCTCTTTCTGGTCAAAAAGTGAAAAGCTATCTGGTTATGAATGATAAATTGGCGGAACTTAACCTTGGGGTATTAAAAGAAGGGGTTTATTCTTTGGTGATAAAAAAGAATAACGGTGAAGTAATTGGACATCATAAATTAGTCAAATCAAAATAAAAAATATCAGTGGCCTTTCAATCCAATGATTGGATAGTTGTATAACTTTAATAAAAATAAAATGTTGAAATTGAATAATTTATATTTGTATGCACTTTGCATTTTTTTGTCATTTTCATGCAGTAAATCTGATGATGTACAAGAACCGGCACTTGCATCATTATCGGTAAATAATATTTCCAAACAACGTGATAACAAGGCAGAAACTACCTTTCGCTTTACTATTAATATAACACCTTCGAGCAGCAAAGAAATTGCAGTAAATTATACAACCAAAGATGGAACGGCCACAAGTACCAAAGATTTTACTGCCGTATCGGGAACCTTAACCATTCCTGCCAATCAAACATCGAGCTATATTGATGTAATTGTTAAGGGCGACAGTCTACGCCAGGCTGAGCAAGCCTTTTATCTTGAGTTGAGCAGTCCTGTAAATGCAATATTGAAGGGCTCCGGAAAAGCTACCGGTACTATTTGGAATGATGGAACATATTTCCCTGTGGATGAAACCGGTTATTATACATCTACAACTTATCTCGGAAAGAGCCTGGTTTGGAGCGATGAGTTTGATGCGGTTGCCTTGGACAATAGTTCATGGAAATATGAATCCGGTGGCAATGGATGGGGAAATAACGAGTTGCAATATTATACCAATTCGGTAAAAAATTCTTTTATTTCTGATGGACATCTGGTTTTGGAAGCACGTCGGGAAACAGTTGGTTCAAATAATTATTCTTCGGCCAGGATAATATCCAAAGACAAGAAAACCTTTACTTATGGCAGAATTGATATGCGTGCAAAACTCCCCAAAGGACAAGGAATATGGCCAGCTTTATGGATGTTGGGAAACAATATCTCCCAACTCAATTGGCCGGCCTGTGGTGAAATTGATATCATGGAATTGCTTGGGCACGAGCCAAATAAATCTTATGGAACCATCCATTGGGGGCCGGCAGGTGGCGGTAGCACCCATATTGGGGCCAATTATTCCCTTAGTTCGGGCGATTTTTCAACGAGTTTCCATGTTTTCAGTTTTCTGTGGGAAACCGACAAATTGACCTTTTATGTTGATGATGTACCCTATTTTTCGGCTACAAAAGCACAGGTTAATGGAGATTATCCGTTCGACAAACCTTTCTTTTTCATCATGAATATTGCTGTAGGTGGAAACTGGCCGGGTAATCCAGATGCCACAACTATTTTCCCTCAACATATGATTGTTGATTTTGTTAGAGTTTTTCAATAATAATGCGTCTTGTTGCAATTTTTAATCACTTGAATTTATAATAGAATACTCCTTTTAAAATTTATAAATATGTGTTCCTGGGTTAATTACCGATTAATTTCCAAATTATTTATTATTCTGTTTATTTTTGGCGTAAGTGGCTGTGCCAAAACGAAGAAAGAAGCGCAGTTTATTCCAACGCCTATACCAGGTCCTGAAGTTCCGGTTAAAACCCAGGTTTATTTCTGGCTTACCAGCCCAGAGCAATCCATCTATTTTAAAAAACAAAATATTGCATTGAATTTCAGCAACGCAGCAAGTACTTACGCTTCTATTGTTGTTGATTCAACCCAAATATATCAATCAATTGATGGTTTTGGATTTGCCTTAACAGGTGGCAGTGCCTATCTGATAAACCATTTAGCTTCTCAAAAACGTGACGATTTGCTAAAAGAACTTTTTACTTCCGATAGCACTTTTATTGGTATAAATTACCTTAGAATTAGTATTGGCGCTTCAGATTTGGACGCTACTGTATTTTCATATGATGATATGGCTGCAAGCCAAACAGATATTGATTTGCAAAACTTCAGTATAGAACCTGATACCCATGATTTAATTCCAATTCTTAAATCGATAATTGCGCTTAATCCCGGAATTAAAATACTTGGTAGTCCTTGGTCGGCTCCTGCATGGATGAAAACAAATCAAAGTGCTAAAGGAGGAAGTTTAAAACCTGAATATTATGGTGTTTATGCAAACTATTTTGTAAAATATATCCAGGCAATGAAGGATCAGGGAATTACAATCGATGCGATTACGCCACAAAACGAACCATTAAATCCATACAACAATCCAAGCATGGAAATGTTGGCAGCGGAGCAACTCGATTTTGTTAAAAACTATCTTGGCCCGGCATTTCAATTGGCAAATATCACAACAAAAATCATTGTTTATGATCACAATTGTGATGTGCCTGCTTACCCATTAACAATTTTGAACGATGCTGATGCACGGAATTTTGTCGATGGTTCGGCTTTTCATTTATATGCAGGTGATATTAGTGCTTTATCGCAGGTGCATAATGCATATCCTGATAAAAATGTATATTTTACTGAACAATGGGTTGGAGGGCCAAGCAATTTTGCAGGAGATCTAAATTGGCATGTTAAGAATTTGATTATCGGTGCTATACGCAATTGGAGTAAAAATGTAATTGAGTGGAATCTTGCATCAGATCCTAATTATCGCCCACATACCGATGGTGGTTGCTCCACATGTTTGGGTGGGCTAACAATTGGAACATCCGTTAGCCGAAATGTTTCTTATTACATCATTGCACATGCTTCAAAGTTTGTAAATACGGGCTCAGTGCGGATTGCATCAAATATTATCAGCAATTTGCCTAATGTTGCATTCCAAACGCCAGAAGGTAAAAAGGTATTGATTGTGCTAAACGAAAGTAATTCTCCACAAACTTTCAATATTCGATTCAATGGTAAAATTGTAACATCAACCCTTACTGGTGGTGCGGTAGGTACGTATGTTTGGTAATCTTTCTTTGTATAATTTAAAATAATTTCAGACAAAGTACTGTAAATTAATATATTATTTAATAAAATTTTTTAAAAAGTATTTTTACCGATTGTAGTATGAACTATTTGTTCAATGCGGGTTTACAGCATCATTTGGCAAAAATCGAATGTGAAAGAATAAACACAAAAAGTAGATAATTGATAAAATATTCAGTTCAATTGCACATATCAGAATAGAAGAATTATTTCTCTATATAAAATTTTCAGCAAAATTTTCCTGCCCGTTTAAAGGTGGATTATAACTAGGTTTTACAAAGCAAATACTATGAAGTTATGAAAAAAATTTATCTTCCGGCACTTTTCCTGATACTTGTATTGACAAATCAAATATACAGAGTTAATGCCCAACAAAAATCAATTGCACAAAAAGTTGATTCTGTTCTGCGTTTAATGACCCTTGAAGAAAAAATTGGTCAGTTAAACCAGTACAATGATGACAATGAAGCTACCGGCCCGGTAACATTGGATAATGATAAAATCAGTCAGATCAGGAATGGACAGGTTGGCTCATTATTAAACACTAAAGGCACTGACCGTGTGAGAAGTTTTCAAAAAGTTGCAATGGAATCGCATTTAAAAATTCCTTTGATTTTTGGGCAGGATGTAATCCATGGGTACAAAACAACATTTCCAATTCCTTTGGCGGAAGCTTGTAGCTGGGATTTAGATGCAATTACATTATCTGCAAGGATTTCAGCAACCGAAGCGAGTGCCAGTGGAATAAACTGGACTTTTGCCCCTATGGTTGATATTGCCCGAGATCCTCGTTGGGGAAGAGTAATGGAAGGAGCTGGTGAAGATCCTTATCTGGGTTCTAAAATTGCATTTGCCAGGGTAAAAGGTTTTCAGGGAAACAAGTTGGGCGACACCAATTCAGTGATGGCTTGTGCAAAACATTTTGCTGCGTATGGTGCGGCTATTGGCGGCAGGGATTATAATTCAGTTGATATGAGTGACAGGCTTTTGTGGGAAGTATATTTGCCACCATTTAAAGCAACTGTTGATGCAGGTGTTGCCACATTTATGAATTCATTCAATGACATCAATGGAGTGCCCTCAACTGCAAATAGTTATTTGCAAAGAGATATTCTTAAAGGAAAATGGGGATTTAAGGGTTTTGTGGTCAGCGACTGGGGTTCTATCGGCGAAATGATTAACCATGGTAATGTAAAAGATGGATACGAAGCGGCATGGTCAGCAATCACAGCCGGATGCGATATGGACATGGAAAGCCGGAATTACAAAAATAATTTGGTGCAATTAGTAAAAGATAAAAAAGTTCCTATCACTTTAATCGATGATGCAGTTAAGAGAATCCTGCAAAAAAAATTCGAAATGGGATTGTTTGACGACCCATATAAATTTTGTAATGCCGAACGTGAGCAAATAGAGCTGAATGATCCTGAACATGCAAAAGCAGCCAGATTAATAGCATCAAAAAGTATTGTGCTTTTAAAAAATGATCCCCTCCCGGGAGGGGCAGGGGTGGGTTTGTTGCCATTGTCCAAAAACATCAAAACCATTGCTTTTATTGGCCCATTGGTAAAAGCACTGAAACAAAATAAAGGATTTTGGGATGTTGAAATACCTGGCTTGGATTCTAACTTTATTGTATCGCAATGGGAAGGGATAAAAAATAAAGTAGGAACAGGAACAAAATTGTTGTATGCCAAAGGTTGTGGAATTGAGGGTGATAATAAAGATGGATTTGCCGAGGCAATTGAAATTGCAAAGCAGGCAGATGTGATAATACTTAGTATTGGTGAAAGACGGGACATGAGTGGCGAAGCCAAAAGTCGCAGCAATATTAATATTCCGGGCGTTCAGGAAGAATTACTGAAAGTGCTTTTGGCTACTGGTAAGCCGGTTGTTGTATTAATAAATGCCGGACGTCCTTTGGTTTTTAATTATACTGCTGATAATGCTCCTGCAATTGTGTATACATGGTGGTTGGGCAGTGAAGCCGGAAATGCAATTGCCGATGTTTTGTTTGGAGATTACAACCCATCAGGAAAATTGGCAATAACTTTTCCATTGAGCGTTGGCCAAATTCCTATATATTACAGCCATTTTAACACTGGCCGCCCTGCATATAGTGATGACAATCATAACTACAATTCTTCCTACAATGATTTATCCATTTTTCCAAAATATGATTTTGGTTATGGATTAAGTTATACCACATTTGAATACAGCAATTTACAATTGAGTAATAAGAAAATGAAAGCAAATGGCCAAATTGAAGTCTCCTTAAACGTTACCAATACGGGTAAATTTGATGGAGAAGAAATTGTTCAACTGTATATTAGGGATAAAGTTGGTTCAATATGCAGGCCTGTTAATGAATTAAAGGATTTTCAAAAAATAAAGATTAACGCAGGTGAAACTAAAATCATCAAATTCAATATTGATAAAGAAAAACTATCCTTCTATAATCAAAAATTGCAATGGGTAGCCGAGCCAGGAGAATTTGAATTAAATATTGGAGCTTCATCCAAAGATATTAGATTGAAAGACAATTTTGAACTAGTTAAATAATCAATAAATTGAACCGAAGCTAGGCAATTATTATTTCACAAGTGAATACGTATTTATTTTTGATTGACACTTCTTTTATCACATTGTTGCACATTGCAATTGACAGTGGAATAGTTGTATAAAATTGGTGATAATGAAGAATAGCCAATCAATCATTGAATGATTTTAGACGAGGCGTAAAATAAAAAATCGCAAGTTGGTCTAACAAATACCTGAAATTAAGAGCATTTTATAACACATTGATATGAAAACATTTTATGCAATAGTTTTAATTATAGCTGCCAGCTATTTTACATGTAATAAAACTAAACAGAAAAATAGTTTAAGTTTTTTACACACATCTGGTCAAAATATTATAAATGAATCCGGAGAGAAAGTGTTTTTAAAAGGTGTTGGACTTGGAAACTGGTTATTGCCGGAAGGTTATATGTGGAAATTTGGTCCTTCGGGAGATCGTCCCCGCAAAATTGAAAAAGTGGTATCGGACTTGATAGGCAAAGAAAAAGCTGCTCATTTTTGGAAGGAATTCAGAAAAAACTATATTACCGAAACTGATATTAAACGAATTTCCGAATTAGGTTTTAATTCTGTTAGGCCAGCTTTAAATTCAAGATTGTTTTTAACTGAGGAAGAAAATCCATATTATATTGAGGAAGGTTTTCAACTCATAGATAGCCTGGTTTCGTGGTGCAGTAAATACAAAATTTATGTAATTATTGATATGCACGGAGCTCCGGGTGGACAAACAGGGGCAAATATTGATGATAGTCCAAATGACTTACCTGAACTTTTTATCAATCCGAAGTATCAGAATCAACTTGTTAATCTGTGGGTGAAAATCGCCGAAAGGTATAAAGATGAGCCAACTGTTGCTGCATATGATTTGCTGAATGAACCTCTGCCAATCGGAACCGGTTCTGCCGATAAATATAAACAACAGCTAGTTCCTCTGTATAAAAGAATTACAAGCGAAATTCGCAAAATCGATCAAAAGCACATGATTACCTTGGAAGGATTCAATTGGGCAAACGATTGGTCACTTTTTGATAAGCCTTTCGATAACAATACTTTTTACCAATTCCATTATTACTGTTGGAATAAGCCAGATAATTTAAATAATATCGACTATTTTATTAAAAAAAGAGAAGAACTTAATACACCTCTTTGGGTTGGCGAAACTGGAGAAAAGGGAAATACAATTTACTGGGGTACATCGCAATATTTTGATGCAAATAATATCGGTTTTTCTTTTTGGCCATGGAAAAAGATGGATACAAAAAATACTCCTTATTCAATTAAAAAGCCCGCAAATTGGGATTTAATTTCAGCTTTTACTGATGGTGGCCCTAAACCGGACGTTTTAGTTGCAGAAAAAGCATTTAATGAATTGCTCGAAAATATAAAATTGGCCAATTGTGAATATTTCGAGGATGTTACCAATGCAATTTTAAACCGGATTCCTGGAAAAATTGAAGCTGAGAATTATGGCCATATGGGATTCAATCATTCCTACTATGTATTAGACACAACAAAAATGTCTGATTGTTATAGAATAAAAGAACCAGTTCAAATTAAGTTAAATGAAAACAAGATAGAATCTTTCCTGTCAGAACAATACATTGAGCTGAAGGAAAGCGAATGGGTGGTTTATAATTTTAAAAATTTGGAAGAACGAAATTATCAATTCTCGATTAAAGCCGCTGCTGATATTGTTCCTGCAAGAATTATCATTCAAATTAATGATCAAAAATTTGATTTTATGATTATAAATAAAGATTGGACAGAAGTTACTGTAGGCGATTTTTCTTTAAAAGCCGGAGAAAACAAAGTACAAATCCAAGTAAAGTCCAATGCAATCAAATTGGACTGGATTTGTTTTAAATAAGTTAACATTATAAAATACTTCGTTATTTAAAAAGAACTCAACTATCTATGTGTAAATCTAATTTTAAAATTTCCTTAATAATTATCGTAATCTTCTTCATTTTTGCGCCAATTCAAATATCAGCACAAGGTTTTTTAAAAGCCAGTAATAAGCAGATTGTAAATGGGAACAATGAAGAAATCATTCTTAGAGGAATGGGTCTTGGTGGATGGATGATACAAGAGGGTTACATGATGCAAACCTCAGATTTTGCAAATACCCAGCACGATTTAAAGAAAAAGATAACTGATTTGATTGGTCAAAGTGGTATGCAAGCATTTTATGATGCATGGCTCGCAAATTCTGTTCGCGAAGTTGATATTGACTCGATTGCATCCTGGGGATTCAATTCAATACGATTACCCATGCATTACAATTTATATACACTTCCTATTGAAAGCGAACCTGTTGCAGGAGAAAATACTTGGTTACAAAAAGGTTTTGATTTGACTGACAGTCTTTTAAAATGGTGTTCTAAAAATCATATCTATTTAATTCTTGATTTGCACGCAGCTCCCGGTGGACAAGGAAAAGATGCAGGTATTTCCGACTATGATGTTAATAAGCCGTCTTTATGGGAAAATATCGAAAACTGGAATAAAACTGTTGCACTTTGGAAAAAACTTGCAGATCGCTATAAGGATGAAGAATGGATTGGTGGCTATGATTTGATTAATGAACCCAATTGGACTTTACCGGATAATGCAGCCCTTAAAAATCTTTACAAAAGAATAACTGATAGCATAAGGCTAGTAGATCAAAACCACATTATTTTTATTGAAGGTAACTGGTTTGCAAATGATTATGCTGGATTAACACCTCCCTGGGATAACAATATGGTTTATAGTTTTCATAAATACTGGACTTTTAATGATAAAAGTGCAATACAGTGGATGCTAAATATCCGGAATAACAATAATGTTCCTATTTGGCTTGGCGAAAGCGGCGAAAACTCAAATACTTGGTTTAAAGAATGTATTACCTTAATGGAAGAAAATAAGATTGGATGGGCCTGGTGGCCTCTTAAAAAAATTGATGCCATTGCTGGCCCACTTTCCATTAAAAAAACTGCGGAATATGAAACTTTGTTAAATTACTGGAAAGGGTTGATCGCTAAGCCGACCATCCAATTTGCAACGGATGCATTGATGCAAACAGCCGAAAATGCAAAAATGGAAAATTGCAGTTACCATCCCGATGTGATCGATGCTATGTTCAGACAAATAAAATCGAATGATACCAAACCCTATCATCAAAATGATATTCCTGGCATCATTTATCCTACTAATTTTGATTTGGGTTCAAATGGAAATGCTTATTTTGATAAAGATGTTGCAAATTATCATCTTTCAACAGGTAATTATGTTGCATGGAATCAGGGCTGGGCATACAGAAATGACGGTGTGGATATTCAACCATGCACAGATTTGGTTTTTTCAAACGTATTTAATGTTTCAAATACCGAAGATGGTGAATGGATGCAATTTACGGTCAATACATCAAAAACGGCTCTTTATAATATCAATTTAAGAGTGTCAAGTTTAAACTCAAGTGGATTATTTCATTTTCAGGAAGATGGTGCCGATATTTGTTCTTCTGCAAATGTGCCTTCAACAGGAGCCTGGCAAGCCTGGCAAACAAAGACCGTAAGCAATGTTGTGCTTACCCAAGGGGTGCATAAATTGCGTTTTTATGTTGATAAAGGTGGATTTAATGTAAGCAGCTTTGAATTTACCCAAGTAGGTGAAACTACTGATATCTCAACCGAATTTGTTTCAGCGGTAACCAATGCAGATGGTTATGTGATTAATATACAAGTAAATAAGGCTGTATCTTCAGGGATATTAGCCAGTTTGGCTGATTTTAAAGTTTCGGTTAATGGAACTGAGGTTCCGGTTTCAAGTGTTGAAGCGAATTTATTAAATTCAAGAATAATTGATCTTAAAATTTCTAATTTGATTAAAGCAGGGAATACTATATTGGTTTCCTATTCAGGGAATCAAATTACTGCCGCAGATGGAACCTTACTCACAAGTTTTATCGATAAAAAGGTAACAAATACATTACCACAAAGATTCCAAATTCCTGTTAAGATTGAAGTGGAGGACTTTTATTACAATAGTGGACTTACTCCCGAAGCATCCTTAGATGCTGGAGGTGGAACTGATCTTGGCTATACTGACCCTGGTGATTATCTTGATTATCTAATCAATGTAGATGGCCCGGGAATATATGCGGTAAATTATAGAATTTCTTCATTATCTGCTGCCGGACAAATTGAAATGCAATTGGTAGGAGAGTCTACAACTTCATTGCATACTATTGATTTACCTGTTACAGGTGGATGGCAAACATGGACAACAGTGACTAAGAACGTGCAATTTCCTGCGGGTCAATATATATTGCGACTTTTAATTAAAAAGTCTGGATTTAATATTAACTGGTTCAGTTTTGATTTTGTCAGCGGTATTCAATCCACGGGTAAGAATAATTTGGATGTTCAAATTTTTCCAAATCCCGCAAAAGGAATTATTTATCTTAAACAAGCAAATAATCAGCCAATTACTTACGAATTAATTAATATGACAGGGCAAGTTCAACTTTCAGGAAAAGTTATGAATGATAAATCGTCAAACAATCCAATTGATATTTCCAAGCTTAAAAATGGTTCATACCTTTTAAAGCTATCTTCAAAAAATGAAATTATTAATTATAAATTGGTTGTGGATAATTAGATTTGAGAAAAAGCAGTCAAAGCTTTGGCATTTTGAACTTTAATATAACTACAAGAGTTTTATCTAGTGCATTAAAGAATGAAATAAAAACCTGACTTTGTTCAGGTTTTTTGTTTTGCACTGGTAAATAAATTTCCATCATTTTTCTGCGTTTTGATCAATTTTAAACCTTTTTGATAAAAAGAACTTATAGAGTTAAAGAAAATTAGACAATTTCAGATTCTAAAACTTGCTAATTGTTTTATCTACGTCTATGTTTTGTTTTATTAAATCTTTACAATAATTTAGAGCGAATAATTGCTTAATGGATTAGGACTTTTGCGGCTAAACCTATATTTTTTTCATGATAGAATGCTATCAATCCTAAAATAATTTACATCTTGCAAATGAAGTGATGGATTTTTATAGAAGCATTAGATGGAAAAAAATGACTTGATTTATGAAAAGATTTTAATTGCGAAGTTGAAGGCTGGAGATAAAAGTGCATTTTCTTCTATTTTTTCCTTTTACTATGCCAATTTAGTTTCCTTTGCCAATATTTTTCTGCGTGACTCAAATTCTTCTGAGGAAATAGTTCAGGATATTTTTGTTTATATCTGGGAAAACCATGAGGTACTTTTAATTACTTCCTCCCTAAAATCCTATTTGCTTAAAATGGTTCAGAATAGATGCCTAAACTGGATCAAACACCTAAAAACAAGAAATAATTATAGCGATTTCATAATTAATAATACTAACCTTTCTGAGCGTGATACTGATAATTATGTTTTAAGAAGTGAATTAGAGACGAAGATCGAAACAACACTAAATTTATTGCCAATAGAAGTAAAAGAAGCTTTTATTCTGAGTCGGTTTGATGGTAAAAAATATCAGGAAATCGCTGATATTCAATCGGTATCAGTTAGAACTATCGAAGATAGGATTGCAAAAGCATTAAGCCTATTGAAAGAGCACCTGAATGAATATTTAATTGAATTTATTCCATTTATTATACTGATTTCCAAGTTATAAGATCATTGTTCTGGCATATAATACATCAATCCAACAGACAAATAGTTTGATAAGATTATAAAAATCAAATTATTCCAAGTTTCAAACACAAAAGTCAAATCTTTGTAAATTGCAAAATATCAATCAAATACACAAGACTGTTTTTGTGATTTCACAATTATTAACAAAAATCAAAAAAAAAGTTAAAAAAATCATCATTTTAACTGTGGGATTTTATTTCTGAATTGTCGTTGTTATGAAAATAGGAATATGGAAATTGAAAAAATAGAAAATATTGACCGTTTAATTGCCAACTACCTTGCAGGAAAAGCTACGGAAGAGGAAATTGTAATTTTGAATAGTTGGATCAAAGCTTCAAAATCAAATTACAAGTATTTTCATCAGATACAGAATATTTGGGATACTTTAAATCCAGATAACCTTATTTCAGACGAAGGAATAATGAAGGCATTTAAAAAAGTTGAGTACCGAATTTCTGGTAAGGAAAAAAGCTATAAGCTTTTGCATGTATTGCAACGAATTGCTGCAATTGCAATCATTCCTCTTGTAATTGGTGGATTTTTAATTGGAAGGATAGCTCAAAACCATGATTTGCAGTCACCTGATAATGTTGTTTATAACGAAGTAAAGGCAGCATATGGAACACGTTCTTCACTTCTATTGAGTGATGGATCAAGCGTTTGGTTAAATTCCGGAAGCACCTTGCGATATCCGGTTAAGTTCGCAAATACTGAACGTATTGTCCTTTTAACTGGGGAAGCTTATTTTGAAGTTCATTCTAATAAAGCCAGTCCGTTTATTGTTCAGACTAAAAATTTGAATGTAAAAGCTACAGGAACAAAATTTAATGTTCGGGCATTTTCTTCAAGTCATTTAACTGAAGTTGCTTTACAGGAAGGGAAAGTTGAAATATTTAAAACGGATAAAAACAAAAAATATATCAGTATACAAAAAATGATTCCCAATCAGCATTTGTCATATGATTCTGTTACTGAACAGTCAAATCTTAATGAAGAAGATGTTTACAAATACATTGCATGGAAAGATGGTAAATTAATTTTTAGAAATGAAAGTTTACCGGATGTAGCACAAAAATTAAGTCTGTTATATAATGTGGATATTGAATTGAAGGGAAATCAAATAAAAGAGTATCGCTATTGGGCAACTTTTCATGAAGAGAGCCTGATCAACATCCTGAAATTTTTAAAAGTTTCATCACCAATTGATTATAAAGATATAACGGCAAAACCTTTGAAAGATGGAACATTTCCGAAAAAGAAATATATTATTTTTCAAACGGGTAAATAAGAATAGGATTTAATAAAAAAATAAAGAGAACCTAAAATTAATCAATTATATAAAAAAGATAAAGCCAATGAAATGAACAAGTCAATCAAAATGATTTTTACCTTATAAAAAAGGGGAAAGTTTAGGCCACTTTCCCCCAGATTTAAAGGTCAAAAAAACAAATTTATTAGACAAAAGAACATTTTTCTAACCTTTTAAGATTACAAATTTATGAAAAAAAATCATCTATTCACATGGTTTAACAAACCGTGTGCGAAAGTTCATTTAATTCTGCGAATTATGAAGATCACAATAGTACTGCTATTGTTGGGGGTAATGAATGTTATGGCAAACAATTCATATTCTCAATCAGAAAAAGTCTCCTTAGATTTTAAAAATGCAACTGTAGAACAAGTGCTTAATGAAATTGAAAAAACCAGTGAGTTCTACTTTCTCCTTAATCAAAAAATAATAGACATAAACCGTAAAGTTGATATACATGTAAACAAAATGTCTATCAAAGAGGTACTATCAAAAATATTTACCGGAGAGGATGTTGATTTTATTGTATATGATCGTCAGATTGTACTTACAACTAAATCTAAAGCAAATCTATTTAAATCTGGTGGACAGCAAATTATAGTTACCGGTAGAGTAACCGGAAGCAATGATGGTCTTCCGCTTCCTGGTGTTAACATTCAGGTGAAGGGAAGCACTGTTGGAGCAATTACTGATCTTGACGGTAAATTTTCAATTGGAATAACTGATCCCAATGCCACACTGGTATTTTCAAATTTAGGATTTGCAACTCAGTCGATTGCTTTGGAAGGAAGGACCAGTGTAGATGTGGTATTGGATGAAGAAGCCAATAACCTGGAAGAAGTTGTAGTAACAGCCCTTGGTATAAAACGCGAGGAAAAAGCATTGGGTTTTGCCGTACAAAATGTAGATGGTGAAGGATTACAAAAAGTAAAAAGTTTGGACGTAGGAACCTCTCTTACAGGAAAAGTAGCTGGTTTGATGGTTAAGAACAGTACTGAGTTTGCAGCTGAACCTGATATTCTGATACGTGGCGAAGCGCCTCTTTTGGTAATTGATGGTGTGCCTTATGGCAATATGAGCTTGCGCGACTTACCATCCGACGACATTGAGAGTATCAGTGTTCTTAAAGGCGCAACTGCCTCAGCGCTTTATGGTTATCGTGGAGCAAGTGGTGCCATTATGGTTACAACAAAACAAGGAAGCAAAAAGAAAGGAATGACCGTATCTTTTAATAGCGGCACGATGTTTACAGCCGGTTATTTGGCAATCCCTGAAACACAATCAACTTATGGCCGCGTTGTTAACACCGCAACCAACACCTATGCTTCAAATGGCGATGGTTCCTGGGGGCCACCTATGGAAGGGCAACCAGTTATACAATGGGATCCGATATCAAAATCCATGAAAGAGATGCCCTATTTGCCTATTGGAAAAGATAACTTCAAAAATTTTTTAGAACAGGGTTATATTTTAAATAACAATATTAACCTGGTGCAGCAAAGTGAATTCGGAAGTTTTCGCGCCTCTGCTACCTGGGTGAAAAATAAAGGACAATATCCCAATTCTATGTTTGATAAATTTACTTATACCATAGGTGGCGATATCAAAGTTAAAAAGTTCACTTTATCATCAAGTATCTCATATAATAAGCAATCTTCGCCCAATATTGGTTTTAGTGGTTATACCGGATATGATCCTATGTATTCTATGCTAATTTGGTCGTCGCCCGATTGGAACGTGTTGGACTATAAAGATTATTGGGTGGTGCCAAATGAAGTCCAAAACACTAGTTACACTGACACCAACAACAATCCTTATTTTGATAGAAACGAAAGGACCCATAGCTTAAACAAGGACATTTTTAATGGCTCACTTTCTATGCGTTATGATGTGACTTCATGGTTAAAAGCAACATTGCGTTCAGGATTCGACACTTACAGTAATCGCCAGACCATACAAATTTCTGAAGGTTCATTAATAAGTGCAGGAGCTTCTACTGTAATCGATAATGGAAGTCAGGTTTGGGGCGAATCCAGGTTGGGATCATACAACTTGGGACTTGGCAGGGGCTATAGTTTCAACAATGATCTTTTGCTTTCGGGTAACAAAGAAATTGGCGAATTTACAATTGATGCTTTTGCTGGCGGAACTATTTATTTAAATCAAGATGAAGGTACAGATTCACGAACTCAAGGTGGACTTTCAATACCAGGTTTTTACTCACTCAAAGCCTCTGTATTACCAGCCTATGTTGCATCTAGTTTATACAAGCGTCAGGTAAATAGCTTGTTTGGAAGATTATCTTTATCATGGAAGAGAATGGTGTATGTAGAAGGAACTTTCCGTAACGATTGGAGTTCCACCCTATCCAAATCTACCAGATCTTATTTTTATCCATCAATTTCAGGAAGTTTTATTGCTTCTGAATTATTGCCAAAAATGGATTGGCTCTCTATGTGGAAATTTCGTGGTTCATGGACCTCAGCAAGACAACCTGCTGATATCTATGACATCAACAAGGTATATTCAGTTTCCAATAATGCCTGGGGTAGTTTAAGTTCTGCATCTTTACCGAGTACCATAAGGAACGATGATGTGTTTGCAGAAGGTGCATCTACCTGGGAGTTGGGTACTGCTTTTAACCTTTACAAAAACAGAGCCTCTGTTGATATATCTTATTACAATAAAAGGATGTATGATTTCCTTAGAGAAGCAGAGATATCTCCTGCCTCTGGGTATTACTATAATTATATCAACAGTGGAGAGGAGATTACTAGAAAAGGTATTGAAATTACTGCAAATGTAACGCCAATAAAGTCAAATGATTGGCAGTGGGATGTTTCAATAAACTGGTCGAAATATGCCAGATATTATACAAAATTAGATTCCGTATACTCTGAAGACGAACCCTGGGTAAAAGTAGGCGAAAGGGCTGATGCATTTGTCCTTTATGATTTTCAGTATGATAAGGATAAAAATATAATTCACAAGAACGGAGTACCTCTTTATTCCGCTTACCCTTCAAAATTTGGCAATTCAGATCCTGATTGGATTTGGGGAGCAAATACCAATCTCAGATATAAAAACTGGAATTTTGGGTTTTCACTTGATGGCCGTGTAGGTGGATTAGCCCAAACAACAACCGAAATGTATATGTGGGTTTCAGGTTCACATCCCAATTCTGTTGTTCCTGCAAGATATCTTGATGCTACCCAGCCCGGAACAAAAAATTACATCGGTTATGGGGTAAAAGTAATTTCTGGGGTAGCAACTTACGATACTTATGGAAATATTACCAGTGATACAAGAGTACTTGTTCCAAACGATGTACCGGTAACTTACGAAACTTATATAAAATCTTATCACAAAGGTACTGCCTGGGGTGGCTCACCTTCACCACTTGAAGCTTATAGTACCACCTTTTTCAAAATAAGGGAGATTTCTCTTACCTATGATTTACCAAAAAGCCTATGCGCAAAGTTTAAATCACAAGGGGTTTCAGTATCTGCAATAGCACAAAATGTATTTTTGTGGGCCAAACAGTTTAAGTATTCTGACCCAGATGGAGGCTACGAAAACTTTAGTGACCCTTCGATACGCTACATTGGGTTTAACCTTAAATGCGTTTTCTAAATAAGATAGCGATTTAAAACTTTAACATTGTTAAACGTTTATAAAACAATAGTTAAAGGTAATTAAAACTGAAATTTATTTTAAAAAAACTACACATGAAAAACAAAAATAAATATATAGGATTATTAAGTGCCCTCATCTTATTTTTGCTTGTTAGTTGCAACAAATTTGATGAAATTAACACTAACCCGGATGCTGCTACCCAAGTTAGCCCATCAATGGAATGCACAAATATTGTATTGAGTATGCTCGATTTTGGTGGAGATGCTATGGGTTTTATTTCTCAAAATGCTTTGCCCAAATATGTTGGGTTTACCCTTTTATCAAAAAATGGTTCACAGTATAACAGCATAGGAAGCGGTAGTTTTGGATCTATGACCATATTACCTAACATTGACGCAATGTTGGAATCTGCAAAGGGAAGTATTATGGAAGATTCATATAAAGGTGTAGCCAGTTTTGCTAAAGCATATACCTTTTACAGAATGACTATGTGGATGGGAGATATTCCGTATAGTGAAGCTGGCAAGGGCACTGATGCACTCTTCAAACCGAAATACGATACCCAGGAAGCGATATTAATAAGTATTTTGGATGAACTCAAGGCAGCAGACCAATATTTTGCAAATGGTGTTACGTTTACAGGTGATCCAACGCCTTATAATGGCGATCCTGCAAAGTGGAGAAAGGCAGCCAATGCTTTTGCTTTAAGAGTGCTGATGAGTTTAAGTAAAAAAGAGAGCGTGGCATCATTAAGTGTTACAACCCGCTTTGCTGAAATTGTAGCAGCTGGCAATTTAATGGATATTGCAACGGGTTATTGGGGGCTTGCTTATTCTACCCAAAACAAGTATCCTTTAAGTGCAAGTGTTATGTTTGCTCCTAAAGTTGTTATCAGTTCGTTACTTTTAGATAATTTGAAAATCTTAAACGACAGGCGGTTGTTTTATTATTGCGAACCAGCCGGTGCACAGATATCTGCAGGAAAATTGCAGTCAGATACAGCAGCTTATTTAGGCGTTGATGTGTCGATGGATTATGGAGCAATGAATAATGACTACAATGCTAATAAAATATCAATCCTTAACAAACAGTACCAATTGGAGGATGCCTGCGAGCCTCGAATGATGATGACATATGCCGAACAAGAATTAATTCTTGCGGAAGCTAGAGTAAGGGGATGGATTACTGCCGGAACAGCTCAATCCTATTACGAAGAAGGTGTAAAAGCTGCTCTTGCTGATAAAATGACAAAAAACAAAGCCAGCTATGCACATACTGTACCGATAGATCAAACATACATCGATGGATATTTTACTAATGAAGCTGCGTTCAAAGCAACCACAGATGAACAATTGAAACAAATCTGGATGCAAAGCTATATACTCAGATTTATGCAGGATGCTGAATACAGCTATTTTGAGTATAGAAGGAATAATTATCCGGTTTTCCCCATCAATCCTGCAACTAGCTTGAACGAAAACAATACAAGTGCAATTCCCTTACGCAGCTTGTATCCTGGTTCAGAAACCAGTTACAATCGTGAAAATCTTATCGAAGCATTAAATCGTCAATATGATGGTTACGATGAAATAAACAAAGTTATGTGGTTGCTAAAATAGTGACAAAACGTTCATCTTTTATCTAGACTAGTACAGGAAAAACATTTTGGCTATATCGAAATATGGTCATCCATACACGAATGTAGGAATGATCATATTTTAAAATGATTTGCTAACGATTATCTGTATTCCGACAAAATTGTCTGGTCTGTTACTTAACCATATCATAAAAGTTAAATCTAAAATATTATTTCAAGAACTATAGAATAGTGTTGTGCCAGTGTTTATTAATAATCAATTGTTAAACAAAAAAATGTGTTATGAAAACAAAACTACTATTGTCAATTGTAATTTTTGCTTGGTTTGCGAGTTTTGCAGCAAGCGCCCAAGTCCCTATACGAAAGGGTTGGTGGAAATTTGATGATCCTGCAAATTTGGATAAGGCAGAACTGGGTGTTCCACTTGTATTGACAGGAAGTCAAACATCTGTACCAGGTCCTCAAGTAGGTAACCTGGCAACCCAGGTTCCATTAGGAAGTTATTTAACAATGAATCACGGATTGGCTCCCAGCCTTGGCGGTACAAAAGTGAATGAATATTCGCTGCAAATCGATTTTTCAGTTCCAGTTGCCGAGTGGCATTCTTTTTTCCAAACAGATCTTGCAAATGCTAGTGATGCAGAATTGTTTATAAAACCAGCCAATATTATTGGAGTGGGAGGGCCAGGGTATTCTGTCAATACCATTTCGCAGGATACATGGTATCGGATGGTTGTTTCAGTTAAAAATGGAACTGGAGGATTCTTTAAAATATATATTGATGGCGTATTGTGGCTAGATGCTCCGGCTCAAGCCATTGATGATAGATGGGCACTTGATAACGCACTTTTAATGTTTGCAGATAATGATGGTGATGATGGAACTATAAATTGCTCTGAACTGGGATTATGGGATGTAGCACTAACTGATGCACAAGCACTGGAATTAGGCAATGCTACTCCAGTTCCTGTAAGATTGGGTTGGTGGAAATTTGACGATGCAGCTGATATGTTGAAAGCTGAAATAGGCACTCCTCTGGTACTGTCCGGTTCACAAACTTCTGTTCCAGGGCCAGCTGATGGAAATTTAGCTACACAGGTTCCTAAGGGAAGTTATTTGAGCATGGCTCATGGAATTGCTGCAAACGGTGGAGGTACAATGGTAAATGAGTACTCAGTACAAATTGACTTTTCAGTTCCGGCAATAGGGGTATGGCATTCGTTTATTCAAACTGAACCCACAAATACTGGTGGAGGTTCTGTTGGAGATGCTGACTTGTTTACAAATACAAGCAATAAAATTGGTACTTCTACAACAGGATATTCAACCAACACAATTTCTGCGGATAGATGGTACCGAATGATCATTTCGGTCAAAAATGGACAATTTTTCAGAGTTTATATCGATGGAGAACTTTGGTTGGAGAACACACTTCAAACTGTGGATGGGAGATGGGCTCTCCAAAGTGTGCTTTTAATATTTGCAGATGACGATGGTGATGATGCTGATATTAATTGCTCTGAATTGGCAATTTGGGATGTTGCTTTGTCTGCTTTTCAAGCTTCCGAATTAGGAAAAGCTGCAAACAACATTTTAGTTTCTCAAATTACTGTAACATCCGCCGGCAATGCAACTTCTATCGATACACAAGGTGGAACACTTCAAATGAGTGCAGCTGTTCTTCCTGCAAATGCTACGAAACCTGATGTAGTATGGTCTCTTGCAAATGCTACTGATAAAGCTACAATTGATGCAAATGGTCTTCTTACTGCCATAAAAAATGGCACAGTTACCGTAAATGCAACTTCAACCGATGGAGGAAATGTAGTTGGTAGCATGGATATTACTATTTCAAACCAGCCTGTAATCCTAGTGTCTGGAATTACAGTAACTTCTGCTGGCGATGCAACAGTTATTAACACAAAAGGAGGAACACTCCAAATGAGTGCAGCTGTTCTTCCTGTTGATGCCACCGATTTAACTTATACATGGTCTGTTTCTAACAGTAAAGCAACTATCAGTGCAGACGGCTTACTTACTGCAGTAACTGATGGTACTGTGACTGTAAAAGCGACAGCAAATGATGGGAGTAATGTGTTTGGTTCAAAGGATATTACAATTTCGAACCAAAGTAATGTTCGTGAAAGAAAAGGCTGGTGGAAATTTGATGATCCTGCAGATTTGTTAAAACCTGAAATTGGTTCTCCGCTTACATTGGATGGAACCCAGACCTCTGTTGCCGGTCCTTTGGGTGCAAATTTAGCAACTGAGGTTCCATTGGGAAGTTTTTTAAATATGACTCATGGTATCCCTGCAAATGGTGGAGGTGCACTGGTAAATGAATGGTCGGTACAAATCGATTTTTCAGTAGCACAGCTTGACACATGGTATGCTTTTTTCCAAACGGGAGATGCTTCCGGTGATGCAGATTTATTTGTTGCAGCCACTGCAGCTCCTGATATCAGCAGGGTTCCTAATGCTATCGGTTGTGGGTCAACTTTATATACTCCAAATACAATCAGTGCAAATACATGGTACAGGATGATTGTATCGGTAAAAAATGGAGATGGCGGTTTCTTCAAAATATATGTTGATGGTGTATTGTGGTTAGACGCTGCAGCTCAACCTATTGATGGAAGGTATGGCCTTGGTCCAATACTTATGTTATTTCAGGATAATGATGGTGATGACGGCCTCATTGATTGTTCTGAAGCTGGTATCTGGGATGTAGCATTAACAGCAGCTGAAGCCCTTGAATTAGGCAAAGCAACTAATTCAACTACTGGTATTCGTAATTTGCAGATTACCAGAAACTCGGATTTGGGTCAAAATTTTCCAAACCCATTTTCTACACAAACCACTTTTCCTTATCAGATAAAAGAAACCGGAAATGTAACTTTCCGTATTTTAGATTTGACTGGAAAAGAAGTTGAGGTTATCAATCAAGGAATTAAAGCAGCAGGAAATTATCAATTAGAGCTGCAATCTGAAAAGTTGAACAATGGGGTTTATTATCTTCAAATGACAACTAATCAAACTGTAAGTACCAGAAAAATGGTGGTTTTTAAATAGATAATAGTATATTGTTTTCAGGGGTGCTTCCATTTTTGGAGCACCCTTTAATCTTTAATAGCGATTGTTATCTAAATTATAGTTTCCAGAAATTCGTTTGAATCATCCATTATTATCATTGATTCTTTTCTGGTGCTTAATCCTTTTAACAAATCAATTTTATTATTTACACCAAAAGAGTCCATCCACAGGTAATTAAATCGTTATGTTTACTAAAATATATTCCTTCATTCTCGCCATTTTTCTATTAATAAGTAATCTATCCCTGGCAACAATTCCTGTACGAAGTGGTTGGTGGAAATTCGACAATCCTTCAAACCTGACTATTGCCGAAAATGGTTATGGACAGGATCTCACACTTGTAGGCTCACAATCAGCTGCCAGTGGGCCTGTAGTAGGAAATGGTTCAACACTTATAGGCATTGGTAGTTATTATAAAATGAACCATTTAATTTCTCCGAATGGCGGCGGTACTAAGGTGAATGAGTACACAATACAATATGATTTTAAAATAGCGGGAAATGGTGTTTGGCATAGCTTTTTCCAATCATCGCCTACAAATAGCGATGATGCTGATTTTTTTGTAAATACAAGCGGAAATATTGGAGTCGGTGTTGTTGGGTATAGTGGTTATTCCGTTATCCCAAATGAATGGTATCGCTTACTTGTTTCAGTTAAGAATGGAAGTAGTTTTACTTGCTACCTTGATGGGAAATTACTTTATACGGGAACTACGCAAGCTGTTGATGGTCGATTTTCCTTGTCAGATTTATTATTGATTTTTGCCGATGACAATGGTGAAGATGCCAGCATTTATTGTTCTGAACTTTCAATATGGAATCAGGCATTAGATGCAACTCAGGCCAATGAATTGGGCGGGTTTGGGCATTTTGTTGGTCCATATTTTATGACAAGAATTCCATATCTGCAAGGGCCGGGACAAACCACCATGAATGTTTGCTGGCATGATACGTCACAGATTGGTACAATGGTTGAGTACGGCTTAGATCCAATATCGTTAAACCTTTCAGCTCAAGGCACAAGTGAACTGGTTAGTGAACCATATCGTTGGCATACGGTTAAACTGATTGGTTTACAGCCAAATACGAGATATTATTATAGAGTGATAAGTGGTAATGAAAAGTCACAAAAATATTCCTTTAAAACCCTGCCCGATGCAACTTATACCGGAAAAATCAGATTTGTAATCCTTAGTGATACTCATTGTCCGGATAGTACAGATGTCGGAAAAGTGCTACGTGCAGCCAAAGCTAAGATTACCGAGTTGTACGGCCCGGATATCGAAAATCATGTAAATGGGATCCTTCATTCTGGCGATATTACTGTTAGTGGCAATGTACCTGAACAATATACCACACAATACTTCCGCCCATTATCTGTTCTTTCCGCTAATCTTCCAACAATGGTTGTTGCCGGAAATCACGAAGGCGAAAGTCCCTTTTTTTATCAATATTTAAAACTTGACAATCAATCTGCTTATCCCAACGAACCAGGGTTAAACGAAAAAATATGGAATTTAAAAGTTGGAAATAGCTTGTTTATTGGACTGAATTCCAATATTATAAGCCAATATGGTGTTACCGAAGCTAACTGGCTAGATGCCAGATTGAATGCAGCAGAAAATGATCCGAGTATAGATTTTGTGTTCCTCTTTATCCATCATCTTCCATTTTCAGAACTTTGGAACATTTCAGATGCAAATACAGGTTTTGTAAAGAATACGCTTATCCCTATTTTAAAAAAATACACAAAAGTTCAGCAATTGCATTACGGACATACACATGCATTTGAAAGAGGTACCATTCAATCAGGCAAAGCTGATGGCGACTTTAGGATTATTTGTGGTGGCGGTGGTGGCGGAGCTTTGGATCCATGGAATTCTTCCGACAACCATGATTACAATGATATACAAATTAGTTATAGCCATCATTTTTTTCAAATATTGGAAATTGATATTGCAAATCATTCATATCAGAATTCAATGTATAGTTTAGGAAGCACAAATGATCCAAGAAATTCTGAACGTTTGGATTTTTGGTATAAAAATAAAAATCAATCACGTCCAAATACTCCGTCAGTTGAAAATGCAGAAATTTCAAGTTCTTATATCCAATTTAATACATCCAAATTTTCAGGAGTAGATTCTATTATGACTGTTCAGTTTCAAGTGATCGATAGCTCCGATAATTCTAAAATATTAGTGGATTCACTCGTTCATTGGAAAAATATATATGGTGTAGACTCTTATTATAAACCAGTTGATAAGAATTTGAATATTAATCTTTACCAATCAAAAGTGAGTTTATCTTCCATAATTAAAGGTAAAACTTATTTATTTAAAGTACGATATAGAGATCAAAATTTAAAATGGAGCAATTGGTCAGATTCGATATTATTTAATACTGATGGTATAACTGGTATTTTTTCATTAAAAGAATTTTCGAATGATAATTTCCTTTATCAAAACTTTCCAAACCCTTTTAGCAATAGCACAAATATCAATTTCTATATTCCTGAAAAAAGTAAAGTTATTTTCCGTATTTATGATAAAAATAGCAAGTTTGTCGATGAAATTAATGAAGGCGTAAAATTAAAAGGTGAATACAATTTTGAATATAATGCAGCAAATTTAGCAAGTGGTATATATTTCTATGAGATGATTACAAACAAATTTTCGATTTCGAAAAAAATGGTAATAATTAGGTAAGATGGATTACAATTTTATTTACAATTCATAACAACTGCCATATTAATATTCAAAGTATTTGATATTTTGAATGCTTCTAATTTTTTATGATGGAAAATACAGGACAATTAGTTTTAAATCAGATAAGTAGTAATAGAATTATCACTAAAAATCATGCTTTTGATATTTTGAAACCTGAATTGCATCATAATCAATCAAGAGTTGATGCTCTTAGGATTGTTTGGTTTTATATGGAAAAAAACTGGACGCTAAAAGATGAAACTCCGGAATATTTTTTACTTAAAAGAACAAAAGTCACGTTGGTAGGACATATAGTAATTGCATTGCTATTTGGTTGGTGGTTGATATTTATTCCAAATCTGCTATACCATTTGATAATGCAAGAGAAAAAGAAGATTTATAAATAATCGAAATGCAGGATAATTCAATTAATTTTATATTTTTAATCAATAAAATTCAATTAATCTTGTTTTAAATTTATGATTTACATTAAACTTTTATCTAATTGATAGGTTATGCGTTTAGTTTACTTATTATTGGTTATAGCATGTATTTTGGCATGTAATGCTTCAAAAAATCTTGAAAAAAATAAAATTGTATTTGCAAATAACAATGTCGTTTGCCATCGTGGTGCCTGGAAAAAAAATATGCTTCCCGAAAACTCCATTGCTTCTCTTAAACATGCCATAGAATTGCAATGTGCAGGTTCAGAATTTGATGTAAGAATGACAGCAGATGATTCGCTTATTATCAATCACGATCCGTTTTACAATAATTTGTTAATAGAGAAAACAAATTATGCTGATTTAGTCACTTTCAAGCTTTCAAATGGAGAGAAGTTGCCGACTTTAAGAGAATATATTAAAGCCGGAATTGAAAATAATACTTCCACAAGATTGGTTTGCGAAATTAAACCATCAGAAATAAGCAAAGAACGTGGAAAAGAAATTGCAACAAAAATAGTAAAATTGGTGCATCAGCTAAAAGCAGAACCTTTAATTGCGTATATCAGCTTCGACTACGATATTCTATTGAAAATAATAGAGATAAATCCAAAATCAACAACCCAATATTTAGAAGGTGACAAATCTCCTGAACAATTAAAAACTGAGGGCATAAGTGGTGCTGATTATCATTTTTCTGTGTTTCAAGCGCATCCCGATTGGATTGAAAGTGCAAAAAAGAACAACATTTTTTTAAATGCATGGACAGTAAATGAAACCACAGAAATGGACTGGTTACTTGCCAATAATTTTGATTTTATTACAACCAACGAGCCTGAATTATTGTTCGAAAGAAAAAAAATGTCACCAACTTCATCTGGAATGAAATTGGTTTGGAGTGATGAGTTCAATTATAAGGGATTGCCTGATAGCACAAAATGGACTTATAATGTAGGTGGTGATGGCGGGGGTAATAATGAATTGCAATATTATACAAACAAGGATACTTTGAATGGACTGGTAGAAAACGGGGTATTAAAAATTATTGCCAGAAAAGAAACAAAAGAAAACAAAAAATATACTTCGGCACGTTTAGTAACAAAAAATAAAGCTGATTTTAAATTTGGTAAGATTGAAGTACGTGCAAAACTGCCTGCAGGAGTTGGCACATGGCCTGCAATATGGATGCTCGGAAATAATATTGAACAAGTTGGCTGGCCAAAATGTGGCGAGATCGATATTATGGAACATGTAGGCTTTCAAAATGATAGTATTTTTGGAACCATTCATACCGAGACTTATAACCATACGAAAGGTACTCAAAAAGTGAAAAGTATTTATATTTCATCCCCTTATTCTGAATTCCACAATTATTCAATAGACTGGACTCCTGAAAAAATTGATTTTTCAATGGATGGAGTAATATACAATCATATTATCAATGAACATTTATCAGCAAATGAATGGCCATTAGACCAGGCTTTTTATCTAATTATTAATTTGGCAATTGGTGGTAATTGGGGTGGCAAATTTGGAGTTGACGATAGTATTTTTCCAGCAATTTTTGAAGTGGATTATGTAAGGGTTTTTCAAACTAAAAATTAATTGTACGAAAAGTATATTCTTTTTTAAGTTTTAGGAAATTGGTGTTAAAATTTGTTGCTTATACCAATATATTGATAAATGTCGATTTGATTGAAAAATATTTTTGAACATATTAAATAAAGAAAATGAAAAAGAATTGTTTATTATTAATCGGTCTTTTGAGCCTGGCAATTTCTATTCAGGCAAAAGTAGTAATACCAATGATATTTGCTGACAATATGGTGCTGCAGCGGAATTGTTTAATACCTGTTTGGGGTTGGGCTCATCCAAATGAGAAAATTCAGGTAACATTTAATAAACAAACCAAATATACAAAAGCTGATAAAAGTGGAAAATGGAGTTTGAAATTGGATCCTGAAAATGCCGGTGGACCTTATGAATTAACGATTAAAGGTGAAAATACAGTTCAGATAAAAAATGTACTTGTTGGAGAAGTTTGGATTTGTAGCGGTCAATCGAATATGGAATTGACAGTTGGCCAATGCATGAATGCAAAATATGAGATTGAAACAGCAAAAAATCCGTTCATCAGGCATATCAAGGTATCAAGGGAAATCAGCTCTTTGCCCAAAGACGATATTAAAGAAGGTGTTTGGAAAGTTTGCGATTCATCCACAGTTTCAGATTTTTCGGCTGTGGGCTATTTTTTTGCCAAAAATATTTATAACGAATTAAAAATCCCAATTGGTCTAATCAATGCATCTTGGGGAGGCACAAATATTGAAACATGGATAAATCGTGAAGCCTTTGAAAATAGCGAAGAGTTTAAGGAAATAATTGCAGGAATGCCTAAAATAAATCTAGATTCATTGAGTCATTTAAACATAATTATTTCTGAAAAACGAATAGAAGCAATACAAAAAGCAAAAATAAACGCCAATTGCAGTTCATTTAAAGAATTGTCATTTGATGATTCGAACTGGCCCGAACTTTACCAACCAGAATTATGGGAAGGGCAAAGTTTAGGAGAATTTGATGGTGTGGTTTGGCTGAGAAAAACAGTTGTTTTGTCAGCTGGCGATATTCAAAAGCAAGCAACTCTGGAACTATCAAAAATCGATGATGAGGATAGCACTTATGTAAATGGTGTAAAAATCGGAAGCAACAATATCTGGGATACAGACAGAAAATATATTATTCCATCAGGGATATTAAAAGAAGGAAAAAATATAATCTCTGTCAGAGTGGTTGATAATGGTGGCGGAGGGGGAATTTATGGGGATCCTGCAAATTTAAAATTGACATTTGACAAATATATAATTCCATTAAATGGCGCATGGAAATTTCAGGTTGAATCTGTAAAAAATGAGTGCGGTGTAAATGAATATCCATCCCTGGCGTATAATGCTATGATAAACCCTTTAATTCCCTATGCTTTTCAAGGGATATTGTGGTATCAAGGTGAATCTAATGCTGATAGGGCATTTCAATACAGAAAAGCATTTCCATTGTTGATAAATGGCTGGAGGCAAAAATGGAATAATGGTAATTTCCCATTTTATTTTGTACAACTAGCCACATATAATACATCTGGTAATAGTAATGAAGGTTGCGGTTGGGCTGAATTAAGGGAAGCTCAAACCCAAACCTTGGAAATACCAAATACCGGAATGTGTGTTACAACCGATATTGGAGACCCAACAGATATCCATCCTAAAAATAAACAGGATGTAGGTAAAAGACTTTCTTCCATTGCTTTACACGATGTGTACAAAAAAGGAGTAATTTGTAATGGCCCATCATACAAATCAATGGAAATGTCAGGCAATCAACTCATTATTACTTTTGATAATATAGGAACTGGTTTAGTTTGTCCTGATAAATATGGATATGCAAAGGGCTTTGAAATAGCAGGAAAAGACAAGGTATTTTATTATGCACAGGCTTTTATCAGAGGAAATAAAGTCATTCTTTCAAGTGAAAAAGTAGAGAGTCCTATTGCTGTTCATTTTGGATGGTCTGGTGATGCTTCTGATAATAATTTATTCAATAAGGAGGGATTTCCTGCGGGTCCATTTAGAACGGATGATTGGAAAACTGTTACCAAAGATGTAAAATACAAAATACCGACATTTAATTGATTTTAGGAATAAAGAACATCAGATTTATTGAATAAAAAGCCTGGTTTATAAGGCTTTTTATTCAACTTTATTCCAGTGGGTAATGCTTCTGAATGTATTACATACAAAAGTTAAAATGCTAAATTTCAATTAATTGGTATTAATTTGGTTATGATTGTTTTCCTTCGAGCATAGGCACAAATAAAAATTCACCAAAACTGGTTCGTTGGAACTCGTTTTTATCCAATCGAACTATAGAATACATAGTTTGCGATTCTGAATCTCCAACCGGTATAACCAGAATTCCTCCGATCCTAAGCTGTTTTTGAAGCGCTTCAGGAATAAAAGGTGCGCCGGCAGTGACAATGATTTTATCAAATGGGCTATAACCAGCTTTGCCTTTGTATCCGTCGCCATAAAAAAACTGGGGATGGTAACCCATTTGGTTCAATAAAGTCTGGGCTTTTAGGAAAAGTTCCTTTTGGCGTTCAATTGTAAATACCTGAGCCCCAAGTTCAAGTAAAATAGCTGTTTGATAACCGGAGCCTGTTCCAATCTCAAGTACTTTATCTCCTTTTTCAACTCCTAATAGCTGGGTTTGAAAAGCCACAGTATACGGTTGAGAAATAGTTTGACCTGATCCAATTTCAAAAGCTTTATTCTGGTATGCCAACTTATCATATCCGGAATCTAAAAATAAATGCCTTGGCAATCTGGATATTGCAGCCAATACTTTTTCATCTGAAATACCTTGTTTTATAAGCTCTTCCACTAATTTTATTCTTTGTCCTTTGTGCTTATAAGTATCCTTCATCTTTTTATAAATGGCTTTAAATGAATTTGATAATTGATTTATTAAAGTCCGGATTAGCTTGAGATTCTTAAACTGTTGAAATTTAAAGTCAATGATGAAATTGTTCTATTGATTTAGGGTCATGTTTATGGCGAAACAATAATGCAAACAAAATGGCTACAACAAGCGAATATACTGCAAATGTTAGCCAAATTCCCTTCCATTCTTTAAAACCATCTGCTAAAGTAAAATATTTCTGGATCACATAACCGCTGATTAAGCTTCCCGAAATGGCACCAAAGCCATTGGTCATCATCATAAAAAGTCCTTGCGCCGAAGATCGGATACTTGCATCTGTTGAAGTTTCAACAAACAATGAACCTGAGATATTGAAAAAATCAAATGCCATTCCATAAACAATGCATGAAAGAATAATCATCCATAGGCCATCTGCCGGATTTCCAAGTCCAAAAAGCCCAAACCTCAATACCCATGCAAACATGCTGATTAGCATTACGTTTTTTATACCAAATCTTTTCAGGAAAAATGGTATGGCAAGTATAAATAGAGTTTCTGATATTTGTGAGATAGACATGATAATCGTAGAATATTTTATAACAAATGAATCATGATAAATTGGTATTTTTTCAAAATCGGACAAAAAAGTATCTCCATACATGTTGGTCAATTGCAAAGCTGCTCCCAGCATCATTGAAAATAGAAAAAATAAAGCCATCTTGTAATTTGCGAATAATTTAAATGCATTTAGTCCAAGTGTTTCAAGCCAGGATGAGTTTTTTGAAATAAGATTTTGAGGGGGACATTTGGGCAAAGTAAACGCATAAATTCCTAAAACAATAGCAAAAACACCGGCTATATAAAACTGATTTGCAGATGCTTTATTTCCGGTCAGATTGGTTACCCACATGGCTACTATAAATCCTATAGTTCCCCAAACCCTAATTGGTGGAAATTCTTTGACCACGTCATGTTTATTGGTTTTAAGTATATTGTATGCTATTGAATTCGAAAGTGATATTGTAGGCATATAAAACATCATTCCAAGAAAAATGACATAAAATAGATCTTTTGGATTATCAACTTGAGGAACAAAAAGAAATACCAAACCATATAAGATATGTAAAATACCGTAAAGTTTTTCTGCGTTTATCCACCTATCTGCAATAATACCGGTTAAGGCAGGCATAAAAAGTGAGGATAGTCCCAATGTTGAAAAAATAACGCCAAATTCGGCACCAGACCATTTTTTTGTTTGAAAGCAATAAACGCCAATAGTAATCAGCCATGAACCCCATACAAAGAATTGTAAAAAGCTCATTATAGTAAGACGCAACTTAATATTCATGTGGTTTTCCTTTATTTTATCTTGGTTAAATTAGTTTTTAGGAGGCTAAAAATAGAAAGAATATTTGATTCACAAAGGAAAGATTTCTTTTTAATTGTTTATTATGACTTATGCATGATTTCAGTATCTACAATCTATATAATTGTAGTAATTTTTCATAAAAATGAATGATTAAATGTGATTGTTCTCTTTAATAAAAGTCTGGTGAAAAGTAAAGCTGAATTTGTAGAAGTAGAAAGATTTATGTATTTGCATTTTCCTATTTTCTCTTGTTAATTTCGTCGCGAATTTTAGATGCAAGTTCATAGTTTTCACTGTTAATTGCTTCGTTTAGCAATTTTTCCAATTCCTGTATATCCCTATCTTCTAGATTTTTAATATCTTCAGAATCAATCTCTTCATCTGAGTCGTTCATCGTCTTTCCAAAATCATTTGATGAAATGCCAGCCATATTTAGAACAGATTCATTGGCATATATTGGGCATTTAAATCGTATTGCCAATGCAACTGCATCAGAAGTTCGTGAATCAATTTTTACCCTGTTCGAAAAATTTTCGTAAACCAATTCAGAATAAAATATACCTTCTTCCAGTTTGGTTATTAAAACCTCAATAATATTTATATTAAAAGCGGAGGCAAAATTGACAAACAAATCATGAGTAAGTGGCCGGGGTGGGTACATTCCTTCAAGAGCGATTGCAATTGCCTGTGCTTCAGCCGTACCTATTACTATGGGTAATTTCCTGCTTCCATTTTCTTCAATCAACACCAAAACATAAGCGCCTGATTGAGTCTGGCTATATACTAAACTTTCGATACTTAATTTAATTCTATTCATTTGCATTTTTATAGCGGCAAATTTGATTAACAAAAGTAATAATTTTGTTTAAAATTATTACCCTATATCGGATTATCTGAAATTATTACTTTTTATGTTTTTTCTGGCTTAGTTAATAAGCTTCATTATCACCTGTTTAGAATATAGGATTTATTAATAAATTCCTGTTTTTATTTCTAATCTGAAAATTATCATTCAAAAATGAATACTTAATATGTTTCATTTTATACTGTTATTAAATCATAATGTTGAATTATTTTACATAAATATATTCAATTTTAATGGACATCTAAAATTTAATCCTTTAAAATTTTTGGGGTCTGAATAATTTTTCTACTTTTGCAGTCCAAATCATTTCTGGGGTTTATAAGTGATAATAATCAATAAATCAAAATTTTAGAGTTTATTACCGCCTTCAGAATTAAATATTTTAAATATGTATGCAATAGTAGAAATAGCAGGTCAACAATTTAAAGTTGAGAAAGACAAAAAGATTTTTGTTCACCGTTTGGATAAAAATGAAGGAGACAAAGTAGATTTTGAACAAGTTCTCCTGGTTGATAACGATGGTAAAGTTCAAATTGGTGCTCCGGTAATTGCAGGTGCAAAAGTTTCCACCAAAGTTTTGGGACATGTTAGAGGTGATAAAGTTATCATTTTTAAGAAAAAAAGAAGAAAAGGATATCAAAAACGTTCTGGTCACCGTCAGGATTTTACCCAAATTGAAATTGAATCAATTACTTTGTAATTGAATTATAGTATATAATATAAAAAATATTAAGATATGGCACATAAGAAAGGCGCCGGTAGTTCAAGAAACGGCAGGGAATCACATAGTAAACGATTAGGAGTAAAAATATACGGAGGTCAGTTTGCTAAATCAGGATGCATTATTATCAGACAAAGAGGCACCGTTCACAATGCTGATGAAAATGTAGGAATGGGTAAAGATCATACTTTATTTGCACTAACTGCTGGGGTTGTTAAATTTACCAAAAAGAGAAACAATAAATCTTATGTTTCTGTAATCCCAATGCCTGAAGTTGTAGAAAGCAATTAAGTTTCCTTAAAAAAAACTATTCAAATCTCCTGATATTATCATAAAATGTGATAATTTTAGGGGATTTTTTATTTAAACCTGAGTTAGATGCTGACAATTAAACTGATAAGAGAACAAAAAAGCGAAGTAATTAATCGCTTGAGAATCAAAAATTTTGATGCTGCATTGATTGTAGACAAAATCATTCTTAAGGATGACGAGCGAAAAGAAGTACAAAACAAATTAGATCAGTCATTGGCTGAAGCTAATAATATAGCAAAATTAGTTGGACAGCTTTTTAAAGATGGAAAAATTGATGAAGCTAATGCTGCAAAGGAAAAAACAGCAAGTTTAAAAATCGAAGCCAAAGAACTTGGCAATCGTTTAAGCGAAATTGAATCTGCATTGTACGAATTAATTGTACAGATCCCTAATCTTCCTGGCGAGCAGGTTCCAGCAGGTAAAGGTGCTCAGGATAATGAAATAATAAGAAGTGGTGGTGTAATGCCTAAACTAAATATGAGTGAAGTAGTTCCGCATTGGGATTTGGCCAAAAAATATGACTTGATTGATTTTGAACTGGGAAATAAAATTACTGGAGCAGGATTTCCTGTATATAAAGGAAAAGGTGCAAAATTGCAAAGGGCGCTTATCAGTTTTTTTCTAGATAATGCTATTGCAAATGGCTATTTTGAAGTGATGCCTCCATTAATGGTAAATGAAGCTTCTGGTTTTGGCACGGGGCAATTGCCCGATAAAGAAGGACAAATGTATCATTGCGGAATTGATAACTTTTACCTGATTCCAACAGCTGAAGTTCCTGTAACCAATATTTTTAGGGACGAAATATTAAATGCTGAGGATTTTCCTGTAAAAAGGGTGGCTTATACTCCATGTTTTAGGCGAGAAGCTGGTTCATACGGTAAAGATGTGAGAGGTTTGAACCGCTTGCATCAATTTGATAAAGTTGAAATTGTGCAGCTTAGGCATCCTTCCGATTCTTATAAGGCACTTGATGAAATGGTTGGTTATGTTGAATCATTGGTTGTAAGTCTTGGTTTGCCATACCGAATATTAAGATTATGTGGTGGCGACATGAGTTTTACTTCAGCTTTGACTTATGATTTTGAAGTTTTTTCGGCTGCCCAGGAAAAATGGCTTGAAGTGAGTTCAGTGTCTAATTTTGTTGATTATCAGGCTAATAGATTAAAATTAAGATTTAAAGAAAAAGGAGAAAAGAAAACACAGTTAGCACACACCTTAAATGGAAGTGCACTGGCATTGCCAAGAATAGTAGCTGCGTTACTCGAAAATAATCAAACTGCCAATGGAATTGTGATACCTCCGGCATTGGTTCCATATACTGGTTTTAGTATTATTTCATAATTAGGAATTATAAATCTGACTTAATTAACGTTAAGGACTGTAATTACTTATAGTCCTTTTATAATATAATAATCATTGCAATTAACGTGAAACTTAAAAACAGAAGTTTAGTCTATCTGGCTTCAATAAATATTTGATTATGAGAAAAATACTTGTTTTTATATTGCTTTGGTCACTGACTTCAGTTTCAGCACAGGTAAGTTTTGATAAATATTTTTTACCAAAAACATTGCGTTTCGATTACACAACAGGTGGAAATGCTGATACATCATATGTTTATTTTGAGCAATTAAAAGAAGAACCATTTTGGGGAGGTTCTAAAAAGAATCTAATCGATCCTTTTAATTATGGGGATTATATGTTGCAGGTTTTTGATTCAACAGGAAAAGTCCTCATTTATTCAAAAGGTTTTTCTACTCTTTTCCGTGAATGGATTGATACTGATGAGGCAAAAAAACTGTCGCGGACTTATTATGGTTCTGTGATTATGCCATATCCTAAACAGAAGATTTGGATTAAACTTCAAAATCGTAATAAGAAACAAGTGTTTCAGACAGTTTATGAGTTAAAAGTTGATCCTACATACTATTTCATTAATAAAGAACGAGTCAATCAATATCAAACAGAAAAAATACAGGATTCCGGCGATCCTTCTGTTAAGCTAGACATTGTTGTGCTTCCCGAGGGTTACACGGCTCAGGAAATGACAAAATTCCGAAATGATACGAAACGCTTTATCGAATATTTTTTTAAAGTTTCTCCTTTCAAAGAAAATAAGCAAAATATAAATTTTTGGACTGTCATGGCTCCTTCAGCGGAATCAGGAACTGATATTCCAGGTGAAAATATCTGGAAAAAAACAATATTGAACTCAAATTTTTACACTTTTGATAGTGAACGCTATCTAACAACACGAGATGTCAAGGAAATCAGGGATCTGGCAGCTCATGTTCCCTATGATCAAATTTATATATTGGTAAATTCTAGTAAATATGGCGGTGGCGGCATTTACAACTATTATAACCTCTGCACCAGTGATAATGGAGAATCAGAAGAAGTTTTTACCCATGAATTTGGCCATGCATTTGCTGCCCTCGGCGACGAATATGAATATGGATATGATAAGGCAGAAGATTTATTTGATATGAGCGTTGAGCCCTGGCAAGTAAACCTTACAAACCTGGTTGATTTCAATAGCAAATGGAAAAACTTAGTTGATAAAAACACTCCACTGCCAACACCTGTAAACGGTGAATTTAAAAATAAAATAGGCGCTTTTGAAGGAGCTAGTTATGTTAAAAAAGGGATTTACCGACCGGAATTTGATTGCAAAATGAGATCAAATGCAACAAAGACTTTTTGTCCGGTTTGCTATGATGCCGTTCTTAAAATGCTCAAATTTTATACTGAATAAAAGATTACATTTTTACTAAACGTTTAAAAGTTTTATGGGCATAAATTTACTCGATATTTTATCGACTTTCATGGTTTTATTTGCAGTAATTGATATAACTGGTTCCATACCAATTATTATAAGCATAAAAGAGAAAGGTGGAATAATTGAGGCTGGAAAAGCTTCGATAGTTGCTTTTCTAATTATGATTGTGTTTTTATTTGCAGGAACATCGATTTTAACTCTTTTCGGTGTTGATATTTCTTCATTTGCCATTGCCGGTTCAATGGTATTATTTTTTCTGGCTCTTGAAATGGTGATGGGTATTAGCCTCTTTAAAGATCATTCTTCAGGAAGCGCCTCCATCGTTCCTCTTGCTTTTCCACTGATAGCAGGTGCTGGCTCAATGACAACTTTATTGGCATTAAGGGCTGAGTACCATGTAATTAATATTGTTATTGCCTTAACCCTCAATATGGTGGTAGTTTATGTGGTATTGAGATTAACACATATATTCCAACGGATGCTGGGTGTAAATGGCATTCATGTATTGCGTAAAATGTTTGGAATCATTTTATTGGCCATTTCCATCAAGCTTTTCATGTCAAATCTGGCTATTTCTCTCGGAAAGTTTTTCCCAAATACGTTTAATTAAATAATGAGCCAGGTAACTTTATATACTGATGGTGCTGCTAAAGGAAATCCTGGTCCCGGCGGATATGGAGTTGTTCTTTTGTCTGGGCTGCACCGTAAAGAAATTTCTGGAGGATTTGCGTTAACTACCAATAACCGTATGGAATTGTTGGCAGTTATTGTTGGATTGGAAGCCTTGAAAAAAGAAAATTGTGCAGTAACTATTTACTCCGATTCAAAATATGTTGTTGATTCTGTTGAAAAAAAATGGGTGTTTGGTTGGGTGAAAATTGGATTTAAGAATAAGAAAAATGCGGATTTGTGGAAACGTTTTCTTGCTATTTATCCAAAACATAAGATAAAGTTTATCTGGATAAAAGGTCATGCCAGCATTAAAGAAAATGAAAGGTGCGATCAACTTGCAGTTGAGGCAGCTTTAAGTAAAAACTTACCTGTTGATAAGGGTTATATTGAAAATAAAGAGGATATTAATTTGTTTTAAACTTCTTGTTCAAGCGGTATTTTTTCCAGTTTAAATTTATTGATGAGCGGGTTTGCATAAATGCGTAAAAAAATGCGCTTAATAATATCTTTATCGCCTTCAATATCACGAATTTGTGCTGCCATGTGATTACTGAAAGATTGGAACTCCGCTGAAGTATATTTATCTTTAAACCGCTCTGATTTTGTTAAAATATCATAAGCAATGTAACTGCCCTCAAACAGATAAAAACCTTGATGAATGCTGTTATCTATAATTTGTGCAAGTTTTCCGTATTGTTCATTTTTATGATGGATACCATTTAATACATCAAGTTCTTGATCTAAAGCTTTTCCAAATGAAAAATGTACTCTACCCTTAAAATTATTTAATCCGCCACTCATACTCAATAAATCTTCCTTCGGATCTTTAACATAGCTTCCATCCCTCAGTCTGGCATATAATTCCGCTGTTTTAGAACCATCGCAAGGTTCCACTTCATAAGATATTGAAACAGGGATAAGCTTGACATTTTTAAAGTATTCAGCAGCAGGCTGATTACTGCTCATATGTATCATTTTTAAAAGGCCAGAATGTGTAAAATCATTTCCATCTTTGGTCCTGCCTTCTTTTTGTGCAATCCAAACCGAATGCTTCTTTTCGAGCAATGTATATTGTATGTATGAAGACAATTCATGCGATGCCATTAACATCTCTTTTACAGGCAGGTTGCGCTTTACAACAAAAGATTTGTTTAGTTTTACAAGCCTTTCAATCCATGGGAATATCAACAAATTACTGCCAATTGCAATTTCAGTGGTTTTGATGTCATTTTCAAATAAAATAACATTCATCAAGGCCGAATCAAGGATAATATCCCTGTGATTCGACATAAATAAATATTTTTTAGACGGATCCAATTGTTCCAAACCTGTGAAACTCAATTTATTAATGGTTTTGTTAATTATTAACCTTAGATAATAATAAACAACTTCTTTTTGAAATTCTTTTATGGAAGATATTTTCCTTAAATGATCAGTTACATCATTCAAGTTGAGCTTTGGATAAACGACTGATAAAACCTTTAAAAAATTAGGCTCTTGCAATAATTGTTCAATAACACCTTTAACTTCATGATCTGAATAAGGACGAATAGATTGAAATCGCTGCTCTTCTTGTTGCATATAACGGTTTTTTGACGAATACCAAATTTGAAGCATTTTTGTTTAATTGGACTCAATCAAAACGAATGCACTTTTGGTACTTTCTAATTTTCTTTAAATGATTGCACAAAAGTATCAAAAATCATCATTAATTTTCTTTAATATATTCTTTTTTTTCAGCGTTTTATGATAAACCATATTGCCGTAGCATTTATTGGTACAGAAAGACAACGGTTTTGATGTTTTTACGTATGAGTGGATTTTTTTTTTGACTAGTATAAAACTCATTTATATTTAGCTATAGAATATCTTTTTATGTAATGTTAATTTTGATAAAGAGACATAATTTGATAATATGGAATACTGGTTTTCAGTTTTATAATGTAAATAGAACTGTATGGAAAAAAATAGCAGGGATAATGCAGTTTGTAATCAATGCGTCATTATATTATTCTTGGTATTGGTATTTTAACAAGTTAGAAGCATTGAATATCTTACGTATGTTGTTTAGATTTAATTAATTTTGAAAAAAAAAGTATGATGCGTTACTATATTTTGTTAATTATAATTGGAATAAGTTTTTCCTTAATGAGCCAGAATTCGAAAACTCAATTGGCATTCCAATATTACCAGGACAAAGAATATGAAAAAGCAGCGGCATTATTTGAAGAATTATTTAACGAAAATAATGCCCAGGTTTATTTTACTTACACTATCAATTGTTTGACAGAGATCAAAGATTATCAGAAGGCTGAGAAAATGATTAATAAGCAAATCAGGAAAAACAAACATGATTTGCAGAATTATATTGAACTGGGTTATTTGTATAAGATTCAGGATAAACAGGAAGATGCTAAAGAGCAATTTGACTTTGTACTAAAAAACCTTCCGGCTGATAAAAACATCATAATTATTATTGCCAATGCCTTTTTAACAAAAAGGGAATATGATTATGCAAAGCTAACTTTTGAAAAGGGAAGAAAATTAATACCTTTTGGCTTTCATCTCGAAATGGCCAATGTATATGCTTTTCAAAGAATGAGTCAGGAAATGGTTGATGAATATCTCGATTTGATTGCCGAAGATCAGGGGCAGATAGAAATGGTTCAGAACTCCTTACAATCAAGAATGGTTGGGGCTTTTGATGAAAACCTGAAAGAAATCTTTAAAAAATCATTAATCAAGCGGATACAAAAAGAGTCCGATACTTTTATTTACAGTGAGCTGCTGGTTTGGTTTTACATGCAGGAAAATGATTTTGGAAATGCAATAATTCAAGCAAAGGCATTGGACAGGAGGAGGCACGAAGGTGGCATGCGATTGGTGGAATTGGGTGGTATAGCCTTTTCGAACAATATGTATAAAGAGGCAAAAGATGCTTATGAATATGTGCTGAAAAGTGGAAAGGAATCGCCATTCTACATAGAAGCCGAATTAGGATACCTTGAAGTAATTTATCAGCAGGTAGTGGTTGGACAAGTTACCGGACAGGATGAATATATAAAAGTAGAGGAACTTTTTTTATCTGCAATAGATGAATTTGAGGGTCAGCCGGAAACCATCAGGTTGATTAAAGATTTGGCACATTTACAGGCATTTTATCTGAATAAAAGTGAAGAGGCAGTGAAATTATTGCACAAAGCAATTGATAATAACCACATAGATCCCGCTTTTAAAGGAGGTTGTAAAATAGAATTGGGCGATATTTTATTGTTGAGAAATGAAATTTCGGATGCGATTCTTGAATATGCACAAGCCGCTAAAATGAACGATGCCAATGAATTGGGAGATCAAGCAAAATATAAAAGAGCAACACTCGCTTTTTATACCGGCAATTTTCCCTGGGCACAAGCACAGTTGGATGTTTTAAAAGAAGGCACTTCTAAATTGATTGCAAACGATGCCTTTCAGCTTTCGATGTTAATTAAAGACAATACAGGGGCTGATACCACCCAAACCGCATTGAAGTATTATGCGCGAGCCGAAATGTTTTTGCAGCAGAACAAAGACGAGGATGCGCTAAAAACGCTGGATACTTTGGAATTGTTATATAAAACCGATGGTTTGATAGATGATGTTTTATTCCTGAAAGCAAGGATCTATGAAAAGCAAAAAAACTTAGAAAAAACTATTTTTTATCTTGATCGGATTGCAAAAGATTATACTTCTGGGCTTTTGGGTGACGATGCAATATATAAATTGGCACAAATTTATGATTATCAACTGGAGAATAAAGATAAAGCCATCGAATATTACAAAAAAATCATTTTCGATTTTCCCGGAAGTATTTATGTGACCGATTCCAGAAAAAGGTTCCGCTTTTTGAGGGGGGATAAGGATGATAAGCCGGAGTAGAATGTATTTTGTTCATTAATTAAATATAAATCGTTTAATTTAACACACAATTATTATAAGCACCTGATATTGATTAATTAAGGATTTTATTACATAGTATAAGGAAAATCATGACACTCGACAGGTTTCAAAAACAAATCGGGTGTTTTATCATCGAATTATAAAACAACATAATGGGAAATATAAGAATACCAATAGAACCCAATAAAATTTACCATATTTTTAACCATGCAGTGGGAAGCGAAAACTTATTTCGGAAGGAAGATAATTTCATTTATTTCCTTAGAAAATATCACGAACATATTTCTCCTGTGGCCGATACATTTGCCTATTGTTTGATGCCCAACCATTTTCATATATTGTTGAGGATGAAAAGCGAGGTTGAATTATTAAAATATTATTTTGAAAAAGAACACCCGACGGGTTTTCAAAACCCGTCGGGTGTTCTACCCAAACTCAACTCACAAAAATTCGGAAATTTCTTTAATGCCTATACCAAAGCCTACAATAAGATGTTCGACCGGAAAGGTAAATTATATCAGGCAGAGTTCAATCGGCGATGGGTCCATGATAACGAATATTTTAGAAAAATGATTCATTACATTCATACCAATCCGGTACATCATTGTTTTGTTAAGGATTTAAGCGATTGGAAATTTTCGTCCTACGAAAGTTTTTTTTCGGTATCGGTAAGCAATCTAAAACGCGCTGAAGTAATTGAGTTGTTTGATAGTTTGGATAATTTCATCGCTTTTCATAAAAGGGATATTGATGACAAAATGTATTTGGATCTAGAAAGCATATAGTTTTTTTATGGCGACGATTTTTTTTATATACCCGACGGGTTTTCAAAAACCCGTCGGGTATAAAAAAAAAACTAAACCAAACCTACCACCAAAACTTAGAAAAAGGTTCCGCTTTTTGAGGGGGGAATATGGATGATAAGCCGTAGTAGAATAAATGAACCACCATCAACAGCATTCCAATTAAACGAAACTTTGTCGAAAATCTTCCGTGCAATCCAGCGCTTAATAAGTTGGCCAAAGATAAGCGAAAAGCAGGGATACTTTCGGAAGTATTGTTTTGTCAACAGGTACTTAAAGGTCATTTTCACAACATCGATTTTGATCGGCAACGGATTATAGGAAGCTTTATCGTAGATTTTTATGTGAAAACGTTAGGTCTGGTTGTTGAAATTGATGGTATCAGTCATGACGATAAGATTGAATATGATGCCAAAAGGCAGGAATACCTTGAAAGCCTGGGATTAAGGGTTTATCGGATATCCGATGCAGATGTTAAAAATATTCTTGGAGATGTTATGAGTAAATTGGAGTTTTATATCATTCAGGAATATGGGAATTGGCCACTCCTCCGAAGGATGGGAATTTGACCACCCTATGTATCTATTATATCCTTTATATTTGTAACTTGCCAACACTAAAACAAACTACTGAACCGTTATACCATCATGTCGCAAAAAAAGAAAAAACCAAACGCGCATCAATTACAGAAACTAGCCGGTGCACAATATAAAAAAGAGTTTTTTGTTAAATTCCGTGAACTTTTCAATATTTTTTGCAACAAAGAGTTATATCAACAAATACCTCACAGCAAATTAGAAGAAATATATAGCATCAGGAGCCATTCCATGCGTCCAGTTGCTGCAATTGATAATCATATACCTGTAAGTCTTTTAAATAACCTAAAAAGTGACATTACTTTATTTCTGAAAAATGAAATTTTGACACTGGAACTAAACGAAACCAAAATTAGTTTGTACGATTTTTTGACCGTTGGGCTTACTTTGATAAGATTTGGTTTGATGATACGAGAGAATGAATTTGAAGGATCGGATACGATAATCGAAAGCCTCAAAAAATTCAGGATTGTTGGTGAATTTGATCTTTTAGTCAGGACCAAAATTTCCAGGATCCTTGATTCAACAGCTATATGGTACAACGATATTGGCAAATGTCTTTATTGGCTTAAATATGATATAATTGGATTTAACAATCCAAATACAGGCATTCAGCATCTGGCTTACGTGTATACTCACATTCCACAATCCAGTTCTGTTGAAATCCATGGTAAAAACAAGCTTGTAATTCTTTTAGAAAGGGTTTTGCCACAAACTGGTCCCAATGCAATATCTATAATACCTACTATTTTTAATAGAAATAGCCCATTTGCTAAAATACCTATGAAGGTTTATATTCAAAATCATGCTATCATGAGGCTCGCTGAGCGTATTGACAGTATTAATATAGGTTTAGCTCAATTCTTTATGTGCAGGTCGTTCGATGAGCCCAAAGTATTTTACGACAATCACCAGAATTTACTTATTGAATATCGCATTTTCGATATAAAAGCCGGATATTTCCGTGTAGATATGGTTGATGGGATTATTCTTGTGCGTACTTTTTTATTTATCACCAATAATGGAACACCCGAAGGGCAATTGCTGGAAAAAAATACAGGTCTTCAAAAACTGGACAAAAAGTATCTGTCTATCGACAAACTTAGTACTTTTATGTCATCGGATATTGGAGATAAAAAAGAACTACAAAAAATAATTGATGAATCGGGCTGTCATTGTTTAATCGAACTATACAAAAGAATAAAAAAAACCATTATCAAGGAAGGCAACCATCTCTCGGATGAACTTTTGATCAGTTATTTAAAAAAGGACAATACGTTTGAAATTGACGATATGGTTTTGAATAACCAAACACCTATCTATACAGACACAATCAAATAACAACGCTATGGCAAATTGGGACGATGATGACGATGATAATGGCGAAATCGAACCATTTGATCCGGCAAAAAGTGTGATACCCCAGGATAATTATTTTCATTGGCTGGATACCGTATGCAAAAATAAATTTATTGATTTATACTGTGGCCAATTTCCTGAGCCTGAGTTAGACAAAATAGAATTTTTATATGATTTGTTATAATTTCGTACGTAAGATTAGTTACTTCAATTCCCCTCCAATTTCACAAAAGTGTTTCAGTTTAACCGATTGAAACCTCCAGATCGTACAAATAGTTTGATGTTTGTACATTTGCTTAGTAAATTCAATAAAAGGCTAAATAGTGATTCATTAAAAATAAGCGCTAAGCTTATTCTTAAAATAACAAGTCGAGTTAAGTTATTATAAACTGCTGATATTTCATTATTAAGGCATCAAAAATTATTTGATATTTCAGAAAATACATGAAATAATTTGCTTCCTATAAAAATAAACATAAAATAACGTATTGGACAGCTCTAAACAATAAAGTACTTTAATCTCTGAAAATCTTTTTTAGGGATGAATTTCTGTCTTTTTGTTTGTTTCATAGGTTCTATTAAAAACTGATTGTATAAGAATAGATGAACAATAATGAATTTTGAACAATTGAATCCACTCGCATCGTCCAGTATTTAATTTGATATTTGTTTTGTATTCTTTCTTGGTATAATCGGTTATACTGAATTGCTCTGTCTTTTTATCTCACAATTAAAGTCCGCAACCGTTGAGATTAATTTTAGTAAAAAGTTAGTGATCATTTATTTATTATAAATAGTTTATGAAAGCAAATACTGCAATTTTATGCTTATTCACACTTTTAATTACATGGAACAATAAAGTATTTTCTCAAGATGACAGTTGGACTGCTCCAAAATATGCCAATGATATAAAAAATCCTTTAAAGGGAGATGTAAAAGCCGTTGTGGCAGGCCAGACTATTTTTAACCAAATGTGCATTGTATGCCATGGAGTGGGCGGCAAAGGCAATGGTGTTGCTGGTGTAAGTTTAACTCCAAGGCCTGCAAATTTTCTTTCGAAAAGTGTTATTGGTGAAACTGATGGTGCCATTTTTTGGAAATTAACAGAAGGAAAACCACCTATGGCCTCATACAAGGATTTGCTAACTGAAGACCAGCGTTGGAAATTGGTCGATTATATCAGACAATTACAGTCTCCTAAACATTAATTCTAATAATTAACGGGATGAAAAATGTAAAATTACTCTTTTGCCTATTATTTCTAGCAAGCCTTTCTTTAAAAAGCATTGCACAGAATACTACCGAAAATAAATCCTTTTTTGGAAACACTAAGCTTGTTGTAGTTGGGAATTCTCAAGCCGATTACTATTTTAATAAAGATGAAAATGCATTTGGCAATATCGCTTTTAAGCCCATCTTTTTATGGAGTTTGTCTGATAGATTATTTATGGAATCCGAACTGGAGTTAGCTACTGATGAAGGTAGCGTTGAAGTGGTATTGGAATATGTAAATATGGTTTATTTCATTAATAATAATTTAACGATCCACTTTGGTCGGTTTTTACCAAAATTCGGCAGTTATCGTGGCAAATACATGGAAGGTTTTCTGAATAGGTTTGCAACTGATCCGGTAGGATTTGGAGATGGAGGTATAGGTCCAATGACCGAAACTGGTGTTGGATTGCAAGGAGGAGCTAATCTGGGAAAGGCCAGAATTAATTACGATTTTTATGTTACAAATGGTCCCCAAATCATGCCTGGTAGTATTGATGCTCCTGATGAAGCTGGTCAATTTAATTATGAAGCTTACAAAGAAAACAATAAAAATAAAGCAATAGGTGGAAGATTTGGTATTCTTCCTTTTTCTGATGCCAGTTTAGAACTAGGGTTATCTTTTCAGCATGCTGACAAAACAGGAGATATTGGAACTGGATTGGAAGGAGTGAATGTAGATATGTATGCCATAGACCTGAATTATTTCCGCAATATTGCAGCTCTGTCATCAACCATTAGATTTATGGGAGAATGGAAAAAATTAGATGCCGGAAGTGCTGATTACGAAAACTTTGATACAGGAGGAACTTACACATTTAATAATAGCAGCACTGCATATTATCTTCAAGCATCAATAAGACCTATAGGTGCAGCTTCCAGATTTATAAGCAATTTAGAAGTTTCGGGAAGATATTCACAATTTGATACTCCTAAAGGTGCAGTTTGGGGTGGTGGCGTAAAAGAGCAAATGGCCTATTCATTGAATTATTGGCTTGGATGGAATAGGTTATTGAAATTTTCTTATCAAACTCAAACAGATCAACTTAATACATTCAATATGCAATTAGTATACGGTTTTTAAATCTTAATTAAAATGAAAAAACAAGGAATAATATATTTTATCATACTATTTATGACTTTTCAACTGGTTGAAAGTTGTAAAACATCTGAAAAAACATCGGATAAAAGCACGGTATCTTCAAATGAAGGAGTACCAGCTGTAGACGTAAAGAGTGGAGCTCAACTTTGGGGCGAAAATTGTGTGAGATGCCATAATGCTCCACCTCCACAAGCCTATTCCAATGAACAATGGAATGTAATTGGAAAACATATGAGAATACGTGCAAATATTTCACAAAAAGAAATGGACAATATTATAGATTTTATTAAAAGCTCCAATTGATTTGGATTTAGGATATTTGCTAATTTTCAGTTTGATATATGGTTTTATTCAATAAAAGGATTATTGTTATAAATGTTTTTATTAAACTAAAAATAGGCATAAAACGGAGAAAACACATGGAATAGTTCTATGTGTTTTTTCGTTAGTCGCATTTTTAATTTTTCAAGAATTATAGATATAGAATTTTTACTAATCTTCAATATTTGAAAAAACTCTTGTAATCATCCAAATTATTGATATTGATCAATATTTCAGGTGCATCTACATTTACCCGTAACTGAATAAACTGTTTCAAAAATATTTTTGAATTAATATCAGTTTCAGTAGAATTACATATTCGTTCTATTACATTTTTCGAAATAAGTATTGGATGACCTCCTTTTCCCTGATATTCAGGAACCTGATAATCTGAATTTCCACTTTTTTGGAACAGCAATTCCAAAACATTTTTATTAACAAAAGGATTATCAACGGGATGTATAAATACATTTTCTGGATTTCTGAATGCTTTTAAACCAGTTTTGATCGAAAAAAAACGTTCACGTTCCGGATTAGGATTTATAATGATATGCTCATTTTCAACAATTTTACTTTTATATTGTTTAAGGATTTCATCTCCGGAAGGATTCAAAACCACAATAATTTCAATGCACCCAAAATTCTGATACCCTTTTATAATTTTTTCAAGGAAAGTATGGTTTTCGTCAAACTTAAGCATAAATTTAGGTTTGCCCATTCGTGCTGAATTTCCCGCGGCAAGTATTAAGGCCGAAGTTTTTTTATGATGATCTGAAGTTTTTGGCATAGATAGATAAAATTAATATTAAATTGCGAAACAGAAATTAGTGCTTCGAGGCGCTCAGCAAAAGGATTTCGATTGCGATCAATAGCCAAAATTAGAGAATAGAAATTGAATTAACAGCAGTTAAATATTTAAATCGATGACTGATAAATTTATACCAACAACCATTGAACAATTATTGAAAATTATTTTAAATCAGTTTGATAAGTACAACAGTATTTTTGGAATTCCCAAAGAATTGTTTTTCGTGCCCAAACATTCAGATCCTTTCCGTTTTCAAAGGTTTGAGCAATTGCTCGAAAATCCCATTGGTGTTGCCGCAGGGCCGCATACCCAACTTGCCCAGAATATAATTGCAGCCTGGCTTTGCGGTGCTCGATATATCGAATTAAAAACGGTTCAAACACTTGATGAACTGGATGTTTCAAAGCCTTGTATAGATATGCAGGACGAAGGCTACAATTGTGAATGGTCGCAGGAGCTCAAAATAAAGGAATCTTTTGATCAATATTTAAATGCGTGGATAATTATCCATGTTTTAAAGCACAAATTTGGATGGGATTTGAAAGCAGGAGCGGGCGTAATTTTCAATATGAGTGTAGGCTATAATCTCGAAGGCATTTTAAAGGGAAATATTCAATGGTTTCTTGATAAAATGATGGATGCAAACGCAGAATTGAAGCAAAAGATTGAATCTTTAAAGAATATTTATCCCGAAATTGATGAAATAATAATCAATCCTTGCATTTCAAATAATATTACGCTTTCAACCATGCATGGTTGCCCACCTGAAGAAATTGAAAAAATTGGGATTTATCTATTGAGAGAGAAAAATTTACATACCACTATTAAACTAAATCCAACATTATTGGGGAAAGAAAAATTAGCTGAAATTATTGCCAATTCAGGTTTTGAAACCCAAGTTCCTGATATTGCATTTGAGCACGATTTAAAATATCCCGATGCGATTGAATTGATTAAAAACCTTCAAGAAGTTGCACACCTAAAAAAGCTACATTTTGGTTTAAAACTGACGAATACCTTGGAGAGCCTTAATCATAAAAACGTTTTTCATGCAAACGAGAAAATGATGTATGCGAGTGGAAAGATTTTACATCCCATTGCTATTCTTGTTGCTCAAAAATTGCAAAATGAATTCAAAGGTGAATTGGATATTTCATTTTCAGCTGGTGTGGATGCTTTTAATATTGCAGATGTAATTTCATGTGGCATATATCCGGCAACGGTTTGCTCCGATATTTTAAAGCCTGGCGGATATTCAAGATTAAACCATTATGTTCAGGAACTTTCGAATGCTTTTGTTCAAAGGAATTCCGAATCAATTGAGACGTTTATCATTAATTCAAAAGAAATAGCCGAAAATAAATGGCTTTCTATAATGCGGAATCTAGAACAATATTCGGTAAAAGTATTAATCGACAAGGCATACAAAAAAGATAGCTTTCGTGATAAAAATATAAAAACCAAAAAAGAGCTTGGCAATTTCGATTGTATCCATGCACCGTGCGAATATACTTGTCCAACAAATCAAGGAATACCGGATTATATGTACCACACAGCCGATGGAGATTTTGATAGCGCTTACAAAACAATCACACAAACCAATCCATTCCCGCTAACAACAGGAACGGTGTGCGATCACGTTTGTCAATCAAAATGTACACGTATCAATTATGATAGTCCTTTATTAATAAGGGAAATTAAAAAATTTAATGCTTTACATGCAGATTTATCAAAAGTTGAAAAAACGGTTAAATTATCTGATAATTATAGAAAAGTAGCGATTATTGGAGCAGGTCCATCTGGTTTGTCGTGTGCTTATTTTTTGGCTTTGGCAGGTTTTGATATCCATATTTATGAATCTAAATCAAAGGCAGGAGGCATGGTTTCATCTGCAATTCCTGATTTTAGATTGAATGATTCAAATTTAAATATCGATTTGGATCAAATTCAGAAGTTGGGAGTGAAAATTCACTTCAATCATAAAATTGATAAAGAAGCATTTAATCAACTGAATAAAGAAAGTGAATTTATCTATATTGCAGCAGGGGCTCAAAAAGCACGTTCTTTTTTCATTGAAGGAATGGACGATGGATTGATTTTAAATCCGCTTCAATTTTTATATGATGCTAAAGCAGGAAGAACGACCCATTTAGGGAAGAATATAGCGATAATTGGAGGTGGTAATACCGCCATAGATGTTGCCAGAACTGCAAAACGACTTGTAGAAAAGGAAGGAAAAGTACAAATCATTTATCGAAGAACCCGAAAACAAATGCCTGCCAGTTACGAAGAAATAAAAGAGGCATTGAATGAAGGCATTGAAATCCTTGAATTGCTCAATCCTCTAAAAATCAACTCAAAAGATAATAAAATTGTTTCATTGACTTGTCAAAAAATGCAATTGGGAGATAAAGATCCCAGTGGACGCGAAAAATCCATTGCAATTTCTAATTCCGAATTCGAAATTAAGTGTGATACAATTATTCCTGCAGTGGGGCAGGAGTTGGACATTGATTTTATTGAAAACGATTTATTGGGAAAAAGTATCAGTGAATTTGAAACAAAACTTCCCAATGTATTTATTGGTGGCGATGCTGTAAATGGTGGTTTGTCTATTATTGCTGCTGTTGGCGATGGTAGAAAAGTGGCTCAGTTGATTATAGATAAATCCGGGATTGATTTTAAAACCAAAGAGAGTTTTGAACGCAATAAAGCAGATTATAAAATGCTGATGATTAAAAAGGCTCAGCGGATTAATCCAAATGAAATTCAAAAAATACTTAAATCAGAGAGTGAAGCCATAAATGAAGCTTCAAGATGTTTGCTTTGCGACGAATTGTGTAATATTTGTACAACGGTTTGCCCGAATTTGGCTTTGTTTGCTTATCCAATTGAGCCCTTTTCGTTGCATCTTGAAAAATTAAGTACTAATAATAAAGAAATAATTATTGGGAAAGGGGAAATGTTTGAAATAAAGCAAAATACACAAATCGTTCATATTGCTGATTGGTGCAATCAATGTGGAAATTGTAATACTTTTTGTCCAACAAATGGCGCTCCGTATCAAGAAAAACCACATTTACATTTGAGCCGTCTTTCCTTTGACAGTGACCTGGAAGGGTACTATTTCGATCAATCAAGTTCGGAAAATACAATTCTGTATAAAAATGGGAAGGAAATGCGTTCATTGACAGAGAATTCAGTAAATTATTTCTATTCCACAAATGATTTTAAATTGCATCTAAACAAGCAATCTTTTAAAATTCAAAAAGTTGAATTGCAGAATGATTTTAATGAAGTATCTTTGGTAAAGGCTGTTGAGATGAGTATTATTTTAAAAGCAGTAAAATTATTAAATTGTATATAATTCTGCTTGGAAGATAGAGCCAGAAAGTGTTACTTTGTTATTTCAAACCATATTTTCAAAAAATATTATGCAGGAAATAGAAAAAAAATTCAAAGAACTATTTGTTAATCAAATAGTAAAAGACATTAAGTTTTATCATGTAAATGATAATTATATGGCCATTGACCCAGACCATAAATGGGTAATTGAAGGTGGTGTTGAATTTGTTTTTGAAAATTATTCAATTAGTCTTGCATGGAACAATGATATGCAATTGTATGATATCATTCAAGGTGAAATTGTTGAATTGACTGGAGAATTGGATATTTATGAAATGGATTTTTCAGATCATCCTAATGTGCTTAAAATTCCAGGAAAAAAAATAGAAGATATCAAGTTTAGCTGGACTTGGTATCAACAGATGGATGAGGAAATGGAACTAGTTGAAGAAAAAACCTACATTCCACAAGAAATCCGTATTCAATTCGAAGGTGATTTATTGTTACAAGTTGCTACCATCGTTTTCCAATCAAGGGACACACAAATTCAAAAGCCAATTTATGATTCTCAAAGTATGATTTTGATTACAATTAATCAACCTGTTGAGATTATTGAAGCAGAAGTATAAAAAATGCAAATAAGTTAAATGTATATGCCATGAACTATTCTTTTAACAAAATAATTACAGGTAAAAGCTTTGATGAAGCGCTAGAATATGTTGCTGAAACGTTCAAAACAGAAGGATTTGGAATTATTACCGAAATTGATCTGCAAAAAGCATTCAAAGAAAAAATCAATATTGACTTTAGAAAATATAAAATTTTAGGTGCATGTAATCCACATTTTGCATATAAAGCTTTGCAGTTAGAAGATAAAATTGGCGTTTTTCTGCCATGCAATGTTGTATTGCAAGAACATTTAAATGGAATAATTGAGGTAATGGCTATTGATCCGATAGCCGCCATGAGTGCAGTTGAAAATAAAGCACTTGAGCCTATGGCTTCAGAAGTTGCAGCTTCGCTAAAAAGGGCAATTGATAAATTGTAAAAATCTCAATTCGGATTATTTTTTAAAAATAAAATAAACGGCAAGTACCAGAAATGAAAAACCGATGAGGTGGTTTAATTTGAAAGTCTCATTTTTGAATAAAAAAAACGTAAATATCATAAACACAATTAGTGTTATAACTTCTTGAATTACTTTCAATTCAACAAGCGAGAATGGCCCACCATTTTCGTTGAAGCCAATCCGGTTTGCCGGTACCTGAAAAAAGTACTCAAAAAGGGCTATTCCCCAACTTATTAGGATTACTGCAACCAAAGATAATGCTTCAAACCATTTGAACTCCTTCATTTTAAGATGTCCGTACCAGGCAAAAGTCATAAATGTGTTTGATAGAACCAATAAACCGATTGTATAAAATGCTTTCATTAAATTATTCTAAGATATTTCTTTCAATAGTAATATATTAAAAATCAATATTAAAACTGTTTATATGATTTTAAAATATTCGCGCAAAAATAGATTATGTTTTGTGATTGCACAATTTGATGATAGTATTATCAGAAGATTGCATACCGTTTGTATTTAAAAATCAGGCATTTAGTTTGCCCTGTTATTTAATGTTGGATTAAATTTAGAGTTGCATAATTCTACTTACGGAATTAAACGACTTGATATTACAACACATAATTATAAATACACACATAGGAAGATAGAAAAAAAACAATATAAGAACATATTTTTCTAATACGCCTTTTTAAAAGTAAGTGCCTACACGCTTTTTTAACGATGTGTCTAAGTGGTAATTTTTTAAACTTTTCGGTAAAGTTGCAACATCTTAAAATTCAATTATTTTTAACTTAGTAAGTAGAAATAATCAGTTTTTTTTACCAAAATTAAGTTTGTGACTGACTTCCCTAATTACTTTTTTATGCAAATGAACATAGTATTTGTCTATGAAATCCTGAACTGCTGTTTTTTCCCGTTTGGCTAGTTCGCGCAATGCCCACGAAAGTGCTTTTACTATCATCTGGTGATGGTCATGAATAACCAATTCGCAAATCTCCAGTGTTCGTTGAATATCACCTTTTCCTCCTCTAGATTTTAAATTTAGAGCTACTGTTGAAACTACAGCTATGCGTCTTTGCCAAACATCAGATGATTTTAAATAGTCTCTGATTTTTTTGTCACTAACAACACCATTTCTCCAAGCGTAGCCCATCATGTAAATACTATATGTATCAACAGATACCCAATTATCAAGGTTTTTGCCTAAGTCGATAAAATCTTTTTCTGTCATCTTTAAAAGAGCTTTTTTATCTCTAGAAAGGTAATCAAATGCAATTTGTTGACATTCAAATATATTGTTTTCGACCAATTTTTTTGCGAATTGTATTTTTTTGATTTCAGGCCATTGTATTGTCCTGTATTTAAGTTCTTTAATAATAATTCTAGTATTAGGAACAGTAACACCAATTACTCGCATAGCCGTTGGATAATAGTTTTTAGAAAATTCAAACCTTTTTTCATCCTTCAAACTTTCTAGTGATTCAATAACCTCTTTTTCTATTTCTTTCATCCTAATTATATAATTTTAAGTTTTTAAAATGAAGTAATTTAAAATCAAAGATAATGATCAAATTTTAATCCTAATGATAAAAGAATCTTCATTATTAGCTGTTTTCATGCATCTTTCAAAATGATATTCTCGGAAATTAAAAAAATAAAATAAGCATTGTAATCAAAAATATTTATATTTGTCGCGCAAAATTTAGAAAATTTATTTTTTGCATAGATTGATAAACTCATTGTTTTAATTTGAGATTAAAAGGATTTTTCCCACAGCTTCCAGATAGGTCAACTCCTAGAAAGTGGTTCGAATGATTAAACCGATATATATATGAATGCGATTTTTGAATGCTTACTTTTTGACTAAGAATAAACAAAATTAATGTTATTCAAGGAGTATTTGATTTTTTATAGTATTAAGAATTTTATTAAGAAGAGAATTGAAAGCACAGGAATTGACCCAGTCTAAACAAGGGACGCATCATTCGAAGCACAAGCAAGTAACTATTACCGGATTAATCATAACTCTTGGTATTGTATATGGAGATTTAGGTACCTCTCCATTATATGTAATGAAAGCTATTGGTGTTGGATTGGATGTAATTAACACAGAAACCATTTTTGGAGCTATTTCGTGTATTTTCTGGACACTGACACTTCAAACTTCTATCAAATATGTAATTATTACCCTCAGGGCCGATAATAAAGGGGAAGGTGGAATTTTTGCTTTATTCGCTTTATTGAGAAAAAGGTACAACTGGGCCTATGTTTTTGCTTTAATCGGTGGAAGTACACTATTAGCTGATGGTGTGATAACTCCTTCCATTACTGTTACTTCAGCGGTTGAAGGATTAAAAATTCTACATGCAGACATACCTGTTGTAATAATTGTTATTGCTATACTTAGTTTACTGTTCTTTGTTCAACAATTCGGCACTAGTTCTCTTGGAAAAGCTTTTGGGCCACTGATGTTTATCTGGTTTTTTGTTATTGGCTTTTGGGGTTTCTTTGAATTGATTCAATATCCAAAAATATTATTGGCTATAAATCCTACTTATGCAATAAAACTGTTAAGTACCCATCCTGGAGGTATATTAATTCTCGGGGCTGTTTTTCTTGCAACTACTGGGGCCGAAGCACTTTATTCCGACTTAGGGCATTGTGGATTAAAAAACATTCGCATATCATGGATATACGTTAAAACCACATTGCTAATTAGCTATTTTGGGCAAGCAGTTTGGACACTTAAACATCCTCATTTTATAAAAGATGGATTGAATCCTTTATATGCAATTATGCCGGATTGGTTTATTTTGCCAGGTGTAATTATTGCTACAATAGCTGCTATCATTGCCAGTCAGGCATTAATAAGTGGCTCGTTTACACTTATTAGCGAGGCTATTTCTCTTAACCTTTGGCCTAAAATGACCATTAAGTACCCAACAGAATTAAAAGGGCAAATGTATATTCCTTATCTGAATGTTTTTTTATGGGTAGCATGTATTGTGGTTGTGTTGCTTTTTAAGGAATCAGATGCTATGCAAGCTGCATATGGATTGTCAATTACAATCACCATGTTGATGACAACTTTACTACTCCTTCTTTATTTGAGGAATAGAATTCCATTGATGCTTTTGGTTTTAATAGGAATAGTTTATATTGCTATCGAATCTGCCTTTTTGTTTGCTAATCTTCATAAATTCATATACGGTGGCTGGTTTACCATTTTCCTTGCAGGAATACTTGCAATAATGATGTATGTTTGGTTTAATGGGCGGAAAATTAAAAATGGTTTGATGCGGTTTATTCCTATTTCAGATCTTTTAGTAATTTTAAAAAATGTTCGTGAAGATTTAACTATTCCAAAATTTGCCACCAATCTTGTTTACATTACTAAAGCTAACAAAAAACTGGACATAGAATCTACAATCTATTATTCTATATTGGATAAACAACCCAAAAGAGCCGATAGATACTGGTTTTTGCATATTGACATTAAGGATGAGCCTTATACATGCGAGTACGAAGTGACTGAATTTGTGAAAGGAGCAGTATTTAAAATTGATTTTAACATTGGATTTCGTATTGAAACCCAGGTTAATTTGTTTTTCAGGCAAGTACTTGATGATTTGAATCTTACCAATGAACTCAAAATAGAATCTGCGTATCCTTCATTAAAGAAATTTCATATACCTGGTGACTGCCGTTATGTAATTATTGATAGAATATTAACAGAGGAGCACCGCTTCAATGCAACGGAGAGATTAATTATGAATTTGAGCGACATGATCAAAATTTTGGCAATTCCTCAGGCTAAGTCTTATCACCTGGATGCAAGCAATATATTACTTGAGAAAGTACCTTTGGGACAACCCGATAAAATGATAAAGAAACTTACACGTATCAAACATCATAAGTACTAAAGGTTCTAAATTGTTCAATTCAATATAGATCATAAATGTTATCAATTTAGGAGGATTCGTTCCAAAAATAATTCAATTTGAAAATGAATTCAAGGAATTCAATAACGTTTTCTTCACCCAATTGGTAAATTAAATAATTCATATTTTGCATCATATCTTAGTAAAACGTCTTTTCATGTCAATTGTATCACCTCTTCTATCTAAATTTTATTGCCAAAAATGAAGAGAATTAGATAATTGGCTTATTTTTGCCCAAATTTTAAAATTATGATAGCAACGCATTATGGTGAATTTGCAGGCCTTTTAACTGCTTTATTTTGGACAGTTTCAGCATTGGCGTTCGAAAGAGCAACTATTAGGGTTGGTACTTTTTCGGTTAACTTAATAAGGCTTGTTATTGGATTCATTTTTCTTTGTATTTTGGCTTATTTTAACCGTGGGCTAATTTTCCCTTTTGATGCAGATTTTCATACCTGGTTCTGGCTTTTCCTGTCTGGAATTGTAGGTTTCGTTATGGGTGACTTATTTCTTTTTGCTTCCTATCCGATTATAACTTCGCGTATTTCCATGTTGGTAATGACACTTGCTCCACCTATGGCTGCCTTGTTGGGATGGTTAATCCTTGATGAAACTATGGGAATGCTCAGCCTTTTGGGTATGTTATTGGTACTTGCTGGCATTTCAATCACAATTTGGAGCAAACCAGATGGAGATAAGAAATTAAAACTCAATTTTCCCATAAAAGGCCTTTTTTATGCATTTCTTGGCACAGTAGGGCAAGCAGCCGGTTTGGTATTAAGCAAATTGGGTATGAAAAATTACAATCCGTTTGCTGCAACCCAAATACGTATTATTGCTGGAACCATTGGTTTTCTGGCAATGATAGCAGTTCTGAACAGATGGAAAAATCTTGGAAATGCCTTGAAAGATAAAAAGGCAATGACAAGTATCAGTATCGGATCATTTTTCGGACCTTTTTTGGGGGTTTCATTTTCGCTAATTGCAATACAGCACACAAGTACCGGAATTGCTGCTACACTTATGTCTATTGTGCCGGTTTTAATTATCCTTCCTGCTATTTTTATTTATAAGCAAAAAGTTACTGTAAAAGAATTAATTGGAGCTGTTTTAAGTGTTTGTGGTGTTGCTCTTTTCTTTATCTAATAATTTTACAAAGAGTTTTTGTTGTTAGCCCAAATAAGTTTTCAATTAAACTAACAATTAAATTGAAAATTTTCTGTTCATGCAATGGCTATTATTTATCTAAGAGATTAATTTACCAATACAAATATCCTTTTAAAATTAATTTTTCTATACCATCGTGCTGTTCAATAAAAATAGCTACTTTTATCCTATTCTTATTAAAAATAAACAAGCTAAAACCTTTGATCCATGGATGTCTCTATACAATTTCTAGGTGCAGCTGGTACTGTAACTGGTTCTAAATATTTATTAAAAATCGGCTCCAAAAAAATACTAGTAGATTGCGGTATGTTTCAGGGCCTTAAAGACTTGCGTGAACTGAACTGGTCAAACTTTTTCATTGAACCAGGTGAGATTGATTCTGTACTATTGACCCATGCACATCTAGATCATGTTGGTTATTTGCCAAGACTTGTAAAACTTGGATTCAAAGGTAAAATTATAGCAACCGAACCAACCCTAGACCTTGCTGCTATTATTTTGGAAGATAGTGGACGTATTCAGGAAGAAGAAGCTGTTAAGGCTAACGCAATGGGTTATACCAAGCATAAGCCGGCCCAACCTTTATACACAATTAAAGATGTTAAGCAAACAATTGCGTTGTTTCATCATGTAACTGATAATGTGTGGCATGATATATTTGAAGGCGTAAAATACCGCCTTTGCCAGAATGGCCATATTATTGGATCGTCGAGTATTGAAGTGGATATAAATGGTAAAATAATTTTATTCTCGGGTGATATCGGGCGTTTCGATGATGAAATGTTCCTTCCTCCAATTCAACCAAAAAAAGCTGACATTGTAATTATTGAATCAACTTATGGGGATCGGTTGCATCCAATTTCTCAAGCCAATCAAAAAATTAAAGAAGTAATCCTTGATAATGATCAAAAAAAAGGAATTTTGATAATCCCTAGTTTTACTGTTGATAGAGCCCAGGATATTATGTACCAGATTTGGGTGCTAAAAAGCAACAACGAAATTCCAAATATTCCTGTGTATCTTGATAGTCCCATGGCTTCGTCAGTAAGTAAATTATATTTCAAGTATTCCGATTGGAATATTTTGGGCAGCCATGTGCTTAACAAAGTTTTCGAAAGCGTGGAAGTAATAAAATCAGTAAAAGAAACAGAAGAATTATTAAGAGATAGAACCTCTAAAGTCATTATTGCAGGAAGTGGTATGATGAATGGTGGCAGGGTACTTGGTTATATGAAAAAAGAATTACCAATCTCAAATTCAACTATATTAATAACCGGTTTTCAGGCAGAAGGTACTCGTGGCAGAATGCTAAAAGAAGGCGCACACGAAATTAAAATAGAGGGTCATTATTATCCTGTAAAAGCTAAAATTGAGTGTGTCAATACTTTGTCTTCGCATGCCGATCAGCACGATATCCTGAAATATCTTGAAAAAATTACAAATAAACCGGAAAAAGTGTTTATTTCACATGGTGAACCTATGGCGGCTAATGTTTTAAGAGTAAAGCTTAAAGATACTTTTGGTTGGGAAGATATTTTTGTTCCCAAATTAATGGATGAATTTAAATTGTTCTAAATTCCTAATTTCTGTTAAAAATAAGTTCGATGAAGAAATTGGCTTTCTTTTTAGCACTATTTGTTGGATTAAATGCCAGTACAGTTTCACGAAAGCCTGAGGAGGAAGCAAATGAAGTAATTGTAGCTGAAGACGCGGTAAGGCACAGCACTGAAGCATGGATTCAAAGGATTGCCCATAAGTTGAAAGCTTGTTATTACGGAATAACCAAAGATGGGATTATTCATGAACTGGGTCACGGATTAATCCACAAACTAAAAAATACCCAAATAAGCAAAATCCAAAATATCAATTCACAATTGGAGGAAAGTAATGCTTTGCACATTTATCAAAAAGGAAAACCGGTTTGGATTCATTATGTGCATGAATTAGAAAATGGGTTTGAAAACTATGAGATTTATTTATAAAAAAGAACCGCAAATGAGAAAACCAGACTATAACATATTGTATAAATAGGATATTCCTAAGATAAAATAAAGAGTACAAAAAGATTTTAGCATTTTCTTAATAAGTATATTTCCACAATGATGAAACTCTCGAAACTGCCATAAAATAGTTTATTCTTCGATACTTGCTTAAAAAATAAATAACTGATTTTATCCCAAACGTAAATAATCCTTCTAATTTTGCATCAATTGCAGCGTAATAAAAACTTTAGGCTTTCGAAACATTTTTATATTTAAATTGAATTTTTTACCTTAAACTTTATTGTCAAATTAATAATACCTATTGATGCTCTCAATTATAATTTGTTCCATAAACCCCACTTTAATAAAACAGGTTTCGAAAAACATTGAGGAGACAATTGGTCTGCCATTTGAAATAATAACCATAGATAACCAAAAGGATAATTACGGAATATGCGAAGCATACAATCTGGGGGCTACAAAAAGTAAATACGAATATCTTTGTTTTATGCACGAGGATATTCTTTTTCATACAAAGGATTGGGGAAAAAAATTGGTGGATCATTTTGCTGACCAACAAATTGGAGTAATTGGTGTTGCCGGAGGCGTTGTTAAAAGTGCTTTTCATTCTTCGTGGTGGTATAATCTTCCTAAAACACAGGAGCAAAGAAAAAATCTTATACAACATTCAAAAGCTGGAAATAAAATTGATTATAAAAATCCGTTTAACGAAAAAATATCTGATGTTTTGTTTGTTGATGGTGTTTTTATGGCTTGTGAGAAGAAAATATGGAAGGAATATCCATTTGATTCTTTAAACTTTCCAAAATTCCATTTCTACGATCTGGATTTTTCATTTAATATTTATCAAAAACACAGAGTAATTGTAATTTATGATATTTTAATTGAGCATCTATCAAGCGGTGCATACAAAGCAGATTGGATATTTTCAGCCGAAAAGTTTACTGAAAAATGGAAACCATTTTTTCCACTATATTTAATTGAAATTTCGGATCTTGAAAAAAAAGCATTAGAGATTGATGCAATTCGATTTTTCAGGGATGTTTGTATCAAGCAAAAGCTATATAAAAAAGCAATTAAAACTATTTGGCATCTAAGAAAAATATTTAATAAACCAGTTTAAAGTCTTGATTAATAGGTAAATATAAAATATAAATAAGCTTTTTCTATTGCCACTTTTTTCTTTTTTACAAATAAATCCTACTTTTGCTGCCGAATTTAAAATCAAAACATACATCTTCGATAAAGTAGATTTGGAATTAATATTGAAAAACAGTAAAATGAAAATTAGTTTAATCATTGCTTTTTATAAAAATATAGCAGCCCTAGAATTAATAATTAAAGCATTACAAAAGCAAACATTTCAGAATTTTGAGGTTATTATCGCTGAAGATGATTGCAATCCTGAAACTTTAGAAAATATTTCCCATATCAAAATTCCACAAAGGATAAAACATGTATTTCAGGATCAAGACTTGGGTTTTAGGAAAAATAAAATTTTGAACGAAGCCATTAAAATTGCAGAAGGGGACTTTATCGTTTTTATTGATGGCGATTGCATTCCGCATAAAAACTTCTTGAAAATATATTCTCTGAAAGCATCAGAAAGAACAGTACTTTTTGGAAGACGGATACTTTTAAGCGAAAAAATTACTCATAAACTTTATGCTCATAAACAGTTAAAAGACTTAACCTTTTGGTCTTTATGGACATCAAAATCAAAAAAAATAAAATATTCCTTTTATTTTCCATTCTTTCAGCAAATTCGAAAAATTGGAATTGTTGGTTCAAACTGGGGCCTTTATAAAAAACATTTATTGGCCATCAATGGATTTGATGAAGATTATATAACGGCTGGTGTAGGTGAGGACAATGATATTGAATGGCGATTGATTGAATATGGACTCAAATTGAATTCAATTCGCTTTTCGGCAATACAATATCACTTACATCATAAATTTAATTACTCAACTGTTGATACCAATCAAGGATATATCCTTTTGGATAAGAAAATGAAGCAGAACAATTTCTATTGTAAAAATGGTATTAATAAGCTTCAAATTGAAGAATAGATTATTCCTTATTAATTGATTATTCCATCTGAATGATTTCTTTATTTTAACCTCAAATTACCTCCAATGATTATAAACGTGGACATTTGTCTTGTTAATTAAAGTTAAAGTATCCTATTTTAATTATCTTCAATCCCTTATTTTAAATATAAATATGGTTTATAATTCTTACTTTCGTGGTTTTAGAAAAACAGATATTATTCCAATTTTACTATTCTTTTTTTTCTTTCTAATTTCTATTTTTTTACACTCAAAGCATTTAAATACTTATGATTGCCTATATTTTTACCCGCATTTTTATTGAATCATTTCGGTTAATTCCATTATGGGTGCTTTATCGCATCTCTGATTTTTCCCGGTTCATACTTTTTGATTTGATTGGGTATAGAAAAAAAGTTATTTTCAGTAATCTTGAAGAAGCTTTTCCTGAGAAAAGTAAGCTTGAAATCAATGCAATTGCAAGGAAATTTTACACTCATTTTACAGATGTTCTTTTAGAAGGATTGAAAGGAATGACGATGAGAGATAAATCTGTTTACAAAAGATTTAAAGTTTTAAATCCTGAACTTGCTGATAATTACTTTGAGAAAGGACAAAATGTTTTAATTCTTGGTGCGCATTACGGAAATTGGGAGTGGGGTAACTCGATTCCATTTTATATGAAGCACGAAGTTGTTTGTGTGTATAAAGCTGTTCCCAACAAGCGACTGAATGATTATATGCGAGGAAATAGGGCCAGGCTCGGTATGAAGCAGATATCTATGGAAAAAACAGGAACTATTTTTAATAATATATCAAAGCCAAAATTTATTATTTTATTAGCAGATCAAAACCCAGGCATATTAAAACATTCAATTTGGGTGGATTTTTTAGGGCGCGATACACCTTGTATTCACGGACCCGAAGTGTATGGTAAAAAATTTAACTATCCTGTACTTTATATAGATTTTAAAAGGATTAAGAGGGGCTATTATACTGCCGAGTTAAGCCTTTTAGATGAAAAACCCGCTTTGCTTGAAAAAGGGGTGCTTACCCAAAAATATATGAGCAAACTAGAGCAAGTAATTAAGGCAAAACCTCAAGATTGGTTATGGACTCACAAAAGGTGGAAACACAAAAGAGTGGATAATAATATTTTAGTTGATTATTATTACAAATAATGGTTTTCAATGTTTTGCAAAAGTGTTAATTTGAGACGAATAACAAATTTACATGATAACCATTTAAAGAATTTCAGCAAGGAACAGCTTATTCTATAAGATTGAACAAGGATTTTAAATTTTATCCATAAAATATTTATCTAAACCATTTTCACACCATTTTAGATCTTCTGCAATAGCTCTGTTCAATATTTCATCATTCGTAGAACTGGTTTTACTGATATGATGATAAAAATGGTACAAAATTCCGGCAAATTTCAGATATTTTCTATATAAACCATAGTTATACAATCTTTCAACTAGCTCACTGTCTTCGCGTCCCCATCCAACAAAATCTTCATTAAATCCATTTACTTTATAAAGATCCTCTTTGAAAAAAGAGATATTACATCCTCTAATACTATTGTGGCTGCGTGATTTCTTTAAAGAATACAGCCATGAAAAAAATGGAATATTCATGGAATTGAATCTATTTCCAAGATCTACAGAATAAAATGGAGGTAAAATAATCTTTTTCGTAACAAGAATTTTTTTTGTTAATTTCTCACTTAAAAGAGCCCTTGAACCTTGAAGGAAGAATCCTTTTTCTGCATTTTTAAGATGATCCGAAATGAAATTTTTATGCAATATTAAATCCCCATCAATAATTACGATATAATTGTAATTTGATTTTGCAATTGCTAAATTTCGTGAACGTGCCAGCCTAAAACCATTGTCTTCTTGCCAGGAATGTATTATAGGGATAAAGCACTTTTTTGCAAACTCTTCGATCATTTCTCGTGTATCATCTCTTGAACCATCGTCTGCAACAATTATTTCATTTGGAGGTATTGTTTGATTTAAGACACTTGTTAAAGTTAAATACAATGCTTCTTTCCAATTGTATGTGGTTATTATTAGACTGATTTTCTTGTTATCATGTATGTTTGCTTCATATAGTTTTAAATATTTATAAAAGGATACATTGGCGTTAGAAACGGATATTAATAATCCCCTATAACCATCTAAAAATGCACTCTTAATCAAAAAAGTATTTAAAAAGTTAAAAGTACCTTTAATAAATGCCATGAAAGGCGAAGATTTTTTCTTTCCTGCATTTTCCATAGCAAATAGTTCTGCGTAAAGATCCCTTTTTCTTATAAAATCTGAAATTGAATGATAACTGAAATGTCTTAACTCACCATCTATCGTAATAATTTTGGCATCCCCTGATTCAATATTTTCATGGACTAATTTATCATTGAATCCCATTTTTGTTTTATTATAAATTCTTGTCACATATTCCCTTCCCCAGCCAGAATATCTAATTCTTCGATTTCTATAATAATTAAATCTTTTAAAACGGTACACTGCAAATTCGTCCATTTGCAAATTTTGTATTGAATCAAGTAATTTGGGGCCGACTACTTCGTCTGCATCAATAGACAAAATCCAATCATACTTAGCAAATAGTGCAGCTTTATTTTTTGATTCTCCAAATCCTGTAAATGGGCCTTTACAGATTTTAACATTTTTAAATTTACTTGCAATTTCGATTGTTTCATCCTCTGATCCTGTATCATAAACAATTACTTCATCAAAAGATTTAAGGCTTTCAATGGTTTGTCCTATAGTTTTTGATGCATCCTTTGCAATTATGACTGGAGAAATCTTCATTTGTAATTTTGTAGTTGAATTAGAATAATTTCCAAATCTGATATTAATTTTGGCAAGCAAAAATAATAAAAATTTAATAGCCTAATGTCTTAGGAATTCCAGAAATATTTATTGGAAAAACAAGGGAGAAAATTTTTATTTGAAATTAACCTAATTTGCTTGTTTTTTTTAGTTTATGAAAGTCTAATATCTTTATTTTTCTTCCATCAAGCTCAATTAATTCTTCCGAGGCAAAAGATGATAAGGTTTTTATCGCATTTGAGGTGGTCATATTAGATAAACTGGCAATATCTTCTCTTGATAAATATACTTTAATTGTTTTTTTGTCAGTTTCAAATCCAAATGTTTCAACCAGAAAGACCAATGATTCAGCCAAACGACCACGTATATGTTTTTGGGTTAAGTTTACTGTTCTTTCGTTTGAATGGCCAAGTTCAAGGGCCATTTCCTTGAGCATTGCAAGCGCAAGATTACCATTCCGGCTAATCACATCAAACAAAACATCTTTTTCAATAATGCTTATTAAACTATCTTCAATTGCAATGGCTGATGAAATATAATGGTCTTCGGCAAATAACGCCCGATATCCAATAATATCATTAGGCTTTGACATTCTTACTATTTGATCACGCCCTCCAACACCTTCTTTTATTACTTTAACCTTTCCTGTTGATAAATAAATCAACCCTGTAGGTAAATCACCTTCTTTATATATGATTTCGCCTTTTTTAAAGCTTGTGCTATAATGGTGCGAACGCAAAATTTCCTTATCCTTCGCATCAAGCATATTAAAAATTGAATCCTTTTCGTCAATAAAACTTACGAATTGTATTTTTTTAAGAGGCATTAGATGACTTTTTTGTTTTGAATTGCAAATATAACTCATTTGAAGCCAATATAAAAAAATGAAAACCTAATTTTAAGTATTTGAATTTAATGTATCAGAGTCGATTTGATTATCTGAGTTTATATTTTTGTTTGCCATCACAATTTGTTTTTTTATAATTTCTATGCCAATTCCACATTCCAGGCATTTTCCATTTTCGCAATAATTCTTTTTCTGTTGCAACAATGCCTGGGTGTAAAATGCAGCATTTGAACTGATTCCAATTTCTTTCCACGATTTGATGATGTGATTTTTTTCCGGTTTTATTTCTTCCAGAAAATTGATAGCTCTTTCTTTTATCTTTTCATTATTGGTTGAAAGGCCATATACAAATAAAAGGGGAATTACGGTATTGATCAATATTGTGTTTATAGATTCGTTACCTAATACCTTTTTTTTCTCATTTGATTGTTTTTCAAATGTATAATGGCTGTCCCAAAATGCAGAAGCTTCAACTTCAAATAGTTGTTTTATCTCATCTAAATTTTCTGATTGAATTATTTTTGAAAAAAGAGATTTTGATTTGCTTATTAATACTGCAAATTGCGAAATTCGAATGGTTGGAAAGTTTGGTGGACGAAGCCGCATAAATTTCCATAAATGCTTTTCAAGTGCGATGAGGTTGAATTTTCCCTTCAAAAATTCAAATTCTTTTTTTAAATTTTTAAAATATGGATTTTCATTATCATCACCAACTAAAAATCCTGCTTGTCCAAAAAGTAAAGCCTCAATTTGGGTAAAGCTGCTTTGATGTTTTGCAAGATATTTCAAAGGCAGCGATTTTGCAAGCCACTCGAAAGGTTCTGCATTTACTTTAAACCCAAAATTGCGTGCCAGTAATTGATAAAATGTTTCTTCCCAACTGTTTTTATTTGATTCAAGAATTTTGTGGATATATTCTGATTTTTCATTTAAGCGTTCAATCAAAACGCTTCCAAGCCACATTTTTAATTTGAAGTCGTTAACAGTTGAAATATCATTTTGGCAAGGAATCCATTTATTATTATTCTTAAATTCATCGTATTTTAACTCAATTGCCTTGTCTACAACCATTTCCATCACTGGGATATTCCTACCATTTTCAGCTTGAATTTCTCTGTCATTTTCAATTACAACCTGCAAAATTACATTGTTATAGGCTTTATCATGATGGTGACCATGCCGAAACCAATCAGAAGACTTAAGGTGAATTTCTATATTCCCAATCCAAGTTGTTTTTCCGGATTTTATTTTAGCGTTAAAAAAATCAGGACCTGCATCTTTATTATGTATTCCAATATTTACAATTTCAAATTCATCATTTTCAATGCCTTTTATTGAATAATTTTGAAATAATCCAAATTTCCAAACAAAATGCAATAGATCTTCGCTCATACTTATCAAATTTAATGGTATGAAATTACTATTTTTTAGTTTGATAAGAAGAATAACTTTGGAAAAATTAAAGTGATGATAAAACGTTCTAAATTAGTATAGTGAAGAATGCTTATACTTGGTTCATAAAAACGGTTAGAGAAGAGAATTTTAGTGTGGTACTGCATTAAAACTGAAATCGTAATTCAAAATGAATCTAATATATTGTTGATTTGTTGAATAAGATTTCGAAAAGGACCTTAATCAGATTTAAATTATAAGATTCCTATTAACTTTCAGTCGCAATTTTCTCTTTATTAGTCTCTGCCAATTGATTACCAATTAACAAAGAAAATTCCATAAGAACCTCTTCTGCAAATGCATCAAATTTTGCAAACGAAGCAAGCTCGATGATACCAATTGATTCATTTTTTTGCAGTATTGGAAAAATAACCAGATTAGCGGGTGATGAATTGCCTAAACCTGAAAGTACAGTAATATATTTATCGGGGATATTTGAAATATTCAATAGTTTTTTGTTTGCAGCTACCTGGCCTGATAATCCAATATCTTCAGTAAATTCGCGTAAATCTTCTTCATTATAATAGGCGTAGGTTCCAACTTTTCTAAAAACTTTATCTTGTTGATCTTTCAAAAAAAACAATCCTTGCATTATATTAAATTGCCTTGAAATGTTAATTAATACTTTTTCAGAATATTTTTGCAGGCCTTCATTTAAATTCAAGTCTTTTGCTAATTCATTGATAGTCAGTTTTTTCTTTTCATTGAGCAGTTGAACTCTTTTTTTCTCTTCTTCCTTAATTAATTTCTGATCATTTCTATCTTTGATTTCGCTTTTTGTAATTAATTCAATTTCAGGTTTAATTTGCTTCTCTTGTTTTGATATTATTAAAAGAACAAGAATAATCGAAACTAATAAAGTAGTTATTAAAAAAGCAAGAACAATTGCTTGGTCAATTGTTGAAATCATATTTGCACCAATTTTAGCAAACAACGGCTTAATCACTACATAGGATTTAATTCCCAAACCCATTTGGAGGGCAACAAGAATGATTATTATAATTTTTCTGCCAATATTTTTCATAAAAATGTGAAATTATAATTTACTAAAACCCATTACTAAAATTAAAAATGTTTATTCTGAAGTTTCAGTAATAACTGAATTATATCATTTGCTTTTAATACATGATCGACATTTGTTGCACTTATTGCTGCGCTTGTCATTGTTTTTACCTGGCATTCTTCAGGATCTTGTACAATTGTCAAGCCACCATTTTCTTTAATTTGACTTAATCCATAAGCTCCATCTTTATTGGCTCCTGATAAAATAATTCCAATTAATTTTGATTTATAAGTATAGGCAGCCGAAGCAAACGAAATATCAATGGATGGTCTTGAATGGTTTACTGCCTGCTCTGTTGATAAGCCAATGTAATTGCCCAATTCAAAATACATATGGTAATTTGCCGGTGCAAGATAGACTTTGTGCTGCCTGATATACTCTTTATCGTTAGGTTCAATGACTTTTAAATTTGACTTAATTGAGAGAGCTTCTACAAATCCTGCTCTCACATGTTTTAACCTGTGCAAGCATAAAAAAATCGGCATTGAAAAATCCTGAGGCAACGAAGCCAAAATGTTGGTAACTGTCTGAAAACTGCCTGCAGATCCTCCTATTATGATATATTTATATGACATTATAGTGATTAAATCATTAATTATTAATGTTTTAAGTCGAAGTATCTATTCTTCTTTTCTGATTATTTTTTTAAAAATCCTTTCCGATTCACTGATTACTGTGAATTCCTGATCCCAACCTGGAAAATCCAATGATTCTTTTATTCCAATGGCAATGTACCCTCCAGGTTTTAAGCCTGTATTGAGAATTTTAAGTGCATCAATTTTCAAAGAAGGATTGTAATAAAGCATTTTATTTCTAAAAATAATTAAATCAAAAATTCCCGGTATTTTATCTGAAAACAAATTATGACTTATAATTTCAGCATTTTCAATAATTTCAGGATTTAATTTAAATGAATTTGCTTTGTTGGTGAAATATTCTTCTAAATTACCTTCTTCCTGATATCTTTCAAAATTTGCGCAATTAATTTCCATCTTTTTTATCTCAAGGTTTGCTTTTGTAATCCTTTCAATATTCAAAGGACTTAAAGTTGTCAGGCAAACTTTTATTTTGTGCTGAAGGTTTAGTTGATGGATAATGATTTGTAAGGTATAAAGTTCTTCTCCAGAATTGCATTCCGGAATCCATATTTTTAATTCATTTTGATAATTATTCCTGGTTAATATGTTAATTTTCAGAAAATTCCAAAATTCAGGGTCTCTAAACATTTCTGTAGTTTCAACCAATACTTTGTTTAATAGCAATTGAAAAAAAGAAGCATCCGATTCAACTTTATGGATAAGTTCATCAATACTAGAAAAATGATAATTAAACATGAAATCTTCAACCCTGCTTTTAAGTGAACTAAGTGCGTAGTTTGAAAGATCGATGGAATAATTATTATTCAAACTCTGAAAGAGATTTTTCATGTCTGAAATTCCTAATATGGTTTTTTTTAAACCCGTCATTTTATTTTTTAATTCAATTTTGGTACTCGTTTTATCAGATCTTTTTATTTTTAATTCTATTTAAAGAATACAAATGCATAGTTTTTAATCTTTCTTTATGTAAATTAATCCAGATTTATCAAAATTATTGGACATGGAACCAATAATACTTTCGTGAATCCCAATCATCAAAACTCCTTTTCTGAACAAGCTTTGATAAAAGGTTTCAAAAACATGAGACTGCAATTCGGTATTAAAATAGATCAAAACATTACGGCATACTATTAAGTCAAATTTTGTATTGAAAATATTGCCTTCAGTCACTAGGTCATGTTTAAACCAAACAGGTTTTTTTCTTAAAAAATCATGAATTTTTATAACATCGTTTATTTTATCAATTTCAAAATACTTTGAATATGGCACATCATTTAAAACCTCATAATTAAACGGATTTTCGCGGATTACTTTGTCAAAGTTCTCAAAATACTCAAGGTTAAACCTATAAGTATATTCACCTTCTTTGGCTGTTTTAATCACATCTTCATTAATGTCGCTTGCAAAAACGTTTGCTTTTTCTAATAACCCCAATTCATTGAGCAATATAAGCATTGAATAAACTTCTTGACCGGTAGAGCAACCAGCATGCCAAATATTGATTTTCCGATTTTCGGAAAATTGGTTTAAAATCTTGTATCTAAGTGTATGCCAGGCCTTTGGGTCTCTAAATAGCTCAGTTGTATTTACTGTAATATTTTTAACTAGGGCTTCAATAAATAGATTATCTGTTTTTATTCGTTTTATCAGTTTGTCAATATCAAGTTTAAAATCAAACATAGCTTTTTCAATCCTTCTGGTGAAAGATTTTATGGAATAATTGCTAAAATCGTAACTGGAGTTACTTTTTATTGCGGCTATTGTTCTATTGATATCGTCGGCTGTGACCTGCATTTATTGTATAAAGTTGAACTTTTATATTATAATATTACATATTATCAAATAACCATCCATTTTGAAATTCTTTTAGATGAAAATATTGTTAAAAATAGACTAATTATTGTAAAAATCCTTTTTAGCGGAGAAATTTTTTTAGAAAATTAAAGATTAATTGGAATAAGGGGTGATTTTAAAAATTTATTTTGAAACATGGATTAAAAGGTGTGAGCTTTTATGAAATCCATTTAGTAAATATGAATATTCGCAAGGCTTTCAGGAATAATCTTTAATTCGTTTTTGCCAATACCCAGATTTTCAAGATTACTTAATTCCGAAAATTCAATTGGTAACTGAGTTAAATGGTTATTATATAAGTTTAATTCTTTTAAACTTTTCAGTTTTCCCATTTCTTTGGGTACAGTGATTAAAAAATTATCAGAAAGAAATAAATTTTGAAGATTAAGCAGATTTCCAATTTCTTCTGGCAGTGTTTTTAGCTGATTTCCAGACAAGTACAAACTTTTTAACTCAACCAGTTCTCCAATCGTTGAAGGAAGAGAAACTAATTTATTATTAGCGAGACCTAATTGTTTTAAATTAAATAGATTACCTATTTCTTTTGGAATGTAAACCAGAAGATTATCATCCGCGTATAATTGTTCTAAACTTACTAAAGAGCCAATTTCGCTAGGAAGTTTACTTATTTTATTTGCAGTGAGAAACAATTCTTTTAAATGAACAAGTTTTCCAATGTTTTTAGGCAGGTACATTATATTATTGTATGCCAGATCAATGCTTTCAAGATTTGTTAGATCCCCAATTTCATTTGGTAGAATTGTAATTTGATTTTCAGTTAAATAGATTGATTTTAATTTTTTCAATCCAATAATTTCATGTGGCAAAACAGTCAGTTTGTTACCATGTAAGCCTAGAACTTCAAGGTTACTTAATTTACCAATTTCAGGAGGGAGTGCATCTAACTGGTTTCCATCAAGGTATAGTTCCTGAAGATTGGTTAATTCTCCAATTTCAGGAGGGAGTTTTTTAAGTTGATTCTCGTATAAAAACAGGCGCTGTAACCTTTTTAATTTACCAATACTTGCTGGTAATTCTTTTAAATCGCTGGTGAGTAAATCCAGTTGAAAAACACGGTCAGGAGAGCGAAGTGCTTCATCAATGCTGGTATACACAGTAGTCTGATCAAGTTCCTCTAATGTTAAAAGATGCTGTCCATAACTACTTTCATATAAATTAGTTGTGGAAAAGAACACGATAATAACTATAGCAAAGCTACGCATAATTTAAAATCAATACTCATAAAAAAGTAAAATTATAAATAAAACGCAAATGCACTAACAATTCTATATTAGATTAGTCAAAATATTGAAGGATTCACTCAAAATATCTAATTTGTAATCTGAATTATTGGCTAAATATTATTGTTAAAATTTGATCTATTTTAAAATTTCCTAATCTAAGTTTAAAGTGGAAAATGCCGATGATTAACGGTATTTTCATGTATTAATCTTAAGATTAAATGATGTTTAGTAATGATTTAATTTAAAAGTACTTGAAATATTTATAAACAGTTATCTTTAATCATAGTAATCAATTCTTTAAATAATGTTAAAAATGATATGTATACGTACAATTTGAAGTTTAAGATTATTTTGTTAATTCAAATTTAATTAATTTAGACCTTTAAATATGGCCAAATCGACCCGATGAAAAACATCTTCAAAATCATCATAATTTCTTGTATATCAATAGTATTTGCTCAAAATTTATTATTCGCTGATGGAGGCTTGGTTGCTTTTTATAAACTAGGCAACCAAAAAGGTTCAATCGAAGATTTGGAATCAAAAATATCGATTGCCCTTAAATCAGAAAATTTTGAAATTATTGGTTGTTACCATCCTGCCAAGGATACAAATTTATTGGTTATTACTTTTACACGCCAGGATCTTATTGCATTAACTTTAAAAATTGGAAATAATTCGATAATGGCTGGTATTATGAGAATTGGATTAATTCAAACAAATGATTCAGTTGAGATAAGCCTTTTAAATCCTGAATACTTGTTTTATGCTTACTTAAGGGATGAAACCCAAAAGTTTGAAATTGAACTAAATCAAATTTCACTCGATATTAAATCTTCGTTATTTGAAATTGGAAATGATTTTAAGCCTTTTATAACCAGTAGCTTAACGGAAAACGAATTGAAAGAATATCGATTTTTGGTTCATAATCCAAAATTTACTGATGCTGTTTCTATTATGGAATTTGATTCATTTGAGCACGGTGTCGAAATTATTCAGAAAAATCTTCAAGCTAGAAAGGATGAGACTTATAAAGTCTACGAAATGGTTTTTAAAGACAAGAAAATAGCTATATTTGGAATTGGGTTGCAGGATTCAAGAACAGGTGAAGCTAACTTTTTGGAAAAATTAGGTAAATCCCATCTTGCAGCTCTTCCATACGAATTGGTATTAGTTGATAAAAAAGCAACTATGTTGCACGGTAAATTTTGGTTTCCTCTTTATTGGTCTGATTTATCGATGAGTGAATATCGTAAAATATATAAAACCCCACGCGATATTGAAGAAACAATGAAGTCAATTACCCGCTAATCTAATTCATATCCACCAATCCATATTCTATATCAATAATTCCGTGCCTTTGTTTGCGATAACCTAATTTGAAAATGATTTAGATTCTTGATCAGCCAATTAACAATGTAAAAATGTCAAGCGAATCTCCGAATTTTTAGTGGTTGTTTTATCTTCAACATTTATCCCTTGATTGTTTTTTAATACTTTTTAAGGCTGAAAAAATATCGTTTTTATGATAAATTGCGTTTCTATTTGTATTGTTCTAAATGGAAATTCTGGGAATTATTTAATTTTGGCAATATATTTATTGATATTTCGATCAAAGATTAGACACCCAAAGAAGGAAAATGCGTAAAATATCATATATAATTTTGCTGATTATAAACAGTTTAACCTTTTTAAAAGGGCAGGAGATTATTAAGTTGGATTCCAAAGTTAAAAATGATAAGACAGATGGTTTTATAGTTCAGGCTTTGGTCGAAAATGGCGATACTTCAATTCATGTAACTTTGAAATCGATAACTGTTATACCTCCATACCAATTTAATTCAAAGAAAGAGGAAAAACGATATTCAAGGCTGGTACTTTATGTAAAAAAAGTATATCCATATTCAAAAATTGTTAGCGAACAGGTTAACGAAATTCACTCGCACCTTGCAGAATATGATACTAAAAAGGAAAAAAGTGAATATATAAAGAAAAAAGAAGATGAATTAAAACTTCAATTTGAAGGCCAATTGCGGAAACTTACATATACACAAGGAAGAATTTTGATCAAGTTAATTGATCGTGAAACCGGAGTTACTACATTTGATTTGGTAAAAGAGTTAAAAGGTTCTTTAAATGCTTTTTTTTGGCAATCTGTAGCACGGCTTTTTGGCTCTAATCTCAAACTAGAATATGATGCTGCTGGTGATGACAAAATGATTGAAGATATTGTTGTTAGAATTGAGAATGGTGAATTATAAACAGCTAACTATTAGATTTCCATATCCATCATTGTCCTGACTACTTTTTCTGCTCCTTCAGCAATTTGTAATATATTGGCATCAAGCATATAACATGGCCCAGTAACTAATTTGAATTTTTCATCCACTACAACTTCGGTATGGTTGGTAATTTTATGTTTTGAACCCATATTTTCAATAGCAGCAATTGTTTTTTTATCACTTCCAATAGTAACCAACGCTCCTTTAAGAATTTTAGCCATAATAGCGGGTGCAATGCACAAAGCTCCAATAGGTTTTCTTTTTATTACCATTCCTAAAACAGCCTGTTCTACTGTTAAATCTACAGTACAATCTGCACCGTCAATAGCAAAACTTGAAAGGTTTTTGGCTACACCAAATCCACCCGGAAAAATAAGAGCATCAAATTCTGATGCATTAAAAGTGGCCAGGTCTTTTATTTTTCCACGAGCAATACGTGCCGATTCTACCAATACGTTTCTGGTTTCGTCCGTTTCATTGCCTGTATAATGATTAATAACATGATATTGATCTATATCGGGAGCAAAAATTTCATACGTGCCTCCATTTTTTACTATGGCATACAAGGTCATTGTTGCTTCATGTATTTCAGCACCATCAAATACACCACAACCGGATAAAACTACTGCAAATTTTTTCATTGTGTTTTGTTTTTATTATTGACCTTTGTTCAAGATAGTTTCTAATGCATTGTTTTACATTCAATTAGACCAATGATAAAATATCATTACAATCATTAAAAAATAAATGGCAAATATTTAATTGGGAATAAAGTTACTGAATTTTTATGAATTGGTCAACTTGATAGATACTAATGATTTCAAGGTATTTAATCTTTATCAATTAGGCTCGCTGACTTGTTTTTATCGATGGACTTTAATTCAAATAAATCAATTTATTAAGCCAATCGAATTCCAATATCTTCAATAACTATAAGCCTTTGCTTATAAAGTGATCCAATTGCAATTTTAAAAACCTTTTTACTTACTTCAAACTGTTTATAAATAATTTGTGGATCGCTTTTGTCGGTGATACTCATAAAACCATCATTATATTTAAGATGATTTAAAATTTTAGCCGAAAGTTCATCACGTTGTTCCGCTCCTTTTTTTAGAAGATATAAATCAATTTTATGATCTTCTCTTACTTTTCTAATATATCCTTTAAACCTTTCACCTTGTCTAATGGTTTGAAAAACTTCATTTTCGTAGATAATACCTGAATGTGTATTGTTAATGATTGCTTTGTAACCCAAATCAGATCTGTTCACAATAAACAAATCGACCTCTTCATCAGGCTTAAAATTTGGAGGTATATTATCCAAAAACCGGTCAATTTTTGAAGACGCTACAATTCTCTGTGTTTCTGAATCTAAATAAACATGTACAATATATTTTTTCCCAACTTCAATTGCATGGCTTTGTTCACGATATGGAATTAATAAATCTTTCATTAATCCCCAATCTAAAAATGCCCCAACTGTTGAAACTGAAACTGCTTTGAGAAAAGCAAAATCTCCCACCTCGGCATATGGTTTTTCTGTAGTTGCAATTAACCTGTCTTCAGAATCCCTATAAATAAAAGCATTTAGGATATCTTCTGGTTTGCAGCCTTCTGGGACATATCTTTTTGGCATCAGAATTTCACCGTGCTCGCCACCGTCAAGGTAAATACCGAAATCCAGTTCTTTTACTACCCTTAACTCATTCATTTTTCCAATTTCTGCCATACGAGCGATTTTTATATAATATTTATTTTATTTCCAGGCAGGATTTTGGAGGAATTAAACTGCCATTTTAATTTAATCAACCACCAACTTTTTTTACCTTATATCCTTCTTTAATAAGAAGTTCTATTATTTTATCGACAAAATCACCCTGAATAATAATTTCACCATCTTTAACAGTACCACCAACTCCACATTTACTTTTGAGCATTTTTCCCAACTCTTTTAAATCATCTTCTTTGCCAATAAATCCGGTAATTAGCGTAACTACTTTTCCCTTTCGTTGTTTTTTATCACGGCAAACCTTCAAATTTTGATGTTGAGGTTTCGATGTTTCTGTTTCTTCATCATCATTTGAATGCTGATATTCATAATCCGGATTGGTTGAATATACAGTGCCTAAGCGATCTTTCCAGTCTTTTGCCATATTTTATGGAATTGGATTTAAATATTTTAAATAGACAAAGTTGTTACTTTATAAATAGCCACTTAATGCAAAAAGAAAAATGAAAACTCATTTTACCATTAAACATTCATTTATTTAAGCATTCAATCATTCATTTCTGGAAACCAAAGTAGCTCCTCAAATCTCTGAATCTGATTATCAATTATCTCAATTCCTTCCGATTCAAGCATTTCTTTCATAGTGTTTGTATTGCCAAAATGATTCTTGCCTGTCAACAACCCCTTTCGGTTTACTACCCGATGAGCTGGAACAAATTCTTTTTCGTGACTTGATTTATTCATGGCCCATCCAACCATTCGCGCAGCCTGTGGAGATCCAATATTCTTTGCAATTATTCCATAAGTACAAACTCGGCCAAATGGTATTTGCCTCGCTAATTCATACACTTTTTTAAAAAAGCCGGTTTCTTCCATTCTTAAAAATCTGGTTGCTTACTTTTTACTCATATCGAACAATGTATCTTTCTCTTCTTTTGATAGGCTTTCATAGCCATTTTTAGAAATTTTATCCAGAATCCTATCAATTTCGGCCTGATTAACTGCTTTCTTTTTGTTATAATCCTTATCGCTTTGTGTTTTTTTACTCTGGGTGTCAGATGATGGCTTTTGCTTTTTTGTGTAATTATTTGAGGTAACTTTCATTTTTGGGCTTGGTTTAAAAATGCTATAAAAACCCTCCATTACAATTGAAAAGCCTTTGGTAATGTCATGTCCTTTTTTCAAACTGAGGGCAAACAAAACACCAAATAATGCTCCTCCCAAATGAGCAATATGTCCACCTGCGTTACCATTCGGAATACTGAGTAAATCAAGAACTACCACAAATAATGCAATGTATTTTAACTTTACCCTGCCCAGGAATAGCAAGCCAATCGAATAATCCGGAGTAAAAGCTGAAATTCCTACCACAATTGCATATACTGAAGCTGATGCTCCCAACGCCATTGAACCGGCAATCATTGGCTGAAAAACCGGAAATAAGTTGTATGCAGCGATATAAAGCGCTGCACCGCTAATTCCTCCTAATAGATAGACGCTTAGCAATTTTTTTGGGTCCAAGTATTCCAAGAAAATTTTTCCAAACCAAAACAACCACAACATATTAAATAAAATATGTAAAAAGTCCTGGTGAAGGAACATATATGTTATTATAGTCCAAGGTCTGTATAGCAAAAGATGCATATCGGCAGGAACGGCCAACCATTCTATAAAGGTGAATTTTTCAGTATTTCCAATGCTAAATAGAAAAAAAATGAGCGCTATCAGGTTAATTAGTATAAATACAGCTACATTTATAAAAATAAGCCTGAAGATAATTCCGCCGTTTTTGTATCGCTTTTTAATTTCAAGTATTACATCCATCGGTTAAAATCTTTTTTTTTCCAGAGTTTAATTAATATAAAGCCAAATAACATACCTCCTAAATGGGCAAAATGTGCAACATTATCACCTTGAGTGGCTGAGATGCCTGACCACAATTCAATTGCGCCATATCCAATAACCAACCATTTGGCTTTAACTGGTATTGCAAAGTACAGATATATTAACGAATTTGGAAAAAGCATTCCAAATGCCAATAGAATTCCAAATACTGAGCCGGAGGCGCCTACTGTTGGTGTATTGTAAATCGAATGGAGTGAATATAAATTGTCCATTTTTATTGAAGTTAAAATATCAGGATTGTATTTACCTGTGGTAATTAATTCAGTAATGGATTCAGGAGTTGTTCCAATGCTAATTAAATGATTAATAATACTTTGTGCTTCAAAATACATAACTGCTTGATGAAGTACTGCTGCACCCAATCCGGTAACAAAATAATAAATTATAAAGCGTTTAGGTCCCCAAACATTTTCAATGTTGTTTCCAAACATCCAGAATGCGAACATATTAAAGAATAAATGGGCAAAACTAGCATGCATAAACATGTAGGTAATAAACTGATAAGGTCTGAACAAATCGGAACCAAAATAATACAAGCCGAACATTTCGTTCAGGTCAATATTGAGTACTTTCTGGAGCGATATGGTTGCCAGAAAAACCAAACCATTAATAATAAGCAGGTTTTTAACAACAATTGGTAAAATGCTGAATCCCCCCGGACTGTATTGTGAATTTGCCATATTTTATATTCTATAATTTTTATCCATTCGTTGGCTAAAAGACTGCAAAATTCGCAAATTTAATCAAGTAAAAAGAATACAAGAAATGTTTTTAACATATTATAACCAATGAACCTTTTAACTTTCTATGAGTTACAATAAACTAATTTAAATATTCTTGATTATGAGTAGTTTACGTTTGTTTGTTAATATTTTTTAAGTTTAGATGAGCTTCTCAATAAAAATATTGAATGAGTTTTTGATTAGAAGCTTTTTTAACAGTAATTTAGTTGAATCTTATATTCTAAAAATATAATGGTTGCTATTTTAACTAAGATAGTTTACTGAAGGTGAATGCCATTTATAAATCCTTAGAATTGAAAAAAGTAAATTTCAGGCAAATTATAATTTTATATCCTGATTTTTATTTTTAGTTAAATACAATTTGAGTAATTTTCCATATCAAACTAGAATAAGCACAATGAAAATTTATCCTTCATTCTTATGAAAAATTTAAAAACAATTTACTTTGTTCTTCTATTGTTTATCTTTTTGATACTTGGAATTATAATTGTTTTGCCTGAATTAATTCCTTCGCTTGAAATGGTTCAGGTAATCGTTCTTGGAATCATATATTTGATTAACATAGTATTAGTATATATATTAATGATTAGGTTATGGAATTATTTACAAAATGTGTTCGATAAAACTAGAACAATTATTTTAACTGCAGTGGTGGCTTCTATTGTAGCAATTGGATTGCTTATTTGCTTTATAATTACTTCGTTAGGAGTTGGACAGGGTTTTATGGGTGGTACACTTTATAAAGAAATAAATTTTCCAGAACACAATGTAACGCTTTTTTTATATGATGATGGATTTTTAGATCCTTTAACAACCTTTAAAATCAGGAATAAAACCTTTCCAACAATGAAAACTTTTTTCTACATTGAAAATTGCCAGCCGATTGACCTTAAAATGTGGAGACACAAAGATATATTAGAATTTTCCAGCACTGATATTGTAGTGAAAATCGATCTGAAAACAAGAGAGGCAAAAAAAACGTATATAAACAAATGAGAGAGTTTATATACGTGATTTTAGATTTAACAACCGGATAATTGTACTGTATAACTTTATTTTAACTCTGAACAGGTTTTCCCTGCCTTTTCCTTTTTCTAAGATTCCCTGCTAATGAAGCAGGCTTATTGAAATGGTTGCCGTTTTTCCTTTGATTGGTTTGATCTTCCGGCTTATTGGTTTTCTTTTCTAAAACGGGCTTGTTGGAAGCAGGGTAGGGATGATCTTCAATAACAGGTATTTGAATAGAAATTAGTTTTTGAATATCTCTTAAAAACACACTTTCTTCACGGTCGCAAAATGAAATTGCAGTTCCGCTTGCACCAGCCCTTCCTGTTCTTCCAATGCGATGTACATATGTTTCAGGAATATTGGGTATTTCGTAATTAAAAACATATGCCAAATCGTCAACATCAATTCCTCGTGCTGCTATATCGGTTGCTACTAATATCCTGGTTTTTTGCGCTTTAAAATTTGTCAATGCATTTTGTCTTGCATTTTGCGATTTATTACCATGAATGGCTTCTGCTTTGATATTCACTTTATTCAGAAAATGTGAAACCTTATCTGCGCCATGTTTTGTCCTTGTAAAAACCAATGCTGTGCTTATTTTGTCATTTCTCAACAAATGAATGAGCAAATTTTTCTTATCAACAGCATCAACAAAATAAATGGATTGTTTTACGGTTTCGGCCGTTGTTGACTCAGGGCTTACTTCAATTTGAACCGGATTGGTTAGTATACTGCTTGCCAGTTTTACAATTGTAGTGGGCATTGTAGCTGAAAAGAACAAGGATTGCCTTTTAGCAGGTATAACTTTCAATATTCTTTTAATGTCATGAATAAAGCCCATGTCCAACATTCTATCGGCTTCATCTAATACAAAGATTTCCAAAGCATTTAAATTGATAAAGCCCTGATCCATAAGATCTAGCAATCTACCGGGTGTTGCTACTAAAATATCCACTCCGCTTTTCAAAGCATTGGTTTGAGGGTTTTGTGGAACTCCTCCAAAAATAACAGTCTGCTTTAATCTGGTATGATTTCCATAAGCAGCAAAGCTTTCGCCAATTTGTATAGCAAGTTCTCTTGTGGGGGTTATTACAAGGGCTTTTATTTTTTTTGGGGCTATTTCATTTTTTTCATTTTGACTAAGAAGTTGAAGCATTGGCAAGGCAAAAGCGGCAGTTTTGCCAGTGCCTGTTTGTGCGCAGCCCATCAAATCTCTGCCTTCAAGTATAATTGGTATTGCTTGTGTTTGAATTGGGGTTGGTTTTGTATAACCTTCTTTTTTTAAAGCCAATAATAGAGGCTCAATAAGTTGTAATTTTTCGAATGACATAAATATTTTTTGGTAATGAATTACATACCGGGATTTTTTTGAATAATTCTGATAGGTAAAAACGGCCGCAAAGGTAATCTAAAAATTGATATAAATGCTAATATAATTGTAAATGTCAGGATATTAGTTAAATATCGGGAAAAAGGATTTAAATAAAATCTTTTAGTAGATTCTTTTTTGCACTTGAGTTCATGAACCTGTTTTAATACCTTTGAAAATTAATATACAATAGAAATAGGCAAAAAAACTAACTCCTAACTGTGTTTCTAAAGGATTATCGGTAAAAAAAGAAAGTAAGATAATCATGTAGAATATCATAAATAAATAATCCTTCCATATTTTTTGATGGAATATAGGATACAAAATAACAATCATAAAAACTGCAAAACCTACAATTCCTAATGCTACAATTTCTACAATATATTGATTATGAACCCTATTTCTAAACTGAGCACCCAATTTGGGGCTCAATTTTTCGAGAGTTCTATGAAATGTTTCCATCACATCACCTGTACCTACGCCGAACCAGAAGTGATCCTTGATTATAAATTGTGCCGATTTTAAAAACTCCATTCGCTGCGAAATAGATTGTGCACTTGCATTTCCTGTGTTTTTATATGTATTGATTTGCCAGATAATATTATAAATTCTCGCTTCGAGGCTGAACTTGTTAATATATTTATAGTTTGCGCATCCATTTTCTATAAATGCAATTTCATTTTTTTCAAGTTGCTTTAAACCTGCTGAATCTTTTCTTAAGCCCTTGGAACTTAAATATCTGATCAATGTTTCAGATAATACTTGGCCCTTTTTATCTTCTCCAAAAATGCTCATGGACGAAACTTTTCCCCATTCTTTTTCAAGTTCATCCATGCAAATATAAATATCGATATAATGGCCGTTTTCAGTGCGTTTTCTCTCTATATTGTTTAGGTATGGCCTACCATTGATTGTTTGCTTATCTAGATTATGAAGATCAATTGTTTCATTTTTATAAAAATCAGTAATGATATTATTTAGGTATACCGAAAATGCTACTCCGCATGAACCAACAATAATGAATAATATGATAATGAATTTCTTTTTATCCATTACTACAAAAAGATATATCAGGCTAAAAAGAGCTAGGAAAATAAACGTGATGTACCCTGTTAACGAATTAAGCAGGTATAAAAATACAATTAGCCATAAAAGGCATACAAATAGTGTTATACGGATATAGATCCTGCTTTTAAACCAATTTAAATAAATATAGTTTATAAATATGAAAATTGAAAAGTTCACAAATAGAGATAGCATAATATTCTGCCCCATGTGCGTGAGATTCCTGAGGTCATCAATAGTTTGATATTTAAGGACATACTCAAATTTAATGAAACCAGCAATTGTGGCTGCCAAAGTTGATAAGGCAAAAAGATTGATAAAAACCGAAGGTTTGATTATTTTGAGCAACTTATTAGAACTACCAAAAAAAAGTGGCAATAACAATGGAAGTTTGATTTTCAGATCCAGGAATCCATATGCTATATTTTCTGTATGGATCATACCAATCAAGTGGATTAGAAATATAGTGCTGATTATCATTTCAGCTTTATATTGCTTTATCATTTGCCATTTATGCCGGTAGTTCGATTCCAGGAACCAATTTGCAAAAAATCCAATATATCCAATACTTAAAATGGCTCTGGAAAACAATAGTCCTATTGGAATCAGCATCAACGATATGAAATAAATATAAAAATTTATTTTTTGATACTGATTATAAAGATTTGAAAAAGATAGAATTGATTGTTTCAATTCGGGTTTTTATTTAGTTCAAAATAATTCAGGTTCTTTATTATGGCTTTGTCTAGATTTATTATAACATTCGCGGCAAAGTGGCTCATAAATATCTTTTTCACCCAGAATAACCAATTTCTGCGCTTCGCTTAGTCGGTGTGAATAATGGGCAAGATTTCCACACTTCATGCAAATAGCATGTACTTTGGTAACATATTCAGCAATAGAAAGCAATTGAGGGATTGGCCCAAAAGGTTTTCCATTAAAATCCATATCCAATGCTGCAACAATTACTCTTTTACCTTTATTGGCAATTTGGTTACATACTTCAGTTAAATCATTTTCGAAAAACTGGGCTTCATCAATGCCAACAACTTCAATATCACTAATATGTTCAAGAATATCTTTCGCTTCAGAAACAGGTATGGATGAAATCGACCTTGAATCATGCGATACCAGATCTTTTTCAGAATAGCGTGTATCAATTTTAGGTTTAAAGATTGCGACTTTTTGTTTAGCAATTTCAGATCTTTTTATCCTTCGTATTAATTCTTCTGTTTTGCCTGAAAACATTGAACCAGTTACCACTTCAATCCAGCCTCTTTTACCAGGTTGAATTATATTATTTTCCAGAAACATCTATGCTTAGTTTTATTTATTATTTTACAAAAATAGAATTTAAGCTTTATGTTGGTCTTCATAAATTAAAAAATATTTTGTTTTGAAGACGAAGGTTTTAAAAATCCAATAACTTTAAAGTCATGTTTTTTTCGATTTTACGTGATTTCATTTTTTAATATTAGAATTATTTGAAAGGATTTATAATTTATTCACTGTAAAAAGTTAATTTTGCCCATTCAAATATAATTTCAATTAAGAAACCTTTTAATTATATTTAATGTCCCACTATTCGAATTCAATTTGATTACAGTTTATAATGAAATTGAAAACAAAGAATATGAAAGGGATATAAGGCTGATACTTTAATAACTATCTCTTCTCAACGAATAGATATAAACAACCAATACTTTAGAAATGAGCAATTTTAACAATCCATTTTCATTAGCAAAAATCCTGATTGTGATTTTTATGTCAATGGCTTTTTCAAATTTTGCCCAAAATATACAAGAAGCACGAAAGATAATTGATAAGCTTTGTTCAAAAGAATTTTCCGGAAGGGGATATTCAAATAATGGAGATAAAAATGCTGCTTTATTTTTAACAGATAAACTTAAGAAATCCAAGTTAAAGCCTTTTGAATCAGGATATACACAGGAATTCAATATTTCGGTAAATACATTTCCCGGAGAAATGAAGCTGGCTTTAAATGATTCTATTCTTATTCCAGGCTATGATTATATATTAGATGGTGCATCCAGCTCGATCAAAGGTGCTTTTCCAGTCATTATTATGGATAAAAACCTGGTTGATTATCCTGAAAATCTTAAAAAAATTAGCAAAGAACAAATGCAACAATCTTTTTTGCTAATAGATACTACCAATATTAAAAATAAAGGATTTAAAGATGCAGTTTCTGATATTATAAATGGAAATCTTTTTGGAGCAAAAGGAATTATTGAAATTGAATATAAAAAATTAATGTATAGTCCTTCGCCAATAGAGCAGTCGTTTCCAAGGATTAAAATTATGAGTGATGCCATTCCTGAAAATTTAAAGTTAATTTCTTTAACCGTTAATAATCAGTTTTATAGCAATTATACTACCCGAAATATTGCAGCATTTGTTCCTGGTGATATTGATAGTTTTATTGTTTTTACATGCCATTATGATCATTTGGGCGAAATGGGAAAAGGTGTATATTTTCCCGGAGCTAATGACAATGCAAGTGGTGTGGCTATGGTTTTGGATTTGGCTAATTATTATCAGAAAAATCAAAAAAAGTTGAAATATTCAATGGCATTTCTTTTTTTTAGTGCAGAAGAGATGGGTTTGTTGGGTTCCCGATATTATACCAGCTATCCTCTTTTCCCTTTGTCTAAAATTAAGTTTTTGGTTAATCTTGATATGGTTGGTAGCGGAGATAAAGGTATTAAAGTGGTTAATGGAACTCAGTTTAAAACAGAATTTGATAAATTGGTTGAATTGAATAAAATAAAAAACTATTTGGTAGATGTTTCAATACGTGGTCCAGCCGCAAATAGTGATCATTTTCCATTTTATGATAAAGGAGTAAAAAGTTTTTTTATTTATACACAGGGTGAGTATAGCGAGTATCACTCAATTTTTGATAAGGCAAAAGGATTGCCTCTTGTTGAATATGAAGATTTATATAGATTGTTGGTCGATTTTGTCGGATCTTTTAACTAAAAAATTAATGATAGAATGATATGGAAGATATAATTATTCAACCATTCATGAATCAAATATTAAAGTAACTTTAAAACGCTAGATTATAATAATGAGTGGTAAATTATACATAGTTCCTACTCCAATAGGAAACCTTGATGACATAACCATTAGGGCGCAAAAAGTTTTAAAGGATGTTGAACTTATTTTAGCTGAAGATACACGTAAGACCGCCATTTTATTGCGACATTTTTCCATAGAAAATAGAATGATTTCGCATCATTTACATAATGAGCATCAAACCGTTAATTCAGTGATTGAAAAATTATTATCCGGTATGAAAATAGCCTTGGTTTCTGATGCAGGAACGCCTTCTATTTCAGATCCGGGATTTTTGATTGTTAGAGAATGCATAAAAAATGACATTGAGGTAGAAACATTGCCCGGTGCAGTTGCTTTTGTTCCAGCCTTGGTTAATTCAGGCCTTCCTTCAGAAAGATTTTGTTTTGAAGGCTTTTTACCACCAAAAAAAGGCAGACAAAAAAGGCTACTTCAGCTAAAAGATGAAAATCGCACCATGATATTTTACGAATCGCCTCACAGGCTCTATAAAGCGCTTGAACAACTTGCCGAAATTTTTGGTTTAGATAGAAGAGCATCTGTTTCACGCGAATTAACAAAAATATATGAAGAAAATAGAAGGGGAACCATTTCTGAGTTACTCATTCATTTTAAGGACAAAAATATTAAAGGCGAAATAGTAATTATTATTGAAGGTAAAGACTAAAAAAACTTTTTCACGTTTATTGTGTTAGATTTTATGTATAAACATTAAAGATTAAATTATGAGACAAATTGCAATTTTATTAATTATCCCTCTTTTCTTTTTTGCTTGCGGTGGCAATGCAGATGCAGATAAGCTTCAGGCTACGGTTGACAGCCTTGAACAAATATCATCAACAAAAGATGCTTCAATTAACGATTTTATGAAATCGTACAACGAAATTGAATCAAATCTTGAAACTATTAAGGAAAAAGAGCGTATTATCTCTGTGAAAGCCCATGGTGACGTTGAACTTGACGGAAGTGCAAAAGATAAAATCAATGATGATATCCTTGCCATTTATGAGTTAATGAAAACAAATAAAGAAACCATCAACAAATTGGAACGGAAGCTGAATAAAGCAAACATCAATGCTTCTGAGTTTAAAAAGATGATTGCACGCTTACAGGAAGATATCAAAAATAAGGATCAACAAATCGAATCTTTAAAAAATGATTTGTCTAAGCTAAATTTTGATATAACTAACCTAAATGCTCAAATTGCCAAAATTAATGAAAATGTGGAGGTACTTGAAGATGACGTGGTTAAAAAAGATGAAGTGATTGAATCACAAGATCAAAAGTTACACACTGCTTATTATGTTTTTGGTACAAAGAAAGAGCTTAAAGAGCAGAAAATCATTACTTCCGAAGGCGGTTTTATTGGCATTGGAAGAATGGAAAAGCTAATGGAAAATTTCAATAAGGATTATTTTAAGGTTATAGATACCAAAACTACAACTTCAATTCCGCTTTTTACCAAAAAAGCTAAATTAATAACATCTCATCCTGCATCTTCGTATTATTTTGCAGGAAAGGATAAAATGGACAGCCTGGTTATAAAGAAACAAGATGAATTTTGGAGTGTTTCAAAATATCTTGTAATTATGGTTGAATAATAAACAATTACATTTTATAAAAAAGGCTCTGTTTAATAAAAAAAACAGGGCTTTTTTTATTTTGTCCAGTACTGCAAATTTGGAAAAATTACCAATAATAAGTTATACTTATTTTTCAGAAAATCTGATTATTGCCAAAATTTGATGATATAATCATGGCTCAACTTAAATTTAGTATCTTTGTTTTTGGTAATAAAATGAATTGTAATCAATGAGAAAAATAAATATTCTTTGGGCCGATGATGAAATTGATTTGTTAAAAGTTCATTTACTTTTTCTTGAAGAAAAGGGCTATAACGTAATTACCGCTAATAATGGCGATGATGCAATCAGTCTAGTTCACGAAAATCATTTTGATATTATTTTTCTTGATGAACATATGCCAGGTTTGAGCGGGCTTGAAACACTCGATATTATTAAAGGAATTTATCCCACCATTCCAGTAATAATGATTACAAAAAGCGAAGAAGAAGACATTATGGATCGGGCAATTGGCGCCAAAATTTCAGATTACCTTATCAAACCTGTAAATCCAAATCAAATTTTATTGATTATTAAAAAAAATGTGGATACAAAGCGCTTGATAACTGAAAAAACTACTAAAGATTATCAGTTGGAATTCTCAAAATTAGGTGCACAAATTAATGAAGCTTCCTGTTTTAAAGATTGGGCCGAAATTTATAAAAAATTAGTTTATTGGGAACTTGAACTTGATGAATCTGAGGATAATGCAATGGATGAGGTTCTCAAATTCCAAAAGGACGAAGCAAATAACTATTTTACTAAATACATAAAAAATAATTACCACAAATGGTTTGAAAATCAAAGTAAAGACAGGCCTTTATTACCCATAGATCTCATTAAAAATAAAATTATTCCGGAAATTGATAAGCATAAAATAGTAATGGTGATTATCGACAATTTGCGCTATGATCAATGGAAAATTTTGCAACCGCTTATCCGCGAATATTATCAAGTCGATAGCGAAACAATTTATTCAAGTATTTTACCTACTTCAACAAGTTATGCACGGAATGCACTTTTTGCAGGTTTGATGCCTTCGCAAATTCAGGAGCAATATCCTGATTTTTGGGTTTTTGATGAAGAAGAAGGAGGAAAAAACCTTCATGAAAAAGAACTACTTCAAAGTCAATTACAGAGATTAAAATGCAATCATAAACTATTTTATGATAAAATTGTAAATAATAAAGCCGGTGAAAAATTAGTTGAGAACCTTTCTTCAATGCTTGAAAATCAATTATCAGTAATTGTTTTCAACTTTGTTGATATGATTTCGCATGCGCGCACAGAAATGCAAATGATCCGTGAGCTTGCAAATGACGAAAAGGCCTATCGTTCACTCACTTATACCTGGTTTGAGCACTCGTCGTTATTTGAATTACTTAAAAAACTTAGTACTAAAAACATAAAACTTATTATTACCACAGATCATGGTACTATTAGAGTTAGCAATGCTTTAAAGGTAATCGGAGATAAAAAAATAACCACTAATTTGCGATACAAGCAAGGTAAGAATCTTGATTATAATCCAAAAGAAGTTTGTGAATTTAAAAATCCAAAACAAATTTTTTTACCTGCACCGTTTATCAGTTCTGCCTATATTTTTGCCTCCAATAAGGATTTTTTTGCTTATCCCAACAACTATAATCATTATGTTAATCATTATAAAGATACTTTTCAGCATGGAGGTATTTCACTCGAAGAAATGCTAATACCTTTTATTGAATTAACTCCTAAAAACTAGGTTATGTTAAAAATTAATTTAGAATCTTTGAACTTCCTGAGGCAGGCAGCCAAAGAGCTCATTTTATTTCTTAATCTTGAAAATAAGGAAGAACGAGTCAATTGCCTTGCATTCTATGGTGAAATGGGAGCTGGAAAAACTACGCTTATTAAAGCGATATGCGAAGAACTGAATGTTAAAGACATCATTAGCAGTCCTTCTTTTTCGCTTGTTAATGAGTATGTTACTGATAGAGACGATAAGGTTTTTCATTTCGATTTTTACAGATTGAATAAAACCTCCGAAGCTTTTGATTTAGGGTACGAAGAATATTTTTATAGCGGAAACCTTTGTCTTATTGAATGGCCTGAAAAGATTGAACAATTATTACCTTTGCAACATACCAAAATTAATATTATTGTTAAAGAGAATAATCAAAGGGAAATTGATGTCTGTGTAATTCAATAGGTTTTAAATCTCTATTATGAATTTTTTTGCAAATGGAGTGTGCTTTTATTAAACTACAATTTTTCATGTTAAATTTACTTTGAATTAAGAGTTGGATCATTTAACTTTGAATTTCTTAATTTGATTATGATTATTCCATGTACGATTCAAACCAATATCCTATAAGCCAGCAAAGACTTTTTCCGCAGGAAGAGATGCTCGAAATAAAAAAAAGCAGGAAAGAGCTCATTATCGGAATACCAAAAGAAGATTCCAAACTTGAAACAAGGATTCCGTTAACACCACAAGCAGTAGAGTTGCTTACTTCAAAAGGGCACAGGTTGCTCATAGAAAGAGGTGCTGGGGAAGAAGCCAATTATAAAGATTTATCTTTTAGCGAAGCCGGCGCTGAAATTGTAAGCGATAGGAAAAAGATTTTTGAAGCAGATTTAATATTAAAAGTTGCACCACTTTGTACTCAAGATATTGATTTACTGTCAGATAATCAAACTATTATATCAGCTTTACATAGTTCATCCCAAACCAAAGAACTACTCAATGGTTTAATAAGGAAAAGAGTTAAAGCAATTGCTTTTGAATATATTCGTGGAGACCATGGCGAATATCCTATTGTTAGGTCTATGAGCGAATTGGCAGGAAAACTTGCAATAAACATTGCTGCTGAATATTTAAGTAAACAACACGGAGGGAAAGGTGTTTTACTGGGTGGAATCACAGGTGTTTCGCCTGCTGAAGTTATTATTATTGGTGCCGGTACGGCAGCTGTTCATGCTGCTCACGCTGCAATAGGGCTGGGCGCAATTGTAAAAGTTTTTGACAATTCAATTTTCAAATTGCGACAATTCCAATCACAGTTGGGAATGCCACTTTTTACTTCTATGTTGCAGCCACACGCACTTACCAAAGCTTTAAAATCTGCCGATGTGGTAGTTGGTTCTCTTGCTATTGATGAGTATTCACCTCATTATGTAGTAACTAAGGAAATGGTTTGGCAAATGAAATCCGGTACTATTATTATTGATCTCAATATTGATAATGGCTCCTGTTTTGAAACTTCAAGACCGACAACTTTTAGCGATCCTGTTTTTTCTGAAAATGGAATTTTACACTATTGCGTACCAAATATTGCTGCCCGTGCTGCAAGAACCGCATCAATAGTGTTAAGTAATGTATTAGTTCCTATACTTTTACAATTAGGAGAGGAAGGTGGAATTATTCAATTATTAAAAAAAGACCAGGGAATCAGGAATGGAGTATATATTTTTAATGGAATTCTAACACATAAAAAACTAGGTGAATTATTCGGTTTAACGGCAAAAGACATTAATTTGCTTATGGCAGCGTTTTAAGCTATATAATATTGAAAGACCATCTGTCTTGATGGCCTTTCAATAGTTTTTAGTTATTTTTCTTTTGGTCCATTTGCATTTCCCTTGCATCCTTCCATTCCCATACCACATTTCCCAAATTCACCTTTATTTCGGTCACCTTTTTGCATATCAAATGCTACTCGTTGTTCATCAGTCAAGATTGATCTCACTTGTTGGTGGTGACTTTCTTTTTCTTTCATCATTTGAATTTTTAAGGCACCAAATTCGTCAATGTTTTTATTGATAGCATTCATATCAGCTTTGTCTGCAGATCTAAGTACATTTAACTGAGCTTCTTTTACTTCCATCTGATTCTTGAACTGGAGCATATTTTTTTGATGTACCAATCTAAAATCATCCATTTTTTTCTGTTGTTCTTCAGTCAAATTAGGTATATTGCATTGAATGCCTCCACCTTTTTTTTGATCATGCATTTGCCCATGTTGTGCATACAATGGACTGATGCCAAATAAAATCAACGATATAAAAAACACCGTTACAACTTTTGATTTAATTGTTTTCATAATATTTCAATTTTAATTAGACATTAATTTACTAATCAGTAGCTTATGATAATCTTACTTAAGGTTTAATTATAATAGTTCTATGCCAATATTCCAAAAGCTTGGCAATTGTAGGATTTTAATGATGCCATTTCTCTTAAATCGCAGATTTCTATTTTATTGAAATGCTATAATATTTTATAATAATCTGAAATTCAGTTCAATATAATTTGAAAAGAAATCAAAAGGATCATGAATTGATCAATAATTTATAAGCATTTAACTGCATAACCTTATATGCATATTTCTCATTGGTTGAAATATTGCTATTTCTATTTTTTTTCAATAAATTCAATAAAAGCGTTAAACAGCTATTTAATCAATTGAGGTATTAGTCGTCACATTTTCCATTCTTGGATCTTCTTTGGTTCCCACCATCTTTATTCCATTCTTTTTCATTCATCCTAATGAGCATTTCCCTTAGTTTTGTTTTCTGCCCTGAATCAAGACATTTTTTTACTTCCAGAAAATGTCTGTTCATTCCTCTTTGCATTCTATTATGATAATAACCTAAAGAATCACATAGCATATTTAGCTTATTCGTATCCGGGTTATCAGAAAGGGTCTGATTAATTATTTCATTTTTACATTTTGCAATTTTTTCAACCATTATTTTGCTTTGTAAAAAATTTTCATCCATTGATTTATAGTATGTTGAACATTGCTTCTCGCTTAAATTAAGTTCTCTTTTAACATAATGCTTAACGCGTCCTTCCCTCCCTTCATTTGGGAGATCAGTCCTTTCCTTTTCCATTTGATGAATACGGTTACGCTTAAATTTTTGAAATCCCCAGGTACCCAATGCCGACAAATTTGTAATTATCAGAACTATGATAATTCCAATTAATATTCGCTTTTTACTTTTGTATTCTTTTTCCATTTTATTCTCCGTTTTCGTCAGCTTTAATTATATAAACATCTTCATCATTTATCTGAAATTGATAAGACTCTGCAACTAGCTGATTATCTGATATTTCTTTTTCTTGCAAAACTGCTTCCATTTCAACTGTAACTTTATCTTTTCCCAAATAGTGACCTAATGCAATAGCAGCAACTATTAATAATGAATATAAAGATACTTGGATAGAATACTGTTTTTTTCTAAGCCAATTTATAAGAGGAATCTGTTTTGGTTCAGAATTAACACTAGCCATTACCCTTGTAACGAAAAACGGGTTGGTTTCTGTTTGTTTATCTTTTTCAATAAATTCAAGGCTAGCTTTTAGTTGATCCAATAGATATTTACAATCTCTACACTTTTCAATATGTTCTTTTATTAAAATAGAATAATTGGAATGAAGATCTCCCTCGATAAAAAAAATCAATTTATTTTGTACTTCTCCGCAATTCATAATCTATTTATTAACGAATTTGAATTTCATTTTTATTTAGACACTTTTCAATTTGAAAACTTGCTCTAATTTTAGTTTTTTTTGTAATAATTGATCAATTTGACCTGTAAATTCTTTTTCGCCCTAAAAAGTAATGACTCAATAGATGATATTGAAATGTCCATTACTTCGGCAATTTCTTTATAACTCAAATTTTCAAATTTATATAAAGTGAAAGCAATTTTTTGATTTTGAGGCAATTCATCTATAGCTTTATAAACAGTTTGTGATTTCTCTTCTTTTTCCATTATTTCTTGTGGATTTTCCGAATCCGGGAATTTTTCTTTTGATGATTTTTCTTTTTCAAAAAGCAAATCCAAACTTTGAAACCAGCTGTTTTTTTTATTATCCCTTATAAAATTGAGTGATTTATTTACACTTATCCGATAAAGCCAGGTTGATAGTTTTGATTCATTCCTAAATTTGGAAATTGATCTGAAAACCTCAATAAACACTTCCTGTGCTATATCCTGTGCATCGCTTTTATTATGCAAAAAACCATAACATGTATTGATAACCAGGCCCTGATATTTCATTACCATATCCTGAAATGCTTTGTGATTATTGAGCCTGATTTGTTCAAGCAGATAAGTGTCCTCCATTAATTTTAAACCCAATTTTAAATTTGACACAAATGTCTTAAAATTCTTGCGATATTGATATTAAAATTCTAAGATTTGATCATTTTATTCACTGAGGGTTTAATTGGATTAAGTTAAAAAGATTTAATTTTAAAAGATATTCAGGCATTTATGAATTACTTTTGCAGCCTTTAAAAAATATAATAATGAAAGTTGAAATTATAAAACTTATAATCTTTATCCTCTTTTTAGGAGTGAACACTTTGAATGCGCAACAAAATGAAAATCTGGTTGATGTTCGTGATTCAAAAGTATATAAGACTGTTATTCTGGACAAACAGGTTTGGATGGCAGAAAATCTCAATTTCGAAATGGAAAATTCAGCTATTTATGAAAAATTACCTGAAAATGGGATTAAATTTGGAAGGTTATATACCTGGGATGCTGCAAATAAGGCATGTCCTGCCGGGTGGCATCTTCCGTCAGATGGAGAATGGAAGGAGTTGGAAAAATATCTGGGCATGCCGGAAATTGATTTGGAAAAGTCAAATGAATGGAGAGGCACAAATCAGGGAACTCGCTTAATCTCTGATTCAACGTTAAGTTTCAATATTCAATTGGGTGGTTATAAAAATCCGCCTTCAAACTATAATTTAAAGGATTCTCAAGCATTTTTCTGGACTTCCTCCACAGAATATGAACTGGGCTGGATGCGTCAGTTATATATTAAAAGTCCGCAGATTTTTAGAAAATCAAGGCCAAAATCATGGTCTTTTTCTGTTAGGTGTGTGAAAAACTAATTTTATAAGGTAAAAAAAGTATGCATACACAATATTTCATATGTATGCATAGTTTTTATGATTAAAATTTATTTTATTATGAATATGAACTTGCATTTTGAAGGACATTAGGCCTGAATAATTTATCGTAATAAATAAAATATGCTAAAATGTTTTCTTGTGCATAAATAGAAAATTAATAAATATTAAGAATGAAACATACAAATATTGAAATTAAAGCCAGATGCAGTAACCAGGAAAATATTAGGAATATTTTACAAACCGGAAATGCTGATTTTAAAGGACTGGATCATCAAATAGATTCTTATTTTAAAGTGAATTCCGGAAGACTGAAATTGAGAGAAGGTTCAATTGAAAATGCTTTAATTCATTATAATCGCGAAGATAAATATGAAGCAAAAGAAAGCGATGTAATACTTTATCAAAATTCAAAAAACAGCTTATTAAAAGAATTATTGACAAGAGCTCTTGGCCTATTAATTACCGTTGATAAAGAACGCGAAATTTATTTCATTGGAAATGTTAAATTTCATTTGGATAAAGTAAAAGGATTAGGCGAATTTGTTGAAATAGAAGCAATTGGAAATGGGAATACCGATAAAGAGAATCTAATGAGCCAATGTAAATTTTACTTAAATCTGTTTGGGATTAGTAAAGAAGATTTGGTGCCGGTTTCATACAGCGATTTATTATTGGATAAACAAAATGCACAGAATAAATAAATTTCTGCGCATTTCTTTATAAAATTCAATCTTACTAATTCTTGAAGATTTGTATTTTGCTATTTTAAACGCAAATAAGTTCTGAACGAATAGTAAAACTTATTTTTATCATCAGGATCTTTATCCGTTTGTTCAATTAATTTCCATTGGTTCCAATCCATTTTGGGAAAATAAGTATCCGCTTCAAAAGTGTGATGAATTTTTGTAACATTAAGCATATCTGCGATATCTATAAATTCCTTATAAATTTTCTCTCCACCTATTACAAATGTAATATCTTCTCCTTTCGAAAAATCAAGCGCTTGAATTACAGAATGAGCTATATAGCATCCATTAGCCTTGTAATCAGTATTTTGAGTAAGAACAATATTTTTCCGGTTTGGCAATGGTCCGTTAGGCAGTGACTCAAAAGTTTTTCGTCCCATAATAATACTATGTCCGGTAGTTAGTTCTTTAAAATGTTTTAAATCAGCAGGTAAATGACAAAGTAACTTATTGTTTTTACCAATTCCATTGTTCTCATCAACTACAACAATAAGGGCTATTTTCATTAAAATATTTGATTTAGTGCCAGTTAATTCGGGGAAAATGGAAAAAATTTATACAGAAATTTCACCCTTTATGTTTGGATGCGCCTCGTAATTATGGATAACTATGTCTTCAAAATTAAAATCGAATAAAGATTTGATTTCAGGGTTCAAGCTGATTTTTGGAAGATTTTTAGGTTGTCTGCCAAGTTGAATATTTACTTGCTCTAAATGGTTTTGATAAATATGTGTATCTCCAAGTGTATGAATAAATTCGCCTGGTTTTAAATTTGTAACCTGAGCTATCATCATCACTAGCAGAGAATAAGATGCGATATTAAAAGGTACACCTAAAAAAACATCTGCACTTCGTTGATATAATTGACAAGATAGCTTTCCTTCTGCAACATAAAATTGAAACAGAATATGACATGGGGGAAGTGCCATTTTATCTAAGTCACCTACGTTCCATGCACTTATAATGTGTCTGCGTGAGTCTGGATTCTTTTTCAGCTGGTTAATTACATCTTTTAATTGATCAATATTTCTTCCATTTTCAGCTGTCCACGAACGCCATTGATATCCATAAATTGGGCCCAATTCTCCATTTACATCTGCCCATTCATTCCATATCCTAACATTGTTGGCTTTTAAATAAGCAACATTTGTTTCGCCCTTAATAAACCAAAGTAATTCGTGGATGATAGATGGTAAATGCAATTTTTTTGTAGTCAACAATGGAAACCCTTCTTGTAAATTGAAACGCATTTGGTACCCGAAAGTGCTGATAGTCCCAGTTCCAGTTCTGTCTGCTTTTTTTGTTCCGTTCTTCAGCACATGCTCAAGCAGATCAATATATTGCTTCATCTCTTATATGTTAGAATTTTTACCTTTACTCTTGTATTAAAACTTTTGTCTTTTTTAAACTTTTCTCTTCAATTCCCAATAAATCATATCATTATCAGTTCCAACAATTACAAAACCAATTTTTTTTAGTACTTTTTGACTGTTTTTATTTTGATGAGAGGTATTTGCAGTTATTTGCAATAATTTGTTGTTTTTAAATGCCCATTGTGTCATTGCTGCCAAAGCTTCAGAAGCATAACCTCTATTTCTGTGTCTTTCATCAATATAAAAACCAAATGTAGAAGTGCCATTTTCATCAGGAAGGGCGGTAAAACCTATTGCACCTATAGATTCTTCCTGTTCTTTTAAAATAATTTCCCAACTGGTATACCATTCGAAATGCTCCGGATTTTCTTGAACATCCTCAATCCTGTAATGTAGCTCACTCTTGATTTCATCCTGAACTTCTGAACTTACTTTATGCCCTGTAAAATTTAAATCCAGATGTTTTTCCAATAATATCCTGTCTCTTTTTAATAGAATAAGGCTCTCATAATCAAGTGCTACTATTTTTAAATGCGGAGTCTCAATTTCAACCATATTCAGGGCTTATGTATTAATGATTTAGTTTTTAACAAAATTATCTAAATCTGATTGAAATCAAAATTACATGAAATTATTTTTTCAAGTTTTAGCAGTGAATCGTTTGATTAATAATAACTATTGGCTCACTCTTTTATTAACCATTCTAGTGCTTCTTCTGCAGTGTTAAATGATTTAACAGTGTCTTTTATAAATATATTGTATATTTTTAGCATCGCTGCTTTTCCAGGGGTCAATCCTACTACTGCTTGTTTTTTTAGAAATGGTTTTGTTAAATTTCCTGATTCTTTAATTCTGTTAAAAACGTTCCCTATAACATAACTTTCTCTTAAATCAACAAGCATTAATTGCGATTTTAAGGGTTGATTTTCAATATTCTGTTTTCTATATAAATTGGTTTCATTAATTGCCTGTAAAAATTCTTCTTCAGTTTTCAAGTTTGAATAGTCAACAAAATAAATTTGTTTTCCTTTATATTGTTTGAAAGATGCTTTTCCCATATGCGTTTTATTTACAAAATTATAAAATATTTTTATAATGTAAAATAATGAATACCATTGGTTTAATTATCAGAACAAATAAGGAATTAATCTAAATGTTTTTTTCTGATAATTGGAATACTCCTTAAAGGTTTGCCGAAGTAATTTTTCTTCGTAATGAAGTTTTAATATCAAATCAATCAGAACAATTAGGAATATAACAAGTCGTAAAAAAGTAAATTTATTGATAAGTAACGGTAAAAGTGTTATTAAAATAGCCAGGTACATGGGATGCCTAATTATTTTGTAAGGACCATTGCTTACAAATATCGCATTTTCTTTTAGGTCCGGAAGAATCCTTAAATTGTTTAATTGCATGCTATAAACAGCCCAGAACCCTAATAGAATTCCAAAAATCTCCATTAATAAAAGAAAAAAATTCTTGGCAAAAAAAGGACCGGTGAATAATATGATTACAATTCCTCCAAATTGTAAAAAAACAAAAATAAATTTAATGAATTGATGAGAATACTTTTGTTCCATTTTTAAATGATTTTTTGATAAAATGCTTGACTTTTAAGTCTTGAAATTACTTCGTTTTTATCTTCGAATTCAGAATTTTTTAATTTATTGTACCATTCTTTTGCTGATGTGAAATCTTGTTTTTCAACGTAGATTTGTATGATGTTAAAATAAAGGAAGCCAAAAGGATAATCTGTGTTATTTTCAACAGCCATTTTAAAGGCTTGAAGTGCGAAATCAATTTTTCCTTTTGAATAATAATCATAACCCATGTTAATTTCTTTATTCATTTCATTATCAAGTATAATACCTTTTATCGAAAAACAATATTGATCGCAATTTTCAATAATGTTGATGTACTTGGTGCTGGATTTGAGCTTAGGAAAATACAATTGAAAAGTCAAAACTTCGCCAATGTATGTGAATTGATAATTTGAAGGACAAACGGGAATTCCTTCAGCCTTTATTAAATGTATTTTGCTTTTTCCAATTACATCCTGAATATCTATTTTTTTATCGGCACAAAAGCTTCCTGATTGTATTTGGTTTTCAATGGCTATTTCAACTTTAGTTTGATTTGTACCCATTTCAATTTTATTCACTTTCATTGGGTGAGTTGAAACTGCAAAATTGACGGATTCTATATTTTGGCCAAAAAGGCTATTGCATATGAATGTGAGGGCAATTAAGCTTATAATATTTTTCATTTAATTTGATTTTTATGAGGTATTAACAAATCTAAAACGTGTTTTGTTTCTATTTATTGAAAGTACAAAAATAAAAAACCATCAGACATTTGTCCGATGGTTTTTTTATGTTTGAAATAAAGCTAATTATTTTCCGCCAAATGCAAAGTCAAGACCTACAGCAAATGCAAAATTGCTCTTTTCGTATTTTGAATTATAAGCCAAAGTTGTTACACCATTTCCTAAAGTTTCGCTTCCACCAACGTTTGTTGGTAAATATGCAGTGTAGTAACCACCAAGTTGCAAGGTTAGTTTGTCATTTATTTTATAGGCACCACCTAAACCAAAAGTGTTTGACGATAAACTATATGAAAGATCTGATTGATAGTATTTGTTTACGCCTGTTTGTGCTCTTAAATATCCAGCACTTACCAACAATTGATCAGTAATATTATATTCAAATCCTAAACCAAGTTCCCAGTAGTTTTTATCAATAACGTTAACCATAATTGAATCAGGAGGAGGTGTATTCGGATTTATTATCTTTTTATCAGCCCATCCTGTATTTTTATCAAAATAGTTATGATAACCAATTTGAGCGCTAAATTTATCAGTTATTTTATAATTCAAACCAATTGTAAGTTGGGCAGGCATATCAGCATTTGTTTTTGCTCCATCAGGAAACATTTCAATTTTAGCTCCAGTGTTTGTTAAACCTGTAGCAAAACCTTTATTAGCGGGTGTCTTATTGGTTAATTCCATATTGGTTTGGAATTCATATTTCATACCAATATTAACCTTGTTTTCCATAAATGATAAGTTAACTCCAATAATAGGTGTAATACCACTACCAGTTTGTTTAACATCAGCAGACTGATTAGCCATTAATGTAGCATTTGCAGTCAATTTGTCTGCTGTTCCATAATAGATTGATTGTGCTGTTGAAATAGGCATTAAATCTATTTGTGCTTGATTATAACCTAGTTGTAAAAGTCCACCTTCTAATTGAGCTCTTTCAGTTGGAGTTATATACCCTGCGCCTTCCACTTGTGCAAAAGTAAAACCTCCTGCACCGCCTGCGATTAAAGGCTGCATAGCATCACCTGCCCCATTTAGGGGGACAGCTGCATTATTCATAAATACATCAGCTCTTACTTTGCCTGCTCCAGTTGTTACCATTATACCGTTTACATCACCTACGTATGAGTTTTTTGCCATAACAAAACGTGCTCCTAAATAAACAGAAATCATGTCGTTGATAGCATAACTTACACCAGCTTGAAATCCATAATAAACTGACTTACCTGTAAAATTGACGGAATCTGAATAAGCAGTTACGGAAGGAGCAAAATTTGGAACCAATGTAGAAATAGGGACTTCAATCATCGGAACACCAGCATCAAATACTGCACTTCCACCACCACCTATCACATTAAATCCAAAAGATACTGCAAATTTACCTTTTTTATAGGCCGCATATATATCTGGGAAAAAAGGTGCAGCTACAGTTCCTGCAAATTCGTGATTATTCAAATAAGTAAAGTCGTTTGTAATAGTCCTGTCCTGAAAAATAGACTGATTACTTAATGAAAGATGGAAACCATCTGAAAGTTTAGTTAATCCTGCAGGATTAAAATAGACAGCATCAATACTTGTTGATGCATCACGCACAAGCATTCTTGCCCATGCTGCACTTTGGTTAGTATTTGTAACCAAACCGCCTGCAAAAACTAAATTCATAGCTACAAAAAAGCCTAGAAAAGATAATAGAATTTTTTTCATAATTAATTACGTATTAGGTTTTATTTTAGGCTAAGATAGATTTTAATGTTTTAAAATACAAATATATCTATTATTGAATATTTTATGATTTAAGTGTAATGTGTTTATAGTTAATATTTTCCGATTAGTTATAATTTGATTTACCCAATTAACAATTCATAATTTGATTAAAAAGCAAAATAGTTTCTAAAGTTTGTTTAATTAAAATTCAAGGCTATAGGTCAATTCTTTAAGCAAGAAATTATTTTGGAAAGCTTTAAAAAAATTGTAATTTGGCTAAAATTCTTATGTCTTACTTAAAAAAACAACCACATGGTAGATATTGAAAAATTGTTGGTTAAACCCGGTCAAAAGGTGAACTTAAAAAAGTTCGATCCAAAATACACCGGAAAATATGACGAAGAGAAAGCAAAGGACAAATTGGAGAAGAACAGAGAAAAACTTGCCGAGATCCAAGAAACATTTTATGCTGCAAACACACATTCATTGTTAATTGTTATGCAGGCAATGGATGCTGCAGGTAAGGATGGTGCTATCAAACATGTAATGTCAGGCGTTAATCCACAAGGATGTACGGTTTATAGCTTCAAATCTCCAACATCTCAGGAATTGGAACATGATTTTTTATGGAGGCATTACCAATGTTTACCCGAGCGTGGACAAATTGGAATTTTTAACAGATCGCATTACGAAAATGTTCTGGTTACGAAAGTTCATCCCGAGTTTATTATGTCTGAGAATATTCCCGGCATTGACTCAGTTGATGATGTTACGCCAGAGTTTTGGGCCGATCGCTACGAACAGATTAATAGTTTCGAAAAAACTATTTTTAAAAATGGTACACTCATACTGAAATTTTTCTTACATGTTTCAAAAGAAGAACAAAAAAACAGGTTTCTGGACAGGATTAAAGAAGTAGATAAAAATTGGAAATTTTCATCCGGTGATATAAAAGAAAGGAAATATTGGGATCAATATCAAAGTGCTTTTGAAGACGCTTTATCTGAAACATCAAAGGAATATGCACCTTGGTATGTAATACCTGCTGATAATAAATGGTTTACGCGATTTGCCATCAGTGACATCATTATTGATAAACTAAAAAGCCTAAATCTTACTATTCCTGATTTAAGCCCCGAAGAAGCTCAATCCCTTGAAAAAGCCATGCAATCATTACTCGATGAATAATCGGGATTGATATTTTTTAGATTATACATTTTAAATGAAAGATGTTGGGTTTTAATTATCTGATTATTGATTTTTTGAAAAGCTTGGTTTGTAAATATAAAATCAACTTTATATCAATCCTGTTTTTGGATATAAAGTTGATTTTTTGCTAAAATTAAGGTTGTTAATGATTTTAAAATTATTTTTTTGAATTTGAAAATAGTATATTTTGTAATTGAAAGTTCGATTCTTTGGTAAATATTTTTCGGATTAACAAATATTCATTTTAGAACATCTATAAATAAAGCATTGACTTATAATCTAGTAATAGTAAAATCGAAACTATTATAGACTAATAACAATCTCTCATTAGTTTCCATTTTGAAACAATGAATTCTCTAATTATTATTAGATGGCTTAAAATTAATTGTTTACATCTCAATTCAAAAAAAAATCAATTTAAAATAAGCGATGTTTAAAGTAAAATTTTGTTTACTTTGTAAACTTTTAATATTTTTATACGTTTGAATCGAGGCTTTTTGGTTTAAATATTGTTAGGATAATATTGCTAATTAGTTTTTATCTTTTAACCGTGCTTTCTCGAAGCTCAATATGAATGGATATGGTCATAGTATTGCCGGATGAGATTGGGAGCTGAAAAAAAATAATGAGCTATAAAAAATTAATAAAATAAATTGTTGATATAGATCGATAGCGATTTTGATAAAATTGTCAGAAATAAATGTTTAATAAACTTGCTCAAATACGTAATAATGTTTTGATTAGCAGAAGGCTTAAAGGTCTTGTTGTGATAATTGCCTTATTAATTATTGTGCTGGGAGCAGTTTCTGTACGAAGTGTTTCCAGTATCAATAATAAAATCAATGAAATCAATGAATTATACTTAAAAAACTTAGTCAAGCTTTCAGGTTTGATCGAAAATATTTATTCTCTTTTAATTGAATCTCATATTATCGACGAAAAATCTCTAAGCGATAATAGTATTGACAATTCGTTGAACGTTGATTTATTAAATACTTATTTGATTGAATATGAACAATCTATCGTTGATGATGCCCAGCGCGCTCAATACGATGGATTTTTGTTGGAATTGCAGAACTATTTGTCCATACTAAAAGAAGTAAACTCATTAGAACTTCAAGGTAAATATCAACTCGCCTCTGAAGCTAAAGCTGATAGAGAAATAATTTCTTTTAAAAAGCTTCAGACTATCATTAAGTCTATGATAGTGTACAATACAAAAGGGATAGAAAACAGCAGTATCCTTATTAATACACTTGAGCAAAAATCTATAAATCACATTTACATACTCAGTTTTTTTATTTTATTTCTCGCCATACTCATCACTATCTTTTTGATTCGAGATATTTCACAATCCTTAAAAGCACTTGCTGAAAACTTATCTGTTTTACAAAAAGGAGAAATTCCAGATATAGGATTAACTGAAACGGTGAATGAACTTGGGCAAATGGCAGGCCTCACAAATGTATTAACAAAAAATCTAGCCGAATTAAACCGCTTTGCTGTTGACATTAGTAAAGGAAATTATTCAAGTGAATATCAATTTGCCGGTAAAAACGATTTACTTGGAAAAGCTCTGGTAAATTTACGTAATAGTTTAAGAATCAGTAAAGAAGAAGACGAAAAGAGAAAAATTGAGGATGAAAGAAGGAATTGGACCAATAAAGGACATGCTATTTTTGGTGAAATCCTTCGCCAACGTTCACATGAGGTAGGGAAATTAACAGACGATATTATTAAAAACCTGGTTTATTATTTAAATGCCAATCAGGGAGGATTATTTTTAATTAATGATACCGGAGATATATCAAAAATTGAATTAGTTTCTGCTTTTGCGTATGACAGAAAAAAGTACTTTGAAAGAAACATCAATATCGGCGATGGATTAATAGGAACTGTCGCACTAGAACGAAATACCATATATTTAAAAGAAATTCCTGAAGATTATATTGAAATTGAGTCGGGATTGGGTGATGCACGGCCGAAAAGTTTGCTTATTGTTCCATTAAAATTTGAAGAAGATATCCTCGGAATTGTAGAAATAGCTTCATTTAAAGAGTTTCAGGATTTTGAGATTAAATTCGTTGAAGAAGTTGCTCAAAGTATCGCATCAACCTTGCTTACTGCGAAAATTAATGCTAGAACCCAGCAACTTTTGGATGAATCACGCAAGCAATCTGAAATTCTTGCTGCCCAGGAAATAGAAGCCAGGCAAAACATGGAAGAAATGAGAGCAACCCAGGAACTTGCCCAGCGCCGTGAAGCTGATTTGAGTGGTATTATTTCGGCAGTTGATAATACTTTAATGAAAGGTGAATATGAAATTGATGGAACACTGATATCCGTTAATAATAGGCACCTGCAAACTATGGGCTATCAATTGAAAGAAATTAAAGGGAAAAATATTGAAATGTTTGTTCCAAAAGACGAATTAGAACATTTCCGAAAAGTTTGGGCTAATGTGGTTGCGGGAAATCCACGGCAACTTGAGGTGCGAAGGCGAACAAAAACTGGAGAGGTTTTGTGGTTAATTAACCAATATACCCCCGTAACGGATGTTTCGGGGAAAATTAGTAAAGTTCTTTATTTTGCTCATGATATTACCAAATATAAAAAAGGTGAGGAAGATGCATTTAAACAGGTTAATTCACCTGTTTTTGAAAATGAAGAATTGCAAAAGAGGATTGAAATACTTAAAAAATCGGAAGAAGAGTTTGATTTAAAAAACAAGGCAATTGGTTCTGTTTTAGAGACTATTGAGTCAGATTTAATTACTTTCGAGTTTGATTTGGAGGGTAGAATTCTAAAAGTTAATCAAAGATTTGAAAATTTATTCAAGACATCAAATACTAAGTTAGCAGGGAAAAAACTTTCTGAAGTATTCATTATAAATGACTCACAGGATGATTCTTCTGCAAATTGGAAAGATATAAAAGAAGGAATTTCTATAAGCTCAATTAATAAATATACCTCAAATGAAGGTATAACTATATGGTTGCATGAATTTTATTCAGCCGTTTTAAATCCAGAAAATGAAGTCTTTAAAATTCTGACAATTTGCTATGATATTACCAAGCTAAAAATAACGGAACAAAAAAATGAAAGCCTTTTGATCGAGACTGGAAATATTTCTGAGGCATTGCATCAAAAAGAATACGAGTTGCAGAAGGTTATTGATGAATTAGTTAATGAAACAAAAGGAGATAAAACAAATATAGAAGAAGACCAGAAAATTATTAAAGCATTTAATAATTCCTTCCCAAGAATTGATATCGATTTGGAGCAGAAATTTTTATTTGCTAACAAGGAATTTTCTGATAAATATAAATACTCTGAAAGAGAATTAATTGGCAAACCTTTTAATAGAATAATAACATCTGCAAGCAAGGAGCAATTTGAAAAGGATCTTAATTTAAATATCAAGGAGCAAATATTCAATATTAATACAAAAATTGATACCAAAGATAAAGATACTGTTAATGTAAGCCTTTATATAATTAAAAATCAAGCTGAGGATAAAGAAAGTGCAAAACTCATTATATTTATTATTGAAAGAGCAGATAGGCAGGCCATTAATAATGAAATTCCTGATTTACAAGAGAGTATTGAAAAAAAGCAAATTGAATTGCAAGAGATAATAAACAAAATTGAGAATATAAAAATACAAACCGAAGATAAGTTTTTATCAACTTCGGGTAATTATCCTGAAAATGAAGCAAATGACTTGTATAATCTTTGGTTAAAAAAAATAAAAAATGATAATAAGTGATTTGAACTTTGGGAAAATATAAATTAATGTAGAATCATAATTAAATATTATATCGAATATTTGATCAAAGAAAGATTGGTAAGTATTTTGATACATAAACAATAATTATTTTAAGATTATAAATGTCTGATAAAACTACTTCTATAAATAAGGGTTTAAATTCAATATACAAAGATGATATTGAAAACACCGTGCTTGCAAGTAACTCTGTGATCGAGAGGACTTTGTATGGCGTTTTTGGAGGTCTATTATTTCCACTTTTAGCTTGGCTTTATGAAGTTTTATTAAACGGGATTCCATTTACAGCTTCAGGAATATGGCGAATGCATCTGGCAAATCCACTTCATTTTATTATCGATTTAGCCCCTTTTGTTTTAGGGATAGTTAGCAATTATATTTCAAGAAAATCAAAAAACAGAAGAAAATTACTGCAACAAATTATTTTTGAACGTAATGAAATAATCAGAAAAAACACAGAGTTAGCAAACAGAATTGGTCGGGGTGATTTTAGTGTTGAAACTGAACATATTGATTCGGAAGATAAGCTTGGTAATTCGCTTCTTCTTATGCTTAATAACCTAAAAGACACTTCTGTTCGTGAAAATGAACAATCATGGATTGTCCGCGGAAAGGAAAGTGTTTCGGATGTTTTGCGTCAACAAAATAATATTGCAGATTTGGCTTTCAAAACATTGGTTAGTCTTATAGAATCTACCGAAATGGTTCAGGGTGCATTTTATCTTTTTGATGATGAAAAGCAAATGCTGGTCAATATCGCAACTTATGCTTACGGACGTAAAAAATATATTAATCAGGAATTTAGCATCGGCCAAGGATTGGCTGGGCAGGCTGCTTTTGAAAAAGAATTAATATATCGAACAGAAGTTCCGGATAACTATATTTCAATTACTTCGGGCATTATTGGCGATAAAAAACCAAGTTCAATATTAGTCACTCCCTTAATTAGTGACGATAAGCTTCAGGGTGTCATCGAGTTAGCCTCAGTTTATGACAGTATCCCCAATAAAACCATAATGTTAATTCAAGAATTAAGCGGGATAATTGCGCAAACGCTTTTTAATTTAAAAGTAAACACTCGTACAGAAAATTTGCTCAGGGAATCTCAAAAGCTGGCAAATACGCTTAAAGCTAATGAAGAAGTGTTAAGACAGAATGCCAAGGATATGAAGCATACCCAGTTAGAATTACAACGATCTAACCGGAACCTTGCCGCTCAAATTGAAGAAGTAGAAAGAGGGCAAAAAAGAATGCATTCATTGCTTGAAAATGCATCTGAGGTAATTTCAATCTATGATCAAAATGGGATTGTTATTTATGTAAGTCCCTCTGTGAGTACAATCCTGGGATATGAAATGGATGAAATGCTCGGCACAAACAGATTTGAACGCGGTGAATCTATTTTATTGGAAGCATTTAAAGAATTAATTGATAATCCTAAAAATACAAAAACATTTGAATATAGATATGAAAAGAAGAATCACGGAATAGTATGGCTCGAAACTACAGGTAGAAATTTACTCGAAAACCCTGCTATTGGTGGAATCATATTTAATACAAGGGATATTACGGTTCGTAAAGTTGCCGAAGATGCTCAGAGGATGAGTGGTGAAATGCAGGCTCTTTCTGAAAATTCACCCGATATGATTGTTCGCCTCAGCCCCGATGGTAAATTCTTTTATGCAAATCCAATTGTTGAAAAAATTACAGCAGTTCCAAGGGCAGGGTTAAAACAAAAGAAATTATCAGAAGTTCAATTTAATCCTGAAATTATCAATTTTTTCGAAGAAGGGATTGAAAATGTAAAACTTACAAAAAGAAAATTTGAAGGTGAAAAAACTTTGCCTACCGTTGATGGTAAGCGGATAATGCAGGTTAATATTATTCCTGAGTTCAATAAAAATCACGATGTAGAAACTATATTATTTGTAGCTCATGATATAACTCAGCGTAAAGTTATTGAGCTTGAAATTGAAAAGAAAAACAAAGATATTACCGAGAGTATAAATTATGCACAAAGGATTCAATCAGCTATAATTCCAGATTCAAAAATCATTAAACAATATATTCCCAACTCCTTTATTTTTTATAAACCAAGAGATATCGTTAGTGGTGATTTTCCATGGTTCTTTATAAGTGGGGATAATATATATATCGCAGCAGTGGATTGCACCGGGCATGGTGTTCCAGGGGCTTTGTTATCATTTATAGGATATTTTCTATTGAATAGTATTGTTGATCATGATCGCGCTCTAACTGCCGGACAAGTGCTTGATATGTTGCATAGCGGTGTGAGGCGCACTCTTAGGCAGGATGCAGATGATGCCAGCGGACGTGATGGTATGGATATTGCCTTATGTAAAATAAACTATAATCGGAAAGAATTGCAATATGCTTCAGCACATAGACCACTTTATCTTGTAAGTGGAGATAATGTTGAACAATACAAAGGAAATACAAAGGCAATTGGTGGTATTCCGCCACGCAGGGGCGATGAAGAGGATAATTTTACAAACTATATGATAAACTACAAGCCTGGAGACCGGATATATTTCTTTTCTGATGGGTTACCAGATCAAATTGGTGGTGATTCCGGAAGAAAGTATCAGGCTCGTAGAATAAGAGATGCGGTGTTGAAATACCATAATCTTCCAATTGAAGAGGTGGAAAAGTTTTTTAAAGAGGATTTCAAAGATTGGAAAGGTGATCAAAAACAAATTGACGATGTTTTATTAATTGGAATTGAATTTTAGATATTTGAATATAAATTGAATAAAAAAGTTAATAAGACAAAAAAGTGCTTGTTAAGTAAATGCCTTTTCAAATTAAAATCTGAAAAAACAGGGATTTTCCTAGTTTTGTCCTGATGTTAAAGGTTATTTTGCAGACAATCAATGAATTCTATTGTTGTATTATATTAGTAAAAGCAAAGATTAAATACATTAATAATTAGAAAATTGAGTATGATTAAAGATAGAAATTGAATAATTGCAGATATTTTTATACTTTAGAGAAAATTAATATATTAGAATCTGGTAAAAAGTATTATTTTTGATGATCAAATAATCAGCATTCTTAGTCTTTTCTTTTAATAAATTATTTTTGGATTTATTGATTTAGAGACAAGCTCAGGTTTTGAAATTTACGATTTAATGCTTTAAATCAAAAGTTTCTTGATATAAATAAATGGCACTGCTAATTATATATGAGTGATAAAGAATAGCCTTATTTTACAATTTTGAATTATGGCGAATTTAAAAGACAAAAAGGAATCGTTGGAATTTGTGTATGACTTTTATGTGAAGATGAAAAAGAATAATATTAATCTGGCATATGAGGGAGAAATTACCCACCAGATTACAAAAGCATTCACATCTTTAACAGAGAGCAATCTAATGAAGGAGGACGATGTTAACACAGTTCAAAAGAAAGTTTTCCATGTAATGGTAGAATGTCTCCAGAATATTAGTAAACATGCTGAGAACAGAAACAGTATTGTAACTTCAAAGGATGGAAGGGGAATATTTATGATTAGCAAGGATGATGCAGAATATAATGTTACTACAGGTAATATTATTAATAATGATAAAATTTCAAAATTACGTGAAATACTTGAAAACATTAACAGCCTCGATCAAGATGGGTTGAAGAATTTATATAAACAACAAATGCGCGAAGGACGGCTTTCAGACAGGGGAGGTGCAGGACTTGGATTTATAGATATTGCAAGGAAAACCGGACAAAAATTAATTTATAGCTTTTTAACAATTAATGAGAAACGTTCATTTTTTGTTTTAACATCAACAATTTCAAGACTAAAATCATAAACAAATTAATTATGCAAGCGATTAAGATTAAAGGCTCAGACGATACTCCAAATGTGATTCTAGACAAAGAAAACGGGATATTTGAAATTTCCGGTCGGTCGCTACCCGAAGACGTTGCTGCATTTTATGAACCAATTCTGGATTGGTTAGAGTCATATGCAGAGGATCCTTTGGCAAAAACTGTTTTTAATTTTAAACTGGAATATTTTAATACTGCTTCATCAAAACTACTGCTCGATGTGCTACTGAAACTCGAAGACATGTATGATGATGGTAAAGACATCCTTGTAAGGTGGCATTTCCCAGATGATGATGAAGATATGGAAGAAGCCGGTGAGGAATATGCAGATATTGTTGAAGTTCCTTTTGAACAAGTTAGTTATACAATTGATTAAATTTACTACTTTCTTGGCTAATTAATAATTGTATTAATTACAACTCTTAGATTTAAGTAAATGAGTGAGGAAATTTTAATGGCATTGATGCAATTATTTGCCATAATTGCAAAACAAGATGAAGGGGTAGAACATAGTGGAATGGCCTTTGTCGAAAGCTTCCTTACCTCCCAACTTAATGAAGATGCAGTTAAAGAATATCTTGCATTATTCCAAAGTAAAGTTGGCTATTCCGGCTCTGATGAAAAAGATGATTCCGATCGCTCTAAAAACAGATTAGTAGCCGTTAATGAGTCTGTTAGGGTACTTGGAATTTGTAAAAAAATTAATAAGAAACTTGATCAAAAACAAAAAATAGTTGTACTTGTAAGACTTTTTGAGTTGGTGAATGCCGATCGTCGTTTTTCAGATCAACGAATGGCAATTATTAAAACTGTTGGAGATGTTTTTAATATTTCACCTGATGAATATAAAAGCATAGAGAATTTTGTTATCAGAAATGAAAGCAATGAGCTTGATGATGAATCAATTCTAATCATTAATGATAATGAAAATACGTTTACTTTTTCTAAGCATATAAGATCCGAAGCTTTGGATGGTATAATATTACTACTTAGAGTAAAAAGTACAGAACTCTATTTCTTAAGGTATACAGGTAAACAAGATTTGTTTTTAAATGGATTGGGAGTTTATAACAATCGTATCTATTTATTTGCTACCGGGAGTACACTCAAACTTCCTAAAGGAAAACCAGTATATTACAGTGATGTAGTTTCAAATTTCCTTTCCGATATCACAGTTACCAAACTTTCATTTAATGTTAAAAATGTAAGTTATAGATTTCCTACCGGAAACCTAGGTTTGCGGGATATTAGTTTTTCTACAAATCAAGGGAAATTGGTAGGTATTATGGGAGCTAGCGGAGCAGGTAAAACAACCATGCTTAATTTACTTTCAGGCATATCTGAGCCATCAGACGGTGAAGTTGTTATTAATGGAATCAATTTTCATAAAGATAGGGATAAATTAGAGGGTGTAATAGGTTACATTCCTCAGGACGACTTGCTAATTGAGGAATTGACTGTTTTTCAGAATCTTTATTACAATGCCAAGCTTTGTTTCAAAGATAAATCTGAAGAGGAGATAAAACAGATGGTTGATAAAACCTTAATAAGTCTTGGTCTCTTCGAAAGAAAAGATTTGAAAGTAGGTTCACCAATGAATAAAATGATTAGTGGTGGACAAAGAAAAAGGTTAAATATTGCACTGGAGTTAATCCGTGAACCTTCTATTCTTTTTGTTGATGAACCAACTTCTGGTTTATCTTCAAGAGATTCCGAAAATGTAATGGAATTATTGAGCGAGCTTACACTTAAAGGGAAACTTATATTTATTGTTATCCATCAACCATCGTCAGACATTTATAAAATGTTTGATAGTATGATTATTTTAGATCAAGGTGGACATATGATCTATTATGGTAATCCTGTTGAAGCAATAGTTTATTTTAAAAGAATTGATAATCAGATCAATAGCGATATGGGAGAATGTTCTACTTGCGGGAATGTTACTCCAGAACTTATTTTTAATATTGTTGAAGCACAGGTAGTTGACGAATTTGGAAAGTATACCAATATCCGTAAAGTTTCTGCAGGGAAATGGGATGAACATTATCGGACCTACCGAAAAGAACCTGATTTTATTGATATAAAAGAAGAACCGCCAAGAAGTTTGAATATTCCTAGTTGGCTTAAGCAATTAAGGATTTATACAGTAAGGGATGTGCTATCGAAAATTAGCAATACTCAGTATGTGATTCTTAACTTAATTGAAGCTCCATTATTGGGTTTTATTTTATCATATATTATTAGGTATATTGCTGATCCGAGATCTTCAGTTTACATTTTTTTCGATAATGAAAATATCCCTCCATATATTTTCATGAGTATAGTTGTGGCACTGTTTCTTGGTTTAACTGTCAGTGCTGAGGAAATTTTCAGGGATAGGAAAATTCTGAAAAGGGAAAAGTTTCTTAATCTAAGCAGATCTGCTTATCTGTTCTCCAAAGTTTCCATACTCACAGTTATTTCAGCTATTCAGGCTATATTATTTGTTGTTGTAGGTAATTCTGTTTTAGGAATCCGTGATATGTATTTCGAATATTGGTTGGTATTGTTTAGCACTTTTGTTTTTGCTAACATGATGGGCCTTGTTATTTCTTCTACATTTAATTCCGCAGTTACCATCTATATTTTAATTCCTCTTTTAATGATTCCTCAAATGGCTTTAGGTGGGGCAATGTTTAGTTTTGATAAATTGAACAGAGTTTTAGGATCTCCTGGAAAAGTTCCGCTAATTGCTGAAATTATGGTATCGCGGTGGGCATATGAGAGTATCATGGTAAATCAATTCATTAATAACCGCCACCAAAAAGTTTTTTACGAATTTGAAAAAGATAAAACCAATTCTAGTTATAAACAGATTTACTATTATGTGGAACTTAGAAATATTATTGGTGAAAGTCTAGAATTGATTGGTGATGCAAAAAAAGATTCGGTAAGAATAATTTTACTTGACAATTTTGCCTTGCTGAAAAATGAACTTCACAAAGAATCTTTAAGGTTGCCAAGTATGCCTTTCAAGGATTATGATCTATTGGAAATTGATGCATTTGATCAAGAAGCAGCTGATAAAATTACTGCACACATTGGATTGTGGGATAACTATTATAGTAAAGTATATAGCAAAGCTGATATTAAGGGTGAAAAAATTACTGCATATCTTAACAATAAAAAAGAAGGGTATATTAGAAATTTAAGACACAAATATCACAATGAAAAATTACAGGATATTGTTTGGAATGTTACTGAAAAAAATAATCTTTTGCGATACAAGGATAATTTGATAAGGCAATACAGGCCTATTTACGATGAACCGGATGACTTTGGTAATTTTAGTTTCAGAACACATTTTTATGCACCGCATAAAGTTTTATTTGGAAAATATTTTGATACATTTTGGTTTAATGTATTCATTATATGGATAATGTCAATACTAATGTATATTCCACTCTATTATAATCTTCTAGAAAAAGTGATTAACTTATTTGGTGACATCCGTTGGGCAAATTTGATATTCTGGAAGAGAAAAAATAAATTCTTAAGAATTTAAAGATTTTACTAAAATTTTTTACTTGTGATTATTTAAAATCTTTGAAAAATAATCATTACTTTTGAACAAAATACGCAATTGATAGAACATGATTAAGAAGCTATTATATTTTTTATTTACGGGTTTTATTGTTTTAACTTTTAATGCCTGCAGCAACTCAAATGATGAAGAAGATCCTAATAAAATACTTGGGCATATTGATAGTAATGTCACAGTTATACCCGAAGGTGAAATAAATGATATTATTCAGAGTCTTCCTTCACCAGTTGAAATGGCTGCATTGATTAGTGATGTTGGAGTTCCCTTTACAAAAAGTTATTTGGCATCTCCTGACGCTGCTGATGATTATGATACTAATTTTAAAAAAGCACTTGGTTTAGGTATCTTGAGTGCGGATTTAGGTTATCTTAATGTATATGCCCAAACCAATGAAATTGTAAATTATCTGGCAGTAATCAGAAGAATATCCGATGATTTGAATATAGGACAATTTTTTGATTTTCAAACGCTCAAAAGGCTTGCTACTAACAATGAGAACATGGATTCATTAATGTTTCTCTCTCAAAACAGTTTCCGGCAGATGGATGAGCATTTGAGAAAAAATAATAGAAGTAATTTAAGTGCATTGGTTGTTACTGGTGTTTGGATCGAAGGTCTTTATCTTCTTACTCAAATTGTGAAAAGTGGAACCTCAAATAAGGATTTAGAGAATAGAATAGGAGAGCAGAAAATAATTGTTGATAAGCTAAACAGTATATTACAGGCCTATAGGGCTCAGGATAAAAATTTCGAAAAGCTTGCTGATGATTTTGGAGAATTGAAATCTACATATGAATCAATTGAAATTACTGTAGAAACTGGTGAGGTTACAACTCAGGAAATTGATGGGATTATTGTTGTTATTCCAAAAGATAAAAGTATTGTTAAAATGAGCAAGACCCAATTGAAATCAATAATAGTTTTAACTGAAAGTATACGTAATAAATTAATCTCATTATAATATGAACAGAATAATTTTTTCTTTGCTATTTATCGCGTTCATAATCGTAGGAACAAGTGAAAAATTAAGTGCCCAATGTAAACAGCAAGTTGTTTATAATTGCGCTACCGATAACGGCAAAGCCATATATCTTCGTGATTTTAACACCAAATTAAGAAAAGGAGCTGAAGGAGAAGACTCTGGGACTAAATGGGCAGTCGTACTTAATCAAGGTACACATTACCGTTTTAATCTTTGTGCTCAGGATGGTTTTGAAAATAGTATTGAATTAGTTCTTTTTGATGCGAAACATCCAGAATTAACTGGTCCTTATGCTGTTTCAAAAGCATCAAATGATCCAAAGACAAATAATCGTTTTGACTTTATTTGTCAGAAATCAGGTACTTATTATGTATCTATTAGATTTAAAGAGGGAGTCGAAGGCAAGAAATCCTGCGCAGTTGGGGTATTATCTTTCGTTGGTAAAAATAAATAAGCTATTTTAGAAAATATTTGAGAGGGAAAGAAGTTCTTTCCCTTTTTTTATAAATATTGTTTTAATAAAGTTTTCATTTCCTGTTGTAATTCAGCTGCTTTCTCCCTTGCTATCTTTGCAAAATCGTTTTCTTTGCTCGCAAAAATTATTCCACGGGAAGAATTTACTATTAATCCACAGCTTTTGTTCATCCCAAATTTAGCTACGTCTTCGAGTTTGCCACCTTGTTCACCTACTCCAGGAATCAATAGAAAATGCTTTGGTGCCAGTTTTCGAACCCTACCCAAATGTTCAGCCTGAGTTGCCCCAATAACATACATCATATTTTTTTCATCGCCCCACTTAAGTGACTTTCGAATTACCTGTTCGTACAAATATTCCTGGCTATCAGACAAATAGTTAAACTGAAAGTCATTAGCACCTTCATTAGAAGTAATTGCAAGTAATATTGCCCATTTATCTTTAAAAGATAAGAAAGGGGATACAGAGTCAATTCCCATATAAGGAGCAATTGTGATTGCATCAAAATTAAGATTTTCGAAAAAAGCCTTAGCATATTCTGTTGAAGTGTTCCCAATATCACCTCTTTTTGCATCAGCGATTACTAATATTTCAGGGAATTTTTTAAGATAGTTTACTGTTTTTTCAAGGCTAATCCAACCTTTGGCGCCTCTACTTTCATAAAAAGCAATATTGATTTTATATGCCACCACTAAATCAAGCGTTGCATCAATAATTTGTTTGTTAAACTCAAAAACTGGATCTTCGCTATTTTGAAGGCAATTTGGTATTTTATCGATTGCACTATCTAATCCAACACATAAAAAGCTTTCCTTTTTTATTATTTCAATGGCCAAATCTATATAATTCATGATCTTTAAGTTAAGGGGTTAAAAAAGATTTTCATTTATGATTCGATTGAACTTTCATTTAGTCTTTCTGCATTTTCAGCAATCTGTAATTTCTCTATAATTTCACCGATATCACCATTCATTACAATCGGAAGGTTGTATGCTGTGAAATTAATTCGATGATCAGTGACCCTCCCTTGTGGATAATTATAGGTTCGTATTTTTGCAGAACGGTCGCCGGTTGAAACCATTGTTTTTCTTTTTGAAGCAATTTCATCCATATATTTTTGATACTGAATATTATAAATTCGAGATCTTAACTCTTTCATTGCTTTTTCAAGGTTCTTTAGCTGAGATTTTTGATCCTGACAAGTTACAACAATTCCTGTTGGAGCGTGTGTAAGTCGCACCGCAGAATAAGTTGTATTTACTGATTGACCACCTGGGCCTGATGAGCAATAAGTATCCTTTCGGATATCTTCATTTTTTATATCTATCTCAAAATCTTCAGCTTCAGGAAGCACCGCAACAGTGGCTGCTGATGTATGCACCCTGCCCTGGGTTTCAGTTTGTGGAACTCGTTGAACCCTATGGACTCCAGATTCATATTTTAAAATGCCATAAACATTATCACCTTCAACACTAAAGATAAATTCTTTATAACCTCCTGAAGTACCTTCGGAGAAATGCGAAATACTGGTTTTCCAACCCTTTGTTTCACAAAATTTTAAATACATTCTGGAAATATCTCCGGCAAAGATGCTTGCTTCATCACCGCCAGTACCTGCTCTTATCTCAACTATGGCATTTTTGCTATCTTCAGGATCTTTGGGTATGAGTAGTAATTTTATTTCATCTTCAATAATGGGCAATTGCTCATTCAATGCATTTAACTCTTCCCTTGCCATTTCTTTTAATTCTTCGTCTTCCTGGCTATTCAATATTTCTTTGGAGGAATTAATATTTCCTATTATATTCTTATAATTGTGAAAGGCATTGACAAGTGGTTCTAGTTCTTTATATTCTTTGTTTAGCTTGATATATCTTTTCATATCAGACATAATATCAGGATCTGTAACCTTTTGTGCAATATCATCGAAGCGGATTTTTATGCCTTCTAATCTTTCTAATAATAAACTTTGATTCATGATGATTATAATTGAATATTTGTAAACAAAAACTTATAGAAATGGGAATGCAATAACTCAAATGAGCTGGAGCTAATGGAAAGGGTTGTGATTTGATATGTAGATTTTTTTATTCAAAACGAAATATTTTTTTACAAAAGTAAGGATTTTTTAATAATAAAATTCACCTAATTCACTTTTGATACTAAGCTTCTTAATTTCAGACACTTCTACATGACCAACAATTTGTGCATCAATCTGAAAAGATTTGGAAATATCTATAATTTGCGATGCAATTTCTGGATTTGTATAAATCTCGAAACGATGGCCCATATTAAAAACTTTATACATCTCTTCCCAAGTTGTATTGGATTCTTGTTGTATTATTTTAAATAATGGAGGTATTGGGAACATGTTGTCTTTAATGATATGCAAATTGTCAATAAAATGTAGAATTTTGGTTTGGGCACCTCCTGAACAATGTATCATTCCATAGATTTGTGTACGAAAATTTTTTAAAACCTCATGAATTACTGGAGCATATGTCCTTGTTGGCGATAATACAAGTTTTCCAGCGTTTATATTTAGTTCATTAATATTATCCGTTAATTTATATGATCCTGAATAACAAAGATTTAATGGAATATTTGGATCATAGCTCTCTGGAAATTTATCTGCAAGATATTTTGAAAATACATCGTGACGTGCTGATGTTAATCCATTACTACCCATTCCTCCATTGTATTCTTTTTCATAACTTGCTTTTCCAGTTGAAGAGAGACCAATAATCACATCTCCAGCCTTTATATTGTGGTTACTTATTACATCAGATCGTTTCATTCTGGCAGTAACAGTAGAATCTACAATGATAGTTCTTACTAAATCACCTAAATCAGCAGTTTCGCCTCCGGTAGAGTAGAGGCTTATTCCCAAATCCCTCAATTCTTCAATTAATTCTTCCGTTCCATTAATAATGGCCGAAATAACTTCACCAGGAATAAGGTTTTTATTTCTACCAATTGTGGATGAAACTAGGATGTTTTCTGTGGCTCCCACGCAAAGTAAATCATCGAGGTTCATGATAAGTGCATCTTGGGCAATGCCTTTCCAAACTGATAGATCGCCAGTTTCTTTCCAGTAAATATATGCAAGGGAAGATTTGGTACCAGCTCCATCAGCATGCATAATATTGCAATATTCCGGATGACCTGCAAGTATATCAGGCACTATTTTACAAAAAGCTTTAGGAAATAGGCCTTTATCAATGTTCTTTATGGCCGAATGCACATCTTCTTTTGAAGCTGAAACTCCCCGGAGTATATATCTGGAATCTGTCATTATTTTTTCTTTCTGCTGCAAAAGTATAATTTCTTTTAATTATAACGTCTAAATAGATGAAAGGTATTATTCGCCAAATTTAACTCCGGATTCATCAAAATCAGTTCGAATTACCTTGAATTCTGTTCTTCTGTTGATTTGATGAGCTGTTTCTTTTTGTTCAACGGTTGGAAGTTTATTTATAAAATCTTCAGTTAATACATCTCCATCGTTAAGAAAATCATATTTATCTCCCAATTTTTTAGATATTTTTCTAGGTTGACTTTCTCCATATCCCTTAGCAATAAGCCTATCCTTTGAAATGCCTTTGCTAATCAGATAATCAACTACTGATTGTGCTCTTTTTTGAGATAAAATCATATTATCTTGATCACTGCCTCTAAAATCGGTATGTGCTGATAACTCAATGGTTATGTTAGAGTTTAAATTTAATGTTTCAATTAATTTATCTAATGCAACCATTGATTCAGGTCTTAGTTCCCATCTGTTTAAATCATAAAAAATATTCTGGACTTCAATTGAGGCATTTATTGGGGACATAAAAATCTCAACAGCAATATCAGTACTTTTAGTTAAACCTTTTGTTGATTCAGATGCTTTCCCTTTTAAAAAGCCTGTTTTACTGGTAGTTAATATATAATCAGTTTCTGGTTTAACTCTGAATTTGAATCCACCATCAGTTCCTGAATTAGTTTCAAGAGATGTACCATCACTTCCTTCAAGTTTTACATTTGCTTCACTTAAAGTTTCATCTGTAGTTTCGTTTCGAACTGTTCCTTTAAGCGTAAAAACAAGCGAAGGAAGTGAGAAGGAATAAATATCATCATTTCCTTTCCCTCCGGCACGGGTAGAAGATAAATATCCGGTTTCTTCTTTACCATCGAAAATAATTCCAAAATCGTCGGCAGGTGAGTTAATTGGTGGTTTTAAATTTACGATTAAGGGATGTCCACTTTCATCTTTGTCAAGTTTAAAAATATCAAGACCTCCCAATCCTATATGGCCATTTGATGCAAAATACAAAATGCCGTCTTCACGAATGTATGGATACATTTCATCCCCTATCGTATTAACAGGTGTTCCTAAATTGACGGGTGTTCCCCACTTTTGTCCTTTTGCAGTTCTTGTTGATTTCCATATATCTTTACCACCAACCCCACCTTCCATATCAGTGACAAAATATAAGGTTAATTCATCAGGAGAAATAGCCGGATGTCCTACTGAAATACTACTATCTTTAACCAACGGTATTAATTCAGGTTGTGCCCAACCAGAACCTGTATAATTTGCATGATAAATCTGGCAGCCAACAGTTTCATTTTTCACAACTTTACAAGAAGTAAAATATATATCTGAACCACTTTGATTAATCGAACAGGCACCTTCATCGAACTGAGAATTTATCTCGCCATTAGCTGGCACAGGTTCATTCCATTTGCCTTTCCTGTCTCTCATGGTAAAGAAAATATCTGCAAAATTTTGTCCGGAATTATTGTTGACCTCATTTCCTGCACCGCTTTCGCGAGTACTAGTAAAATATAAAACAGAATTATCTTTAAAAAATGCAGGACTGTAATCGCTTTGTTTAGAGTTAATATCTTTCATATTTTCAACTATATAACGATCCGGATTATTAATCCATTTTAGTGCCAGTTCACATGATTGTACTCCATCTGCTCCTCTTGGATCGTCAGGTACAAGGTCCTTAAATTTTTCATATTCAACGATTGCGTCAGCATATTTTTCATTCATTTTCATTGCATCTGCCAGGTAGCAGACAGACATTGGATCCTGATACCGGGCATTAACTGCTTTTAAATACCACTTTTCTGCTTTTTTGGGTTCATTGATTTTTCTATAACATTCACCTAATTTAAATGATAATTCAGCTTTTGCAATTTTTGTAGTGGCTTTGCTATATAATTTGGTATACATTTCACTTGCTTTAGAATATTCACCAGCATTGAAAGTTGCATCTGCCTTTTTAGTTTTTTTATTCTGTGCAGAGAGTAATAAGCTTGAAAATAGGATTAAAAACAAAATAAATGTTGATTTTAATGCTTGCATAGTTTTAAATTTTTATTTAATCAATAAACAAATATACGATTATTTTATTTTATCGGTTAGCAAAAATGTGATGGAATAGAGCCAATTAAATAAATTGGGTTTTAAATTTTTTCAAATAAAAAAACCTGCCACTAGACAGGTCTTTATGATAATACGATATTTAGTAAAATGATACTAATTAATTAAACAATAATTCTCTGTATTTTGGCAATGGCCACATTTCGTCATCAACAATAAGTTCTAATTTATCGATATTGTATCTAATAGATTCGAGGAAAGGCTTTACACTTTGTTCATATGCATTAGCCATTTCTGTAGCATTTGTAATTTTATTTGCAATTTTTCTGGCTTCAATCATTTCATTGACCTGTTTTTTAATGCTAGTAACATACCTTGATATATTTTTAATCACTTCCATTCGTTCACCTGCAAGTTCTTTAAAATCTTTATCGTCAAATAATTCTTTTAACCCCTTGACATTTGAAATTAATTCTGTTTGATACCTAATGGAAGTAGGAACAATATGATTTAAAGCCAGGTCTCCAAGCACACGGGATTCGATTTGTATTTTTTTCATATATGTTTCAATACGAACTTCGTATCGAGCTTCAATTTCTCTTTCAGTGAAAATATTGTTTTTTTCGAACAATTTGATATTCTTTTTTTCAATATAAGCGCTAAAAGCCTTAACTGCCGACTTAATATTTGTTAATCCACGTTTTGCTGCCTCCTCTTCCCATTCTTTGCTATAACCATTTCCTTCGAATCTGATCTTTTTAGAATAGGTGATGTATTGTTTTAATACCTGCAGAATAGCTTCGTCTCTCTTAATACCTTTTTCAACCAAGACATCCACTTCTATTTTAAATTCTTTTAACTGATTGGCTACGACAGTGTTAAGAACAATCATTGGTGAAGCGCAGTTTTCTGAAGAACCTACTGCCCTGAATTCAAACCTGTTTCCAGTAAATGCAAAAGGTGATGTTCTGTTCCTATCAGTATTGTCCAAAAGAATTTCAGGGATTTTACCAATATTCAATTTTAATGTAGTTTTCTCTTCTGGCGACATTTTTCCTTCTGGTACAGCATTTTCTATTTCATCGAGCATTTGAGTAAGTTTTTTGCCGATAAAAACAGATATAATTGAAGGAGGAGCTTCATTTGCACCAAGCCTGTGTTGATTGGCTGCTGAAGATATACTGGCCCTTAATAAATCAGTGTTATCATGCACTGCTTTTACTGTATTTACTATGAATGTTAAAAACTGAAGGTTCTTTTTTGGTGATTTGCCAGGTGATAATAAATTAACCCCGGTATTTGTTGACATGGACCAATTGTTATGTTTTCCTGAACCATTAACTCCTGCAAAAGGTTTTTCGTGGAATAATACACGTAAATCATGCCTTGCAGCTACTTTTTGCATCACGTCCATTAACAATTGGTTGTGATCAACCGCTAAATTGCACTCTTCAAAAATTGGGGCACATTCAAATTGGTTAGGTGCAACTTCATTATGCCTTGTTTTTAATGGAATTCCTAATTTATGAGATTCAATTTCTAATTCTGCCATATAGGATGCAATTCTTGGACGAATTGATCCAAAATAATGATCTTCAAGTTGTTGATCTTTTGCGGATGTATGACCCATTAATGTACGATTAGTTAAGCTTAAATCCGGACGAGCATGATATAATGCACTATCAACGAGGAAATATTCTTGTTCCCATCCAAGGGTAGAAATAACTTTTGTTACATCTTTATCGAAAAACTGGCAAACGTCAACTGCTGCCTTATCAAGTTCATTTAAAGCTTTAATTAAAGGGGTCTTATAATCCAAGGCTTCACCTGTATAAGAAATAAATATAGTTGGAATACATAAGGTACTTCCTGTTACAAAGGCTGGAGATGAAGGATCCCAGGCGGTATAGCCTCTGGCTTCAAAAGTATTCCGAATTCCTCCGCTTGGAAAACTTGATGCATCAGGTTCTTGTTGGGCAAGTAGTTTGCCATCAAAACTCTCGAAAATATCTCCAGCAGGGTTCATATCAAAAAACGCATCATGTTTTTCGGCAGTTGCATCAGTAAGTGGGTGAAACCAGTGGGTATAATGAGTGGCTCCCCGGCTGATAGCCCATTCTTTCATTCCTGAAGCTATTTGATCTGCTAATTTCCTATCGATTCCTGTTCCGCCTTCAGCTGCTGTTACAACTGTGTTATAGGCTTCTTTCGATAGATATTTTTTCATTTTTACTTTGTCAAATACATTGATTCCGAAATAGTCAGAAGCTTTATTGGAAGGATATTCAACAAGTTTAGCGTGTCTTTTGGAAATTTGTTCTAGTGCTTCAAATCTGATTGTTGCCATAATTACCTGTATTAAGTTTTTAATTTCGGCACAAAACTATAAAATAAAATTATAAATACTAAATATTTAAGGGTAAATTTGATAAAAAAGCACTTTTGTTTGTCTGGTTGATACAAAAAGTAGGGGTATTATTTAAAAAAATATCATTTTGATTAATTATCTCTCAAAAATTTCATTTTTTTTGAAATGTAAATGATATATCTATAAATCTTAGCTTTGAAACATTGAATTTTCGGAATATTTGTTGAAATGTATGTAAAAGGAAAATCTATCCCAGTTAGGGATTAATAGCTCAAATTGGGGATATTTAAAAGTATTTTAAATTATCGGGAGGAAAATTGTTAGTAAAAGATAGAATTATTCTGATTTTAAAAGGTGTAAGTACTTTTCTTGATCAGAGCCAAATGCCTCAACAATATTATTCTGCAATTTATAGGTAGCATGTTCGCCAGAAACTCTTGAAAAAAATATTTCAGATTCATTTTTTTCATCATCAACCATAATTACTCTTGCCAAGTTCATGTGAATATCAGATACAAGGTTTTCGTGACAAATTGGACAAAAGAATCCTAGTAGCTCTCCTTTTTCATATTGAATTTGATCTTGCTTTTTTACTTCATAATTGCCTAATGTTTTTTCGAATAGGATTAAGCCTTTTTGATTTGTTTTAGCTTGTACAGAAAATACAATTTTATTGCCAATGTTTAAGTAGCTCTTACATTTGGGACATAAATAATCGAATTCCATTTTTATAGCTTTAGTTGATCGAATAAATGTAGCGAATATTTATTTAAATAGAAAATTTTATGATGTATTTTTGTAACCAACTACTGTCTTAAATAAGTATCACATTTCAAAATAATGGTAAAAGAATCGATCAAACAAAAATCAGAGTTGCTAGTTCAAAAGATATTTTCATTTGATAAACCTGAAAACTTTGAAAATTTGGCACTCGAAGTTTTTCAATTTCAATATTCTGCGAATTCAATTTATCGACAATTTGTTAATTTTTTGGGCATAAATGCAAATGATGTTGAAATGATTGAACAAATACCTTTTATGCCAGTTGAATTTTTCAAAACTCATAATGTGATGACTGATAATTATGAGGCTGAACAGATTTTTTTTAGCAGTTCTACCACGGGAATGATACCGAGTCGGCATTTGGTTGCTGATTCTTCTGTTTATAGGCAAAGTTTTTTAAAAACATTTAATTATTTTTTTGGAGATCCCCGTGATTATTGTTTTTTGGCACTTTTGCCAAGTTACTTAGAAAGAACAGGCTCTTCCTTAATTTACATGATTGATAAACTAATGACGATTTCCAACCATAGTGATAATGGTTATTATCTGAATGAATATGAGGAAATTAGTAAGAAAATCAATAAACTGGAAAAACAACATCAAAAATATATACTTTTTGGAGTCACTTATGCTTTACTTGATTTTTCGGAGTACTTTAATTCTGAATTATCATGTGGTATTGTTATGGAAACTGGCGGAATGAAAGGAAGAAGAAAAGAGTTAGTTAAGCCCGAAGTTTATGAGATTTTAAAAACTGGTTTTAAAACGAATACTATCTATGCAGAATATGGAATGACGGAGTTATTATCGCAGGCATACTCATTTGGTGATAATACGTTTCAAACTCCACCTTGGATGAAAGTGATTATCCGAGATATGTATGATCCATTTTGTTATGTAGATAAAGGAATTTCGGGAGGGATAAATGTGATAGATTTAGCCAATATTTATTCGTGTTCATTTATTGAAACAAAAGATTTGGGAAAGATAAACCAAAACGGCCAGTTCCAAGTGCTTGGCCGTTTTGATAATAGTGATATTAGAGGATGTAATTTATTGGTCAATTAATTTTGTTTCAATAAATTAGATGCCAAGTTTTTTCTTTAATTCTTTTGGTATCGCATCTTTATGCACCAAAATGGCAATTGATTTTAACTGTACATACCATTTAGACATATATAGATAACCACCGAACTGATTACTATTTTCGCCCCAAGAATTTTTGGTAAGATAAAAAAGTGCTCCATCTTTATCTTTTGCAAGTCCGGTAAGTTGCATCAGATGGTCATCTGTAGTTGTATAGTCATTAAAAGTATTTTGACGCATATCTTCAATGCCATTCAAAATAATACCGTCAGTTTCTTTTAACGATAGAACAGCTGTGCCAGCACCATGATTAAAATCTTCTTCACTCACATCACCATCCCAGGCAACCGAATAGCCATTGTTTAAAGCATTATCAATTACCGACATTAAATCATTGATAGGAATGTTATAATAAAGGTCATGCGACCAGTTGTCGGGTATCTCCAAATCCACTTTTTGGTTATAAGGATATGTTTTATAAGATGTTAGTTCTACATAATCGTCTGGATTTATACCAACTACATTCTTCGAAAAATTTAAAGCATCATAATTTTTACCTTGAAATTTAAATTCTGAAGGCTCAGGACCCAGGTAGTTTTCTACTGCTGAATTAAAAACAGGTAACCACGAAGATGGGGATACTAAAGCTTGCGAACTTGCAAGTCCTTTGAGCATTCCCTCAAGCATATTTTCCATTTCAGCATGATTATGTACAGTATTTCCATTTTTCAATCCGGTATATACATCTTCTGGTACCACACCATATTTTCGGATAACATTAAGTACATCATGGGCCTGGCCACCTTCGCCAAAATTGGCTTTTCCATGATATCGTATGTATTTCACTGCTTTGTCGTTATAAGCATGCTTTACAATATACATTTCGGATAAATCAAATACTGGCTTACCCATACGTATTGCTTCTGTTTCAAGAAACGAAATGGTTGCAAAGCACCAGCAAGTGCCTGTTTGGTACTGATTTTTTACCGGGCTGGTTGGTATTGATTTCACCAGTGTAAAATCAGGATGAACCTGCGCATTTACGACTAAACTAAAAATTAAAAACGTTAAAATCAGTTTAATCTGAAATAATTTTTTTATGTTTTTTTTCATCATAATATCTGTTTTGGTGGGATTAAAATGTAAAATTAAAGATTTAAATAATTTAATGCTAATTATTATTTCTATTCTGGATATATTTTCTTTTCTCTACTAATTTAATATCAACCAAATGGATTGAATTACTCAATCCTTTATGTTTTGGTTATTAAAGAAGAGAATATAAAAATTTCCTGTTTTTAATATTCCTAAAGAAAAACCAAGAAGAACTGATAATATTGGGATTATTATAATTGGAAGATACCAATTTTCTGTAATTGAGTGAAAAAAAATCGAAACTCCTATAATTATACCTGTTAATAGACAATATTTTCCAATGCTTCGATATTTTACAGCAATACCAAATATTTTATATGAAATAAATACTTGCGAAAGTCCCATTGCAAGTTGGGTAATCATGCTGCTAGCTGCTGCTCCTTTTGTTCCATAAAGAGGAATTAAAAACAGATTCAGGATTATGTTCAAAATAAATCCAAAAAAAGCAATTTGATTTAATAATTTGAGATTGCCGGATGCCGTTAGAAGTGTTCCGTAAATATAACTTAAACAAATACCTGCAAACCCAATAACCAAATACTGTAAAACAATTGCAGACTCATTAATATTGTGGTGATATAAAAGACCCATAAACTCCTTTGAATAAATAAGTAGAGCGGCAATTAATCCAATTGAAGGAACAAAAAGCATACCCGATGAATGATTTAAAATATCAACTAAATGCTTTTGATCTTTTATCATTTTAGCAAATAAAGGAAGCAGGATACTTGCAAATAAATAGGCAAACATTGCCATTGCATCAATTAATCGGAATGCCTGTGCATAAAGTCCTGCCTGTATTTTACCATCGGGCAGCATTCTTTCCAACATTACGGCGTCAATTCGTGTGTAAACAACCATTAAAAATGTAAGTAATGCAAAAGGATAGCTGTTTTGAATTGTTTTGATTGAAAAATTATAGCTGAGTTTAAATTTTATGTGGTTCGATTTTTTTAAAACTATAAAGAATGAAATCAAAAGTGTTATCAGATATGAGATGGTTTGAGCATAAACAAACCATTCTATTTTAAATGATCTTGAAGTATTTCCCCACAACAAAAAACCACAGATTATAATGAGTAAAAGTTTATCGATAACAGAAACAAAACTATCCGTATTGAAAAATTGTAAGCCCGAAATATTTGACCGGACATACAAAGTAAAAGAAACTATCAATTGATTAATAATCAGAAAAATAAGCAGATTGAATTGTTGGTTTGAATATCCGATTGTAAAAGCAATTATTAAGGTAATAAAACAGTAAACAAAGCCTAAAATAATTTTAAGTGGAATTAGATTTCCAACCTGATTTGATAATTGATCATGGTTTTGGGCTATATTCCGATTATTAAAATTGGTTATCCCCAAATCGGATATAATATTAAATATCAGTGAAAAACTTAATAATGAGAAATATAATCCATATTGTTCTGCTCCAACCTGGTTTTGGATGGATCTGTCTATCGCAAATATATAGAATGGCTTAACTAAAAGGTTAAGAATGATTAGGATAAAAATACTTTCGGTAAATTTTTTTGTCAAGAGTCTTTTTATTTTTGGATTTTGAATTATAACAATAAATTAATTACATTAAAATGCCTGTGTTTTATGGTAACTAGCTTTTTTAATTAAATAATTTCTTTCTTTGCAATCGATTTATTTTGAATATTTGCAAATGTAGATAAAAATAACAACCTCAATGTCTGATAAAATAGCCTTAAAATACAATTTGGTTTCGAATGAAAATTTTTGTTAACACCCGCATTTTAATAAAAGATAAACTCGATGGTATCGGATGGTTTACTTATGAAACCATGAAGCGTATTACTCAAAGCCAACCATCCGATCAATTTTATTTTATTTTCGACAGGCCATTTTCTGAGGAGTTTATATTTGCAAAAAACATTGAGCCGATTGTTATTGGCCCACCAACTCGTCATCCAGTTTTATGGTATTATTGGTTCGAAAAACAATTACCCAAACTAATAAACCGCTTAAAACCTGATTTATTTGTATCTCCTGATGGCTATTTGTCATTGAATAGTCAAGTAAAATCATTGGCTGTAATTCACGATATTAATTTTGTCCATTATCCAAAAGATCTTCCTTATTCAAGCAGATTATTTTACAACCATTATTTTCCGTTATACGCTCAAAAGGCCAATAGATTGGCAACTGTTTCGGAATATTCAAAAAGTGATATTGTTAATAGTTATCAAATTGAACCTTCTAAAATAGATGTTTTATATAATGGGTATAATTCAGTTTATCAACCTGTTAGTGAAACAGAAAAAATAAAGATTAAAGCTGAATATTCAAGTGGAGACGATTATTTTATATTCATTGGGTCATTGCTACCTAGAAAAAATGTAGCAAATATGCTTTTAGGATATGATCAGTTCAGAAAAATGAGTAATAGTAAAGTAAAATTTATTTTAATTGGGGAACATTTTTTTAAGACCGATGATATTCGATGTACAATATCTTCTATGCAATTTAAAAATGATGTACAATTTTTAGGAAGGATTGAACCTCATCAAATTCGAAATTTATTGGCTTCCGCAATAGCTCTGGTGCTTGTATCAAAATTTGAAGGTTTTGGAATACCTGTTCTGGAAGCATTTAAGTGCGATACTCCGGCAATAGTGTCCAATATTACTTCTATGCCAGAAGTAGCCTCAGATGCAGCCATTTATGCCAATCCATTTTCCACTGATTCAATTTGTAATGCGATGCTTCAAATGATTAATCAACCTGGTTTAAGGGAACAATTGATTAAAAATGGACGAAATATCTGCAATCAGTTTAGTTGGGATAAAACATCAGACCTGTTTTGGAAAAGTATTACCAAAACACTAGAACATTAAGGCTATAACAAATTTTAATTTATTAATATGCCATAGTTGTGATTACCAGTCTGGTTTCGGCTTTTAGTATTTTATCATCCAATTTTTTAAATCCTCTGCTTTTTTCAATGATTTCATTCAAATTATCTGAAATAAAGTGGTAACCATTTTGTAATGTAGTATTTAGGGGTTCAAATTTTTCAGTCTGTGCATTTACCTGTAACATTTCTGCACCAAAAGGTTCTGAGCAAATAAATTCATCAGGCAATTGGTAAACTTTATTTATTTTATCAACTCCAATGTAAAAATCATCAAGCAAAAGTACACTCGATCCATCAGCCAGGTGATAAATAAAACGAACATAGCATTCTTTATTGGTTCGAATATAAAGTTTCAAGGTATCATTTTGAGAATAAAGCAAATTGGTATTGCCTTTATTTGTCCATACTTCCAGCTGAAGATCTCCTCCAATTATTTCATTTTCATTAAATATTTTTGCCTTATTGTTGGCTTCGATAAAATTTTCAGGTAAATATTCAATGTTATTTTGGCTACAATACTCTTTTTTAAGTTTTGATTCAATACTTGCAGCGGCTTTCCCTGTTTTAAAATCTCTTAAAACTACTATGAATTTAATATAATCTCCTTCTTCCCAATAGGTTCCGGTTATAATGTAATCATATGGATTTAAACTGTTGCTTGCTGAAAATACTTCCTGGTTAAGCATATTAAATTGGGCAACCGAAACCAGTTTTTGTTCAAGTTCTTTGTAAAGTCTTTTCGATAAAGGACTTCCCATTTTGGTATCCTGATAATTAAAGGTGCTTAGACTTACCGTCCCTTTTAAATCGGGTTTTTGTAATTTCAATCCATTGGCAATGAAATAGGCCAAATCTGAAACATCGCTTTTTGCAGAATTGTTAAGTTCATCAAGGCCCTTATCTACTTTTGATTTAAGAGATAGGGTGTTTTTTGATTTAATAGCAGATTCGTCAACAACACCGAGGGCTGCCAAAATAGATTGTGCTTCTTCAATATCTCGAAATACCGGAAGACATTCAAGTAATTTAGGAAATGCAATCTGGGCTTTTCCTTCAAGTTTTGATTCTTCTGCAAACTTGTATTTCTGTTCCAGATTTTGAAGGCTTGTTTCTACTTTCTGCTTATAATAAGCAATTAAATCTGATTTAGAGATATACGTCAGTGCATATGCTATATTTTTCTTTTTATCATAGTATGTTTCTGAGATTAATCCTGCAATGTCAATGTTAGAATATGAAACACTGGAATGTTTAATATATTCAAAAGTTTCTGCATTTTTGCCCGAATTCAAGTTATTTATACCACTTTCGGTGATACTGTTTATAGATACTTTTACAGACTCAACAAGAGTGTTTTTTGCATTACTTTTACATTTATCAATCAATTCGCTAACAACAGCATCTGCATAATTAATTTCAGAGCTAAAACCAATCAAATACTTTTGTTCAGGGTAAAATGCTTGTCTGCTTTCATACTTTATCCAGTTTGGAGCTTGGCCTAAAGACGGTAAAGTATATATTGAAAAGCAAATAGTGAATAGAAAAATAAGCAGGTTCTTCATTATATATAATTTTGTGGATTATCAATTTTCGTTCGATGTCTATTGATGATTTATTCTTGTTAAATTTATAAAATTTTTACAGATGAATCAAAATAATAATGGTTAAACAAAATAATTGATTGATGAGTGAAACGCATTTACAGAATAATTATAAAAAAGGTGTGCTTGAAGCCGGTTGCGACGAAGCAGGTAGAGGCTGCCTTGCCGGTCCTGTGGTTGCTGCAGCTGTTATTTTACCTTCTGATTTTAAAAATGGATGGATTAATGATTCCAAGCAGCTTTCGGAAAAAAGCAGAAATTCATTAAGGCTAATAATTGAAAAAGAAGCACTTAGCTGGGCTGTGGCTTTTGTTGATAACAATGAAATCGATAAAATTAATATACTGAATGCATCATTCATGGCAATGAACCGGGCAGTCGATAAACTGAATATTATACCAGAGCATTTGATTATTGATGGAAACCGTTTTAAAAACAACACATCAATACCATTTACATGCATTGTAAAAGGCGATACAAAATTTTTATCAATTGCAGCGGCATCAATTTTAGCAAAAACACACAGAGATGAATATATGCTTAAGCTTCATGATATCCATCCGGAATATAACTGGGCTCAAAACAAGGCATATCCTACTAAAATGCATCGTCAGGCTATTGTTGAATTCGGTATAACCAACTTTCATCGTAAAACTTTTCGTTTATCCGAAAAGCAGCTAAAACTTAACTTTTAATGTGCGATATTGAACAGGCAATGTTCAATATCGTGCATTTTTTAAACTATTTAATACGTTTAAAAACCTTAAGTACCTTATGCCAATTATGTTAATCAAAATGGCACAAATAATGATGCATTTTGCATACTTTTGTTCAGGGAATTTACTTATTTCTGACCTTATTTACTAATTTAAAAATTACAATATGAAGAAATTTTTAGCAGTTGTTTTAATTGCAGTTTTCGTTTTTCAAATAGGGGCGAAGGCAGATGAAGGGATGTGGTTTTTGGCTTTTATCAATAAAAACTACAAAGAGATGAAAGCCATGGGCTTTAAACTCACTCCCAAAGATATTTATGACATCAACCATTCTAGTATGAAGGACGCTGTGGTTACTCTTGATGGTGGAATGTGCACAGCAGAACTAGTTTCGTCCAAAGGTCTTTTATTGACAAACCACCACTGTGGATATGAACAAATTCAGGCACACAGTAGTGTTGAACATGATTACCTTACCAACGGATTTTGGGCCAAGAGCCTTTCTGAGGAATTGCCAAATCCTGGCAAAACAGTTACCTTTTTAATTAGAATGGAAGATGTTAGTGACAAAGTCAATGCCGAATTGAACGATAAAATGACCGAGGAAGAACGCGAAATGACCATTCGGAAAATTTCAGATAAAATAGAAAAAGAAGCCATTGGTACTTCAGATTATGAAGCTGATGTTCGTTCTTTTTTTAACGGGAATAATTTTTACCTTTTTGTTAAAGAAACTTTCAGGGATGTTCGGCTTGTTGGTGCCCCTCCTTCATCAATAGGAAAGTTTGGCGGAGATACTGATAATTGGATGTGGCCAAGGCAAACCGGCGACTTTTCTATTTTTAGGATTTATTGTTCGCCTGATGGGAAACCTGCTGATTATTCACCAAACAATGTGCCTTATACTCCAAAACATTCTTTCCCTATTTCGATAAAAGGTAAGAAAAAAAATGATTTTGCAATGATTATGGGATATCCCGGCTCTACAACACGCTACCTTACTTCATGGGGAGTTCAGGAAACAATTGATAACGAGAATGGTATACGCATTGAGGTTCGTGATATTAAACAAAATATCATTAAAAAATATATGGACAAGAGTGACGAAACCCGTATAAAATATTCAGCTAAATATTACGAATCAACAAATTATTATAAGTATTCTATAGGCCAAAACAAAGCCTTGCCAGAATTAAAAGTAATTGAGAAAAAAATCGCCATTGAAAAAGAATTTGCAGATTGGATTGATGCCAATAAAGCAGTTCGCGAGCCAAAATACGGACAAGCACTTGATTTAATGAAAAATGCCTACGACGAAAGAAAAGAAATGAATAAGGTTCAAAACTATTGGTTCGAAGCTATTTATCAAGGTTCTGAATTATTTACTACTGGTTTTAGATTACGTCGTTTGCAATCTGCTTTAGCATCGGGAAATAACGAAGCTATCGAAGCCAGCGCTAAAGAAGATGCCGAAAGCTTGAAAAGCTTTTTCAAAGACTACGATCAACAAGTTGATAAAGACGTTTTTGTGGCAATGATGAGCCTTTATAGAGAAAAAGTAGCCAAGGAATACTTGCCTCCATTTTTCGAAACCATTGAAAAGGAATATGGAAATGATATTCAGAAATTTGCCGACAAGGTATTTGAAACATCAATTCTTACCGATAAGGACAGGATGGCTGCATTTATGGCTAAGCCTGATTTACAGATCCTTCAAAACGATATGGGTTATAAAGTTGCAACAAGCTCTCTCGACGTTTATTTTAATCTACAGGATCAATTAAAAGCTCCGGATGAAAAATTGGAAAAAGGTATGCGGAAATTCGTTGCCGGCTGGATTGAAATGGAGCAGGAAAAGGATAAAAACAAACTTTATTATCCCGATGCAAATTCGACCATCCGCTTAACTTATGGAAAAATTGGAGGCTATAAAGTGGGTGATAAAGTTTATGATTTTACTACCGATTTGGAAAGTCTGATGAAAAAAGAAGATCCTAAAAATGAGGAGTTTACTGTTCCAGAGCGTTTAAAAGAATTGTATAAAGCAAAAGATTACGGGCAATATGGCGAAAATGGACGTATGGTTGTTTGTTTTACTTCAAACAACGACATTACCGGCGGTAATTCCGGAAGCCCCGTATTGAATGGAAAAGGACAATTGATCGGGATTGCCTTTGATGGCAACTGGGAAGCCATGAGCGGAGATATTGCTTTTGATAATAATTTACAAAAAACTATTTGCGTTGATATCCGATACGTATTGTTTATTATCGATAAATATGCAGGTGCTACTAACCTGATTGACGAGATGACAATTGTGAAAAAATAATTCATTGACATTCAATGATATAAATCATAAAAAAGACAGGTTTGTCCTGTCTTTTTTAGTCGTATTTATTTGTGAAAAAGAAGAATAAAATCTAGATTTATAGCGAAAATTATTAAAATTAACTTAAACAAATTGAAATGAAAAAGATAGTACTTTTTTTAGCAGCATTTATCATGTTTGCCCAATTTCAGATAAAAGCTGATGAGGGAATGTGGTTGCTTTCTTTGTTAAACAAGAATTACAGCGACATGAAAAAACAGGGATTCAAATTAACCCCTGCCGATATTTATAACTTAAACAAGGCCAGCATCAAAGATGCAATCGTTATTTTTGGCGGCGGATGTACCGGCGAAATTGTTTCTGAAAACGGGCTGCTGTTAACCAACCACCATTGCGGATATGGATCAATCCAATCTCAAAGTTCATTAGAGCATAATTACTTACGAGATGGTTTTTGGGCAAAAAACTATGCAGAAGAGTTACCTATCGCTGGTTTATTTGTTCGCTTCTTTGTCCGTATCGAAGATGTTTCGGCACAAATAAACGCTAAGTTTAATGATAAAATGACCGAAGCAGAAAGAGATGCTATAGTTAAAGAAACTTCAGCAGTCATAGAAAAATCAGCTGCCGGCGATGGAAAGTACATAGCCCGTGTTCAATCTTTCTTTACAGGAAATAGCTATTACTTATTGGTATATGAACAATATAGCGATGTTCGGTTGGTAGGAACGCCTCCTGAATCGATAGGTAAATTTGGATACGATACCGATAACTGGGTTTGGCCACGCCATACTGGTGATTTTAGCGTATTCAGAGTATACATGAGCCCCGATGGAAAAGCAGCTCAATATTCCGATAAGAATGTGCCTTTAAAACCAAAATACAGTCTTCCTGTTTCTATTAAAGGAGTTAAAAAAGACGACTTTACTATGATCATCGGGTTTCCAGGAAGGACAAACCGTTATTTGACTTCTTATGGAATTGAAGAATTAATGGATATTCAGAATACCAACCGGATAAAAATCAGGGGAATCCGTCAGGATATTATGATGGCAGATATGAAAGCCGATGAAAAAATACGGATTCAATATTCTTCAAAATATTCCGGATCAAGTAATTATTGGAAAAACTCAATCGGTCAAAACAGGGGTTTGGCCAAGTTAAATGTAAAGGCTCAAAAGCAAGTAATCGAAGATAATTTCAGAAAATGGGTAGCTGCTGACCCTGCTAGACAACAAAAATACGGAAACGCCCTTGGATTGTTGGAAAATGCATACAAAGGCCGAAAAGATTATCAATATGCTGGTCAATACCTTAGCGAAACCATGGGGCGCGGTATTGAAATTTTTAGTTTCGCATCAAGGGTTAACAGAATGCTTGATACTCCTGATAAAATAGCTGAATTAGCAAAAGATTTTTTCAAGGATTACAGCAAGCCTACAGATCAGAAGATTGCATTGGCAATGATTAATTTATTTATGGCCGATAACAAGGAAGAATATTATCCAGGCTTTATTGCAACCGATATTAAAGGCACCTTTGCCGGAAATGTAAAGAATTATGTGGATGATTTATACCAAAAGAGCATTTTTGCCAACGAAAAAGAGTTCTTCGAATTCATGAAGAATTTCGATAAGGCTAAAATCCAGGAAGACCCCGCATTTAAGGCTGCAATGAGTATCAATGAAATGAGTGGCAAAATAAATAAATTAAATGAACCATTCGATGCTGATGAAGCAAAAGGCAAACGGTTGTTCTTGGCTGGTTTAATGGAAATGGATAAAACAAAGAATTTTTATCCCGATGCTAATTCTACCATGCGATTAACTTATGGAAAAGTTGGTGATTACAGACCAAAGGACGGAGTTATTTATGATTATTACACAACACTTGATGGTGTTATGGAAAAAGAAATTCCTGGCGATTTTGAATTTGATGTTCCTGCCCGTCTAAAAGAACTTTATCAGAAAAAAGACTATGGTGTTTATGGTCAGGATGGCAAATTAATGGTTTGTTTTACTTCAAATAATGATATTACTGGCGGAAATTCAGGTAGCCCAATCATGAACGGAAAGGGCGAATTGATTGGTTTGGCTTTTGATGGTAATTGGGAAGCCATGAGTGGCGATATTGCTTTTGAACCAGCATTACAAAAAACCATTAACGTTGACATCCGTTATGTGTTGTGGATTATGGACAAATACGCAGGTGCAAAGCACTTGGTTGATGAAATGAAGATTATGAAATAAAGACATTTGGGATATACAACAATTGTTATCCATAATATTTATAAAAAGGTGCAGGTATATTGCTTGCACCTTTTTTATTTGATGTATTTGTTCAAATTCCCCTCCACTGGAGGGGTGTCCGAAGGACGGGGTGGTCAAATGAAGCGTCCTGAAATTAGTTGACTGTTTTTCTTAGTTATTAACAATTACCTTCATAATCTCATTTTCTAGATTTGAATATTTTATATTGTTTTGCACTTATTCAAGGGAAGTGGAAGCGAGCTCTGATATGGGGATGTCA
>JANYKN010000167.1 GCA_025361565.1 Bacteroidota bacterium | reverse complement strand
CGATAAAATCGACCTGCTGCACCGCCAGAACGCCACCCTGGAAGCCATGGCCGAAACGCTTTTTAGGCAGTGGTTTGTGATTCCAATAAAAAAAGCTGAATCAGAAGGAATACTTGCAGATGGATTTAAATATGAAAAATTTGGTATTTGGATCAATGAAACTGTTGGTGGAGAATGGGGGAAGGAAAATCGTGAAGGGGATTTTATAAAGGCAGTAAATTGTATTCGTGGGACAGATATTGCGGATTTGAATGTCGGATTACCTGAAAAAACACCATTGCGATTTATAAAAAAAAAGAAATTTGAAAACATCGAGCCCAAAGAAGGCGACTTGATTATTGAAATATCTGGAGGAACCGAAACTCAATCAACTGGGAGAACAACCTACATAAATTCAGACATTAAATCGTTGTTTATTTATCCACTTGTTTTTTCTAACTTTTGTAGGATGTTACGTGTCAAGAAATCAGAATATTCCTTCTTTGTTTATTCTTATTTACAATATCTATATAATCAAGATGAATACTTTAATCTTGAAAACGGCAGCTCAGGAATTAAAAATCTTAACTATAAGGCTTTATTGTTTGAATTGGAATATCCAATGCCAAAAGATGATAAGGTTTTAGATTTTCACAATGAAGTAAAAGTACTCTTCAAAAAAATAAATAAAAACAAAAACCAAATCCGCACCCTCACTGCCCTTCGGGATACTTTATTGCCAAAGTTGATGAGCGGGGAGGTAAGGGTGGAAATATAAAATGAGACAAAGCATGAGAACCGAATACAACATCTACTGTGATGAAAGTTGCCATTTGCAAAATGACGACAGCAATGTAATGGTACTGGGTGCTGCCTGGTGTCCGAAATCTGTCAAAGAAGAAGTTTTCGGACGCATTCGTGAAATAAAACTAAAGTATGGTTTTAAACCCGATTTTGAAATAAAATGGAATAAAGTTTCGAAAGCAAAAACCGATTTTTATATCGAACTTATCAATTATTTTTTCGATGATGATGATATTCATTTTCGGGGATTGGTAGTCCCAGACAAAAAAGCATTGAACCATGAAGCATTTAACCAGGACCACGATACGTTTTATTACAAAATGTATTTCGATTTATTAAAGGTTATTCTTTCACCCGATTGTGCCTACAACATTTATATCGACATTAAAGATACCCGGAGTCAGGAAAAAGTCCTTAAGCTTCAGGATGTTCTGCGAAATAATCAATACGATTATCACAATCAGATTATCCGCAAAATCCAGCAGGTTCACTCTCATGAAGTGGAACTACTGCAAATAACCGATATGGTTACCGGTGCTATTTCATATCTTCACAGGGGATTATCAGGGAATAAAGCCAAAGTTAGGATCATTGAAAAAATCCGTTCACGTTCAGGTTATAGTTTGTTAAAATCAACCCTGTACAAAGAGGACAAGATGAATATTTTTATTTGGAAACATTCAATAGTCAGAAATGAAGAATAGTCATTTACAATTGCCAGAGATAATTACGCTTGAGGAGTTCGGAGGTAATATAATAACTTATTTGGAAGTTATTTATTCAATTTTTTACAGAGATTTTGTTACAAGCAGACCTACTTTTGAAGGCAGAAGGTTAGGATTGAAAAAGTATCCTTTAATTGAAGGCAAAGAATATACTTTTTATCATTTCACTCATGATGGTGATATTGAAACGGAGAGACTTCCCAATTTAAGAAGGTTAGAGAGAATACCTTTCCCACGGCCAATGATTGACCAGTCTAAGCATCCCGACTTAAAGGTATGGAGAAATAAAAGAGGAACCAAAGAGAGGATTCTTATCTTCTTTGAAGTTGAAAATTATTTAGTCGTGCTTGAAGACAGAGGCGAATACATCTTACCATGGACCGCCTATTTAGTTGAATTTGGAAACAAAAGGAATAGGCTTCTTGCCGAGTATGATGCCTATATAAATGCCGAAACCGCCTAGTAGAACTAAACGGTTTCTTTTCTCCTTTAACACATGGTTAATGAGATGGTGTAAATATAATATTAATTTTTGTTGAAATGCAAATTTATTTTTAACAATGACAAAAATAACCAAATCAGCCATTGAACTGTTGGCAATTAAAAGGCTGAATGCTTAGGATATTATTATCTCTATGATTCGGTCATTGCCTTCGGCTTTCACGAAAACTTTGATAATTTTTTATGAGAAAGACTCACAACAATTTGACACCTTGAAAAATGCATTGCTGTGATTGAGATTTTCAATAATATATTTATCGGCACTGATCAGGAATGCAGCATTACACATTCGGCAGATTGGGCTGTGATTCATGCATGTAAATATCCATGTCACGCCAATGCAGTAGGCTATAAAGGTTCATTACCTCCAATGCATCCTAATTATCTTGTGTTGGAGAATGACCATAGTTTGTTTTTAAATATGGTGGATATGGAAAAGGAATTAAGCCCCATTTATACAAATCCGATCATGAAATCGGCTATGGAATTTATCGAAAAACATATTGCTGAACAAAAAACACTAATTCATTGTAACCAAGGCTTATCCCGTTCACCTTCAATAGCATTGCTTTATCTTGCAAGCAAAGGATACATTACCAATGATTCGTATTCTAATGCCGTGGCTGATTTTCGGAAAATGTATCCGGTTTTCAATCCGGGGCGAGGTATTGCTCTGTATATGAATAACAATTGGGATGAAATATTGAGAAAGAAATGAAATATTGAGAATTAATTTATCAGTAAATAACACTATTTTTGTAAAAAACAAGGTTATGATAATCAAGAAATTAAAACTCCACAACTGGAAAAATTTTCAGAATGTTGAAGTTAATTTGACCGAACGTAACTTCATCATTGGTCCGAATGCCGCCGGCAAATCGAATCTTTTGGATGCTCTCCGGTTTTTACGAGATATTGCCAAACAATCCGGTGGTTTGCAAACAGCTATTGAACAACGGGGTGGCATTAAAAAAATCCGATGTTTGGCCGCAAGAAAAAAACCAAATATTTCTATTGAAGTTCAATTGGGCGAACCGAATGAGTCTAATCCAACATGGATTTATTTACTGGACTTTATGCATACGGGTGGGGGGGTAATTAAGAATCAGGCGAAGATAATAAAGGAAAAGGTCTATTCGGCTATGAAGAATGAATGGATTTTAGACCGATCCGATAAAGAAAACGAAGACTCAGAGACATTAAAGTATACTCATCTTGAGCAAATAACTGCAAATAAAGATTTCAGAGAGGTACAAATATTTTTTCAAAATATTGAGTATTTGAATGTTGTGCCACAAATGGTGCGAGATTCAAGTTCCTACATTCAATCTATGAATAAAGAAGATTTCTATGGAAGAAATTTTTTAGAGAAGATTTCTAAGATGAATGAACGTACGAAAACCTCTTATTTTAAGAAGATCAATGAATTTTTGAAACTTGCTGTCCCTCAACTGGAAGCTTTGCAATTTTCTAAAGATGAAATGGGGGTTCCTCATCTTGAAGCAAAATACATTCATTGGAGAGCTAAAGGCAGCAAACAAACAGAAGAACAGTTCTCTGACGGAACATTGCGCCTAATTGGTTTTCTTTGGGCTTTAATTGAAAATAGGGGGTTAATATTATTAGAAGAACCTGAAATTAACTTGCATGCTGAAATTATTCGTCAATTTCCTGAATTTATCGCTAAAATTCAACGAAACAAAAAAGGTGCAAGGCAAGTCTTAATTACCACTCACAGTTATGATTTATTATCTAATCCTGGAATAGGGACCCAGGAAGTATTGGTTCTTCAAAATACATCAGAAGGTACCTTAATAAACAAGGTTGAAGAACTTGACAAAGTAAAAGCTTTGATTGATGCTGGATTTTCGATGGCAGAAGCTACTATCCCGTTTACAGCCCCAGAACATATTCAAGAAATGAATCAATTAAATTTATTTGATTAATGGAAGTATATATTGTTGGGGAAGATTCTGCCACTCAAGAAATTATCAAAAGAGTAATTAGCCATTGTTCTAATGGAACTAAGATAATTGCAGAATTACCTGCTCGGGGCGGACAAATAAAAAG
>JANYKN010000155.1 GCA_025361565.1 Bacteroidota bacterium | reverse complement strand
CCAGGATTTTTTGTTTTTTGGCTAAAAGATTATAAAACAACGAAAATTATTTCGTTTTTTGTTTAAAAGATTACAAAACAACCAGGATTTTTTGTTTTTTGGCTAAAAGATTATAAAACAACGAAAATTATTTCGTTGTTTGGTTAAAAGATTTCAAAACAATTTGGATACAATAAATTCTAATGCTCAATAAAACACTTTGGCAATGACAAATAATTATACCAAGTTATCGTAATCAGTTATGCAGTTTATTTATTTCGACTATTTCAGCAATAAATCAACCCATCCCAAACCACAAAATTCCCCCTCTACCAAATTTGGCCGAAATAGTGTATCTTTGTGCAAAATTTAAAAACCGGATTATTCTGGTATAAAAAAGATTGGTTCTAAGAAAGATAAGAAACTAAAAAGGTTCATGGAAAACATAAGGAATTTTTGCATTATAGCTCATATTGATCATGGTAAAAGCACTTTGGCCGACCGTTTATTACAATTAACAAACACTGTATCTGCAAGAGAAGCGCAGGAACAGGTGCTTGACGATATGGATTTGGAACGTGAACGCGGTATAACCATAAAAAGCCATGCCATTCAAATGGATTACAGGCAAGATGGAAAAGATTATATCCTAAACTTAATTGACACCCCTGGACACGTTGACTTTTCATACGAAGTTTCACGTTCGATTGCTGCCTGCGAAGGGGCTTTACTAATTGTTGATGCTACACAGGGTATTCAGGCCCAGACCATTTCTAATTTATATTTGGCAATTGGTCACGATTTGGAAATTATCCCCGTTTTAAACAAAATTGATATGCCTTCTGCAATGCCTGAGGATGTTAAAGATCAAATTGTTGAACTATTGGGTTGCAGACGTGAAGATATTCTTGAAGCAAGTGGAAAAACTGGTCAGGGAGTTGAAGAAATCCTTAGAAAAATAGTTGAAGTAATTCCCGCCCCAAAAGGAGATCCAAATGCACCATTGCAAGCTTTAATTTTCGATTCTGTTTTCAATTCGTACCGTGGTATCGTTGCTTATTTCAAAATAATGAACGGTACTCTAAATACAGGCGAATTTGTAAAATTCACCAATACCGAAAAAGAATATTACGCCGAGGAAATTGGAGTGTTGAAACTTCAGCAACTTCCTAAAAAATCCTTGAGTGCCGGAGATGTTGGATATATTATTTCAGGAATAAAAGCTTCGAAAGAAGTAAAAGTGGGCGATACCATCACCCATGTTAAAAACCCTTGTTTAACTGCCATTGATGGTTTTGAAGAAGTTAAGCCGATGGTATTTGCCGGCGTTTATCCCATTGATCCGGAAGATTATGAAGAACTTCGCTATTCCATGGAAAAGCTTCAGTTGAACGATGCTTCGTTGACCTATGAACCTGAATCGTCAGTTGCTTTAGGATTTGGTTTCCGTTGCGGCTTTCTTGGACTTTTGCACATGGAAATTATTCAGGAACGCCTTGATCGTGAGTTTGATATGGCGGTTATCACCACAGTTCCAAACGTTTCGTACAAAGTGGTTACCAATAAGGGCGAAACTGTTGATGTGCATAATCCTGCTGGTTTGCCTGATATCAAGTACATTGGTCATATCGAAGAACCTTATATCACAGCTCAAATTATTACCAAATCGGAATATTTCGGTTCAATCATGAATCTTTGTCTCGATAAAAGAGGTGTGCTTTTAAAGCAACATTATCTCACTTCCGAAAGGGTTGAGATGACATTTGAAATGCCTTTGGCCGAGATTGTTTTCGATTTTTACGATAAGCTAAAAAGTATTTCTAAGGGATATGCTTCGTTCGATTATTTTCAATCGGACTATAAGCAAGCCAAACTCGTTAAACTGGATATATTGTTGAACAATGAGCCTGTTGATGCACTTTCGACACTTATCCATGCAGAAAATGCCTATGATTTTGGCAAAAAAATGTGTGAAAAATTAAAAGAGCTCATTCCCCGTCAGCAATTCGATATTGCCATACAGGCAGCAATTGGTGCTAAAATTATATCGCGACAAACCGTTAAGGCTGTTCGTAAAGACGTTACTGCCAAGTGTTATGGTGGTGATATTACCCGGAAACGCAAATTGCTCGAAAAGCAGAAAAAAGGGAAAAAGCGGATGAAACAAGTTGGTAATGTTGAAGTTCCCCAAACTGCGTTTTTAGCTGTATTGAAGTTGGATTGATTTATTCCGTCCAATTAATCATTCTGAGGCTGTCGAAATAGTTCTAAAAGCGAGGGATATTGAGACTTCGGCGTGAGCTCAGTCGAACGCTTGTCGAAATGCGATGTGCTGAGTTTGTCGAAGTATATAAGTTGTGGATTATCAATAAACGGTTCGACAGGCTCAACGTACAGAAAACACTTTTTAGACAGCCTCTTACATAAAGAAAATCCTTAAAATACATTTTCAGTTTTCTAAATCACTTTCTTTATTTATTGGATCAGTGGAATTTATAGGATATTCATTATTCTCAATTACATTTTTCGCATTTAAATCAAGCTCCTCATAAACCGAATTTTGGCTTATAAATTCAGGCACAATTTTTTTCATTTTTTCAACAATGGCAAAATTGTCCTGAGTATGGCCTAAGAAAATCAATTCTGCTATTTCTTTTTCGATAACGCTGAACTCATATTTCTTTACATTCCCAATCATAATTTGTGAATGATGAGTAGGCAAGGTGTTTTCCTTATCGTTCAATAATTCTTCATATAGCTTTTCACCGGGGCGCAATCCAGTAAAACTGATTTGGATATCTTCCCCTAATTTCAGGCCTGAGAATTGTATCATCTTTTTGGCCATGTCCAATATTTTGACGGATTTACCCATGTCGAAAATAAATATTTCGCCACCTTTTCCCATTGCCCCGGCTTCTAGCACAAGTTGACAGGCTTCGGGAATGGTCATAAAATATCGTGTAATTTCGGGATGAGTAACCGTAATCGGCCCACCTTTTTCGAGCTGCATTCTAAAACGGTTAATTACTGATCCATTCGAACCCAATACATTTCCAAATCTGGTGGTAATAAATTGTGTTTTGCCTTTGGCGTTTAAACTTTGTGTATAAATTTCGGCAATCCGCTTTGATGCACCCATTACATTGGTTGGGTTCACTGCTTTGTCAGTAGAAATCATAACAAATTTACGAACTCCAAATTCAAGTGCAATATCAGCAAGTAGTTTGGTTCCGTTTACATTGGTACGAATGGCTTCAGAAGGATTGTTTTCCATCATTGGCACATGTTTATATGCCGCAGCATGAAAAACAACTGTTGGCTTAAAAACGGTGAAAACCCTCCGCAGCCTGTAAGGATTAGTACAGTCGCCAATTACAATGTCGAAATTATTAAAATGATATTTTTCGCTCAGGTCAAGTTCTAAATCATAAAGAGGTGATTCTGCCTGATCAAAAATGATAATTTTATGGGGTTGAAAGTGGAGGAGCTGTTTTACTATTTCACTTCCAATTGAACCGGCGGCACCAGTCACTAAAATGGTTTTATTCAACGTATAGTTCCTGATTTCTTTTTCATCAAGTTTAATTGGAGGGCGTTCGAGTAAATCGTCAATTTTTATTTTCCGAATTTGTCTAACACTCAATTCTCCATTAATCCAGCGGTTTACGTCAGGCAATGTTAACACTTTAATATTTTCCCTTAGGCAAATGTCGATAACCATCGATTTCAGTTCAGCGGGAATGTGCTTTTCAGCTAAAATAAGTGTGGTAATGGAATGTTTCTCAATAAGTGATTCCAACTCTTCCGGCTTATAAATTTCAATTCCATCAATTTTTTTTCCTATATGTAAATCTGTATGGTCAATAAAAGCAACAATTTGATGATTCGATTCTGCATCTTTTAACAAAGTCCTTTTTGTTAAGATTGCCAACTCGCTGATTCCGAATATTATGGCATTTTTAGTTTCTTTCATTCTAAAAGCATATTCCAAATACACAGATTTAACGAAGAACCTCGAACCGGCCATTAAAAACATATTCGCCAAAAAATCAATGCCCAATACTGAAACAGGAATAAAAAATGCATGAGTGAACTTAAAACTGATCATGTTTCCAATTCCTAAAAAAAGAGTACCTGATATCAATACCACAAAAATTCGCCCTGCGTCTTTGGTGCTTGTATATCTAACAATGCCGGCATAAGTGCGGCTAATTATAAAACTTATTAACCGGATAAAAAGTACGGTTGGTATTACAAAATAAATGGAATGATAACTTGAAATATGTAAATATTCGTGAGGAATTGCAAAGTTAAACCTTAAAAAATATGCAATTGCGATGGATACGAAACTGATAATCATATCAATTATCAATATTAGCCATCTTGGAAAATGCTCGTGAATAAGAAGTTTCTTTATCATTTTTAAATGATTTAGTTAAACGTTAAAGACAAGTCGCTTTATTCGAATAAGGACTTAAAATTCAGTACATTCCTATTAAATATAATAGTTTTAACTTGTCATACAGAATTAAAATTGCATTTTCAAAAATAAGTATCTTTAAAAAAGAAAATTTAGTATAAAAAATCATTGTAAGGAAATCGGGTAACATGTATTTCCTTTATATACTCATACAATCGTTCGCGTAAATCTTCAATATTCATTTTTTGTTTAGCTGAAATAAAAAAACTCTTTGAATTGCGCGCTATCCATATATTCTTTAAATCTTCAAGGCTATAATTTTCTTTTGTTACAAGTGTCAAATCATCATCATCTTTTTTAAGGAAAGTATAGGCATCTATTTTATTAAATATTAAATACATAGGTTTTCCTGCTACACCTAATTCCTGTAATGTTTTGTTCACAACTTCAATTTGATCTTCAAAATTTGAATGCGAAATATCAACTACATGCAAAAGTATGTCAGATTCTCTCACTTCATCGAGTGTAGATTTGAAGGATTCAACCAAATCATGAGGGAGTTTTCTAATAAATCCAACAGTATCGGTTAGCAAAAATGGTAAATTTCCAACAACAACTTTTCGAACAGTTGTATCTAGTGTGGCAAAAAGCTTATTTTCAGCAAAAACATCGGAATTACTCAATAAGTTCATTAAGGTAGATTTTCCAACATTTGTATATCCTACCAAAGCCACCCGGATCATTTTACCCCTGCTTTTTCTTTGGGTAGCTTTTTGTTTGTCAATTTTTTTTAAATCCTCTTTGAGTTTTGCAATTTTATCCCTGATAATCCTTCTATCTGTTTCAATTTCAGTTTCACCGGGTCCTCTTAAACCAATGCCTCCTTTTTGGCGTTCAAGATGTGTCCACATTCGGGTAAGCCTGGGCAAAAGATATTGATACTGGGCAAGCTCCACCTGTGTTTTTGCATGAGCAGTTTTTGCCCTTTTTGCAAAAATATGAAGAATTAGATTGGTTCTGTCTAAGACCTTACAGTCCAGTTCTTTCTCGATATTCCTAAGTTGCGATGCATTCAATTCATCATCGAAGATAACAGTCTGAATTTCATTTTCTTTAATATATTGTGATATTTCGTCCAGTTTTCCAGTTCCAACAAAAGTTCGGGGGTTTGGAAATTCAAGCTTTTGTGTAAAGCGTTTTACTTCAATTGCTCCGGCAGTTTCTGTTAGAAATGCCAGTTCATCCAAATATTCATCAACTTGCTGTTCGCTTTGTTCCTGATTAATTAACCCAACTAAAACCACACGTTCTATTCCACCATCAAATTCGATATTCTTCTCCATGCTAAAAATTTGTGATTACAAAAGTATCAATATTTTACTAAAAATGGGATTCCGGGAGTTTGAAGATTTATTTCGTCAGTTAATCTTAATTTGCTAATCAGATGCATAAGCAAGCGAAATAATGCTCACTTTAGTTCCTTCTACCTGCAATAATTGATTGGCACACGCTTCCAAAGTTGCTCCAGTTGTGAGCACATCATCTAAAATAACAACATGTTTATTTTCAATTGTGGATTTATCGACAACAATAAAAGCATCTTTTACATTTTCCCAACGTTGTGCCCTTGTTTTTTTAGTTTGTGTTGAAGTGTGAATTGACCGCATTAAAACCTGGTTACAAACCGGGATGTTAAGTACATCCGCAATTCCCCTTGCAATCCATTCACTTTGGTTGTAACCTCTTTTTTTTTCTTTTTTTGGATGCAATGGAACAGGAATTATTAAGTCTATTTGTTTGTGAAAATCAGAACCTTTGAGTTCGTTTCCAAATTCCTTCCCCAATTCATACGCCAATTCTTTAGCATTTCGATATTTGACTTCGTGGATTAAGCGCTGTAATATTGAGCCCTTTGTAAAATGATAAAATGAAAATGCATATTCAAGCTTAACTCTTCCCCAAAATACCTGACTAACAGGATTTTCTGGTGTTTTGTAAAAATTTGTTTTAGGAATTTTAAATAAACAGTCTTTACAAGTGTAATTTTCATGCGAATGCAAATTTATTCCACAATTTAAACACTTCGAAGGAATAAACAGATTGAAAAAATCATTAAATATTTCCGAGAGTTTTGTCAAGTTTTTTATTTCTTCTCCTCTTTGCTTTGTTCGTATATATCAAACTTGTCACCATTATAAATCAATAAATATTCAGGATCATTTAAATCTTTTGAGCGGTTTGTTCCTAAAACTAATCCGTTTATTGGAATTTTTGTTTTTTCTATTTTTTTGTTTTTATTGGGTATTTGATATTTTGTTCCTTTTTTCGCCAGTTTAATAAAATACCAGGGTTTTTCCATTTCATTTTCATAAATAGCTTTGCTGATGGTTAGGGGTTCTTTTTTGTCAAATGCAAGAATGACCAGGATTTTTTTATCTGTTTTTATGTTTTTAAGAACAAATGCAGCTTCAGTTTGGAAATCACCATCAAAATCGGCAAATACACTTGAGTTAAAATGTGATCCACGGGGTTCTGAGAATATTTGATAAACTTCTTTTTTGCTTTTTTGTCCAAATAATTGAACCTGAATATCTTCTGGAATGTTACTGATATATCCTTTCGATTCGAGATATCTAATAAGGCCTAATTTGTATTTGGTACTTGTAACTAAATTATCAGCGCGATCATCTCCGAATAAACCTTCAATAGCGTAATAAATTGGCGGATCCGCAATAAACTCACTCGAAACATAACCTTTTTGACCATCAATTAATACTTCAGCAAAATCTCCTTTAATTTCATAAACAAGCAATTTGGTTCCATATTCTGCTTTTCCCATTTTTAATGAATTTACATCCGATGTAGCACGCACATTCACAAATTCAGAAATAACATACATTTCTTTTGCTTGTAGGTCTTTTGATAATATGTGCAGAACTGGGCCTAATACCAAATAAATGATAAATAATAAAGGAATTGCTCCTAATAATAAACCTCCGATTACTTTTTTCTTATCTTTAGGTACTTTTTGAGTTGTTTCTACTCCGAAATCTTCACTATTTTCTGTCATAATCTGTTTTAATAATGTTGTAGGAAATAATTGGAGTTTTAGTGTCTTGTGATATTGCAAAATTATAGAATAATCTCACAAACTTAAAAATTAAAGCATTCAATTCATCTGGTTTTTCTAAATTTTTAGTTATTATTGAAATTATTTATAGATTTAATTTTTTACAATTGTAATTTGCTTGAAACGATTATATTTTGGTATCGAATTAGTAATATTTATTTTGCGGGTCAATCTTTGATATAATCTGTTTAAAAATAGGCGCTTTTTTTAAAAATATTGTTTTATAGCTTTGCACAGATATTTATCCTAAATAATGCAACCTTACAAAGCCATTGATGGTAATGAAAACCATTCAAAAAAAATAGTTGAATGAAAGAAATTAGAATTGAAGTTTGGGGGATTTTTTCTTTAAGTAGAAAGCAAATTATGATCTTTGAATTGGTTTTCTTAAGCCTTTTTATAGGACTTACATCCTTTTTGTTTTCTTACGATTTTAAATCTCATATCGAAAATGAAAGTTACACTTTTCACGCAATATATGCTAAGTATTTCAGTCTGGCGTGCACTTTCCTCATTATTGTTGAAGCCCAGTTTTTGTGGTCAAAATTTACCCAGGCACAATTGGACTTAATCATAAATCAGAAAAAGAAAATAGAAAAACAAAATAGTGAAATTATCATTCAAAATGCTGAATTGAAATCTCAGAAAGAAGAAATTCTTGTTCAAAACGAAATGTTATTCGCTCAAAAAGAGGAAATACTTGAAAAGCAAAAGAAAATTGAAATCCAAAACAACGATATCAAAGACAGCATTTCGTATGCCAGTCGCATTCAATCCGTTCTAATGCCGTCGAAAAGAAAAGTAGCGAGGATTTTAGGACCGCATTTTATTTATTTTAAGCCAAAAGATATTGTAAGTGGAGATTTTTATTGGATCGAAGAATTTAATAACAAAACCATTGTCGCTGTTGCTGATTGTACAGGACATGGTGTGCCTGGAGCATTTGTTAGTGTCATGGGAATTTCATTTCTGAATGAAATTGTGCTTTCTGCAAAAGCAAATAGTGAACTTTTGAGCCCAGCAGCAATACTTGATTTGTTAAGGGAGAAGATGCTACATGCTTTGTCAAATAACGAAAGCGATGAAGAAGCTTATGATGGAATGGATATTTCAATTTGTGTAATAGACCATGAACGAAAAATATATGAGTATGCTGGAGCTTTATTGTCGGTATATCATGTAAGTAAATTTCACGATGGAAATTCTAACTTACATCTTGAACAATTAAAACCAGATATTCATCCCATTAGTATGATGAAATATGGAGATCATTCGTATAGTAATCTAACGCTTCCATTTGAATATGGCGATATGCTCTACTTGTTCACTGATGGTTTTCCTGATCAATTTGGTGGCCCTGATGGACGGAAACTGTTAAGCGTAAATTTCAAGAACCTAATCCTTTCAATAGCTAATAGTCCACTTGAAAATCAATTAGAAAAGCTGGATTTAAAATTTAATACATGGAAAGGCTCACTTGATCAAATTGATGATGTAACTGTGATTGGGATTAAATTGTGATACGAAAATATGATTCCTTTGCGCAAAAGGATTAAAAATAACTGATTCTGAAAATTTTCAAAAACCATTATTTATCTAATATGACAAAAGTTATCACCTCCTATAATGTTAACGGCATAAGGGCGGCCATGAACAAAGATTTAGTGCCTTGGATAAAGCTGAATAATCCTGATATTATTTGTTTACAAGAAACAAAAGCACAACCTGATCAAATAGATGCCAAAGCCTTTGAGGAACTTGGTTACCATTGCTATTGGTATAGTGCTCAAAAAAAAGGGTATAGTGGGGTTGGGATATTGAGCAAAGCGATTCCAGATCATGTTGAATATGGAATGGGCATTGAAAGATATGATATTGAAGGTCGGTTCATTAGGGCAGACTATGGCGATGTTTCAGTAATTAGTGTTTATCACCCATCAGGCTCTGCTGGTGATGAGCGGCAAGCCTTTAAAATGAAATGGTTGGATGATTTTACTGAGTATATCCAAAAACTTGAAAAAGTAAGAAAAAAACTGATCATTTCAGGCGATTACAATATTTGTCGTTTGTGGATTGATATTCATAACCCAACAAAGCAGCAAGATTTATCAGGCTTTTTACCGGAAGAAAGAGAATGGTTTCAGAAATTTATTTCCCTCGGATTTATAGACTCATTTAGATTGATTAATGACAAGCCAAATCAATACAGTTGGTGGAGTTACAGGGCAGCAGCAAGGGAAAATAATAAGGGATGGAGAATAGATTACAATATTATTACCGAAAATTTAAAAGATAGGGTTGTGGATGCGTGTATTCATCCTGATGCAGTTCATTCCGATCATTGCCCTGTAAGTCTTAAAATTGATTTTTAGGATTAATAAGTTTGGAGTTAAAGTATCCTCCTTTATTTTATAGTTCCTGTTCTCTAAATTTTGCCTTAAACAACTTTAATTAGAGGATATTGTGTTCTCTTTTACCCGAATTAATAAGGTTGATATAATTGGGCTTAGGATGAAGGTTTGCAGCCAAACGATTGGTATTTGCCAAATAGGTTTGTGCACTGATAATGTCGCCATCATTGGTGTTAAAAGGGATACTAACCCGATGGTAAATTTGTGGAACGTGCTCTGATTGATCAAGTTTTGCTAATTGTTCATTGTCTAATTTCCAGGCAACTGATTTACAGATATTGTCACCACCAATAAAACTCAAATTAGCAGAAGCATATCCATTTATGCCGGTTTTTACATTATAATGTCTTTCAAAACCATCAACATATCCAATCTTGTGTTCAGGGACAAAACCAAGTGTTGAAAATATTTTTTTACTGCTCATTGTTGAGCCATAACTAACCAGCCATGAACTTTTATTCTCGCGATTATTCATAAAAATCCGATAATCACCACTTTCAATTCTTGGAAAATCTTCAGAAGCCCTGTTGTAATAATAAGCATTAGCTTCAATCTTTGCCCCATCAATTAATCTGAAAGCATCAATGGGTTGCCTTAGATAAAGGGATTGCTCATTGTTCATTTCAATATAGTCTTCAACTTCATCAATTAAAGGTAATATCGTGTCATTGACTTCATATAGTTCCCCAAAAACTATTTGCGAACCTGTAACAATTCCTGGATAAAAACCTAAAAAAAACAAATCAGCTTTAACATAAGCAGGACCCAGAAATTGAGTGTTTTCCATCGTTTTGGACAAACTCATGCCTCTTAGAAGACTACCGTAAACAAAAAGCTTCATAATGCTTGTAAATAAATTTAAATATTTAGCTAGATATCAGTGTTTTGAGATAATAGCCGAATTAAAAAACATAAATCAGAAATCAAGTATGACACCAAACTACAGTTATTTAGTATTTAATTTCAATAGAAGTTAAATATTCATGATTTGTTCAATTTCATTTACTGTTTTCGGAATAGCTCTGCCTAAAACTTTACATCCATTATCAGTAATTAACAGGTCGTCTTCAATTCTAATACCACCAAAATCTCTATATTGTTCTATTTTATCGTAGTTTATGAAATTGGAGTGTTTGTTTTCTTTTTTCCATTGATCAATTAAGGTTGGGATGAAATAAATCCCCGGTTCATCGGTTACTACAAAATTCTTTTGTAATTTTCTTCCTAAACGTAAAAAGGCTAGTCCAAATTGTTCACTTCGTTTAATTTCAGCATCATACCCAACAAAATTTTCTCCTAAACCTTCCATGTCATGCACATCAAGCCCAAGCATATGCCCCAATCCATGAGGAAAAAACAATGCATGAGCGCCTGCCTCAACAGCCGAATCAATATCCCCTTTCATTAATCCAAGATCTTTTAATCCATTAGCAATAACTTTAGCAGACATCAAATGAATGTCTTTGTAGAGTATTCCTGGTTTACAATGTTTAATTGTTTCCATGTTTGCATTCAGTGCAATCTCATAAATCTCCTTTTGCATTTGACTGAACTTTCCGCCAACTGGAACTGTTCTGGTAATATCACTGCAATAACCCATCGAAGTTTCGCATCCGGCATCGGTTACCATTAGTCTGCCTGATTGTAAAATATTACTATGGTTGTGATTGTGCAGCGTTTCACCATTAATGCTTAGTATCACTGGAAAAGAAACCGGGCCGCCTCCTGATATTGCAATCCCTTCAATTATACCTGCAATTTCTTGTTCAACTGTTCCTGGTTTTGCCATTTTCATGGCTGTGGTGTGCATCAAATAAGCTGTTTCAAGAGCTTTTTCAATTTCTGCAATTTCAATTGCTTCTTTTATTGAACGTAATTCAACAATTCCTTTAATTAATTCTGTTGATATATAGCGGTTTACTTCAGTATGTTTTATATTAAATAAATCAGCGAGTTGTATTTTTGTTTCCCCTCTATATGGAGGAACTATATGTATTTTTTGATTTTTGTCCTTTGAATTGCCCAAGAATTCATTCAATACTTTTAAAGAACCGGTTATTTTAACTCCAACTTTTAATGCCAATTCGGTTAAAGCTGGTTGTGGTCCCATCCAAATGATGTCATCCAAATCAAAATCGTTTCCAAAAATGTATTCCGTATCCGTATCAATATCAATAATACCAAATAAACCGGGAATGTTTAAACCAAAAAAGTAAAGAAAATTGCTGTCTTGCTTAAAATGATAAGTGTTTGCAGGATAGTTATACGGAGTTTCTAAATTGCCAGGTAATATAACAATGCCTGATGAAACGGATTTTTTTAAGGCATTGCGCCTGTTGATATATACATCTCTATTGAACATATTCGATAAGTTTTAATGAAAAAATCAGGATTCTAAAATATATGCAATTTTAATGATAGCCAAACTTTTATAGAATTTTAACCCGATTATTTGATATAAAACAAAAAGCCCCAAAAAGGGGCTTCTTATAATGATATTTTTTGCATCTTAGTTTGGGCTAATAGCTTCAACCGGACAAACATCAGCGCAAGCACCACAATCTGTACATTCATTAGGATTAATTGAATAAACATCACCTTCTGAAATTGCCTCAGTAGGACATTCGTCCATACAAGCGCCACAAGCAGTGCACAATTCTTTATCAATAATAAAAGCCATAATTTTAATTTTTTTATTTTTTAATGGTGCAAAAGTAATGAAATTTTTATTTGCCCAAAGAAGGAGTTAAATATTTTTAACTCTAAAGCCTAGTTTATAATGATTCTATTTATTTATATAATTTGTTTCGCAATTAAAATCTAATTCAGTTTTTTTAAATTGCCGATTATCTTCTCATTTTGTCTGTTTCTTTATTGTATTATAATGGATCTATTCAATTAATTGTGCAAAGTATTGACTTTTATTTTTCAAATTATTTGCGTTCTATACTTCAATTCGAAAAAAAATTAGACTTTTGTATTTGTTTATAGTTAAAATAGTTGTAACAAAACTGTTAATAAGACTGTTCATTTTTAATAAATTAAAACAAATACTTTGAGAAAAATAATTTGGAAACTACTTCGCTACCTGCGAATTGCTGCATGGCTGCAATTATCATATAAAGGAATTCTTGACGATTTGGGTTGGCGAAAATCATTTTATGCTATGCAGTCAATTGATAGGGAAGGTAATCCAATTCCATGGCTTACTTATTCTTTTATACATTTTATAGATCCTCGACTCAATAAAAATTTAAATGTTTTTGAATTTGGATCTGGCAATTCAACTGTTTGGTATGCTCAAAGAGTTAAAAGTATCGTTGCAGTTGAACATGATTTAAGCTGGTTTGAACAAATTAAACTGAAACTGGCTTCAAATGCAGAAATTATTTTCAAACAACTTGATACAAATGGTGAATATGCAAAATCAGCCTTGAACAGAGGAACTAAATTTGAGATGATTATTATCGATGGAAGAGATAGAAATAATTGTGTTTATCAATCTATAGACGCATTATCTGAGGATGGTGTTTTTGTGTTTGATAACACTCACCTCGCTTTATATAATGAAAGTATTCAGTTTCTGATAAATAAAGGTTTTAAAAGAATCGATTTTATTGGTTTAACTCCAACAATTGCATACAGCAGTTCGACCAGTGTTTTTTATAAGCCAAACAATTGTTTGGATATATAGGTGGAGAATTGTATTTTAAGTATTGTTACTTAAAATATTTAACTCTCAATTCAGCAATTTGATTGTTTATTTCTGGCGAGATTTTAAATAACACTAGAAATATTACATACAAAATTGTAATTGCACCGCTTCTGATGATAATGTCGAAAATCATATTGTGCATTGCTGGCATTAGACTGGATAATAAAAATATTGCCAGTCCAATTCCTGATAAGTAAACAAATCTAATATTAAAAGGTTGTATTTTGTATTTTCGATAGATAAAAATCACCTTAATTATAGTGAAGATAATTGTTGTAATTGCCGATGCCAAAGCTACACCTGTAATTTGCAGAATAGGGATAAAAATAAGATTTGAAACAAACACCATTACCAACATGAGTGCTGTAAACCAAGTAAGATACTTATAATGTGACGAATAAGCTATAATTTGACTGACAGCCCCTGTTGCCATTTCAAAAATAAATGCTAAACCTACCAGTACAATAACATATTTTCCAGGCAAATAATCTGGTCCTAAAATTTTGAAAATATTGTCAATATTTGCCCAAAGACCAATAAAAATCAGCAAGCCAATAATATATTGGTTAATACTTGTTGTTTTATAAATTTTAGTTATTTCTTCTAGATCATTCCTTTTCCATGCATCTGCAATTATTGCCGACGAAATTTTAAGAATTGCCCTTGATGGTACTTTTATTAACAAAGGGAATGTAAGTACAATAGCATATATTCCTGTTGCATCAAGGCTCATCATCGAACTTGCCATAGCCTTGTCTATTTGGATATTAGCACTGCCAACCAACGTAGTGAGTATTCCAAATAACCCAACGTTTATCATTGATTTTGAAAGATCTTTTGATATAAATTCTAATTTGGGTTTTATAACAAACTCTCCTTCAACAATGAGAAGAATGATAAGAACTACTGAAGGTAAGCAGTTTGCAATAACATATCCTATCACAAAGTTTTCGAAATTTATGAAACGTAAAACGTATATATATAAGGCAACTAAAATTAAAATCCGCTGAAACAATTCTTTTAGAAATATTCCTCTTACAGTTTTATAAAGAACAGTATAATATGCATCTAGATTATAAAAAATGAGCGTAAAAACGATCAGTGGAATTATATATCTGATGTATGTAATAAATAAGGGCGCATTTTTAACATTTACTTTAATAATATAAGGTTCTAATATATAATAAGATAAAATAGATAAAGCACTTCCAATAACAGTAATAACAAAAACCAAAAAGAAGAAGTGGTTGTGTTTGTTTTCATTGTTTCTAAAATATGAAAACATTCTGATTATTACACTGTTAAATCCTAATGTCCAAAATTGTGCAAATACTGCTGAATATAATATAAGGGTTGTAATTAAGCCAACTTGTTCAGGAGTTAAGATACTTGTAAAGAAAACCGATGAGGTCAAAAATCCTACAAAAACACCTATATATAAATAGATGCTGCCTTGTATACCCTGTTTGCGAATAATTCCCAAAGTGAATTTTTTTTGAAGCACAAAGATAAAATTATATTAATTAGTTGAGTTAGTAAATTTTGGTTTATTGTCAATCTATATTTTGCATCAATTGCTATTTGATTTTTATTTTTTAACTTATAACTGGCTCGGAAATCTAGTTGGGATGCAATCTTTACAATACTTCTTGTAAAACACTTTTAACTTTCAATAAGTCTTTGTATATTAGAGCCCAAATTTTGTAATATTATGGCTAATCGTTCACAAGCAGTTTCAAAAAGTCAATTAACAGGTTCATATCTATCCATAACTATAAGTATTGCGTTGGTTATCTTTATGTTAGGCTTAATCGCTTTAATGGTTATCAACGCTCGAAGACTATCTGATTATGCCAAAGAAAATATTGCCATTTCGGTTTTTTTAACTTCCGATGAAAATGAAATGGACATAATACGTCTTCAAAAAGAACTTGATGCTTCAAAATTTGTTACCGAAACAATTTATGTTTCAAAAGAGGAAGCAGCAAAGCAATTGAGGGATGAATTGGGTGAAGATTTTGTAGGATTTTTAGGTTTTAATCCACTACTTTCTTCACTTGATGTTAAGCTAAAAGCAGATTATGCCAACACAGATAGTTTGGCGGTAATTAAAGCCCAACTTGAAAAAAACAAACTAGTTAAAGAGATTTATTACCAGAAATCGCAAGTTGATTTAGTTAATGATAATGTTAAAAATATCAGTTTAGTTTTATTGATATTTAGTCTCTTGTTCATTGTTATTGCTGTAGCTTTAATAAATAATACAATTAGGCTCGCATTTTATTCTAAACGGTTTATTATAAACACCATGCAATTAGTTGGAGCAACATCAGCCTTTATCCGCAAACCTTTTATTATCAGAAGCTCTTATTTTGGTGCTTTAGGCTCATTGTTTGCCATTTTATTTATGATTATTACCATTTATTTCATTCAATCTGCCCTTGCCGACATAATAATTATTCAAGATAAATTGTTAATCTTTTCAATCATGTTAGTTTTAGGTGTTGGATTATCTGCAGTTTCTACATTTTTTGCAGTCAACCGCTTTTTAAGATTAAACACAAATCAGCTTTATTATTAAAATAGTTACCTTAAGATGAAAGTTATAGATTGGAACTTTTAAAAATTCAAATGTTTTAATCAAAATTCACAAAGAATGACAACTTTTTAAAAATCTTACTATTTTTGTGGGTCTAAAAAAAATAAAATGGTAAATAAAGAAGTCGACGATAAAGCAAATTTTGCCCTTGGAAAAGAGAATTATCTCTATCTAGCCATCGGATTTGTAATTATAATAATTGGGTTTTTATTGATGGTTGGGGGTGGTTCCGATGATCCAAAAGTGTTTAATGCCAACGAATTATTCAGTTTTAGGAGAATTGTTTTAGCACCAATAGTTGTGCTATTTGGTTTCTTTTTTGAAATTTGGGCCATTATGAAAAAACCAAAAGAATAAATTATATTATTTCTTATTGTAATTCAGTTATTACAATGATATTTACGAGTTAACTCCATTCAAATAAATAATTTATTTTTTATTTGAATGGGGTATTACCGATTTAGTAATTAAAATTCCAGATTTAGAATCAAAAAAAGCAATTCCTTATAGTGCAGATAATCAATGTAATATTTTTTATTTTTTGAAATAAATGTCCAAATACAAATGATTTTTGCATCAAAAAAATAAATGCTGCTAAATTTATTTTATCAATTCATATTAAATTGTTATCTTTGCAGGCTAAAATTTAGGGAAAATGTTTCCTTAATTTTTTAAGCTACATTATAATTTCTCAAACTCTGCTTACATTTTATGATAAATAATCCTCTTTCAGATTTAAATTTTATTGAAGGAGAAGTGTTATTATTTGATAAACCTTATAGATGGACATCTTTTGATCTGGTAAGGAAAGTAAGGTCTGTAATAAGCAAACACCTCGGAAAACAAAAAATTAAAGTCGGCCACGCCGGCACTCTTGATCCTTTAGCAACAGGGTTATTGATAATTTGTACCGGAAAAAAAACCAAACAAATTGAAAAATTTCAGGCTAGCGAAAAAGAATATATAGCCGAATTATTTTTAGGTGCAACAACCCCTTCCTTTGATTTGGAAACCAGTGTAGATCATTCTTTTGAAACCGGGCACATAAATAAGGAGCTTATAATTAAAGTGTTGAATGGATTTTTAGGAGTACAGGAACAGATTCCACCAAGTTATTCTGCCAAATGGGTTGATGGACAAAGGGCATATAAAAAGGCACACAAAGGCATTGAAGTTGAAATGAAACCTGCAGTTGTTACAATTCAGGAAATTGAATTTCTGTCTTATGAAAATACTCTGCTTACAATTAGAATAAAGTGCAGTAAAGGAACATACATCCGTTCGCTGGCAAAAGATATAGGATTAGCCTTAAATTCAGGAGCCTATTTAGCAAATTTGCGAAGGACCAAAAACGGTGATTTTCTTATTGAAAAGGCTATGAAAATTGAAGATTTTATTCTAAATGACAGCTTGGCGCAAATAGCATCATAATATAAGTTTACTAAAATTTAATAATAGAATACATGAAGCTTTCAAGATTCCGATTTGATTTACCTAAAGATTTGATAGCCAAATATCCAGCTAAAGAAAGAGACGAATCTCGGTTGCTGGTGATTAACCGTGCAACAAAATCAATTGAGCATAAAGTCTTTAAGGATATTTTAGAATATTATTCCGATAAAGATGTTTTTGTTTTCAACGACACCAAAGTTTTTCCTGCACGTTTATATGGCAACAAGGAAAAAACGGGTGCAAAAATTGAAGTTTTTCTTTTAAGAGAACTAAATAAGGAACAACGGCTTTGGGATGTTCTTGTTGATCCTGCACGGAAAATAAGAATCGGTAATAAATTATATTTTGGCGACGATGATTTACTCGTTGCTGAAGTAATTGATAATACAACATCCAGGGGGCGTACCCTTAGATTTTTATATGATGGACCTTACGATGAATTTAAGGAAGTTCTATATAATTTGGGCGAAACACCTTTGCCCAAATTCATTGAACGTAAAGTTGAAGCTGATGATAGTGAAAGGTATCAAACCATTTTCGCAAAACATATTGGTGCAGTTGCTGCGCCAACCGCTGGTTTGCATTTTAGCAAGCAACTGTTAAAAAGACTGGAAATTAAGGGCGTTGAGTTTGCATTTGTGACACTTCATGCAGGATTGGGTAACTTTAGAGGTGTTGATGTTGAGGATCTTACTAAACATAAAATGGATTCTGAGGAAATCATGATTACCCAAAAAGCTGTTGATATTGTGAATAATGCACGTATGCATCGCAGGCAGATTTGTGCAGTGGGAACTACAGTAATTCGAACTATTGAAAGTTCAGTTTCGACAAATGGTGAGCTGAAACCTTTTGAAGGTTGGACAAATAAATTTATTTTCCCTCCATATGATTTCAGTGTACCAACCAGTATGATTACAAATTTTCATTTACCTCTAACAACTTTGGTAATGACGGTTGCTGCATTTGCAGGATATGATTTCCTTTTTGATGCTTATGATGTCGCAATTAAAGAGAAATATAAGTTTGGCACTTATGGTGATGCAATGTTAATACTTTAGCCGTTTGTCAAAAAATGTATTTTAATAGTAACTTTCAATAGGGCTCAATCCTATTGAAAGTTTTTTAGTTTTAGTCTATTCCCTAATCCTAAGTCTAATAAATATTGGCCAGAAGCTTTTGCAAAAATCAATAACCCTGACCAATCCTTTCCTGAAATTATTATCATAAACAATTATGAATAAAATATTTAACCGTAATTAATGCAATTAGTTAAAAATAAACTTAAAAAGTTGATTTATAATTAATTTTATAGTTGAAGCAACCAATTTGGTTTTGATTTCATCATAACTAAGTAACATGCATTATAACCTATAAAAAATAACATGATTTTAGCTTCAATGCCTAAGGTAGTGACAAAAGCTTTTCCTTCCCTCATCTGGAGACTCCCTGAGGAAGAAAAAATTCTTTATCTTACTTTTGATGATGGACCAATCCCTGAAACTACTCCATGGATTCTTTCTGTGTTAAAGGATTTTGATGCAAAAGCTACATTCTTTTGTGTAGGAGATAATGTAAATAAATACACTTATTTGTATGATAAATTGTTGGAAAATGGACATTCAGTTGGAAATCATACTTTTAATCATTTAAACGGATGGAAAACCGAACCTGATATTTATACCCAAAATATAAAAAAGGCAGAAAAATATATTCATTCCAACTTATTCAGGCCACCACACGGATTAATAAGAAATACACAATATCAATCAATTAGGGATGATTATAAGGTTATTATGTGGGATGTGTTGAGTATGGATTATGATAAGAAAATAAGTCAGGAGCAATGTCTTAAAAACGTGACCAATAATGCAAAACCTGGGTCAATTGTTGTTTTCCACGATTCTATAAAAGCCTGGGATAATTTAGAATTTGCATTACCAAAAACACTTAAGCATTTTTCTGATTTAGGTTATCAGTTTGCTGCGATTGATTTAAATCGCTTTGCCTTGCCAAAACCTAGCTTAATTGAGTGGTGGATTAATTATTCGATTATCAAAAAAAGAGCTTAAACGGATGGCTTAGGCTTTGTTCAAATATAGCTGATAATGTCATTAAAAGTCGAAATTCGCGGTAATAGCATATCATTCTGTTCTCCAATAATCAAGAATATACCAAAAAGTATTTCCCTTTATGTGAAAATACTTGTTTTTATTTTTTCAACATTACAGAGCGACTTATAAGAAAATAGAGCTTGATTTGTTTTCAAGATCAATTTGTAAAGAATTTGAATATGATTTTTGATATATTCAAGCTGGAAAAGAAATAATTGAAATTTGTATTAAGATCAAAAATTCAAATTTTCTCATTCGACTACATCATTGTTTTCAAGTTGGAAAATTTCCTCTAGTTTAACTCTAAAAAACTTAGCTATTTTAAGCGCAAGTACAGTTGAAGGTACAAATTTACCTGTTTCAATGGCATGGATGGTCTGTCTAGAAACATCTACTTTCTCTGCTAATTCGGCCTGAGTAATTTTATACCTTGCACGCTCAACTCTAATTGTATTGTTCATTGGTTGTTTATTTAGATTAATCATTTTTAGATCTATAATTCACTTTCTGAAAGTTGGAAAATCTCACTAAATTCCACATGGAAGTACCTGGCAATTTTTAATGCTAGTACTGTTGATGGAACAAACTTGCCTGTTTCAATCGAATGGATTGTTTGCCTTGAAACATTCAACTGTTCAGCCAATTCGGCTTGGGTAATTCTTTTTTTTGCTCTTTCAACCCTGATTGTGTTAAGCATTTTTGAGTTTTCCATTTTTTTCTTGTTTGTGATTTCTTTATATTAATTCGATAAACTTAAAGTTTCAAAAAGTATACCAAAATCATTTTTAATTATCATAGAGTATTCTATTATTGCTATTTTTATAATATTGTTGGCATTTTTCCACCTCTATGGAATAATAGTCAATTGATGATATACTCTTGTTTATTTTAAAAATATTTACAATAATCTTAAACTAAACTTGTAAAATTTAAATAAATACTATACAATATATATGCCAAAATCATACGAATGAAAAGTTTTGTTTTATTGTTGGAGTATGCAGAAAATAAGCATGCATCTGTGTAAATTAATTTAAATGAATCTTATTGGAATTAATTGAATAATTAGGTTTGTTTTTTTGTTTGGCAAATTTTCTGTTTTAAGTAATTTATAATCGATGCAAAATTATTAATAGTATGGTCTGAATATTAGGTGTCTATTTTTCTATGGTTGTATTAAAAATCGAGTAATCTTAATTTTTAATTTAAAATAATTGTTTTTTTACCTTATAAAACCATATTTTTTAGGAGAGATTGGCTCTAAAGTATACCGGGAATGTAATTTTTATTTAATTCGATTTGCAGCCTATCCATTTTTTTAAATGAAAGTTCTATGGAGTAAAAAAGTTCATAATCAATATGATATATATGAGAAATAATTTTAATTTTTTTATATTGGAAAATCTTTGTAAATTTCATTTTTAAATTTTATCAGATAAACCCAATGGCAAAATTTTTTGATACCAATTCAGATATAAAATCATATTTAACTTTCAGACTCGGTCATGAAGTATTTGCATGTCATGTAAATAAATTGCTTTCAATTCTTGAAATACCCAAAATTACGGATGTACCTGGTGCACCAAAGTATATGAAAGGAATAATTGACTTGCGAGGAAAGGTTTTACCTGTGATTGATGCTAAAATTAAACTTAGTATGTCTCCTATTGAATTTACAAAAGATACTTGCATTGTGGTAATGGATATTATGCTTGATAACGATAATTTATTGGTTGGAGTTTTAGTTGATGCAGTGCTTGAAGTTATGGAATTTGACAAGGATAAAGTATTGCCTCCTCCAAATTTAGGCAGTAAATATCATTCAGATTTTATTAGTGGGATAGTGAAAAAAGATGATAAATTTATCATGCTGCTCGATATTGACATGGTTTTCTCTCTTGACGAGATTGATTTTTTAAAGGGATCGGTTGATATTGACGAACAAATTGAAAACTTAAATTTTGAGAAGAAATAGAATTTTGTATTCATAGTTTTATTCAATTATTAGCAAGAAATATCTCAATTTAACTATTTTAATTCCGCTTACCCTTATTGGTTTCGATGATTTTCTATTAATCATTTTAGAAGACGCCTAGATTGAAGCATTGCATTTTGAATGATTTTTTTTAGATGATTCATTCAAGAATTTTCCAATTTAGAAATTATATTCAAGTTATTTCCACTCCTTCATTATTGGTTTAATCCAATATATCTACCCGATTTTGTCAGCAATAATAATTTACGGCTAATTTTAAAAGATAGTGCCATTTCATGAAATGTCCGCTTTGATTATTCTTAATTTTCTCTTGTTTCCATATCCACCATTTATAATTTATAACAATTTTCGTTGTAAATAGTAAAATTTTCAGATTACTTAATGTTTATAATTGATTATCAGTTCGATAATATTGATTCGTTCAATATTTCTATTGTGTTTTCTATTAGAGTTGTCAAATTTTTTAAATCAATTGTAATAATTCGATGTTTTTAAATTGATTTTAAAACGCATATAATCAGTGAGATATAAATAATTTTAAAAAATATTTAAAAATAATAGAACTATGTGTAACATAGTACTGAAAAAAAAGTATATCTTTGTATAAACTATTAGAAGGTATAAACGAGTATTATAAAATGGAGAATCAAAAATATCAAACCAGTGATTTAGAATATTTAATTCTAAAAGTTCTTGAGGAACATTATTCATTTGCCGATGAAATAGTTCAAAAGCTTAAAATGAATAAAATTGAATTTGAAGAAAGAAAAATATTTCCAGTATTATCAGGTCTGCAGTTAAATAAACTATTGTGCTATAATTGGTTAGAAAATGAAGATGGATTGCCAATAAAACATTTTCATTTAACAAGAACCGGGTTTTACTATATCCATAAATAATTAATTACGAAAAAATGAAAATAACTGAAAACATTAATCTAGCAGGTTTAATTTTTACAATTGACGATGATGCGTTATTAAAACTCCAAAATTACCTGAATGCAATTGAACGATGCTTTGGCTCAAAAGAAGAACGTGAGGAAATTTTAGCTGACATTGAAGCCCGGATTGCAGAATTATTTCAAACCCAGTTAGGTAAATCAAAAGAAGTGGTGACAATGCTCGAAGTGGATAAAATAATTGAAATCCTTGGTATGCCTGAAGAGTTTTTGAGCTACGGTGAAAAAAAGGAAATTAGGTCTTTTGATTTTGTCCCTCAAAAAAAACACAGATTGTTTCGGGATCCTGACAATAGGGTTTTAGGAGGAGTGTGCAGTGGACTGGGTGCTTATTACAATATTGATCCTGTTATTTTAAGAGTACTGTTTGTTATTTGTGCAGGGCTTGGTTCACTACTAGTCTATATTGTTTTCTGGATTGTACTCCCGCCAGCCATAAGTTTAAATGATAAAATTGAAATGAAGGGCTATAATGTAAAACAACATGCGGGATATCGAACCTATTAATTTTTGTTTATAAAGTAATCGCTTTTTAATATGATGGTTTAAACAAGATTGTATAATTGCAATATTGAAAGAAATTGAATAATAAAAAATACAAATATGAAAATAGAAAATGCAAAAGCACAAATGAGAAAAGGTGTTCTGGAATACTGTATCTTATCAATTTTAGCTAAAAAAGATTCGTATGCATCTGATATCCTTCAAAAGTTAAAAGAAGCAAAGTTGATCGTTGTTGAAGGCACATTATATCCTCTTTTAACCAGACAGAAAAATGCAGGTTTTCTCAGCTATCGTTGGGAGGAATCAACACAAGGGCCACCACGGAAATATTATAAACTTACAGAGGCAGGTGTGAAATTTCTTGATGAAATGGATAATTCCTGGGCAGAACTTGTAAAAGCAGTAGAATCTATAAATAATGATACTGAACCCGAATCCAGAGGTAATGATTAAATGTGTTATCTAATATTGCATAAAAAAGTTTATTTTAAAATGAGTATTCCAAAGACAAAAAATTATATAAATGAAAAAAACTGTTAGAATAAATATAAGCGGATTGATTTTCAATATAGATGAAGATGCTTTCAACAAGTTACAGCAATATTTAAACTCAATCACTAAAAAATTTTTAAATACAAGCGAAGGAAATGAAATTATTGCTGATGTTGAGGCAAGAATTGCAGAATTATTTCAGGAAAGGATTGGAGATAGGAAAGAAGTTGTGAGCCTTTCAGATGTGGAGCATATTGTTGAAATAATGGGAAAACCAGAAGACTTTGAAGAAGTTGGAGAAGATGAAGAAATCCCAAACGAAGAGCCCTTGGGTAAAAAAGCGGCCAGAAGAATATATCGAGATCCTGACAATCGGGTACTAGGCGGTCTGGCTTCAGGTATTGCAGCATATTTTAATGTTGATCCTATTATTATTAGGGTGATTTTTGTATTACTAACTTTATTTTATGGAACTAGTATATTGATTTATATTTTATTGTGGGTAATTATTCCCGAAGCTAAAACAAGAAGTCAAAAACTTGAAATGCGTGGTCAGGATATTAATTTGTCAAATATTGAAACTTCAATTAAAAGTGAGTTTCAACAAGTAAAAACAAATTTTGATAAATGGCAAAAATCCGGTGGATATCATAACATGAGAACCAATGTTGGCTCCATTTTAAATTTGTTTGGAAAAGTAATGTTCATTTTTGTAAAATTCATTCTTATAATAATAGGTATTAGTTTTTTCATTTCAGGAATAGCTTTATTAGGAACTATGACTGGAGTTTTTTTCCTTAACGATACATTTTTATCGCCATTTAGCTGGAATGATGTAAATTTTTCACTACATGATTTTGTAAGTCTGTTTACTGATGGGTTTACTGCCAGGGTCGGAATAATATCAACTTACTTGTTAATTCTGATTCCCACACTTTCGATAATATACCTTGGATTAAAATTTATTTTCAGGTTTAAAACTAAAAATAAATATATTGGCTTATATGCAGGATCTCTTTGGATTGTAAGTTTGCTTGTTTTAATTGGTTGTGCAATCAAAATAAGTTATGGAATGAGGGCAAGTGAAGAAATAAGCCAGTCCTATCAAATTAATAATCCAGACAGTGATACATTATATTTAAATCTATTTGATTCCGATCATACAAATGGCTGGGATAGAAAGTTTGCCAACTTTGGCAATGTATTGATTGATATGGAAAATGATAAAATGGCAATTTTAGGCCAACCTAAGTTAGATATACAAAAAAGTGAAACTGGCAAAACCAGTGTACAGATTGTTAAAAGATCCAATGGAATGAATAAGGATGAAGCCTTGAAACTTGCAAAGAATATCAAGTATGAGTGGCAGCAAGTAGATTCTGCTTTATATTTTAGACGATATTTTAATGTTGAGGGCAAGCAAATAGTAAGAGTTCAGGAATTGGATATTGAAATTGAAATTCCTGTTGGAAAAATAATTTATATAGGAAAAGACCTTGATTTTATTACCTCATATATAGAAAATAACGAAGAATATTCCGAAGATGAAATGACAGAGCATTACTGGATAATGACTGAAGATGGTTTGCGATTACTCGATGGTTATAAAAATGATTTAAAAGTTGGGAAATTGAATAACCTGGAAAATTTGGATTCAAATAAAACCGGACAAGGAAATAAGCAGGAAATAGAACAAATGAAAAAGGAACTTGATGAAATGTAAAACTTTGAGAAATTAAAGTTAAAAAGGCCGGAAAAACCGGCCTTTAATTATTCTACAATGTTTACCCAGCCAAACGTATCCGGCTCATCACCCGTTTGTATTGCCAATAATTTATTGTAAAGTTTTGTTGAAATAGCCCCAGGCTCGCTACCATATAGGTACTCTTTTTTGGTCAAATCATCTACAATCCTTTTAATTGGCGTAATTACTGCTGCTGTACCGCAAGCACCGACTTCGTCAAAAGTTTCAAGTTCCTCAAGAGGAATTGGCCTTCTTTCAGCTTTCATTCCCATAGAAAGAGCCAGATCAATTAGGCTCATATTGGTAATTGAAGGCAAAATTGAATCTGATTTAGGAGTTATATAAGTATTATTCTTAATTCCAAAGAAATTTGCCGGCCCACATTCATCAATATATTTTTTTTCTCTGGCATCCAGATAAAGAACATTTGCAAAGCCACCATGATGAGCTATTTCCATTGAACTTAAGCTGGCAGCATAATTACCTCCGACCTTATATTTGCCGGTACCAAGCGGTGCTGCACGGTCAAAATCTCTTGTGATGAGCATGTCAACAGGCTTAAAACCTTCTTTAAAATATGGGCCAACAGGAGTCACAAAAACCATGAATAAAAATTCTTTTGCAGGTTTTACACCAACTTCAGCACCTGCACCATAAAGCAATGGCCTTATATAGAGCGATGCTCCACTTCCATATGGTGGAACAAAACGTTCATTTAGTTTTATCGCTTTGTTTACAGCCTCAATAAATATATTGTCAGGAACCTCGGCCATTAAAATCCCTTGGGCTGTACTTTGCATCCGTTTTGCATTTTCAATTGGGCGAAACACCCTTATTTTATTGTCTTTACCTCTAAAAGCTTTTAAGCCCTCAAAAGCCTCCTGACCATAATGTAATGCAGTTGCAGCTATATGAATATTTATATATTCCGAAGATGATATTTCTAACTCGCCCCATTTCCCGTTTCTATAATAGGTACGCACATTATAATCAGTTTTTACATAACCAAATGGTAAATTTTTCCAATCGATATCCATAACTTTATTAATTAACTTGATGAATTATTATTCAACAAATATAAATATTATCTCTCTATTTTATCTCAGCTTTCGGCAACTAATCTTTAGATACTGACACAAATCATGTTTCGCAACTTGTATTCATGTTTCGTTGATAATAATTTAAACTTGAATTTGAATTTCATCAAAAGAAAAGATGAAATCAAAATCCTGAAAAAAAACTGAGTCATGAAGATCTGTTTTGTATCAACCTAAAATTCAGAAAAGATAAATTACTCGAAATTATAGGTTTACAACTTTTGGAATTTATTTATTTTTGAACAAAATTGTTTATTTTATTACGATAAAATATAAAAACTCAAAATATTTCATTATATTTGGCATAAGATTAGCAGATATTCAATTATCTAGAAATTAATCACTTTGCATAACACAAAATGATCTAATTTGATAAGTTTAAAATAAAATTATTATATTAGACGATTCTTTCAATGGAAAAAGATCTTTAAAACTAATAAACTATGGAATTTAAAAAACCTATCTTAGTACCCTGGGATTTCTCGGAGGTTGCAGAATTTGCACTTCAGCATGCTATTAGCTTTTCTAAAACCACCAATGATTCCATTGTGTTGGTGCATGTTGTGAAAAAAGAAAAAGAAATTGATGAGGCAAAAGAAAAGCTTCAAAAGGTTATCGATAAAACAAAAGCAGAAGTTGGGATTGAGCTGGGAATGATTGTGCGTGAAGGAAGCATTTTTACTGCAATTACTGATATTGTTGATGAAGTGCATGCTACACTTGTTGTTATGGGCACACATGGTATGAAAGGATTGCAAAAATTTACAGGAAGCTGGGCCTTGAAGGTAATTGCCGGAACATCTGCACCATTTGTTGTTGTTCAAAGTGCACCTACAGCTACATTGACAGATATAATTTTCCCTGTTGATTTCAAAAAGGAACAAAAAGAAAAATTGGTTTGGGCAGGTTATTTGGTTAATCACTATAAAGCTAAAATTCATATTGTTTATCAGCCTTCATCCGATACTAGAATAAAAGCAAAAACCAAGTCGAACTTAATATTTTCGAAGAACTATCTTGCTGAAAAACAAGGCGAATTCGAAATAGTGGCATTACCTGGTAAAAAAAGTCTTTCAGATGAATCAATAGATTATGCGAAAGAAAAAAAAGCAGGTATGATTTTGATTATGACAACAAAAAATATAAGTTTTCAAGATTATGTTTTAGGTGCTGACGAACAACAAATAATTGCCAATCCTGAAAGGATTCCAGTTATGTGTATCAATCCAAAACCAGGAAGTTTATTTGGTGGATTTAGTTCATCTGGTTCTTAAGAATTAACTAATGAGATATTGAAATTAAAACCTGCATGTTATTGCAGGTTTTTTTTATTTTTAAGATTTTAATTAGGAAATACATTTTCAAATAAATAAAATGCGATTTTTTGTTAAACGGCTTTTGATAAAATCAAAAATATATGCGCCAATTGGTTTTGCAATAACTGTTTCTATTTTGATAATTACTATACAAGCCGTCTATAATTTAAAAGGAAGCATTTATAGTTCTATTGAAAAAAATTTATTAACGGAAATCGAAACAACTATTAGAATGTTTGAGCGTGAGAGAAATGTTAAACTCGAAAATGTTAAAACATATTTAAGAGTTGCAGATGATTATTTTTATTCAAAGCCATTAGTAATTAAAAAAGATTCAATACAAGTTCAAGCAATAAATCAAATTACTGGAGTTTCACACAATTCCTGGATTAAAAAGTGGGAAATTGATGGTCGGTCAATTGAAAAGCACCATGATTTTGTCGATAAAATGATGAGTTTAACTGGTGCAACAGCTACTATTTTTCAAAAAATCGATAGTGGATATATCAGGGTTTCAACCAACGTAATTGATGATGAACATAAACGAGCTTTAAATACATTTATTTCGTATAATTCACCTGTAGTAAAGCAGATTGAAAAAGGTGAAAAATATTTTGGAAGAGCTTTTGTTGTAAATGATTGGTATATGGCAGCATATGAGCCGATTATAGACAAAAAAAAAATCGTAGGAATACTTTATGTTGGTTGCAAAGAAAAGGATTTAACTGAATTTTCAAAGATTTTAAGCCAGATTAAAATTGGTAAAAATGGGATGTTAATTATTTTTGACGAATCAGAAAATATATTTTTCAACCAAAATAAAAAAGGAGAAAAGTGGAAAGACAAAAATGTTTTGGATTACATTTTAAAACATAAAAAGGGAATTACAAAAATTAAAGATCCACACTCAGGAAATGAACAAATAATTGCTTTTGATTATTTCGAGGATTTCAAATTATACGTTGCATCATCCATTTTCCCGGAAGATGAGACTAAAATATTAATTAACAACATTATAAGCCAATCCTTTATATATGGTACAATTATATTTGTATTGCTTTCCATGTTTGTTTATTTTATTACAACAGATAAATTGCATATTTACCTTAAACAGATTGAAATATCGAATAAAAAATTGAACTCGGCACGCGAAGCGCTTGAACATTCCGAAAATAAATTTAAAACACTTTTTAATAACAGCAGTGATGAGGTTTTTGTATCAGACTTTCAGGGGAAATTTGTAGAACTTAATCAGGTTGCATGCGATACACTTGAATATACCAAAGAAGAATTATTGAAGATGAGGTTTTTTGATATTAAAACTAAAAAATATCGGCCTTACGTTTCTGAAAATATAAAAAAAATTATAGCAAAAGGATACCATACTTATGATACTGAACACGTTTCAAAATCTGGAAAAATTTATCCTTTTGAAATGAAAAGCAAAATTATTGAATATGAAGGTCGGCATTTAATATTGAGCATTGCCAGAAATATTTCGGATAGAAAAGCAACGGAAAAGCAAATTGTGCAAACCATCATTGAAACTGAAATGAATGAAAGAAAAAGATTTTCAGCCGATTTACATGATGGACTGGGTCCAGTTTTGTCTGCAATCAGGCTTTATTCCGACCTTATAAAAAGAGGGAATTTTAGTAAGATGAGTCTTGAAGAAGCCGTTATAAATATTGACGAACTAGTTGATATGGCAATTTCGAACACAAAAGAAATTTCGAACAATATTACACCAAATGTGCTTGAGGATTTTGGTCTGTCTGCTGCTATTCAAGAGTTTTGCTCATTTATTTCAAGAACCAAATCAATAAAAATAGATTTGGATACCAATAATTTCACCTTGACAAAACCTGGCATTGAAACCACAATTCTCTATCAAACTGTTAAGGAATTAATTAATAATACATTAAAGCATGCACAAGCACAAAACATCAGAATTGAACTTAAAAACTACAATAATCAGGTTATTTTGTATTATCGTGATGACGGACAAGGTTTTAACGTAGATGAAAAATTAAATCAGCGACATGGATTGGGATTGCACAATATCATCAACAAAATAAAAATGTTAAAGGGGAATTGCGATTTTAACAGCAGTCCAGGTAAAGGCATGTTTGTTCTCATTAATTTAAATTTGGAAAATGAACAATCATAACTCAATTAATCCAAAGATCTCATTTTTGGATTGTCGTTGAGTTATATTTGACTAAACTTTTAAAAAATGGAAATTATTAGTGTTGTAATTGCCGACGATCACGTTATTTTCAGGAAAGGTTTACGGACAATCCTGAATGAAATACCAGACATTAAGGTAGTTGCTGAAGCCTCGAATGGTCAGGAATTACTTGATGTCCTTAAAGATAATCGGGCTGATATTGTTTTGATGGATATTAAAATGCCGGTAATGGATGGGCTTGAAGCTACGGAAAAAGTGTTAAAAAAATATCCGGGAATAAAAGTAATTGCGCTTACCATGCACGAAGAAATTGGCTATTTTAATAAAATGATTGATGCCGGCGCCATGGGTTTTTTATTGAAAAAAACAAATAAAGATGAACTTGAAATAGCCATTAATACGGTGATGTCAAACGAGAACTATTTTTCGCAAGAGTTTATAGCAAATATAAACAAACATACCATGGCCAAAAAAACATCCAACATTATACTAAGTGAAAGGGAGCATGAAGTGCTTGAGCTAATATGTAAAGGGCATTCGAATGTTGAAATTGCAAAAATATTAGGATTAAGTCAGCGCACAATTGATGCACATAGAGGCCGGTTGTTTGAAAAAACAGGTGCGAAAAATGCCCCCAATTTGGTTTTGTTTGCAATCAAAAATGGATTAATAAACGCATGAAACTTTCATTTCTACTTGATTAACTGCCTAAAATACCAAGTCTGGTTGATTACATACACATCCGTAAAAACACCTAATTTTCATTTCGAATTAATTTATTGAATTATTTTTCTAATTATAACATGTTGAAATACTGGCGACTTAATAATTATTTTAAATAATTATTAAGTCAGTTTTTTTTTTCATCCTTCTGATAATGCCTATTGGCTGGCTTTTTTGTTAAGATTAGGTGTTTTCACCTAATTGACCGCTGATAAAAACACTCTTTTTTTTACCTGTCAGTGCCAATACTTTTGTATCGATGATAAAACGAAAAGTAATATTGGTTGAGAACGCTGAATTTTTAAGAAACGCCTTAAAAAACACCTTGCTTTGTATTGGAAATGTTGAAATAATTGGAGAAGTTTCAAACGGAAAAGAATTTCTAGAATTGCTCGATACAAAAAAAACAGATATCGTATTTATAGATATAAAAGTTCCAACCGATGAAGGAGTTGAAATTACAAAGCTCGCAATCGAAAAAAATCCGGATATCGCAATTATCGGTTTCAGTTCAAATGATACGCAATGCTATATAGACCAACTTATTGCTGTTGGTGCCAAAGGATATTTGTCGAAATGCAAAAATAATTATAATGTATTGGCAGAAATTATAAATAACCCAATGTCGGGAAATTTTTTTTCTGATTAAAAATATAACAATATCTCAATAGAATTTAACTAATCAATAAAAGTATCTAACCTTAATTTTTTGACATCATGAAAAACAACAAAATTTTAGTAGTCGACGACGATGTTGATGTGATAGCAGTAATTCAAACTATTTTAGAAAACGAAGGCTTTGAAGTAGTTACAGCCCATAATAAAGTTGATGGAATAAAAAAAGCATTGGAAACAAAACCTGCATTGGCAATTCTTGATGTAATGATGACCACCCATTTTGAGGGTTTTGAATTAGCCAAAGAATTGTTTGACACACCCGAATTAAAAGATATTCCAAGAGTGATGCAAACTTCAATAGAAGTGTTGCCCACCAACAATCAGGATGTAATCGGTATGGCACGACAATTCAGGAAAAATCCTGAATATAAGGAGCTTGAAGTATTATTGATCGAAGATACAAAAACAAAAAAAGCTGGAATAGATTATTTGGCAAGGGATGGTAAAAATGTTTGGGTTCCGGTTGATGGATTTTTACATAAACCTGTGGATTCGAAAAAATTGTTGCCCATGATCGAAAGATTGCTTTCGAAATAATATTACAAGCGGAGTTAATTGAAAGTATCAGGTGTTGCGATTCCTGAATAAGTTTTTAGTGATATCAAGTACTTTCATTTTTAAAAATAAATTAATTTTCAAATTATGCTTAAAGAAATTGACATTATTCTTGATGAACACGAGGGTGCAGCCAGAGAAGATCTGATTCCTATACTTCAGGAAATTCAGGAAAATCAAGGCTATATTTCCGAAAATGCAATAGTTAAGGTAGGCGATTATCTTAATCTTCCAACAAGTAAAATATATGGAGTAGCTACTTTTTATAACCAATTCAGGTTTGAACCTAAGGGGAAACACCATATACAGGTATGCCGGGGAACAGCATGTCACGTTCTTGGTTCTTCAACAGTGTTGGATCAATTGGAAAAACATTTAAAAACCAAAGCAGATCAAACCACTCGTGACGGTATGTTTAGTATTGAAGTAGTTGCATGTATTGGCGCTTGCGGATTAGCCCCGGTTATTTGTGTTGATGGAGAGTTTTATGCAAAAGTAACCAGTGATTCGATTAAAGAAATTGTTGAAACATACAGGAATAAAATAGACTAGAAATGAGCATAGATATAAAAAACAAAGATTTTTTATTACAACATCTGCTAACGCCTGCAGTAAAACTGGAACTTTCAAAGGAAGTACTTGAAAAACTGAGTTATTTCAAAAGGGAAAACAATACTAAACCTGTAATTTATATAGGCGCAGGTACTTGTGGCTTAGGCGCTGGGGCTGATAAAAGCTTAAAAGCCATTCATAAATACCTGGAGAAAAATTCTATAGTTGCTGAAATTATCGAAACCGGCTGTATAGGTCTTTGTTCTTCAGAACCAATTGTTGATATAAAACTTCCGGGTCTAAATCGAATTTCCTTTGAAAAAGTAACAGAGGATAAAGTTGAAAATCTGATGGATAGGGTCTTTAGTTTTAGCCTTAATGGTGATAAAGTTCTTGGACAATTTACAAACGAAAATAATAGGAAATGGGCCGATGTTCAGGATATAAACGAACATCCATTTTTTAAACCCCAAACCAGGTTGGTGCTTAAAAATTGTGGAATAGTTGATCCTGTTAGTATCGAAGAATATATTGCAAAAGGCGGATATAAAGTCTATTTAGAAACAATTAGAAAGAAATCTGCATTTGAAGTATGTGATATTATTGAAAAAAGTGGATTAAGAGGACGAGGCGGTGGTGGATTTATGACCGGAAAAAAATGGAAATTTGCCAACCATGAAGTCAATGAACAGAAATATCTTATTTGTAATGCAGACGAGGGAGACCCTGGTGCATTTATGGATAGGGCTGTTATTGAAGGCGATCCCCACAGATTAATCGAAGGAATGGCCATTGCCGCTTATGGAATTGGAGCTACAAAAGCTTATGTTTATATTCGGGCTGAATACCCACTTGCAATTAAGCGTTTAAAAATAGCACTCGAACAAGCAAAAGAATACGGCTTTCTTGGTGATAAGATTTTTGGTACAGATATTCATCTCGAAATAAAAGTTAAAATGGGTGCGGGTGCTTTTGTTTGCGGTGAAGAAACTGCACTCATCGCAAGCATTGAAGGCAAAAGAGGAATGCCGCGTCCACGACCTCCTTTTCCTGCAATAAGTGGTTTGTTTGGAAGACCAACAATCATCAATAATGTGGAAACATTGGCCAATATACCCGGTATTATCGAAAAGGGCCATGAGTGGTTTAGTGCAATTGGAACGGAAAACAGTAAAGGCACTAAAGTTTTTGCTCTTTCAGGGAAAATTACATTGACAGGGCTAATTGAAATACCGATGGGAACTACTGTCCGTGATATACTTTTTAAAATTGCTGGTGGTATAAGGAATAACAAAAAATTTAAATCAGTTCAAATTGGCGGACCATCCGGTGGATGTATTACCGAAGAGAATCTGGATATTCAGATTGATTATGATTCATTAATTAAGGTTGGAGCGATGATGGGTTCCGGAGGCTTGGTTGTAATGGATGAAGATACCTGTATGGTTGATATTGCCAAATTCTTCATGGATTTTATCCAGCGAGAGAGTTGCGGTAAATGCATCCCATGCCGCGAAGGTACCAAGCGAATGCTCGAAATTCTTGAAAATATTACTCACCGACCACATGGAAATAAAGGACATGCTGCTCTTGAAAGAATAAATGGTGTTATTCAGCTCGAAAGACTTGGAAAAGTAATCAAAGAAACTTCCTTGTGTGGACTTGGACAAACAGCGCCAAATCCGGTTTTGAGTACTTTAAAATGGTTTAGACATGAGTATGAAGAACATATATTCGATCGTCAATGCTCTGCTGGAGTATGTACAGAATTAAGAACTTTTAAAATTGATGTTGACAAATGCACAGGTTGTACTATTTGTGCGAAGAAATGTCCAACCAATGCAATTATAGGTGCAAAAAAAACAGCCCATTTTATTGTCGAAGATAAATGCATAGGCTGTGGCACATGTATGGAAGTCTGTAATTTTGATGCTATTGAAGTATTTTAAAAATTTTAATTCAAAAAAGATGAATCTTAATATTTTAGTTAATAACCAGCCATTAACAGCAGAAAAAGGTCAAACTATACTTGAAGTGCTCAATAAAAATGGTATCAAAGTACCTACGCTTTGTCATATCAAGGATATGCTTCCTAGTGGGGCGTGCCGGATTTGTTTAGTAGAACAAAGAAAGACCGGCAAACTGGTTCCTTCGTGCTCGCAACCTGTTGAAGAAGGGATGGATATCATTACTAACTCACCAAAAGTGAATGAAGCTAGAAAAACCATTATCGAATTGCTTCTGTCAAACCATCCCGATGATTGCCTTTATTGTTCACGAAATCTGAATTGCGAGTTACAAACCTTATCAAATAACTACCACGTAAGGGAAAGACAAGTACGTGGGGTTAAAAATAATCATCACCTGGATTTGTCAAGTGCAAGTATAGTGCGCGATCCGGCCAAATGTATCCTTTGTGGCAGGTGTGTAAGAGTATGCGAAGAAACAATGGGTATTTCAGCAATCGATTTTATTAACAGAGGCAGCAATTCAGTTGTTGGCCCAGCATTTAATAAAGGACTAAATACTTCAAGTTGTGTTAATTGTGGACAATGTATTGTGGTTTGCCCAACCGGGGCATTAACAGAAAAGAGCCATATTCCTGAATTGCTTGAAGCCTTGAATGATCCAAAGAAAATAGTCATTGTTCAACATGCTCCTTCGATCTCTGTTTCATTAGCCGAGGAATTTGGCATGGAAACAGGAAAAGATATCAATGGAATTATGAATGCTGCTCTTCGTAAAATCGGTTTTGACAGGGTTTTTGATACTTCATTCTCTGCTGATTTAACAATTATGGAAGAATCTGCTGAATTGATCCACAGAATTGTAAATGGTGGAGTTCTTCCCATGATTACTAGCTGCTGCCCCGGATGGGTGAAATTTGCTGAAGAGTTTTATCCTGAATTTTTGCCTCATTTATCTACCTGCAAATCACCGCAACAGATGTTGGGGGCTATTATTAAAACTCATTATGCTACAACTACCGGAATAAATTCCGAAGATATTTTTTCAGTTTCAATTATGCCATGTACTGCAAAGAAATTTGAGGGACAGCGTGCAGAAATGACTAGTAAAGGTATTTCCAATATTGATGCGGTTTTGACAACCCGTGAATTGGCAGAATTGATTAAATTGTACGAGATTGATTTACATAATATTGAACCGGAATTGGCTGATTCGCCACTTGGATTGAGAAGTTCTGCAGGTAAATTATTTGCATCAACAGGCGGGGTAATGGAAGCCGCAATAAGGACTGCTCATTACAAACTTACGGGAAAGGAACTTGTTAAGTTCAAAATAAATGAAATTCGTGGTACACATGGTATCAAAGAAGCGACTATAAAAATTGGAGATCTCGATTTAAACGTAGCTGTCACAAGTGGACTACAGAATGCGAAAGATCTTCTGGCTCAGGTGAAAGAGGGACGAATGGATCTCCATTTTATCGAAATAATGGCTTGCCCCGGGGGCTGTATCGGTGGAGGTGGTCAACCAATCAATAGCGATGAAAATGCACTAAAAGCCAGAATGAAATCCATTTACAGTATAGACGAAAGAGAGTCGATTAAAGTTTCGCATAAAAACCCTGAAATTATTGATTTGTATAATGAGTTTTTAGGCAAACCACTTGAGGAGATGAGTCATCACCTATTACACACAACCTATGAGGAACGTGATGTTCTAAAATAATGGCAGTGCAATAGAATCCTAAATAGATGAAACGAACTTACATTTTAAAAAGGCAATTTTAAGTTTTTGTATATTTGTAGAACTTTTGATTTACTGATAATTATTTTTTTATCATGACAGAATTAACAAACAAAAAACCGCTGGTGTTTACAGTCAAAAACCGCTGTAGGGTTTGTTATTCTTGTGTTCGTGAATGTCCTGTAAAAGCAATCAAAATAATTGATGGTCAGGCAGAAGTAATTATGGAAAGATGCATTGCTTGCGGAAATTGCGTTATCGTTTGCAGTCAGGGGGCCAAAACATTTTATGAATCAAAGAGTGCAGTTATTTCGCTTTTAAATTCTGGTGAAAAAATAATTGCTTGTGTGGCGCCAAGTTTTCCTGCCGAATTTATTGAAATTGACGATTTTAAATATTTTGTAGGGATGTTAAGGGCAATGGGATTTGACAAAGTGGTCGAAGTTGCATTTGGTGCTGATATTGTTGCAAAAAAATACAGTAAATTATTGGATGAAACTGATAAAAGAACCATAATTTCATCTGATTGTCCTGCAATTGTTAACTACATTCAAAACTTTCATCCTGATTTGGTTGAATTTTTAGCTCCGTTGGCATCCCCAATGGTGGCAATTACCCGAATTGTGAAAGAAAAGTATGGTTCAGATTATAAAGTGGTGCTTATCGGGCCATGTATTGCTAAAAAAGCTGAATCAAAGGAGCTTGATGAAGTACTCACGTTTTCTGAATTAAGAGAATTGTTTAGTGATCTAAATATTAAATTGGATCAAGTTAAGCCTTCCGAATTTGATCCACCTTATTCCGGAAAAGGTTCGCTATTTCCAATTAGTAGAGGTTTAATCCATAATATGGGAAAAATGGATCAAACACCTGAGGGAAATGTTATTGTTACCCATGGACATGTTAATTTTAAAGAAGCCATTGATGAGTTACAATCAGGCGAAGTGGATTCAGAATACCTTGAGTTGCTTTGTTGCAGAGGCTGCATTATGGGGCCTGGCATGTCAAAAGGTGGTAAACGGTTTAAACGGCGGTCAATCATAAATAATTATGTCCATAACAAAGTGGACAAAATGGATTTAAAAGTTTGGAAGGAAGATCTGTCCACATATCTTCAATTGAACATGAGCGAAAATTTCGAAACAAAAGATCAAAAAAGGATATTTCACGAGGAGAAACAAATACTGGAAGAGCTCAAAAAAATGGGTAAGCTTAGCCAGACAGATTATTTGGATTGTGGTGCTTGTGGATATCCAACTTGTCGTGATCATGCAATAGCTATACTTGATGGACTTGCCGAAATTGAAATGTGCCTTCCGTACACCATCGAAAAATTGCACCAAACCATTAGTCAGCTAAATATAATTAATAGTAAACTTGCTAATGTGAAACAGGCATTAAAGCAGTCCGAAAAATTGGCTCATATGGGTCAGTTATCGGCTGGAATTGCCCATGAACTGAATAACCCGCTGGGTATCATTACCATGTATAGTAACTTGATAATGGAAGAAACGGACCCTAATTCAGAATCGTACAAAGACTTGGAAATGGTTGTTGAACAAGCCAACAGGTGCAAACGCATTGTTGGGGGATTATTAAATTTTGCCCGCGAAAATCAAGTTAAAAGAACTGATTGTGATCTGGTTGAATTTGCCAAACGAAGCATTGCTTCAGTGGTTGTTCCTTCGAATATTGAAACAAGTATTAGTTCAAAACTTGATGATCCGATGGCTCAAATTGATGCAGATCAAATGATGCAAGTATTGACCAATCTTGAAAAAAATGCAATAGAAGCTATGCCTGAAGGAGGAGAATTAAATATTGAATTATTAGGCGATACTTCTCGTGTACAGTTCATTGTGTCTGATACCGGAACGGGGATCTCAGCTGTTAATATGGACAAAATATTTACGCCCTTTTTTACTACCAAAGGTTTAGGAAAGGGAACCGGATTAGGCTTACCATTGATTTATGGGATTGTTAAAATGCATACTGGTAAAATTACCGTTGAATCAAATGATGATCCTGTTAAAGGTCAAACAGGAACTTCTTTTACAATTACTATACCCAGAAATGGATAATTATTTTAAACTATAAATAAATAAAACAAAAAAAGCATATGTCAGTTGAAAAAAAAGTAATACTTATTGTTGATGATGACGCAGACTTTCTGGCGCAGATGAAATTTCATATTGAAAAAATTGGATATCATGTAGATATAGCAGAAAGTCAGAAAGAAGGCGAAAAGTATATTGAAAAACACAAACCCGATTTGGCCATTTTTGATTTAATGATGGAAAACGAGGATAGTGGATTTATACTTTCATACAAAATCAAGAAAAAATATCCCGATGTTCCCGTAATTATTGCAACAGCAGTAACCTCAGAAACGGGAATGGTTTTTGGATTAAACAACAAAGAAGAAAGAAGCTGGATAAAAGCGGATTTATACCTCGAAAAAAATCTTAGGCCGGATCAATTACAACGTGAAATCAGCAAGTTGTTGAAGGAATAGTAATTAGAACCTTGAAATTAGCAAAAATGAGAATAAATTTTGCTAATTGTTATTAGTCAATAATCAATAATGTTTTGTTAATCCTACAAATAATTGCTTATGGCCACTTTAAAAGTGCTTGTTGTCGATGATGAGCCCGGCATTAGAATGGGAATTCAAAGGATTTTACGAAATTTCTGTGTAAGCTATCCTTTTATGGAAGAGGACTTTGATTTTACGACTATAGAAGCCGAAACTGGAGAGTTGGCCATTAAAATCATTGATAGTGAACAGATTGATATCATTCTGCTCGATAACAAATTGCCCGGAATTGAAGGAATTGAAGTGCTTGATTATATCAAACAGAAAAATTACAATGCACTTGTAATGATGATAACATCTTACGCATCCCTTGAATTAGCTGTTAAAGCAACCCAACGGGGAGCCTATAATTTTGTTCCAAAACCATTCACTCCAGATGAATTAAGGGCTGCAATGGAAAACATTACCAAAAAGCTTTTCCTCCAGCGGATGACAGAAAAAATGTACACTGAAGGAAAGCAAATCCGGTTTCAATTTTTATCGGTACTTTCGCATGAACTCAAATCGCCAATCAACGCTATTGAAGGTTATTTGAATATTATGAAAGAAAAACAGGTTGGAAATAATATCGATGATTATCAGGTAATGATTGTACGGTCACTTGAACGAATTAAAGGAATGCGAAATCTGATTTTTGACATGCTTGATTTGACAAGAATAGAATCCGGCAAGAAAAAAAGAACTCTTTCAAAAGTTGATCTCTGCGAAATTGCAAATATGGCAATTGATAGTATTGAGCCCATGGCTATTCAGAAAAATATAAACATAAATAGACATTTTCCTGAACATGTTGTTTTCGATGCTGATGCCAATGAAATTGAAATCATTTTTAATAATTTACTTTCCAATGCCATCAAATACAATATTGAAAATGGCCATGTGGATATTAGTATTGTTCAGCATTCAAAATCAATAGTAATAGTTGTTGAAGACACCGGTATTGGAATGACCGCAGACGAAATAAAAAGTCTTTTTGAAGATTTTATGCGAATTAAAAATGAGAAGACCAAATATATTACCGGAAGTGGCCTTGGACTTTCAATAACAAAAAAAATTGTAAATCTATACAACGGGGATATTCAGACCCGAAGTATTCCGGGAAGAGGAACTAAATTTACCATTAAACTACCTGTAAAATCATCTATTATCTGATGAATTGAAATTTAATAAGCAAAAGATTTATAGGTACTTAAAACATTGTCTTATAAATAAAATTTACTTTCCATTTTTCCATCGTCATGCCAATTGTTTTAGAATGGCGTTTTTAATAATATTTCGAAAGAATATTATTAAAATGAATTTTAAGATAAATATATTTTTACCTTTCCCGGATATTTATTTGTTCCTGAAAAAGTATTGAATAGCCAATAAAATAAGCACTTGTAAGTAAATTAGAATATTGCTGATTTAATTGTAATTTTAATAAAAAACGCTATATTTTTTGAATAGGATAGCTTTGAATTTTTTATTTACAGATTAATATTTAATTTTGCGAATTATTTTATAAAACCATAAGTGAGCAAGCTACGTCAATATAGCATACAGTTTTCAGGCTTAAAGGAAGGAAAATACGATTTTGAATTCGAAATCGGGAAAGATCTTTTTAAGGCATTTGATAATACTGAAATTCTTGATGCTGATATAGTTGTTAAAGTCCTTTTTGAAAAATGTACCAGCTATCTTTCGCTGGCATTTGATATTCAGGGTGTAGTTCAAACAACGTGCGACAGATGTCTTGATCCAATTGAAATAGAAATAGATTATTGTCCAACATTATATGTAAATTTTGGCGATGAAACTTCAGATTTAACCGATATTGATGACACTATGATATTGGCCAGATCGGAAGCTTCACTTGAGTTGGCCAAACATTTTTATGATTATGTTTGCTTGAATTTGCCGATTCAGAAATATCACCCTGACAATGAAGATGGTAGCAGTACATGTAATCCTGAAATGCTTGAAAAGTTGGAGAATTATATGTCAGGTGAAGTTAAAAGCATCGACATAGATCCCAGATGGGAAAAGCTTAAGAATATGTATAATTAGAGAATGAATTTCAAAAATTTAACTGAATAATTTTAAAACAATGGCACATCCGAAACACAAAATTTCAAAAACAAGGAGAGATAAAAGAAGGACACATGATAAAGCAACTCCTGCAACACTGTCTTCTTGTCCAAACTGTGGGGCAACTCACGAGTATCATCGTGTTTGTCCATCATGCGGACAATACAGGGGTAAACAAGCAGTTGAAAAACAAGAAGTGTTATAATCAATTAACCACTTCCTCGATTTTTTAATTGATAAAAATGAGTGCTTAAAATACTTAATTAACCAATAAATTGATTTTTCGTTAGAAGGATCTTGATTATTTGGCTAATTTACGATGTTTTTATCTCTTGTTATTTTAATATACTCATAAATCGAAAATCAAATATTGAATCTTCAATTCATATTAATCCAGGGAGATTTTACTTTATTGAATGGCCATCAATCAGAAATTTAATGATGAAGAAGGGTCCAAACAAATTTGATAACCTGGTTTATTTGATTGCAATGCAGGCAATTAACTATTTTAATGATTTTTGATAAGTGTCCAATTCTTATTGGCGCTATGTTTCTTATAAACCGGTGCCTGGTATAAATAACCGGGCATCTCTTTTTATTGGCTATTGAATAGGCTGTTTTTATAATTCATTAAAATGATAAAACATTTTTGTAAGTTAAAAAACAATCTTTAAATGGTTGCATATCAATCGAATATTTCGAATATAACTAGTTGTATTTCTGCATGTTTAAATATTTGAATTGATATTAAAATTAGAATAATGCCAGCGTAAACAAATTTGCTAAATCTAAAATTGTTGGCACTTTTAATTAATGTTTGTTTATTTAATCCTTTAGAATAACCAAATTAAAAATAGGGATAAAGGGAAAAAGGCTAAATTCATTCATCTTTACTTGAATTACATACAAATAGAGTCATGACAAAAATAAGAGCTGCAATAACAGGAATAGGAGCATATGTTCCTGAATATATACTTAAAAATGATGAGCTTGCTAAAATGGTTGATACATCCGACGAATGGATAATGACCAGGATTGGTATTAAAGAACGGCATATTCTTAAAACTCCAGGAAAAGGAACATCCCACATGGGAGCTAAAGCAGTTCAGGATTTGCTAAAAAGAACCAATACATCAGCCGATGAAATTGATTTGTTGATATGCACAACTGTTACTCCTGATATGTTATTTCCTGCAACTGCCAATATAATTAGCGATAAGGTAGGAATAAAAAATGCTTTTAGCTTTGATATAAATGCAGGATGCTCAGGATTTTTATATGGACTAAGCACTGCCAGTCAATTTGTTGAAGCAGGAAAGTACAAAAAAGTAATCGTTGTTGGGGCAGATAAAATGTCCTCTATTGTCAACTATACCGACAGGTCTACCTGTCCCATATTTGGAGACGGTGCAGGTGCCGTTCTTTTAGAACCTTCATCAAACGAACATGGGATTATTGATTTTATCAATCAGGTAGATGGCTCAGGAAGAAAGCATTTACACCAAAAAGCTGGCGGTTCTAAAAAGCCGCCAACCCATGAAACAATTGATGCTCAGGAGCATTATGTATATCAGGAAGGTCAAACTGTATTCAAATTCGCAGTTTCAAAAATGGCAGATATTTCTCTTGAAGTGATGAAAAGAAATAATTTATCTATTGAAGATCTTGATTGGCTTGCACCACATCAGGCTAATATGAGAATTATCGAAGCTACAGGAAGGCGAATGGCAATCTCAACTGATAAAGTAATGGTTAATATAGAGAAATTCGGAAATACAACAGACGCAACAATTCCATTATTATTGAATGATTACGAATCAAAGCTCAAAAAAGGAGATAATATTATTATAACTACCTTTGGTGCTGGATTTACATGGGGTGCACTCTATTTAAAATGGGGATATAATACCCCTGAATAAGGTGATTTAAAAAATATTTATTACATTGCAGAAAAAAACTAACTGAAATTAACTATAAGTTTATGGATCTGAAAGAAATACAAGATTTTATTAAAGGAATCGCAAAATCGGGTGTTACTGAAGTACGAATTGAGACAGAAGAATTAAAACTCACAATAAAAACCGCACCAAAAGGTAAAGCTGGATTAACAACAGAAACGACTGTTATACAGCAAGTTCCATATCAATCGCATTTGGCAACTATTCCACCAATTCAGAATGTTTCGAACTTACAAACAATACCACCGGTTTATTTAACAGCTGAAACTGAGATTAAAAAAGAAGAACCTTCTATTAAATTGGTTGAAATCAGATCACCAATGGTTGGCACTTTTTACAAAAGGCCTTCACCAGATAAACCCGCATATTTAAACATTGGTGATGAAATTGAGCCTGGCAAAATTATTTGCATTATTGAAGCGATGAAGCTTTTTAATGAAATTGAATCAGAAATTAGTGGAAAAGTAGTTAAAATCTTGGTTGATGATTCTTCTCCTGTAGAATTTGATCAACCTTTGTTTTTGGTTGAACCTAAGTAATAATTATTAATTCTTGGTCATATGAAAAAAAACTTGATTCCCTTATTTATTCTGGCTATTGTAATGGTCATATTGACAGCTTGTCCTTATGCATCGCAAGTGCCAATCGACACACCGAGTGTTAAAGTACAAAATCCGCTATTAGGAAAATGGATTAAAGCCGGCGATGAATCAAATGCTAATCCTAATTATTTTGTAATCACTAAAAATGACGATTTCAAGTATAAAATAATTAAGAACGAGTATAATTCATATGACAGTGCTTACAAAGAGACAATTTACATCTCTCATATTTCGAAGATTGACAATTTGGAATTTATGAATATGCAGCAAGATGGAACTGGCGATTTTTATCTCTATAAAATTGTTCTTGGGCAAAATGAGTTTAGTTTATTTGAGGTTACAGACAATATAGACGAAAAATTTACTGCATCGCCTGACTTGAAAGCTTTTATTAAAAAGAATATGAATTTAAGCTTTTTCTATAATAAAGACGAAGAAAAATACACCAGGAGTAACTAATCAGAATAGTACAATATCTTGAAATTGAAATCATGTTTAAAAAAATATTGATAGCTAACAGGGGCGAAATAGCCTTGCGTGTAATTAGAACATGCAAAGAAATGGGCATTGCCACAGTGGCTATTTACTCAACAGCCGACAAGGAAAGTTTGCATGTAAGATTTGCTGATGAAGCTGTATGCATTGGCCCACCGGCAAGTTCTCAATCTTATTTAAGTATCCCAGCAATTTTATCAGTTGCAGAAATAACCAATGCTGATGCTATTCATCCGGGATATGGTTTTCTTTCCGAAAACTCTAAATTTGCAAGGATTTGCCAGGAAAATAACATCAAGTTTATTGGCCCAACAGCTGAAATGATTGATAAAATGGGCGATAAAGCAAATGCAAAAGCTACCATGCGTGCAGCTGGCGTTCCTACAATTCCCGGTTCTGAAGGTTTACTCGATAGTGTAAAAGAAGGAGTAGAAATTGCAAAAGAAATAGGATATCCGGTAATTCTAAAAGCCACAGCAGGTGGAGGTGGCAAAGGAATGCGCATTGTTTGGAAAGAAGAGGAATTTGAACAGCAATGGGATGCTGCAAAACAAGAATCTGGTGCTGCGTTTGGTAATGATGGCCTTTATCTTGAAAAATACATTGAAGATCCAAGACATATTGAAATTCAAATAGTAGGAGATCAACAAGGCAACGCTTGTCATCTTTCCGAAAGAGATTGTTCCATTCAACGCAGGCATCAAAAACTCCTTGAAGAGACTCCTTCACCTTTTATGACAGATGAATTGCGCGAAAGAATGGGAAACGCCGCAATTAAAGCAGCAACCTCTATTAAATATGAGGGTGTGGGTACAGTTGAATTTCTTGTTGACAAACACCGGAATTTCTATTTCATGGAAATGAATACAAGAATTCAGGTAGAACATCCTATTACAGAGGAAGTGATAAATTATGATCTGATTAAAGAACAAATAAAAGTGGCAGCAGGCATACCGATAAGCGGTAAAAATTATTTTCCACAAATGCATGCAATCGAATGCCGCATAAATGCTGAAGATTATAGAAATAATTTCAGACCATCTCCGGGCAAAATTATTACATTGCATACACCCGGTGGGCATGGAGTGAGGGTTGATACACACGTATATGCAGGGTATACAATTCCTCCATATTATGATTCAATGATTGCAAAACTAATTGCAGTGGCACGGACCCGCGAAGAAGCAATTCACAAAATGCGACGTGCATTGGATGAATTTGTTGTTGAAGGAATTCATACAACAATACCATTTCATATTAAATTAATGCAAGATAAAAGATTTATTGAAGGCAATTATACTACAAAGTTTATGGAAAATTTTTAGCTTTGCTTTTATTAATACGATTTTATAAAATATTAACATGGCATTTGGAAAGAATAAAACTACTGGAACTATGGCAACTTATCAAGAAACACCTACGAATTCGATTAATTCCTTTGCACAAGGAACAGAAATTAACGGCGAGATTAAATCATCCGGCGATATCAGAATCGATGGTAAATTAAAAGGAAATATCAATATTAAAGGCAGGTTGGTTATTGGCTCAACCGGATTTGTTGAAGGAGAAATTATTTGCAGCAATTGCGATGTTTCGGGTAAAATTCTTGGAAAAGTTAGTGTTTCCGAACTTTTTTCATTAAAAGCTACAGCAAATGTTGAAGGTGAAGTGTCAACCAAAAAACTTGCCATTGAACCGGGTGCAATTTTTACTGTAACTTGTAAAATGAATGAAGAAAAAGGATCTCAACAATCAATCCCTCAACCAGAAAGAAAAGATAAAGTCTAATCTCAATAATTTTGCAAAGTATTCCAGCTTGTCGGCACAAATGATTGTAATTGTGTTAGCAGGTGCTTTTGGAGGAATAAAATTGGATGCTTTTCTAAAATGGAGATTTCCAATATTTACACTTATATTCTCTATTCTTGGAGTAAGCTTTGCAATTTATGTTGCGATTAAGGATTTTTTAAGGTAAAGGGATTAGTAAATAATTTTCAGTATAAGCCAAAATCTTATAGTCTTAATTTTATCTTTAAAAGGACTTATTTGGTGAAAATGGAGTTTGCAATTCTTTATTATAGTACACAGGATCAAGTTATTTATTTAATTTGATCCTCTTTCATTTGGTAATGTAACCGACTTATGAGCCTAAAAAAATTTATTTTCAGGATTTTGATATTCACTGCAATACTATCGGTAATAGCATTCCTTCTTTTTTCAACAGTAATTAGTAAGTTTTATTTGCCAGTATTCCCATTTTTGGTTGGTTTTTTTGTACTCACCACTATTGGCATACATGCTATTTTAGTAAAAGCAGGAGGAGAAAGACCTGCCAGGTTTTCTACTTTTTACATGGGTTCTATCACCACAAAATTATTTCTTTACGTAATATTTTTAGTCATTTATGTTTTAGTCGACAAACAAAATGCACCCGTTTTCCTTATTACTTTTTTTGTACTGTATCTTTGCTATACTGTTTTTGAAACCTATTCGTTATTGAATGATTTTAAACCACAGAAGGATTCTTTAAAAATATAGGAGAAACTACGTTCTTTGAAAAATAAGAATCTTTATGGAACCGGACCAGAAGATCTAGACTTGCCATAACCAACCGCACAGGTTCTTTGACAAACAAATACAGCTATGATGCCTGGGGCCGCCCACGCAGCCCCCCAACCTGGGAGCTGCTGCCCGTAAACACAGCCAATGCACTGGCAAGCCTCAACGCCATGCAGCCCCGTTTTGACCGTGGATACACAGGACACGAAACCATGGCAGGTTTTGGCGGAACAGTTGGAATTTACCAGGGACTTAATAAGGGAGACCTTTATAGATTAGAATTTGATGGAGGTATTTCTGCTGGAAGTGATATTGGTATAACAACAAGCATAACTGATTTCTATTTTTCTGGTGATCCAACTTTATTTGAAGCAAGGTTTTTGGAAGGGGACCGAGTTGCAATATCTGGTGGATATTCTTGGTATATAGAAGGCGGTTATGGGGTATCTTATGCATGGAATGTAGATACTTATGGAAATTACATAATTGGAATAACCATATACTCCGGTATCTCAGTTCCACCTGGAATATCTTATCATATTAATATTGGTTCTACAAAAATCAGATATCTAAATTTGCCAACTAAGAAAGATTAGAAAGGCCTAAAATAAAAAATCAATATCATTTCGGACGGCAAGAAGGTAGAAATTTAACTCAAAGCTATTCGAGATGTTGTGTTAATTTTTCAGCCTATGTTTAAGTTTGAAAAAGATTATTGGATTTTCTGAATATCAAAGGAAATTTTTAAAACTCATAAAAAATACATATTATGATACCTATCGAAAAACCAAAACAGTGGGCTCCTTTTTTTTTAGTTATAATCGTTTCATTTATTTCATTTATAGTTATTACCCAAATGGATAAAGACAATCATAAATACAGTAAAATAACCAAAGAAACTCTTATAAGCTCAGTAATTATTGATATTAAGCGCACTAGGGGTAGTACTGGTCTTACTCTGAGCGATAATAAGTTCTATGGCCTAATTTGGGCTGAAAATTTTAATTACAATCCAAGTAATATCGAAGATTTTGTAAAAGTAGGAGATTCATTATCAAAATTAAATAATACTGATATGATTTATGTTTATCGCGATAGCATTGAATATGAATTCCAGTTTCTTCATAAAATACAAAAAAAAACTTCAAAGTAAAAGTATGGATACAATATCTCAAATAATTATTGCTCTACTTGGAATAATTTTTTTCTTCAACATCTACATAATAAAATATATTCTTAGAAAGAAAGGATATCAAAACGATGAGTATTTTAGGCCCATAAAATATATCAAGGATTTCATTCATTTCATTCAAAACAATAGTGGTGGCGCTAAGAACCAAATTTACAAATCGTTTCTAATTTTTGTTTTTGTTGAGTACTTAGCATTTATAATTGCTTGTCTTGTTTTTGGAATTAAATTATTGAATCTTTCATGATTAAACCCCATATAGTGCAAGTCTATTTGACTTCTGCCAATGTATAATAGACAAAGAGTATGGTTCAAACCATATGGAAACTTCCGGAAGGAGCAAACAACGTTTTTTCGGGGCATAGAAACTTCCGGATGGTGCAAATAAGAGTGATCGACCCTCGTGGAAACTTCCAGATGGTGCAAACAAGAGAGATCTACCCTCATGGAAATTTCTAGATGGAGCAAATAAGCTTGATCGAACCTCATGGAAATTTCCAGATGGAGCAAATAAGCTTGATCATGCCTCGTGGAATCATTCGGATGCTGCAAACGTAGTTGATCGTACACCTCAATTTGGTAACAGTGATAAATTAACCCAGGTACGCTCGGCGAACTTTTCAGACTTCGTCTCAAAAAAAAAGATTCTGAACCTAAAATTACAATTCGCAATAAAAAGCGTAACTTGGATACGCTTTTTGTTTTTTAACAATTAGTATTGTCAAAAAACAAGATTGGATTTATTTTAATTCTGATTTAATCATTGAGGTTTCATAAATTTTAATATTTTTGTAAAAGCATTTATCATCGTGCAAATCATAGAAAAATAATATTAAATGATTAAAAATAAAACTGTTGTAAATCAAAGTCTTACAATAAATTATTACCTGTTAATTTGTGTAAGCTTTTTTTTCCTTCTTTTAAGCTCAATGTCGCTAAAGGCGCAAGAGGATACGTTGGTTAAAAATCACGATGAAAAAGCTGAAGAAAAGGCTTTTGATCCCGGTACCTTCATCTTTGAACACATTGGCGATGCTTATGAGTGGCACATTGCCACGTTTGGAAAAACACACGTTAGCATGCCATTGCCTGTAATTGTTTATAGCAAAGAAAAAGGCCTAAATATTTTCATTTCTTCCAAATTTCATCATGGACACGAAGCTTATAATGGGTTTTACATCGATGAAGATCCAAAATCGGCAAATAAAGGTAAAATTGTAGAGACTCTAAGTAATGGACAAGTAGTTAGGCCATTTGATATTTCATTGACAAAAAATGTACTTTCCTTGTTAATAAGTGTAGCTTTACTTTTATTCCTTTTTATAACAATGGCTAATACTTATAAAAAGAATCCTGGAAAAGCGCCAAAAGGTTTGCAATCAATGTTGGAACTTCTTGTTATTTTTGTTAGGGACGATATTGCCAAAGCCTCCATTCAAAAAAATCATGAAAAATACTTGCCTTATTTATTGACAGTTTTTAGTTTTATTTTTCTGAATAATCTATTGGGCTTAATCCCGTTTTTCCCCGGAGGTGCCAATTTAACCGGAAATATTGCAGTAACCGTGTCACTTGCCGTATTTACTTTTGTAATAACAACATTTGTAGGCAATAAAAATTATTGGACCCACATGGTAAATGCCCCCGGAGTGCCCTGGTGGTTAAAGTTTCCTATTCCATTGATGCCTTTTGTTGAGATTATGGGAATGTTTACTAAGCCGTTTGTATTGGCAGTGCGGCTTTTTGCAAATATTACTGCAGGGCATATTATTGCACTTGTATTTTATAGCTTAATATTTATTTTTGGTTCGATGAATATCTATGCAGGCTATGGTATTTCTGTGATTTCAATTTTATTTACCGTATTTATGATGTTTCTTGAATTATTGGTTGCATTTATTCAAGCATATGTATTTACATTATTATCAGCTCTCTATTTTGGGCTTGCAACCGAAGAACATGAACATAAAGAACAACATCAACAACATTAAAATTTTGAATTATAATTAAATTTACAGATAAAAAAAATTAGTCATTTAATCATTCACTCATTCATTAAAAGCTTATTCATTTTAAATCTTAATATATGTTATTAACCGTTATTTTAGAAGCAGCTGCTAGTATGGCAGTAGCAAAAATGGGCGCAGGTATTGGCGCAGGTATTGCTGCAGTTGGTGCTGGTATTGGTATTGGACGAATTGGTGGCAGTGCAGTTGAAGCCATTGCCCGTCAACCTGAAGCTGTTGGAGATATTCGTTCAAACATGATTGTAGCTGCTGCACTTATTGAAGGCGCTGCATTCTTTGCAATCATTGTTTGTTTCCTTATTTTGGTATTACCATAAGGAAAATGGCAAGTATCGCTTTTAAAGCGAATCGCTTCTATTGAAGTAAAACACTCTTGCCAGGAACGGTTGGTTTTTGGCAGGAGTATTAATCGAATCTAACACAAAAACAATATAATTATGGGATTAGTACTACCTGAATATGGTCTGCTATTTTGGATGGTTTTAACTTTTGGGATAGTATTGTTTATCTTGAAAAAGTTTGCATGGAAACCTATTCTTAGTTCATTAAAAGAACGCGAAAATTCAATTGAAGATGCTCTTGAGCTAGCTCAAAAGACCAGGGATGAAATGGCCAAGTTGCAGGCAGATAATGAAAAAATTCTGGCTGAAGCCCGTCAACAAAGAGAAGAATTGTTGAAAGAAGCCCGGGATATCAGGCAAAAAATGATTGATGAAGCCAAGGAAAAAGCGGCTGAAGAAGGTGATAAAATGATTGCATCTGCAAGGCAGGCCTTTGAAAATGAAAAATCTACAGCAATTGATGAAATGAAAAAGTCTATAGTATCAATGTCGGTACAAATTGCTGAAAAAATTCTTAAGCAGCATTTTGAAGATCCCAAAAAGCAACAAGAATTTTTGGATACTTATTTAAAAGATATAAAACTCAACTAATCTCCAAAATTGTATCCATGAACTATAGTGGAATTGCAGTAAGATATTCGAAAGCACTGTTTTCTCTTGCCGAAGAAAAGGGCATATTGGATGAGGTGCAAAAGGATATCGCATTATTAAAATCGGTTTGCGAATCAGAACCGGAATTTATAAGGTTCCTTGAGTATCCAGTGATTGCCAGCACCAAAAAAATTGAGATTTTCAATATTTTGTTTGCAGGTAAGATGAATATAACAACACTTGAATTTTTAAAACTGGTATGTAAAAATAGGCGTGAATCTAATTTGCATTCAATGTGCCTTAATTTTCAAAGCCAATATAAAGTCAAAAAAGGAATCAAAACAATAACTTTTACGAGTGTATCAGAAATATCCGATTCAGTTAGGAAAAATATAAAAGAAATCTTACGCGATAAGTATGGCTCTGAAATTGAAATTGTAGAGCAAACCAACAGCAATTTAATTGGAGGTTTTGTTTTGCGAATTGATGACGAGCAATATGATGCAAGTGTTGCAAAGCAATTGGAGAATGTTAAAAGATCATTTAAAGCATAGAAATAGAAATTATATAATAAAATAACCTATGGCAGGAATAAGACCCGGAGAAGTTTCCGAAGTATTAAGAAAACAACTTGAAGGCATTACCACCGATGTTCAGCTAGAAGAAGTTGGGACAGTTTTACAGGTTGGTGATGGTATAGCCAGAATCTATGGACTTTCGAAAGTAAGGGCCAATGAAATGATTGAGTTCGAAAATGGAGTAAAGGGAATTGTTCTAAACCTTGAAGAAGATAATGTTGGAGCAGTTTTACTTGGAGCTTCGCATGGAATTAAAGAAGGTGAAACCGTTAAACGTACCAATAAAATTGCCTCAATTGACGTAGGCGAAGGATTGTTGGGAAGGGTTATCAATACCATAGGAGAACCAATTGATGGCAAAGGTCCTATTACTGGTAAACGATACGAAATGCCTTTAGAGCGTAAGGCTCCCGGAGTAATTTTCAGACAACCGGTAAACGAACCGCTTCAAACAGGTATTAAAGCTATTGATGCCATGATTCCTATCGGAAGAGGTCAGCGTGAGTTGATTATCGGTGACCGGCAAACAGGTAAAACATCTATTGCCATAGATACCATAATAAATCAGAAAGAATTTTACGATAAAGGCACTCCTGTTTATTGTATTTATGTTGCTGTTGGCCAAAAAGGTTCTACTGTCGCTAATATTGCTAAAACATTGGCAGAACACGGTGCGCTTAGTTATACCGTTATGGTTACAGCCGGTGCATCAGAACCTGCGGCACTTCAATATTATGCACCCTTTGCTGGAGCTTCAATTGGAGAGTATTTCAGGGATACAGGTAGGGCAGCTTTGATTATTTATGATGATTTATCTAAGCAAGCGGTTTCATATCGTGAGGTTTCTCTTCTATTACGTCGTCCACCAGGTCGCGAAGCTTATCCTGGAGATGTATTTTATTTGCATTCACGTTTACTTGAACGTGCTGCTAAAATCATCAACAATGATGTGATAGCTAAACAAATGAACGATATTCCTGAATCAATCAGGGATTTAGTGAAAGGTGGAGGATCGCTTACAGCACTTCCAATTATTGAAACCCAGGACGGCGACGTTTCGGCATATATACCAACGAATGTGATATCTATTACAGATGGACAGATTTTCCTTGAATCCCATTTGTTTAATTCAGGTGTCCGCCCCGCTATTAATGTTGGTATTTCTGTTTCGAGGGTTGGTGGAAACGCCCAAATCAAGGCAATGAAAAAAGTGGCAGGTACTTTAAAATTGGATCAAGCGCAATTCCGAGAACTGGAAGCTTTTTCTAAATTTGGATCGGATTTGGATGCTGCAACTAAGGCTGTGCTTGAAAAAGGTACCAGGAATGTTGAAATTCTTAAACAAGGACTTCATCAATCTCTTAGGGTAGAGCAACAAATTGCTATCATTTATTGCGGATCTCAAGGCTTACTTGGTGGCGTGCCTCTACTCAAAATAAAACAGTTTGAATCTAGTTTTCTTGAGCATTTGGAATTGAAACAGAAAGATCTGTTGAATTCTCTTGCAGCTGGTAAGCTAACTGATGAAAATATGGCTACTTTAAAAAATGTGGCAAAAGAAATTGCAGGATCATTTAAATAAAAAACTATGAATTCAGAAGCTTTTGAAAAGGCAGTCAATAATTCAAAAACACTGAAGGAAAAACCTTCTAACGATATTCTGTTGCAGCTATATAGTTTATATAAACAGGCAACAGATGGTGATATTTCGGGTGAAAGACCAGGAGGGTTTGATTTTAAAGGTGCGGCAAAATATGATGCATGGGAATCGCAAAAGGGTAAAGATAAGGAAATTGCTGCCCAGGAATATATTGCTTTAGTTAATAAATTAATTAGTGAACAGTAAGAAGTATTAAGATAAAAGACAAAAGGTTTACACTGATGTTGAAGTAAAAAAGATAAAAATAAAGTGGTGGAATTTCAGGGTTCATAGCTTTTTTTCTAAGCAGATTATTTCTCTTTGCTCTTCTACCTTCAGTCGTCAATTTTTCTATACATTAATTTTTAAACTTTTATCTTTTGTCTTAAAATTACTTTTGTTTTTAAACTTTTGACTTTTATCTTTTAAAATATATGGCTAATCTCAAAGAAATACGCTCCCGGATTGCTTCTGTAAATTCTACAAGGCAAATTACTTCAGCAATGAAAATGGTTTCGGCTGCAAAATTGCGAAAAGCACAAAATGCAATTATTGAGATAAGGCCGTATGCCGGAAAATTACACGAAATACTGGGTCACGTTGTGCATGCTTCAGGTGCATCAGTTCAGGATAATCCTTTTAGCCGCACAGGAAAAACCGAAAAAGTTTTAATTGTACTTATAGCCTCAAACCGTGGACTTTGTGGTGCATTTAATACCAACGTTGTAAAAAGAGCAATTGAACTTATTGAAGAAAAATTCTCACATTTATTTTCAGATGGTAAAGTTGATATCATTACAGTTGGTAAAAAAGCCAACGATCCATTAAAAGCCAGAAAAGTTTATGTCGCTGCAAGTCATCATGAAATTTATGAAAAGCTTGATTTTAAGACAGTTTCAGTACTTTCGAATGAAGTTATGGATCAATTTAAATCAGGGAAATATGATGAAGTTTATTTGATATACAATGAGTTTAAAAATGTTGGTGTACAATTATTGGCCACAGAATTATTTTTACCGGTAAAGATCGATGAAACCGAATCTGCTCGTGAGTCTGACTATATTTTTGAACCGAATAAAGTAGAAATATCTGATAAATTAATACCCTACGCTTTAAAAATCCAATTTTATAAGGCAATCCTTGAGTCAAATGCTGCTGAGCATGGAGCTAGAATGACCGCTATGCATAAAGCAACCGATAATGCAACTGAATTATTGAAAGAGCTTAAATTAAATTATAACAAAGCACGTCAGGCATCAATCACAAATGAAATACTGGAAATTGTTGGCGGTGCTGAAGCGCTGAAAAAGTAGTTTTTAATTTTTTGATGGCTTTCATTTCATTTAAATAGTTTAGATGTTGTTTACAGATCATTTTGCTCTCATCCAAATTAGATCTTTTCATTGGAAATCATATCCATTATCTTATAAAATAAATTTTAATACTAATTCATAAGATAATGAGTATTAATGATTTGATACTCAGTCCAGCAAAGCCTTTTTTGAAATGGGCTGGAGGAAAAACTCAACTAATTCCGGAAATTTCAAAGCGAATTCCATTTAACTCAAATCAATCTTTTACCTATATAGAACCATTTGTAGGTAGCGGAGCTATGTTTTTTTGGGTTCTCCGTAATTTTCCAAATATAGAAAAAGCAGTTGTTAATGATTTAAATATTGAACTTATCTGCTTATATAAAACAATAGCTGAAGATGTTGAACCAATAATTGTACTATTGCATCAGTTTGAGATTGAATATCATGCACTAACTAATGACCTTGAAAAGAAGAGTGTCTATTTTTACTCCAAAAGAGAATTATATAATTTGAGAATTTCAGAGAATACGTTGCAAAGTGCATTATTCATTTTTTTAAACCGGACTTGTTATAATGGGCTTTACAGGGTAAATAAAAATAATCAGTTTAATGTTCCGATAGGAAGCTACAAAAAGCCAATGATCTGTGATGAGCAGAACTTAAGGACAGTGAACCGTTCATTGCAAAATGTTAAAATATTGAACACTGATTTTGAAGCCACTTTAGATGAAATATCCGATAATGCTTTCTTCTATATTGATCCGCCCTATAAAGCTTTAAACAAGACATCTAACTTTAATTCATACGCTAAAAACTCATTCGATGATAAAGAGCAAATTAGATTAAAGGAGTTTTGCGATAAAATTAATTTGCTTGGACATAAATGGTTACTAAGTAACTCAGATAGTTTAGATGGTAATTTGGAAACTGGTTTTTTCGATACACTTTATAGTGATTATACGATAAATAGGGTACTTGCAAAAAGAAGTATAAATTCAAACCCCAATAAACGAGGTTTATTAAATGAATTGTTAATATCAAATTATTGAATAATTATTTAGGAACTTGAATTTGGAAGGTTTTTTCTTTAAGTAAGCAAAATATTTAATTGTAAACTATTCTCGAATAAAATACCATTAATCCAAATTTATGAGAATTAGACTGAGGACTATATCATTTGACAAAATTTGTAAAACTTGTGTTAATTAATATAAAGTTTATATGATATTTACTATTTTTTAAAATGCTTTAATAATGAAATAAGCTGGCAGTATATTTGCTCCACGATATGATAATTAGTAAACTTTAGGTATCATAAATCAATTGTTTAAAAAGTTAGATAACAGAATTTTATTTGAGATAAAATAAGAGAACTACAATAAAAAAACTTATAGATATTCTATATTTACGAATTAAATGTTAATTTTGGTATCGATGAATCCTGTTCGAAAAATATTGCCTTTTGTAATATTGCTTGCTGCTTTGAATTTTTTAAATTTCAAAGCGTCAGGTCAAAAGGCTGTGAATGGGTTTTTGGATATCAGTAATAATTCGATAAGTGAAAAAGGCTCAGTTGATCTTTCAGGTCAATGGGAGTTTTATTGGAACCAATTACTTTCACCCGAAGATTTTAAATCTGGAAAGCAGATGAGTAGAACATTTGCTAAAGTTCCAGGTGCATGGAATATTATAAATAATGGGCATGAAATTACTGAATTTGGATATGCAACATACCGATTATTAATTAAAACCAACCCCCATGATAGTGTTTTTGGTATTCGGATTAATCGAATAGATGCATCCTACAAACTCTGGGTAAATGGTATATTAATTGCAACATTAGGAAAAACTGGCACAAGCAAAGAGCAATCAATCCCAAAATGGGGAACACAGGAAAAAATAATCAATTCTAATCTGACCGAGCAAGAAATAATCATTCAGGTTTCTAATTTTAGCTATGTTAGAGGTGGGATTCCCAAAATGATTCAGATAACCAGTACTGAATCGATGAAGAATCAAATCAAGAAAGAAATTGGACTTGATTTTTTGTTATTGGGAATTATGTTGATTATTGGACTGTACCATATTGTTCTGTTTCTATTCAGAAAATCCTTAAAATCTTCCCTTTATTTTGCTATTTTATCATTTTTTGCAGCTGGTCTGGTAATCGTTTCAAGCAATTTTGATATTGTTTACCTTTTTTGGCCAAATATTAGCTGGCCACTTCAAATAAAGCTAGAATATTCGTTCTATTTCCTTTCTATATTATCATTACTCCTCTTCGTTGAATCTTTATTTGAGAAAGAATCCAGATCTTATTCTATACGGGCAGCTATTATTTTTTCGGCTTTTATGTCGATTTTTGTAGTAGTGAGCCCAGTTAGTGTTTTTATTTCGATTTTCGATTTTGTAGGCTGGATTTTTATTTTGATTAGCCTGTTTTTGATGTTTGTTGTTCTAAAAGCAATTTTACTCCGAAAGGAGGGTTCACAGTCAACTTTCATAGGGCTTTCATTATTGTCACTTGCAATTATAAATGATGTAATTGTTAATAAATATTCAATCCATGGATATTTTCTTCTGCCTGTTGGATTCCTTGGTTTCATGCTTATTCAGGCCTATATCATATCATCCAGGTTTACTGACGCAATTAGTTATACAGAACAATTGACGGAAGAGATGGATTATATGAATAACAATTTGGAGCTTATAGTAAAAGATCGGACTTCGAAAATTGAGCAGCAAAAAGAAGAGTTAACGGTGCAATCTGAAAGTTTGAAAGTAGCAAATGAAGAAATTGTTAAGATAAACCAAATCCTTGAACGTCAAGGGGGTGAAATGAATAAGAAAAACAGGGCACTCACTGATAGTCTTAATTATGCAAAAAGACTACAAAGTGCCGTATTGCCCGATACCAATTATCTGAAAGAAGCACTTCCAGATCATTTTATTTTTTTCCAGCCAAAAGACATAGTAAGTGGCGATTTTTATTGGTACGGCGAAGTTGATTCTTCATGGGATTTTGACGATGCCAGCCACATTCAGGTTTTGGTCGCTGCCGATTGTACAGGACATGGTGTGCCGGGAGCTTTTATGACTTTGCTTGGGCATAATTTTTTAAATGTTACTGTTAATATTCAACAAGTTACAGACCCTGAGCAAATTATTTATAAACTTGATCAGCAAGTTGTTGAGACATTAAGACAGAATGATCCAGCCTCGATAAAAGATGGAATGGATATAGCGGTGCTTTCTATTGAAAAAGAAAAACAACAAATATCCTTTGCCGGAGCAGGAAACCCACTGTATTATTTTTCAAAAGGAGAGTTTCACGAAATTAAAGGTGCTAATTTTGGAATAGGTGGTGTGTTAAGAAAGGAAAAAGTATTTGAACCACATAAAATCCAATATGATCCTGGAGATGTTTTTTATATTTTTACTGACGGATTTCCCGATCAAATTGGTGGGAAAGAAGGTCGGAAATTTTACAAAACCAGGTTTCGGGAACTTTTAATGGAGATTCATGAAAAACCAATGGAAGAGCAAAGAGATCTCCTTCAAAAACAGTTTTATGATTGGAAAGGCGATTTTAAACAGATTGATGATATTCTAGTCATAGGCATAAAAATGGATTAGTCAGCTCATTTCTTTTGATTTATCAAAAATACAACATCGTCCTCCCAGGCAATAATTCCAGAAATAGTATAGAATAGCGATGTTTGCGAAGAAATGTAACTGCATTTTACCTCCGATATAATTTCAAAATCATTGGTTCTTCTGATATTTATTTTATTATCTCCTTGTTCAAGTACAAAGCCTTCATCCAAAGTGCCTGGTAAATATGCATATTCAAGAAATGATTCCGATTTTGCGTTACAGTATTCAGTTTTAAGACCTGATATTTTAAAATAGCGGTTGATAATATGCTTGTTTTCAACGTACTGGACAATACCTGTATGGCCATGTTGATAAATCTTTTTAATTACTTTATTTGTTTTTACACTTGCAATATCTTTTCCTGTATTGTAAAAAATACGCTGAACGCCCCCTGTATTTTGAATTAATCCATTATGGTGGGTAATAGCCTGACTAAATACTTCAGTCCTTTTTATTTTAATTGATGAATTATATACTTCATCCAGATATATCCAATACATCTGACCATCGCCAACTGCAATTAAAATATTTTCCATTTGGTGGCAAACAGCATCTGGTGGGAGTATGAAATTCTTAATTTCAGTCAATTCATTTGCATTTTTAACCAGATATAATTTGCTTTGTTTGCGGGCAATTATATTTTCATTTCCGAGATAGATCTCTTCAAATTCTGATTTATCGAGTTCAAACTTGCGACTCAAATATCCATGGTTAGTTGATGAAAACAGAATGAATTTTTTATTGGTTTGAATATATCCATGGTTGAGCCTGAAAAATACATTCCTAATATCTTTATCCTGAAGAATGAATTGGATTGTAATATCGTTTTCTTCTATTTTTTGAGTTAAAACCGGTTTGTTCGCAACAGTTTGCAAGGATAAATTTGTAATCGAAAGTAAGAAGCGTTCACCATGCAAATATTGTTTACTGAATTCGCTTTGAATATCTTTACTTTGTATGGGTTCGTAGCATTTTGGGATTTTCAGCAAAGGGTCATTGATAAAAATAGGTACCTTATTTATCATCCTTTCGGCAAGCGATTTATATTTATCGTGTATACCTTTAAAAGGATGGGTATAGGTGAGCAGGTTAAATAGCAACACAGATAATGCGAAATAGTCGCTATTCATCGACACTGTGCCCTGGTAATAATAATCGCGGATATCGTCTAAAAGCACACCTGTATGTTTGTAGCCGGGTGTTTCATAGGAGTCAACATCAATTAACCGGATATCTCCTTTTAAATTGAGCAAAACATTGTATTGGTTTAAATCACCGATGATAAAACCATTGAAATGTGCCGATTTAACTGCCTCAATCAATTGCTTGGCAATTTTGATTTTGTACTTTCCGTCAATTCCATTTCGCTGACAAAAGTTTTTGGTGAAAAGCGAAGAAAGTGGAAAGTATTCTTTTCCGGCATATTCCATTGTAAAACCAACAATTTGTTTGTTATGAAACAATAAATCCATTGGTTTGATAAATAGCTGTTTATCAAGCTTTTGTAGTTGATCGAATCTGTTTTCGCTTATTGTTTTAATTCCTGGAAGGTAAATTTTGGCTACTTGGCTTGAGTTTCCATCAATTAAAAGGATACGTCCCTCGCCACCTCTATGGATTTCATTATTGTCATCAAGTGTAATTGTGTTACCCTTCAGCGAAATAACTTGAAATTGTGCCATTTTGTATCAATTTTGGTGAATTGTTTTTTATCCGGATAATTCCGATATCATCCTGATGGGTAAATCCGAACTTGGTACGGAGAATATTGCATTTTCTCGAAAGCATGGTTTTGTTGTCAATCATATATTCATCCCTTATCAGAAAATCCAAGGGATAGGGAGCATTTTGTTCATAATCTTTATTGTTCAGCTTTTGAAACGTATGAATGCCATCAGTTGAAATGGTAACATCAATAATTTGAGGAATATTGAATTGAAGGACGTGTTCGGAAAGCCAACTTTCATAATCTTCAAATGTATTTATTTGGTCCAGATAATAAGCTAAATAATCAGGTTGGTTGTTTTGTTCAATTTTATGCATTTGGCCGTTAATGGAAATAAAGCCATCGCCAATTGCCATAATGTCTCCACTCATTTCAATTTTATCGACTAAAAATACAATGATGGTCGAAAGTAGTTCATCCGTTTCGAGTAAGAGATTATTGCGGACGCTGGAAAGCGACTCTATTCCGTGCAGCATGGCTCTGTTTAAAGCTTCCTTCGTATTTTCGAAACTGTCTGGTTCCAAAAACTGTAGTTCTGCCCTGAAAATTTTAGCAATTAACGCAGATGCAAAGTGTGACTCAAGTCCGGAAGAACATCCGTCAAAAACTCCATAAATGGAATACCTTTCGCTTAAATCATAAGCCATTACGAAGTCTTCGCAAAAATCTTTGTGGTTTTCACCTCTTTTTAATAGTTGATGTACTTGCATATTGAATGAGTGAATGCATGAATGATTGAATATTAAGACATTATAGCAATTTAATATTTGAATGATTAAATGCGTGAATGCTTAAATGATTGAATGACCAAATGATTTTATGTAAGATTGATCGAAACAAATTTAATAAATTCTGCAAGTCTGAAAGATTGTAATGAATGAATAAATCAAAAATTATGATTAATTAATGTTATTAAGGATATCGTGCACTATATCCTTAAAATCAGATATACCTTAAAATACTGGCGCAAGTGCTTGTTTACCAGCTGAGACCGATGAAATAGATTGCGAAATAAAACCAATCATTTTTTTAATTTCTTCACCGGAAGTTCCAATTTGGGCCAAATGTTCAATACCCATATCTTTTTGGGCTTTTTTAAAGTTAGCCTGATCGCCCAATCCAAAAAGAACGGTAGTAAACGAAAATGCATTTCGTTCTTCTTTTCTAAGCTTATCAATCAAACTTTTTACCTTTTGTGGAGGATTTTTTGAAGAATTATCTTCACCATCGGTAATAATAAATAAGAGTGTTTTTGTCTCAACTCCTGAATTTTCAAGGTTTTCGCGGTAGTCGAGTGCGTTTTTTAATCCTGTATAAACTGCATCGTACAAAGCGGTCCAACCACCTAGTTTTTTTGAAAAATCCATTTGTGGGATTGAAGGGACAGGCCGGAATCCGCTTGTGACATTTACATCACCACTAAATTCAATAATGGAAACAAACAGTTTATCGGCAATGTGCGACGATTGCATGCTATCGGTAAAATCGTTGAACGCTTGGTTGAGATCATTGATATAGCTCGAAACCGAATAAGAAGTGTCAATCACAAACACAGCATTGATGGTTTCATCCACTTCGATATCCTCTGGATTGAAGTTTGCAAAATCTAGATTGAAATCGAGATCTGCGTAGTTCGGGAGATTGCTAGTTTTCATATGTTTATGTATTAAATTATTTATATTTGAATTGGCACTTCGGCTGCGCTCAGTGACCAAAAAATATTGAAATTAAAGTATTGGTTAATTAACCAGTTTTTCTGCAGCTGTTGTTGTGAAACGGACACCCAGTTTTTTTGCCCTATCGTAAATTGGATCGGCTAAAGTTTCGAATCCGGTAACATTTGACATGGCATCTTCCAAAACAATGAATTTAGCTGCCAATTCAGGAGATTCATCCATAACCTGTTTCAAGCTGTTTGCCACGCAGTGCGATTTTGCTTCACCAGCCAGATAGATGTTCTGATAAGTTTCAAGGGTTTTAATTAATCCTTGGTTTAACTGGGTTTCTGGTCGCTCGGCATCCGGAACCTGAGCCCTGAATGCTCCAAAATGCTCAGTAAACGGAAAAGTTCCTTTGGCAACGGTTTGATAGAACTTGCCTTTCACTGTCCAGTCGATCATTGCATCCATCAAAGGCTGGTAAATTGCTGCACCAACAGATCCAATTAGGCAATGGGCAGGCCAGATTACGTGTGGATATTCACCTTGTGCTTCAAGTTCCTTTAAGTAGTTTAATGAACGTTTTGGGTCAAATCGGGCAGACCATTTTCCTTCTTCCACTTCTTTGTAAGTGATAAGTGTGAAAGGGGCGGGGAAATTGCCGTCTTTGTCCATCCAAAAGTTGGGGTGCGAAATATCGTTTGGCTGGTGCGAGTCGATGGTAACACCAATGAAATCAACGGCTTCGTTGTATTTTTTAATCCAACTTGCCAAACGTTTCATGTCTTGTTCAGCTCCACCAACATATAGAGAGCCTTTTCCATTTCCCTGTGCATCACCTGGGTTGCAGAAATCATTCTGCGGATCGATAATTAATAGTGCGTTTTTTTTCATCTTTATTTTAATATTATTTAACTTATTCTTTAATTTCAAAATTCTGCTTTATACTTTCATCTTTTTACTTTAATCTTTTGTCTACATTCAATTCTAGATTTCAAAATTAAATCCCTTCAAGACCAACTGTTCATACTTCATCTTGTCAAACTTATAATAATTTGCAGCTTTGTGAGCCACTCCTTGTTGTTTTTCGTCCAATTCAATTAATAAATCCATATTCAGGAACTTTTTACGGAAATTTCTTCTGTCCAATGGAGTTTCGAGAACTACTTCGTAAAGATGTTGCAATTCAGTAAAAGTGAATTTTTCAGGAAGCAATTCAAAGCCAATGGGTTGATATCTTATTTTTCCTTTAATCCGGTACAAAGCCATTCTCAATATTTTTTCGTGATCAAAGGCTAAAGTTGGGATGTCCCTAACCGAAAACCATGCTGCTTTGTTGGCATCATCGCCTGCTGTAGGTGCAAATTTATTTAGTGAAACCAAGGCGTAATAAGCTACGGTGACAACTCTTCCTCTCGGATCCCTGTCCACATCGCTGAAAGTATATAATTGTTCTATGAAAATATCCTTTAATCCGGTTTCTTCAAAAAGTTCACGTTTTGCACCATCTTCGGTGTTTTCGTCCATTTGGACAAATCCACCGGGGAAAGCCCATTTTCCTTTAAATGGTTCAATTCCGCGTTCGATTAACAATACTTTTAAATCGGTTTCGTCAAATCCAAATATCACACAATCAGTTGTTAAGGCTGGTCTTGGATAATCGTAGCAATATTTCTGTTTGTTTTCCATTTTTTTCACTGTGTTAATATTACACAAAGATAATATAGAAACTATATCGATCCAAATATTATTGTGTTAAAAATACACAAAGAATAAAAATAATTTGATTTGTTTTGATAATCAGGGTGATAAAATTTACAAATATTTGTTACACAGCATCAAAAAAAAAATTATGAAAGGGAAATTAATAGATCACTCAATTTCAAAACCAATAAATATCATTGTTTTGATATTCTTTTATACCTAATTTTGGTGATTATTTAATCTATCAAATTCAATTCTAAACTAAAGAAAAAGATATATGTACGGGAAAATGCAGGAATTTTTAAAGGAAGAGCTTCGCTCGATTGAAGAAGCTGGATTATATAAAAGGGAACGTATCATCACATCGCCACAAGATGCCGAAATTAAATTAAGTACAGGCAAAACCGTGTTGAATTTTTGTGCAAACAATTATTTGGGATTGTCATCTCATCCAAAAGTGGTTGAAGCTGCCCAAAAAACTTTAGGCACACATGGTTATGGTATGTCTTCGGTGCGCTTCATCTGCGGAACACAAGATATCCACAAACAATTGGAAGAAAAAATTTCGAAATTCTTCGGAATGGAGGATACCATTTTATATGCTGCTGCTTTTGATGCAAACGGTGGAATTTTCGAACCACTTTTCCTGCAGGACGATGCCATTATTTCGGATGAATTGAACCACGCTTCCATCATAGATGGCGTTCGTTTGGCAAAAGCCCATCGTTACAAATACAAACATGCCGATATGGAAGATTTGGAAGTGCAGTTGAAATTGGCTTCTGCGCAGCGTTTCAGAATCATTGTTACGGATGGTGTATTTTCAATGGACGGCGATATAGCCAAATTGGATAAAATTTGCGATTTGGCCGATAAATATGATGCTTTGGTAATGGTTGACGATAGCCATGCTTCTGGATTTATTGGTAAAACCGGACGGGGAACCCACGAACACCACAATGTGATGAACCGTGTCGACATTATAACAAGTACACTCGGTAAAGCACTTGGCGGAGCAATGGGTGGATTTACTACCGGCAAAAAAGAAATTATAGATTTATTACGTCAGCGAAGCAGGCCATATTTGTTTTCGAACTCACTTTCGCCAGCAATAGTTGGTGCAGCCTTAAAAGTATTTGAAATGCTGGGCGAAAATACAGAGCTCCGCGATAAATTAATGGGGAATGCCGAATATTTCAGAGGAAAAATGGGCCAAGCCGGTTTTGATTTAAAACCGTCCAATTCGGCCATTATAGCCTTGATGCTTTATGATGCTAAATTATCGCAGGATTTTGCTGCCAAATTACTTGAAGAAGGAATTTATGTGATTGGATTTTACTATCCAGTTGTGGCCAAAGGACAAGCCCGCATCCGAATACAGATATCAGCCGCCCACAGCCGTGAAAATCTGGACAAAGCCATAGCCGCCTTTATTAAGATTGGGAAAGAATTGAATATTCTGGGTAAATCCAAAGAAGAAATTATGGAAATGTTTGGAAAGTAGAGAATTATTTTGTCTTTCGAACCTTGAAAAATAAATTTAAAATTTTGATATTTGGTATAATGATGAAATAATCAATTCAAAAATGATTATTCAATATTAGCTAAAGTCTAACCCCAAAATCTGAAAATTGATTTTGGGGTTTGCCTTTTTACTTTTTCTTTAAAAATTCATCGAATAAAGCAACTTAATGCAGCCTCCTTATGTCTTTAAATGCAAAGGAATTAGTTAAATGATTGTGAAAAATTTAAATTTTCTATTTAATTTTCCATCCTGATATGCTAAAGAAACTAAAATTAGGTCAAAATCTTAAACATTTTTCTCAATTTTACGTATAAATAGGTATTGCATGGGGTTAAAAATTCAAATATCCAGGATTTAATTATTGGCACTTGCAAATGAATAAGAAATTTCAATTATTATGTCCTTAAATAGGATCGTCTAAATAAAAAACATCATGCACAAGCGTTTTTTTAAACTTCACAATCTGCTTACAATCATTTTGTTGGTATTGATGAGCAGTCAGGCTATTTCGCAAGTAGTTGAACCAGACAAATCTGTTTGCACAACTTCCACTATCATTAGTGCTGTTACACCAGGCGGTGTTTGGTCAACTTTGGGAACAGCGAGTATTGTTGCTCCCTCATCATTATCTACAACCGTTAATAATTTGGTTTTGGGTATAAATACGTTTACTTATACAATTGCCGGAACCGGAAGTAAAGATTTGATTATCACCAATAACCAGATAATAGTCAGTACATCAACAACCAGACCCGATAATTGCTTAACTACCGCTACTTTAACAGGAAGTGCAATCCCATCTGGAGGCACAGGAGTCTGGTCGTTGCAATATCCAACCCCAGGAGTAATTATTGCTAATACATCCTTAAATGTAACAACTGCAAGTAGTATACCTTTTGGAAATACCATATTTTTATGGACAGTTAGCGCTAATGGATGTGCGGGTTCCGCGGAATTGAGCATTGTTAACAACTTACCTTCAAATAATTTGGGCACAGATCAATCGGGTTGTACATCTACCTTTTATATTGGGGCTGCAACTCCTCCAGTAGGTGGAAATGGTAAATGGACACAAATTTCCGGGCCAACTGTAATCTTTGATAATACTGCCATTCCCGGTGTTGAAATTACCTCCCCAATTGGAACCAGTGTGGTACGATGGAATGTTAATTATAGCGTTTGTTCTTCATCGAAGGATTTTAATATCAGCAATCATTTACCTGCTCCTAATGCCGGAGTTGATCAGTCTGTATGTAAAGACACAGTATTATTAAGCGCTGTTGCTCCATTAGGTGGAGAGCAGGGTAATTGGTCTGTAATTGATCCTCAGGGAGAGGTTTTTACAAACCAAAGCATTGAAAATCCTATGGTTACAAAATTAAAGCAAGGTACAACTTCGTTTCAGTGGACACTTTCAAATGCGTTTTGCTCTGCCAGTGATTTTGTGCAGGTAGTAAACAATCGCCCAAGTATCAATGCAGGCCCCGATAATACCATTTGTGCAAATACATATATGTTGAGTGCCGATAATCCTACTCCACTTATAGGTACATGGACATGCGCGAATGCTTCAGTAATTTTTAACAATAGTCATTCCAACCAGGCGCAAATATCAAATCTGTTAAATAACACGTATACTTTAACATGGACAGTTACAAATGGAACCTGCACAGCCAGGGATAACGTAATTCTACATACTGATTTTGTAACTATTTCAGCAGGAATTAATAAGAGCGACTGCTCCGATACTTTGATTTTGTCGGCAACAGCCGGAACCGGTTATTGGACAATAACTTATGGCGATGGTTCAATTGACAACTCGCTTTCGAATAACACAATTGCCAGAAATATTAGCTACATCAGCCATTTTAAATGGACAATTTTATCAGGGGCATGTACTTTTTCTAATGAAATTGAATATGTTAACCAATTGCCAAGCCATGCTTTAGCCCAGTTAGATAAAACGGTTTGTTCAAATCAGGCATTTATAACCGCTGATGCACCAAAAGTCAATGAATCAGGAATCTGGACCAAAGTTGATCCACTTAATACATCCAGTATAGAAAATCCAAGTTTATTTCAAACACTTATTACCAATTTAAAACAAGGAATAAATACATTTAAATGGACAATTTATAACCAATTTTGTAGTACTAATGATATTGTTAACGTTACAAACAATTCAATTACAACCAATGCCGGTTCTGACCAAATTATTTGTGGAAGCTCAACTGCACTAAACGCTACAAATGCAGGAGGTATTGGCTACTGGACAAGTTCGACTGCTGGAGTCATTTTTTCAAATAGTACATCTCCTACATCAAGCATATCTAATCTTCCTTTTGGTGCCAATTCATTTCAGTGGACACGATTGGATCTTGGTTGTACCGCCAATGATGAAGTAATAATTACAAACCAACTTTCACCAACAATCTTTGCCGGAATTGATCAGGTAGTTTGTGCTGATGTTGCTTACCTTTCGGCAGATAATCCAACACATGGAGCAGGTGTCTGGTCCAGGATATCAGGTGCTGGATCAATTGCAAATGTTAATTTGTATCAATCTGATGTAACCGGATTGGCGCTTGGGCCAAATATTTTTAGATGGACGGTTACTTATAATTCATGTTCCGGATATGATGATGTTATGATTTCAAACAACAGAGTTGTTGTATCAGCAGGTGTTGATCAAATTACATGTAATCAACCAATTGTTCATCTAGCTGGAACTGCGCCGTCTGGTAGCCAAACAGGTCTTTGGACAGTAGTTGGTGGAAACGGAAGTTTTTCAAATGCTTCTTTATCAAATAGCGATGTTTCATCTACAATAAAAGGGACAAATACCTATAAATGGACTTTAAAAGATGCTTATTGCAGTAATTTTGCACAGGTAATTATTACCAATAACACTCCGGACTCTGCCAAGGTTGGTGCAAATCAGATTATTTGTACAGATAATACTCCAATAAGTGCAGTTGCGGTTACCAATGGAGTTGGAAGTTGGTCCGTTCCCGTTGGAGGAGGAAATATCCAAAATCAGAATCTGAACAATACATTTGCTAATGCAATACCAAGAGGTTTAAATACTTATCGATGGACGGTGAATAAAAACGGATGTATCTTATCCGCAGATTTAAATGTTACAAATAATTCTGTTGATGCGATAATCACTGCTGACCAATTTAATATCTGTAGCCCGTTGCATAGCACTACACTGACAGCTATCGAACCAAATGATCCTGGGGCTTTGGGACTGTGGACTAAAATTTCGGCAGGTTCAGGAATTATTGAAAGCCCCAGTAATTTTTCAACTGCGATATCAAATCTGGCAAATGGCGAAATCAGGTTCAAATGGACAGTTTCCAACGCTTTTTGCTCATCTTTTGATGTGATTTCAGTTATAAATGATTATTATACAGCAAATGCAGTTCCTGTTGGTTCCGCGAATCTTTGTGTTAATCATGTGGCTGCAATTGGAACTACTCCACCTGTTTCGGGATCAGGTAGATGGACTGCTAATAATGGGGCAATTACTTTTTCAAATGCCTCTACAAGTACAACTACGGCGCAAAGTATTCCACTTGGAACATCAACCATATATTGGACAATTACCAACAACAGTTGCGCTGCGCAGACTAGTTTCAATTTATATAATTATTCAATTACAACCAATGCAGGCATTGATGCTGCCGGTTGTTTATCAACAGCTAATCTGAATGCCCAGGCTCTGCAAGCTGGCCAGTCTGGATATTGGACTGCCAATTATGCTATAATTATATTTAGTAATAGCCTTGATCCAAATTCTTCGGCAAGTAATTTACCCGCAGGTACAAATTTATTTACCTGGACATTAACTTCAAATGGTTGCACAGCAAGCGATGATCTCATAGTAAACAATTATTCTTTTAGCGTATCAGCAGGAAACGATAAAACCATTTGTGGGACTAATTATTCGCTAGCCGGGAGCGATCCTTTAGCAACAGGAGTTGGTAACTGGTCAGTAATTTCTGGAACAGGATTAATTGCAAATCTATCTAATTTTAACACCAATGCTACAAATTTAAGCAATGGAGATAATGTATTCCGATGGACAGTTCAACGCAATGGATGCAGTGCATTTGACGAAGTGAACATTATTAATGATTTTTATTTAGCACAGGCAAGTGCTCCAGCTTCTATTTGTATAAATGATGTCTTACTTACCGCCACAGCCTTGCCTGTTGGTTCTGGTACTTCAGTAAAATGGACAACCCTTTTGGGAGGTGGTGTTTTTGATGATGCAAGTACTAATATTACAACCGCCAGGGGCTTGTCTCAAGGTTTAAACAGGTTCCGTTGGACTGTTAGCAAAGGAAGTTGTATAAGTACTATGAATATTGATGTGCAGAATAACCGACTTGATATTTCAGCTGGAACCGACCAGGTGATTTGTGTTAATAATACAAGTTTATTTGCTGCACCTTTAAGCGTTACAGGAACTGGTCAATGGACATGCAATATTCCAGGTGTCTTGATTTCAAGTTCAGTTTCAGCATTTACAAATGTTAGCAATTTAAGCAGAGGTGCAAATATATTTGCATGGACTGTTTCAGATAAAGGTTGCACAGGAAACGCCACAGTAATTATAACCAACAGCGATTTTGATGCTTTTGCAGGAAATGATCAAACTGTAATTGTTCCAACAGCAAACATGGATGCTCAATATCCCGGTTTAGGTGCTGATGGCCAATGGACAATTTTAAACGGCAACGGTATCTTTAGTGATTATACAAATCCGACGGTAACGCTAAGTAATTTGGGATATGGAATCAATACCTACAGATGGACAGTTAACTGGAATGGTTGTTATGCATTTGACGATGTAGCCATAACCTATAATGTTGCTGAAGCACATGCAGGAACGGATCAAGTTATTTGTAATAACTATGCTTCACTAGCAGCAGATCCGCCGATGATGGGTTTTGGAAACTGGTCTTTAGTAATTGGAACCGGCCAGTTTCAAAGCCCTGCAAGCAACCTTACTCTGGTAAATAATGTTTCACCAGGAATCAATACTTATAGATGGACTGTAAATGCTTTTGGGGTTTTTGCCAGCGATGATGTTTCTGTTACAAACAATTCATTTACAACCAATGCCGGAATTGATCAGGCAACCTGTGATAATGAGGTGTTTATGGGGGCTTTGGATGCAGGTCCAGGTGGTACGGGTAGTTGGTATATTACCCAAGGTAGTGGTGTTTTTGAAAACTATAACAGCAATAATACCCGTGTAAGCAATTTGCAGGTAGGTGTTAACCATTACGTTTGGGAAGTTCAAAGAAATGGGTGTTCACACAGCGACACGGTTTATATTACGCATTATCAGCCAACAACTGTTGCTGATGCTGGTGCAGATGTTACCATCTGTGATAAAAATAGTTATATACTTACGGCAAATTTTCCAGCATTTGGAACTGGAATCTGGTCAACTTTAGATGCGGGTATTTCTTTTTCAAATCCATCAATGTTTAATACTATTGCAAGTAATCTGCAAAATGGATCGAATATGTTGTGGTGGACTATTACCAACACACGTTGCCAGTCAGCTGATGAGGTAACGGTTTTTGCCCGAAAAACAGTTAGTATTATAAATCTGCCGGTTTCAAGAGAATTGAATGAGGGGCAAAATTCAGTCATAACTGTGGAAACTAGCGGAGATGTTGAGTTTTTCCAATGGCAAAAAGATGGAGTTGATATGATAAACAATAGTAGGATAACCGGAGTTAACCAGGCTAGTTTAAATATTGCTAATTTAAAGATGAGCGATGAAGGTTTTTATAATTGTATTGTTAAAGGATATTGTAACACATTGAACACTGGTACCGTCCAATTATCAGTAATTTCAGGTTTTGAGGAATTGAGCAATAATGGAATAAAAATTTATCCAAACCCATCGAAAGGTATTGTTTATTTTGAGTTTGAAAATACCCAGGAGATGAAGAATTTAAATATTTCAAGCATAAACGGCGAGAAAATATTTTTCAAACAAGATTTGAATGCCACTGAAATAATTGACATGACAAATTATGCCGATGGAGTTTATTTTATAAGCATTCAAAAAGGTAATGAATGGATTAGGAGCAAGTTAATTATTCAGAAATAAAATTTGATTTCGAAGTTGTAATCTCGGGATACTGATATTTGTGCAGTTTCCCGAGATTTTTTATTTTTATTATAATTAGTTAATGCGTTTGGGTAGTTGGTTGAATTTGTTGTATTATTGCATGTTAAATAGATAATTGGGATGAAGCAAAAATGATAAATATCATTAATTTTAACGATAAAGGGATGAATGCCGAAATTCCGTTAAGGGATCACCATTAGGATAAACAAATATTAATTAATATATTTTAAATTTTATAGAATGAGAAAAAAAATGAACCTGATAATCCAATTATTAATGATTGGATTGTTAATTACAACTATAAACAGTTGTAAAAAAGAGGATGTAATTATTAAAAAAGATGTAGATATTACCTGGTCAAATCCGATTGATATAGCTTTGGGTACCCCATTAAGTGTAACCCAACTAAATGCTACTACCATCGTACCAGGAACTTTCGTTTTCACACCTGGTAGTGGAACAATATTAAGTTTAGGATCTACTCAAGATTTAAAAGTGGACTATACTCCTGCCGATGCTACCTCCTACAACATAGCAAGTAAAACTGTAAAAATTAATGTAAGGCAAGGAGTAAGCAGTGTTGTATTTAATCCGAATTTAACTTATGGTATAATGACCGATCAAGATGGAAACGCTTATAAAACCATTAAGATTGGAACACAAACCTGGATGGCTGAAAATCTGCGTGTTACCAAATACAGGAATGGTGACCCAATCCCCAATGTAACTGACAGTGCGACTTGGATAACCTTAACTACAGGAGCATATTGCAATTATGAAAACACAACCAATATGGACAAAATATGCACAAGTGGAAGATTGTACAATTGGTTCACTGTTGCGGACAATCGCAATATAGCGCTTACAGGCTGGCATGTTCCTACAGATGCCGAGTGGATAACATTAATTACATTTCTGGGTGACAAATTTGTTGCAGGTGGTAAAATGAAAGAAATTGGAACAACTCATTGGTTAAGCCCAAACACTGGTGCAACAAACGAAAGTGGTTTCAGTGCATCACCAGCTGGAGATCGTGGCGACAATGGTCGGTTCGTTAACCTTGGTGAGGGAGTTAGCTATTGGAGTATTACGCAGAGCAGCGCTTCCAACGCGTGGAGCTGCTATATAGGCTTCTTCAGCGAATATTGCTTTAGTGGTAGTCCACCTAATGCCACCGGCTTTGCAGTTCGGTTGTTAAAGGACTGATCATTTTTAATTTTTTTCAAACAATTAAATTAAAGCTAAAAAAATATTTAAGTTTTGAAATTTAATAAAATTGAAAAGAAAAGGCAAGTTGCCGACATTATGTAGCTGGCAATTTGTCTTTCGATCATTTTTTCAGTCGAGAAATGTGTTAAAAAGGGCAAACGGAATATAGCAAACGTAGTTTGGGCACAATGAATAACATTTTATTTATAAATAAAGGATAATATGAAAATTGAATTGTTGAAATTATTTAAAATCTCCTTCTTAATTCTGATAGTAATTTTAGGATCCTGCACAAAAGATTCTGATAATATTGAAACTTCTTTGCCCATTCCTCATTTAGGTTCTTTATTAGGAAATGTTAAATTGATTAATAAGTATAGAGCTGAAAACTTAAATTTTGACGATGTAAAAATTGAATTAATTGATAGTTTAAATGCACATAGATTAGTTGACCTTGGTACTGCAGGTACATTTCTAATTGATAGTATTTGCTTTGGGAAGATATTGTTGATAATTGATAAACCTGGATATGGAGTTGTCGATACTTTGAGTTTTAATCTTCAAAAGAGTATTGATACTCTATCAACTATAATATTGGCTGAAGAATTACCTCTCAGTTACAATTCATTTTCAATATACTACGGCAATAATATGATACATTATAGTAGGTCCACAACCTATCAAACAAATGATTCATATTTAGTAGGCGAGTTAATTTGTTTTGGCAAAAATCCGAATGTATCATTAAATAATTGTGCATTTTTCATGGGAACTGGAAGTAATTCAGATGTAAGCTATATTAACTGGACGATTAATTCTGCGACAAGTAGCTCTTTAACACTTTTTACAGACAATGGTTTACTTATTGGAGATATGATTTATTCTGTTTGTTATCCAATCATTGATGCATCTTTTACCTTATACAATGACCATATTTCAAATTTTGATATAATTTCTTATAAAATTGGAAATCCTTCTAATGTTAGCAATTTTGTTTTGCAAGAATAATTGATTTCATACTCTGAATTAACCTTACGTTTTTTTGGCTGTTATTTCAATAACTACATCCATGTTGATTTTTTATTTTTCATCTTTGATTTTTTGCATTAATCCAAAATTCTAGACAACAGTTTATTATATATATTGTTCTAATTTCATCGAAATTCCTGAAACTATTTTTTATACATTCTGAAATATACAAATAATCAATTGATTGAATAAATCTGTAAAATTGAAGATTCACTTATATTATAAGATATACTAAATAATGTAAAAGCTTAAACTTTCATTTCAGTACCTTTGTTATTTTAATTTTTGTGTACATTTATCCTGAAAAAGTATTTTGACTCTAAAATTCAAATAAATTTTTTAGCACGCATGATATGTAAATCTGAGCAATTGAATTGATTAGAATCTTATAATTATACAATATTGCAGCGATTAAAAAATTTAGGATAAAACAAAAATCAAATTTGGCCGTTTTTTTGTAAGAATTAAAATCATAATATAGAATAAAATGAATTCATTATACAGGCTTGCATTTTTCATTTTCTGTCTTTTTTCTTTTTTTGTCAATACTCATTCCCAGCCCGTTATGGGATTTCAGGCAGGCATTAATGCTTCTGCCTTAAGCGGAAGTACAGGTTATGATGAAAACAAACTCCGTTTGGGTTTGAATGCTTATGTTTTTGGTGATATTCCACTGGGCCACAATAGTATCGTGTCGATTGAAACCGGATTAGGTTTTTCGCAACAAGGCGCAAATCATGTAAAGACACTTACTCAAATTGGTTTATCAACCAAGTTAACTGTTCACGATAAGCTCAATTATATCGTTTTACCAATCTACCTCAAAGAAAACTATTCAAATTTCTATACTAAAATAGGACCCTATGCGGCTTATCTGATAAGTGCACAAGAGAAATGGAAAAAAGAAGAAACAAGCGCAAATGTTTTTGTGAAGGATACTACTGGATATAATGAAGATTTTGCAAACAAAGTGAGTAAATATGATTTAGGATTATCTTTTGGTTTTGGGTTTATTCATTTTTTCGATCCAGTAAGGGGCAGAAATAGAAGGCATCGCAATAGGAATACACCTATTATGCTCGTCGATTTTAAATATAATATGGGTTTTATCAAGCTTGATCCCTCAGGTACAATACCTGGTATGAGCCTAAGAAATAATACTTTTACCATTGGAATCAGTTTTACATCTATTAATAATTAAGATGTTCGTTTCTACCTTTATTGATCTATTAAACAGAATATAAATTAATTATGAAAATTGATCTGAAAATATTTATAATTCTTTTAATAGATTTATTTATCGGATTTAACACATTTTCGCAATATAAAATCGGTTTACAGGGTGGCGCAGGTATAAGCAATTATGTGGGAAAAGATTTCCCTCCAGACAATGAGCCAAAATTTGGAATAACAGCAGGTTTCTTTTTTGAACGCGAAATTAACTTAACGCTAAGTTTTGGCACTGAATTTAATTATGATCAAAAAGGAACATTTTATCAGTACGATCCACGGTTGGGAACTACGGTTAAAGTAGACAGCAGGTTGAAATATCTAACACTTCCGGCATATATAAAAGCATATTTTGGAAAACAAGCAAACTATTATCTTTATTTAGGAGTTGCTGGTTCATACCTGATCAATTACGAAAGTTCGGACTATGCCACAGAAAATGGATTTGAAATTTCGTCGGCACCTTATTTTCCATTTTCTTATAATAGTTTGGACGCTTCAGTAATTGGAGGCTGTGGATTAAATTTTTATCGAATTATTCTTGATATACGTTACCATCATGGAATTGTCAATATTTATGGTGGACATAATGTTCCAAGCATTCGAAACTCTTTTATTAGTGCAACACTCGGTTTTACCCTTTATAAGAAAAAGGTTTTAAGTTGCTTTAATAACCGCGCATATTAAACTTTGGCATTTATGATCGATGTTTAATCTTTTGTTTTACAAATTGCTGATTTATATAATATTAAATATCTTGTGTTAAATCATTTCCGGGACTAAACCAAATGTTTTTAATCCTTTTACCTACCATTTTAGTTGGAAGTTTTTGAATAATTGGGTTAAACGCCTTGGATCCTACAATTACTTTTTCTCCAATCTGAAAATCTTTTGCTTCGTCATTGGTTATTACTACTTTAATTATATTGTTGCCAACCAGCACATTAACAATAAATATGCAATCTGATTTTTGGATATGTAAAATTTCACCAACAAACTGAAATTTGGCACTAAAGCTTTCTCTTGTGAATACATGAGTTGGGTTTCCGGAATTAATTATCTGTCCCTCATCAATTACCAGCACACGGTTTGAAAGTTTAAATATTTCAGCTAAGTCGTGGCTGATTAAAATAATGGTCAGATTCAATTCTTTATTTACCCTGATGATTTCATCTTGTAATTCTTGTCGCATTTCCATGTCAAGTGCAGCCAAAGGTTCGTCAAGCAATAATATCATCGGGTTTTTTACCAATGCACGGGCAAGTGCAACTCTTTGCTGCTGGCCACCAGAAAGGTTTTGAGGTTTCCTGTCTTTTAAACCAATTAAACCCGTAATTTCCAGCAAATTGTTTATTTTAGACGTGTTGTTATCGGCAAACAAAAGGTTTTCTTTAACAGTCATGTTTGGGAATAAGGCATAATTCTGAAATACAAATCCAGTAGATCGTTGTTGTGGTTTTAAATTAATCCTTTTTTTTGAATCAAACCAACTTACGCCATCCACAGTTAAATGAGAGCTTTCGGGTTCCAATAATCCGGCAATGAGCTTAAGAAGAGTAGTTTTACCTGCTCCGGATTTACCAAAAAGAGTTGTCACTTCACCTTTATCAATGGTGCATTTGATGTTTAAATTCATTTCGCCATGAGCGGTAAAAAGCTTTTTTTGTAAGGATAGATCGATAAACATAGAGCTTTAATTGAACCATTAAAAAGAGTTTAAAGGTATAAAAAAATCATAAATAGAGCTGTTATGCGCTAATATTTAATCATTTATAAAATACTGTCACATTTTGATTATCATACAATTTGATCCATTTGAATGAATAATTACCTTTGGAATCTAAATTGTTTAACTACATAAATCCAATTACAAAATGCAAATCAAAAAAAAATCCACATCAATCCTGATAACATCAAACGGTATGAGCAATGCAGACCAGGAGCTCAGTAACACATTACTAATTAACTATCTTAAATTATTGGTAGACGAAGATTTAATCCCCAATGCATTGTTGTTTTATGGAGAAGGAGTAAAAACAGTAATTGAAAATTCTCCTTTTATTGATATTCTTTCTGTACTCGAAAAAAAAGGCGTTAATTTAATTGTGTGTAAAACCTGTCTGAATTTTTATGGAATTGTGGACAAAATTAAAATAGGAAAAGTTGGTACTATGGCTGATATTATTCATTACCAATGGAATGTGGATAAAGTAATTACTGTTTAATTATGCTAAAACCACAAGCTGAAAATAATAGTTAAATTGATATCAATTCATCAAAAACAAAAAGCACAGAAAACCTCCGTGCTTTTTTGTTTTACAAATTAAGGGTAATAGAGTCATCCCTAACACATTACTATTTGTTTTCTTTAATTTCTTCGGGCATTAAAACCACTTTTACAAAATGATTTGGTGTAAAATAGGTTTTAGCTAATTTTTGCATATCGCTTTTTGTAATTTGTTTGATAATGGATTGGAAATCTTCAAACGAAATTAGTTTTTCGCCCATAAAATTGCTTTTTTTAAGATACTCAAGCCAAAAACCATTTTCTTTTACTTGCGTTTCGAGTTCTTTTATCGATGTTTCTTTGGCTTTTTCAATATCTATTTCAGTAGGCCCATTGTCTGCTATTTTTTTCATTTCGTCGAAAACGGTTTTTACCAATTTATCTACATTTTCGGGTGAACAACCCCAGCTAACACTAATATCATAATTAGGTTTAGGATATTTATCCATTCCTATATTTGCTCTAACACCATAAACTCCACCTTGATCTTCACGCATTGATTCGCGAAGTTTGATGGACAAAGCTTGAAATAAAAGTTTTGATGCCCAATAATTCTTATCGTTCCATGTAAATTTTCCATTAAATGAAAGAGCAACTGAGCTTTTGGGTTCTTTACCTTTGTTTACAACAACTTCTGTTTTGCCTTTTGGGAATTCAATTTTACGATCAACCCAATTTCGTTTAAGGTTTGATATGGGAAGTCCACCAATGTAAGTTTCCAACAATGGCGTAATTTTAGTAACATCAAAATTTCCTACAAGAACAAAAGTATATGCATCTGCTGATATGTATGCTTTTAAATATGCATTATAAATTTCATCCAGCGTCAGTTTTTGCAGTTGCTCTGACTTTGGAAAAATAAACATCCTTGGATTATTTGACGAAGTAATTTCAACCAATTTGGTATAAAAAGCCATTTCGGGGCTTGCACTCATAAATTTTATTTGGTTATCTAATCCCGAAACAAAAGTTTTAAATGCTTTTTCGTCTTTTCTTGCTGATGTAAAGTACTGATAGTTGAGCTGTAATAATGTTTCGAAATCTTTAGGCGAAGCACTACCGGACAAACCTTGATTTAAATCATCAAAAAATAAACTGAGATTGGCCGTATTTCCTGCCAGTGCTTTATTCAATGCAATATTATCAAAGTCGCCAAATCCGCTTGCATTCATTACTGAGGTCATATAAGTGGCAGCGATAATTTCATTATCTGCAAATGCTGATTTACCACCTGGAGCAAAAGCGGTAAGCAAAATCTCATCATTTTTAAAATCTGTTGGTTTTAAAATCACTTTCACCTTGTTTGCAAAAGTTAGTTCGGTTACACCAAAAGCTTTAATCACATTTACTGCAGTTACTTTACCTGCTTGTGGTCTATTGGCCATCAACGGAGCATTAGTCGATTCATCAACATACGCCTCATACTTTTTAGTTTTTGAAGCATTAATAATATCCAGAATTTCAGTTTCAGTAGGTATTTTTATGTTTGCGCCTTCTTTAACCAAAACTAAAACTGCAAGATTATTATCGGTTATCCATTTTTTAGCGAGTGCATTGATTTCATCCAGGGTTATTTCCGGCAGAAAGGTTTTAACATATTCATTTTCATTTTTTATTCCTGGAATTGGCTCGTTTTCTAAGAAATTTCTTATGTACTCGCTAGCAAAATTACCTGATTCATTTTTGTCAGATTCACTTGCCATTTTTTCATAATTAGAAAGCATACTTTTCTTTTCACGTTCTAATTCAGTTTTGGTAAAACCAAAGTTTTTTACTTTCTGATTTTCAGCCAAAAGTACTTCAAGTGCTTGGTTAATCATGTTTTCTTTAGGCACAGCTATAGAATTATAGGCAGATTTTGACCTTCCCAAAAAGCCGCCGTAATTTGAGGCTGCATATAGAAAAGGTGCATCAGGTTTTTGAGCAATTTCATTAATCCTAGCATTAAGCATTGCACTATAAAGTTGCGCCTTAATACTATTTCGGTATGCATCAAAAGTGCTTTTATCCTCATTAGCGTGCTTGTAGAACAATTGAATTACAGTATATGTGTTTTCTTTATCAGATGCCACGCAAATCAATGGTTCTGTGTTGTCAGGAACATCAAATTTGGTGCGTTCTCGTGGATTATTTACTACAGGAATTTGCTCAAAATGTTCTTTGATTTTTTTTTCAGCATCATCGATATTCACATCACCCACCACAACAACAGCCATTAAATCGGGTCTGTACCAATCTTTATAAAAATCTTTAAGAAGCTGGGGTTTAAATGTTTCTATTACTTCTTTTTTCCCAATTGGTAAGCGGTCGGCATATTTTGATCCTTTAAATAAAACGGGCATATATTTTTGCCTCATACGGTCACTGGCACCAAGTCCAAGTCTCCATTCTTCAATGATAACGCCTCTTTCTTTTTCAATTTCAACATCCTCCATTGAAACGTTTGAAGCCCAATCTTCGAGTACTAAATATCCTTTATCTAGCAATTCAGGCTTGTCGGTTGGCAATTGAAGCATATACACGGTTTCATCGAACGAAGTGTAAGCATTTAAATGTGCGCCAAATTTAACACCAGCTTTTTCAAGAAAATCAACTAATTCGCTCTTTTTGAAATGCTTGGTACCATTAAAACACATATGCTCCACAAAATGGGCCAAGCCAAGCTGGTTGTCATTTTCCATGATGGAACCGGTATTGACAACAAGTCTCATTTCGACACGGTTTTCTGGTTTTGTGTTTTTTTTGATGTAATAAGTAATTCCGTTTTTTAATTTCCCAATTTTAATGTTGGGATCAACAGGTACTTTCGAATTTAGATCGGGTGTTTGTGCAATTGCAAATAGTCCGTTAAAAATCAAAAATACAGCCAATAGAAAAGCTTGTTTTTGAAATTTCATAATTTTTATTTTTAGTTTAATGAAGGTCAAATTTAATTCAATTATTTTCAGCAATCAAATGATGCATTATAAAATCTGGATATAAATTGGAGTTTTATTCCTTATGTATCTTACGGTTTGAAATTAGGGGTTAGAAAATATTTAAAGAATATTAAAAATGTCTTTTTATTAGAAATTCTTGAATAAATAGATTTACAGATATTTATAATTTTAAATTTTCACATTACCTGTCCTTTTTAAAACTCCCCAGTTTGCAAGTTCTCCTTTTATGGCTTTTAAATATGCTTTTAAGAGAACCACAAATAATATCTGCCTATAAACAAACCTTTGGATAAAAAGCATCAAGGCATTATTAATTGTAAATTTTTGTGCATCAAATCGATATGCCATAATAGAAACAATCCAGTCAACAAGAAAAAATGCAACATAAAAAAGGAGGTAAAACAATGCATGACGTGTAAAGAGCCCTGCAACAAACAGAATATCAACAATAGGTGAAAATACCGGGATAATGAAACCGAAAATGAGTAGATTGGGTAATAAAATCCAACCCATGTTTGGTTTTAGCTTGCTGAAAAGTAAATCGCGGTGTTTCCAAAAGCTTTGCATCATACCAAACGACCATCGGAATCTTTGTTTCATAAACATTTTTAGAGTTTCAGGAGCTTCGGTAAGTGAAATGGCTTCGTTACATGTTCGGATTGTATATCCGGCACGGAGCAAACGCACGGTTAAATCACAATCCTCGGCCAAAGTATCTGTAGTAAAACCATCTATTTCGTCTATAGCTTTTTTACGGAAAGCGCCAATTGCACCCGGAACAACAAGAATAGCATTTACATAATCAAACGCTCGGCGATCGAAGTTTTGGCTTGTAGTATATTCCAGTTTTTGCCAATTTGTTAAGAGGTTAACCGTGTTCCCGACGCGAACATTCCCAGCAACTGCACCTACTTTTGTATCAATAAAAAATGGAATCATTTTTGAAATGGCATCGGGTAATAATAAAGTATCGGCATCGATGCATACTAAAATTTCTCCTGTAGCCTTAGAAATTCCAAAGTTTAAAGCAGATGCTTTTCCCCCGTTAGGTTTTGTAAATACGCTTACTTTGGGATGATTGCCAAAAGCTTTGTTAACATTTTCGAAAGTGTGATCTTTTGAACCATCATCTATAAAAAAGATATTGAAATCAGGATAATTACTTTTTAATAAATTTTCAATTGTACGTGCGGCACTTAGCTCTTCATTATATCCGGGAACTATGATGCTGACTTTTGGCAGAAATTCAGGATTGTGATTAATTTTCTCTTTTTTAGATTTTTTACGTTGAAGAATTGCTAATACAAGCAGACTAATCATACGAAAAATGCCTAACAATATGGCTACAACAAAAAATCCATGCAGAAAATGTTCCCAAAGGAAAGTGAGAATAAAAAATAGATTATCAACTGTTTCAGTATATCTCATTTTACCTTTTACAATTGGCATAACTTGGTCTCTTGTTTTTCCCATTATATCTGAGATAGAAACAAAATGGTAGCCTTGTTGACGATAATAATCTATAATATGGGGTAAGGCAATAATCGTTTGGGAACGTTCACCGCCGGCATCATGCAGCAGCATAATATTCCCTTCGTGCTGTTGTGCAATGGCCCTGGATATGATAGTATCGGCAATAACTCCTTCTTGCCAGTCGTTCGGATCAATTGATGACGCTACCGTTAAATATCCCTCTTGCTCAGCTATGGCCAATGGTCTTATTTGGAAAATAGTCCGTGGTTCAGAATCGGTATTATACGGAGGCCGGAAAAGTAAAGTTGTATGCCCCAGAATACTCTCAAGCAATAAACGGGTTGAACGCAGTTCGATTCTTTCGCGATCATCAGACGAAATTTCGAGATTTGGATGAGTAAATGTATGGTTGCCAATTTCGTGCCCTTCATTATACATCCGCCTTATTAACGGAATGTTTTGTTCAATATTTAATCCAGTAACAAAAAAGGTAGCCGGAACTTTCTTTTCTTTAAGGATATCTAAAATTTGGGGAGTAAAATCTTCATCAGGGCCATCGTCGAATGTTATTGCTATTGATTTATCGGATGCCTCTCCAAATCGTTTAATGAGGTAAGCCGATGGAAGCTGCTGGTATTCCTCTTTTGAAATCATTTGTCCAGCTGTATCTATCGTCAGTGTTACTGAACCAGGTTCTGGTTCAGTGATAACATCCAATATTTCGCCTTTTCCATCGAAATTTACAGAATACATTGACTTTATGTGTTCCAATTGTTTATATTCGAAAGGATTTTTTGTCAGAGAATCAATTGATAAGCATTTATTATAAAAACTCCAGATTCGATAATCCTCGCAACCCAAATACCATAATGCAACTCCAGCTGTTTCGTAATCTTCAGAAGTACGGATAGCATTGTAAATACTTGCGGCATCATTACAATGTGCTTCACATGGATCGTTTTTTTCGTTGTTATATTCAATATATAAATCGGAATAATCTTCCCTAAAAAGAACTGGCGTTTTGTATTCATTTGCCAGTGAAATAAAATCTTCGTACGAAATATCAGTTCCTTCTTTACCGGGTTTCCAATCATAGCCATATCCCGCTATACAAAGGATAAATTTTTCGGAAGGAACAATTTTCATCGCTTTTTCCAGAGATTTTTCGATATATTCTACAGATGAAATGCAGCCTGGTTCGCTTTCAGGATAATGTTCGTCATAAGCCATCAGGAAAATAAAATCGTAGAATTGAGCTATTTGTTTAAAATTAATGTTTTTGTCAAATGGGTTAACATCAATGGTGATTAAATATCCTGATGGATGAAGCACCTGATATAGTTTTTTAGAAAAATCTATTAAATATGGATACGCAGCAACCGGTAAGCTTTCCATATCGATATTTATTCCCTGAAAATGATATTTATCTAAATTATCTTTTATACCGGTAATTAGCTTAGTAACGTAATAATCATTTTTTAATAGGAGTAGTGACGAATCGCCATTCCAACTATCATCATAATTGTTACTTAGCATCGGTATAATTGCAATATTGTTTTTGCGCAAAATATTTAATGCTTTTTCATCAATCTGTAAATCAATATTCCCTTGTGCATCCTTTTGAAACATCCACTCCGGCAAAACCATGTTCAATTTTCCAATATTGCTTTGCAACGAATAGAAGGAATTATTATCCCAATTTACATAAAAGCCCGCCCTAACCGGAAGATATGCTTGTGCCGGGCCGGGATTTGTAGATGGGGATTTGTAAAAATTTTTCTTTTTTGTATTCCTTACTTGCTTCAAATGTTTCTCATAAGCAATTAACTCAGAATCAGAAACATCTTCTTTTAGGGTATCGGAATTGATGTTTTGAATTTGTAGTTCATTAAATACTAAATCCTTAGCATCATATTTTTGATTATGTAAAAGTGAAATAAGTATCGAAAGGGCACCTATCAAAAGAAAAACAATAAAAATCTGGAATGCCCATTTGAATTTTTTCCACCTTGATGAATTGGAACTTTGAAATATTTGTTGCATGAAATTCTTTTGTTTTAAGGTTGGGGTAACCAAAAGTTTCCTGATATGATCAATAAAGACAACATTTGAATTGAATTATCGAAGTATTTGTAATCCTTGAATTCAAAATCAGCTATTGAATTCCAACAATCGTTTAGCCATTCCTGGTTTTCAGCATTAACCATCGAGCCAATTGTAAATGGACAAACAAATGCAGGTACAGCATAATTTCTACCTGCAATCGGCTCTCCGTTCAAGTGATAACCTGCACATATTTTGTCAGCATTATTTACTGTTTTTTCTTGAATCCAGTCGCATAAAGGGTCTAATATTTTTTTTGCCCGTGCATCACCAAATATTAAATAATCAATGGCTAAGCGAAAAGGCACCCGGCAAGCGTTGTAATAATATTCACCATCATGTTTTGATTCCAGATAATTGGGTTTTGCCGGCAAATATTTTCCAGATTTGTATTCTATAAAATCGGGTATCAGAAATACTTTTGGACTATATTCAGCTTGTAGTTTTTCGAATATCAAATAGGAGTTATCAATTACTTTTATCCATTCCTCGTTGGGATAAAACTTATTGAAAACCCGTAAATGAGCAGGCATAAAATCAGAAGATCTGATGTCATTATAATCTTCGTCGCCCAAAACATTATCATCGCTAAGTAATACTGAATTATTCTTGTAGTTGATTTCGTGTTTAAGAATCGCAGTTAATATTTTGAGAGCTTCATTGCGGTAGTTTATTTCACTATTGCTACCCCACTGATTGTCTGCCATTAATAGCGAAAGGGCAATATCCAAATCACCATCTGTAGCTGATGAATTATTTCCGTCATGAGTATTGGTGATGCAGCCTTTAAGTATACTCCACGACATTAAGTGCGGACTTTTACTGCTTGGATGTGCTCTCGAAAATTTGAACATTCCATTAAAAATGGTTCTTGCATCTTTATCAAAACCTGCCATTAAAACCATAATCTGCATACCGTAACCTTGACCTTCAGAAACGCAAATTGTCGAGCCCTTGCCTTTTACATTTTCTTCATCATTTAAAACGTAATATTGCTTTGGGTCGGAACAATCATGACGGATATAGGCATTTTTCCATACTTTATAAAACTGCATTACAGCCTTGTTTAATTCTGTTTGTGGATGATTTTGTGGTTTTATAGAACCAACAGAATAGCTTTTATTTTGCGGAAACGGATATTTTGGGTTTTGTGGATATATACTGTTGATTGTACTCATAATAAATATAGTAATGCAAATAATTATTTTTCTCATTTGTTTTTTTTGATATTTATTTGGATTGTGATTAATGTTTTCAATAAAATAATTTTCTTGTAACATGACTTGTTGATTTTATTTTTGAAGTTTGTTTAATTCTTAGTTTAACAATTTAAGTGAGTTTCTATCTTGATCGCGATATGCATTCATGTGAGGACAAAAAAATAAAACACTAAATAGGTTTGTCGATGTGTCTATAATTTGCTTTACTGCAATATTTGTCATAACACAAAGTTAAAACTTATATGTCAATTATTTGTTTTTGGGCAAAAAAATAAATGCTTACAATAACACTGTTTACTAGCAATGGAAGTGAAATGATTGTTTTAGGACCGGAATTGAAAACTTAAATTATTAAAGATTAATAGCGTATTAATTTTTCGAATTAAATTTAATAATAAATTGCTTAAAAGCATTAAATTGAAATCAAAATAAAAGAAAAAAGATATAAATGAATGGAATATGACAGTAATTATGTAATATTGTGCAAAATTTAAAACAAAGGAATTTATGTGTGGTATAATTGGTATTTTTGATATTAAATCAAATCCTCAGGAGTTAAGGTCGCAAGCACTTGAAATGAGTAAACGTGTCAGGCATCGTGGACCGGATTGGTCAGGGATATTTTTTTCTGACAAGGCAATACTTGCGCACGAACGGCTTTCGATAGTAGATCCCCAATCGGGAAAGCAACCCTTGTTTAGCAAAGATAAAAAACATATTTTGGCTGTAAATGGCGAAATATATAATTTCAAAGAATTACGAGCACAGACCGAAGATATTTATGAATACCAAACCAATTCTGATTGTGAGGTAATATTGGCACTTTACAAAAAAAAAGGCGTAAACTTTATTGAAGATTTAAATGGAATTTTCGCATTTGCATTATATGATGAAGAAAAAGATATTTATTTAATTGCACGAGATCATATGGGTATTATCCCTTTATATCAGGGGCATGATCAACATGGAAATTATTATGTATCTTCTGAACTTAAAGGGCTTGAAGGGTATTGCAACAACATCGAAGAGTTTTTGCCTGGTCATGTTTTATGCAGCCAGGATGGTATCATGAAAAAATGGTACGAACGGGATTGGATGAAATTTGATAATGTAAGAGATAATACAACAAGTATAGATGATTTGCGAAATGCTCTTTATCAGGCAGTTCATCGTCAATTAATGTCAGATGTGCCTTATGGCGTATTGCTATCGGGTGGATTGGATTCGTCAATAACTTCATTTTTGGCACAAAAATTTTCGAAAAAAAGAATTGAATCTGATGATACCGCACCGGCATGGTGGCCACAATTGCACTCATTTGCTGTTGGTTTAGTTGGTGCTCCCGATCTTGCTGCAGCACAAAAAGTTGCAGATCACATTGGGACCATCCATCACGAAATTCATTTTACAATTCAGGAAGGGCTTGATGCAATCAGAGATGTAATTTATCATATTGAAACATACGATACCACTACCATCCGTGCCAGTACACCAATGTACTTATTGGCAAGGGTAATCAAGTCTATGGGGATCAAAATGGTACTTTCGGGCGAAGGAGCAGATGAATTGTTTGGAGGCTATCTGTATTTTCACAAAGCTCCAAACGCTCAGGAATTCCATGAAGAAACGGTACGGAAACTCAGTAAATTGCATATGTACGATTGTTTGCGCGCCAATAAAACTCTGGCTGCCTGGGGAGTAGAAGGCCGTGTACCTTTTCTTGACAAAGAATTTATGGATGTAGCTATGCGACTTAACCCCAAAGACAAAATGATTACCAGTGAAAAGATGGAAAAATGGGTGCTGCGTAAAGCATTTGAAGAAAATTTGCCCCAAAGCGTGGTATGGCGCCAGAAAGAACAATTCTCAGATGGTGTTGGATACAGTTGGATTGATTCGTTAAAGAAATATAGCGAAGATAATGTAACTGACCAGCAAATGAAAAATGCAGCCTATCGATTTCCACATAATACGCCACGAACAAAAGAGGAATACTATTATCGAAGCATTTTTAATGAGCATTTTCCATCGCAATCGGCTGCTAAATGTGTTCCTTTCGAGGCTTCAATTGCATGCAGCACAGCCAAGGCTTTAGAGTGGGATGAGGCATTTAGGAATAATGCAGATCCTTCGGGCAGGGCAATGAGCAAAGTGCATGTTAATGCCTATGAAGACTAGCTCAAAGTGTTAAATTTTAGTTAAGGTCGGATAAGTTCCGGCCTTTTTTAGCCCGAAAGGTTTTCAAAACTTTTCGGGTTTTATATTGGTATTTTTTCATAAATTAGCACAAAATCAAATCGATAAATCTTTACCTTATGGCAATTTTTGAAGGCAATATCCTGAAAATGAAAACTGTGCTTGAAGATGTTGTGCAGTATCAACTTCCGATAGGAAACGAATTGGTGCCAGTTAACGAACTGATTGGTAAAAGCCTCACGCTTAAATTCATGGACGAAATTAATTGTATTTCATGTGGGGCAAAGACACCAAAAACTTTTGGCCAGGGCTATTGCTACAAATGTTTTATTTCAGTGCCCGAAACATCTGAATGTATACTAAACCCGGAACTCTGTCAGGCACATTTGGGAATTTCGCGCAATATGGAATGGTCTTCAAATCATTGCTTAACAAGCCATTACGTTTACCTTGCTGTTTCAAGCGGTTTAAAAGTTGGGGTAACCCGTTCCAGTCAAATTCCAACCCGGTGGATGGATCAGGGTGCTTCAAAAGCCATAAAACTGGCCATGACTCCAAATCGATATCTTGCAGGAGTTATAGAAGTGGAGCTAAAAAAACATATGAGCGATAAAACAAGCTGGCAAAAGATGCTTAAAAATGAGGTTGATCTGGAAGTTAATCTCGAAAATGAAAAGCAAAAAGCATGGGAATTGCTAAATTCGGATTTACAGCAATATGTAATTGAAGATGATGAAATTACAGAAATAAAGTATCCGGTTATCAGTTATCCTGTAAAAATAAAAAGTGTTGGTTTTGACACTTTGAAAGATTATTCAGGTAAGTTAACTGGTATTAAAGGACAATATTTGATTTTTGAAAATTATTTGGTGCTAAATATCAGAAAGCATGGAGGATATAAAATTAAGTTGGAATTTTAATTTTGGATAACTGAATATCGCTTTGGTAATATGAACTTTGTTATTTGAATTTTGAAGTTTGTTATTTGGGCTTAGTCATTTGTTATTTGAAATTTGAATTTTATCCTTTATATTTTCTTTATAATGATTGCCGTTATAGCCTCATAATTTGTCAAATCAACTTAAACTTTTATATTTGTTTTAAAACCTTTGTATAGAAAATAGCCAATCTATTTCAATTTTAAACCAATGTAAATGAAAACAGTTGCTATAATTGCGAACCGGAAACACAAAAAAGCTGTCGAACTAAAAGTGAAATTAAGCAAAATACTACCAGTTACATTCCATATTTACGATAAACTAACTGACAAACAAGGCCATGCCACCCAATTAACAATTGAGGCAATAAATGAAAATGCCGATTTTATAATTGCCGCCGGAGGGGATGGCACAATGAACGAGGTAGTGAATGGATTAATGCAGGCAACTGAAGAACAACGGAATAAAGTAATAATCGGTTTGTTTCCACTGGGTACCGGAAACGATTTTGCACGTACAGCAAATTTCGACAAATCGGTTGATAGGCTTGCACAACTTATCATCAATGGGAAAAATCGTAAAATTGATTTAGGTTTTGTAGAGTTTCATAATGAATTTAACGAAAAGAAAAACCGTTATTTTAACAATATTGCAGAGGTTGGCGTAGGAGCAAAGGCAGTTGTAATTGTAAATAAAAGTAAAAAAAGACTAGGAAGCACTCTCACATTTTTTCTGGGAGTTATAAAAGCTTTTGTTGGCTACAAACAGCAAAGTGTGCGTATAAAAACAACAGATTTTCAGTGGATAGGTAAAGTTGTTGCGGTTTGTGTTGCCAATGGCCGGTATTTTGGAAGTGGATTGGGAGTTGCACCTGGGGCCAATCTCGATGATGGGAAATTAAGTCTGGTAATTGTTGGCAATATTTCCATTATCCATTTTTTAATGTATTTGCCTCACCTGCGAAAACTCAAATTAATTAAGCATCCTGAAGTTCATTATCTTAAAATCGATTACTGCGAAATTATCTCCGAAGAGAAATATCCCATTGAAATGGATGGCGAAAGTATTGGGTTTACACCCTTTACAGCAAAAGTTGTTCCTGCAGCAATTAATTTGTTGGGTGGGAGTTAGATACTCTATTTGTTTAAGTTTCGAATTTTACCAATTTCATTTGTCCAAACTCAAAAAAGATTTAATATAGAAACTCAATGCTTTTATTTTGGCTGGTTTTTAACATCCTGATAAGATGAGATTGAATCGCATTAATTATTTAATTACCTTTGCTTAAAAGTTAGAATTATGCCAAAATTATATGAATATTTTGGATTGATTATTTTGTTCTATTCGCAAGAGCACGAGCCGATACATGTTCACTGTAAATATCAGGACAAAGAAAGCAAAGCTGAAATAATTTTTGAGAACGGGAAATTTAAGGAGATTCTTATTAAGGATGTACATGGAAAGGAACCACTGGATATACAAAACTTGAAAAAGTTCAAAAAAATAGTTGAACTATATAGAGATGATATTGTAAGAAAATGGATTGATTTCTTTATTTATAATATTGAGATATCACCTGAAAAAATCACAAAAAAAATATAAAATTATGGTTATATCAATTATAAATGCTGAGTATATTGGAGAATATAAAATCAAAATTTCATTCTCAGATGGGATTGACCGCTTAATTGATTTCGCTGATTTTTTAAAAAAAGCAAAAAATCCAATGACTAAGAAATATCTTGATAAAAAATTTTTCAAGAAATTTTCAATTGAGTATGGCGACATTATTTGGAACGATTATGAAATGTGTTTTCCAATTTGGGATTTACATGAAAGCAAAATATAAATATCTTCAAAATTAATAAGGTTTCTTTCATTTCAAAATATTACAACCCTATAACAATAATTGGGTATATTTTTGAAATCGTTATATTTTCAGCAACTTTGACAAAGTTATTGTAATTTAATGAAAGGTTTAATAATCAATAAAATAACATTATCTTAATCATAACTTTGGCAAAGTATAACGAAGTGTTGTTATTTGACAAGCCCATTTATGTTCTGGATGTTAATCCTTAAAAACCCCAACAACCCTTTCCCCTCCAGCTTTTACATAGGCTCGGTACATTCCCGAAGTGTTGAAAGGAAATGCTATATTTCCATCTTTATCAACAGCAATTAAACCCCCGTCGCCGCCAGCTTCTACCAATTTTTTATTGATGATGTAATCTGCAGCCTCAGCCAGACTTGTACCTTTGTACTCCATCATGGCCGAAACGGTATGAGCAACTACATACCTGATAAAATATTCGCCGTGCCCTGTGCAAGAGACAGCACAGGTGGAATTGTTGGCATAGGTTCCAGCACCAATAATTGGTGAGTCACCAATTCGTCCATATCTTTTGTTGGTCATTCCTCCAGTAGATGTTCCTGCCGCCAAATTGCCATATTTATCGAGTACTACACAACCAACTGTTCCATGTTTTTCTTTGATTCCAGATTCGTTTTTCTTTTCATTTTCAATCGCTTTTTGAAGATTGTCCCAGCGCTCTTTGGTATAGAAATATTTATTTTTAACTATTTCAAGACCTTCTTTTTTTGCAAATTCCGAAGCTCCTTTTCCCGATAGCATTACATGGTTCGAGTGGATCATGACCCTGTATGCCAGTTCAATGGGACTTTTAACATCTGTAATGCCCGTAACTGCACCTGCACTCAATGATTGCCCATCCATAATTGAAGCATCCAATTCATTGATGCCATCGTGATTAAAAACCGCGCCTTTACCTGCATTGAACAAGGGTGATTCTTCAAGGATTTGAATTACCTTTATTACTGCATCAATTCCTTTTCCTCCATCTTTTAAGATTTTTTCGCCGGCCATAAGTGCTTCGTCCAATTTTTCAAGATGTGCTTTTTCTGATTCAGGAGTTAAATTTTGACGGGTTATATCTCCTGCGCCTCCATGAATAACAATTACATAATCAGGTTTTTGTTGTGCCATTCCATTTGTGTTGAAGGCAATCAAAAAGATTAAAACTAATAAATGGTTTATAAAATTTTTCATATCAGTTGATGATTTTACATTTTATTGTGCATTTTTACACCCTAAATTTACACAAAAAAAGATAATTTGGAATTGTTTAAATCGATGATAAAAAGTAAGCAGGACAGCGAGAAGCTATTTTATTTAAAGGAAGTTGGTGAAATTAAGGTGATTAAAAGCAAACGGGCAAAAAGAATGAGCATCAGGGTTAAACCTTTTGATGGCGTTATTGTTAGCCTTCCACACCGTATGTCATTTAAACTAGCCGAAGGATTTATCAATGAAAAAAAGGAATGGATAATTGCAAGTCTTTTAAAAACAAGTAAATATGAAGAAAGATTAAGCGTTTATACTGAAAAATCAAATTTTAGAACAGGAATGCATGAATTGTACATCGAAGCATGGGAAAAAACAAGCATTTCAGTTCGGGTTCTAAATGGAAAAATTTTAGTAAAATATCCAAAGGCTGCCTTGGTAAGAGATGAGCGTATTCAAATTGCAATCAGAAGAGGCATTGAAAGAGCCTTGATGATTGAAGCCCTTGAGCATTTGCCTCTTCGGACAGCTTATCTGGCCAATCAAAAAGGATTTAAATATCAGTCGGTAAGCATAAAAAGCTCAAAAGGCCGTTGGGGAAGTTGTTCAAGAGATAACCGTATTAACCTAAACCTGCATCTGATGCGTTTGCACCAGCATCTTATTGATTATGTGATTATTCATGAACTTTGCCACACCATTCAAAAAAATCACAGCAAAAAATTCTGGGATTTAATGGAAAAGGTTTACCCAGGGGCAAATCAGTACAACAAAGAACTTAAAAATCATCAGATTAAAGTTTATTAATTTTTGATTTTGACAAGAAGTTTTTTTAGTTTTACTATCTTTCAAGTTATTTTATTATTAATTCCAAATATTATTGATTAATCCTTAAACGCTAATTGAATTATGAGTAAATTAGAGCAGGAATTTAGATGGATTTAATATTAATTCTGTCAACCAATGTTTTCCAAAATTTAAATAAAGAAGTCTCGTCTAATGCAAAAAAATATATTAATATTCACCTTCATTTTGTTTGCAGTTTTAACAATGTCATGCAAAAAAGAAAGGTATCAAACCCAAAGCCAGACCGATTACGATAAGGAAATTCTGGATGCCATTAATGCACATAGAATTAGCAAAGGCCTGACAGCATTGGAGCACGATGATTTTTTATGGCAGGTCGCCAATGAACATACCGAAAATATGGCAAATGGAGATGTTCCTTTTGGGCATGATGGTATAACTGAACGATCCGATCGCATAAAACAACAGCTTGGAAATGGTGTGATTACAGAAAATGTAGCCACAGGACAAGGTTCTGCTACTGAAATTGTTGATAGTTGGTTGGCCAGTCAGGGCTATCGGATAAACATAGAAGGAAATTTTACTTTAACCGGTTTGAGTGCTGTTCAGGCAGGAGATGGACTCTATTATTATACTCAGATATTTTATAAAGCTAATCCTTAATCATTTAAATACAAAATAATTATGAACCACAGAATTGAAAAAGATACAATGGGCGAGGTAAAAGTACCTGCCGATAAATACTGGGGTGCACAAACCCAGCGGTCAGTTGAAAATTTCAAAATTGGTGAACCCGGTAGCATGCCAAAAGAAATTATTGTTGCTTTTGGGTATCTTAAAAAGGCTGCAGCACTTGCTAATTTTGATTTGGGAGTTTTAAGTGCCGAAAAAAAGGATTTAATAGCAAATGCCTGCGATGAAATCATCGAAGGTAAATTATTCGATCAGTTTCCTTTGGTCATCTGGCAAACAGGTTCAGGTACTCAATCGAACATGAATGTAAATGAAGTAGTTTCGAACCGTGCACATGTTATTAAAGGTGAAACTCTAGGCGAAGGAAAACCTTTTATCCATCCCAATGATGATGTAAACAAGTCGCAATCTTCAAACGATACCTTTCCTACTGCCATGCATATTGCAGCATATAAAGCATTGATTGAAATAACTATTCCTGGCCTCGTTTTATTAAGACGCACTTTGGCTAAAAAATCGGAAGAGTTTAAAAATATTGTAAAAATTGGTCGCACACACTGGATGGACGCAACACCACTGACCTTGGGACAAGAGTTTTCTGGATATGTATCACAGCTGGATCATGGTTTGGCAGCCATTAAAAACAGTTTTGCACATTTATCAGAAATTGCTTTGGGAGGAACCGCTGTTGGAACAGGCATTAACACACCAAAAGGTTATTCGGAATTGGTTGCCAAAAAAATTGCCGAACTTACTAATTTGCCTTTTGTTACCGGAACCAATAAATTTGAAGGTTTGGCTGCACATGATGCTATTGTTGAAGCTTCTGGCGCTTTAAAAACTGTTGCCGTTAGTTTAATGAAAATTGCTAACGATATTCGGCTGATGGCATCCGGTCCTCGATGTGGAATTGGGGAACTGTTTATTCCAGAAAATGAACCGGGTTCATCAATTATGCCAGGCAAAGTAAATCCAACCCAAATTGAAGCCATGACTATGGTTTGCGCTCAAGTAATTGGTAATGATGCAGCTATAACTATTGGTGGAATGAACGGTCATTTCGAGTTAAATGTATATAAACCAGTTATGATCTATAATTTTTTACAGGCAGCAAGATTGATTGGCGATGTTTGCGTATCGTTCAACAACAACATGGCTGTTGGAATTGAGCCAAATCGAGCGGTTATTGCATCACATCTTGAAAATTCATTGATGCTGGTTACTGCCCTTAATACACATATTGGATATGAAAAGGCAGCCCAGATTGCAAAAAAAGCACATAAAGAGAACAAAAGCCTGCGCATTGCTGCCTTGGAATTGGGATATCTTACTGATGCTGAGTTTACTGCCTGGGTGGATCCAAGTAAGATGATTGGGTCGCTATAAAAGTCTCCGATAATTGATTAATCGTTTATAAGTCCTTGAAGATTAATACTCAAGGACTAATTATTCTTTTTAATTCAATCTATGATTTCTTAATAGAACCTCACTTAAAGATTGAATCAATATGAAACCATATCATACAATTTATTCAGACAAAAGTGGAAGGGTAGAAACTTCAATTGAAAATACCTTTTTAGAAACCGGAACAAACTGCCTTTATTTAGAGATAGATGGAATTCGTTTTAAAGGGGCTAGTTTTGATGATTTTGAACTTGAAGATCCAAATAGTTATAGTAAAAATCAATTAAAGCGATTTACATTTAATAAAGTAGCGGTTTTTCAAAGTGAAAAATTTGCTTTACAATTGTGTAATTGTAGTTTAGAAATTCAAATTCCACAAAATGTAATAGATACAGAAAGAGAAATTGAAACACTGTCATTATTAGATATTCAGTTGCATCTTGGGAAACCCATGCCAAATGGAGGTGTTCAGAAACTACGTGCTCTTTTTGTTTTAAAAATAGATAATAAGCAATTTACAAGTAAATGTGACGAATTTGAAACCGCATTTAAACAAATACAAAAGGAAATGCTTCCAAATTTCCGTTTTCACAACTGTTTTTCATGTCACTATTCTGATTATAGTCCTATTGGTAATGGCTTTTTTGGTTCCATGATGTGTTTCCGTGAAAACAAAGTGACTTATTTGACTGCAACTGCCAAAGAAGATTATTTAAAATTGGCAGGACATGGATTTATTCCAGTTCAGGAAACCTATTTTTGCTTTGAGTTTGCACCACGCGAAAAAGATATTGGATATAGAGGCTGGCCATTTGATTGAAATTTGTAAATCTAAATTTAACAGGATTATTCCTTATATTCTTAATACAGTATTTATCAAATGGATCAATTTCTTGAAAAATTTCAACAAGCTGCTAAAGCAATTAAAGAAGCCGACGCACTTTTTATTACAGCAGGTGCAGGAATGGGTGTTGACTCTGGATTGCCCGATTTTAGAGGGAATTCCGGTTTCTGGAAAGCGTATCCTCCCATTGCAAAACTCGGAAAATCTTTTAGCGACATGGCAAATCCGGACTGGTTCGATACCAATCCCAAAATAGCATGGGCATTTTATGGGCATCGGTTGAATTTATATAGAGAGACAAAGCCTCATAAAGGTTTTAAAATGTTATTGGAAGTGGCCAATCAAAAAGAATACGGTTACTTTATTTTTACTTCTAACGTCGATGGACATTTTCAAAAATCAGGTTTTAATGATGCATTTATTGAAGAATGTCATGGTTCAATTCACCATTTTCAATGCATAAAACCTTGTTGCAGTGAAATTTGGGATGCTTCGACAGCTAAAATTGAAATTGATTTGGAGAAGTTTGAAGCCGTTGGGCAACTTCCTCATTGCAAGCATTGTGGAGCTATAGCCCGGCCTAATATATTAATGTTCAACGATTGGGGCTGGTTATCGCACCGATCTGTAGATCAAGGTGATCGTTTGCACTTATGGATGGAAACCTTGTTGGATTTAAAGGCTAAAGTTACTATTATTGAAATGGGAGCCGGACACGATATTCCTACGGTACGTTTAAAATCGCAAAGAATTTTCAGGAGCATGGACGCTTCATTTATACGGATTAATCCGCGTGATTACGAGGTTCCTCCAGGTGCAATTGGATTACCATTTGGTGCAAAAGAGGGGCTTGAAAGAATTTTTGAATTGATGTAGACCGGTAAAAAAAATCCTGATTTCATGCAGTTTCATCCACATTGAAATCAGGATTTTGTATTTAATTTAGAGTTTATTACTGAGGTGCTTGCGCATTTTCAACATCAATAACAAAATGTCTGGAAGTAAGTTCATGTCTGGCTAGCTGAGCTATTATATTATCGGCTTGCTTAAACATATCTTCACCATCTTTAACATCATAGTCGTTGTTAACCAACAGCCTGGCATATTCTTTTGCTTTATCGAATTGTTCAGTAAACAAATATATTGTAGCCAGATTAAAATATGCGCTATACCTCATTTTTTTATCTCCCTTCTCTTCAGATGTATACATGGTAGGTAGATTTGTAAAATAGTCAATGGCTGGTTGTAATTTTTCAAAAATCTGCGTTGGAATTTCATTGGCAGTCATCATTTTTAATGCAGCGATTGAAGTTGCAGTTGCTTGGGTATAATTTGCAAATTCCGCATTTTTCTTTGATCCCAAATCCCAAAAATATACTCTTGCAGAGCTTGTTTGATATGCAATAGCGCTGTTTAAAGATCCGTTCAAAGATGCTAAAGCTGCATTAATTTGTTCTTCTATTAGCCTGGTTTTAATTTCTACCTTGTTGTTATTGTAATAATCAGAAGCATCACTGCTTTTCGAGTATTCGCTTGAGGTATATGTTTTTTTTGAGGTTGACGAACTCAAATTCCAACTTCCAATGGACTGACCTTTATAGTCTTTTGCTGTAGAATTAGCGCTAAATGAATAAACAACTTCCACCCAGTAGAAATAAGAACGACCTGTTTCTTTTCCATCTTTGTCTTTGTGTATTTCAACACGATCTTTTACCTGAGAACTTTCTATTATTAAATCGCCAAGATTCAGGTTAACAAGAATATGTCCTCCAGATGCAAGCTTTTTTTTCCCTTCGATATTAATCCTGCTACTGCTTGATTCGTTTGAATAAATATTCAAAGCTGCAGTTTTTGTAATATTTATCGAATAAGTAGTGTAGGATTTATCCAGCACTGAACTGGGAAGATTACGATAAGTGTAGTCAAACCATGCTTTATCTAAATCGACACGTTGAGCTTTTAATCCTAAAGCAATAGGACATAAGAGTAATAAAAACAATAATTTTTTCATTTTTTAATAGATATTGATTAAACATTGGATAAAATAAAACAATTAAATTTTAGAAGTTTTAAAGTTCTGGTAATCTGGTTTTATACGATTCAATTGTGAAATAGTCTAATAAAGATTAAAATTGAGGCAGAACGAATTAATTTCACTAGTTTCTGAGAATTAGACGTTTAAAAAGTGCAAATATATATATAATGAACTATTATTTAATGTAAGGAAATCATGTTTTTAAATAGGGTAATTGACTTTTAGAATATTGTGAACTTTTAGGTATTTCATTATTCCTAAAAATACTTCAAAAGTAAAGCGTTGATTGAATAAATTTATATTTATTCTACTGGCATTTTTATTTATAACATGAGACATAAATTATTGATAGATTAAATCGAGTTTTAGATTAAAATTCTGACATTAAAGTTTTGTTCATTTAGAAAAGATGAGTACCTTTAAACAAGGTTTAAAAGATTGGAATTCTTTACATTATCAATAGTTTAGGTGCAAGAACCCAAACATTAAAAAATTAAAATATAAACTAAAATCAAAAGTTATGCTCGAAATTATTGCTATCATTTTCCTTTCGAGGAATATAGGTTCTATGGCTTTCGAAAAAGGCCATTCAGCTGGAATGTATAAATTTTTAACCGTTTTGTTCTGGATTGTCTTTGAATTAATCGGTGCCGTAATTGGAACCATAGTGCTTGGCGAAGGTATTGGTGTTTATGTTTTTGCACTGCTTGCTGCAGGTCTTGGATACTTGATTATTTATTTGATCGTCAGTAATTTGAAAGTGATTGAAAATTTTCAGATTGAAAAATACATTTTAAATGACCAAACTTTGCCAGTTTATCAAAAAACATTGGATGATTCTAAGATAATACATGAATATAAAATGGGAGAAATTATTCCTATTAACACCAAAACAGATTTTGGTCGCTATCATCAGGTGCAAATATCACCAGAATTAAAAGGGTATATTTTAAAAAAGAGCAATTTAACTAAGCAGTAAAACGGTTTAACTTTTCAATATGGGAAATTCCAATTATAAATTGAAAAGTATTGAATATATTTTCACAGAAATGTTTTTTTATTGTATTTCAAATTTTATTGGAATAATAATCCATACAGGCACTTTTTTTCCTTTATTTTCAGCAGGAATCCATGCAGGCATTTCAGAAATTACTCGTAAAAACTCTTTTTCTGTTTCCGTTAACCTGTCCGGATAGACAGGTCTCATTATGCATAAGTTTTTGATTTTACCGCATGTGTCAACGACAAATCTAGCATAAAATGAAGTTTCTAGACTTACTAAACTATCAGCTTCTTGATATTGTGTGTTTTTTGCGATGTATACAAGGAGACTGGCATCACCACCCATAAATTCAGGCTTTTTATCAACTTTAAAACTTTCTAAAGCCCTGATTTTTTCTTGTTTTGAAAAGCAATGGCATTCCTTATATCTATAAACATTACAATTTGTGATAAATAAAGATGATATTAGAATCAGAATATTTCTTGATTTAGAATACGGCATATTGTTATATTTAAATTTTGTCATTACTGGACGATGAGTCTTTGAAAAGATATCTAATCCTACTCAATCCAACCTCCCCGCCAAAACGCAAACTTTCTTATATTTTTTGACTTCACCTTGTAAATTAAAAACTTCAAAATAAACCAGGTATATTCCAATTCTTGCTTTTGAGTTGTCCTGATGCAAACCGTCCCAGCTGAATTCTCCTTCAGTTCCCAACAATTCACTTGCTGCTATTTTTTTAACAATCAGTCCTTTGCTATCATATATCGAAATATTTGCTACAAAGCCAGGTTCATTGAATTTATATTTGATAAAAACCTGGTCGTCAAGTCCATCGTTGTTTGGTGAAAATGTTTCGGGCGAAAGGACAATTTCATCAGTCATGTCCACATTTGAATTTCTGAATTGTGAATTTTGATTGGCAGGCGTTGCATATCCAATATTCTCAGCCGCCGAATGCCAGTTTGTTTCCAATTCTGTAGCTTTTTCAGGATCTATCCTTTCAAGCGAAATGCCTTCGGTGTTGGTGATTAGCGCAAAATGCATGTTGTCGCTGTAAGCAAATTCATCAATAATGGTATCGCCAAATAAAAGAACAACTACGCCTTTGTCATCTGAGTATGAGGGCATGCTGGAAATCTGCAGAAATTTATCATAACTCGCTGCCGGATAATCATTTTTAACATGGCTTGTGTCGCCGCTAATTGCTAAAAAATAGCCAGACCCAAGTAATATATTCTTCGGTGACAGAACTTTAGCTTGAGTTATCAATCCATTTTCGTCTCTGCTTGCAATGCTTAGTTTGCTTAAATCAACTTCGTGTGTAGATTTGTTGTAAATTTCGACAAAATCAAAGCCGTTTGGTTTGGGATTAAATAGTATTTCATTGATAACTATATCGTTATACGAAGGAGCAAAATAGGTAAATGCTAAATCTACCGGTTTGATTGGATTCCCGCTTAAATCTTTAATGTTTTCGATATGAAGCGTATAAGTCTTTCCGTTGTTGAATTCACTTGGAAATTCGAGGTAAACTTCATTTTTTCTTTCCGTATGTTTATAAGCATGCGCTGGACTCCCAATTCCATCACTAACTATATAATTTGCAGTTGATTGTGCTGTAACTACTTCCACTTCTTCAGAGAACTGAATATGTATGATTTTTGAATTTTCTGCAAAAACGCCAACAGGATTGATGAGGTGATATGTAAAATGAACTGTAGTATCTTTCAATTCGTTTCCACAAAAATCTTTCAGTTTTTGAATTTTGATGGATTGCTCCTGACCATCAATAAATTGACCAGCAAATTGGAGGATTACAGTTGTTCTGTTGCTGTCTGGAAAGTTGATTAAAACTGGAAAATTATCACCATTGTCAAGCAAATAATTGTTAACATCAAAAGCGGTAGATTGTATGATATTTTTAGAGAAAACCAGTGCTAGCTTGTAAGAAGATAATACTGCCAGCTTTTTCAAAACTGGAGTAGTTAAATCTGCATTTGGAGCTTTCACAGAATTTTCCTGTCCTGGAGTTCCACCTTTAAAATCGATACTTGCTTTCCAATTCCGGGAATCGCCACAATAATTCATGGCATCAATCCTTTCGAGCGACCAGCCTCCAGCTGCTTTGGTTTCATCGCCATACCAGGTATCGGAATACTTTACATAATCGATTAAAATACCTTGGGCATTGTAGATTGAAATTTGGGCACCACTGCTGATTAATTGAGTTTCGCTCAATATTCCGATTGCATTTCCATATATCTGAAAATTAGGTAATTGATCTTTCGAGCAAATTATTAAATGGCTTTTTGAGTTGATTATGGAATTGGAAATCTGGACTGGAGCATTGTCATCTATCTGCAAGGTCCAGCCTAAAAGATCAACATTCAAATCTGTTTGATTATAAAGCTCAATATATTTGTTTGCCGGCAAAACATTTGGAGTCGGATTTATATCAGCCATTATTTCATTGATGCTGATATCAAAAGGATTGCCAGGATAATAACTAAAAGTAGATTCTATAATTGGCGTTGCGTTTCCACAGATATCCATTGAGTTTGTAATTCGAATATCGTGATTTCCCCAAGCGAAATCTGATTCAAAATTTAGGATTAGCCATCCAGGCTGATTGTCTACCAAAGTAACAAATTGTGGCTTAATCGTTCCATCAATCAAATAATTATTTAGATCCAAAGCACTTGTGTTTTCAGGTTCTTCGTTGTATTTAAGTTGTAACTGGTTTAAAGCTATAGCCTGCACTGATAAAAGTTCAGGAGCCGTATTGTCTGGATTAGCTGCATCAACTGAATTAATACTTCCAGGTGTGCCGCCATTAGTTGAAATTGATGCTTTCCAATTGCTTGTGCGGCTGCAAGTATTATCAGGGTCAATTCGTTCAATAGACCATCCTCCACCAACTTTTTGGGTGTCTTTATACCAAGTGTCAGAATAATTCAAGGAATCGATTTGAAGCCCTTCGTTGCTGATGATTGCAATTGCATTTCCTGCATTGGTCAAATCAGTGCTTCCTAAAATGCCAATGGTTTCGCCAAAGTTTTTTAAAGAATTGACTCCTGAAACTGAACTGAAAAGCATGTAGGAGTTGGCTTTTAAATTTTTAAATGGGATCGTTTTTGCAACATCCCCAATTTTAACTTTCCAATTTGAAATACTAAAATCATACGCTGTACGGTTATAAACTTCAAAATATTCATATTCGGGCAAATTAACTGTTGGGCTTGGATCGGCCATTATCTCATTAATTACCAAATCGTAAGCAGCAGCCTGGTGGAAAATAAACGATGTATTGCCAGTTGCCATGATAATACCATAGGCATCTGCTAAATTGTTGATATTGATTGAATAGCCTGAATTATTTACAAAACTATTAGTAAAAGTTAAATGAACAATTGTATCCGATACTAAAATGGCTGTAGCTGGATTTCCAATTCCATTATTGATTGTGTAATTTGCCGAGGTTTCTGCACTTGTTTTGTTTAATTTATGAGAAAATTCCAGATATACCTCGTTTTTTGTGGCGATATAAATATTTTCGAGTTTAAAAGGACTATAAGTAAATGGTTTGCTAATCAATGTAATTGCATTACCACAATGATCAGCAATATTCGAAATATTTATGGTATAGTTTTGATTTTCAGTCAGGTTGGATGGTAATGTAAGGCTCACACTGCTCAGGTCTGATCCCAAAGTCGCTGAAATAGGTGATCCAATACCTGAAATACTGTAATTACCGATTGTTTCTGCAACTGCTTTTTGTACTTGTTCCGAAAACTGGATTTTAACTACCGACTCACTTATTGCAAAAACAGAAAGTACATCGGGTGCAATATTATCGTATTTAACGGCAACATTATCGAAAATAGTGGCTTCGGTTGAATTTGCATTATTAATTCTAATAATGATTTGAATGCTTGATCCATTCAAACAATTTTGTGATGCAATTAGGCTCCCAAAATTACCAATGTTTTGTCCGTTTAATTCAAAAGAAGTTTCAGCTCCAGCATCCAAAGAATAATAAACTTTGACATATTTGTTTGCATAGTTTAACGACCCTAATTCCGAAACGTTTGCCGTAAGTTCAATGTTCGGATAAGTTGAGATATCGATAACTTCCGATTTCCATACAGCCTCACCATTTATATTTTTGGCTTCCATTCTGCCACTGCTTGTTGCTACAGTTTTGATATAAGTGGAGGAAGTGCTTAATATGCATGCACTTGCATCCAATGTCCATTTTGTAATTCCTGACATATCATTTCCTCCGCCCCAGAATCCCTTTTCTGCAACATCAAAGGTTTCTGACCATATGGTTTGTTGTGCAATTAAATTGGAAGAAAACAAACAAAAAATTACAAAAAGAAGTGCAACTATATTTTTCATAATTAAAGATTTTACACAAAAGATAAATTGAATTTTTCAATGTACATAAACAAAAAACCCTGCATTTTTCAGGGTTCAATAAAATATTACTCTCTAAATTGGCTGATTAATTAATAAAAAAAACAAGTATTAATTCAGATTATTTGTTTTAAAGAAAGAAATAGTTTTATTCAATCTTTCAGCCTGACTTCGCATTTCTTCTGAACTAGCCGATAGTTCTTCGGAAACAGAAGAATTTTTTTGTGCAATTTCAGTAAGCTGGCTCATTGAATCATTAATTATTTGAGCACCTGCTTGTTGTTGAACACTAGCTATTGCAATTTCATTTACTAGATTGGCAGTTTTCAAAATTTCGGGAATAATAATATTGAGTAATTCTGCAGAACTACTTGCTATACTGATTGTTGATTGTGAAGCTTCATCAATTTCAATCGCAGCTATCTGGCTTTGCTCCGCTAATCGGCGAACTTCATCGGCTACTACAGCAAAACCTCTTCCACTTTCACCCGCGCGTGCGGCTTCTATGGCGGCATTAAGTGATAGTAATTTGGTCAAATGAGCAATTTCGGAAATAATATTAATTTTTTCAGCAATTTGAATCATTGAATCCGTGGCTTTAATAAAAGCCTGATGTCCATTTTCTAATTTACTGGACGCTTTTTCAGCTACACTTTTTGTTTCGACTGAATTACTTGAGTTTTCTATTATTGTAGCAAGCATTTCTTCGAGCGATGCCGATATTTCTTCAATTGTAGCCGATTGCTCACTTGTACTTGACGAAAGGTTTGATGCAACCTCGCTTGTACTTGCGCTTGCTGAATATAAATTTAACGAACTTGATTTGATTTCACTTAAAGTTACCGACAAAACTTTTAATAGTTTGCTAAGGGCTCTGGATATATCACCCATTTCGTTTTTTTTATGCAAATAATCAGGATTGACTTGAATATCAAGATCTCCCTGAGATAGTTGAGTGAGATTATTGGTTAAATCCTGCAAGCTCAAAATTTCTTTACGTATAATTAATACTCCTACAACCATAACAACAATTGCAAGCGGTAGAGCCCAAGATAGATTTATTAATCCAATGAAATTTATTGAATATGCAAGTGTAGCTACAAATGCCATTTCTGTACTGAGGACTATTCCTATTTTTACTAAAAATGAATTCTTGAAAATTCTTTTTAATAATAAAATTGCCACTGGTACTCCCATTAAGAAAATAACTGCGGCAAAAATGGTTAATTGTTCCATAATTAATTTAAATATGTGTGTTACGAAAATAAGCTTTGAATAACTGAATTGTTATTTTCAGTTTTATTATTGGAATTTGAAAGAAAGTGAATTATAAGTATATTCGAGACCATACATCCATGCGTTTTGCAAAATAAAGATAACAATTATTTGTTAAATGAATTTTTTCTTCCATTTTTCTTCAATTGTTTTAACCGTTTAAAAAGGAGGATTGGATTTAGAAAAAAGAATACCAACTTGATTAATATTACTTTACAATAGAAACTAGGCACTTCTATGGAATAATAGCCAGGAATAGCCAATATTTAATCCCAATAATTTCCTTACTTTTGCAGCTAGTTTAACATTTGTCTTTTATTTTATAAAATGGCTGTTTTCCTCTTCGATAAAATTATTTTTGGTCCTGTAAATAGCAGGCGCTTAGGTATTTCTCTGGGTATTAATCTTTTACCTGTTGATTCGAAATTGTGCAATTTTAATTGTATTTATTGCGAATGTGGCTGGAACCCTGAAAAAAGAGAGACGAAAATTACCTTTCACCCACGCAGGATTGTTGCAGAATATCTGGAAGAAAAGCTGGCTTCCATGTTAAAAAACAAGGAAGATTTGGATGTAATAACCTATGCCGGAAATGGCGAACCAACTATGCATCCTGAGTTTGAAGGAATTATTGACGATACCATCAGGTTGAGAAATACTTATTTTCCAAAAGTAAGAATAGCTGTTCTGTCGAATGCAACCTTAATTCATAAGGAACAAGTATTTAATGCTTTAAATAAAATAGACGATCCTATTCTAAAGCTCGATTCTGTATTTCCTGAAACCATTCAGCAACTTAATATGCCCCTTGGTAAGATAAATGTGGATAAATTGATCGAAAAATTTGTACATTTTAATGGCAAATTGATTATTCAAACCATGTTTGTAAAAGGAAATTTTGATGGAAAGCTTGTTGACAATACCACTGAAAAAGAACTTTCTGCATGGATTAAAGTTTTGCACCAAATTAAACCACGTCAAGTAATGATTTACACCATTGAGCGCGATACTCCTTCACCAAATCTCGATAAAGTGAATATAGAAGATTTGATGAAAATAAGCGATAGACTTGAAAAGGAGGGTTTTAATGTGCAGGTTTCTGGATAAATAAAAAGCAGCAACCCATTTCTGATTTGCTGCTTTTGTGGAGAATATCGGAATCGAACCGATGACCTTTTGACTGCCAGTCAAACGCTCTAGCCAACTGAGCTAATCCCCCGTTTGAATTATGGAAGTGCAAATATAATATTTTAAGGTCGAGTGTCAAAACATAATTTCATTTTTGCTAAAAATTTGTCTGTATCTTCTTTTAACTAGCCTGTCGTCTGACTTTTTGAACTCGAATTGCTTCATTGTTGGTAATAGTGTAATTCGTAAAATTTGAGAATTTTGTTATTAAATAAGTTTTTTTTACTTTCATTTCGTTAAAATACGATTTTATTGTTGACCTTATTCAGGGTGTTACAATTTTCTAAATTCTAATTTCTATTAGGCTGTTGAGCACAGTCGAAGCACTAATATCAAATTTTTAATATCTAACAAAATAATTATGAAGAAATTTATTGTACTATTTTTAGTTTCTACGCTTTTGTTTTCGTGCGATTCGCCAAAAAAAGCATTATCGAGAGGCTCTTATGATCAAGCCTGTATGATGGCCATTAAAAAGCTGCAAAAAAAACCTGGCGATGCCGAAACCGCTGAAATATTTACAGTTGCCTATCAAAAAGCAAATCAAGCAGATATTGATAAAGTAGATTATTTAAAACTTTCGGGTGATCAAACTGCATGGGATGATATATATAGGCTTTATAACCAGTTAGATAGAAGACAAACGCTGGCCGAAACTGTTTTACCTATTCGTGCAGGCGGTAAAACGGTGGATTTTGAACACATTAACTACAGTGGGATGATTGTTGATGCTAAAAATTCTGCTGCCGATTTTCATTATAACAAAGGTATTGAATTAATTGGTGGCGATAGAAATGATGCCAGAAAAGCATACGATCATTTGGTGCAAGTCAGGAATTATTCATCGCAATATCCTGATCTTGAAAGAAAAATCCAGGAAGCAAAAGACAAAGGTACAACCTATGCATTTTTAACACCTTTGAATAAAACATATGCACAGCTTTCGCCTGAATTTCTTGGAAGTTTGGTCAATTTTGGCATGAATGAAATTGATGAAAACTGGATACGGTTTTTTAATTCACCAACAAGAGAAAATTTTGATTATAACATTTTTATTACAGTCAATTCTGTTTATGTAAGTCCCGATGACATGAAGGAATCCAGAGAAACAGTTAAAAAAGATGTTCGAGATGGTTGGATATATCAATATGATTCCAAAGGAAATGTTAGAAAAGACTCTCTTGGAAATGATATTAAAACTCCGAAATACAAAACAGTTAGCTGCACAGTAACAGAAAAACATCAGAAAAAGTTTGCAACCATTAAAGTTAATATTGAAATTCAGGATAATTTGGCTAAAAGAATAGTGGCCAGTATTCCAACTGAAGGCCAGGCTAATTTTGAATATCTTTCATCGTATGCCAACGGCGATTTAAATGCGCTTGATGAAGAAACCAAAAAATCGGTAGGCAAATCACCTATTGCATTTCCTGATGACCTTGATATGTTGCAATTTGCGGCTGAAAAATTAAGACCAAGAATTATCGAATCAATTAAGCAGAATAAAGGCTACATTAAATAGTTGCTAAAAAGTTGTTAGTAAGAGATGGGCTTTGGTTTTTTACTAAAGCCCTTTTTTCATATTTATATTGGGGTTGCGTGAATGGTTGAAAATTCAAATGCTAATCCTTAAGATGACCAATAAAATTCTGCATTTATTTTATTTTCTTCACAAATATAAAATCACCACCTTCGTCGCCTGTTTCTTTTACTTCGCCATATTGTGGAACCTGATCCATTGGACTATTATTAATTACAGCAATTTTAAAACTGGCAAAAAGCTGTTCTGCAGATAAATATGTTTCCGAATTATTTTCGAGCCTTTTAATAAGGTATTCGATAAATACACTTTTGTCAGGTACTTGATTCATAGCGCCACTAGTCATGGCTTTTCGGCTAGGCAGGGCATACATTTTATTGATGGCTTTTGATGCTTCGGGAAATGCATCACGACTATTGAAAATGCCTCCGGCAAAACATGCATCGGTTATCAGTAAACTGTGTTTTGCAGGTATTGCCCGCATATAATCGCGGATAGTGCTATTTGAAAGCCATGTTCCCCTGTTGTTTTCGATTGCATCGGCAGGCAACCAATAGCCTTGTTTAAATTTGGAATCCCAATATCCGTGGCCTGCATAGAATATTAGCAAGTTGTCGTTTGAAGTTAATTTATTGAATTCATTTTCAAGAGCTTGGGTAATTTCATCTCTTTTTGGGTTTTCGAGAAGTAGTACGTTTGCTGCATCGAAATTATAATTTGAAGTAAGCGTTTTGTAGAGCTTATGTGCATCGTTCACAGGATTTTCCAAATCGCGGAAAGCTGAATCGGAATAATTCTGAACACCAATAATCAAAGCATGGAAAGATCCGAGATCACCTGAACTGGTTTCATTTGAATTTACGATTGGAATATCATCAGAACGTTCCAAATAAAAACTTTCTGAGGCTACATTCATCTTGTTGTCTTTGGCAAGAATTATTATTTTATTCCTTCCCATTGCTAAAGGAACATTGGCTTCAAATGTGCCATCATCAATAACTGTGGCTTGAATTCCATTTATGGTAACTTCAGAAATTCCACTTTCATCTTCTGCTTTACCAGAAACTGCAATAACGTTATCTTTTACTATTTGTTTAAAACCGCGATCGAGGTTTGGCGCAGTTACTGTAATATTTGGTGGAAGCTTGTCTTCAATTATTTTGTTGTTTTCGGCTAATTTATTCTCGCTTAATGACTGAAGGCTGGCAAAAACTTCATCGTTATGCTTGTATGCTGCACCTGTTACAAAATCTACAGGAACAGTGGCAATTACAAATAGCCATGTAAAAACATTCCAATATACAGTTGGGTTGATTTTTCGGTAGTCAATGACCTCGAAATTTGCATAGCCTTCTTTTGTAAATAAAAAGCGGTATTCATTTTTATTATTGTAGGCACTTGGTTTTACTTTTCTACTCAATTTGGCCATACAAGGCGTAACGAGTCCCAAATCTTTTCCATTTACAAATACTGTTGCTCCTTGCGGTAAGGACGTTATCCTTACAGCTTGCTTTCTTCCATTTAATATGGTGGCGCAGGAGGTGGAAAGAATAATCACCACGAAAAGAAAAATGGTCTTTAGAGATATCGCTTTCATCGGGTTAATTATGTTAATAATCTTTGAAAGGTATTGAAAATGAATACTACAAAGTTAATACTTAAAAAGAAAGGATAATATGATCTTGATCAATTAGAAAGAGCCTGAAATGAAAAAAACTCCATAGCATAACTATGAAGTTTTATAATCAGCAATAGTTCAATTATTTACTTTGTGGCGAACCCATATATTTTTGAAGATAAGAATCAAATTTAGTCGAAATACTTTCGAATAATTTGTCTTGCTTATATTTTTCTGTTAACGAAACCAATTCCTGCATCACACTCATGGCAACTTTGGTATCATAAGCAACATAGCCGGCATATTTGCCTTTCAGGCTTTGGTAATATTCAATATCGCTTTCATATGATTTGGCCAATGTTTCAATAATTTGATTGGCTTTTGCATTTTGGCCCAGTTTGTAGTACATTTCAACAATTGGCACCATGGTGTAATCATATGGTATTTGTTTGTGGGGTGTCAATTTTATCATTCGGTCCAGAACCTCAATTGCTTTTGCATTTTTATTTTCTTTCATTAAAGCACCGGCAAGGCGCACAAATACCTCACGCACTTTCATAATTGAAAGAACCCTAAGGTTATACGCTTCTATTAAAACATCTGGCTCGTTCATCCGGCCCCAAACAAACTTATTCATTACGTTGTCATAAAGAATATCTGTATTTACATAACCAAAATCTCCATCTACAGACGCAGTATGGAAAGGAACCAAACGATAAGCAAAACCTTCTAATTGAAAATAATTCTGCAAGTTCATATAATTTTCAGTTCCCACGCTTGAAGCGAAATAGATAGGTCTGTCCCAATTGAAGTTAGCAATCAGGTCAAGCACCATCATATCACTTTTGGTCACATATTTTTTATTGATATTAAAAACAATGGCAGGCACGATGCTGTCGAGCATTTCGCGTTTTACAATTCCTGACTTGATAATTTTAAGAGAATCAACCAATATGGCAACATTTTGTCCGGGAATATAATTCATTTTTGTTCCATCCTGCGCTTCTACTGTTGCTCTTGGATCATTGGAACCGACAAAATCCATCACATCTTTTAGCGAAACAACTTCTTTATATCGATCCAATACTGGAAGAACATCGCGTTTTCCCTGTTCATATTTATCTGAAGTATATGAAAATGGAACAGGATCTGAATCATAAGCTTTTTTCTTCATTTGATCAATATACCAATCTGTGCCTAAAAGACTTAAGTTTACAACCCTTACATCGGTTCTAAATCCCTCAACTTCCTGAACATACCAGAGCGGAAAAGTATCATTATCACCATAAGTAAATAAAATGGCATCTTTTGCACAGGAATTCAGGTAATTCTTAGCTAAATCCCTTGCAGTGTATCTTCCTGAACGGTCATGATCATCCCAGTTTTCTTTGGCCATAATTCCTGGCACAAGTCCTAAAGTCAATACAGTTGCCAGCGAGGCAGCAATTGTTGATGGCGCAATTTTTTTCAACCATTCCGAAATGGCCAGAACTCCTAGCCCAATCCAAATTGCAAACGCATAAAATGACCCTGCATAAGCATAATCACGTTCTCTAGGTTGATAAGGAGTTTGGTTTAGATAAACCAAAATGGCAAAACCTGTTAGAATGAAAAGCAATAAAACTACAACAAATTGTTTTGGTAGTCGTTTGTATAAGAAGTAGATACCAATTAATCCCAAAATTAAAGGGAGCATATAATAATTATTTCTTGCTTTATTGGATGTCATGCTTTCTGGCAATTTATCTTGAGGCCCAAGCCGCAAAGCATCAATAAATGGAATGCCTGAAAGCCAATTGCCTTTTAACTGATCACCATGTCCTTGTTCATCATTTTGTCTTCCGGCAAAATTCCACATAAAATATCTGATATACATGTGGTTAACTTGATATCCAAGAAAAAAACCAATATTTTCAATAAAGGTGGGCTTTGCTTTATCATCCTTTAAGTTGGCCCAACTTGTATATCCGCTAATATGGCTTCCTTGGTGACTGTACATCCTGGGGAAAATAGTACAAAAAGCAGGATCGTAATCATAATCCGAGTTTGTATTTGGTATTTGCTCGTATTTCCCATTTTTTTGATGATAGGTGTATGTTGTATGTTCTTCCACTGCTTCGGCATTAAAATAAGGGCCATAGAGCAGAGGTCTGTCTCCATATTGTTCACGGTTGAGATAAGATAAGAGGGAAAATACATTATCTGGTTTGTTTTCATTCATTGGAGTATCGGCAACTGCTCGGATTACAATCATGGTAAATGAAGAATATCCAATAAGTATTACCGAAACTGAAAGAATCAGAGTATTGGCAAGAACTTTTTTATGTTTGGAAGTATAACTGATTCCCCAAGTAATAAGTCCCAAAAGAAGCAGCATATAAAAAAGTACACCCGTATTGAATGGGAGTCCAAATCCATTTACAAATAACAATTCGAACCAGGATGCAATTTTTACAACGCCCGGAATAATTCCATACATAATAGATCCCAGAATGACCAAAGAAGCCATGGTAGCATAGAAAATACCTAATTTAGTAATTTTATATTTTTTAAAATAATATACAAAAACAATGGCAGGAATTGCCAATAGGTTAAGTAAATGAACACCAATTGATAATCCCATCAGATAAGCAATTAAAATAAGCCATCTGTTCGAATATGGTTCGTCCGAAACTCTTTCCCATTTTAAAATAGCCCAAAATACAGCTGCAGTAAAAAGAGAGGATAGTGCATAAACTTCTCCTTCAACTGCCGAGAACCAAAAAGTATCTGAATAAGTATAAGCAAGTGCTCCAACCACACCACTTCCAATGATACCAATTAAATCACCGATTGTGTATTCTTCCTCTTTCTTGTTTACTAGCTTTTTAGCAAAGTAGGTAATACTCCAAAAAAGGAAAAGGATTGTAAAGGCACTGGCTGTGGCTGACATTGAGTTGACCATCATCGCTACCTTTGTATTATCACCAAAGGATAAAAGAGAAGCAACTTTTGCAATAATCATAAATAATGGTGCACCAGGAGGGTGTCCAACTTCCTGCTTAAATGCTGTTGCTATAAACTCACCACAATCCCAGAAACTGGCAGTAGGCTCAATAGTAGCCAAATAGGTAATCAGTGCAATTAAAAATACCAGCCAACCTGATATATTGTTTATTTTCTGATATTTAACAGCTGAGAATTCAGCTTGTTTGATGGTTTGATCACTCATAAATGTATTTTGTGTTTATTCAATGGCAAAAATACATTTTTTTTAGCATCTCGAACTTAATTCAAATATTTATTGAAAAAATTATTTGTCGGTTGATTTTTTTTTTTATTTTTGCACTCCAATTCAAACAAAAAATTGTCCTGTGGTGTAACTGGCAACACGTCTGATTTTGGTTCAGAAGAGTCCAAGTTCGAGCCTTGGCGGGACAACAGATTGGGAAAAAGACTTCTGCTTTTGCAGAGGTCTTTTTTGTTATAGGGGTTTTGATTTTATAAAAAAAGCAAGTATAGATTGAATTTCCTGACTTATCTTTGTAAAATTGATTTATGAACTAATATTTTTTGATAAAATAAATTTATCAACTAATTTAGATTTCTTTGAAATGATTAACTGGAAAACGGCACTTTATGAAATATTTTGCACAAATTTTAATTCGACCAGATGCAGAAACGCATGAGCGCTATAATGATGGAAGCTGGTTTTATTCCAGATTTAAAGAATTGTTTCTAAAAAATCATTCAAAAATAATAGAAGAAACATTTTCTGCACCAGATATTTTGCTAAAATTAAACGCTGCATTTAATGATGTTGGAATTACAAATTTGGTTAGGATTACGCATGATGATACAGATTTTTATCTGGATAAAGAGCAAATAACCAATGATTTAAATGAAGTAATTCAAGAATTTAGTATTGTTCTTAGAAATGCCTATGAACGTTTTTTTGAAGAAATTTCAGTAATCATGGAAATTAAAGAAGATCAAATCGAATACCTTATCGAATTGGTTCTATTGAGAGTACATCCGGTTGGAGAATATCCTGTAAAAATTAATTTTTCTGGAATACCGCAAAAACATAGAGTTTCAAATGTTGAAGAAAAGTTCAAATTGTTCGTTGCAAAAGCAGAACAGAGTGTTCATAAATACCTGGAATTAAATGACATAACTGTAAGTATTACAAAAAAGGAAGATTTTTCATCGTTTCAACAGCGTATTGAAATTATTGATACTTTACATAGTCCAGCAAAAGTATTAGGCAAACCAAAGTGTTCGTTTTTTCCATTATATGGAGTTACACTAGGAGAAACGACAATTGCCGAGCTTGAACAAATAGGTGTAAAGGCCAAAGACTTCGATTCGGATAAAAAGCTTTATAAATACTATACTGTTAAGGACATGCGCTTTTGGTATTCAAACCAGATTACAGATCATATTTATATGACTTATACCGATCCCTTGCCAAAACAGTGGCAAAATTGTGGGTTTGATTGGAGTTTATCCTACAACGAATGGATAACTTTGTTTGAAAAGCTTGATTTCTTTATTTCTATAATAAAACAACCAGCTAAAGAGTGGTACAATGGAACACGTACTTTATCGGCTGAATTTATTGCCACTAAAAAGATAAGTGTAAAGATTTCTATCAGTTTCGAACTCGATTTTAATTATAGCAAAAAAACTTCAGTCGATTCGAAAAGTACATTGTATAGTTTAAGGGTAAGGGCTAGTTAAAATTATATACGATTTCAGGTTACATTATAATTAATAATTACTTAATAAAGTGTTTCTGAACTACTTACAATAGCAGCTTCGGTTTGGTGTAAATCGAATACAATTATTTCGTTTTCTCCTTCTTTTAGCCAACAAGCTGGGCAATAGAGCCTTTTTTGTGGACCAACTTCCCAATATCTACCCAAATTATTCCCATTAACCCAAACATAACCCTTTTTATAATTTGACATGTCCAGATAAGTATCCGCTTTTTTGTCCATTTTAAAAGTGCCTTTGAAAAAGACGAGTGGTTTATCGATATTTTTTTGTGCTTTTGTTAACATTGTAATCCATTTTTCATTCAATGGAAATTGAAAAACTTCCCAATTCATTAATGTCATGCCATTTAAAACAGCTCTTTCTGTAATCCCTTTTCTGTCGATCATAAATTCAGCAAAGTTGACGTGTCCCATTTCCTCAACCAATATTTCCAAAACTGGATTTTCTGTTTCTGTTTTCGGAATTTCAATGGAATTTTGATTTAAGCGACGATCGATTGTGCCAATAAATTTCCCATCAACAAATACAATGGCATAATCATGAACTTCGCGCAAAGTCAGTTTCCCGCTTTTATGTCCAATCAACACAGTTTTGTACAGAATCATTCCATGAAATTGATTCAGATATTCCATGGGTTTAGGTTGAACCAATTTTAATGAATTGGGCATATTGTCCCAAAGTGTAGTAAATCGTTCCATCTTTATATCAGGCAAACTTACAACAGCAATTTCTGAAGGTATATCTCGTAACGTTTCATTTGATAGATGGCTTTGAATAAGATTTCGCAATGCTTTATATTTTTGAGTAACCCTGCCTTGTTCTGTCAAAGGTGCATCGTAATCATAACTGGTCACATCGGGCGAAAAATTATGTGTTATTCCCGATGGTAAATCTTTAGTACTAAAAGCATTTGATCCGGCAGTGAAACCAAAATTGGTGCCACCATGAAAAACATACAGACTAAAAGATTTTTTATTATCCATTAAAAAACCAACTTCTTTGCAAATATCTTCAGTATTGACTTTGGCCCATTCTTCGCCCCAATGAGTGAGCCAACCTGGATAAGTTTCGCTGCTAAAAACGGGAACTCCAGGATTCATTTTCTTTGCCAAATCCCAGTGTTCTAATTCTGAACCAGAGTCCAGGCCTACTGCACAATGTGATAGTCTTCCGGCATCTAACATGTAGGGTGTTGGGCCATCGCCGGTAGCAAATGGAATATCAATCCCATTTTTTCGCCATAAATTGGATAACCAGTTTAGATAATTCTTGTCGTTGGCAAAACTTCCATATTCGTTTTCAATTTGTAACAGAATAATAGGGCCACCATTTGTAATTTGATATTCTTTTACAATTTTTGCAAGCTTTTTAATATAACGCTCAACTGCCGCAGTATACCTAGGATCCATGCAGCGAATTTTAATATCAGGATATTTTAGTAAATAGGGTGGTAGCGCTCCAAAATCATATTCAGCGCAACAATATGGTCCCGGACGCAGAAAAAGGTACATTCCCTCTTCCTCAACAATTCTAAAGAATTCAGCAATATCGCGATTTTCTGTTTTAAAGTCAAATTTTCCTTCTTCAGTCTCAAAATAATTCCAGAAAATATAAGAAGCAATTGTATTTAAACCCATGGCTTTGGCCATTTGAATCCGTTGTCTCCAATAGTCTTTTGGAATGCGATTTGGGTGTATTTCTCCAGCCCTGATTTGAAATGGCTCACCATTCAATAAAAAATCGGTTTCACCCAGTTCAAAAATTGGATATTTTGTCGCTTTTACGGATGTATTGTTTTGAGAATAAATATCATTGACCAAAATTGGGCAGAATATTACAAAAAAGAGAATCGTAATTTTTTTCATTCTGCTAAAATATTAAATTCAATTTAAAGTATAATGATTTTTCGGGATTTTTTCGTTAACCGGAAAGTGGTTAATGTTACAAATAAATAATGTTATTCAATTTGGGTAAGAACCTGATTTTCAGAATAAATTTATTGAGGTGTTTACTTATGTACTAATTATTATTTGTTTATATCCAATGTGCGCATTGGATACCATTCTTTCAATGAGTTTATGAAATATTGTTTCTTTGAAAATCGACCTATTTATACGAAATGAATATTCGCTCAAA
>JANYKN010000123.1 GCA_025361565.1 Bacteroidota bacterium | reverse complement strand
AGAAAGTCCTCCTGCAAAAATTTCATTTAGAAAATCAACTATCTTTAATATTTCATTATTAGGAATTGAAAGCTCAAGACAATTTCTCCAAAGATAAAGCTCTATACATGTATTTATTCCCTTTTCTTCTTCTGTCAATTTCTTTTTTTCAGATTCTTCAATATTTTTTAACACATAATTTTGTTCTTTACTAGATTGAATCGAAGATGTGTCTAAGAATTCTAAGGACTTTCTAAAAATCAATTCATAAGCTGATGGGTATTTAAGACGGAGCAATTCCACTTTCATAAAATCATTGAAATCCACTTCTCCTGTTAATTTAACAAAGTTAAGGACAAGTGCATTTGCTAACCTCGTTACATCTCTCATACTTTCAAGCCACTCATTCAAAAATACTGGTATAGATGATGTAGTTCCAATTACTTCTATATCAATTGTAGAGTGTAAACTTTCAGGAAATTTTTCTTTCAATTTCACTGCAAGTTTGTATCGAAGAATATCCTTCTTGAAATAGGGAAGTGTAATTTCAATTTGAAATATTTTTTCTAAGAAAACTTCCTGTTTATATGGGTTATGTTGTTTTAAAGCATTAATCACATAGTTTCTATCATATGCCACAACGAAAAATGTATTATGAAAATTTGCCGTATTTCGTATTAGCCTTATCACTTCAATGATTTCATCCTTATCTAATCTATCCAAATCATCAATGTAAACAACAATCTTTTTATTTATATTAACTAATGCAGTGTTAATTTCTCGATACAAACTGTTTATTGAATCGAAGCCCGTAATTGTTGCTACTGTTGTTTGAATAGATTGTGTGACAGAATTACTATTTAATGTTACAAGTTTGTTTGAATACTGGATAAAGAGTCTTGAAAGTGATGAATGATATGGACGTATTGTTTCTTGAATTGTTTCAAAGAAGTCCTTGATTATAGCCTTTGGAGAATGGCTATTCCACGGATTAAAATTTATTTCAATTATGCACTCACCCTGTACTTTTCTCTTTAATAAATCAATGAAGGAGGTTTTGCCTAAGCCCCATTTACCATTTATACCAATTGCGAAGGACTTATTAAAATGACTGGATAAGATTTTGTTTCCTAAAAGCTCGGCATAAGAATCATATCCCAATTTGTCTTCACCTTCTATACCAAGAGGTTGGTCTTCAAAAAAGGAGTCCTTTCCATTAAGCTGATCTTCCGTTTTCTTTTTTATAAATAAAAAAAGCTGGCATACGCATAATACAATTAAAATGTCTGTATATTTTATAAAAGGGAGTGTATATAAAGATGTGAACTCCCATGTTGATCCTGTAATTCTATATAGAATATAAATGAATGTTGAACATAATAAAACACCAGTAAGATTTAATGAGGGTGTATATTTATTAAATTTAGATACAGTAAAAATAATTGCAGTCAGCAAAACGGTCAGGAAAGTAATATCGTTATACCAGATTGGTATAATATAAATAAAAACATACTTAACTAATGTGCTTGAAAGTAATAATTCTATCGGTATTCTTAATGCGAAATAAACAAAAATTGCTAAGGCAACCAGATGAAGATTTTTTTTAAAAATAAATTCGCAAATATGCTTTATAGTCTTCAATGTGAGTTAATATTTTAACAAAAATATTCTATTTAAAATTATTTTCAAACAGTTTTATTTAATAATAATTTGTTTTAATTCATCTAAGCTTAAAACTTTATCCCTTTTCCGGTGTGTGATTTTGTGACAATTCGAGCATAAAACCACCATGCCTTTTTCGGGATCAATTTCAGTTTCTTCTATCAATTCGCTTACCGGAACGATATGGTGGACTTCAATATAATTTTTACCATATTCGCCATAGGTTTCTTCAAAATTAAAACCGCAAGCCATGCATGTTAATTTGTGAATGCGGATTGCTTCTGCACGCAATTTTGGATTCCTTTCATAAGTCCGAACATAATTTAACTTAAGCGCTCCCTCATTTGCAGTATATTTATTTTGGGGGTTTGATAGTGATTCTTCAAATTTCTC
>JANYKN010000097.1 GCA_025361565.1 Bacteroidota bacterium | reverse complement strand
TCACCCCGTGATTGTCAGCTATTTATTCATATACCTACGGATTTAAGGTATTCCTTTTTTTTGACTGCATTTTATAGACTACAGCTATAAAGCAATTCACAAATATCAAAGCGTTTATTCCCTTAAATCCGTAAATCACGGGGTGACTCTTTGATTCACAGGGTATTGAAAAAAATAAACTGAACTTAGTCACCCCGTGATTGTCAGCTATTTAGTTTTGCACCTGTGGATTTAAGGTATCCCTTCTTTTTTGGCGGTGTCTAAAAATCTACAGATATAAGTTGAAAACAAATCATAACTCAGAAAATTAAAAAAACATTTAAAAATAAATAATTCCAAATATATTCTCCGTAACATACAATTATAAAACGTTAACTGCCGTTATATCATAAGTTCTTAAATCATTAAATTTTAACTTATGTCAAGCAAAACAGAATCAGGCCATCCTACAAATTTGGCCAATTACGAAAAACTTTTAGCAAACCTTACTTCATTGGGTGCATCTTACAACCCTTCAAAAGCCAATTTAAAGCTTGAAGTACTCAACACACAACTCGGTTCATCAAAATCAGCAGTGGCAGCATTAAACACAGCAGAGTCAGCACAAAAAATTGCAATCAGCGAGCGCGAAACCGCTTTTGAGCAATTAACCAATTTGATAACACGCTCAAACAATGCCCTAAAAGCCTCCGATAGCAGCATTAAATTGGATGAAAATGCAAAAACTTTGATACGCAAATTACAAGGTCGCAGAGCTAGCCCCAAAAAGACAGAAGAAGAAAAATTATCTGCCATTACCGAAGGAAAACCCATAGTTCAAAAGTCTACTTCGCAAATGAGTTTCGATAACCGTATGGCTAATTTCGATAAGTATATTAACTTTTTAACTTCAATTACTGCCTATGCTCCTAACGAAGAAGAATTGAAAATTGCAGCTTTAACAAGTTTTCAAAACAATCTGGTTATCAAAAACAACGCCGCAGTTCTTGCCGCTACAAATGTAAACAGTGGACGAAATTTGCGCAATAAAATTATGTACACCGCCAATATAGGATTAGTAGATACCACAGTTGATGTTAAAAATTACATCAAGTCCGTTTTTGGTGCTACCAGTTCCGAGTATAAAGCAATAAGTGGTTTAAAATTCGTTAACCAAAATTAAAAAAAAGCAAAACAGCAAAGATTTAATATAACATGTAAAAACCCGTCAGAAAATCTAAAAGTTGGCGGGTTTTATTTATTTCCACCTCCAAATAAAGTAAAACAGGCATCATATAAAGTGCAACAAACACCAAAAAAAGTGCTTTAAGCTACAAATAAAGTGTTTCGAGCACCAAATAAATTACTTTAAACACCAAATAAAGTGAAACAAGCAACAAATAAAGTAAAACAAGCAACAAATAAAGTAAAACAAGCACCAAATAAATTAGACCTCCACCCAAAATATAAAAACCAATAAATATTTGGACAAGTATCTAGTATTGCAAAAATGAAACCCCAAGCGTCCAAAAAAAAACAATAAAAAACCACAACTGTCGAAGCTTCAGTCACCATTTTCTTAAGCGAGAGAAGGGAAGGGGTTGAGTTCGATAAAATTCTCATATTCAACCTTTCATTAAATTATGATATATTAGTAGTTTTGAACAGCGAAACATCGTTAAATATTAAAACAACAAGCATATTGATAATAAAAAAAGAAAATGCTGTTAATCGGCAATTTAAAGGCGTATCTTTTGATGTGTTGGCAATTGGACAAAAATCAATGGTTACTAAAATGAAATATAAAATTGGCGACAATGTTCCATCGCATGCACATCCCAATGAACAAAGCGGATATGTAATTTCTGGAAAGTATAGGATTAAGTTTCAAAATCTGAATGAAATAATTTGTCCGGGGGATAGCTATTCGATACCTGAAAACATCGAACATTCATTGGAAGTGATTGAAGCTGGAGAAGTAATTGATACATTCACTCCACTACGACAGGATTATTTATAGTTACAATTTTTACTATTCAATGATGAGAAATTCAAGTATTATAATAAAATTGGCAGAGGATTCCAAGGACTTTATGGATGGGAAAGCAATCATTCTTGAATATGTTGAATGGCTTGGCATGGATTTATCCTTCCAAAATTTTGATAATGAAATTAATAACTTATCAGAAATGTATTCCAAACCAAATGGTGGGCTATTTCTAGCAATTGTAAATGAAGCAGTAGTTGGAGTTGTAGGCGTTAGAAAATTTGAAGGCAAGCATTGCGAACTAAAGAGGATGTTTGTAAAAGAGGGTCTTAGAAATTTTGGAATTGGTAGAATGTTATTAATGAGTGCTATAAATCTGGCAAAAAAGCTAAATTATGATATCATGAAATTGGATACATCCGCAACAATGAAACCTGCAATTAAATTATATCAAGATAATGGATTTGTTGAATTGCCAACTTACCGCTATAATCCTCATGAATCGGCAAAATACTTTGAACTCAAATTACATCAGGGAAAACCTGATTTTTGAAGTCAATAATTCATAAAACTTAAATAAACATTTCATTATTCACCCAACCATTCTTCACTTCTCAACTCCTAGATTCAATAACTGGGAACTTACTTTTATTCCATTTTTTTCAACATTTGCTTTTCGAACCTCAAAATTTTGTTTACCATCAACAAGGATAAAATTAATTGCTGCACCTTTTTGAACTGCTCCTGGGGTATCTGCAATTACAACAACTGCCTGTGAATTATACTTTTCAATTATCTTATCCAATTCTGCTTTTTTGTTTTCGGGCACATAAACCATATGGCATTTCAGTAATCCACTTAGGGATGAAAAATCTAGAACCTCGATGCTTCGGGTTCCGACTTTTCGTGTTTCTGCAACAGCTTTTAACTCTCCACTCATTGCCGGACTTCCATAAACTCCAATAATAAAATTTCCCTGGCTAAGTTCTGCCGGCCACGAAATGTATTTGGTAAAATTATATATAAATGTAACTTTTAGTTTTTCGTTTTGTGAAAATCCTGAAAGAGAAATAAATAGAATGATAATTACTGAAGATATTTTCTTCATTTTCTTTATTTTAAACGAGCGAAATACTTTGGATTAAATGAGTTAAAGTATATTAATGAATAGAAAATCCTTCTAAGAATTAAAATTAAGAAACTGTTTAAATTTAATTTATTCAATACACATTATTGTTCAACCCTTTCAGGGTTGTTGAATTATGTCCTTCATGTTCCCTGGGTTGACACCCAGGGTTATTCAGATTAAACCCTTTCAGGGTTTTCATCATACACAAGTCTGAAAGACTTGAATATGAATAACCTCCGGTGTAAACCGGAGGAAAATAAGCCAACACGTTTTGAACCCTAAAGTGGGTTCAATATAAAATTTAAACAGTTTCTAAGTGTTTTATTAAAAAAAAAACTATAAAATTATACAAGTGGACTCAATCTAAAACGTTTCAAAATTATCATCTTTTTCGCCATCCAAATCTAAATTAAACCCAGTCTCTTTAATATGAAAATCTAATTTTTTATCCTCACTTATAATTTCAATGGTATTTTCTGTTTCTTTTTTAATTGAATTATAATCTGCCTCATTAATCTCTTTAACAATTTCAATCTCCTTATTGTTGTTTACTGAAGTTGGCATATTCAAATCTCCAATTTTAAAAAATGAAACGCTTCGCATTAATTTGGCAACCTGCGATTCCAGATTTTTTGAATTATTGGACATATCATCTGAAAAAGATGAATTTTGCTGAGCAATACCATTCAAATTAACAGCAGTTTTATGTATTACAATTACAAGGGAACTAAGCTCGCTTATAGCACTGGTAATATTTCCAATAAGTTTTTGGGTGTTTTGAATTTGTGGAATCAATTCATCCGAAACTTCGTCGGTAGTATTGGCAATTTGGATACTTAATACCGATAGGTCTTCTATTTCTTTGGCATGGATTTTACTACGGTCTGCCAGTTTTCCAACTTCCTGTGCTACTACAGTAAAACCTTTTCCATGTTCACCTGCCCTTGCAGCCTCAATTAGGGCATTTAATGAAAGGATGTTGGTATGAGAAGATATCTCATTGACATCATTAATTTTTGCAGAGATTTTCTTTAAAGCTTTTACTGTTTCCGATACATTTGTTTTATTGCTTTTTATACTATTTACAAAATTAAGTACATGGGATTCTACCAATTTCGAATTCTCAGCATTTTTATCAAGGCTGGAAATAATCTCTTTTATTGAACCATTAATTTCTTGAACATATGAAGCTTGTTCAGAAGCGCCTTTCGACAAAATCCGGGCTTGTTTGGTTAATGTTTTACTATGATCCGAAAGAAATACCGCACTGTCTTTAATATCAATAATTGTTTTGCGCAATTCATGCACAACATTGTTTAGCGATAATGACATTTCACCTATCTCATCACCTGTATCAACAAGTTCTATTTCTGGCATTTCGCCATGGCTCATTAAGGTTAAAGTATTGTTCAATCTATTTACTGGTCTAAGTATGCTTCGAGATGTAAGCAAAGCTGTAATCACGGATGTAATTATCAGTAATATAAACAATACAATGATATAAGTTTGAAAGGATTCATTTGATTTATTAAGTGCTTGATTTGCAATTGTAACCTGTTCGTTAATCCTGCCTTGCAATATGGATAATTTGTCAAGTATTTTTTTTGTCATTTCAATCACTTCGCCTCCATCTTCAACCGCTGGTTGAGTTTGAAAAACAACTTCCGGGTCATCATAGGCTTCGAATTTACCTAAAAGTGTCATAATCGTTTTGTGTTGAACAAAAAGGGTATCCTTTATTTGTATTGTGATTTCATCAAGCAACTTTTCATCTTTTGCTTCCCATTTATTTTTTATTTCGTCTAATTCTTTAACCAAAGCAGGAAAAATTGAATCGTGCAAGTTTTCTAATCTTAATTTATCTGGAGTTTCAGGTATTTTATCAATAAAAACCCAACTTTTTATAAGCATTTTTGAGTTGTCGATGATATTGTAATAACTGTTTAAAAGTGCTTTAGAAGGTGCGTATATATTTAATATCTTTTCCGAAACATTTTTATTTTTTTGTGAAGTGACAATAATATATATTCCAAAAATCAGAACTATGAACAATAGTACCCCAAAGCCAAGAAATAACCTTTTACCAATTGAAAGTTTCATGAGTTAATTTTTAATTATTTTTGTTTACAAAATAGTCAGTACTGCCATAATGGGAGAATGTGTGCAAATTTCAGACTTATGGACTATTTATGATACTCCTTCTTAATCAGCCACTTGTGTATTTGATATTAATCATGGATATTTCAAAATATGTAATTTACTACAGAATGTATCTATGCTTTAACTATTTAAATCCCAATTCCTTAATATTAGAAACCAATTGATCAGACATGGATGTTTTTCTTTTTTTACACTAAAGTATAAGTGCATTGTAGAGAAATAAAAATACATATAAATAATATATTAAAAAAAAATAAATCTATTTATCAATGTCTTTTTGTTAAGAGAAGTAGTCGTAATGCATAATATAAATAAAAATACAGCAAAAAATTTATTCGAAAAGTTTAAAGTTCAACAAGAGTTTTTATAAACCAAATTAGTAATGCGAATTAAGGGTTGAATAACCCGAGGCTTGCTCATCTTTCCAAGTGCTACAATATGGTGTCTATTATGGCCACCACGCTTCTTTCGGAACAATATTCACAATAAATAAGATTAAAAAACTATGTGGCTATGTGTTTAATCAAAGATGTAATACTTTAATAATATCATTCTATAAAACAAAAAGATTCTTTAATTTTACCACATAGTCACATAGTTTTCTTACAGAAC
>JANYKN010000090.1 GCA_025361565.1 Bacteroidota bacterium | reverse complement strand
TTAAACACATAGCCACATAGTTTTTTAATCTTAGTTATTGTGAATATTGTTCTGAAAGAAGCGTGGTGGCCATAATAGACACCATATTGTAGCACTTGGAAAGATGAACAAGCCTCGGGTTATTCAACCCTTAATTCGCATTACTAATTGGAATTACCGCAATATGCAGAAACTACTAGAGAGAATATAAAATGCATTGAATTAGTAATAATAATGCATGAAAAATGTATGGGTAAGTTTTTTAAAAGCAGAGCGAAGGGCAAAAAAAGAGGCTGCCATAAAATGCAGCCTTTTATTTGAATAGTGTTGTTTTTATTTTTTGTTAAATCTTTTCATTTCTGTCTGGCTAATTTTACTTTCATTTTTTTTGAATTTTCTAACTTAAGTGTTTTCATTTCGTATGAAATTAAAGAAACTGATAATTCAGCACCTTTTTTTGCTGGAACTTCCATGGTAAATTCTCCATCAAAGTCGGTATAAACCGCAATTTCTGATCCCGTATAAAAAACTTTAACTCCTGTTAAAGGTTCACCTGTATTTTGATCTATTATTTTACCGGAAATTTGAACGATTGTTCCATCCTTATATATTGGATCAATTCCATCAGCAAATGCACTAGTACCAAACATTGTCAAGATAAGAAGTGATTTTAATGTTCTTTTTAGATTTTTCATAATTACTACTTTTTAATATCTAGCAAAGATATGCAGGATACTTTTTTTAAAGGTTTCCTTAACTTTATGTTAATGTTAATTTATTGTTAAGTAGAATATTCATACTAATTCAGTTAAATAACATAACCACAAGAAATGATTGAATTACTGAACAATCCTTAAACTTTTCTCTTTTATACAATTCAAAATACCTTGAGGGAAAAATAGAAGAAAACAAATATAAAATTTTGTTATGCTAGCAGGTTAATTTTTTAAAATTTGTAATATCTTTAGCAAGAATAAAAATTAAACTAAATGATATGGCAACTACTAAAAAATCAAAAGGAGTTATTGCTATCCTCACTGGGGGTGGCGATGTACCAGGTCTTAATCCTGCCATCAGAGCAATTACCATAAGGGCATTAAGAGAAAATTATGAAGTTATAGGCCTTCGCCGTGGCTGGGCAGGGATTATTGAAATGATCCGTGATAAAAAAGCTGACAACAGTAATAATTACCAGAACTTAACCGAAGAGATTGTAAACAAGTCCGGAAGAACTGGAGGAACCTTTTTACACAGTTCACGTACTCGTCCGAGTCATCTTCCAAAAGATGCAGTTCCCGATCATTTAAGGGATATTTATACGGAAGAATATAATGACCTCACACAAGAAGTTATTAAAAATCTTGAGTTTTTAAATGTAGATTATCTAATCCCAATTGGTGGTGACGATACTTTGAGCTATGGCGTTCGTTTGTATAAAGAAGGTGTAAAAGTGGTGGCTATTCCCAAAACAATGGATAACGACGTTCCCGGAACAGATTATTGCATTGGTTTTAGCACCTGCGTAACCAGAACCATTAACATTATTAATACTATCCGTACATCAGCAGGTTCTCACGAAAGAATGTTGGTTCTGGAAGTTTTTGGACGCTATGCCGGTTTTACCGCTATGCTTCCAACAATGGCAGGAGCAGCAAACCGATGTGTAATACCTGAATATAAATTTAATATCGATCGCCTTGCAGAATTGTTGATTGATGACAGAGCCAAAAATCCAAGCAAATATTCAACGGTTTTGATTTCTGAAGGCGCTATGTTCGAAGGTGGTGACATGGTTTTCCAAAACCAGGAAAAAGATATGTTTGGGCATTCAAAATTGGGTGGAATTGGCGATATTATTGCCGACAAACTAAAAGAAATCTCTCCAAAGTATAACAACGGCAAGCGTATCAACCATATTAACCAAAAATTAGGATATATGGTTCGTGGTGGCGATCCAGATGCTATTGACTCCATTGTTCCAATGGCATATGGCAATCTTGCACTTGATTTAATTCTTAAAGGCATTCATGGAAGATTGGTAGTTCTTAAGAACGGTAGATATGACAATATGCCTATAGATGTGGTTACTTCTTCAAAAAAACTAGTGAATATTGAAAAGTATTATAACGTGGATCGCTTGCGACCATATTATCATAGTTTTGAAATGAGCCCATTGTTTATCATGACCAGTGATTAAAAATTAATATTTATTTAGATTAAACATATAATTATCAGGGGTGTTTCCTTAAAAAACATATTAATTTATCATCAAGTATTGAAGGAAATATTTACATTAACAGAAAAAACTCTATTTTTGCAGCCAGAATAAAGTATTATATATTTAGTATGGCAAAAATTAAAAAGATAGCGGTTTTAACCTCCGGTGGAGATGCCCCTGGAATGAATGCCGCGGTGCGGGCTGTTGTTCGTGCCGCACAATATCACAAAATTAAAGTTGTTGGTATTGAACATGGTTACGAAGGAATGATAAATGGAGAGTTTGTTGATTTAACTTCTATTGATGTTAGAAATATCATTCAAAGAGGTGGTACCTTTCTCCGCTCAGCCCGCAGTATGGAATTCAAGACCAAAGAAGGAAGGGCAACTGCACATCAAAATCTGGTTGAAAAAAAAATTGACGCACTTATTGTAATCGGTGGCGATGGTACTTTTACAGGCGCCGGACTGTTTTCGCAAGAATATGATATACCTTGTATTGGAATCCCGGGAACAATCGATAATGATATTTTTGGAACAGATTTCACCATCGGATTCGATACTGCCCTTAATACGGTAGTTGAAGCTATTGATAAAATTAAAGATACAGCCAATTCGCACGACAGGATGTTTTTTATTGAAGTAATGGGCCGGGATGCCGGGTTCATTGCCCTTCAAGCCGGTATTGCAACCGGTGCCGAAGCTATTCTCATTCCTGAAGTGGAAGGACAAGAAGATAAATTGAAAGAATTTATACTTACCGAAAGCCATAATAAAAAATCATCCCATATTATTTTGGTGGCTGAAGGAAATAAACTCGGCGGTGCACACGAAGTTGCAAAAAAAGTAGCCGAAGATTTTCCCGATCTCAATGTAAGAGTAAGTGTTTTAGGCCATATTCAAAGAGGTGGTGCGCCAACTGCTTTTGACCGTTTCCTGGCTAGCCGTCTTGGAGTTGCTGCTGTTGACGCTTTATTGGACAATCAAAGAAGCATTATGGTTGGATATACAAACCACGAAGTGGTTCATGTTCCATTTAACAAAACAATTAAAGGACATCGGAATGTAAGTAAGGAACTATTGGAAGTGGCTGATATTCTTTCTATCTAATTCGAAATAACAAATAAGATGAAAAGGGTTTAATGCATTATTTAAACCCTTTTTTATTTGCTATTGTTTTGTACTTTTAGCAAAGAAAAATTCAAAAAACAAATCAAGTTTGTTTTACCGAAACTCGCATAAGCCTAATTTGATTTTTAGTATTTTAATATTTGTCATTGAACTTAGGCCTTGACACATTACTACTTGATTTTTTTACTAGATATGATGCAAAAAACCGAATTCATTGTTGATTTAATTTTACCTGTTCCGCTTAATCAGCTGTTTAGCTATCGCGTTCCGGAAAGTATGCAATGCGAATGCATACCTGGGAAAAGAGCTGTGGTTCAATTTGGTAAAAAGAAAATCTATTCGGCTTTGATAAAAAATGTGCATCAAAACGGAACAAGCAAATTTGAATTAAAAGATATACTCGAAATCATAGACAACGAGCCCATTGTAAATGAAAAACAAATCCAGTTTTGGGAGTGGATGGCCGAATATTATATGTGCTCGATTGGCGAAGTGTACAAAGCTGCTCTGCCAGCAGGACTAAGGTTGGAAAGCAATACAAACATCTCGTATCACGATGATTTTTTTGATGATCCAAACAATTTGGAACTCTATCGCTTTAATCCAAAAGAAAGACTTATTTTAGATGCACTGAACAAAAGCAAATCGCTCACAATTGATGAAATAAACACGATTGCGCAAATCAAAAGCTGTCTGCCACACATCAAATCATTATACGAAAAAGGAGCAATCGGAATTGAAGAATCGCTTGAAAAAGGATTTCAATCCAAAACGGAAAAGTTTATTAAATTGTCCGACGACTTTGCAACCGACGAAAAACTAAACGAAGCAATCATCAGTTTAAAACGGGCAGACAAGCAACTCGATTTGCTCAATTCCTTTTTAAGTATCATTGAATTTGAAGAAGGCAAAGAACTGAAACTCATCAGCAGAAAAGAGTTGAAAAAGAAGAGTCAATCTTCATCTGCCACAATCGATTTATTGGTTAAAAAGGGCGTGCTTCAATTGGTAAACAAAGAAATTAGCCGTTTGGAATTTATTGAATCGAAAGAAAACAATTTGCTCCACGAATTGAATACGGAGCAAAGCGAAGCTTACCATCAAATAACCGAACTTTTCAAGGAAAAAGATACCGTTTTGTTGCATGGCGTAACTTCGAGCGGTAAAACAGAAATCTTCATCAAGCTAATCAACAGCTATTTGAACCAAGGCAAACAAGTTTTGTACCTAATGCCCGAAATAGCCCTCACCGCCCAAATGGTGGACAGATTGCGAAAAGCTTTTGGAGTAAAAGTGGGTGTTTACCATTCCAAATACAACGATTCCGAAAGGGTTGAAACCTGGAACAACATTGCAGGCACCAACAACAATAACAACTCTAAGCCTTACCAAATCATTCTGGGTGTGCGTTCATCGGTTTTTTTGCCATTTAGCAATTTGGGACTGATTATCATAGACGAAGAACACGAAAACACCTACAAACAGTTCAATCCAGCACCCCGATATCAAGCACGGGATTCTGCCTTGTTTCTGGCACGCCTCTATGGAGCAAAAACGGTTCTTGGCTCGGCAACGCCTTCAATTGAAAGCTATTTTAACTCAAAAACAGGAAAGTATGGTTTTGTAAAGCTCAACAACCGCTATATGGACATGCAAATGCCTGAAATAGTGCTTGCCGATGTAAAAGAAGCCAGAAGGAAAAAGCAGATGAAATCGCTTTTTACGCCTACTTTATTGGATAGCATGAAAAAGGCACTCGACCAAAGCGAACAAGTAATCCTTTTCCAAAACCGACGTGGATTTGCTCCTTACATTGAATGTTTTGAGTGTGGATATATTCCCAAATGCGAACATTGCGATGTCAGCCTCACCTACCACCAACACACAGGCCAAATGGTTTGCCATTATTGTGGCTTTTCATATACCAATTTGAATAAATGCAGCAATTGCAAAAGCACAGATATGCGCACCAAAGGTTTTGGAACCGAAAAAGTGGAAGAGGAGTTGAAACTGTTTTTCCCAGAAGCCATTATCAGGCGGATGGATTTGGACACCGCCAGAGGTAAAAAAGCCCATAGTCAATTGATAGCCGACATTGAAAACCAAAAAGTAGATGTTATTGTTGGCACGCAGATGATTTCGAAGGGTCTGGATTTTGGAAATGTGAGCTTGGTTGGTATCCTTGATGCAAATCAAATGCTAAGTTTCCCTGATTTCAGATCCTATGAGCGAAGCTATCAGTTAATGGCCCAAGTTGGAGGCAGGGCTGGCAGAAAAAACAAAAGGGGTACTGTAATTATTCAGACTACGAGCCCACAAAACCCCATTATTATGCAAGTGCTGCAAAATGATTACGAAAGCATGTTCAGGGAGCAAGCTTCGGAAAGGAGAACTTTTAAGTATCCACCGTTTTTCAGGCTTATTGCCATAACCATCAAGCACAAGGATAAATCTGTTCTCGACCATGCTTCTGAAATATTTGCCAATAACCTAAAAAAAGCATTGAAGGAAAATGTGATTGGCCCGGAATACCCGGTTGTGGGCAAAGTATTTGATTTGTACCTAAAATCAATCCTGATTAAAATTGAAAACCCAAAACTTGCCAGTGCATATAAAAAATATATCCTCGAAGCAGCGAATTATTTAGGTGGTTTGGAAAAATTTAAGGCTATTCAGGTTGTGTATGATGTGGATCCGTATTGAGTAAGGTGTTTGTTACTTGTAGTCATTGCGAGCGCAGCGAAGCAATCCCTCGAAGCATGCACAACCTCCAATAGAAAGAAAAGGATTTCGTTCTTGATAAAAAGAGACTGCTTCGTTCCTCGCAGTGACGTTCGTTGACTGAACAGTCTGCCAATTTCTAATTTCCAATGACTAATTTCTATTATCATTTAATCACCCTATACAATCTAAATTCAACCCTTCGGTTTTTTGACCTGCCTTCATCTGAAGCATTTGTGGCAATAGGTTTGCTTGCCCCACGACCACTCACCCTGATTCTACTTTTTTGTATTCCTTGCTTTACCAAATAATCACCAATGGCTTGTGCTCTGCGCAACGATTGACGTTTGTTGCTTTCAGCATCACCAATATTATCAGTATGACCCTCGATTTCAATCACATAATCATCGTTTGTTTTTAACAAACCTATAATTTCATTCAACACATCTTTTGCTTCGTCTTCAAATTTTTCGCTTTTGTAATTAAAGGTAATTTTACGCTCAGGATCTTTTAATTTTTCAGACCATTCTTGCTCCATTATCTTTTTGGTATCTTCCAAATAAACCGTATCATGGACGACTAACACTTCATTGTTTTTGTTCAATATTCTTTCCTGACCAACAATATAATGATCATCAACAATAATTTTTTCTTTTTTCTGCTTTGGTTTGAACAGGTTTTTCCTGTAACCAATATGAATTTCGTATACATCAACTACATTAGAGTTTATGGAACGATTGGCCACGGCAAAATCATAAGCAAATGAAATCACAAAATTGGTTTTACTGAATTCAATTCCCATGGAAGCAAGATTATCAGAAAGATACCGTGGCTTGAAGCTTAAAGTGGCATCTTTCATATAACCTTGTTCTATTCCTTTAAAAGGGATTTTAATACTTACACCAACATTGTACCGCATTAATCCGGCTTGAAAATCCAACCCTGCATCGGGGAAAATACTTATTTTTTCATTCGAAAATATTTTATAACCCAGCTGAATTCCATACCTGAATGGTAATACATCCGTTTGATCGTTTAAAGAAATATCAGGCTTGTTTAAATGAAAGGCAGAAATTCCGGCAAATGCTTTGTTCTCTCCATTTTTATCTATGAGTTGCCACACCAATCCTGTTGATAGATCCAAGTATCCCTTGGTATCATTGGTAAAAGTTTCGTTGATTGGGATATTGGGATCAAAGCCCTGGTTCGGAACATATTGGCTACCTGTAGTCATATTGTTCACATCAGCCTGGCGACGAAAATAACCTGCTCCCAAACTAGCACCAACAAACTGCTTTTCATTAATTTGAAGATTGTATGCAAACGCAAGACTGGCCCCTGTTGTTTTGATCATCTGGCTATTGCCCGACATATCCGAAAGTACAGAAAATCCCAATCCACCCCAGCGTTTTGATTTTTCCTGGTTGATTAATGGATAAATTATCGATAGCGACGGCATATTATAATTTTGGGCAAATTCTGAAACCCTGCCCCTGTAATTCATGGAAATTTTAAAGTCGTTATCAAAGGTCACCAAGGCAGGGTTGGTTTGCATTGGAGTGGTTAGATAATTTGTAAAAAGGGCATCTTGGGCTTGAAGGGGTGCTATTTCAAATGCCATGGACGTGATTAATAGAATCAGTTTGATTGTTATTCGTTGGTTAATTCCGCTTGATTTCTTAATTTCTTTCATTTTATTTTATTTCTTCTTATTAATTATTTCTAATAATGTTTCAAACCCCACGTCATTGCGAGCGCAGCGAAGCAATCTGCCAAAGATTGTACTGCTGTCTATTCAATAAATTCAATTTCGTTCTTAATTGATCGAGACTGCTTCGCTCCGCTCGCAGAGACGTTCGTTGCTTGTCGTCATTGCGAGCGCAGCGTGGCAATCCCTTAAAGTACGCTCTACATCAAATTTATTGAATGGAACAGCGTTCGAAATTGATTGAGACTGCTTCGTCGTGCCTCCTCGCAGTGACGTACGTTACTTGTCGTCATTGCGAGCGAAGCGAAGCAATCCCAAAATCACCTCATCAAATTAATCGTCCCCTTGTTGTTATTGTATTCGATTGGGTTACCATCCACAAACCTTCCACTTATCACATACATGTACGAACCTTGTGGTTGCTTGGCACCTTTTGTAGTTCCATCCCATCCGGTTTCGAGCAAATAATTGACATCCTTGGTCTGGAAAACAACAATTCCATTACGGTTATAGATAATCATATTTATTTCTGCTACTCCGGTTCCATATATTTTAAAGTAATCGTTCTTACCATCGTCGTTGGGTGTAAATAAGTTGGGGATAAATAAATCGTTTTTTACGGTAACAGTTACAGAAGCCTGGTCCTGACACTCGTTTTGGGCGGTTACTATAACTACATAAGTGGTAGTTTCGTTGGGTGAAGCAACGGTTTGAGCCGAATTAGCGGATGATAAGCTATTTGAAGGCGACCAATCGTAATAGATTCCCCCTGAAGCTTCAAGGCTAGTACTTCCACCGAAACCAATGTTGATATTTTCGCTTATGGTAATGATAGGCAATGGTTTTACATGTACGGTCATATAATCGGTATCAGCCGCACAACGATAAGTACTTACAATTAACCTGTAAGTAATGGTATCCAAAGGCGTAGCAGTTGGGTTTGCAACATTCGGACTGTACAAGCCATTGGTGGGCCACCAACTGTAGCTATAAGGAAAAAGACTGTTTGTGGCCGTTGGGTTCCCTCCCAAATTTGCACTGCTACCATAACACAATTCAATATCATTGCCTGCATCAATTGTAGATGGGGGATTGATTTCCACGGTTATTTTATCCGAGCCTCCGCAAGCATTTTTATCACTTACCTGTAAATTATAAAAAGTATTTGATTTGGGATTGACCACAGGATTGGATTCGGACGAGAACACCTGATTGTTTTCATCCGTCCAGCTATAGATATACGGAGCAGTGCCACCGGTTGCAGATGGGTTTCCGCCAAGCGTTAGGCTTGTGTTGTGGCAAATAATGGTATCACTTCCGGCATTAACCCATTTAATTTGATGGATTGAAATATTGACCGTATCAAAATTGACACAATTGTCCGCATTAAAAAATTCGGCCACTATGTTGGTATCCGAAACCATGTTGATATCGATTTGCGCTTGATTGGCGGCAATCAGTTTCCAGGGCAAAGCATACCAATTTACCTTTTGCATTCCGGTGACCTGTAAATGGGTTGTTTGGTATTTACAAACCCCATAATCTGCGCCAAGCGAAGCTTGCGGAAACGGAAGATAAGTGATGGCTACTTTGGCCGAATCCAAACAGCCGTTTGCAGTGGTAACTTCACATTTGATGGTTTGGTTGCCGGTAACCTTGTAATCCAGTTGTTTTCCGGCCATGAGTAAAGTACCGTTTTGAGCAAACCAGTTTACAGTTTCGCCGTCCAAGCCTGCTGTTAAAACAATGGTTTCGCCATAGCAGGCCTCACTTGTAGCGGGCAAAACGATTACCGGAAGTTCTAGGGCGGTAACCTCAATGGTATCACGTGCGGTACAGCCAATGGGTTTGATCACTTCAACCCTAATTTTATCGTTTTGGCCAATAATGTGCAACAGGTTTTGGGTATTCGAAGCAATTAAGCCCATATTTTCAGAGTACCAGTTTACCACATCCGAAACAGTTCCGGCAGTAAGTTCCAGCTTGCTTTGCTTACAGATTTCTTGGTTTGATCCCAAATTGACCGGATTGCAAATGGCAAAACCCGACTCACTGGACCAGGCAGAAGCCTCATCCGAAGCATCGATACTTTGTACACGCCAAAAATAATCACCTTCCGGGAGATTTTTAATGATGGAACTTAGGCCTTTGACCTGACCTTTTCCTGTCAAATAGCTTTTACCTGTTGCCATGTTTGATGCAGGAGAAAGGATGTCGTAATTTCCGGTAGATGTGCCAATGCATAGGTGATATGATAAACCGTTGGCAGGGGTTTGAATATCGTTACCTGCTGTCCATGAAAGGTTAGCCTGGTATCCCGATATTTCGGCAGACAAACCGATTGGGGCTGATGGCGCTGTATTGGCAGTAGCGGTGTTATTTTGGTATACCGCTGTTTTATTTCCTCCGGGGGTTGTGCCCGAAACCAAGATATCCAATTTAAAGTCGTTGTTGAAATCGAACCAACTGATGTCGCCCTCGGAAATGCCGCCAATGCTTAAGCCTACAAGGCTAAATGCATCCGATCCGTCGTTTTGGTAATACTGTATGGTTGGGGTGGTGCTGTTAAGTCCCATGTAAATTAGATCGGCATCACCATCGGCATCGTAATCGCCCCAGCTTGCCGAAACATTCCAAAGTGCATTAAACGGAGTGCTTACTTCCACAAAATTGCCCGAATTGTTTTTGTAAAGCTTAATCAGGTCTGTTCCGCTGCTGTTGCTTCCGCTTATCCAAAAATCGAGATCGCCGTCGTTATCGTAATCGATGAAATGTTGTTCGGTAAAAGCCAGTTTTTGTAGGTTGGCGTTGTGCGCCGCAAAACTTTTGTTGCCATTGTTTACATATATTTCGGTAATATAATTGTTGCTGTTGTTAAGTCCCGAAAGTGCCATGTCCAAAAGCCCGTCGTTGTTTATATCGCCCCAGGTGGCCTGTCCCCTTGAAATGCCGGGTATATTGGGCAACACTTCAGTGAATGTTCTGTTACCCACATTTTCGTATATGATTGTTTTACGTACATTGGCCTCATCCTGACCGCAAATGAGCAAGTCCAAATCGCCATCGTTGTCGTAATCGGCCCATGCAAGCGAGCCCAGGTAAAGACCCTGCATACCGGCCGGAACTTCGGTAAAGGTATTGTCTTTGTTGTTGCGGTATATTTTGGTGTACTTGTCATTCAAATCGTTCCTGCCACAAATGGCCACGTCGAGGTAATTGTCGGAATCAAAATCGGCAAGGGCAATGTCGCCATCCACCAGACTGATGATGTTTGCACCCAAATCGGTAAAAGTGCTGTTGCCATTGTTGACATACACTTTGCATTGGTAATCGCCTGAAGGGTTTATACCTGCAATAAGCACGTCCATCCGGCCATCGTTATTGATATCGCCATTGGCTATGCTGCTGCTGCGCAAATTGGCAAGGCCGGTGGCTGGCACTTCGGTGGGTTGTGCGTTTAGGTGAATGCTGAAGATTAAGCTAATTGCTGATGTGATTGTTTTGAATTTCATTTTTTTTGTTTGTTTTTTATAGAACGCGAATGACACGGATGTTACGGATTATCGCGGATTTTTGAATTATTGATTATTTGGAGACGCAAAATATTGCGTCTCTACAACGTCTGAACCCACCTTCTGTTTAATTTCTAATTTCAAATGACTAATTTCTATCCTTATGGTACACTGATTTTACTTCGACTCCGCTCAGTAACCAATTAGGATGATTATGATTTACTATGATTCAAACCCCACGTCCTTGCGAGCGCAGCGAAGCAACTTTTCTCTTGACCGAAGGGAAAAATCACCTAAAGCACGCCTTGCTGCCAAATCAAAGAAATTGACCATGCCCCTAATTTCACAATCTAAGCCTCTTTGTCTTTTAACCGGTATCCTGTTGTCACATTTTGTTCTTTTCTTTATCCATAATTATCTATTTTACTTCTACCTTATTAGGCCAGAGGCCTTTGATTGAAGGACATAGCGGGACGCTGTGCCGAGTGGAGGCAATGTTTTTACTATGAAGAGCGTGGGGAGACTTATTCAATCTCACCAAGCATTTTCCTAATGGTATCGCTTCCAGATTCAAATGAAACTTTTGCCCTGTCTTCCCATTGAACTTTAGTTCGGGGGAATATTATTTTTTCATTTTCAGATTTAATTAAACCATCTTCATCAATCGAGTATTGAATTTCTTTGACTTCAAGGGTAGTCACAGTTAATCCACCCTTGGCTAAATAACTATCCCAATTTACGGCTTTCCTTATTTTTGGTTGATTTGTATTCATGCAGTACACCCTTCCCCAAATGGAACTAAGATGTATATTTTTATTGTTATAAGAATTATTAAATTCTTCATATCCATAAATATATGCCATCGATAGCATTTTCCCTTTTAACGAAAATGAGGACAAATAAAATCCAGTTGATGCGGGTTCATAAGCCTCTTTTTCCCAATAAGCTAAAATTATCATTACAAATTTTCCATTGGTAGGGAGCATTGCAACTGGTGCCCAAGTTATTTTTTCCCCGTCTATTCGAGAATCAAATTTTAAATATCCTTCATTCGTTGCAATATTATTCTTAAAATTAGCAAATATATATTGCTGGATGTCATTGTAAAAGGGTTGATATGGTGCTCCTTCTTCGACTTTTATTTCAACTTTGTTTATTTTGTTTAAAATATTTGCAAATGATTTGTTTTCAAAACTATCTAAAACAGGGAATTTATCGAATATCTTCCCATAGCATTCAATTGAAGAGTGATTTTTGGAATTTAATGTATCAACATTAGGAATACCATTTTCATTATTTTGAAGACCTATTTTTTGATTTTTGTTCCTGTTTTGCGCTTGATTATTAGAGCAATTATAGGACGACGCAATTGTAGCTGAAATTGTCAACACAATACTAATTAAAATTAATTTTGTTTTCATACTCATTATTTCTTAGTTTATTAAATTGCATTTTTTATTCATATTATTTAACTAGGCTTTCAGATATTAATATGTAGATAAATATTTTACAAAAAGATAATCAACTTTAATTGAATGGATTATATTATTCAAATGATTGAGTTTTTTCATTATAACTGTAATTTGAATTTTTAATGTATTTTTCTCTCATTTTTATTATCAAATGATCTACTTTAGGGGCAATACCGCAGGCTGGCAATTTCTCATCAAGCAATAATTCAACTAAATAGTATTTATCTCCAGGCCTATATCCGACACAATCGCCAGATATAAGCAAGTTTCCAGGATTTATATATAACTTCAGGTTATCTTGTGCCCCTTGAGATATAGCTGGATCGAAAAACCGGAAATATACACCTTCACTATCTTTGCCTTTTGATACTATAACCATATAATGATCTGTTGTATTCCCAGGTGTGTTATATGGCCCTTTCTTTGCACCATATGTTACACCTATTATAGTGGGATCATTGTTTTCCAGGTTTTTGTTTATTTTGAATATCGCTTCTTTTAAACGGGTTGTTTCAAAAGTAATTATTTCTTCTGTACCTGTTAGAGTTTCATTGTGTCCTGAAGTTTTTTTTGACTTTACTTTAATCTCAAATTCAACAGGATCAGTTTTAAGAGAAATTGCTTCCGAAGCAGGTTTATAGACAACTTTATTAAATACATAATTCCATTTGTTGGGATCAGTACCTGTATACTTTTTTGATGTACATTTGCAAGTGCAATCTTCGGTTTGCTTTACAAATTTGTCTTTTTCAACCATAAGGCCTGATTCCTCATTAACCTTTAAATCACCAAAAATTTTTTCTTCAATTTCTTTAAAATCTGATAAATCTGAATTTTGGTCATTGACATGATCTCCAAACAGGTACTTTTTTAATGCTTCCCTCTTTCCAACTTCATCATCCTCATTATCAATCAATATCCAAAAAGAATATTTATTGTCTATTGTATAAACTATACCGAATCGTCTATCCGAAATAACTTCATTGCCTGTATGGTACTGCAAGTAATCATGATATTCATTCGGGTCAAAATAAGTAACTTTCTCTTTGCTCGGTATGAAAATAATCCTAATTTGCTTATATTCAGTCTCTCCAATTTTTATACTTATCGCCCTCAAATGTCGTTCTTTAGTATCTGGAAAGGTTTTTATTATAAATTTCTTATTTTCGCTGCTGTATTTCTTTATCTTCTCAAGCAATACTTCTACTTGGTCACATTCATCAAATATTGCAAAACAAGGTAGTTCCTGATACATCTCCTCACTCCACCCAAAAGCAATCAACCTTGGATCAATAATATCGTCCCATTGGTATTTGTGCAGTACAGTGGCCTTATCAGGTGCAGTGGTATAATCCATCAAATTCAATGTAGCCTGCTTTTCGGTACCCTTGTCATCAAAAATATGTTTGAGCTTAAATGCACCATGGCCAAGCTCGTGCGCCATTGTCCTAAAAAGCTTTGTTTCGTCAGGCCCATCGCCGGTAAATATAAAACCAAAGTTGCTGCTGAAGGGCATCAGGCCGTTCAGGCTTTCGTTTTCGGCTTTGTCCATAACAAACAGGTAGTAGGTATTTTTGTCGGCGCTGTATTCGTTGCGGGCTTTCATGGCATCAATTACGGCGTTCATCTCCTTGTTGAATGAGCTCAGAAAGCTCCGGGAGGTGTTTAGTCCGTTCTTTTCTCCTTCGTCATATTCCACATCGAGTTTTTCGGTGGCAAGGCTGACATCCCAGGCAGTAATGGCAGGTGCGTAGACCTGGTCCAGGTATTTTTGCAAGGCAGGCTCATTGTACTTAAACTCCCCATCGACGGGAACAATTACCAGTTTTAGTTCTTGTTTTTTATAGCTTATCAGGTTTAAAAAACCGATGGGGATTTCTTTTCCTTCATCGTTAAGGTAAGATGCAGTTATCAAATCCTTGTCCTTTTCGCCCTGGCCTGTCAGGTTCAGTATCTTTATGGTATCTCCATCGGGGCTGGCAGTGAAGGTAAGTGGCATTCCTTTCATCTCCACTTTCAGGCGGGTTTGGATGGAATCGGGAACTTTGGTATCTATCAGCATGTTTACCAGGGCGGGCATCCCGTTGGCTTCGGCCGATTGCCAGGGGATGATGTAATCCTTGTCGAGTACTTTTTCTTTTTTGTATTCGCTCAGTATTTCAGGTATTTCGGATGGATAGGCATCAAAACCAAATTTATTGACTGTTGAATTGGTGTAAGCGCTAAATTGTACATAATTGATTGAATGTGGCGACGAATCGGCAACCGGGTGTGTGCCGTCGTTCGTCCCTCCCCCTGGATTGTCAAAATCCAACACATCCGTGGTGACCTCGGTGGTTTTGCCATCCACTACAATGATTGGAGGCTGGCCGCTTAGGGTAACAACCACTTCGGTACCATCGGCGGTGGTAAAGGTGGTGTCGCCTGTTACTATGATTGTTTCGCCATCGATGATGACGGTTATCGGGTCGCCTGGCACGTAAGGTTCGCCCACGTTGGGGTTGCCGTTGTTCCCGTCATTTTTGTCGTCGAGGTAATTGTTGATGCTGTCCATCACCGCATCGATGTTCAACAGGTGCAGCTTGCCTTTGATGGCATTGATTGTGCCACTGGTTACCTGCATGCTTTGGTTGATTCCGATATCCGTGAACTCCGAC
>JANYKN010000020.1 GCA_025361565.1 Bacteroidota bacterium | reverse complement strand
GAAACTAAAGTTGAGAATCCTGAAATAGAAAAAGATATGGGAAATATTAGCAATTATTCCAATCTTTTTGATTGAGATTTGAAACTCTTCATTTAATTCAAAAACCAAGTTACTAATTTAAAGACCACTAAATATGAAATCTAATCTTACACCATTATCTAAGCTTTTAATTGTAGCTGTAATTGTTGGAGGAATAGCTGCGGCAATTTATTATACTCCACTTAGACAATATGTTTTGCCTAATGGAAAATCGACTTCAACAGACGGTAGTAATGTAGAGGCCAATGATGAAACCATCAAAATTGGAGTTGTAACCTGGGGCGGATATGCCGGTGGTGAGTACTTTAATGAAGGTTTTAAAGCAAATGAAAATTCACGTTTTTTCAAGGATTATGGCTTTACTGTTGAATTTAAAGTCATGGATGATTTCAATGTTTCACGGAATGCCTGGAAAGCTGGTGAAGTTGATTTACTTTGGTCCACCGTTGATGCATTTACAACAGAAGTAAATGGTTTTCAGGAATTTGAACCACAAATCATATTTCAGTCCGATTGGTCAAGAGGAGGAGATGCAATAGTTGCTCGCCGTGGAATTAATAAAGTTAGTGATTTAAAAGGTAAAAAAGTAGCCTTTGCTGAGATGACTCCAAGTCACACATTTTTATTATGGTTGCTTGAAGCCGGCAATTTGACAACAAAAGATATTGAATTGGTAAAGGTAGCTAGTGCAATAGATGCTGCAGATATTTTTAAAAAGGGACAAGTTGATGCTGCCGTTGTTTGGAGCCCTGATGATCAAGACTGCATTACAAAGGTTTCGGGAGCAAAAATATTACAGAGTTCGCGTGAAGCATCAAATATTATTGCCGATGTATTTGTTGTTAAAAAAGCTTATCTTGAAAAAAACAAGAAAAAACTAGAGCAATTACTCGAAGGATGGTTTAAAGGTGCCGCAGAGATCAATAGTTCTGAAGAATCAAAAAAGAAAGCGGCTAAAATTCTTGCTGATGGATTAGGAGTTCCTGAAGATTATTGTGTAAATGCTATAAACAACGCAAGATTATGTACCTATGGCGATAATGTGAATTTCTATAACTTAAAAGGTGATTTTACAGGGGTTACCGGTGACGCTATCTGGTCGAAAATGGAAACCAAATATACCAATGAAGGTTACATAACAAGCAAAATTCCAAATTGGAGAATGGTTGGAAATTCAAGCCTTTTAAGTGCGTTGAATATGACCGATGCAAACCAAGCTGCCGAAGGATCAGTAACATTTACCGAAGCAACTGAAGAAGTAAAAAAAGCAGATGCTGTTTCAACCAAATCAGTGAGCATTATTTTCCCTTCAGGATCATTTTCATTGGATGATAACATGAAATATATTATCGATAGCGAATTTTTAGATATTGCTAAATCATTCGCCAACTCACGTATTCGAATCGAAGGTAACACAGATAATGTTGGTGGTGCAGATGCAAATCGCGAATTATCACGTAAAAGGGCACAGTCCGTTGCTGATTACTTAATAAATGAACATCATTTCGACAGAAATCGTTTTATTATATTAGGTAATGGGCCTGATAAGCCTATTGCACCTAATACTACAAGTGAAGGTAAAGCTAAAAATAGAAGAACTGATTTTGAGTTAGTTTCCAAATAATTATTATAATTTTAGTTCTGGTTAATTATTATATTTGTTAACCAGAACTTTTTTTTATGATAGGCCCCTAGCTATTAATTACCAGAATAATTTGTAAGCTAATTTATTGAAATTAAATGATTTAATCAAAAATTGAGATGATAAAAAAACTCTTTAAAATTGGCGGTGAATTGCCAAAAAAAACCACATTGATCATTGAAATCGCAGGATTCTTTTCATTACTTCTAATCTGGTGGTTGATTACCCATCAATTTAATACCTTACAAATCCAATACAATGCCAATAATGGCAAAAGTCCTTATACTTTTGAGTGGAAAGGTCCTGAAGGCTATAATCTTAAGACCGACAAAGATGGTTTTTTGAAAAACTTAAAACCAGGTAAATACAATCTGAAACTTACTGATTCTGATGGTAAGAAAGTAGAGACTTCTATTGATTTAGATCAGAAATCTGGTAATAAAGTTGTGAACTTTCCGAATCAGGAAATTATTGCAGATCAGAAAGATAGTTTGTTACCATTAGGAGTCAGATTAGATGCAATAACGAAAAAATCATTTATTGACAAGGCTGTTTTGCCATCTCCATTTTCTGTGCTATTGTCATATAAAGAACTTCATTTTCAAAATTATTTAGTTTTAAATACCTGGATTTCCATCAAATTGAATGTTTGGGGCTATCTTGAAGCTATTATTATGTCTCTTCTGGTAGGTTTTATTATTGGTTTGGTGCCCTTTTTTCGGAGTTTATTGAGCAGGTACGTTGATGCAATCCGCTTTGTGCCCCTTGCTGCTGTTACCGGTTTATTTATTGCATGGTTTGGCATTTACATGGATATGAAAATTCAATTCCTTGCTTTCGGTATATTTGTGTTTCTTGTTCCTGTTGTGGTTCAGAGAATTGATGAAGTAGAGGAAATCTACCTTCAAACATCATTTACCCTTGGTGCTACTAGCTGGCAAACCATACGCAGAGTATATTGGCCCAGTGTTACTTCTAAAATTATTGACGATATTAGGGTACTAACCGCAATATCATGGACTTATATTATTGTTGCCGAACTTATTAATACCGAAGAAGGGGGTTTGGGAGCATTGATTTTTAAGGCACAGCGAGTTAGTCGCTTAGATAAAGTTTTTGCAGTTTTATTATTGATTATTTTGATTGGTTTTATTCAGGACCTTATTTTTGGTTGGCTAGATAAACAACTTTTCCCTTATAAGTATGTAAAGAAAACTAAATAAATGATGAATCAAAAAAGCGCGGTTACATTTCCAAACACAGAATTGCCTGATATACTAGAACTTAGAAACATAGATCAAAGTTATGACAACGGCAAATCATACGTGATTAAGGATTTTAATTTACTTATTGAAGATAAACCTAACCAGGGACAGTTTGTAATACTTTTAGGCCCTTCTGGTTGTGGTAAATCTACAGTTTTAAGATATCTTTCAGGTTTACAGACACCTACAAAAGGTGAAATATTTATAAGAGAAAAAGCTCTTTCATCGGATCATAGAATGGGAATGGTTTTTCAACAATATTCTTCCTTTCCATGGATGACCGTTTTGGATAATGTAGCTCTTGGTTTGAAGTATAAAGGTGTTCCCGAAAAAGAAAGAAATGATAGGGCTATGGAGATGATAAAAGTAGTAGGACTCGATGGTCATCAAAAAAAATATGCCCAGTACCCTACTCTATCCGGTGGACAGTTGCAAAGGGTAGCAATTGCACGTAGTTTACTGGTTAATCCTGAAATAATTCTGATGGATGAGCCTTTTGGGGCACTTGATACCAATACAAGGTTAAAAATGCAAGACTTTTTAATTTCGGTATGGGAAAAAGTTCGTCCTACAATTGTGTTGGTTACCCACGATATTTCTGAGGCAGTTTATTTAGGTGATGATATTTATATTATGGGAACAGCGCCAAGTCAAATTATTGAACATTTAAAAGTTGATTTACCTTTTAACCGAACCAAAGAAGTAAAAAGAACCCAAAAATTTACTGATATGGTTTTTTATCTTGAGGATAAAATGATGAGTTTTGATGTTTAGATTTTTTTTTTTGAAGATTTAAAAGCATGATCTATTCCCGATCATGCTTTACTTGTCTTGATTGCAGCTGTTTATAATTATTTATTGAAGATATTAGATAAATCGTCTTTTATTCATACCTCAACGCCTCAATCGGATCCAATTTAGCAGCTTTTATTGCGGGAATAATTCCAGATGCAAGGCTTACGCCTGCGCAAAGTATAACTCCCCCAATAATCCAAACCCATGGAATAATAAATGAAGTACCTATTGATGCTGCAACAAGATTGCCCATTAAAATGCCCAGAATTATTCCTAAAATTCCTCCAAATTGGCCAATCAGAATGGCTTCAAAAAGAAATTGTTGCTTAATGATGCTTGATTTGGCACCAATAGCTTTTCGTGTACCTATTTCACGGGTTCTTTCTGCTACCGATACCAACATGATATTCATTAAACCTATAGCTGCACCGATCAAAGTAATAATCCCAATAATTGTTGCCGCAACTGTAACATATTTAAGGTTTTCAAGCAGCATCTGGGCTAGGTTGTCGCTTTTACTAATATTAAAATCACTTTCATCAGAAGTGGATAAATGCCTGATAATCCGGAAAAGTCCTTCGGCCTCACCAATGGCTATATCCAAGAGTTTTGGATCGTATGGCATTACGCTTATCCGAAAAGACATGTTGGGTCTAGAAAAATATTGCCTGACGTTGGTAACTGGAAGCATACAAGCCCTGTCGTCGCTAAAACCCATGGATGTACCTTTTGATTTCAATACGCCAATTACACGATACCTGGTACCGGCAATGGTAATAATTTTATTAACGGGATCTATCTGTTTTCCAAACAGTTTACTTTCAATTTCACTTCCAATAATTACAAGGCTTTTGCTGTTAAGTACTTCCTGTTCTGTAAAACTTCTGCCTTTATCAATTTCATATCCGCCTGTAAGCAAAAAATTTTCATCAACACCTTTGACTGCAACATTCGGATCTGTTTTTTTTGACTCATATTTTACTGTAGAATTACCAGTTCCCCAAACAGCAATACTTGTAGCTACAGGAAAATTGAATTCTTTTTTAAATCGCTGGGCTTGACGAAAAGTTATTTGACTAAAGTTTTTTGATCGTTGCCTGTCTCCTCCAAAATGAATCCGCATTTCTCTTGATTCGATAGAAAAAGTATTGGCTCCCATTCTTAAAAATTCAGAGCTAATGGAATTTTTAATTGCGTCAATTGCGGTTAATATTCCTACAAGTGCCATAATTCCAATTGCAATTATCAGAATAGTGAGTATTGATCTAAGTAAGTTTGAACGAATAGAATCAAGTGATATTCTGAAATTTTCTCTTAGTAAATCTGTTTGTCTGGCCATTATTTTGGAATTTGCCCAAAGTTAGAAAAGTTTAATGAATAATAATAATGTGGATTATAAATTTGGACAGTGGCCGTATTATTGAAAAGGGTATTTATAAAACTGATACTATATATTTTATCAATTCTGATACTGTTGTTCTTCTTTGAGTTTTTTCCGAAGTATTTCAAGTTCTTCGAGATTTTGTCTCATCTCAGTTTCCTGAGCTGCTTTTTCTTCTGCTTGTTTACGGAACATCTCAAGTAGTTGTTGTGTTTTTCGATTTGCTTTAGAAGTAAATAAACTTGACGAAATATTCTCCGAAACTTTTTCAATAAATTCAATTTCATGTTTTTGAAGCATATTAAAAGAAGCAACTTCAATAACACCAATTACGCTATTTTCAGTCTTTAACGGAACAACAAGCAAACAACTCGGATTAGCTGTTCCCAGTCCTGATCTTATCTGCATATAATCTTCGGGCAGTTTTGTCATAAATATGCTTTCTTTTTCAAGAAAACAAGCTCCAATAATTCCATCACCCAATTTAATTTTTTTCTGATGAAATCTACTCCGGTTATAAGCAAACGAAGCCATTAATTCTATATAAATATCATCAGGATCATCGTCATTCAATATAAAAATTCCGCCCTGGTTGGCATCTAAATAACGAATTAATGTACTGATTATACGATGAGAAATAATCTTTAAATCTTCACCAGTAGTGCGCATTACTTCACTAATTAACGCCTGCCCTTCATTTACCCAACTTCTTTGTTTATTCTCAGCTTGTCTTATTTCTTCTTCTTTTTGTGCATTTTTTAAGCTGTGGCTCATCTCAAGTAAAGAGTTTCCTAGCTCATCGCCTTCGCTAAGGGTAGAAAATTGAGCGTCAAGATTTCCTTTACCAATTTGAATAGCAAATTCTGTATAGGAACTTACCCCATCAATAAGTGTATCAAGTGAACGGCTCATTTCACCAATTTCATCTTTACGGTCAATATCCAATTTCATAACTCTGTGGCCTTTAGCCATTTCCAACAATTGATCGCTTACTTGCGAAATTGCAGAAGTAATATTTGATCCCAGGTAGTATAATATAACAGAAGCTATTGCTACAAGAATAATTCCAATGATAATAGTGAGATAAATCAGTGTTGTTATCTGGTTTTCGAGCTCACCGGTTTTCTTTTGAACTTCTTTTTCAACATTATCAATATAAACACCTGTTCCAATTACCCAGCCCAACGGCTTGAAAAGCTTTATATAACTCATTTTTGGAAGCTGTTCACTCTGCCCTGGTTTTGGAAATGAATATTCCAGAAAGCCTTCGCCGGATTCGTTACAAATGTCAGCAAATGCTTCATAAACATTTATATTGGTTCCAGGGATAATAAATACCCAACTTTTTCCTTCCATGTCTGGCCTGGTTGCATGCATAACAACTTCATAGGGTGGATCGATTTTATTTATCCAAATGTATCCATCAACTCCATATCTTAATACCCTAATATTTTCAACTGTTATATTTAAAATATTAACTGCAAGCATTTTAATGTTTTCATTTCCAGATTCATTTAAGGAAATGCCATAGGTTTCTTCAATTGATTTAGCACTCTGTTTTTCATAGCTTTGGGCGATCATATCGTACGATAAATCGACCATGTCCTTAAGGTTTTCTTTGATTTGGGCAATCTCTCCCTTCCGGTAATTCTCAATGTTTTCAAGGGTTCTTGTCCTGAAACTATAAATTGAAAATGCCGCAATAAAAGTAATTGAGAATAAAACCGTAATACTTGTAAATAATGGAAGCTTGGTTTTTATTTTCATTGTAAATCCCTAATTAAACCTGATTTTTCTTTGCATATTTAATGCCGAATTTTACAAGTTTATAATATTTTTATGATAATGACAAGTTTTCTTTAATGATTATATCTATAATGTACATTGTAACACATAGTTAATTTGTTTATATTGATAAAGATAAATAGTTTTTAGATGGAATGTATTCAAATTTGGTACATATTTTTAAAACAATCCGAAATGAAATTTGTTTATATTTGCAATCGTTATTTTAAAACCTAAAAACTAAATTGTTTTAATTCTATAGTTTAGCCTAGTATGAGTGACTTTTTATTGACTAACACTACAAAATTTCAGGAAGACTTTTATTTTGCAGGTATTGATGTAGGCTCAACTACAGCTAAAATAGCAATTCTTGATAAAAAAAACAAACTGGTGTTTTCGAAATATGCCAGACACAATACCAGGATTCATCAAACTATTACCTCCTTACTTGAGGAAGTTAAAAAAGAATTTGGAAATATTTCAATTAAATTACGAATAACCGGTTCGGCAGGTATCGGAATTTCTGAAAAATCAGGTATTCCTTTTATTCAGGAGGTTGTTGCTGCTGCTCAAGTTGTTAAATTGATTTATCCCGAAATTAAAACCCTTATCGATATTGGTGGCGAAGATTCCAAAATGATCTTTTTCTACGACACCAAAGCGCCCGATATAAGAATGAATGGAAGTTGCGCTGGAGGTACAGGGGCATTTATCGATCAGATGGCTTCGTTAATGAATATTCCATTGAATGAATTCAACGAACTTGCTGCAAATTATTCCAAAATTTTTACAATTGCATCAAGATGTGGCGTATTTGCAAAAACAGATGTTCAAAATTTGTTAAGCAGAAAAATAAGTAAAAGTGATATAGCGGCTTCTGTATATCACGCAGTTGCCGTGCAGGCTATGAATACACTGGCAAGGGGATTTGATATTGTCCCAAAAGTAATGTTTATTGGAGGTCCTTTTAGCTTCATGCCAGAGTTAATTAAAACTTTCGTCAGAGATTTAAAGTTACAGCCTTCTGATGTAATTCAGCCTGAACATCCCGAATTATTGCCTGCAATTGGAGCTGCTCTTATTGAGAAAGACAGCATGCAGATTTCAATTGATGCATTAATTACTAAAATCAAAATCTCTGAAAATCAACTTACTGTGAGTGATCGGTTGAAACCACTTTTTAATTCAGATGAAGAATTTATATTATGGAAAAAAGAGAGGATTGATTTTAATGTTCCACGCATTTCAATTGAAAATCTAGATTCATCTGAATGTTTTCTTGGTATTGATTCCGGATCTACAACAACAAAAATTTGCTTAATAAACAAACATAAAGAATTAATATACAGTTATTACGCAAATAGTAAAGGAAACCCTGTTGAAACTGCACAGAAAGGATTATTGCAAATGCGCGAAGAGTTTCAAAAATTTGGTAAATATCCTAAAATAAAACGAACAGCTGTAATTGGTTATGGTGAAGATTTAATAAAAGCAGCTTTTAATATTGATGATGGGATTGTTGAAACAATTGCCCATTTCAATGCAGCCAGATATTTTAATAAAGATGTGAGCTTTATTATGGATATTGGTGGACAAGATATGAAAGCAATTTTTGTTGATAATGGGTTAGTAAACAGGATTGAGCTAAATGAGTCCTGTTCTGCAGGCTGTGGCTCGTTTATCGAAACATTTGGAAGTTCTTTGGGTTATAAAGTTGATGAATTTGCACAAGCCGCATGTAAATCAAACGCACCATCAAATTTGGGAACACGCTGCACTGTATTTATGAATTCCAAAGTGAAACAATCGCTTCGCGAAAACGCTACTGTTGGCGATATTGCTGCTGGATTATCAGTTTCAGTCATAAAAAATGCGTTATATAAAGTTCTTAAGCTTAAGGATATTTCGGAGCTAGGCAATAACATAGTTGTTCAGGGCGGAGCATTCAGAAATCAATCCATTCTCCGTGCACTTGAAATACATACTGGTAAAAATGTAATATGCTCGGATATGCCAGAACAAATGGGAGCATATGGCGCAGCAATTTATGCTTGCGATATGGGAATTCAAAATGGCTATCAAACTAAATTTAAAGGACTTGAAAATTTAGAATTTATCGATAAATATTCAACTAAAAATGTTCAATGCAAAGGATGTGAGAATAATTGTCAGATAACTAAATTTACTTTTTGGAACGAAAACGATTTTTTTTCTGGAAATAAATGTGAAAAAAACTTTTTCAACAAAGGCGCTGAAGAAAATAAAGGATTTAATTTTTTCGAATATAAATATAATCTACTTTTTAAAAGAGAAACCAAATCAAATCCGAAACCAATATTAACGCTTGGAATTCCAAGGGTTTTAAATATGTTTGAGAATTTTCCATTTTGGAATACCTTGTTCAATGAATGTGGAATAAACGTTGAATTATCAGATGCTTCAACAATAGATTTACTTGAAAAAGGCTTGGGCACGGTTATGTCCGATAGTATTTGTTTTCCTGCAAAAATTGTGCACGGACATATTTTCAACCTTTCGAACAGGAAAATTGATCGGATTTTTTATCCAATGGTTATTTATGAACAAAATGAGTTTTTAAATACCGACAATACTTTCAATTGTCCACTTGTGAGCAGTTATGCTGATGTAATTAAAAGCAGTATAAACCCTGAAAAAAATTTTAAAATTCCATTTGACCAACCTATATTTAATTTTAACAATCAAACCTTGCTTGCAAAAGCATGTTATCAATATCTTAAACAGTTCGGAGTCAAAAAAGACACTGTTAATAAGGCAATAGCAAGAGCAACCCTAGACTACAAATTGTTTAAGAACCAAATTCAAATTAAAGGGAAAGAAATTATTGCCAAAGCAAAGGCAGACGATCGATTATTGGTGGTTCTTTCAGGTAGGCCTTACCATATTGACCAGTTGATTAATCAAAAAACTCCAAATGCATTATGCGAGTTGGGAGTTGATGTGATCACAGAAGATGCAGTTCCTTTTTTGGAAAATACAATAATATCAGACTTGCAAGTGATTACACAATGGACATATACAAATAGAATTTACAACGCTGCAAAATGGGTTGCTAATCAAACCCATAAAGTTCAGTTCATTCAGATTAATTCGTTTGGCTGTGGTCCAGATGCAATTGTAATCGATGAAAATACAGAAATTCTAAAAGAAAAAGGCAAGGTATTGACTGTGATTCGAGTAGATGAAATTACAAGTACAGGTTCGGTTAGATTGCGCTTAAGATCAATGGTTGAGTCGCTTAAATTGATGGAAATCAAGCAGGATTTATTGGATAAACAAAGATTAAAAACCCCGGAATTTAAAACAGAAGATAAAAAGCGTCTGATTATTGGCCCTTATTTCGCTTATATTTATTCAGAAATTATTCCATCATTATTCAAAATATCAGGATATCAGATGATTAATTTGCCTGCTCCTGATAAAAAATCTGTAAAATATGGGCTTAAATATGCGAATAACGAAATTTGCTTTCCTGCTACTATTATAGTTGGCGATGTTTTAAAAGCACTTTCAACCGGTAATTATAAGCATGATGAAATTGCTGTTGCAATAACCCAAACTGGAGGTCAATGCAGGGCTTCAACTTATTTGGCTTTGATAAAAAAAGGAATGATATCGGCAGGTTATACTGATATTCCGGTTGTTTCTTTGGGAACCGCAGGAAAAACAATTAATCCGCAATCGGGATTTAATATTGAATGGAAAAAAACATTGCCAATCCTTTTCTCCTCAATTTTATATGCGGATTCTATTTCGAAAATGTATCATGCTGCAAAAGCTCGCGAAAGGGTTAAGGGAAGCGCAAAGCTATTAACCGACAAATATATAGCTCAAATATTACCGATTGTTGAAAAAAATAAAGTAACTGAAGTAATTGATAAATTAAAAGAAGCTGTGATAGAGTTCAACAATCTAGATTTAAAAGAAGATAACTTGCCTGCTGTTGGAATTGTTGGTGAGATTTATATCAAATATAGTTCTTTTGGGCACCAATTTATTGTTGATTGGTTAATTGAGCAAGAAATTGAGGTTGTTATTCCTCCAATATTAGATTTCTTTATTCAGGAATTCGTAAATTATGATGTCAATAAAGAATCAAACTTAAGCAAGGGTTCATGGTCGGATTTTGCGTATTATTTTTTAGAGCAAAAAGCTGATCGATTCATTAAAAAATTTGAGAAAGTTAATTCCAATTTTAAGTATTACAGGCCATTTCATAAAATCAGGCATATGGCTAAAAAAGCTTCTGAAATTTTAGATCTTTCGGCCCAGTTTGGCGAGGGCTGGTTAATTCCGGCTGAAATATCAACCTTTGCCGAAGACAATATAAACAATGTAATTAGTATTCAGCCTTTTGGGTGTATTGCAAACCATGTTGTTTCAAAGGGCGTTGAAAAAAGAATCAAGGATTTATTTCCCAACATGAACCTTCTATTCCTGGATTTTGATGCTGATACCAGTGAGGTAAATGTGCTAAATCGGTTGCATTTTATGGTTGAAAATGTTAGGTCTTATCGATAATTAGAGTTGTTTTGTAAAATTAGAATTATTTGAAAAATTAAATTACCTGTGTGCTTTAAATTTTACACTTATGTAATTCCAGTTTTATTTTGATATCAAAAGCTCGCATTTAGGATCTATAATAGAGTTAACTGCCATATATCAAGTATTTTGTATGACTAACGATTAAATGTTGAAATAATAACAAGAAATAGCTAACTTTATCTTTTTAATTAAAAAGCAATCAAGCTTTGTATGAGCTATTTTAAGTTATTCATATTAATAATTTTGGTTAGTTTAATCGACCCCGAAAAGATGTCATCCCAAGTCTATCCATCAGGTGTTACTTATGAATTAGCAGTATTTCGGAAAAAGCAAATTAAATCAATAAATTATAGATTATTTTTTTCCATTCCTAAACTATTGCAGGATAAAGTAACAGGAATTGAAACAATTGAGTTCGATTTAAATCAGTCAAACAAGGATTTGGTCATCGATTTTCAAACAGATTCCGCACATATACTTTCTGTATTAACTAATAATCAATACAAATCATATAAGTTTATTAATGAACACATTATCATTTCTTTCAAATATCTAAGAAAAGGTAAAAATACGGTTCATATTCAATTTATTGCAGGAAATTCTTCGCTGAATAGGAATGAATCCTATATGTATACTTTGTTTGTTCCCGACAAGGCTTCAATTGCATTTCCCTGTTTTGATCAACCCGATTTAAAAGCCACATTTTTGTTGGAACTTTCAATTCCAGACATTTGGATTGCCATATCAAATTCGAAAATACAAAAGGAATTAAAAAAGGATGGGAAATTAATAGTAAAATTCAATAAAACATTGACTATCAGTACTTATTTTTTTGCATTTACTGCTGGTGATTTTAAAAAAATATCAAGAACTAAAAATGGACGTACTTTAAATTTATATCACCGCGAAACAGATACGTTGAAAATTAATAGCAATGTTGACTCCATATTTAATATACATTTTCATGCAATTGAATGGATGGAAAACTATACTGGAATTAAATATCCATTTGAAAAGCTTGATTTTGTAACAATACCTTCATTTCAATTTAGTGGAATGGAGAATGAGGGCGCTATTTTTTACCGAAATTCAAGGATGTTTCTTTCTAAATCTGCAACAATTGAAGATGTCACCAAAAGAGCATTGATTATTTCGCACGAAGTATCACATATGTGGTTCGGAGATTTAGTTACCATGAAATGGTTTGATGATGTTTGGCTTAAAGAGGTTTATGCCGAACTTTTGGCATCAAAAATGGTTAAACCACTTTTTCCTGACGTGAACCATGATTTAAATTTTGTTGTTTCTAATTTCCCCAGAGCTTACCAAACTGATGGCAGTATTGGCACCAATCCAATTAAGCAAAATCTTGAAAATTTGAAGTTTGCAGGAACTTTATATGGAGACATCATTTATTACAAGGCTCCGATTGTAATGGCCAAGTTGGAGCAATTAATAGGCGAAGATGCAATGCAGGAAGGCCTAAAGGAATATTTAAAAGTATACAAATTTGGAAACGCAAGTTGGGATGATTTAATACATATTTTAAATAGTAAAACACAAATTGATCTTGAAAAATGGAGCGACACCTGGGTTTCTCAGGAAGGAATGCCAATTATTTATGCGGAGATTGAATACAGTAAAGAAAATAAAATTAAAACATTTAATATAATTCAGGAAGATGAATTTCAAAAAGGAAGGATTTGGAAACAAAGTATTGATGTTTTATTCTGTAAAAATGGTAACTACAAACGAATTCCTATTTTTATTGATTCGGCAAAACTCGAATTTACCCGTGCAATTGGTCTTGAAAAGCCCGATTTTATATTACTAAATGGTGGAGGTTATGGATATGGTCAATTTATGATCGATTCGATAAGTCAGGATTTCCTTTTAAACCATGTTAATGAATTGCCCGATGATTTTGTAAGGACAATATCATACATTACATTAAATCAGTCCCTTATAAATTACAAACTAGATTCGAAGCGGTTCGTAGAGATAATGAGCTGTACACTTAAAACTGAAAAAGAAAAACAAAATATTCAACTGATGTTGGATTACCTTCAAAAAAGTTGGTGGTATTTTTTAAACCAGGATGAAAGGTTAAAAATGGCTTCTTCTATGGAAGATTGTCTTTTCGATTTCATAAAAAATCAGAAAAATAACGAAATAAAATCGGCAGCATATCAAACGCTGGTTTCGGTATTCATTAGCGAAAATGCTAAAAACAGATTTTACAATATATGGAAAAATCAACTGGGAATGGATGGCCTAAAACTTTCAGAAACGGACTATTCAACATTGGCAATTGAGCTTTCTCTTCGAAATTATCCCAACTCTGATGCTATTTTACAGGAACAATTATCAAGGATGAAAGATGAAGAGCAAAAACAAAAAATGGAATTTGTAATACCTTCAGTTTCAACAAATCCAAAAGTCCGTGATAAGTTTTTTGAAAGTTTAAAAAAGCCCGAAAACAGACAACAAGAATTATGGGTAAGAACTAGCCTTTATTATTTGAATCATCCTTTAAGAGCGCAATACTCAGTCAAATACTTACAGGCTTCGCTTGAAATGCTTGAAGAAATTCAAAAAACCGGAGATATATTTTTCCCAAAAAACTGGCTGGCTTATACAGTTGGTAGGTATAATAGCGCCGAAGCAGCAAAAATTGTCACGAACTTTTTGAAAGATCATCCAGATTACAATGCAAATTTGAAAGCCAAAATCCTTCAATTGTCCGATATGTTATTCAGGGCTGAGAAAATTCTGGATAGACGAGACATATACGGCATAGATAATCCTAATTACAATCATGAAGAATGAGATGAATTATTCATATTTCAATGAATCAACGGGATTTCGGTTACCAGCCTCAATAGATTTGTGACTAATAGTAAGCACTGCAATTAATAACCCAATCATTGATGCTACAATAAAAGACCAAATGCTAATATAATCACGATAGGCGAAACTATTTATCCATTTATTTAAAACATAAAATGCAATTGGCCAGGCAATTAAATTAGAAATTAAGGCAACCCAAATAAATTCACCAGTTATAAGTTTTAATATCCCAAAAAGACTTGCACCAAGTGCTTTTCTTATCCCTATTTCTCGTGTTCTCCGCTCGGTAATATAGGCGGTAAGCCCCCAAATTCCTAGTGATGCAATTATTATCGAAAGAATAGTAAAAATACGTGCCAAATCGCCCAAAACATCTTCGCCCCGATAATGTTCATCAAGTATATCCTGTAAAAATTTATACTCAAAAGGTCTTTCAATTTCCATTTTATCCCAGGTTTTTTCAATAGCACCAATGCTTTCATCTATTGCATCCTTATTAATCTGAATAACAATATATTTTGTATCATTGGTTCTGAGCATACTATCTTTTGACATTTTAATAACAAAAGGTTCCACTTTAACATGCAAGGAGGTTGTATTAATATTACTGAATACGCCTATAACCTTTTCACTTCCCTGAGTTGTTTTAAAGCTAGTCCCCAAAATATCCGCATTTTTTGGATAATTTAAAAATTTTACCATTTCCTCATTTACCAAAATGCTTTCACCAGCATCTTGCTCATTTGGTAAAAAATTCCGGCCTGCAACAATCTCGATTCCAAATGTTTCTACAAAATCTGCCCGAACAAAAAGACCAGGAAAAAAATTATAGTCTGTACTTTCAAAGCCTTCAGGGATAAATTCGTATGTGTTGTAACTTGAACCGATAATATAATTCATAGCCGTTACATTTTTAATATTTTTATTCCTAAGAAGTGCCTTTTTGAATTTATCATATTTGTAGGCTAATTCATATCCCGCATCAATCACAACAACATTGTTTTTTTTAAAACCAAGGTCGGCATTATGCAAATACCTTAATTGCCTGAAAACTCCAAAAGTTCCAATAATAAGCATTAAGGAAATAGAATATTGAATGAGGACTAATATTTTTCTGAAGTTAGTTGATTTTGTCCCAAGTTTAAAATTGCGTTTTAATAACGGAATAGTTTTAAAAGAAGAAAGAAAAAATGCAGGATAAATTCCTGATATGAAACCAGTGAATATTCCCAAACTAAATAATCCTAAAAGTGTTTCTTTCCGAAATCTAAAATCAGTAGTTATAAATTTACCAGTTACAGAGCTAAAAGCAGGTAAGAATATCTCTACTAGCGAAATAGCAATTAAAAGACTAATAAATGTAGTGACCATTGATTCGGTAAAAAACTGAAGGATTAATTGCCTCCTGCTTGCCCCAACTACTTTTTTAATACCAATTTCTTTAGCTCTGTTTGCAGCACCTGCTGTTGCCAGATTAATAAAATTTATTGATGCAATAAGTAATATTAAAAATGCGATAACGAGTAAAATATTAATATACTGATAGTTGTCATTTTTTTCTATTTCATAATCCAGATGCGATTTTAAATGAATTGACGATAAAGCTTGTAAGTATAGCTTGAAACTCCCATTCAATTCATCTTTAAAATATTTTTTAACAAATTGATCAAGTCCTGCTTCTAATTTGGCAGCGGAATCCTGATCCTTTAATAATAGGTAAGTCCAACAAGGGTTCCAAATCCATCCTTGCATAATCTTTTCATTTTTAAACACATATGGCAACGATGAAAAAGACGCCAGAAAGTCAAATTTAAAGTGCGATTGAGGTTTTGTGTCTTTTACCACACCACTAACTTCAAACTCAAAGTAGTTGTCAACCTTTAGTATTTTACCAATTGGATCTAAATCTTCAAAATACTTTTTTGCGGTTGACTCAGTGATTACTATTGAAAATGGTTTTTTAAGTACATTGTGTTTGTCTCCTTTAATTAATTCGAAATCAAATACATCGAAAACATTTGTGTCGCAATAAAAAAAACGCTTTTCGTTAAAAACTTTGGTATCATTTGATACTAAAAACTGCGATTTTTGCAAATTAAAAAAACGTACATATGATTCGACATATTGAGGGTACTCTTTAGTTAAAGTTGCACCAAGCGGGAATGGCTGACTTGAAGATTCTTCGCCAGTGCCGTTAAAATCAAGCACACTGGTAACTCTATAAATACGGTTATATTTTGTGTTGTATTTGTCGTAACTTAATTCATCATATACGTAAAGTGCAATCAAAATAAATGATGCCAAACCAATAGCAAGGCCAAAGATATTGATAAGTGAGTAGGTATTAAACCTTAAAATATTCTTTAATGCAAATCTTAAATCGTTTTTTAACATTCCAACGAAACATTATATAATTGCTTTCATAATGGTAATTCATTTATACTGAACAATTATGCCATTTTTATTGATGATTGACTATTACAATAGCAGCTTATAATAGGCATAAGTCCACTCAATTTCATCTAATTCCTTTTTATCCCAATTAAGATGCCATTTAATTTAAAGGTCTCATTATGTACTATTTACTTCTTTACTGCAAAATTTGTTCTATAAAAAAAGTGTACGATATAGATACAGTCTGTACGGAAATGAACAAGTTATCGCTTAAAGATTTCGATAATTTTCTATTTCATTACAGTAATTTGTAAAATTGGGAAAAGTCACTTTTTCTATAATTAATTAAATTGAAATTGATTCTAAATACTTATTAAATCTAAGATTTCGCATTGATTATGTTGCTCAACTTGCAATTAAGAGAGTTGAATAATGAATTAAGATTGTTAATTTTGCATGAAAATTCAATTATTTAAATACCCATGTTGGAAAATGATAAACCGATACTTTTTGGACAAAGTCTTGAGGAATTACAATTGACTGTTAATGAATTAGGTATGCCAAAATTTACAGCTGCCCAAATAGCAATTTGGTTGTATAAAAAACGGATTGAATCTATAGATGAAATGAGTAATCTTTCAAAAGAAGGAAGAGAAAAACTAAAGGATCATTTTAATTTGGGAATTACCAAACCCATTAAGGTGCAAGTTTCGGCTGATGGTACTAAAAAATATCTATTTCCGGCTGCATCCAATAAATTTATTGAAACTGCATTTATACCGGAAGAAACCAGAAATACTCTATGTGTATCATCTCAGGTTGGATGCAAAATGGCTTGTAAATTTTGTATGACCGGTAAACAAGGTTTCCAAAACAATTTATCAGCTACTGAAATATTAAACCAATTGCGAAGTATTCCGGAAAGTGAACAAGTTAGCAATATTGTTTTTATGGGAATGGGCGAGCCTTTCGATAATATTGACAATGTTTTAAAGACCTTGAAAATACTGACCGCTGATTATGGTTTTGCCATGAGCCCAAAACGGATAAATGTTTCTTCGATTGGCCATTTACAAGGATTAAAACGCTTTTTAAACGAAAGTGACTGCAATTTGGCAATTAGTTTACACAATCCATTTCACGAAGAAAGATTAAGGGCAATGCCCATTGAAAAAACCAATCCAATTAGCGAAGTGCTGAAAGAAATCAAGGCATTTGATTTTGGAAGGAACCGAAGGGTTTCTTTTGAATACATTATGTTTAAAGGATTTAACGATAGCTCAAGACATGTGAAGGAACTTGCAAGAATTTTAAATGGCATTAATTGCCGAATAAATTTAATACGATTCCATCCAGTGCCTGAAGTTGAATTGGTAGGATCTGATGATGAAACCATTTTTGAATTTCAAAACCAGTTAAAAGCCAAAGGAATTGTTACAACACTAAGAGCTTCCAGAGGGCTTGATATAGCTGCAGCTTGCGGGCTTTTGTCAACAAAAGAGTTGTTGGTCAAGAAAGAGGTATAAGGTATTCAAAATGAGTTACATACACCTTAGATTATCTAAACTACTTTCATAATTCATTATAAAAGATTGTTAAGTAATATCGTCAAATCACTTTTTAAAATACATTTAATCTGCTATGCTTCAAGTAAAACTGATTAATATACCCGGTTAGTTTTTCAAATTCGATCAAAAAACCATCATGACCAAAATCAGATTCAATCATGATCAATTCAGAATTTGGAATGAGTCTGTGCATTTCCTCCTGTTCCGCTTGAATAAACAATAAATCGGAATCAATTCCTAAAATAAGTGTCGGAGCTTTTATTAGAGAAAGTGCATTTTGCAAATCCTTTCTGCCCCTAGCTACATTATGCGAATCTAAAACCTGGGATAAAGTATAATAGGAATAAGCATTGAAGCGTTTCTCCAATTTTTCACCTTGGTATCTTTGGTAAGAATCAGCTTTAAAATTATTGGTTTTATTAATATCATCTTCCTTTTGGGTACGGTTGTATGCTGTGGCATTCCTATAACTAATCAACGCAATGGATCGCGCGGATTTCAACCCTTTTGAACCACCATCTGGTTTGTCCTCGAAATAGCTGGGATCTGCTTCAATTGCCATACGCTGAGAAGCACTAAATGCAATTCCCCAGGGTGAAAATCTGGCATTGGAGGCAATTAATATTAAATGGTCGAAACGGTTGGGTTCCATAATTGACCATTCAATGGCTTGGTGCCCACCAACTGAACCTCCTGTGATTGTATGTATTTGTTTAATATTTAAATAATTAGCAAGCACTTGATGTACTCCAACAATATCCCTCACGGTAACAAACGGAAAATCCCTGTACCAGGATTTACCGGTTTCGGGGTTTATTGATAAAGGACCTGTTGTACCATAACAAGAACCGAGTATATTGGCACAGATTATAAAGTATTTTTGAGGATCAAAAACCTTCCCAACTCCAACCATTTCGGGCCACCACTCTGATGGATCGGAATTGGCGGTAAATGCATGACAAATCCATATTACATTTGAATTATCAATATTCAATTTTCCGATTGTAGTAAAAGCAATTTCAAGTTCAGGCAAGTTTTCACCACTTTCAAGTTCAAAGGTTTTCTTGTGTTTGTAGACTTGATATGCCATATTTACTATATTTGATTTATCTTAAAATTAATTTGTTGATTTGCTTTTAACTCAATAAAATGAATTAAAAGTTCAAATCAACAAATTTAATAATATTGAGTACTTTTATGAATTAAATTTTTGCCAATGCCTGATCCAAATCAGCTTTAATATCTTCAACATGCTCGATACCAAGTGAAAGACGCAATAAATTAGGAGTTACACCTGCCTCAATTTGCTCTTTATCGCTTAACTGCTGATGTGTGGTAGCGGCCGGTTGAATAATTAAAGTTTTAGCATCGCCTACATTGGCTAAGTGACTGATTAGTTCTAAATTATCGACCAAATCTGTAGTTCCTTTTTTGCTGCCTTTTGTAGTGAATGATAAAACCCCACCAAAACCATTGGTCAGATATTTTTTAGCCAGTTCGTGATATTTGCTTGAGGTGAGACCTGGATAATTAACATTTTCAACTTTCGGATGCGTTTCAAGCCATTTTGCAATTTCCAATGCATTATCGACTGTTCGTTGTACACGAAGTGAGAGTGTTTCCAGTCCCTGTAAAAACAGAAAAGAATTAAAAGGGCTCACAGCTGGACCAAAATCACGTAAACCTTCAACCCTTGCTCTGATTGCAAATGCGATATTTCCAAAAGGTCCGCCACTTCCAAAAACATCCCAGAACTTTAATCCATGATATCCCTCAGAAGGTTCTGTAAATTGAGGGAATTTTCCATTTCCCCAGTTAAAATTACCTGCATCAACAATTACACCGCCAATGCTGGTGCCATGTCCGCCAATCCATTTGGTTGCAGATTCAACAACGATATTTGCACCATGTTTTATAGGCTGGCACAAATATCCTGCGGCACCAAAAGTATTATCAACAATTAAAGGGATATCATAAGCTTTTGCCAAAGCAGCAAGTGCATCAAAATCAGGCACACTAAAACAAGGATTACCAATTGTTTCCACATAAATTGCTTTGGTTTTTTTATCAATTAGTGGTTCAAGGCTTGCAGCAGTATCATCTTTTGCAAATCGGGCATCAACACCCAAATTTTTAAAACTCACTTTAAATTGATTGTGCGAGCCCCCATAAAGAAATGGAGAAGTTACAAAATTATCGCCATGTTTAAGGATGTTATTTAGTGCTATAAACTGAGCTGCATGCCCTGAAGCCAAAGCCAGTGCCGCAACTCCACCTTCCAAAGCTGCTACCCGTTTTTCAAAAACATCGGTGGTAGGATTCATTAACCGGGTGTAGATATTGCCAAATTCTTTTAAGGCAAAAAGGTTAGCGCCATGTTCCGAGTTTTTAAAAACATACGATGATGTTTGATATAAAGGCACTGCCCTCGACAAGGTATCCTGATCAACAGTTTGACCTGCATGCACTTGTAATGTTTCGAATCTATATTTATTTGACATGTTTTTTAAATTTAGAAATTAAAAATTAAAAATTAGAAACTTGAAATTAGAAATTAGAAACTTGAAACTAGAAAAATTACCTATATACAGATGTTCGTCAACAATTGTCTGTTTTTTTAATTTCAAAGTTCCAATAACTAATTTCTAAAAATTAAGCTATCGCTCGCGACGCAATAACCTCATCATTAAAAAGAGCTTTGTGCAATTTGCTGATTGCCCTTTTTGTGTTGTGTTTATCCACAATAAAATAAGTAACAACATCAGAAGCCCCCAATGAGCTCAATAAAATATTGATACCTTCCTGGGCAATGGCAGTAAAAACTTTGGCTGCCACGCCTGGAATCTTAGTCATTCCATTTCCAACCACTGCAATCAAAGAAACTTCCTTATTCGCGGAAATATCTGTAACTGCATGGATGTCGAGAGATTCAACAAGGCTTTTGGCTTCGTCAATTTCATCGAGGCCAATCAATAAATTAATTGAAATCTGAGAAGTAATAACTGAACTGATGTTGATGGAATGATCATATAGTATTTTGGTTATCCCAGATAAAATGCCCGGTATAAAACCTACTCCTGGGCCTTTTACACTGAGAATCCCTATCTTGCTTTCGAAGGTGAGACTTTTAATTACTTTTGGAAAAATGGAAATGTTATGATCAATAACAGTTTGAGGTTCGCTGTGTGCATTATCTTTAAACACATTAAAAATACGGATTGGAATATTTACCAACTGTAGTGGTTCAACAGTCCTTGGATGTAAAATCCCTGCACCAAAATAGGCAAGTTCGGCAGCTTCGAGATAACTCAAATGATTAACCTGCTGTGGATCATCAACATGTTTTGGATCACCGGTCATAAATCCGTCTACATCTTTCCAAATATCAAGCGTTGAGGCACCAATGCAATATGCAATGGCTGCTGCACTGTAATCGGTTCCGCCTCTGCCCAATAAATTGATTTTACCGTATGGCGAAACACCATAAAAACCTGGAATAATGTATAATGAATCTTCGTTAAACCGGTTTTCAAGATTGTCTTTAGTCAATTTCAAATTTACACTTGCGTTTCCAAAAACATCATCGGTTATTAACCCAATATTTTCAGGAAGAACTAATTCGCAATCGCGCTTAATAGACTTTACCGTTCCCCAGATAACGATAGAACTTAAACGCTCACCATAACTTAAAACATAATCTTTGTCGAAAGGTTTAAAAGTACCTTTACTTTGCAAATGATTCAAATAGGAAGACAAATCATCCAACTTGCTTTTTATATTGCTAAAAACGATATTTCTTAAATGTTCTTCAGGGACTAATTCAAGTATATATTCAAGTTTTAATTCATATAAATAGTCAATTAACTCGCTGATTTTATTTGAATTGTGCAACATTTGATCAAGGCAGGCAATTAACTTATCCGTAACTCCGTAAAATGCCGAAACAACCACAATAGGCGCTTGTTCATAATCACAAATAATTTCAGAAATCTTTCTAATGTCTTTAATTTCTCTAAGGTTCGAACCTCCAACTTTTACTACTTTGCGATGCTTCATTGATAAATTTTTAAGTGGATTATACGTGAATATTCCTATTCTGATATCTATCGATCAAATTAATTGAACGATTGATTCAAAAGCATTTTTTTTTCGTAACAAACAAATTGCTTGACAGAAAAAGATTCTAATACTGCATTAAATGATTTTTCATGATTTTAAGTGTTAAAATTTATAATTTCCCGGTTTCCCGGGGCCAGGTATTGGCACCTTGCCTAAAGCGGGTAGGTTGCCAGAGTTTCATAGAGCCTAATCTCTCCACTCTTCTTTATAAATCAAACACCCTTTTTTGTAGAAAGGAATATTTGAATTCTGGGTCAAAACTATATGAAAGATTTTTACTGACCAAATATTTTTGCAAATATTTTAAAAAGTATTTTTTAAGATACTGAATATCAGTATTTAAAAAATAATAATAAGAGACTTAAATGTCTTAAATACAAATTTACATAAAAATTATCCAGAATATTAGATGCTTCAGTTGTATTTTTAGTGGTAAAATTTCAAGATTTATGTGGAACAAGTGCAGAATTAAAATTGAAGAATAAATAAATACCAATATTTAGGTATTGCCTCAGGAAATATCTAGTGCTACTTTTGCGGTGTAAATATTTGATTTGTTAATAAACTCAATATGATACAAGATATAATAGCATTGACCATTGTTTTTTCAGCTTTTGGATACACAATTTTTTCAGCCATTAAAACTGTTACAAGTCAAAAAAAAACCGGATGTGGAAGTGGATGTGATTGCACAGCCAAAAAGGACATTAGGCGTATTCTATTAAATAATGTAAAACCATTGCCAAAGAACAAAATGACGCTGAATTTGAAGTTCAAAATTTAATACCATTATGTAAACTTGAATATTATTTATACAAAAAACCCTCTATATCAGAGGGTTGTGAATAATTATTTGGAGGCTGCCCATTTTCTGATTTCAGTCCTAAACCATTCATCAGCTTCAGGTGTCCACTTGTAATGATCCCTGACATATGCCATCGTATCTTTTTCAATGTCTGTATAAGTATTTCCATCTTTTACTTTTGCCAATAATTCTTTGGCGTCTTTTAAAGATATTCTTCCGTCACCGGCACCAGCAACAGCGGCATCAGCAAATTCTAACAGACCACCATCGTATTTTTTTCCATCAATAGTTTTGTAGTAACCCATAGTTGAGAATTTTAAAGTTAGTAATAAAGCAAATTTAATAAATTAATTAAGTAATAACAAAATCATATCTAGATATTTATTTGTATAAGATTTTGCAATATTCCTTTTTGAAAGTCTTAGATTTTATTTCTTAAAAAGTATTTTAGTTCAAATTATAATATTTTTTAATATTCTTGAATGTTGAAAATATAGATATGGAGTGAGATATTTATTTTTTCAAATTCTCCATTTCATCCATCATTTCTTTTTGAAGATTTCCAATTTGTTGAGATTTGTCCTTGATCTTTGCTTCGAGACGGACATTCAATGTTTTTAATTTAAACCGTTCAATTTTAAGTAGTTGATTTGAAAAATATGCTTTCCGAGCATAAATTTCGAGATTTCTGGCAATCAACATTCCAATAATATTGATGGAAATTAGAAAAAAGCTGTTAATAACACTTAACAGATATGGCATTTCTATAAAAGAAAAAGCTCCAATAACATAAAGAACTGATGGCAGTGCTCCAGCGGCAGCCGCCCATATGAACCTAAGTTTTAAAAATCCATAATTCATTATAATGATAAGGATAAATCCAGGAAAATAATAATTACTAAGATCTTGAGGGGCAAGTGCAATAATTCCTACTACTCCAAACGCAGACATTATTACAACACTGGCTGAAACAAACTGAATTTTACGTTTATAAATCCTTGTGAAACTAAAGGCAAGAACACCTACAAGCATTGGAATTACTAAAAGATAGCGAATTGTCCAGAATTTATATTTAAATTCAGGTATTAATGCGGCATCTAATATACCAAATAATGCATATAGTATAATGGCCAGAAAGATTGCAAATCGCACCTGGTTAAGCGAACGATTGTAGAAATCGATAAGGAAATGATTTTCAAATTCTCTATTTTCTTTTGTAAAAGCAAGACTTAGAGAACTAAGTTCAAAATTTCTAATGTGCTCATCATCTTCTTCTATTTCTTGTACATTATTATTCTGTAACATTTTTTTATGATAAAAGAATTACAAGATACAAACAAATTTCAGGAACTGAAATATCTAATTTATAAGTGGTTTGGTCTATCATTATATCCAATTAAACATTAATCAATTAGAGCAGAAATCTTATTCAATAGTTCATTCATATTAAATGGTTTTGAAATATAATCATTGCATCCCGCCTCAGAACTTTTTTGTTTTTCGCCAGGCATTGCATATGCCGTAACTGAAATAATGGGTATGTTTCTCCTTTTCTTTATTTGTCTGCTGGCTTCGTATCCATCTATAATTGGTAACTGAATATCCATTAATATAATGCTAATCGTTGAATTGATTAAAGCAATATCAATGGCTTCTTGTCCATTATTTGCCCTTATTATATTGGCATTTGTCTTTTTTAAAACTGAATTAATAACATTGAAATTCATTTCATCATCTTCAACAACCAAAACCAATTTGTCTACCCAATTATAACTTTTAGTTAGGGTAATTTCACTATTTATATTTTCAGTTCTATTTCCAACATACTCAACCGGAATCTTAAAATAAAAAGTACTTCCCTTATTTTCAATTGAATCTACCCAAATTTCACCATCAAGTAATTCAACAATGCTCTTTGATATTGCCAGACCCAGACCGGTGCCTGAAGTATTTCTGGTATAAGTATCTTCTACCTGACCAAATCTTTGAAATATTATTTCTTTATCATTTTCTGAAATACCAAGCCCAGAGTCTTTAGTATAAAAAAGCAAGTGCGAATCGGGCAACTTTTCATAACCGAACTCAATTGTCCCTTTATCGGTAAACTTTATGGCATTACTTAAAAAATTAGTCAATATTTGCTTTATTCTCAATTCATCAGAAAATATAATAGGTCTTTCGGAATGATCAGGCAAATTAATTTTTATTGTTGTTGAACTTTTATTCTTCCCTATTCCTGCCTGAACAGTAGCTAAAAGATTATTTAGCATCTGATCCAAATCGAATTTCACTTTACGAATTTTTAACTGACCGGCTTCAATTTTAGCGATATCAATTATATCATCTACCAATTGCAATAAATTAGCACCACTCAATTTGATGAAATTCATATATTTAACCATTTCTTCTTCCAATTCAAACGAATCAATTACCAAATTGCTAAATCCGATAATTGCATTCATAGGCGATCTGATTTCGTGCGACATATTTGCAAGAAAGGCAGATTTTAAAAGATCTGCTTCTTCTGCCCTATCTTTTTGTGTTTGCAATTCCTTATTGGCTCTTTTTCTGCCCAAACTTTGCATATAAACGAGTACAATAAGCAACAAAAAGAGAATTCCAGCAAAAATACTTGCAATCAAAAAATTGCGCTGTTTATTTAATGCCAGTGTTTTAAAATAGGAAACTACTTCAAGTTTTTCAATTATCTTACTTTTTGCCTGATTATCTAAATTTAATTTTAATTGAGCTATTTTTTGGTATTTTTTGTCGGAAAATAACTCTTCTTTAATTCCAGTATATTTTTTATAATACAAAAGTGATTTATCGTAAACGTTTTCGTCTTCAAACAATGACGATAAGTTCTTATAGATATCAAGCAATATTTCTTTTGAGTTGATAAACTCTGCAACTATCATGGATTCATTTAAATAGGATCTGGCCTTGTTTAAATCACCAAGCAATAAATTAAGGTTACCCAAGGCGTTAAATGCTTTTGCCATACCATATCGGTTGTCAATCTTTTTTGATAATTCCAGAGATTTGATATAGAATGATTCGGCTTTCGAATATTCCTTTTTTTGTTCATAAATTTCGGCAATTGAAAAATACGACAAAATTATACCATCATTAAAATGGATCTTTTCTTTTAATTCAAGTGATTCATTGTGCAAAGAAATTGCATGAAAAACATCTCCCAATTTGAGATAAACCTGTGCTATATTATAATAAGCTTCTGAAATTTTCAGAGTATCTGAAAGTTGTTGCCATATTATTAAGGCATTGTTGTAAAGTTCATTGGCATCGTTATACTGGTCAAGTTCATAAAATATTGTTGCCAGATTAATTAATGCATCACCTTCGAAATCCAATTTATTTTGCTCTTTAAAAATTGGTATGGCATCCATCAAATATCCAATTGCAATCTCGAAATCGGATAATTTTGTACAAACCTGGCCTAAGCCATTTTTAGCACAGGCTGCTCCAAATTGATTACTCTCAGACTCGCAAATATGGAGTGATTCCTGAAAATAGATGTAAGATTTATGATATTGCTGTTTATTCAAGTAAAATCCACCTATAAACAGATACAAATCTGCCTTTTCAGATAATTCAAGATTTTGAAAAGCGAATACTGTGTTGGTAATATTCAGGCTGGTGTCGATATCATTTAATACAAAAAGGCCGGCTATTTCCTTGAGTATTTGATTTTTATCTTCAACTCTGCTCTTATTATGGACTGAAATTAAACTGTCGATTTGATTGGCTTTTACATTTGATATAAATGCTAACATCATAAATATCAAAAAATAAAAAGATAAATTGCAGTATAATATTCGTAAATATCTGTTTTTCAATATATTAAATTTGATTGTGATTTGGTTGCTTAATCTTATGAATTTGAATGCTAAAATAACAATTTTGAACTATATTTTAACATAAATCATTGTACCTTTCAAAAACTTAGCCAACTAAATCACTTAATTTAAGAATGTTGAAGATAATTTAGTTAGTTTGAATTTAGTTATTTTCAAGATTAAAACTATATTTGCTAAAAGAGAAAGAAAAGACTCTATTAATGCGAAAAAAGCGAAATGGAAGATCAAATAAAAAGAATAGAGGTATTAGAGTCAGAGCTTGGCCTGATAAAAGAAAAGCTAAAGATTTCGCAATCACTTGTAAAAATTGGATTTTGGGAACTAAATCCTAAAAGCCGTCAAATCTATTTTTCGGATGAAGCTCTTGAAATTATCAGGTTAAAATTTGATAATCAATGGGTTGAAATAGATAAGGTGGTTGGAATTATTGATAAAAATGATAGATCTCTATTCCTAAAGGAAATAGATAAACTTATTTTGGAAGAAAAGCATCTCAATATTGAATTTGCGCTAAATGAATCGGTTAATAATGATATTATTACTATAAAAGCAATAGCTGAGGCATCGATAAAAAATAAAAATAATCCTGGAAATATTATAGGTATTGTGCAGGATATTACAGAGCAAAAAAGAACTGAATTGTTTTTAAAAAATGCAAAAATAAAAGCTGAGGAAGCTGATATCTTAAAGTCGGCATTTTTGGCAAATATGTCCCACGAAATCCGAACACCACTCAATGCTATTTTAGGTTTTTCGCGCTTGTTAACAAATCCGGAAATACCAAATAATCAGCGGCAGGAATACAGCGAATACATCACGAATAGTGCTAACAATTTATTAAACCTGATAAGAGATATAGTAGATATGTCAAAAATTGAAGCCGGCAAAATGACTATAGAAAAGAGCCGGTGCCAAGTAAATAAAATTTTAAAGGAACTCAAAATCACATTTGAAAGAGAAAAATCCAGACAATCGAAAAATCACATCGAAATAGTACTAAGCAAAGCTATTGAGGACGATGATTTTGCTATAAATACAGATCCTTTCAGATTTCATCAGATAATGATAAACCTCATAGGAAATGCTCTGAAATTTACTGAAAAAGGGCATATTGAGTTTGGATACAAATTGGTAGAGATACAGAATATTGCGTCTCTACAATTTTTTGTAAAAGATACTGGCATAGGCATACCAAATGATAAGATTGATTTAATTTTTAGCCGTTTTGGACAAATAGTCGATAATAAAATTAAGAATCCCGGAGGCACAGGCCTAGGATTGTCAATTACCAAGCACTTGATTGGAAGACTTGGAGGAATAATTTGGGTTGAATCGGAAATTGGATCTGGTACAAGTTTTTGTTTTACTTTGCCTTTTGAACAAGTTGAAAAACCGGAATTTACATACACAAATTTCAAAGAAGAATTTGATGGATTTTCAATCGGTAAACTCAAGATACTGGCAGTAGAAGACGACAAAATAAATATGATATTATTAGAGGATACATTAAAATTGAATATTGAAAATATTAAAATTGAAAAGGCATATAATGGCCTTGAAGCTATCCAAAAACTCAAAGAAGATGATTTTGATTTAATTATCATGGATATAAGGATGCCTTTGCTTGACGGATATGCCACCACCAAACGGATAAGAGAAGAGTTTTCAGCTCCAAAGAAGGATATCCCCATTTTGGGATTATCTGCCCATGCATTAAAAAACGAAATTGAGGCCGGAAAAAAAATTGGAATGAATGATTTTTTATCAAAACCAATTCAACCGGAAGAACTTTTTTCGAAAATAAAAAGTCTGATAAGCAATTCCACACCAATATTATCGAAAGAAAAAGATACAATTAATTACTCAAGTCAAATAGCTGAAAATAAAATAATTGATCTTCAGTTTTTCAATAAACTTTATAAAAATAATATTGAAAAAATTGACAAAACGCTTAATGTTTATCTTTCACAAGTGCCCGAACAATTGCAATCACTTGAAGATGCTTTACTGAATAAAAAAGGTGAATTATTAAATAATTTGGCACATTCTCTGAAATCTACATTCAAATATCTTGGAAGATACGATATTTCTGAGTTTGCAAGAGAAATTGAATATTATCCAAGTGAAGAAAACAAGGATATCTATGTTTTGGAAAGAATAAATAAGATTAAAACCAATTGGCTCGAAATTGAAAAAGCAATAAGAGAAAGAATGAATAACTAAAAACGACAAGCAATTTTATATTAGAGTATTCTAATTGATTTTAACCATTTTACAAAAAAACATATCCTACAGCTTATTAATTTTAATCTTTGCTTGATGATTGATTTTATCAATAGTGAAATAAAATAGAACATTTTTTTTAGAATTAGATTATATTTGCAGCATAAGTAACGCTAAACCAAGATGCAATACAACTGGCAAAATAAAAAGATTTTGATTGCCGAAGATTCGGAAATGAATTTTATCCTTTTGAAAAAAAACCTCGAAAATTCCGGTGCAATTATACTTTGGGCCAAAAATGGCTTAGAGATGGTTCAATCTATTGAAAATCGAAGAGATGTTGATTTAATATTAATGGATATCAGTATGCCAAAAATGGACGGATTCTCTGCTACCAAATTATTAAGGAAAGCAGGAATACAAATACCCATTATTGCACAATCGGCATTTATAATGGATGAAGATAAAGCTAAAATCATTGAAGCTGGTTGTAACGACTTTATCGAAAAACCATTTGATAAAGAAGTTTTATTAGCAAAAATAGATTCCTTCTTAATAAAATAATCAATAAAACCATATATTGAAATTAAAGCTTTACAAATGAAGCCAGAAAAAAAAAATGCACTGAGGAAAAATAAATTACAACCCGAAAAATCATTCGATTTATTGGATATTATCGATAATTATTTTGTTAAAAAACAGGTTACGTGGTTTTGGGTTTTCTTTGGAATAGCGGCACTGTTTACATTTCTTTTATTCGATCTTAGGGTAAGTGTTGGTGGCGATGATTCAGAGTATATTCTTCGTGCCGATAATTTTATTAAGGATTTTAAATATCCTTCATTTCAAGGCCCTCTTTACCCCATGGTTCTAAGTATTTTTGTATGGATTTTTGGAATAAACCTGCCAGTTTTAAAAATACTTTCAGCAATATTTTTAACAGCACACTTATACTTTGTTTTTTCAGCATTTAAAGATAAAATACCGGCATCTATTCTTATTGGAACTATCATTCTAATCTCCATCAATTCATTTTTGCTTTTTTACGGTAGCCAAACCTATTCCGAAGCCTTCTTTTTAATGGCGCAAATGCTCTTCTTTATATATTTTTTCAAGCATTTTATTGAAATTAAGCCTTTAAATGATATTAAAAAAGAAATACTCAATTATTTTTTATTGGGTATTATCATATTAGGCTTGGGTTTGATTAAAAGCCTGGGCTTTACAGTTCTTTTTGTTGTAATTGTCTTCTTTGCCATTGAAAAAAGATGGAAATCCATTGGCTATTCAATAGCAGGATTTGGCGTTTCATTTGGAATATGGCAAACAATAAAATATTTACTTTGGCATGATTCGAAAGCTCAATTCAGTGATCAAGCAATAAGCCTGCTTCAAAAACATCCGTATGATGCCACTCAGGGAACTGAAACTTTTTTAGGTTTTATTCAACGTTTGATAGATAATTCAAACATCTATCTATCAAGACAATTATTTGAAATTTTTGGATTACGTCCCGAAATTATTGAGATAAACAATTCCGTTGGAGCACCACCGATATTGCCACTCGTTACCCTTTTTGTATATGCCATATTTATAGTAGGTATTATCGGGAATTTAAAAAAGAATAAGTATTTGTTATTCACTGGTATTTATCTCTTTATGATGATGGGGATTACTTTTATAATTCTTCAAACTTTATGGGAATCGAACAGATTGATAATATCAATATTCCCATTTATGACCATGTTCCTATTAACAGGGAGTTATAGCTCATTAAAAACTAAAAAACTTTCGCTTTTACAATTTATTTTTCCAATAATCGTGATTGTTTTGTTTTTCAGTACGATGAATACTAGTGTTAGCAAAATAAAAGAGCATCAGAAAATATTCAAAGCACATTTACGTGGAAATATAACTGCCGGGATGACACCAGATTGGGTAAATTTTATAAATATGAGTAAATGGGCTGCCGAAAATATTCCTCAGGATAAAATAATTGCAAGCCGCAAACCAAGTATTTCATTCATTTATACCGGTCGTAGATTTTTTGGCATTTTCAAAGTTGAAAGTACAGATCCCGATACTTTGCTCAACAATTTGCATGAGCATCATGTAGAGTATGTTATTATGGCAAGCCTTAGAAAAGTTGAAGCACAAAAAACCGAATATATTATAAATACAATACAGAGATATTTAGGCTATATCCAACAAAAATATCCTGATAAAATAAGATTCGTACACCAAATTGGGGCAAATGAAGACGAACCTGCGTATTTATTTAAAATTGAATAATCATATCCAACAAAAAAGCCCCATTTAAAACTTTGGGGCTGAATTTGTCAGGTAAATAAATACATTTATTCTTCCATATTATATTGAAAAAAATCCAAATCGTGTCCCATTTTTTCCTTTTTGGTTCTCATGTAAAATGAGTTATGTTCATTGGGCTCTATCTCTAAAGGAATAGTTTCAACAATTTCGAGTCCGTGTCCCTCAAGACCAATTCTTTTAATTGGGTTATTGGTCATCAATCTCATCTTTCGAATACCTAATTCCCTTATTATCTGGGCTCCAACTCCATAATCACGTTCATCGCCTTCAAAACCGAGTTCAATATTTGCTTCAACAGTGTCAAAACCTTGTTCCTGAAGTTTATAAGCCTTCATTTTATTAAAAAGACCAATTCCTCTTCCCTCCTGGTTCATATAAATTAAAGCCCCTTTTCCTTCCTTTTCGATATTCTGAAGTGCCTTTTCAAGTTGTTGGCCACAATCACATCGTTTAGAACCAAAAATATCACCGGTAACACAAGATGAATGTACACGAACAAGAACCGGTTCATCCGGCTGAAATTCTCCTTTAATAATAGCAATATGCTCAAGATTATTTGATAATTGCCGGAATGGAATCAATTCAAATGTCCCAAAATGAGTAGGCAATTGAACCTTAACTCCCTTTTCGACAAGTCTGTTTGATTTAAGCCGGTAAGCAATCAAATCAGCTATTGAAATAATTTTTAGCTGGTATTTTTCGGCTAATATCATTAAATCAGGTAATCGAGCCATTGTACCATCTTCATTCATAATTTCGACCAAGGCGCCGCCTGGTTTAAGACCAGCCAGATAGGACAAGTCAATAGCAGCCTCTGTATGTCCTGCTCTTCGCAACACGCCTCTGTTTTTGGCTTTCAATGGAAATATATGTCCCGGTCGGGCTAAATCTGAAGGCTGAGTATTCTCATCAACCAGCGCACGTATTGTTTTGGCCCTATCAGAAGCAGAAATTCCAGTAGTACAGCCATCCCCAGTTAGATCAACCGAAACGGTAAACGGAGTTTCATGGAGGGATGTATTTCTACCAACCATAAGCTCCAGATCTAATTTGGCACATCTTTCTTCAGGAATTGAAGCACAAATTAGCCCTCTTCCACAAGTTGCCATAAAGTTAACTTTCTCGGCAGTAATTAATTCGGCGGAAGTTATAAAGTCTCCTTCATTTTCTCTATCCTCATCATCAACTACAATAATAATTTTTCCATTTCTAAAATCTTCAACAGCTTCTTCGATTGAATTTAAATGGATCTTTTCGTGGTTATTCCCTATTTGTAGGTTCCCAGACATTGGTTTTTACTCCTTTCATAAATTTGAACAGGCCAATTAACAAGGCCAGATTCATGTAGTAGAAATGCGTTATAAACCGCAAAATTATAATATGAATTTGAATTTTACGAGAAAAATAATCAATAATAGGCACAATAATACTTAACAGTATGATTATAAAAAAGATAGTGTACAATATATTTTTTTGCCAAATGAAAACAGAACTGATTATTATAATAATTAAGAATATTGGGCCAAACCACCGAAGTACTTTATGCGAAAAAAAACTAAAAGCAAGCCCAAGCCTTTTAGAAAATAAGATAGAATATAAAACACTCAAATTCTGAAAATTACCCATAGAAATGCGGGTTTTTCTTGCAAATTCCGAATGCAAGCTTGCTGAAACATTTTCAAAAGCAACTGCTTTGGGTTCACAAATGGCCTTGCCTCCATTTTGAATTGCTTTAAGGGTAATATAAAAATCATCGACTATATAATTCTCAGGTACTTGCGAAAATGCACTTTTACGAATTGCAAAAAATGCTCCATAAGCGCCAATCATTGTTCCCCACAGTTTACCTTCGGCATATTTAAGTTTGAACTCTTGTCGCAAAAAACTATTTTCCTGATATATAATCCCATCCTTACCTGTTTTAAGGTTTTTCAGGCAACCTCCAACTACTTTTATTTCAGGATTAAAAAAATGCTTCACCAAATTACTCAAAGCATCTTTATCTAAAAAAGCATGAACATCGGTGAAAATCAATATTTCTGAATTGGACAATAATTCTAAATCATTAATTATCCGAACTTTGCCAAGCCTGTTTTCATATCGTTTAAAATGAATTCCAGGATAAAGTGCAACCTGGTCTAATATCAATTTGTCTGTTTTATCGGTAGAAGCATCAGAACCAATAAAAAAGTTTATTTTATCAACATTATAGCCACTTTCAAAGACACTTTTTATTTTATTTACTATCACTTTTTCTGCATTTCGAACAGCCATAATAACTGTTATTTCAGGTAAACTTTCACTGCCTTCAAATATTATTTTATTGTTGGATTTTCTTTTTGAGATAAAAATCATTAGGAAAGGATAAAACAAATAGGTGTGGGCTATTGCTAAAACTGATATCCAAAATAAAATTTCAGGGATTATCCTAGTCATTCGTGATTTTTAAAAGTAACTTGCTGTTTGTAAAACGCTGTTAATGTCTTAGATATAATAGTATTATCAAATGTATTTTTTGCATGCTTATATCCATTTATAGCTAATTTCTGATATAATTGGTTATTTTCAAGCAACCTGATAATTTGTTCAATAAATATTTCATCAGAATCGGCCAACAAAATATTATCATTATTCTTAGCCTGTGTGCCACTTGCCCCTAAATTGGTAGAAACCACAGGTTTGGAATGGACAAAAGCTTCTATAATCTTTATTCTCATACCACTACCGGAAAGCAAAGGTACAATCATTATTGATTTATCTTTAATAAATTCAGATGCATTTTCAACTTCACCTTTCCATACAATTCCTGGTTTGTCAAACTTTCTTTTAAAATTAACAGGAGCATTCCTGCCAGCAATATACCATTTTAAGGCTGGAAATTTACTATGTAAAATATTCCAACAATGTTCCAGAAACCAAATAACTCCTTCCTGATTTGGCCGCCATTCCAAACTACCAATAAAGAAAAGGGAAGGATTGGTTAATTCATGAGTTGGAGGTGCCATTTTTTGAATTTCAAATCCAGTTGGAACCACAAGTAATGGCCTATTATTTCCTGAATGATTAAAAAAAACTGCATCTTCATTTGAAATAGGAAGGATTAAATCATAGGAATTCAATAAAGATAATTCGTATTTTAAAATTCTATCTGACAATATTTTAAAATATAACTTTTTGAAGACTCCTGGATCTACCTGTGCTAATTTATTCCAAATTTGAAATTCCACATTGTGCGGTCTGTACGCAATCTTAGCCTTACAGTTTGCCTTTATTATCGGAATGTATTGGAGCATATATAGACCTTCAATATGCACAATATCAAAATTTTGAGTATTTAAAATCCGGATTAATTCCTGTTCAAATTTTCGACTTCGAAATCGCGCGAGAATATAAGGTAATTTTGAAAAAAATAGGTTAATTGCAGCACTAAGAATGCCTGGACTTGTATTGGCAAAAACAACCGAATAGTCAATTCTATTGAAAAGTATCTCTGGTATTTCATTCAGTTTAATGAAATGTTTTTTAGTATTAAAACTCAAAATAAAAACTTGATTTTTATGTTTTACAAGTCCTGATACCAAAGCATAAGTAGCAATTGCTCCTCCATCTTTTAAAGGGAAAGGAAATTTGGAACTTATTACTAAAATATGCATTCAAATTTAACTGATTTGATTTGTAGAAAAAGCAAAATAGCAGTTTTTCAATTACTGATTAACTATCTTAAAAGCTATTTTCCAGCTTTACTAAAGAATAAGTCAGAGCATATTTTCAAACGCTTTAAATTGCTCAGAAGCAATTCTAATTTTCTGCCCCAATACCTTGGCTTTAAAATATGAATTAAGCATTACCAGCAAACCAAGTGGGAATATTCCGATCGTTAAAAAAAAGTAATTAGCTCTTAATTTCAAATCGGTTATTTCATATTTTTCTTTATCAATTTTAGGAAATTTTTCTAGATTAGCTTGAAGAAATTTCTTATCCCTGAACTTGATAGATAAAATATTAAATAAGGTATTATAACGGTCTATATAAGCCATCAGTTCGGATCTATCCTTAGTAAAATGCCTTAAATATGCGTATTTTATATTTTTAAGTAAAGAATCTAAATCAAAAGTTAATTTAAAAGCAATCGTTTCAAGTTCTGCCATTTTTTTAAGAATGATTGAATTTTCAGGTATTTCAACATTTTTATGAAAAACTACGGTAGGGTCTTTTAATTGAATCTCGAGAACTTTAAATGGTCTTTTTATAATCTCAATATACGAACTAGGATCGAATAAAACAGAATCGGATGTTGCTTTTAAAGTGAACAATACACCCAATGGCAAAGTAAAAAATGATGAAAGCCACATACCCACCCAAGGAAGCATGACACCTTCTTCTACAAATTTTCTTCCCATTACAGAAATTACATAATATATAATAAAGAAAATAATGGATACGATGAAAGGTAGGCCAAAACCTCCTTTTCTAATAATTGCACCCAATGGTGCACCAATAAAGAAAAAAATCAAGCATGCAAAAGAAAGTGTGAATTTTTCGTGCCATGCAATATCATGTTTATGAATGTTTTTCCTACGTTCATAAATGTCTTCCTTATTCGATTCAATAAATTTTTTCACTGATTCTGCGTTTTCAAGAGCAGCTTTTAAAACTGTCTCTTTCTCTTGAGCATTCATAGAATAATAAATTTTATCGAAGTCCTCAACAGTTTTTAATTTTTCTGGCCTTACCTGCCTTCGTATTGAATCCTTATGATTCCAATTCAGGTCTTTTAAGTTTGCTGATTTTCTTTCAAATTTGAAAAACCTGGTCTTGGTTAAAGTTCTATCAAATTGGAATTTTCTCCTTGACAAAGCATCTGAAAGCGAATCTGCAGCTACTTGCAATTCAACAAGGGTTTTCATTTGATAATGGTGCTTAAATAAATCAGGATTTGTCCGCTCTAAATCCTTACCCGGCACTTCGAATATAATTTTTTCTTTATCGAAATAATCGTGATGTTCTGGATAAATCCTTTGAGCTGGATTTTTCTCAGGCATTTCCTCATATGCTTTTCCTCCATATAAAGTAATTAACATATATTTTTGGTTATCAGATATTTCCAATGTACCGGAATCAGCGAGTGTCACTTTGGTGTTTCCTTTTTTATCTCGATGATCATATACCATAAAATCATACATCATGTTTGAATTCTGGCTTTTACTTTTTATTTTAATGCTAAAACCTTCAATATCACGATTGAATACACCTGGTTTTATATTCATTTCAGGTTTTTGATTACCCACATCGTATAAAAGAGATCCAAATTTTAAATTGGTATAAGGAATTACATAATTAGAAAAGAAAAATAATCCAATGCTGAGAATAATTGAAAATATAGTTAATGGCAACATTATTTTTTGCAACGAAATTCCTGCCGATTTCATGGCACTGAGCTCAAAATTCTCACCAAAACTACCAAACGTCATGATTGAGGATAATAAAATTGCAAGTGGCAATGCCATTTTTACAATTCCGGCAGATGAATACAACAAAAGCTCTGCGATGACTGAAAATTCAAGACCTTTTCCAACCAAATCACCAATATACAGCCATAAAAAATGCATGATTAAGACAAATTCAGCTATAAAAAAGGTCAGGACCAAAGGTCCAATATACGATTTAAAAACAAATAGGTGTAAACGCTTAATCATTTGACTAATTATGATGTAAACCGCAAATTTAATCCAATTTTTAAATTATACGAAAATGTTTTATCGCATCGATTGCCTCTTATGGTTAAGAATAGTTTTAATACTTAACAAATAAAATTGAAATATATGAAACTGTAGAATAAAAGGTGCATTATGAACCACTAAAAGCAATATCTTTAAATAACAGTGAAGGCACTTGCCATTTAGAATATGCATAAGGATCATTTCCCAAACGGATTAAATTAGTCCAAAAGGATTTAGCATTTCCAGAAATATTCATTTCATTAATTGGTTTTATAATTTGCCCATTTTCGAATAAAAATCCGGAAATTCCAAATGAAAAATCACCAGTTGTAGAATTAGAGTTACCACCATTAAAACCAGTGATTAGAATACCTTGATTTATTTCAGTCACTATTTCGTTAATTGACTGATTACCAATTGAAAATAATAAATTAGAACTACTTCCACCATTGGCTTCCATCCCAAGTTTTTTACCATAATAATTATCGATAAAATATTGCTGAAGAATACCTTTGTCAATAATGCTGCGCTGTTTGGTTGCAATACCTTCACCATCAAATATTTTCGAACCCAATGCCCCGGGAATAAACGGATTGTCGGTTATAGTAAGGATTTCTGAGGTGATTGCTTTTCCAATCAATCCATCCATATAAGAGCTTTTTTGTTGAATGGCAGAAGCAGACATAGGCGAAATAAGCATACTGATTAAACGCATGGCAGCACGATTTTCAACTAGCATATTGTATGTGCCTGATTTAATTTTTGTCTGACCAATTTTCTTTAATGCTCCCTGAGCTGCTTTTTTCCCAATTATTTCTGCACCCGGGATTTTATGTTTAAATCTCGATTGTGCCGAATACCAGTCTTCTGGTCTGGAATCATTATCTTTTACAGTCACTTCTGCACTAGCCGAAAATAAAGTGCCTTGATTATGACCAAGAAACCCATTGCTGTGAACTTTTAAGCTTGAAAAAATCGTATCGCCATAACCAGCAGCTACAGAGATTATTTTATCACTTTCACTTTTTGAAGTTTCATAGATTTCCTTTACTAATTTGATCCGATCTTCAGTTTTTACTTGATCAAAAGTTGGATCAAACAGATTCAAATCCAAATCAAGACTTGAAGGATAATATTTAGGATTTGGTAATTCCCTGAATTTATCAGCTGTTAAAAATCGCGTGGCTCGAACTGCTTTTTCAATAAATTCCTTTAAAGCTGTTCTGCTTAAATTATTAGTAGAGTGGCTGGAATATTTATGCTGATAGTATATGCTAACCGAAAGTGAGCTTTGTTGCGATTCCTGTAATTGTTCAATTTCTCCATCGCGAAACTGAATTCCAACTTCACTTTCTTCGCCAAGGTTAACGGCTACTTCGTCGGCGCCATTTTTTTTTGCCAATTCAATTACAAATGCTGCTATAGATTCTTTTTCGGAATTATTCATTTTTTAAATCTGTTGAATGTTTAAAACAATATGAACTGCTTCTTTTATTGAAATTGGAATTTTGATAATTTGGTTTTGATACAATTAATTCGTAACAAAATCTCATAAAAATCCTTTTAATAACCGCCCACAGTAATTTTAGATACTTTAACAGTAGGCAATCCCATTGAAACAGGAACTCCCTGACCATCTTTTCCACATGTCCAGCCACCTTCTGTCATTTTAAAATCATCGGCAACCATTACTATATTTTTTAATACTTCGGGGCCATTACCTATTATATTGATATCTTTTATTGGTTTCTGAATTTTTCCATTTTCAATCAGATATCCAAATTTCACATAGAAAGTAAAATCGCCACCACCAATCATTACCTGTCCATTGGTAAACGATTCAGCAATTATACCTTTTTTTACACTTGCAATAATATCCTCCCTTTTATGTGGTCCGGGTAGCATATAGGTATTTCGCATTCTTGGAAGAGGCATATGCTTGAATGATTCGCGCCGTCCACTCCCTGTTGGTTTAACCCCATAGAATTTAGCACTTAACCTGTCATGCAAATAGCTTTTCATAATTCCATTTTCAATCAAAAAGGTCTTTTCAGTATCGTTACCCTCATCATCAATATTGATTGAACCTCTTACATGAGGATTTGTGCCATCATCAACAATTGTAACAAAGCTTTCTGCAACTGGTTTTCCTATCTTATCAGAAAAAATAGAAATGTTTTTACGGTTGAAATCAGCTTCCATTCCATGCCCAATCGCTTCATGGAGTAAAATACCGGAGCTTCCGGCAGAAAGCACTACTTCCATTTCACCAGCCTCGGGCTTAACTGCTTCAAACAATGAAACAGTTCTTTTTACTGCTTCTTCGGCCAGACGGTTTACATTTTCATCGGTGAAAAATTCAATTCCACGCCTTCCGGAGAGGTTAAAACCATTTTGTTCCCTTTGTCCGTTTTGCTCGGCAATACAGGAAACCGAAATTTGTCCCATCGGCTGATAATCGTAAGTTATCCTGCCTTCGGAATTGGCAAATAAAATGTATGAAGTGCTGTTGTTGAATGATATGTTGGATTTGATTACCCTGCTGTCATTTTGGAAAACTTTTTCGTTAATACGCTGTAAATATGGTATTTTCTCTTCAATCCCAATCTTTTCCCAAGGCGTGTTAATTTTATAATATTCAGCTGGTTTATGCTCTGATAGAGCTTGAGCATCAATACTCTGATTTGAATTTGCAATATTTGCAGCAGTTCTTGCTGCTTTTTTCATTGTTTCTGGACTAATGATTTCTGTAAATGAATAACCTGTTTGATATCCCTTTATCACCCTGATGCCCACACCCAAATCAATGTTTGAATAAGCACGGTTCACCTCATTATCTTCAAGCCCGATATAATCAGAAATTGAATTTTGAAAAAAAACATCACAGTAATCTCCACCTTTAGACAGGCCTTCCAAAATAACTTGTCTTATAAGTTCCTGGTTCACTTCAAAGTGCTGTAGATAATCGTTTAATATCATAGAATTTAGAAATTAGTCAATAAATAGTCATCAGAAATCAGTCATTTGAAGTTTGAAATTGAACAATTTCGAGGTTCCAATTTCAAGTTTCAAATATTAAAAACCAATTGGCCTTTTAAATATTAAAATGGCTGTTTTGTTACCTTCCTTCAATCCAATAGATTTTCCATATTCCGAAACCGGATTACCATTGTTGTCAATGCCAATCCAAATTTCATTTTTTATAAATGCAAAAGCTTCGGTCATACCAAATTGAGGGTTTTCATTTTGAAATAGTCGCTTACCGTCTTTATAATCAAAATACTGATATGAAACGGATACCTTTTCCTTGGTTTCGATGTTTATTCTGGTAATTTGTCCAAGTCCACGTTCCATGATATAAAGATATCCGTTTTCATATTTCATATCTGAAATATCATGTCCTCCGCCCTCTGCAAGTTGTGCTTTAAAAGGCTCGGAAATATCCATGGTTTTTAAATCAACCCTAAAAATATTCCGGGGCTCTCTTTCTTTAGCAAGATATAAAATCTGGTTAACTCCGTCAATAGCAATCCCTTCAAAACCAGCATTTCCCCAATTTGATCGGTCGATGCCAAATTTTTCCCAGGGTATATCTAGTTTTCGCATTTTGCAGGAGCCTATAAATACCTCATAAACATCACTAGTATATTCTTCAATCAAATAAAACCGGTTATTGCTATAATCAATCCCTTCAATATCTATATTAAAATCAGGGCATAATTCCTGAAATGATGAATAACTAAATGTTTCTGTATTATCATTAATTTGGTAAATAAACTTATCCCAGTCTTTATCGGCAATCACTAAAAGTTTTCCATGGAAATTAACCATTCCACTTAAATCGAAGCGTTCATTTTTTTCTGAGGACAATTGTTTAATAGAAAATTGAGGAATAAATTCCAGTTTTTGATTGACACACTCTTCTTGCTGTGATGATAAACTACGTGTGGCATTGAATTCCTGAGCATTTGAAACTACTTGGGAAAGAAGTATTGAAAAAATTATGATTAATATTGGCCTCATCCTTTATTTTCTAAATAGCCCGCAAATTTACAGTTAAATCAGTAAGTTACCAAGTTGAATGAATAATTCTGATTTAGTCAAAGACAGATCCTCAAGATGTATGTGATAAATAATCAGGCGATAGCATATAATTAAAACTTAAATTATCCGAAAAATATTGCATCTTCTTCCTGAAAATAAAGTAACTATCATGTCAGATTCAATTCAGTTCATTAAAATTTAAGTTCCTTCTATCAAAATATGACTTTTTTATCTGCATTTTATTTATATTTGTCTAAACCAGAATTTAAATAGGAAAATATGTCAAAAGATGATTACAAATATGGTGATCCATATAAATTCAAGTCTTTAAATATTTATTCCTCTCCGGAATGGATGGCTAATTCAACAAAAAAATACAGAAAAGTATTTGATAAAGCAGAAGTATCATACATCCGCTGGGAATTTAATTTTTATAATAAACTTTTTGACGAAGAGGATTGGAGTGCGAATATTGCTATTAAAGCTTTTGAAATTCAGCGTGGAAACCGGGTTGAGCTTTGCAACCTCGAAGACAAAGCAGAGGTAAAAAAAGATCAAAATACAGTTCAGATTTATAAAAGCTGGGGTGTAGATGACAATGGTGGATTTTGGAAAAAAGGCGATTATATTGTTGAAGCATACATTGATGGTAAACTGGTTGGCTCCGAAAAGTTCTTTATTGAAGATGTTGGAGTTGTTTCGTTAAAAAACAATCCATATTTTGAAGTTGATTCCATTAAACTGTATTCTGGCCCTTCTGATGCATGGCAACAAGATAAAAAAGTATACTTATCTGCTTTCCATCAAACTGAAACCAAGTATGTTTGGGTTGAGTTGAATTTGAAGAATAAAACCGATTTGGATTGGAATTTTGAGTTTTATCTCAATTTTTATGATGATGCCGGACAATTTAAAGCACAGATTGAAAGCCTTTATTATGTCGAAAAAAATACAAAAGGAACAATATATACTTATCATAGAGGATGGGGAACCGATGAACCCGGCTCATGGAAAGATGTAAAATATACGGTTGAGCTTGTATTTATGGACACCCTGGTGGCAGCTGTTCCATTTGAATTTGGCGATAAAGATATTGAAGGACAGTGTTTGGTTACTACCAGTACTCATTCATTGTTGAACGAATCCATTACAAAAAGCACTGAGGACACTGAGAAAACACTTGAAGAATTGATGACCAATTTAAATGAACTAATTGGTCTTGAAAATGTAAAAAACCAAATAAAGGAACATATCGATTACATTGAATTCTTAAAACTCAGAAAAGAAAAAGGTCTTCATGATGAAGAACGCATTTCACTCCATAGTGTTTTTACAGGTAATCCGGGAACAGGAAAAACTACTGTTGTAAAACTATTGGGTAAAATATACCAAAAAATGGGCCTACTATCCAAAGGCCATGTTCATGAAGTTGACAGAGCTGATTTAGTAGGTGAATATATAGGACAAACTGCCCCAAAGGTGAAAGAAAATATTGAAAAAGCCAGGGGAGGCATTTTATTTATTGACGAGGCATATGCACTTGTCCGCTCAAAAGACGATGCCAAAGATTTTGGACGTGAAGTAGTTGAAATATTAATTAAAGAAATGTCTGACGGGCCAGGTGATATCGCTATTATGGCAGCAGGCTATCCAAAGGAAATGCAAGTATTTACTGATTTTAATCCAGGGCTAAAATCGAGGTTTAAATACTATTTCCACTTTGATGATTATACCCCTGACGAGTTAATTAAAATTGCGGAATTTGCCGCAAAAAAACGTTCAATTATACTTGAGCCCACTGCCAAGGAGTATATTAACAAAATGCTAATTGATGCTTATCGCGACAGGGACGGCTCATTTGGCAACGCCAGATTTGCCTTTGCATTAATTGATGAAGGCAAAATGAACCTTGGATTGCGCTTAATTAAAGATGAACATGTTAAAGAATTGTCAAATGATGCATTATCGACAATTACGTTGGCCGATGTTAAAAATATAAATGCTGCCGGACTTAAAAAAGAAATCCGGATTCCAATTGATGAAGAATTATTAAAACTTTCTACTGCCGAGCTTAATAAGCTGGTAGGAATGGATCACATTAAAAATGAGGTAAATGATTTAATAAAACTAGTCAGGTATTATCGCGAAACAGGAAAAGATGTCCTTAATAAATTCTCGTTTCATACCGTATTTACAGGAAATCCGGGTACAGGCAAAACTACACTTGCCAGGATTATAGGTAAAATATACAAGTCGCTTGGTTTATTGGAACGTGGGCATGTAGTTGAAACCGGACGTGAAGGACTTATTGCAGGCTATGTAGGCCAAACAGCATTAAAAACCAAAGAGAAATTAGACGAAGCCACTGGTGGGGTTTTATTTATTGATGAAGCTTATGCCCTTTCAGATGGTGGACAAAACGATTTTGGAAAAGAAGCTGTTGAAGTTATTTTAAAAACAATGGAAGACAATCGAGGTAAATTTGGTGTTATCGCAGCCGGTTATCCCGATAATATGAATGTGTTTTTACATGCAAACCCAGGCTTAAAGTCTAGATTTGACAGAGTTTGGCAGTTTTACGATTATACACCCGATATTCTTTTCAAAATTGCATTATCGATGTTTGCTAATGAAGGACTCAGTCCTGACGAACAGTCAGAAAAATATTTGAACGGATATTTGAACGAACTTTATAATAAACGTGATAAATATTTTGGAAATGCACGATCTATAAGAAAAGTTGTGGAACAGGCTGTAAAAAAACAGAATCTAAGAATGGCTTCATTGCCTGCCGAAGAACGCACCGAAACCATGATGGGACAGATAACCATTAAGGATTTGGAAGAAATTAAAATTGAAGATGGACCAAAGAATGATAAAAAAACGTTGGGTTTTAGGTAAATTATCATTTTGAGTTTTCATGAGTTTGAAAAGCTTCATTCTGAAAAGAATGGGGCTTTTTAAATTAAATTCATTAGCGCTCATTTAAAAAGAAAAATCCATGATTAAATCAGAAACTTGATACTTGTTATCCCTGATTCTAAACTTCAAACTTTATTGAGTCTTTAAATATAACCAACAAGAATTAAACAAACAGACTTAGCTCTTTGATTAATTTGAACATTTAAGAAATAATCATAATTTTGGCTGAAATTGTCATAGATTATCTGAATTGAATTTGCTACAAACAAGCAATACAAGTTCAAATTAAATGCCTTTGTCTTATCTAATTATACTTCTAAACCTACATGACCATGAAATCAAAATTAATATTAACTTTCCTCATTATCATTCTCTCTTATTTAATAAATGCTCAAACAACCAATAACTTGAACAGATGGACATTGAAAAGCGATCGTTCAATTGTCTGGAATATCGATAATAAATTGCCGCACAATGATCATATTGAAATGAGCGGACGAAAAATTTCTGTCATTCTACGATATGGGGTAAATGCTGATCAATCTTTTTCATTGCGAAGAACAATTGTTTGGCCCATGTTAAGGACTATACCAAATAACACACATGCAAGTCTTATTCGAATATTTGATTGGAATATTCTGAGTTATCTATACATAAATGGCCGCTTGAATAAAAATGAAAAAGTTGAAGAAATAACATTGAACGGAATAATGACTGTTAAAAGCTTACTGGAGAATGATGTTGAACTTACCCGAACCTTATTCCCATCAACAGATTTGCCTGCTTATTGTGAAAAATATAGTATAAAAAACAATTCTAAAAATGTAGTTTGGATTGAAATCCCTGAATTAAATTCGGTGTTGACTACAAATAGCGATAAAGGTGTGGATGGCTCATATTTCCTTGAAACTATTTTAACAGCCAAAGGCGTAATCAATATTCAACCGGGAGATAAATTCGAATTCGGAGCCTATGTTTATGGGCATAAAAAGGATGAGGATAAAAAATTGGTAGATTTAACTTTAGAAGAAAAAAAGCGTGCAGATTTAATTGAATTATGGAACAGCAATTTAATCTTGCAAACTCCTGATAGTGTAATTAATGCGTTATTTGCTTTTTCCAAAATCCGTGCTTCCGAAAGTATTTTCGAAACCAAAGGAGGATTGATGCACGGACCTGGAGGCGAAGCCTATTACGCTGCCATTTGGGCAAATGATCAGGCAGAATATGTTGGACCATTCTTTCCATTTTTAGGATATGATATTGGTAACCAAGCATCGTTGAACGCTTATATGCATTTTTCCCGATTTATAAACCCAGAATACAAGCCAATACCAAGTTCTATTGTTGCCGAAGGAACCGATATTTGGAACGGTGCCGGTGATAGAGGCGATCAGGCAATGATAGCCTATGGTGCTGCAAGATTTGCGCTATCAATTGGCAATAAAGAAACTGCCACCAAACTTTGGCCTCTGATAGAATGGTGTCTCGAATATTTAAAAAGGAAGACCAATCAGAATGGAGTCGTTAACTCAGAGTCTGACGAACTCGAAGGCCGTTTTCCTTCTGGGGATGCAAATCTTTGTACCTCATCGCTTTATTATGATGCTTTGCTATCTGCTGTAATGCTGGGAAAAGAACTTGGAAAGCCTAAACCTATGCTTGCAGATTATACTAAAAGGGCAGAAAATTTAAAGAATTCTATTGAAAAGTTCTTTGGCCGCACTGTTGAAGGATTCGAAACCTATCGATACTACGACGGAAACGATGTTTTAAGATCATGGATTTGCATTCCGCTAACTATGGGTATTTACGACAGAAAACAAGGAACAATTGATGCATTGTTTTCGCCCAGGCTATGGACCGATGATGGTTTAGCAACTCAAGCGGGCGACAAAACTTTTTGGGATCGCTCTACTTTATATGCATTACGTGGAGTATTGGCTGCAGGAGAAACCGAACGAGCTATTAAGTTTTTAAAATATTATTCAAATCGTAGATTATTGGGAGAACATGTTCCTTATCCGGTTGAAGCTTATCCTGAAGGTGGCCAACGACATCTGTCAGCTGAAAGTGGTTTGTATTGCAGGATTTTTACCGAAGGTCTTTTCGGCATTCGACCAACAGGATTTAAATCATTTGACTTGACCCCGCAGCTTCCAAAAGACTGGAATCAAATGTCACTTAAAAATGTTAAATTATTTGATTACAGTACTGATATTGATGTGATAAGAATTGGATCTAAAATCAATCTTAAGATAACAACAAATGGGAAAATAATAATCGAGAAAACATTAAAACAAGACGAAATAGTACATGTTAAATTATAACTAAATTGTTGGATTTAATGGCGTAGGTTGAAAAGCTTCATTCTTTAAAGGATGGGGCTTTTATTCTTTCCTATTAAAAACAACTTTGTTGAAATTACGTCCTATTTATTTATAAAGCAATATAAGCTTTTGTTACGTCTGAATTTATCTGCTCAAAAGCCTTAAATGGCCTCTCCAAATACATTTAAATCATTTGGAATACCTTAATTAGTATCTCTGCATACCAATTAACCATCTCGAACAGCTTAAGTGGTATCTCTGCATACCAATTAACCATCTCGAACAGCTTAAGAGACATCTCTGCATACCATTATACCATCTCGAACATTTTAAGAGGCATCTCGCAGTGCCATTATGTGTGCTCGAACACCTTACGAAGCATCTCGCAATGCCATTATTTCAGTTCTAACACCATGTGAGGCATCTCGTAACACCATTATGGTGTCTCGAAGCATCAATGTTCAAATAACAATGTTCAAATAACAAAATTCAAAATTCAATTAACATAATTCAAATTTCAAACTGTCAAAACTCCAAACTTTTTCTATATCTGCCATAAGCTATGGATATTTGAAAATAACTAAACCCATATTTGTTTTAATCAAATATAATGTTGACCTTGTTCGATATTAATCCATGAAATAAATTCACTTAACTAAATACTTTAAATCACTAGTGTCCACTTAAAACCAGCTGAAAGACAGTTGGTTACAATCAGGTTCTTTGACATTATTGTAATTCGTATTTGCAAACAGCTCTGTTACAGGGGTTTTGTCCAATAGGGATATGCCCAAAATCTGTAATATTTCG
>JANYKN010000191.1 GCA_025361565.1 Bacteroidota bacterium | reverse complement strand
TGGGTATGTTATAGCAATTTCAAATGCGTGATTGGTAGAAGTTTTACCATAATTAAAGTAATTAATATCCGATGTATCAGTAAAAGCAAAATGATCTTTTATAAGTACAGAAAAGTATTTTGCATTTATTTTTGAATACAGATTTGTTTGTGAAAAACAACCAAAGTTGTATGAACCCCATGCACCAACAGTGAAAATATTTTTTTGAATTTCAATACTTGGTTGTAGGTTTGGCTTGCGATCAACTACTTGACCTCTCCAAATATACCTATTAACAAAGCCTATATTTGTTTTTATAGTATCTTGAGCAAATGACCTTGATAATTGTATATTTAATAGTACTAAACTTATACAGATTATTTTTTTCATGTTTTTTGGGTGTAATGAACATTTTTACATAATAGCGCATTAAATAAACTTATGGTTTTCAGAGTTTTATTGAACAGATTTAGCCTTTTCGTAAACAGTTTTAATTGCCTCGTCAGTTACTGGAGTTTGTCCTTTTATGTAACCAAGATCTGTAATTCTTAAATATTTATAGTCAGCTATACCTGCTTTAGCCATAATTTTTTTACCACAATCGACATCGCAACCATCTATTATAAGGACATTTTTAGTGGTTTTAAGAGATTCAATTAGTGGCAGGTTATCTGAAGCTACCATTGCAAGGCATTTCATTGAACGAACACCATTATCACGTAATCTACGAGCAACTTGGTCAGTTAAGCAACCAATGTCGGATGCTCCAGAACATGCCATTACAAACATTTCGCCAGTAGATGAGTGATTGAAAGATGATTTTGTAGTTTTCATAATATTGAAATTTAAAAATGAGATAATTTTAATTTTGAAAAAAGTTTTATGGTTTGATATAAATGATATAGCAGTAATATAACCCTATAATAATGAAAAGAGCAGAAATTATAAAACTGAACCATTTCTCGAATGTTTTTAGTTTATTATATAAGCCTCCGACACTTGAAACGCTATAAGCCAATAACCAAGCAATAACAATAACTGGTAAGCCGGTAGCGACAGCGAATATAAAAGGCAGGTATAAACCCGAAGGGCTAGCAATAGACATGGGTATTAGAATACCGAAATACAATACACCACTATATGGGCAAAAAGCAAGAGAAAAGATAATACCAAGTAAAAATGCACTCCAACTATTGCCCTTCTTCGCACTGTATGAAAACTTGTCGGATAGCTTACTAAATGCAGGGAATTTGATTTTTACAATATCGAGCATTAAAATACCAATGACTATTAAAAGAGGACCTAAAAACCTTTCGCCATAAATTTGGAAGAACCTTGCAACATGGAATTTGCTTGCACCGAAGAATAGAAGAATACCAAGCGATGTATAGCTTACAGCCCTGCCCAATGTGTACAACAGACCATTTATAAATATCTTTCGTTTGTTTTCAATATCCATGCTAATAAAGCCAATAGCAGTAATATTTGTAGCCAAAGGACATGGGCTAATGGCTGTCGTAAGCCCTAAGATTAGAGCCGAAAGAAACGGAGTACCAGTGCTTTCGAGCAGGTTCTGTAAAAAGTTCATAAAATTAATGCAGTTTTTCAAGTATCTTATTAGCTGCAACCTTTGCTAATTCTTTAATTTTTTCTTCGGGCAAGTCGTTTATTGCGAATAAATTTCTGTCGAAGTCGTATAATGTATCAACTCTAATTACGTCAAGTTCTAGGCCTTCTAATACCCCTTTCATCATACGTGAGCTACAATCAATAAAGCAGCCCTCCAATGCTACAACCTTTGAGGCATTACGCACCAAATTGCGCTGTCCTGTATTTTTCGTAAATGCACCACCTAAACAAATGCGAGCAGTGTTTTCGGGTAAAAGTTTGAAACAAACAAGGTTTGCTGCCTGCCGAGCTACTTCGCCACGTAAGCAAGCACCTTCGCAACATAGCACTGCAATAGGTGTTTTTTTATCAATTTGCCCTTTTGCAAAATCTTCGCAAGAAGAGCAAACATTTTTTACTTTCTCAATCTTAACTACTTCAAAATATTTCTCATCAGTAGGATAAGGCGTAAAATCTGAACAACAATTTTTCATTATCTTTTTCCTTTTAGTTAAACATGAATAATAAAACTTATTAGACGATGCACTTTAAATGTAGATACATGAAAAAGTAATTATTTTAGTTTTTTCTTGCGCTTAATGGTTCGCATGCTATTTCGCTGCATTCATCGAAATACACATGGCAGTTAAAAGTTAATGAAGTTTTTAACGTTTCTTTAGCCCTGTGCAACCGAATTTTAACAGAGTCAATACTTATATCCAAAACCTCGGCAATTTCTTTGTTTGTAAGACCTTCGTACTGACTTAGTACAAAAACTGTTCTATTCTTCTCGGTCAATTCATTAATAAACTGCCTGATACAATCGTACATTTCAGCTTTTTCTAACTGCCTATCAAATGTGGTTGCAAAATGGCTATTGTTGTAATGTACTGTCGTTGGGTTTAATTCATTTTGTGATTTACTAAATTTATAGGCATTGCTTTTGAGTTTGTCAATGACTGTATTTGTGGCTATTCTATACACCCATGTATTTATATTGGCTTCACCCCTGAATGATTGAAGAGAATTGTAAACTTTTAAAAATATATCGTGTAAAAGGTCTTCGGAATCTTCGATACTTAATGTACTGTTCAGATACCTCAATAGTTTGGGTGTATAGCTGTTGTATAATTCCTGATAATTTATTTGCTCTGTCATACAAATTTGATTATGCTTTACTTTAAAAGGCTATTTATTTTTTCATACAAGCCAACCATGAATTTATTTGCTTGGTTTCGTGAATTGGAGAAAGCAAAGTTTGTCATGTTTACGCTTGTTTCCTTGCCATTTAAGTATTTTACCAGTATTAACGTAGCCCCGAACGCTTCGTATTTTTCACAAATAACTTTGTTCTTGTCTTCATCGGAATTTAAAACCGTAAACTTTATTTTGCCTTCTTTCAGTTCTTTGGCAAAGCTTGTTTCAAGTGTTGTCTTTGTATTGGCTTCGATAGAAATACAGGTAGAGCAACGGTTTGTAGCATGGAAATAATAAACTTCCAACACTGGTTTTGCAGCACTTTTAGCTTGTGCTGAGATATTAGAATTAAGCGCGATTAAAGCCACAATAAAAAGTAGTATTGCTGATTTCTTCATGATTAAAATGTTTTTAAGGTTAGTTCGATTATTGATATTTTGTAATGATTTCTTTCAATTCCTTTACAGATGGAACACGCCCGTATAATGCAATTTTTTCATCAATTACCAATGCAGGTGTACGCATAATTCCGTAGGCCATTATTTTTTGAATATCTTCCTCTTTAATTATTTCGGCAGTGATACCCATTTCAGAAATGGCAACTTGTGTAGCCTTTTCGAGGTTTTTACAATTGGAACAGCCAGTTCCTAATACTTTTATTGTCATACTACTTTTGAATTTAATGTTTTAACAACATTCTGATTTCTTTACTTCGGGCTTTGGAGTGTCTAAGAACTCGTAAAACAAGCCCTGTGCTGTTTTCCAGTTTTTTTTGTTTACGCAGTATTTTACTTTTGGCGGTTCGATATTGCCCTGGATAAGTCCAGAATCTTTCAACTCTTTTAAATGTTGCGATACAGTTGATTGAGCAATGGGTAATTCATTAAGTATATCGGTAAAACAGCAATCGGTCATAGAAGCCAAGTGTTTCATAATAACAATGCGTGCCGGATGTCCTAATGCTTTAGCAAATCGGGCAAGGGCAATTTCATCGTCTTTGTAATCTAAGCTTTTT
>JANYKN010000133.1 GCA_025361565.1 Bacteroidota bacterium | reverse complement strand
AAAACGTATTTTTCACCGTCAACGATAACCTCGTATTTTTTCCCCACTGGAGGCTTTTTGTCTGACTTTGTGTGAGCTGCTAAGTCAATTACTTCATTTGCGCCTTGCGCTGTTTCTTCTTTTTTCATTTTTTATTTGTTTTATACCTATAAATGGTTGTTTGCACTTACGTTTTGCAGTTAAGGGGTAAAAAAAGCGGTGAAAATATTTTTTTTAACCACCTGCAAAAAACACTAACTTGCTACCATATATAGGTATGTAAATAGCTTAAAATGGATAAACAGGTACCTGAAGAAAGCCCTATAGATGATAAAATGATATTACGCCTAACGGCGTTTACATTACAATTGGTGAAGGGCCGCGGTTGGTTCCGAGGCCCAGAAACCCAAGTCTTTAACGCCGGTAAAGAGGCGCAAGACTATGTTTTTGAAGCAATAAAGAAATATTTAGAAAATCCTGAAAAATTCGAACCTTCACGAGGCACATTAGAAAAGTACTTAAAATATAATTTAATAAAATCCCTTGTAATTAATGACCTTCGCTCTTCCGAGAACAGAACCGGTGTTGCTAGTGAAGTAACGGTTGATTATCATGAGGAAGAAGATTCAATTTCCAGCTACTCAGATTTAATTGTGCCTCAAGCCGAAGTATTTTTGGATCAAGAGGTTGATTTTAAAAATATTTTAACAGAAATTGAAACCGAAGTTGCGAAAGAACCGATTTTGGAAAACATTTATCTAGGTCTTCGCGTATTGGGGATGAAGCCAATGGATGTAATGAATGAGTTTAACATTTCTGCTAAGGATTATAATAACGGATTTCGTCGGCTAACGACCCTACTAAATAATATCGCAAAAAAATACGAAATAGAAAAACCAAAAAAATACGACTTAAAAAAAACACCGTAAAACAAAAACACATGCAAAAAAGCAAAACCGAGTTTATCAGATTAGCTATGTCCGTGATTGAACATAATAGTTCTGACGAAGAAAAGTCAAGAGAATACCTTTCTTCACAGGGGTTAAACGCGGATGTCATTGTTTCTGAAACACAAAAGAAAATTAAAAAGTTGCAGATGGAACTTAATGCTCAGAAAATTAGTTTGGAGATGGATTCTGCAAATGATTTTGAAAAGGAAGCAGAAGCTTTGGTAAATGAACTCATGGGAGTGGAGGGTTACTCATTTGCCAAAGTGGTTAAAGAGGAGGAATTGATGGTAAATTTCAGAAACGTGGAAACACTGTCGAGAGAAGATGAAAAAAATATCCTTGTGAAGCATTATACCTTGAAGTTATTAGCCTTAAAAAATAATGGCGGTAAACCTTAATTTTTCAAAGTCAGAGCAGGTCGCGAGAAAAGTTCTTGAAGAATGTGGCTTAGACGATCCTGCCGATTATCCAATGAGTAAGATCATAATGGGTAGAAAGGCATTTTATGAAGAAAAACCATTAATCGGAAAAGAAGGGGAAATTGTTTCATTAGATAATCGTTCGATTATCACGATAAATTCTAACATAGAGTTTGAAGCAAAAAAACGATTCGCTGCTGCCCACGAGTTGGGGCATTACGAAATGCATCGTACACTTAAACCAATATTTTCTGATACAGAAGCAGATATGCTAAATTGGTATCAGGGTGGGCCGCATGAAATAGAGGCCAATGAATTTGCTTCCGAATTTTTAATGCCAACAGAAGCTTTTTATAAAGAATGTGAGGGTAAGAAATTTGGTCCAAAAGTAATTGAGCATTTAGCGAAAAGATTCAAGGTAAGTAAAACAGCAGCAATATTGAAATTCGTTAAACGAGGGAATCATCCTGTTTTTATCGTTTATTGTAAAGACAATAAGATGAAATGGTTTAAGTATTCTGAAGACTGGCAATATTTTTCTTTGTTTCAAAAAGATCAACCACCGCCGGATGGAAGTGTAGCCAATGAACTCTTTACAACTAAAAAAATCTATGTCAACGACGAACTGGAGCAGCAGATCTGGAAGTTCGATTGGTTTAAACCGAAGTATAGGGATGAAGAAGATAGTAGGTTTTACGAGTATTGCTTATTTGTCAAATCATATAACTATTCAATAAGCGTTATATGGGAAAAATAAAACACAAGCTTTACTATTGTTGAAAATCAATCAAATCAAGACTTTTCTTAATAATTTAGAATAGAATTTCTCTTCGTGGAAAACTTTATTCAAAAATGGTTAAACCGCGTTTTTCATTCACTATATTTGACCTATATTGTCAAAACAAACATTGTCCAATGGACTCATTTGGTGAAATTATAAAGCGTTTTCGTGAATCGAATGGATTATTTCTAAGGCAGGTGGCTGCTAAAATGGATATTGACCAAGCGATTATTAGCAAATTCGAAAGAGGCGAAAGAAAGCCAACAAAGGAGCAGGTTCAAAAATTCGCCAGATTTTATAAAATCGAGGAAGAAAAATTGATGATAGCGTGGCTTAGTGATAAGGTAGCTTATGAATTGGTTGAAGAAAAGAATCATTATAAAATATTAAGTGTAGCCGAACAAAAAATCAGATTCTTAAAAATTAAAAAGAAAGTATGATTGCTTACGAAACCGATGTTGAGGATTTGTTGAGTGAACTGGATTGGGATTTCATTGATTCCAAGTCGGAAAGTATTCATTCTATTCATCCCTATCCTGCAAAATTTATATCTAATATTCCAAGAGGATTAATAGAAAATATTCCTCTTCCGCCAAAGAGTATTATTTTAGATCCATTTTGTGGTAGTGGGGTTACTCTTTTAGAGGCTCAAAAAAAAGGAATTCCATCTGTTGGAG
>JANYKN010000119.1 GCA_025361565.1 Bacteroidota bacterium | reverse complement strand
TGGCCAGGCAATTTTCGCGAAAAGTTTTCCCTTAAAACGCGAAAAAAGTAAGTTTAAGCACCAAAACTGGGGATAAGCTACATATCTTCAAATTTTATCCCAATAAAACGAACCTTGATAAGTCCATAGAAACTGCATGCGGTTGCGTTGCATTGAGCTTGTCGAGATGTAGTTCAACCGGGACTTCACGCTGGGCGCTGCGCGCCGCTTAAAGTCCTATATATTTCAACCGGGACTTCACGCTGGGCGCTGCGCGCCGCTTAAAGTCCTATATATTGTGCGCTGCTTATTTTTTAATATATCATTGGAATCAGTCTTTTTGTCCTTTTTTGATAATCTATATATTTGGTTCCCATTTGTTCAATCATAAATTTTTCCTCGGTTTTTATCCGGTAAGTGTATCCAATTAAAACAGAAATCATCATTGCTAAAATAGATAACCAATTCGATAATGATGCTGAAATCCCAAGAAAAATAATCAACTGTCCTAAATATCCAGGATGTCTAATGATTTTATATAATCCTGACTCAATTAATTCATGATTCTCAATCTTTGTGACAGTATAGGTAAATTGTTGTTTTAGTGTCAATATTGAATTTACTCTTATTATTAATCCAACTATTGCTAAAATTGATCCAATAGCAAAAAAAGTATCCCAATGGCAAATCCTACCAATTTTTATTGATGCAATACTAAAAGAAAGTGAATATCCAATCGCAATGAAAATGGCAAGAATCCAAATACTCAATCTATCGCCTGATTCTATTATTTTTCTTTTACGCCTTTGTCTTACACTCATAAAGATTTCAAAAAATCCATATAAATAAGTAAAAGAAATAATTATTATCAATTTAATATTCATAGTTGCAATGTTTCTTTAAGTTGCGCACAACGGATGGCGGTATGAAACGTTGGGGAATTCGTGGAGACGAACCTATCAACCGATAAGAACCTTGCCAGCGAGCGATGCGCTTGGCATACCACTTAAACCCCAATGTTTTATGACCGCGTGTTAGCAAACGTTATTTTTTTCTCACTAATACTGGTCGAAATCCTATCATAGGAGAAGGTTCACTATATTTTTGTTCACTTGTTATTCTTACATCATATCCAGTACTATTCCAATCTCCTCCCATAGCGATTCCTTTGTCATTAACCATTTCCGCAACATTCCCACAAACATTAAATAATCCCCATTCATTGGGAGTATATGATTTGGAAGGTTCAATAACTCCACCTGATTTATTTGATTTAATCATTTCTATTTTGCTTAGATACTTTATTTCAAAACCATTTGTTCCTTGATGAATTTTTTCATCCCCGATCTTAAGATAATTGCACATCGCTTGACCTTTCTCATCTCTTAAATAAGACCCACCCCAAGCATACTCAGTTTTTTCAAATCCTCCTTTTGCCGCATAAATCCATTCTCTTTTAGTTGGCAGTCTATATTCCCAATTCTTATCTTCCAATTTTGATGTCAACCACTTACAATAAAGCAATGCCCCTTCATAGGTTATATTAACTACTGGATAATCCGAATATGATTTATTGGTGTGATAATACTCAGCGAAAACGTACAACCAGGGATATTCGCATTTTGACCACTTATCATTTTGAATAAAAGCTGTGTTCAAATCAACCTCATTACCTTGTTGTTTTAAATCAGCCAAGAACAATGCGTACGAAAAATTGGTTACCTCAATTTGTGAAATCCAAAAACTATTAAAACTAAATGCTGAATCATTGATTGTACATGAACCTTGAGGTATATAAGAATAACCAGAGGCTGCTCCTTTAATTTTATCATCCTTAAATCCAGAAAGCAAAACAAATGAGACAAAAACAAGTGAAATTGTAATCAACGTTTTAGTTTTCATAATTGTCAATTTAGTTAAGTTTAATAAATCAAAAAGAGAACGTATTTATACGATTAATATTGCCGAAGCGATTTTTTAATAATGTTTGCTAACGGCCCGGCGGTTTAATTAGGTGCCGTCCGTGTCGCGGTGACTTGTTTTTTGCCAGTCCCAGTAGATGTCAGAAAGTTTCGAGTCACGGAAAAGCTGCGAGACGGGACCAAGTCCCGATAGATGGCAGTGAAGTTTG
>JANYKN010000096.1 GCA_025361565.1 Bacteroidota bacterium | reverse complement strand
ACCAAGCGGTTCAGCTGAAATTTGAACTGAAATAGGGGGAGGTCACAATTTGAAAACACCAAAATGAAATAATTAATGTCTGATATTCTGACTGTTACCAACAAGAAAATAAAAAATCAGACTTTAGTCGGATAATAGTGATTCAATTACATCATTTTCCGGTGAAAGAAAAATTACCGTTGTGTCTGAAAGAAATGCAGAATTCGTTGCAATTTTAATGTCGCCTATCTTTTCAAAATCTTGCTTTTTAGTGATTCTGTCAATGGTTTTCAAGAACAATGATTTTGTTTGCTTTTCTTTCAGTAAAACCTTCACCTTGTCATTTGTTACGAAAATGTCATTTATTATATAATTGTTTGAAGTGGGAAACTTATCATCCATTAAAAAATATTCACAATTACTAGATGAATTGTAAAAACAAAGAAGATAAGGCAAAATCATGTATCCATAAGCATTTCCTCCTGTCTGAATATAGAGTAGATCTTTCGTCAATGTGGTTTTGGCTTTAATGCTGTCATAAAGATTGATCATGGAAGAAAAAGACAAGGTGTCATTTCGGAACTGAAAAAATCCAACATTGGAATGCATGTTAAGGGTATCGGCATTCAATAGATTCAGGGTAAAAATGTTTTCTACTTTATTTAATAGGACCTGGGGGCTAAAAATGTAGTAACCATCAGGAATATTGTTTTCATTAATATAAATGATACGTTTGATTGAATCTAATGACACCTCCACAAGGAAAGACTTTCTGATAAGTGCTTTCTTTAGATTAATTTCCTCAATTCTCGGAAATGAAACTGAAATATAACAACTATTGTCGACCAAAAATACAGAGGTTAATTCAGGGTACCCCCCGTAGTATTTCTTAATCAAAGAACTGTCCTGCAGATAATTTTTATCAAAAACATACTTTGTTCTAATCTTATCTAACTGGAATGAATCTAGATTCCACGTTGCCTTCCGTCCGGTTTTTTTATCAAATAATAATATCACCTGTTCCGGATGACTGCTTAAGCAAATTAAATTGTCTGAACAGTACACTACAGGTCCAGACAATAAGTCATTTTTTAAGAGTACCTTTTTTTTTGTCGCTGAGAATGAATCGATTTTACTTTGTAATAAGTCGTAGATCTCTCGTATGTTTGAAACAGGACCCTTATAAACTAGATTGTTATTAAAATAAAGACAATATTGAGATAGCAAATGTGCTCCTTGAATCGCTTCATATAAACTGTCTGATCGTACAACTGAATAGTCATTTTTAATCAATGGTAAATTGTACCTTATAAAGCGATTTGGATTATTCATCCCAGCATCAACCACAAAACTAAGCGAAACAATTTTCCCGAGTTCATTAAGGTAATAATCACAAAAATGACATCTGTAGCATTCACCTTTTTTTAACGCGATTACACAGAGGCCAATATTATTGCCAAATGCTGTTGAATCTATCAAAATTAGGATAAAAACAATATTTAGAATGTATTTAAACTTAAACATAGATAAGGATTTTAATAGGGCTATTCAAAATATTTCTATAGCCCTTAGTATTATTTTGGAATAATTGTTATAGTATTGCCTTCGATCACGTAAGATTTAAATGGCATATTAAAAGTGCTATCGGGCGTAACAATACGATCAAAATTGATCCACACGCACACTTTATTAAGTGGAGGTAAGCAGTCTACTCGCCAATTTCCGGAATTAGGATCCTGACTAACTACGGCATGACCTGGTAGATAAAGAATAGGACCTCCGAGATCGTCACTTACATTATTTGATGGACTTGCAGTTGCAAAGCCAAGGATAAAAACAAATACAGTGAAAATGATTGCATTTTTCATAAAATAATTATTATGTTAATAATTGCATGAACATAATCCCGTTTCGTCATGGGCAAAACGTGTCAATAACATTTCCTGGAAATACTACCAACAATACTGCATTTATTTCTCTATTTTACCCTCTATAACTTAATGAATTAAAGTTGGTTCTGAATACTACATAATTTTCTCGTCAATAATGATATCAACTCGTCTATTTCTGCTCTGCCCATTTGTTGACCTGTTAGAGTACTTGGGATTTCTCATCCCATTACCTGAAATTTTGATTCTCTCAACTGTTATTCCCGAAAAAACAAGAAAGTCTGCAATAGCCTTTGCTCTTTTCATAGATAAGGTATAATTATATTCTTCATTATACCTGTTGTCGGTATAGCCATTTACATGAATATTGGCCGAGGGTACTTTTAAACAAAAGGACACAAAATCTTTTAGTTCCTGTTTAACAGAGTCGGAAATGGAAAATTGGCCTGGTGAAAAATATACAGAAACTGTTCTATGGAGGTTATCAGTATCATTCTTCGTTGAAAACCGTACCCTGTTTTCCTGATTTATCGGATTTCCCTCCAGAGATATTGGGTTTAAAACCAAGCTATCCACCAACATGACATTAACCAAACTGTAGAATTCTATATCATCCTTATCATAGTTAGTTATTAGATGGTTTGCCTTATAATCCATATATTTTTTTACTATAGAATCTGAAAATTGATAAACATAGTACTCTTTATCTTTTGTTCCTAAGACGAAATATTCTTCTCCTCCTCTTGCTTTATAATTCCCTTCCAAAGTGATCCAATGGTTGTTTTTTAACTTTATTTGAGATGTATCCGGGATTGAAAGCAAGATTGATATCTCCTGTTGTATTGCAATATTTGGCTTTTCTTTTTGAAATCTAATGGGAAATGTTATCATTTCAGGAAAGATAGTTGAGAGGAGGACACTCATTCTAAAATAGTATTTAGTTTCTCTCTTTAACGGACTTCGTAGTTTGCAATAAACCAGGTCAGGTTGTGGGTCCAATTCGACTCTCATACATCCCTTATTCCTGGACAATTCTTCAGGTTCCACATTGAAATAGTAGAAGGTATTTAGTAAACTACCAGGATGCAATGATTCATAACAATATAATGAGAAATTACTATATGATGTTTGAAACCAGTGATCCGGATAGATAAAATTTTGTCCATTTAATCGGTTTGATTTGTAAACTGTAAAAGTGTCGAGTGTAGAATTGGGGATGAGATTTTGTGCACATGAGCAATACGAAACCAAAATTAAAATTGCCCAATGCAGGGTTATAGCTATTTTTTTAAATATTGTCATAGTTCGACGCGGTAAAATATGTTGCTGAAACCATTACTCCAGCCTTAAAAGTTAGTATTTTTGAATATGGTAGAATAGTATATAACCGCGCAATTTCAAATTTTTCATCTTTTACAACACGTAAATGCTTGTCCTTCGATATATTAATACACTGCTTTAGAAATGGATCGTATTTCAAATTGAGAGAACTTACACAAACGATTAATATCGAACCAGGCCTTATTGATTTTAATCTTTGTACAACTAATTCCTTATTGGTACTACAGGTGTTTTCATTAATTAACAAAATTTTACCGGAATATTTTTGAGGAATTCTATAATTCAAAAATGTATTATAAAAAATGGTCTCCTTTTTATTGTCCTCGTCAGAATCAATGCCTTTACTTTCCTGTTTATGATAACAGGAGCACAACAAAGTGACTAGTAAGAGAACAATTACCCTTGTCTTATAACTAAAGTGAATATCCATAATACATTATGTAGTTACTATCCGAATTTTTTTCCTCCGTGTAAAAAAGACCGTCACGTATCCAATGAATGCACTTGGTAGAAGAATTTGGGAATGGAACACTGTTATCCAATAAGATAGATCTAGACTTTAAATCCAATTTTGCGTAAAAGCAATCCAATAACGCCAATCCTTTAGTTCGGTCATAAAGATCCACCTTCTTGCCTTTCCAGTAAAACAGATATAATTGACGGTTTGACACTGAAATTTGATAAAAGTTGTTGTATTCGAAAAAAACATTCCCATTCATTAGATCCTGTGGATATATACATGTCTTGGTGATATCTTTAACGTTATTCACAGATACTTTAAACGAAAGGAGTTTATTTTGTATGTAATTAAATTCTTTTACCATGTCAGACCCAGGAAAACCAATATAAATACATTCCTCATCCGCATCAATAATCGGGACTCCAAATAACCCATAAGGAGTCCCCCTAATAAAATCAATTGGATGCCTGATTGGAATTACCCTCGAAACCTTATTATTCAGATCTATTTCACCTATACACCCAATATCAAAATAATGTTTATTGAATTCCGAAATATTTGGTAAAATTGTTAGTTACTAATCAGTCGCATTTATAATCGGCAATGACATTCAAAGCAGGCAACACCTTTTGCCCATTTTTAATGGCAGTGTCAATAATGGATCTCAGGATGGCAAAGTTTTCAGCAGCATTAAACACCTTGAACTGGCCG
>JANYKN010000060.1 GCA_025361565.1 Bacteroidota bacterium | reverse complement strand
TAAAGATGTTGCGGCATCTGCCCAAAAACACCTTGAAGATATCATAGTAGATCTGGCAGTGAATTTTCAAAAAGAAACCGGACTGCGCAAACTCTGTCTTGCCGGGGGAGTAGCTCTGAATTGTCTGGTGAACCAAAAATTAATGGATCTGGATTGTATTGATGATATTTACGTTCAACCTGCTGCCAGTGATGCTGGTATTTCAATGGGGGCTGCCATGTTGGTTTCTGCTCAAAATGGGATAAGGCCGTTACCAATATCTTCGGCTCTGCTAGGAATGGAATACTCAGACGAACAGATCCACAAAGTATTAAGTGATATTGGAATAAGATATAAACAAGTAATTGACTCTGCTGCTGCTGCTGCCGAAGCTATTGCCTCAAATAAAGTAATAGGATGGTTTCAGGGACGTATGGAGTTTGGACCAAGAGCTTTAGGGGCGCGCAGTATTTTAGCCAACCCTGCCATGAAAGATGTTAAAAACATCCTGAATCAAAAAATTAAATATCGTGAACCCTACAGACCATTTTGTGTGTCGGTTATTGAAGAAGACTCTAAAATTTACTTTTCGGGAAAATCAACAACGGCTCCCTTTATGAATATCACTTTTGATGTTACAGAAAGCATGAAAAATAAAGTGCCAGGTATAGTTCATGCAGATGGAACAGCAAGAATACAAACGGTTTCTAAAGAATCGCAACCCTTGTATCACCGCTTCCTTGAAAAATTAAAGGAATTGACCGGCCATGCAGTGGTTGTAAATACAAGTTTTAACACCAATAATGAACCAATTGTAGCCACACCATATGATGCAGTGGCAACATTTTATAGAAGCGGACTGGATGAATTACTTATTGGCAATTTTCTAATACAGAAATAACTAATAAATTCTACCAAAAAGAAAGAAAGTTGACAAATTAACTGCTGTTTTAATTGTGGTCAAATAGCTTGATGCAGTTGGAATTCCATAAATTCTTTCGTTATGTTCAACCGGTATTTCGTAGAATGAAAAATTCTTTCTTTTAGCCTTAACTAACACTTCGGCAAGCATAAATATCCCACGACTTTCTATTTGAATGCCTTCAGGTTGAAAAATTTTTGCATTATAAAGATGTATCCAGTTATAATCTTTTAATTTCATCCCAAAAAGTATAGAAACCAAACAGTGGAAAACTATTGAATTTAGCTTCATTCTAAATGAATACCCTTTTCTGCTGGTTCTATAACTCACTATAATGTCTGCTTTCTCAATGTTGGAATAAAATGTCTTGAATATATCTTTTGTAAGAGGGCTATCGACAGGAACAACAATTATGTATTTCTTAGATGCGATATGAATTCCAATTTTTACCGCACTTCCAAATCCTTCATTGATTTCCTTATGATGGACAAATATGTTATTTTTATTGAGAAAATTATTGTCTATTATTTCTTTTGATTTGTCAGAACTTCCATCATTGATTATAATCAATTCGTAATCCCAAAGAAAGGACTCTATTACACCCAATGTAGTTTGTACAGAATATAAAATGCTTCTTTCTTCATTATATGCTGGAATTATAACTGAGACTGAATATTCTGACATTATAATAACATTCTTTTACTTCCGTTTTTTATACTCATTTGGGCTGCTTCTAAAAATCTCAATACTTCAATTCCGCCAGAAGAATCAGAAACCGGTTTGGTATTACTTGATATACACTCAATAAAATGTGATACTTCTTTGTTCAATGGTTCTTTATATTTTATGTTGGGAATACTAATTTCGCCATCTCTTATAGCCAATTGAAAAGCACCAAAATCCCCGTTTGACGTTTGATAACTAATCCCCTTATCGTATATTTTTATTTTATCATCTAAATTCACATCATCAAAAACCAGCATTTTTTTATCTCCGACTAAGGTAATAACTCTTTGTTTTATGGGTTCAATCCAGGAGATGTGTATGTTTGCAAAGATATTGTTTTCGAATTCAACATTGATAAAGGCAACGTCTTCTATGCTATCTTGAATGTATGTTTTTGCTGTTGCAGAAATACAAATTGGTTTTTGTTCAACTAAAAACAATAATATAGAAAAATCGTGGGATGCCAGATCCCATAGAACATTAACATCATCTCTGATTGGCCCCAATCCTGTTCGTTTGAAATTTATATACAATAAATCTCCCAACTCCTTCCTGTGTAATATGTCCCTTACATAATTTATACCATCATGGTATAAAAAAATGTGTCCCACCATTAAAATCAAATTTCTTTCATCAGCAATTTTTTTTAATTCGGATGCCTCAATAAAAGTCTTTGATATTGGTTTTTCGCACAATACATGTTTCCCATGTAACAGCGATTCCCTGACTATGTCAAAATGTGAGGCAACATTTGTAGAAACTACCACACCTTTAATTTCCTTATCTAAATACACTGAAGACAATGTTTCACAAAGTTTTGTTTGAGGACTAAGTACTCCAACTTTATTGAGTTTCTGTCTATCTGTATCGTATGCCATTGTTAATTCACAACTTTCATGTTGACTAATGACACGGACATAATTCATTCCCCAGGCACCACATCCAATCAAGGCAATTTTTTTTCTATTCATATCTATTAAGGGTATCAATAACATAATCAATAACCTCTTCTTCCATTTCAGGAAACAGCGGTAGTGACAAACACTCTGATGCCAATCTTTCAGCATTTGGCAAATCTCCAATATTATAATTTAAAAAGGAATAAGCTTTTTGCAAATGACAAGGAATTGGATAATGCTGGGCCGGGAATATGTTTTTATTGTTTAAAAATTCAATTAACCTTTGTCTTTCATTAGAAGTAATAACCAATAGATGATACACATGGTCAGCCCATATGGGTTTATGCTGGAAAGTAATTAAAGGATTATTCACCTCGTTTAGAAATTTTGATGCAATCTGTCTTCTTTTCCTGTTCCATTCGTTAAGATACTTCAGTTTAACCGTTAATACCGCTGCCTGTATGCTGTCCATTTTCATGTTGAAACCAATCTCTTCATGTGAGAATTTTTGTTTCATACCATAGTTTCTCAGCATTTTAATTTTTTCTGACCAATCTTTATTGTTTGTTACTACAGCGCCAGCTTCTCCAAACGCCCCTAAATTTTTTGATGGAAAAAAACTAAAGCAACCGATATCAGACAAATTTCCGGACATAATACCATTAATTTTGGTTCCATGTGCCTGTGATGCATCCTCCAATAACAACAAACCGTTATCAGATGTGATTTTTCTCAACTTTGCATAGTTGAAAGTTTCACCGTACAAATGAACACCTATAATGGCTTTTGTTTTACTTGTGATTTGGGGAATTATCTTTTCTGGATCAATATTCCAGGTGTCTTTTTCACAATCAACAAAAACAGGAATACCACCGCAATGACTAACTGCTGCCGGGGTTGCAAAAAACGTATTTCCCGGCAAAATAACTTCATCACCCTGTTGAATACCTATCGACAGAAGGGCCAATTGAAGTGCAGATGTCCCACTACTAACCCCCACGCAATAGTCAGTACCACAATATGATGCAAATTCCCGTTCGAAAGTCTCGATAAATCTTCCAAAAGTAAACTCTGTACTGTCAATAACCTGATGAATTGCATTATAGATTTCCTCCCTAAGAAATTCCATCTGTCTGTTCAAACTAAAATAAGGAATTTGTGAATTCATAAAAAAAACACTAGATTTGTCAGGCAAAGTTATTAATTTTATTTGTTTAAGTGAATTCACGTGATTTTACAAATCTAAAACTCATAAAATTTGAAAATTCTAATCTTAAATTTGCCATATAGTCAAAAAATTATAAGAAGGTATTCTTGTTCTTACCATGCTGTAGGATTTCTTTACCCTCCGGTTGAATTACTAAGAATAGCTACAATTATAGAGCAAAACTTCACTTTTCCACTTGAAATAAAATTTATTGATGCTATCGCTCAAAACAATGATAAACAACATTGCTTACGTGAAATTCTTTCTATAAATCCAGACATTATAATATCATTACTTTCTGTTGATTTTATAAACTTCGAGTACGAATTTATTAAAACAATACGTCCCAAATTTGATGGAAAAATAATTTGTATTGGATATTTGCCAAGCAGGTTTCCGAGCGAATTTGACAAAATTGATTTGATACTTGGGAATAATTTTGAAAGTGTATTTTTGAATGCCTGTAAAAAACTTCATGATAATGATGCCGCAAAATTTTTATCAGACCTCAATTTTTATAAAGCTCAGCACTTTGAATTTGATCCAGATATTTTTGATTATATCAATTATTCTATAGTCAACCACAATGATTATCAGGAATTTCTTTGCAGAGGAAAAACAGCTTTTACATATTTCTCATTTGGATGTCCTTTTCATTGTAGTTTTTGTATCAAAACTTACGATCTAAATAGGGCATATTTCAGGAATAAAGAAAATATTTTGAAAGAACTACAAGGGTTTTATCATTCCGGGTATAAGAATATCAGAGTAATGGATGATAATTGTACCTTAAACAAGGATGTGTTGTCGGCAATATCCACATTTCTACATGAAAAAAACATACAGTTCAATTTTTATGGATTGACAAGGGTTGACTTAATAAATAATGAAATTATTG
>JANYKN010000029.1 GCA_025361565.1 Bacteroidota bacterium | reverse complement strand
AAGAAACGAAGTTCATCAAAAAGGTACGTCCTTACTCAAAACTAATGAGAACTAAATAGTGAACTCTCTGAAATTGTTCTTTGTAAAATACTGAATAATATATATTTGCAAGCCTTGGGTGTCATCTTCTCACCCCGACTTAGTGAGAATCATACCACTACAAAAGCTCTTAAATCTTAGGATTTTCGGGCTTTTTTTATTTTCCTATATCAATTCAAATCATATTATTTCAATCTAATTGTGCCCTATTCGGTGCCCCATTTTTTAATTATACATTTGGGTACAGAATTCAATGTAAGTGTTTGTATTAAAGACTATTACAATCATTTTTATTGATTCGTTTTAAAGGATTTTGATACTGTTTTTTTGAATAAAAATCAAATAACAACATCAAAATAAGCTATTCACTTTAAAATGAAATGATATGAAAACAACTAACACCTTCGGAATTGTATTTTACCTTAGAAAATACAAAGGAAAAGATGGAAAAGCCCCAATTTATGTCAGAATAACAGTCGATGGAAAAAGAACAGACGTTTCTCTCAAGAAAGACATATTAACAACTAATTGGAACGAAGCCAAAGGCCTTGCAAAAGGGAAGACAGATGAAATCCGTAATTTAAATACCTACCTGGAGCAGATTCGAAGCCGGTTGGTTGAATGTTACCAGGAACTACAATTAAAAAAGAAACTCATAACAGCGGATCTGATAAAAAACAAATTCTGTGGAGTAGAAGAAAAAGAACATTCGCTTATTTCACTTTTCGATTATCATAATAAAGAAACTGAAAGCACTTTAGAATGGGGCACCCTTAAAAATTATTATACAACAAAACGATATGTTCAGGAATTTTTAAAAGCCAAGTTCAATGCTTCAGACATTTATCTTTCGTTACTGGATTATAAATTTCTTGCAGATTTCGAGCGATTTATGAAAACATATGTCCCAAAAGACCAAAAGCTTCCATGTGGGCAGAATACTATCATGAAACATATTGAACGACTAAGAAAAGTTGTGAATATGTCCATTAAAAACGATTGGTTAGAAAGAGATCCATTCCATAAGTTTAAACCAGTTTTCCTGAAAACTACCCGGCAATTTTTAACAACTGATGAATTATCATCAATTGAACAAAAACACTTCAAGATCGAAAGGCTGGAATATGCAAAAGATTTATTTGTATTTAGTTGTTATACCGGACTGGCTTATATAGATGTCTTTGAACTGACTCCTCAAAATATAATGTTAGGTATTGATGGAGGCTACTGGATAACAACTATTCGTCATAAAACAGATATTCCAGTAAGAATTCCTTTGTTATCAAAACCAATGGAAATAATCAATAAATATAAAAACAATCCCAGGGTAATCGAGGCAGGAAAACTATTGCCAGTGTATTCCAACCAAAAACTAAATGCTTATCTGAAAGAAATCGCCGATTTATGCAGTATTGAAAAACCATTGACATTTCACATTGCCCGCCACACCTTTGCTACAACAATTACCCTGACGAATGGAGTTCCAATGGAAACTGTATCAAAACTTTTAGGGCATACCAGCATCAGAACTACTCAAATCTATGCAAAAGTGATTGAGCAAAAAGTTAGTGATGATATGCAAACTTTACGCAGCAAATTAGAAGGACAACCGCTTAAACCTAAGCTGATTAAGCAATGTTAGTTTTTTTTAACAATATTTTAGATTCAATAGGTTTAATTTTATTTGATGTTCTTTGCGTTTAAACGGTGAAGTATAGGCTTTACAGGCTAAGGATTATTTGTTTGAACGTTAAGTATTTACCCACTTTGTAATTTAATAATTTAAAGGTGGGTTTTTTATTTAATTAAAATCCCTAAAATGAATGGTACATTTTCAAGGCTCGAACTTTTATTGGACAAAGAACTACAACAAATTGAAAAAACAACCCCCAACCCGATTGAACGCTATGAAAAAATGGTGAGAGCTTCAGTAAATAATTATGCTGAACTCAAACAAAAGTTAAAGGAACACCAATTTGCAAATCCATCAAGTGAGATACATTTTTTCAAAAATGTTCATCCTTTGGCAATTTCAAAAATTCACTACTACACAGCCCTGGCAAAATACTACTGCCATCTGGCTGGTTTTACTACGATTAAAGAAAAGAAGTGTCATTGCAAAAAAACGTTGAAACTAATTATTAACTACAACTCTCATTATCAACATATTATAACTTATTATAAATCAGGCAAATCCGATTTTGACGAAAAATACTTTCTTCGTGAAAATTCTGATTATCCAGTAGCCTTGGAAGATTGCCTGTCTTTAATGGATAAAGATACTTCCACCGGTTATGACCTGATTTTAGCCCGCTATCTGGCATATAGCAGACTTTCTGAATTCTTATTATCTGAAATTAAGCGTTTTGGGTCCGATGATAAAAACACCCAACTTGGGGAAGGTGGGGTGTTTTTTGACTGGACAGGTTCAAAAATAGAACTGATTGAGCTCATGTATGCAGCCTGGGCAAAAGGTTCTGTGAGTAATGGGCAAATTTCAATTAACGAGTTGGCCACCACGGTTCAAAAGGTTTTCAAAATTGAACTTGGCGATTATTTCCATGCTTTTACAGAAATAAAGAACCGGAAGAATCCAACCTTATTCCTTGATAATCTGCGCAATGCGCTAATAAAAAAAATTGACGAAAAAGAATTTTGAACTTTTTTAATACCCAACTTGGGTGAGGTGGGGGGTTTTTCTGTTCAGGCCTAAGTAATTTTGCTGCATAATAAATTAAATTATTCAATTATGCCAGCACAGATTTTAACTACTGAAGACCTACATGTCTTTAAAACTGAACTTTTAGATGAGTTTAAAAAGCTTTTGCGTCAAAATGGAATCCAACCTGTAAAGAAATGGATGAAAAGCGGAGAGGTAAGAAAATTGTTAAGCATCTCTCCAGGTACTTTACAAAACTTACGTATCAACGGTACATTACCGTTTACTAAAATTGGAGGTGTTATTTACTATGACCACGAGGATATCCAAAAAATGCTTCAATCCAATAAAATTCATAGTTAAGGAATTGGAAAAAGGATGAACTACATAAAGCACCTTTCAACATTCTTTGAAATTGTCGCAGAAGATAACAGGCTTAACGCCCTACACGTGAGCCTGTATATCACTTTATTCCAATATTGGAACCTCAACCGTTTTGAAAATCCGTTTCAAATCAACAGAGGCGAAGTTTTGAAAATCTGTAAGATTGGTTCACTAAACACCTATCATAAATGCTTGCATGAGTTACATGATTATGGGTATCTCGAATATTTACCTTCTCACAATCCAATGAAAGGCAGTTTGATTAACTTGTACAATTTTGATACAACTGACAATACAACGCTCGACGCAAAATTGATACAACACTTGTACAACCCTCGGCGCAAATCTGATACAACTGTTGTACAACCCTCGGCGCAAAATCAATACAACCCTCGGCGCAAATCCGATACAACACTTGCGTCATTATATAAACATAATAAACATATAAACAATAAAACATATATAGAGGGAAAAACACAAAATTTTGATCAGAATTTAAATCTTGAAAATTTGAATAACGAACAAGTTGAGGTTAATGATCTGAAAGAAGAAAAAAGAAAAAAAGTTGCGCCAAAAAAAGAAAAAATGCCAATTCCATCAATTGATGAGGTGATTGTCTTTTTTAGGTCTGAAAATTATGCCGAAATCGAGGCGCAAAAATTCTTCAATCATTACGAAAGCAACGGATGGAAGGTCGGGGGCAAAACACCAATGAAAAATTGGAAAGCCGCCGCGCGAAACTGGATGCTCAACAGTCTTCAGTTTGCATTGCCAAACCAAAATCAAAGACCTCATCTCAAACAAAACAAGAACTATTCGGAACCATTGTAACTTCAACTCTGAATTTTATGAAAGATTCTTTCGATTTTACAAAATGTCTCTCACTAATTGAGGCCAAAGGCAAAGAACTTTACAATCCTGATTTTAAACTTTATCCTGAAGATTACGAAATTATCTTCAAACTTTTGGTTTATTTCCTGCAGGACAATGAAGGAGCCAGAAAATTCAATATTTCTTTCAGAAAAGGTATTTTACTCACTGGCCCTGTTGGTTGCGGAAAAACCTCATTAATGAATATCCTGAAGCTTTTTCAAAGACCAGGTGAAAGATTTACTTTTAAATCCTGCAGGGATATTAGCTTTGAATTTATCCAGGAAGGCTATTCTGTAATTTATAAATACAGCAAACAATCATTCAAAAACGAAATTCCACGCACATATTGTTTTGATGACCTGGGTACAGAAAACAACCTTAAATACTATGGAAACGAATGTAATGTAATGTCCGAAATCCTTTTATCACGTTATGATTTATTTGTTTATCATGGAATGTTAACACATATGACAACCAATCTCAACAGTACTGAAATAGAAGACTTTTACGGTTTAAGGGTTCGCAGCCGATTGAGAGAACAATTCAATCTCATAGCCTTTGATGAATCAGCTAAAGATAAAAGAACATGAGATTGAATTCTCACGAACACCAAAAAAACAATAAAAAGTAGCGAGTCACAGTTCAACCTCATCGCCTTTGAAACTGATGCAAAAGACAAGAGGGCTTAAATCAAGGTTTTAATTTTCTTCAAACCTTGCTTCTGGATTATTCCAATTACGACCCAATTACGAAACGAATAGTTTCGTAATTACCGATTAGAAAAGCGAAATGATCTAAACCTCATTATTCCATGACTGTTCAAATAAGAAAATACTTTAATGAGAAACCAATATTTAACCATTTTCCAAAAAATCACTTTATTTTTTTACTTTTATGTTATCTCTAATCTATCAATCATAGAAGTAAAATGTCATTATTCCAAAAATCAGTCGAAAAGAAATACTTAAACGAGCTTGATATAAAGCTAATTGACACAAAGTTTAATGAATTTAAAACCTACTTCGGGAACCCTGCAATACAAGAAAACATTAGAAATTCAAAAGAAGAACAATTCCAGGAAGGCTTTTTACGAGAACTTTTTGTAAAGATTTTGGGATATACATTAAACCCTGAACCTAACTTTAACCTGTCTACAGAATTTAAGAACATTTCAAATGCAAAAAAGGCCGATGGTGCCATTTTAAAAGGCACAGACGCTATTGCTGTAATTGAACTAAAATCAGCAGATACAACCGACCTTGGTTCGGTCGAAAGCCAGGCATTTGGATATAAAAACCACCATCCAAAATGTGTATATATTATTACTTCCAACTTTGAAAAACTGAGGTTCTATATACAGAATGCCGTGGAATATCTCGAATTTGATTTATTCCAACTCACAAAAGAGCAATTTTCATTACTTTGGCTTTGCCTTGCAAAAGATAAACTGCTTTCTGATTTGCCTTTAAAAATCAAGGAATCATCTGTTTTACAGGAAGAAAACGTCACTAAAAAATTGTACGCTGATTATTCGCGGTTTAGAGAAGCAATTTACAACAACCTGGTAAAGAATAATCCTGATAAAGATAAATTACTCCTTTTTAAAAAGACCCAAAAACTACTCGACCGCTTTTTATTTATCTTTTTTGCTGAAGACAGACTTTTATTGCCTCCAAACTCTATTAGTGAAATTGTTCAGCAATGGAACGATCTTAAAGATAAATACGATGAATATTTTCCTTTATACGACAGGTTTAAAAAGTATTTTCAGTATATGAATATAGGCCACAAAGGCCATAAACATGAAATTTTTCCTTATAACGGAGGCTTGTTTTTGCCCGATGAAATCCTGGACAATGTTGCAATTGACGATGAGATCCTTTTTGAACATACAGTTAAACTAAGCACTTACGATTTCGAAACCGAAGTAGATGTAAACATCCTGGGCCATATTTTCGAACATTCTTTGGGCGAAATTGAAAATGTTCAGGCCGAAATTAAAGGCGAAAAAGTAGACCAACAAAAGACCAGGCGCAAAAAAGACGGTATTTTTTACACTCCAAAATACATTACCAAATACATTGTAGAAAATACGGTAGGTAAACTTTGTGAAGAAAAGCGTAAAGAACTTGAAATTATTGATGAGGAATATGCCAAAGGAAGGAAAAACCGCAAGAAAGAAACCATAAAAGCCCTGGATGAAAAATTAACAGCTTATCGCAATTGGATGCTATCACTAACCATTTTAGATCCGGCTTGTGGTTCTGGTGCTTTTCTAAACCAGGCCCTTGAATTCTTAATTAAAGAGCACCATAAAATAGATGAACTCCGGGCCCAGTTATTCGGGGACAGCATAATTTTCTCAGATATTACCACCGATATTCTTGAAAAAAATATTTTCGGTGTAGATTTAAACGAAGAATCGGTAGAAATAGCAAAACTTTCACTTTGGTTGCGCACAGCACAAAAAGGAAGAAAATTAAATACATTAAGCAACAATATTAAATGCGGTAATTCATTGATTGATGATCTCTTGGTTGCGGGCGATAAAGCATTTAATTGGCCAAATGAATTCCCTGCAATATTTGCAAAGGGAGGCTTTGATGTGGTGATTGGGAATCCGCCTTATGGAATTTTTATTGACGAGAAATCACAGTCTCATTTTTCTGAATATTTTCCTTTAACCAAATATAAAACAAATCTTTATATTCTTTTTATTGAGCGGATGCTTCAAATATTTAAAAAAGGAGTTATACATTTCATAATTCCGAAATCCTTATTATTTAATTCTTATTATGAAGCAATACGTAAAGCTTTAATACTAAAAACTGAACTGAACGAAATTTATACAATTACTGAAAAAGTTTTTGAAGATGCTGAAGTAGGTAGTAGTTTGCTTTTAAAATTTACAATAAAAGACAATCCAAATAAAGATAACTTTGTTAGATTGGCTGTAGCCCACAAAATAGACAATTTTATTTCAAATTTCGGAGTAACCGAAAATAATCTGCAACAGAATTTCTTTTTGAACGTGCCGAATTGTGAAATTTCTGTGGTTTCTGCTGATTCACAATCAATTCTTGAAAAACTTCATAATTTAAAAGAGATAAAAGATTTCTATAGTCTTAAAAATGGGCTTAATCCAGGCAATGTCAAACATATTTTAATTTCTGATTTAAGAGAATCTGAAAACCACAAGCCTATAATCTGGGGCAAGGATATCTCTCGGTATTACATTAAGTGGTCTGGCCAATATATAAATTATGATGTAAATATTGGTGAAAGTATAACTCTTGAAGATATTAAATCGAAAGAGGGCATGAATAAGCAAACTCGAATTGATTTTGCTTTAAGAACACCTGAATTATTTGAGAATAAGAAAATAGTTATTCGAAAAACAGGCGATTCATTAATTGGTAGTATTGATACTTATAATTACTATTTTGACACATTAGTACATGGTATTTATTTAGCAAAGGATGACTATTCTCTAGAAGCTTTGTTAGCTATTTTAAATTCAAAAGCAGCGACAGTTTTTTACAGATTACTTCATGATATAAAAGGAAAAGTTTTTGCTAAAATCAGTCTTGATAACCTTGCTTCTTTTCCCATCCCTGCAGACCTTAATTTATATTCGGCTGACCTGACAAATTATGTTAATGCAGTTTCTGAAAAAACAATTTATTTTCAAGAACTTACATTAAAGTTTATACAGCTGTTATTGAATAAATTTGAAATTGATAAATTAAGTAACAAGCTTCAGAATTGGTTTGATATCGAATTTAAAGACTTTTTAACGGAACTGCAAAAGGCAAAAATAAAGCTTTCTCTTTCGCAAGAAGCTGAATGGATGCAATATTTTAATGAACAAAAGCAAAAAGCATTAACCATAAAATCTGCAATAGAAAAAACCGATAGAGAAATTGATTTAATGGTTTACCAGCTTTATGGGTTGACTGATGAGGAAATAAAAATAGTAGAGGGGGCTTGATTGATAGCATGTATTGACCTAAATTTTTTCGTAATAATAGAGATGCAATTGTTTTACTATATTTGTGATTAAATGTTAAAAATATAAGATGCTAAATAAAATCAAATTCAAAATATACAAATCCTATAAAGATTGGCAAGAGCTAAAACTCAAACCATTAACTATTCTATTTGGAAAAAACAGTTCTGGAAAAAGTTCATTGACTAAATTATTAACACTTTTGGAAGGTGCTCTATATGGTGAGTTTGCGCAAGCATTTCAACTAAATAATAATGGAGTTAAGGTTGGTTCTGAATATAGAGATTTGGTTTATGGTAGACAAGAAGGTGAGGTTCTTGAGTTTAAATTAAGCTCTGAGCACAGCGAATTTTTAGTTAAAATAACTGCTAAAATAGGGAGTAATGAAATTCCTATTATTATTAACTGGAATATTGATGATGAAATAGATCTTGTTTATAATGATCTAAATAATTCATATTTCGATAATGTGAGCAAAGAAGAATATAAGTGCTGGTTTGAAGGATTTAATCTTGAATCTCTTCAGAACTTGAAAACGAATGATTCACGAACTCCATTTAGCTTGAAAGATTTTAAAATAAGAACTTCCTATTTTGGTCCATTCAGAGAAGTTCCAGATACTAGTTATACTGAATCTCAATTTCAAAAAACTAATCAATTTGGAATAAGTGGTGAAAATGCCTATTATTTTCTAATTAAAGATTCACAAACACATGAAAAAAAACTCTTGCAAGATGTAAGCAATTGGTATAAAGAGAATTTTGAAGGATGGGGACTTGAGGTGTTTAAAGATATACAACGACCAAATTATTCAATAGAATTAGTAAAAGAATTCCCTAAACTAAATATAAATATAACAAATGTAGGTCAAGGGATGAGTCAAGTATTACCTCTTATTGTAAGGGCTAATTATATTGCTGAAAAGCCGACGACCATAATCATCGAACAGCCTGAATTACACCTTCACCCTGGAGCACATGGGAATTTGGCTGAATTATTTGCTAAATCTTTACTGGATAAAAATAAACGTTATTTAATTGAAACCCATTCACAAAATTTCATATTAAGAATTAGAAGGTTGATAGCGGAAGGAAAATTTAATAAGAATGATTTGGCGTTGTATTGGATTGATTTTGATGAAGAAAAAAATGTAAGCAATTTGATTGAAATTATTGTTGATGATTTAGGTAGAGTAGATAATTGGCCAGATTATATTTTTAAGGATACACTTGATGAAGCAAGTGCTTTAAGAACTGCACAAATAGAAAAAAAAGATGCGAATTGAAATAAAGAGTGATATTTTTGAAAGTGATATACCTTTTAGAGATATTGCTGCATTCTATTATCCTTTAGTTAAAAATAGTAGGTATGAAGTATTTATAGATTACATATTTTTGGAAGACAATATAGTTTTTAATAATTTCCCAAAAGAAGAGATTGATTTCATAAAGCAAAGCTATATTCAATTTATTGAAGCTAGTGCAAGACCTGATTTTTTTGTAAGCAACCAGTGTGGAGATTTTAACATTGAGGAAGCTGATTGTTTTTTCAATCAACCAGTTTACCTTATTTTGGAAAATAGTTTGTATGACGACTACTTCATAGATGCTTTAATTTCAAATTTTAAAAAAGCAAGCAAAAAAATAAAGAATCACAGACAGAATAATTGGCTAAAACCTGATAATGCAGGTGGTGCCAATAATATTCCTAATTTGATCCGTACAAGGGTCAAAGCTTATCAATTATTACCAAAAACAAATAAGTATTTTTATCTTCGAGCCATTGTTATTATGGATAGTGATAAAGAATATCAGGATATGCCCTACAAACAGGATAAGCAAAATATTATTAACTTCTGCAACAAAAACAATATCCCTATAGTTATTCTTGAAAAGCGAGAAATAGAAAATTATATTCCTGATGAAGTTATTGAATATATAGCATTTGAAGATAGCGACCAATATTTGAACACGTACTTAAAACTTAATCCTACACAAAAAGATTATTTCGACCTTGAACATGGTTTTAAAAATAAAAATATCAATAGTTTATCACAGGAAATACAAGAACTATATTCAAATGTTGATGAAGTCGATTATAAAATTTTACGCATAGGAATTACAAATGAAAGATTTAATGTAGGAAAGTTTAAATCCCAGTTCCCAAGACTTTTCCAAAATGAAAAAGTTACCCAAGAGTCATTAATAAAAAGAACAAAACACCAGGAGAATAAAACCGAATTGCAAGAAATACTTTCAAGAATAAATGAAATGTTATGACTGAGAATTTACAAATTAATACTAGGGTAAAAAGACTAATCCATTATATTGAAGAAATCGATAATGGATATATCCAAATACCTTCATTTCAGAGAGATTTTATTTGGGAAAATTCCCAAAAAAAAGATTTATTTGAAAGTATTAGCTGGGGCTATCCAATTGGCTCATTACTTTTATGGAAACCTAAAGACGAATATGGAACAACAGATAAAATTGGACCATATCCTTTACCTGAGCCAAGAACAAACGAATTTTATTATGTCTTGGATGGTTTTCAAAGATTATCAACAATATATGGATGTCTTAAAAATCCTAAAAAATCAAAATCGGTTGATGAATATCTCAGACTGAAAGAATATGCAATCTATTATGATTTATTGAATGAAGAATTTTTTGTTCCACGTTCTCAAAACGTACTTATTACGCAGATTCCTGTATATACTTTAGTTGATACATTTGAATTTCTTACTTATGCTAATTTGTTACTTAATTCATACGAAAATAAGGAAGAGGCAACTTTGGTATTAGAAAGAGCGAAAAAATTGACAACTATTTTCTCTGATTTTACTTTGCCAAGCATTGAAATTTGGGGTGGTAAAATAGAAGATGCCATTGAGATTTTTACGAGAATTAATTCAAAAGGATCAACAATTACTTCGGATTGGATGCTTTCAGCATTGTCAAACAATGAACAAAAAAACTTTAATTTAGGCTCAATAATTAACTCGCTTTTAAGTGACCTTGATTTTTATAATTTTGGGAACATTAAGAGGGAATTGATTGTTCAATGTATTCAAAATTCATTTGGTAAAATTTATTTTGACACTAAAATAGAAGATTTGTATGGGCATAAAGACTTTATTTCATTAACTTATAAAACTATTGATAGTATAAAAAAAGCTGTTCACTTTCTTTATGAAGAATTATGTGTCATAAATAGTAAACTATTACCTTATAACAATCAATTGATGTTTTTAACGGAATTTTTCAACCATAATGAATTTCCTTCCGATGATCAAAAAGAAATATTAAAAAAATGGTTTTGGCAAACAACTTATGCAAATTATTTTACAATTTATTCTTTGAGTAAAATTAGAGAAGCATATTATCATTTTAAAAAATATCTGCAAGCATCAACAGATACAATACTTTATAATGACAAACCAGATAAACCATTTACGGTTATTGATTTTCCAAATGCAATAAATTTTAAAAGCGTCAGAGCTAAGGCTCTTACACTTTTTCTGCTAAACTATGCAAATGATTTCAATAAAATTGAAGCGAATTTTATAAATGATTTAAAACTGTTTAATTTATTTACAGAGAGAAAAGAAGATGGTAATTATCCACCAGAAGGTGTCATTCCGCTTATTGAGAATGAGAATAATATTGAACTAATAATCGAAATCACTGGTAAAAAATATCCCAAAGAATTATCAAGTTTCATTTCAGATGGAAAATACAAAGATGAATTTTTGAAATACTTTTTAACAGAAGAAATGACTTCACTTGAAAAAACGAAAGTTTTACAATTGAGAAAAAAACTAATTATTAAAGAAGAAGGAAAATTCGTGGAGAAGCTGGGATTACAATATGAATGAATTTTCTTATAAATATGATTAGTCAAAATTAATATATGTTATCCTGTTTTTGGGTCTATCCGATGAAGAAATAAAAATAGTCGAGAGGGCTTGATTTTTTTTCGACCCGAAAGGTTTCAAATACCTTTCGGGTCTCTTTTGGATGATCCTAAAATCCCGTAAAAGAATTCTAAACCCCTGATAATAAAATAAAAATATATAAGTCTATGCAGGAAAATATACTTCAAAATATACGTCAGTTAATCAATGCTGCCCGGCAGTCAGTAAGCCGTCATGTAGATAGTACGATGACATTAACTTATTTTTTGGTAGGTAGGTACATTGTTGAAGAAGAGCAACAAGGAGAAGAAAGGGCTAATTATTCAACAGAAACCATTAAATTTCTAAGTGAAAAATTAACCGAAGAATATGGAAAAGGTTTTTCGAGTAGAAATCTGGCACTAATGAAAAAGTTTTATAATGTATATAAAAGCCTTGTTAATGTTGAAAACATTTTGCAATCGCTCTTTGCAAAATCCAATCAAATAACTGATAATAAATCAAATAAAGAGATTTTGCAAACTCAGTTTGCAAAATCAACACAAAGCACTGAATTTCAATTCAATACCTTTGCAGGTATTGAAAAAGAAACAATTCCTTTTATTTTGTCATGGGCGCATTATATCATTTTATGTCGCATAAATAACAACGAAGAGCGTAAATTCTACGAAATAGAAGCTCAAAATAATAATTGGACTTACAAAGAATTAGAACGTCAATACAACAGTTCTCTTTACGAAAGATTGGTTTTAAGCAGGAATAAGAAAAAAGTAAAAGAGCTATCCGAAATAGGTCAAGTAATAGAAACACCAGCCGATACGATTAAAAATCCATTGGTATTGGAATTTTTAGGATTGAAAGAAGACAGTTCCTATTCCGAAACTGATTTAGAAACAGCAATTATTGATAAATTAGAACATTTTTTGTTGGAACTTGGAAAAGGTTTTCTTTTTCAGGGTAGGCAGGTACGGTTTACATTTGAAGAGGAACATTTCTTTATCGATTTGGTGTTTTACAACCGGCTTTTACGATGTTTTGTGGTGATTGATTTAAAAATAGGCAAACTAAAACATCAGGACGTTGGACAAATGCAAATGTATGTAAATTACTACGACCGCTTTGTAAAAACACCTGAAGAAAATAAAACCATTGGTATAATCATTTGCAAAGACAAGAAAGATGCAATTGTTGAATTAACCCTGCCCGAAAATAACAACCAGATATTTGCAAGTCAATACCAACTTTATTTGCCATCAAAAGAAGAATTAAAACGATTGATTGTAAACAAGATATAAAAGCAGAGAATTCGACTCTAGAAAGGATATAAAACAAAAAACGCATTTCAAAGAATGCGTTCCGCAAATCACGGTATTGTGGGCAACAAGTTCAAATGCCCTTTGGGCAAAAAGAAAATGGAGGTACGGCTCAATTTCAAAGCTTGGATATCAAAATTTGTTAAATATCATTAAAATAAATTTAACCAACGGTTTCTTTGATTAAATTTGGTGCGATATGAAAAGTTTTAAGAAAATATTGGTTTCTGTACTTGTTGTTCTATCAATATCTCTTTATTGGGGTCAGGATATTGTTGAACTATTTAACCATATTATTAAAATTGAAAATACTGCCAATTGCACCGCGGCTGAAGGCCTGGCATCATCAGAGTCTTCTTTTGAGGAAGATATCCCAACAATTATTCCTCTAAATTCAGATGAAATAATAAATCTGGTTTGCGAAAGATTCAATTCTTTTATTTGCACTTTACCGTCAAATGGGTATTATTCCATTTGGCTTCCGCCTGAAATTTCCTAATTCAATTTCATTTTTTTCTTTTTATTGTCATTAACATCCTTACTGGTTGTGTTTATTGCACATTATTATGTGCTGTAATCAACTGTTATATGTTTTCATATCCTGGATGTTCTGTCAATTCTGGCTTTATTCTTTTTTTATAACTAATAAAATATTTCAGTATGGAATCCGATGATTTTTTTGAAAGTAAACAACGGTATTATGGAAAACCTTTGAAAAAAAAATTCCATGATAATTACAGATATTCTCATGAATCGCTCAAAAAGCATAATGAACATTTAAAATGGTTAAGAGTTCTGGACAAGATTAGAAATAATAAAAAATTGCGGCTGATATTTTTAGTCGGATTTATTTTGATTCTAGCTATAGTCATTATTCTTATTATTGTTCTGTTTCCACTAATTATTAAACTTATTAATTATATAAGTCAAAATGGATTGCAGGGAATACTTGATGGTATTACTGGTTTTCTTTCCAAAATCTGGAATGGAACAGGAAAATAAAGGCTGAAAAATTAAATCAGCCTGATTTTTAATGTAAACTTAAAACTATTAAAAATGATATCATATTTTATAATTTTTGGTGTTTTTATGCTGCTTAGTTGGTTAATAAGCTATCAGCTAAAATCGAGGTTTAAGAAATACTCCCTCATTCCTTTGAATAATGGAATGATAGGACGTGATGTAGCCGAAAAAATGCTAAAAGACAACAATATAACTGATGTTAAAGTTGTATCTGCAAAAGGATTACTTTCTGACCATTACAATCCATTGAACAAAACAATAAATTTAAGTCAGGAAGTTTATTTTGGAAACCATATAGCCGCAGGGGCAGTTGCCGCCCATGAATGTGGTCATGCCGTTCAACATGCCAATGCGTATTCCTGGTTAAAGATGCGTTCAGCATTGGTGCCAGTTATGAGCCTTACATCCAACTGGATACAATGGGTGCTTTTGGGTGGGATTTTGTTAATAAACACATTCCCTCAGTTATTATTGGCCGGGATTGTTCTGTTTGCTGTCACAACCATATTTAGTTTTATTACCCTGCCGGTTGAGTTAAATGCAAGCAACCGGGCAGTTAAATGGTTAATTAGTTCTGGGATTGCATCATACTCTACTATTCCAAATGCACAGGATGCTTTAAAATGGGCGGCCTATACCTATGTTGTGGCAGCTTTGGGTTCATTAGCCACATTACTTTATTACATTATGATCTACTTAGGTAGAAGATAATAATCTAAAATATAAATATTATGGATACTTTAAATCATTTTGAAACCAGGGTCAAAAAAGAAGACCAGGAGCATTTTTTACAACTCATTCAAATTGCATTGGCCGATGGAATTGTGGATATCAAAGAAACTGCAATGTTGCACCATTTTGGGTGCAAATTTGGTTTCACACATCTCGAAATAGATAATTTAATTGATATTTCTAGTAAGTCGGCTTACAAACATCCTTATAAATTAACTGTACGCTTCGAACAACTTTACAAAATCATGAAAATGGTACTTGCCGATGGAGTTATTGATAAAAATGAAATGCGTTTGGCAAATAATTTTGCAGCTGTGTTAAGCTTTCACGAGAGTGAAATCCCTCGATTATTGGCCCTTTTAATAAGAGGCATTAAGGAAGGCAAGCAGAGTAACGAACTTTTTGAAATATATGTAAATACAAGGAAAGAATAAAACCAGAAAAGTTCTAAAAACCCAGTGATTTTAAAATTAATATACTGATAGTTAATCCTTTTTGTTAAAAACAATTTAAAATTAATAAAATTTAAAAGATGGAAATTATAAATAGCTTTTTTGATATGTTGCTCCATATAGACAAACATCTGCTTAACTTGGTAAGTGATTATAGCAATTGGACTTATCTTATTCTGTTTTGCATAATTTTCTGTGAAACAGGATTAGTAATAACTCCATTTTTACCAGGTGATTCACTCCTTTTTGCTGCTGGTGCAATTGCAGCTCTTGGTTTACTAAATATTTGGGTTCTCATAGGCTTATTAATCCTTGCTGCATTTCTCGGAGATAGCGTCAATTATAGTATCGGCAGGTTTTTTGGAAGAAGAGTATTTGAGCGTGAATATTGGCTTATAAAACAAAAGCATCTAATACGTACTCAGGATTTTTATGTAAAACATGGGGGCAAAACAATTATTATTGCCCGATTCGTACCAATAATTAGAACATTCGCTCCTTTTGTTGCAGGAATAGGTCGAATGAACTATGCCCAATTTTTAAATTATAATCTGATTGGAGGCGTTCTTTGGGTAACTATTTGCTCAATTGCCGGCTATTTTTTTGGAAATATCCCTGTTGTGAAAAACAATTTTTCAATGGTTTTACTTGCAATTATTGCAATCTCTTTGCTTCCAATGCTAATTGAGTTTGGAAGGTACAAATTAAAAGTTGTCAAAATAGAAAACCAATAATTGTCTATATCAATATTAACAACAAATAAAAGATAAATTATGAACTGTCCACGTTGTAAAAATATCCTCATTATGTCGGATAAGCATGGAGTTGAAATAGATTTTTGTCCGATATGTCAAGGTGTTTGGCTTGACAGGGGTGAGCTTGAAAAAATAATAGAACGGGAATTCTCGATGAGATCAAAAAACAATCAATATGACGAAGATGATGATGTAGATGATGATGATTTGTACAAAAATCAAAAAAATATTGATTCTCAGTACAATAAAAGAAGGAAAAAAAGTTTTTGGAGCGACCTGTTAGATTTTTAGTTTGAATTGTACTGCGATAGGCAATGTTTTCGCTCTATCGCAGTTTTTAATGCTTAATTATGGTATTATGGATATAAAACTTATTACAGAAATTCTTTTATTTTCAGTTATTCCTTTAGCCACATTGTTTATTGGTGGTTACCTGGGTACAACTTTTAATGTAAAGAAAAAAATCCGAAGCTCTTTATTGCATCTTGCCGCTGGTGTAGTATTTGCAGTTGTAGCTATTGAGTTGCTACCTGATATTGTAGAAAAGGGGAATATCATATCAGTTTCAATTGGTTTTTTTGCCGGTTTTGCAATTATGTTACTCATTAAGCATTGCACCAGAAAATCAGAAAAAAAGCACAAAGGAATTGTTATTTCTATGCCAACCGGAAAGACTAATATTAAAATTCTTCCCTGGGGTCTTTTGGTTGGAATTGCTATCGATATTGTACTTGATGGAATTCTATTAGGAGTAGGTTTTGCAGCAGGAAAATCAGAGGGTATTTTACTTTGTATTGCTTTAAGTCTTGAAGTATTAGCGCTTGGCTTAGTGGTTTCAACTGAATTAAAAAATGAAAGATTTAAGAAAAAACTGATAATCACAGTAACATTGTTTCTTTCCTTGAGCATTGTTTTTGGTGCACTAGTTGGTTCAATTTTGCTAAACATTATAAGCAATAGTGCACTTAATGGAGTGCTCGCATTTGGGTTAGCGGCTTTAATGTATTTAGTAACAGAAGAGTTATTGGTTGAAGCACACGAAGATACAGATACACCATTTAGTACAGCCATCTTTTTTATTGGTTTTTTTATTTTTCTATTAATTGCTTTAGTAAATTAATCAATAATGCAAAACAATTAGAAACATCTTTCTGAACTTATTAACCACAAAAAAACATTTATGCAAATTTTAAGGACAAAATGGTTTTAAAGGAATTTACAATAGATAATATTGAATTACTGGATATATGGTTGAACAAGGATCATGTGAAAATTTTTTTTTGGTGAATCAACCGAATGGATCAAAGAAATTACTTCAAATCTTGATAATTCAGATTGGGTTCAATATTACTTGATTACTCTAAGTAATAATCCGATTGGTTTTGTACAGTATTACGAAACAGATAAAGCCCCAGTGGGCATATGGTCAAAAGAGCCTTTAGGAACAGTTGGTATTGACTACTTGATAGGTGAAGAAGCCTTTTTGCATAAAGGTTTTGGTTCAACTATTATAAAAAACACTGTCGTTTTAATTCGTAAAACTGAAAAATATGAATATATAGTGGCAGATCCGGATTTAAAAAACATTGCTTCAGTTACAGTGTTAGTAAATAATGGTTTTATAAAGCAAAAAAACGGATTATATAAACTGAAACTTAAATATTTATAAAATTTAAATCAATGAATTATGAAATTAACTTCATTTCCTTTAACATCAAAATATGATAACAATTGGATAAAGCAAAATTCCATATTGCACAATACCCTATACTATGCCGAAAGCCTGTCCAATATAATTCCTATAAAAGCCAACATGAGAATATTAGACCTTGGATGTGGTAAAGCCATTAGTTCCATATTTTTAGCTAAGGAATTCAATGTACAAGTTTGGGCCGTTGACCGGGAAATATCGCCTTCTGAAAATTATATCAGGATTCAGGAAATGAATCTGGATGACAAAGTATTTCCATTAAAATGTGATGCCAGAAATCTTCCATTTCCCAAAGATTTTTTTGACATGATCATTTCTATTGACTCTTTTTCTTATTATGGGACAGATGATTGGTACATACCTTATCTCTCACAATTTTTAAAACAAGGGGGATATTTAAGCATTTCCGAATGGTGTTATAATCAGGAATTTAACAATATTTCAGAAGTACCTGATTATTTAATAGATTGTTATCAGAACATTGGATTTCATAGTATACATTCTTTAAAATGGTGGAAAAATCATTTGCAGAAAACAGGTCTGTTCAATGTGAAGGTAGCAGAAACAATACCTGAAAACGAATTTCTAATAGAGGATTGGATTAAAAGTTCCGAGGACTTAGAAAGTGAAAAAATGATTGTTGAAGCATTAAAAAAAGACAAATCAAAAATTATTTCAACTTTCAGATTAGCCGGACAGCGAATTGATAAGAATGCTTATTTAGATGATTTTGAAGATAAACAGATATTATGAATCGCGTTTCGTGTGCTTTTGTAGAATAGAATATTCATAGTGATCTCTATACCTATGTGTTTGGAAATTAAACAATATGTACATGCAATTAGAATTTAGTAATACAAAAAAATCTTAGCTTAAAAAGAGTAATTGTATTAGTCAAGTATTAATAAAATTTAGTAGTATTTTAATATTTTTTCAGTTTGTTTTTAATAATCAGATTTGAAATATGAAAAACTCAATAAGGCAAATATATTTTACTATATTGATTATCATTTTATTATTAAGTTGGAAGCATAATAGTTTTGCAAGTATTTTTTATTTAAATAATGAGATAGAAGCTAGTTGTAATTATAATGATTTTTCAAGTTGTTGTTCTCATTCAAACTGCAATGAAGAAGATAATATAATAAGTTGCTCAAAAATAAAATCAGATAATTTGTTTAATGGAATTTATGTTTTTCAATTATTAAATGATATTTTTAAAAATAAGTACATCACCAATATTTGGCAACCGCCAAAAGTCTCATAATTCACAGATAAATGTATACTATAGTTTGCAGATAACCTGCGCTGGTACTTGATTATAAGAACCAATTTTAAGTTTTTGATATGTATTTGAACTACATGTCAAATAAGAGAAAAAAACATTGTAAATACATTAAATAAAAAACTATGAATGGTAAAACATATTGGATCGCTATTATTAGGCGGATCATCTCAATTCTATTGCTGATATTTTTAGTAATGCAAACTCTTATTGTACTGTTACTTTCCGCTGATATTGATGATTTTGAGATAGATGAAATTCATGAGGTTTGTGGATTTATATTCCTGGGTCTCATTGTTGCACATCTTTTAACACACAGAAAAAGCCTTAAATCGTTACTAAAATTTAAAAATTAACTGCTATGAAATATATATTTTTTTTATTGGTCTTGATATTCTTAATACCTCTAATCAGCTGCGACAAGGACGAGTGTCCTATTTGTCACGAATGTGAATGCATTTGCCCTGAATCAAATTCTAAAGTTGATTCACTTTTAAATATTCAAATTGATGATAATGAATGTCCATCATGTCAAGGAACTGAAGGTACTTGTCTTAAGAAAAAAAAGAAAGATGGGCCTATTGTAATTCAGTGTATGAAAAAAGAATTCAAATCTATCGACACATTAATTCCACACTGACAGATTTAAATTATCAATTACTTAAATCTGTTAAAATATTAATTTTAATTTACTTAACTTTTAAAATATAAATTATATTTGTTATAGTTATTGGAATAATCACCATAATTATTGGTATTGCAATTGGTGCTAAAATATTAATACATTATTTGCTATTTACATAACAGGTTTTGAAACTAAAATATAATTCAATAATGGAAATAAAAAATGTAAACCCTCAGGTAAAATTTAAAGTGCAAAAAATTATTGCATCATTTTCAATTCTTATTTTTATTGGAAAGCTCAGCGCATATTTCTTGACAAATTCCGTCGGAATCCTCACTGATGCGCTTGAAAGCACTGTTAATGTGATAACTGGCTTAATCAGTTTATATGCTATTTATATTTCCTTAAAACCAAAGGATAAAAACCATCCATTTGGTCATGGTAAAATTGAATTCCTTTCTGCCTCGCTCGAAGGTTTTTTGATTATGCTGGCAGGTTTTGTCATTATTTTTGAAGCAATAAAGCGTTTATTTTCACCTTCCGAAATTAATCAGTTGGATACTGGTATTATAATAGTTGCAATTGCAGGTGCTTTAAATTACTTGGTGGGCTGGTATAGTATCAGGATTGGTAAAAAAAATAATTCAATCGCTTTGGTTTCAGGTGGTAAGCATTTGCATTCAGACACCTATTCTTCTATTGGCCTTGTAATAGGCCTTATATTGTTGTATATCACAAAACTGGCATGGTTAGATAGTGCAATTGCCTTAATTTTTGGGACCATTATAATAGTAACAGGAGTTAAGATATTAAAAGAAACTACCTCAAATTTAATGGACGAAGCCGATTTTAAATTAATTGGTGATATAGGCGAATTACTTAAAAAAAACCGTTCTGATAATTGGATTGACATTCACAATCTGAAATTGATTAAGTATGGAAATTCATATCATATCACCTGCGATTTAGTTCAGCCGCATTATTTAGATATTTCATCGGCACACGCCGAAGGTGAAAAAGTTAAAAAGGTAATCCATGATAATTTTTCTGATGATATTGTATTTACGATACATTTCGATGAATGTCATCACTCATTTTGTCGGCATTGTGGTAAAAAAGACTGTTCTGATAGAAAACTTGAATATGCCGGAGGAATTGAATGGAATGTTGAAAATCTAATTATTGAAAGCACTGCTGAAAGTATGGTCTTAAAAAACTAATAGGATAAGATGGTATTTCTGATTTCCATATTATTAACTTTTTTATCGAATCCAGTCAATTTCCATAATCATGCTCAATGTGGAAACTATTCTGGTGATTCAGGAATATCCATTTTGGACAAAAGTATCGCAAACAGGCATGTAAATGCATTAATACCAAAACTAAATAAAATCAGAAATAAGGAGCTTGAAAAAAACTCAAAATTTCGCACAAGAATCAATACTAAGAGATATTTTGCAATTTCAGGTTTCTCAGGTATAGATTTAAAAAATCAAATTATCTTTTCTTTTCAGAACTTTGATATTCAGATTTATGCTCAATCTTTAGATTTACATCCCAACTCCTTAAGAGCACCACCCGTATTTTATTGTATTTAAAATCTTGATCAGATTTCAGAAGAGTAAATTTTCGTAATCCACTTCTCGAAAATCAATTAAATGGATAGGCAAAATATTGTTTTATCCTGGTTTTATTAATAATAAAATAGTATGTCAATATTCAAAAAATTTTACAATTGGGTAATGCTTAAAGCCCATAGCCCCTATGGGAAACATATATTGTTTTTCATCGCTTTCTTTGAATCTGTTTTTTCTGCATTTCCATTAACCTTGCTTTTTGTTGCTTTAGCTTTGGCAAATACAAAGAAGTCATTTCAATTTTCCTTTATTAGCACATTTGGAGCTGTTTTCGGAGCAATCGTTGGTTATGCTATTGGTCATTTTGCATGGATAGGACAAAACAATGAATTTACTTCTATTGCCCACTTCTTTTTTAATAATATTCCTGCATTTTCGGTAGAAGCTTATAACAATATGCAAGCACTTTATCGTGAGTGGGATTTCATAATCATATTCACGGCAGGTTTTACTCCAATGCCTTTTGAATTGATAACAATAACTTCAGGCGTTTTCAATATTAATTTCCTGCTATTTATAATAAGTGCTGCCGTAGGACGTGGTGCACGTTATTTTTTGCTTGGTTTTCTTATTTGGAGGTATGGTGAAAAAATTAAAATTTTTATTGATAAGTATTTCAATATGCTTGCATTTGGTTTAACAGCGTGCGCTGTATCAGTTATTATTGCAGTAAGATTAATTATCTAAAAAAGTAAAAATGAGCGAAAATTTAATTCTCTGGTTAGGGTTTAGTTTCTTTGTTTTAATCATGTTATTCCTGGACTTGTTTGTTTTCCATAAAAAAACGCATGAAGTGAAAATAAAGGAAGCAATCATTTGGAGTGTTGTTTGGATAAGTCTTGCCCTTATTTTTAATTATGCTGTTTACCTATGGTTTGGTAAAGTAAAAGCAATGGAATTTTTAACAGCCTACGTTATAGAAAAATCATTAAGCGTAGATAATCTGTTTGTTTTCATTATGATATTCAGTTTTTTTAACATCAATTCTAAATATCAGCACAAAGTCCTTTTCTGGGGCATTTTAGGAGCCTTGGTTATGCGCATCATTTTCATTTTTGCGGGCATCCGGTTAATAGACAATTTTCATTGGATAATATACGTATTTGGCGCATTTTTGATTTACACAGGAATAAAAATCCCATTTGAAAAAGATAAGAAAATAGAGCCGGATAAAAACCCACTGGTTCGCTTATTTAAAAGGTTTATGCCCGTTACGGACGATATGCATGGAGATAGGTTTTTTGTGAAAATTAATGCTAAAACTTTTGCCACACCACTTTTTATCACACTTATAATAATAGAATTTTCAGATTTAATTTTTGCAGTCGATTCTATTCCGGCTGTTTTAGCAATTTCAAGTGATACATTTATAGTTTACACTTCTAATGTTTTTGCAATACTTGGATTACGTGCATTGTATTTTGCTATTGCCGGTATTGTTAAGTATTTCAGGTATTTAAAATACGGACTTGCTGCAATACTTGTATTTGTAGGAGTAAAAATGAGTATTTCTGGATTTTACAAATTCCCAGTGTTATGGTCATTACTGATAATTATTGGATTACTTTTCTTGTCAATACTTGGTTCACTCATTGTGCCTGATAAAAGCAATAAAATCGGGGCAATAGAATCAACTTAGGTGAATTATCAATGCTTCAGTACTAAACTATTATTTAAAGTAAAATATATGACAACAATTGAATATGCCAATGTATCTTATCTGTTCGACAGGATAACAGGTCAGATTTTGCCTGAAGAAATGGTAAATACAATCCGGAACTTTATTGTTACAGAAAATCTTTATATGTCTGCAACCCGAGAAATTGTAACTAAACTTGAAAACCTGAATAGTGAGTTTAAATCTTCCCATGCGAGAAATCCTATCCATAGCATACATTCCAGGGTCAAGACACCTATGCGGATTGTTAACAAATTGCAAAAACGGGGATTGGAAATCAGCGTTGATTCTGCACGTTATAATCTGACAGATATTGCAGGAGTGCGTGTCATTTGTCCTTATATTGATGATATTTATCTTGTTGCAAATATGCTTTTATCACAGGATGATATTAAACTTATACGTACTTCCGATTATATTAAAAATCCAAAAGCAAATGGTTATCGAAGCTTGCACCATATTGTAACAGTGCCTGTATTCTTATCAACAAAAGTGGAAATTGTAAATGTTGAAATTCAGATCCGTACCATTGCAATGGATTTCTGGGCTTCCCTGGAACATGAACTTGCTTACAAACTTTCTGATAGTAAAGAAGAATCAGTTTTTAACGAATTAAAAGGTTGTGCTAATGAGATTGCAGAGATTGACAAAAGAATGCAGCATCTTTTCAATATTACTATAAACCAAAATAATCAGAAAGACTTATAAATTAGAGGTTTGCATCTGATTTTGATTTATAGAATAGTATATTATTGATAAATTAATTAAAACTAAAAAAATGAAAAAGCTAATAATTCTCTGTGCATGTTTTGTTGTAATAATTATAACAATATCGTGCGAAAATGTTCAAAAAAATCTTGAAGATAGGCTTAATAAATCAATTGACAGCCAAATAGATAAAGTTGACTCTGCGATTCAAAAAAAGCTGGATGAACCTATCAATGATATTGACTCGGCCATTCAAAAAAGAACTGGAATGCCTGATAAGCAAATGGATTCAATAATTAATAAATCGAAAAATATAGTTGAAAAGGAAATTAAAAAAACGAACTAATTCATTATAAAAAACTGATGAAACATCTTTAAGAAAATTTTCGCCTCACAACTTGTCCTGTTTAATCGGTAAGAAAATGGGTAATACGATGTTCCATTCGAATATGTAAAAACAAATCATAAAATAAACGAATGAATATTTTTTCAATTTCTGAGTATTTCAATCATGATTTATTCATGTATGTTATTCTACCATTATTGATATTTATCTTCAGAGTATTCGACCAGACAATTGGCATTCTTCGGATTATTTTGGCTACAAAAGGAATGGGTTATCTGGTATTGATTGCAGGATTTTTTGAATCGCTAATCTGGTTGTTCGCTATAAGCCAAATTATTAATCATTTAGATAATATTTTTTGTTATATAGCATTTGCAGCTGGGTTTTCTACAGGAAATTTCTTTGGAATTTACATTGAGAAAAAACTCTCACTTGGCAATGTTATTATCAGGATTGTTTTCCAGCAAGAATCATCAAAAAGCATTGCATTATTAAAAGCCTATAATTTCCGTTTAACAGTGCTTGATGCTTTAGGCATGGATGGAAATGTTAAAATGTTATTCAGTACTATTAAAAGAAATCAAATTGATTTTTTTATAAAAATATTAAACATCAATAATCCTAAAGCTTTCTATACCATTGAAGACGTAAGAATGGTAAGAGAAGGTTATTTTCCAAAATCTAAAATTTTCAGTAAAAACTATTAAAAAAAGGAGTAATTATGAACTGTCCAAGATGTAGTACAACACTTTTAATGTCAGACAAACATGGTGTTGAAATTGATTATTGTCCGAGTTGTCGGGGAATTTGGCTCGACAGGGGAGAACTTGAAAAAATCATTGAACGAGAGTTTTCAATGACATCTCAACAAAGCAATAAAAACCATTTTGATGATGACGATGATGATCATTATAAGCATCAACAAAATAATTATAATGGAGAATATAGACATAAAAAGAAAAAAGGTTTTTTAGGTGAATTGTTTGATTTTTAAGATGAATTGATTTTCTGATTAGTTTGGTTTTTTGGTTGGTTTTTAGGGATTATTCGTATGAATAATCCCTTTTTTAGATTTAGCTGTATATAATCACCTCATAAAATAATGCCTTAAGCTTAAGCACTTTCTAAATTAATTTGGTATAAAACCAATCAATCAGCAAAGATAGGTACGATCGCAAACGAGGCAAAAGTTTACGGCATAAACGTTCTATATCTCAACTATTTTCGTCTTTGGTGCCTGAGCCTGCCGAAGGGCCTTTTGCACTTATTGCTTCCTAACACCTAATGATGAAGCATATTGACCTTCAAATGTTAAATAAATAATAGAGTTAAAAATTGGGAAATCCCGATTTAGTGAAGCTTATATTGGAGAACCAATATTTAGCTGAACTTAATCGGGATTAATTGTTTTTATGTTTCACTTCAAATCTTTAGTTATGGATAAAACTGGTGCATATTTCAGGTTATTGGCTCAGGCTCTTTATCATCGTTCACTTTTTAGTTATTATGGTAGCAGGCAGTGTTTTCATTCAGCGCTTCG
>JANYKN010000008.1 GCA_025361565.1 Bacteroidota bacterium | reverse complement strand
CAATACTATGAAAAAAACTAATCTAAAATTGAAAAAGTGCTTTCTTTTAACTATTGTAATCTTATTTATTGGACTTATTTTACAATCGTGTGAAAAACAGGATATTGCAGTGATTGAGCCACAATCTAAGGAATTTACAATGAAAGATGGAATTCTAACATTTAATACAGTTGCGGATTTCATAAATGTAAAAGGGAGAGTTGCTAATTTTAGTAAATCTGAAAGAGAAAAATGGGAGAAAGAGATTGGTTTTAAATCCCAAAAAACTATCTATAGTGAAATAATTCAAGCTGAAAATGAAATTGATGCTGTTAATCAAGCTAAATTTAGTCATTCAGAAGCTAAGAGGATTGACCCAGCTCTTTTGCATTCAGATTTATACAATAAATATCTTAAGGCCGGAGTTATTAGAGTTATTGATGCTGGTACTGAAAACGAATATTGGGATATGCCTTTTACTCAAAAGAAAGTTATGGAGATTGTTAATGAAAAAGGGTTGTATGCTGTTTCAAACAAAATATTTTCAGTTAATGGGGATGTTGTAAAATATATTTCTGATGGAGATTTTTCCAAAATTCCTGCTCTTTTAAGTGCAAGTATTGTAGATAAAACCACTGGAATAGAGTTTTTGAATCCAAACACACATAAAAACTATAGCCCTGGTCTAATAAATACAGGTTGGATATCAGAATCAGGAAAAAGAATTGCTTTACAAGTTAATCTTGAAGTCTATATGTTTACTAGTTACCCATCAATGACTTATTATTATTATCATGAAATTTACGTTCAAAATCAAGAAAAAAACTGGCTAGGCAACTGGAAGTATAAAGCTGCCGAAACATGGATTAATGCAACATGGAGGATGAACGTTTTTGCTAATGACAAAGTTAGTTTTAGCAATACTTATTCGTTTCATGGTCTTAGTTCTGATTTTAAAGGTTCTATCGATCCCGAAACTGGTGCAAATCCTACCTATAGATATGTTTTTAACGTTACTAGCCCTGATCCCGAAGTAGACGATATTGAAAGTGAGCCGTATTGGGATTGGAACAATACAGTATTTACAGCAGTAAGGATTGGAGGTCAGGCTGGTATTACTGCAACCATACCATATTGATAATGAATATTGACTTAAAACCTAGAGCACTCCATAACACATGGGGTGCTCATTTTTTAACAATAGTAAAAATGCAATTATTAATATTGCTTTTATTTCTTCATTGTGGTTGCACAAAAGTAATTGAAATCAACCTGGACAATAATAAAGCACTAGTTCTAAATTCAATTTTTAACACTGACAGCACATTTACGATCCGAATATCCACAACAACTTCTCTTCTAAATAACTATGATCCTCTAAATGAGAATTTGCACTTTTCTCTATATGAGGAAGATAAACTAATCTTCGAATCTGTTTCACAATCGAGTCTGTTTACCACAAATCTAAAACCAGTGAGTGGGAGAAAATATACAGTTGAATTGAAGTCTGACAATTTCACTCCAATTAAAGCATCCGATACTATACCTAATCTTGTGCCCATAGAAAACGCATATATGATATTCCCTGCTGGGGTTGATGCTTTTGGATTCTATAAGGCAGAAGCATCCATTACTTTTACTGACCCTCCAAATCAAACAAACTTCTATGAATTACTTATTTCCTTAAAGCCAGGTGGAACTAATGCTTGGAATTCAGACTATGAGACAAATGATCCAGTATTAAAGAATGAAGGGGATCAGGATTATCACCCAACATCTTTCTTCTTCTCTGATGAATTATTTAATGGTGAATCTTATACTTTAAGAATTAAACATACTGTTGGATATTCCCAAAATGGTAAAATCTTTAAAGTATTCCCTCTCTATGCAAAACTCCGATCAATTAGTAGAACATATTATAAGTATCGAAAATATTATACACGACATTCTTATAACCAACAATTTCAAAATGAATTTCTTGATTTTATTTTCAAGGGCGAACCCCAGAATATGTTCACAAATATTGAGAATGGGTATGGGATTTTTGCCGGATACTGTGAATCCTCCTTTAAGATGATTCAAAATGAATAGGTTTTACTATGCTATTATAACCTGTCTGTTACTTGTCAATTCAAATGGCATTATTGCACAGCAAGTTACAATAAGTGGTTATATTGCTGATAAGACTACCGGCGAATATCTTATCGGGGCGTATGTATTTGATACAATTAGCTTGAGCGGCTGTATCACAAATAATTATGGGTACTATTCGATAAAAACCGAGAAGGGAAAAACAAGAGCTATCAGATATTCATTTGTTGGGTATTCACCTATAAGCCTGATTAAGAGTTTTAGAAGTGATACTACCATTAACGTCAAACTGATATCAGTAACTACTAATCTGTCGGAAGTACAGATCGTTTCATCAAGAAAAGAACATCTGGAGCAAAGAACTGAGATTAGTAAAATAGACATTCCATTACATCAAATTAAATCGTTGCCAAGTCTGACCGGGGAGGCTGATATTATTAAAGCATTTCAGTTAATGCCCGGTGTTCAAAGCGGATCAGAAGGAAATAATGGTTTATATGTAAGAGGTGGAACACCCGATCAGAATCTTTTTCTACTAGATGATGTTCCAATATACAACGTGAGCCATCTTGGGGGCCTCTATTCTGTCTTTGACCCTTCAATGGTAAAAAGCATAGAATTGTATAAGGGTGGCTTCCCCGCCAGATATGGAGGGCGGGTATCATCAGTTGTGGATGTTCGAAATAAGGATGGAAATTTATATAGTCATCATGGAGAAGTAGGATTCTCCATCTTACTTAGTAAGCTTTTTATAGAGGGACCTATTAAAAAAGACAAAGCATCATATGCACTATCGCTAAGAAGAAGCAACCTGGACATTTACTCGTTTCTTGTTGGCAAAATGATTCGCAATCCTGAATTATATGGTTATACATTCTATGATATTAATCTTAAAACCAATTATATAATTTCTCCCAGAGACAGGTTGTTTTTAAGCATATACAATGGAAGGGATAATTTTTTTTACAAGCTGAAAGAAAAAGTGTCTTCGTTTCAAGAGTATGATTACATATCAAAATATAATACAACATGGGGGAATAGCTCAGCCAGTTTGAGATGGTACCATGTTATAAACGGAAAACTATTCAACAATTTCACTTTGGCTTACTCTAAATATCAATACAAAAATTATAGTTTCTCTCAACAAAAGGTAAAATCCGAAAACTCATTTCTCTCTGATGAGTATCAGTTCATATCAAACGTCCGGGATTTAATTCTAAAAACGGATCTGGAAGTACCTCTTGACAAAAATAAATTACGAACCGGGCTTATGTATGTAAGACATTTTTTTAATCCGGGAACTGTTTCATACTCTCAAAAAGTACAAATTAACCAGATCAATACTATTACAAATTCGCCGGAGACTTCTCCTAGCCTGTCTACTAATGAGATAACTGCCTATCTTGAATATTCCTGGTATCTTAAAGAGAAATTATCGGGCAATTTTGGGGTAAACTCTAATTACTATTTTGATAGTAATAAAGGATTTAAATCTATTGAACCAAGGATACTGTTGAATTATCTAATTCTACAAAATCTTGCATTTAAGGCTTCTTATTGCTTAATGCAACAAAACTTGCATTTACTTACAAATTCTAATACCGGTTTACCAAGTGATATCTGGTTGCCTTCAACATTCAGAATTAAACCGGAGAGATCCAGCCAGATATCTCTTGGTTTGGCTCACACGACAAAAAAAGGTTATGAAATCAGTATTGAGTCATACATTAAAAAATTAAGTAACCTGATTGACTACAAAGAAGGTGTTTTGATCTATGAGAGCTCTCTTGGTTGGGATGAGAAAATAGAAACCGGCGGTATTGGATTAGTGAGGGGAATTGAATTTCTCATTCAAAAGAAAGAAGGTCGAATAAATGGTTGGATTGGTTATACATTATCCAAAAATGAGCGTAAGTTTAAAAATCTAAACAATGGTGAATATTTCCCCTTTTTATACGACCAAAGACATGACTTTTCATTAGTACTGAATTATGAATTAAGTAAAAAACTCTCCTTTTCAGGTACGTGGATTTATCATACTGGCCATGCAATCACTCTTCCAACAGGTAAGTATCAATTGATTGATATAAATTCTTACAATCCAGAAAATCCGTATATAACAAAAGATGTGCATATTTATTCTGAGAAAAATGGATATCGGCTACCTGCATACCATAGACTGGATTTTGGTATTAACTATACAAAACCAACAAAAAAAGGTATAAAGAAGTGGACACTTGGGATTTATAATGCATACAATCGTCAAAATGCCTATTACCTTTATTTCAAGACTGAAGCAGGGGTGACTAAATTGTACCAACAGAGTTTATTCCCTTTGATAGTAAATGTTGGATATTCATTCGTTTTTTGACAAATTCAGGTTAATTATAAGCGTCTGTATCTTAATAAAAAAAGGGGTATTAGTTGATTCGATTTTAGTATCTTCGTTTATAAACTGTAAAAATTCAATAATCTCAATGGACAAAAATGAATAGAGAAAAAATCAATTTATTAAAATACTGTATTTCTGCATTATACAAAAAATGGCAATTAGGTCCAAGGCAGATATAAATGCAACCGGTTGTGTTTATTGAATT
>JANYKN010000190.1 GCA_025361565.1 Bacteroidota bacterium | reverse complement strand
GAAAAACCGTTTCTGTTTTTGTTTTGTTGTTTTAATAACCGTCAATTTATTAGTTTTCAAATACTTTCCTTATAATTCTTATTTCGTGGTATTCAAGCAAATTAGCGCCTCTAGTTTTTTTTACCAGTGGCACATAACGGTGGCGGTATGGCCAGTAAGGGATTGCGGAGCGACGTTCCTATCAACCGAGACCAAAGATTGATGCGGGTGATGAACTTCGCACACCACTGAAACCCTTATTGGCTATACCGCGTGTTGTGCGCCCGTGCATTTTATTCTATCGTTCCAGCTATTGCTTTGTCCTTTTCATACATTCCCATTCCAATTACCTTTTCAGATATATTTGGTCTATTCAATCGGCCTACAATCTTAAAAGAATCACTCAGTAATTCAAGAAAATTCCATTTCATTGTATTAGCCCAATACTCAGTCGCCAATTTAGTTAATAAATCTTGTCCTTTGTTCTTGTTTTTTTGAATATACCCACACATTACCATCGGGGATTTGCATGGATAGCTAAAAAGTTCAACCTCATAAAACTGTAAATTATTTGAAGTCAAAAGGTCTGAATAATAACCAAGTGCTTCAATCCTCTCAAAACTAAAAACGCATTTTAATCTATTAGGATATGATTTCGGTCTGTAGTTTTCTAACAATTTCTCGACCCATTCATTTCCTCTTCGTAAGGTAACGTCAAAATAATTATTGGAAGTTATTACCTCTCCAATTTCATATTGTTGTATTGAAACATGATATGCAGTCATTAGTCGCCATCTTTAATTAATGCAATATGAGCATAAATCTCATAAGGGAATCCTGAATCATCATCAATTGATGAAATTGAGGCTTTTTCTCCTAGTTCATCTTTCACAGCTTGGTCGAAATATTGATATACTCTTTGTTTAATTTCACTTATTGGTTTTTCTAGAAACTTTTTTTCATCATCTGTACTTGAGGTTATCGTGATTCTATAAGTTTCATTTTTTGAAAAAACTATTGAATATTTCATGATAAAAATTTATTTATGATTTAAAATGCAAATAAACATTGTCTTACCCGAAAAAGTTAATTATTTGGCAGACTAATGTAAATTATTGCTTAATCTCTAATACAGCGAATACTATAGGCACCAAGGTAATACATAAAACGGCTTTGCTGTACAACTTCGGCATGATAACTACTCAATTCAAAGAAATAAGCAATGTAAGTAGGATTCGTTGGATGTGTTGAAGGCCCTGATGTTGATGACCAAAAAGACGCAGATGAACCTATTTGCATATCAAAGTATCCATAATAATTGGAATAATTATCAATTCCAACTATTACACCACCCCCTGGCAATGCTTTAAAGCCACTTTCATTAGTTGCGCCTTCATTAGGACTAATCCAATGAGCTGTACCTGTTTCTTTTAATTTTCCACCTGCTACACTTTTACCTCCTAAATAACTAAAAAGTGTTTCCCATTCATCTTTTGAGGGGATATGCCAACCAATAGGGCAAATATTTCGCTGGTCTATTAAAGAATACCAATTATAAAGTCTACCATACGTATTTGAATTGCTGGAATTATTATCATAATCGCAATATGCACCAGTTGTTAGACCACCAAATTGATTAATATCTGATATAAGCTGAATAGGGTTTCCATTACGATATTTTGTGGTTTTAAGATTTTGAGTCATCCAAACTTGATTACCTATGCAGATAGTTTGATAAACATTTCCATCAACATCGGTAACTGGACCAATAGTCTTTAAAGTTAGCTCATCACCATAAGCTGTGCCTTCATTATTAGTTGCATAAGCTCTAATATAGTAAGTGCTATTAGCTGATAAACCCGTTAAATGACTTTCAAAGATGCCAGTACCGCTCCCATCGTTTGTTTTGTTATTGGCAATTGTAGGATTAGGGTTAGTACTCCAACATACTCCTCTTGTTAAAACAGGAGAACTAACATCTTCAAAAATTTCCCCACCACTTATAGCAGATGTTTCAGTTATACTCTTAGTTGGAGCGGTAGTCAAGTAGAGTATTATCTCTTTATTTTTTTCTTTTTCGCAGCCGCTATTGAATACTGTTAAAATACTCAATAATAAAACATTGAACACAAAGTATTTTCTTAAAGTTTTCATAATTTGAAGTTATTTAGTTAACATTCTACCTAATAAAAGTGTTTATTTGACACTATCTGTTGGAAACTCATTGCATGGCGCACAACGAACATGTGTAGCCGCCTGTGCCGCAAGCTTTTACTCTTTTTAAAATTCCAAACAACCGATTCATGCGGCATGGCCGGCTAAACACTGTTATAGGCTCAGTCGTCCTCCAGGCGAAAAACGATTAAATGCCTTTT
>JANYKN010000177.1 GCA_025361565.1 Bacteroidota bacterium | reverse complement strand
GAAAGGCTGATGGCCTGATCCGGTTGCAGACCTAATTGCAGACGCAAAAGATTATAACCCAGCTCGACCTGTCTTTCAGTTGATTTCAATGCATTATCAACCGAAGTTACCATAATGGAAAGTTTTTTAGCCTCTGTCCCTTCTATGATACCGGCGTTTGCAAGATTGGTGGTTTTTTCAAAAATAGTCTGAACATTGGTTTTGTTCCCCTTTATTATACTCAATATCCTTTCACTTGCCAGTATCATATAATAAGCTTGTATCACCTGTTCTTTTACATTTATCTCATCCTTCTGATAACTTTGTTCAGTCATCTTTTTTGCCAGTTTCGAAAGTTGTATACCAACATAGTAGCTACCGTTATAAACCAACTGGCTTACACTTGCCTTTAAATTGCTTGTCGGATTAAATTCTATAACTGCTGCCGGAGCCATTGGACTTAATTGCAATGATGCTTGTGCTCCTAAATAATTTGAATAATCAACAGACGCATTAATTTGTGGTAAGCCCTGTGATATTGTTTCTAAAATTTGCATCTTTGATTTATCGATGGCATATTTTGAATTGATCAGCGATTTATTATTATTTAAAGCAAAACATACAGCGCTGTCAAGTGATAACACCAAAGGGTTCTGTGCCTGAAGCGATAAGACACTTATGAAAAAGATACTGCTTAAAATTGTTTTGATAATATTTTTCATTCTGAATTAATTTGATTTTTTATGGTCTGAAGAATATGTCCTGAAATATTCTCTCTTTTTATTTAAATTAGTTTAAAGTATCAATAGTTGTCATAATCAATTATAAAAGTTAAAAGGAAACTAAAGTTTCCTGGCGTTGTCTTTTATATGTTCTATTATTCTGCGAAAAGTATTCAGATCAGATACCGAAAGTCCCTGTTGAATATCCTCCATCATCTGAAATGCAATTATCTGATATTGCTTTAGTACTCTTTCTCCTGTTTTTGTTACCATCAGATAATTCTTTCTTCTGTCATTTTTATCCACAGCTCTTCTTACCAGCTCTTTTTCTTCTAATGAGTCTATCAGCCGTAATATTGCAGATTTGTCCTTTCCCATTATTTCTGCCATATCTTTCTGTATTACCTCTTCTTGCTTTAAGTTTATGGCATTCAGCAGATGAAATTGTTCTGCTGTGATCTTGATGTCTTCCTGGTTTTGCTCACCGATACGTTTCTTGAATCCCCGGAAAATTTCACGCATTAATCTTCCTAATTCCATTAATGCCAGATTCTGTTTTTCCATATGCAAAATTTAAGGATGCAAAGATAATAATAATTAATTGACATATGCAACTAATTTTGAAAAAAATATTTTTTAAGCTTTAATGTAGGTTTTCAAAATAATAGAGAGCTAACTGGAAAATGAAATTATTCATGTTATTTTATAAAAAAAGTTGCATATATGAAACATTATGCATACATTTGTCGTAAATATGCAACATTATGAAAAGCCGAAAACCAATTTTATTACCGGAAGCCGTCAAAATTCTTAGCGAATTTGGTGGAAATTTAAAATTGGCCCGTTTACGAAGGAAGCTTAGTACCCAACAATTTTCTGAAAGAGCTAATGTTCCCAGATCAACATTATGGCGAATTGAAAATGGTTCTCCAAGTGTAGCAATTGGAACTTATATACAGGTTCTTTTCGTTTTAGGACTTGAGAAGGATATTCTGAAAGTAGCGGCTGACGATACTTTAGGCAGAAAACTTCAGGATGCTAAATTAATAGTTAAAAATCGGGTATCTAAAAAAAATAAATGATGAACAATCCACATAAAGAAATAATGGTATATGCCCATTAGAAACATAATTTTTTCAAAAGAATTATGTTTTTCGCTGAGATATATCGCCCAACTATTAGTATTTATAGAGATTTGATAAAATAAACAAAATCTAATCTGATTTTGTATTTCATAATTAAAAATAAAATTAGGCTTACTTTGTGTTGTTTTTTTAATAAATTATGGTTTACTTTGTGCTTTAATTTTATTAAAACAACCATGTATCAAAGAAAACTATTAGACAGCCTCAAGCAATGGAAAAATAAAAAACATCGAAAACCATTAATTCTAAGAGGTGCACGGCAGGTAGGGAAAACTACTCTGATAAAAATGTTTTCAAAAGAATTCGATGTTTTTATATACTTAAATATAGATACTAAGCAGGACAGAGAATTATTTGAGCAAGTCCCTGATGCAAAATCTTTTTTGAAATTATTGCTATTCCGTGAAAAAAAACGAATAGGAAAAGATCAAAGTTTATTGCTCTTCATTGATGAAATACAGTCTTCATCAATAGCTGTAAATATGTTGCGTTATTTTTATGAGGACATTCCCGAAATACATATAATAGCAGCAGGTTCTCTATTAGAAACACTGCTTCATGATAATTTGAGCTTTCCTGTAGGCAGAGTTGAATATCTTATACTTAGACCATTTAGTTTTGAGGAAAACCTGATGGCAATTAATCACACACAGGCATTATCTGCAATTGATGAAGTTCCTCTACCAAAATATTTGCATGAAACATTACTTTCACTTTTTAAGAAATATTGTCTGATTGGTGGAATGCCTGAAATTATTAGAAATTACATTGAAACTGACGATATCGTTGCAGTAGGTGAAACTTTCCAAAGCTTAATAACTGCTTATTCGGAAGATGTGGAAAAATATTCTAAAAAAGAAAATGAAATTCGTATAATCAGGCATTGTATAGATGCTTCGTTAAGATTAGCAGGTGAGAGAATAAAATTTGAGGGTTTTGGAGGTGGAAAATATAAATCAAAAGAAATTGGCGAAGCATTACGAATGTTAGAAAAAACAATGCTTATCACATTAGTATATCCAACCGAAACAACAAGACTGCCTTTATTGGAAAATAAAAAAAAATCACCGAGATTGCAGTTGTTAGATACGGGAATGCTGAATTATTTTGCAGGAGTTCAGTTGCAAATACTCCAAAATCCTAATATTGATGATGTGTTTGAGGGTAAAGTAGCTGAACATATAGTTGGACAGGAATTGCTTACTTTAAATCCATTGCCTTTGCATAAAAATCATTTTTGGGTAAGACAAAAAAAACAATCCGATGCAGAAGTTGATTATTTAATTCAGTACAAAGACTTATTAATTCCAGTTGAAATAAAAGCAGGTAAAACAGGTAAGTTGCGTTCATTAATGGAATTTATTGATGTCTCACCTCATTCGTATGCTATAAGGGTTTATTCAGGAAGTTTGTCAATAGACAAAATAAAAACTATTAAAGGCAAAGAATTCAAACTGCTTAATCTGCCATTCTATTTGGTATGCAGAATAGATCAATATATTAAATGGCTAATTTTAACTTAGGAAAAAGCTAAGTTAAAATTCGTATTTTTGGTTATTCTTTGACATTGTTAATGCGAAAAGATATAATAAAATAAGAGCAAGAAACAATGTCTGCTGCATTTATTTTTTAAGATTTTTTTTAAAGTATATGTATTGTAAAATTGTGTTATTCAAATTGATTTTGTATATTATTTGCAAATTTTGAATTAATAACCCCCAAAATTGTCCTTCAAAAGGTTAAATTTTGCTTATTTATTGCAATTTATTTGTTTTT
>JANYKN010000116.1 GCA_025361565.1 Bacteroidota bacterium | reverse complement strand
GTTTAATGCCGACTATGCAGGCTTTAGGAGCAAAGACGGTGAATTCCTTGATTTGGGACACGATGTTAATTACTGGACTGCAACCAATTGCGACGATGAAGATGCATGGAGATGTTATATCGACAGAGGTTTTAACAGTGTAGTTCAGGACTATTTCAATAAAGAGGGTGGACTTTCTGTAAGATGTGTTCAGGACTTTGGAAATAATGAAGTTGTTGATAATAGATAACAAAATTGTTTGACTTGTAATAACTATAAATTGAAACTGTTTCTTCTTAAATTGGGCAGTTTAGCTACAAGAAAAATCTAAAGATTACTTTAGATTTTTCTTGTTTTTGGTTGTAGTATTATTTCAATATTATATTTGCAAATCCAAAAGATATTTTAGATTTGCTTGGCAGGAACAGACTATTTGTTATCGTTTAATATTTGATTACCTTTGATCAATGAACGAAACTAAATCAGGAATTTATTAATTGATATTGCAGAAAAGCAAATTAATAATTTTTAGGCTTTATTTTTGTATTAGTGATAATGAAACTCCATAAAAAGTATTTGCAAAAAAAGGACAAATTACAATTATAACAATAAATTTTAAATCAGGTTATCAAATCCACAAGTCTGATAGTTAAGGAAATAATCAAGGCTTATGTTCGGGTAACCAATCAAAAAATGAATCCAGACCAATGAAAAACATATTTTTAATCACCCTATTTTTAATGATTTCTTTTTCTCTTACAAGTCAGAATGAGAGATGGAAACAAAAAAATGCCAGGATAAATTTTGCTATATCACCTCAGTTTGAATATGTTAAAATCGCTGGGAAGTTTGAACCAACTGGAGGTATTGCTGCTGAAATGGTATTTAATAACTCTTTTTATTTTGGCGGTTACCTGACAAAAAAAATGCTTAGAGATTATATCCCCAACCCACTTGATCCTGTCGCCGAAATTGATGTCAATTATCAACATATGGGTATCGAATTTTTGTATTGTATGAAATTGGGCTTATATCGTACCAAAGGTGGACATTATGTCAATCCTAAACTTCGAATTGTTTTTGGTGGAAAATTCGGAGGAGGTTACTTTTGTTTTGATGATATCAACAAGGAGCATATTTCAATCCGTGATTATTTCTATTATGTTCAACCACAAGTGGGAGTTGCTTATCCAATAAGCAATTATATTTCAATGCAAGGAGGATTTTGTTTTACTTCGGCACTTAAGGTAAATTTGTTGGATCAGTATTTTCCAACAAAGGACTTTACCGGACCTGGAGTTTATATATCAGCAAAAATTACGCTTTTTAAATAAATCTGTTCTTCTTTAAATTTTAATCATTATTCTTTGCCGGAGCTTTACCTTTGAATTATTCAAATATTGCTTAAGCTACGTAAAAAGTCCTAAAAGTGATGAAAATTGAGCTTGCCAATCAGACTTTTTCAGTAAGCTCATTTTATATAAATAAAAAAACTTTGGCAAAGTTCTGCATTTAGATAAATGAACAACATTTAAAATTGTCCTTTACAAAATTGAACTTTGCCAAAGTTTATGTGATAAACCACTTGAATAAAATTCCAGGCTTGCAATGTTAATTCAAACCTAATATTTTCAATATCATTTTTGAGTTTTCTTCAAAATCAATTGGCTTAATAATATAGTCAATTGCACCCTTTTCCATGGCCTCATTTATATTCTCCTGACCTTCAATAGCACTGATAATAATTACCGGAATATCTTTTAATTTCTGACTCGAATGAATCATCTCCAAAACCTGGTAGCCATTAATTTCCGGCATCATCAAATCCAATAAAATCAAATCGGGTCTGTCATTTAAACAATACTCAATGATGGCCTTCCCATTGTCTCTCAATGTTACTTCTATCCTTGGGTCATTTTCGAACATTGACTCAAATAAGAGTAAATTGGTTTCTGAATCGTCAATCACTAATAATTTTTTCTTGGGCATCTATTAAAGTATTACAATTTAACAAATTTAAGGAACATAACTTTGTATGTATGTTTTTTGTTTGTGTATTACAACGGTCTGACAAAGTATAAATACGAAAAAAAATTAGGTTTTTTACCAGTTGGTTTTATTCTGTTTTTAAGCTCCGTATTTGCCAGGCATCATTTTATTTTGCTCAGTAAAATCAACCAATATTGCTCAATTTCTCCATCAGATCATGCTTGTTTATCTGTATACCTTTATTACTGATATCAATTATTCTGTCATTCTTTAGTTCCTGCAATATTTTATTTACGCTTTCTAATGATATGGATGAAAGTTCTGCTAAATCTTTTCGGGTAATAAAATCGAAAATTGAAAATTCCGGTTTACTGAAACTATTTAGGTAGAGCAAACTGGCAGCCAATTTCCCATGATTATTGCGTGTGCTAATCAGATGAAGCCTGTTCATTAAAAAAAGTTGTTCTTCAAAATAGCTGTTGAGCAAATATTCATTCAATTTTTGACTCTTTGAGATTAACGGATGAATGCCGGGTTCGTTAATTTCACAAATTTTGGCCTCAGTTATTGCTATGGCTGTGAATGAAAATTTTTTCTGGTTTTCATGAAATGGGATGGTGAGGAAATTGTTATCTCCTAATACTTTGATAATTGTATTTTTACCATTTCTCCCTTCTTTCAAGATTTTAACCAATCCTGTTGAAATGTATATTATTTTTGATGAAAAAGAAGCTTGTTTGGTAATTACCTGACCTGGTGAATATTCTATCGTTGCTTTATTTTGATTCAGCAAAACAATATCTTCATCATTGATGAACTGTGAAATACATTTGTTGGTGCAAAGGTCGCAATTTGAATTTTTATCGACATCTATCATGGCAATGGGCTAATTGATGCGTACAATATACAAATAATTGCAAATTTACCATAATGTTTTTTTTAATCATTGTATTTTATTGATTTAATTAGTCAAATGCCTTATGATTTTCGGATTCAATATTAGAAAAGACCGGAATCAGGATATTGATGATAAATTTTATAAACAATGTGTGTGATTATTTTTTTAAATAAGCCAGTTCCTTGTAAGCTCAATATTATTAAGGCCAAAGTCAATTGTTACTAATTCCTTAACCTTCAGGCTACAATCTAGTCAGTATCCGGTTATTGAAAAATGATCCACTCTTAATTTGAATAAATAATGTTTTTTTAATCTTCTATGGAATCAAACCTAAGGAATAAAAATTGCACCAAAAATCACTGCCCGTTGAATGCAAAAATAGTAAAGATGGTTTTTATTATAAGTACGAAATCAAATTTGAGTGACCAATGATCGATATATTCAAGATCCATTTTCATCCATTCTTCAAAGGTAATTTTGTTTCTGCCAGAGACCTGCCAAATACAGGTTATTCCGGGTTTCATGGATAGACGTCGTAGCTGCCAGCGTTTATACTGCTCAACTTCAGAAGGTACTGAAGGTCTGGGACCAACAATAGACATATCACCTTTTAATACATTAAAAAATTGTGGGAATTCGTCGAGGCTGGTTTTACGTAAAAATTTTCCGATTTTAGTTACTCGTGGATCTTTTTTCATTTTAAATACAGGACCTGACTGATCGTTCTGATCCATCAATCCTCCTTTAATTGCCTCAGCATTATGTACCATGGTCCGGAACTTGTATACGCTAAACCTGCGGCCACGCAAGCCAACCCTGTCCTGCTTGAAAATTACTGGCCCTTTGGATGTTAGCTTAACTCCGATTGCAATAATCAGCAATAATGGAGAAAATAATACCAAAATCAGAAAAGAGAACAAATAATCGAAAATTATCTTGATTTTCAATCCTATATAATCACCCGAACCTTTATAAAAAGAAAAGAACGACATATTTTCGAGATAGGTAACATGTGCCTTTGAAGCGAAAAGGTTTTGAATCCTGGAAATGAAGTGTATAGAGACCCCAATTTCATGACAGGAGTATATCAATTGTCTTAATTCATCGTAAGTATAATCGGTCTTGCAAAAAATAACCTCATCAATGGTTTCGGATTCAATATATTTATCAATATCTGTTGAAGCAGGCTTTATGGTATATTCACCAAAATATTTGTTTGTAATTGATTCGGAATCAGTTATGATTACTTTTATCTTGTACCCCCAATTTTTGTTCAATATAAATTTTTGAATCACCTCCTCTGAATTATCATCGGCAACAATCGCCAAATTGCGTATATTGTGACCCTTACTCCGGTAGGCTTTTACCATCATTTCAGTTAATAACCTACCGGAAAACAACCAAATTAGATTTAACAGTGCAAACAGAATAAGGACAAAACGACTGACTTGTCCAAATTTTAATATTACAATTATAATGGAAACACAGCCTATTCCTAAACCAATAAAAATGCAATGATCGATAAAAATCTGGGTATTACTCTTAAACCTGTGAAATTTAGTAATGTCGAAAATATTGATGAGTAAATACCATATAAATGAAATGCTAAACAATAAAAAAGCATACTGCTTGCTATGGAATAAACTTATTATATCTGTATCTATATGAATAGCGTAAATAACCAAAAATGAAATAATTGTAGTTAAAATATATAAAATGGTCAAAGCCTTTTCTGATATATTTTCTTTTTGGTGTACCATATTTTATTAAAATGCTAAAATTAATCCTTCGTACTATTCGATCTGAAAGATGTACTTTGCTATGACTGCAACATTAAATCGTTTGGTTTCAATTAAACAGCGCAAACCATTCCTTTTTTTACTAGAATTATCCCTATGGATCAGTAATAAATTGCTGTAATTATTAATTTTTGTGCTAATTCCCTGAATAAACTTTAAGGAATAATGCTTTGTTTTACCTAAAAATAATGAAAAATTAAAACATTAGGAAAAGCTTATATTGACTAAGATATTCATTCCAAATAAAAATATTAACAACTATTCTGTTTCCGGCCAAGTTATATTTATAATCATAACTAAATACGGGGATTATTATTTGCACAATGCCCTAACTGTATACAAAGACAAATCTCAACAAAATAAAGTTGCATTTTTCTTATTTTATCGAACGGCAAAGATATAAATTTTTGGCATTTCAACGCATAAAAAAAATGGTTCCATCGTTTTTTTATTATTACAATTCAGATAACCGTTAAGCTAGATAGATTTGAGGTAGAAACTTTCAGTTTTAATCAATCATAGAAATCCACCTTCTTTGAAGGTGGTCATGTTCTTATTAGCTTTGCATAAAAAAAGGCATGAGCAAATATAAGAAATTGTCACATGTTATTTATTACCATGTATATCATATTGTGTGGACCCCAAAATATAGATTTCGGATATTAGATGGGAAAATACGAGAGTTTGTGGATGAATCAATAAGGAGTCTGTGCGAATGGAAAAGAATAGAAATACTGGAGATGAATATACAAATAGATCATGTTCATCTAGTTTTATCAATTTAACCAAAGATGTCAGTTTCTGAGGCAATGGGAATTTTGAAAGGAAAAACCACAATCAAACTGTTCAAGAGTTTCCCAGGTTTGAAAAAGAAGTCATATTGGGGAAATCATTTTTGGTCAAGGGGTACTGTTCAAGTACTATTGGACTTGATGAAGACAAAGTGAGGAAATATGTGAAATATCAGGAAGAACAAGAAAGAAGAGAAGAAGCACAACAGTTAGGCTTTGACTTTGAGCACCTTTCGGGTGCACATTAAAGCACCTTCTTAGAAGGTGGATTCTTTACTATTTGAAGTTTGGAGTTCAACTTTTCTCTTATCGCTTTGTATTTTATCTTTTATTTTTGTAATTTGTATTTTGAGTTTTGAAATTTGTCTTTAGGGATTTGAATTTTTATTTTATTAGCCATGTGTGGACGATATGTAAGTGTACAAAAGGTTGAAACCATTGAAAAACGGTTTAATGTTACCGCTGGTGCCGATTTTGCTTTTGAGCCCTCATACAACATTGGACCAGGTAAAATGGCACCAATTATCACAAACGAAAAACCAAAAGAACTGCAGCTTTATCAGTTTGGGTTAACGCCTTTTTGGGCAAAAAAGAAAATGTATTTGTTCAATGCCCGCGCCGAGGGCGACCGAAACAAGGAAAATGATGATCGTTACACCGGTGCAAAAGCAATTGTAATGAAACCGGCTTTCCGGAAACCGATCCGTTCGCAGCGTTGCCTGGTTGTTGCCGATGCTTTTATCGATGGCCCTGTGAATGAACGGCTTGATAAACCCTATGTGGTTTATTTAAAGGACAATGTGCGTCCGTTTGCCTTTGCCGGCATCTGGGATAAATGGGAAGGTGAGGACGGTGAAATAGTATACTCTTTTGCCATTATTACCACTACTACCAATGCACTGCTGAAGAAAATAGGAAATGAGCGTTTGCCTGTTATTTTGCCACGAAACCGCGAAACTGCCTGGCTGAAAAATGATTTGCCATTGGCCGATGTAACCCGTTATCTGGTTCCATATCCAGCGCAATTGATGAATGCTTATCCGGTTTCAACAGCCATTAAAAATCCAAAGGCAGAGGGGCGACAGTTGATTGAACCTGTTGGCCAACGGATCGAGCCAGAATATGAAGCAAAAGGAAAAGTAGAACTGGAGCTGCATGGAATGGGGCATTATAAGCGGGGGTTTAATCATTGAGAAATTAGCCATTAGAACTTGGAAATTGTTTACGAGGCGCAGTCTATGGTCAATCATTAAAATTTAGTTTACAGTCATTTACTGACTTTTTGTTAAGGTAAGTCCAAAAGAGGAATTTATTTCTTAACGCCTTGGCGGAGAAAAATAAAATTTAAATAACAGATTATTAATTTAAAATCCATGAAAACAATTAATTGCGTACTTATCGCAAGCCTTATTTTTTTAATAAATCAAAAATCATGGAATTATCTTTTTTACTTATTTTATTGATGGGCACTTTCTGTATTTCAGCCTAGGACTCGAATATTAACCATAAAACAAAGAAAATGAAAAATGAATTTTTAGGATTAAGAACCGTTGGATATAAAGTTGCAGATCTCCAAAAGGCAAAAGAGTGGTATATCCATGTTTTTGGCGTAAAACCCTATTTCGACGAAGCTTTCTATGTTGGTTTCAATATTGGCGGCTATGAATTGGGTTTGATGCCAGACGAAAATCCCACAGCGCAGAAAACAGAAAATGTGCTATTGTATTGGGGAGTAGAAAATATCAACCAAAGTTATGCGCGATTGATAGAATTGGGTGCAACAGCCCATGAAGCGCCGCAAAGTGTTGGAGGAGATATTATGGTGGCAACAGTAAAAGACCCATGGGGAAATATTTTAGGGATTATTTACAATCCCACTTTTAAGCTTCCAGACTAGTGCTAAAAGAATTTATAAAGGTTAATTTATTGGAAATTAGTGTATTAGTCATTTGAAATTAGTAATTGCTGGAATAATAATTTCTAATTTCAAACGTCTAATTTCCAGTCTACTAGTTATTTGGAAATTATACAATAAACAATAATCAATCCCATATTCGTTGCTACAAAACGTCCATTCATATTTCAGTCTCCGCTATGGAACGCTTTCCGTGGAGGAGTTGTTTGTCCAAGCCAAAAAGTTTGGCCACGAAAGCCTTGCTATTACCGACATTAACAACTCCATGGGCGTGATGGATTTTGTAAAACATGCTTGTGCAAATGGAATTTCACCCATTGCAGGCATGGATTTTCGCAATGGTGATAAACCTTTATACACGTGCATTGCACGTAACATCGAAGGTTTTCGTGAAATCAATGAATGGCGTACCAAACACAATCTTGAACAAACCGAATTACCACCTCTTGCACCCAATTTTGAACATGTTTATGTGATTTATCCTTTTGGTGAAGTGGAAAATAAGCATTTAAATGAAAATGAATTTATTGGAGTCAGACCCAATAATTTACGAAAGCTTTTTTCCTCAAATTTGAGGTACAATCAGGATAAACTGATAATGTACAATCCGGTGACCTTTCATAGTAAAAAAACATATGCTTTGCATAGGCATTTACGTGCGATTGATAATAATCTTTTGTTGGATCAGTTGGAAAATAAGCATTTGGCTGATGAAAGTGAACTGTTCCGAACCAAAGATCAACTTTTGTATTTTTACAAAGATTATCCAAAGATTATCCAGAACAGCGAAAGGTTACAGGAGAATTGCAGTTTCAGTTTTGATTTCAAAGCATTAAAAAACAAAAAAACATTTACAGGCAGTGAATATGACGATAAGATATTTTTAGAAAAACTTGCGCGCGAAGGTTTTAAGTATCGGTATCCAAAAGGGAAAACCAATGAGGAACAGAGACTTGTAAAAGAATTGGATATCATTTTTAAGCTGGGATTCTCTGCCTATTTTTTAATTGCATGGGATATTATCCGTTATTCCATGTCGCGCGGATTTTACCATGTGGGGCGGGGGAGTGGCGCCAATAGCCTGGTTGCTTACTGCCTTAAAATTACCGATGTCGATCCAATTGAACTTAATTTGTATTTCGAGCGTTTTTTAAATCCCAAACGTACTTCACCACCCGATTTTGATATTGATTATTCTTGGAAAGATCGCGATGATGTGCAGGATTATATATTTAAAAGGTATGGCAAAGATTATACAGCACTTTTAGGCGCAACATCCACATTTAAAGGAAAATCCATTTACCGAGAACTTGGCAAAGTCTATGGTCTTCCAAAAGAAGAAATTGATCGATTGGTCGATCATCCTGCTCAAATGGTGAATGAAAATCATATTACCAAAAGAATATTTGAAATTGGTAAAATGATGAGTGATTTTCCGAATATACGGAGTATCCATGCCGGTGGTGTGATTATTTCCGAGAAGCCGCTTGCTTATTACACGGCACTTGATTTGCCGCCAAAAGGATTTCCAACAACCCAATGGGATATGTATGTGGCTGATGATATCGGTTTTGAGAAATTTGATATTCTTAGCCAGCGTGGAATTGGGCATATTAACGAATGCATTGAAATACTGGCTAGGAACCGAAAAATTATAGTCGATCCCCATCAGGTTGATATGTTTAAAAAAGATGAAAAAGTAAAACAGCTTTTACAAAAAGGTGAGGCTATTGGATGTTTTTATGTTGAAAGTCCTGCCATGCGTGGATTGCTAAAGAAATTGTGTTGCGATAATTACATCAGTTTGGTAGCTGCTAGTTCCATTATTCGCCCTGGTGTGGCCAAATCGGGCATGATGCGCGAATATATTTTGCGTTTCCACAATCCCAATGGATTTAGTTATCTACATCCTGTAATGAAGGAGCAGTTAGAAGAAACCTACGGTATCATGGTTTATCAGGAAGATGTGCTGAAAGTTTGTCACCATTTTGCAGGGCTTGATTTGGCTGATGCCGATGTGTTGCGGCGCATCATGAGCGGGAAACCCCGTTTTAAAAATGAGTTTGAATTGATTGTCGATCGGTTTTTTACCAATTGTCGGCAGCGTGGTTATTCCGAAGAACTGACCAATGAAGTCTGGCGGCAGATTCATTCCTTTGCAGGATATTCCTTTTCAAAAGCACATTCGGCTTCATATGCAGTGGAGAGTTTTCAGAGCCTTTACCTCAAGGCTCATTACCCTTTGGAATTTATGGTGGCCGTAATCAATAATTTTGGTGGCTTTTATCGCACATGGGTATATTTTAACGAAGCAAAAAGATGGGGTGCCAATATCGAATTGCCTTGCGTAAATAACAGTCAGTATGTTACTTCCATTCAAGGAACTAGTATTTATATCGGATTTATCCACATTGCAAATTTAGAGAACCAGTTTGCAAAAAAAATAATAAAAGAACGCGAGCAAAACGGCAATTATCTTAATCTGGATGATTTTATAAGCAGAGTAGGGGCAAGCCAGGAACAGTTAAGTATTTTAATCCGCATTGATGCGTTTCGATTTACCGGAATATCAAAAGTACAATTGCTCTGGCAAGCCAAATTGTTTATGGGAAAAGTGAAGACACTTGAAGTTGCAAATGTTTTGTTTTCGCCCCCACGAAAAAAGTTTGAGTTGCCCGATTTAACTCAATCCAAACTTGAAGATGCTTATGATGAATTGGAATTGATTGATTTTCCTGTTTCCATGTCGGCTTTTGATATGTTGCAAACCAAATTCAGGGGAGAGATTATGGCTGGGCAAATGATGCAATTTGTCGGAAAGAAAGTGCGTATGATGGGCAATTTGGTCACTATGAAATATGTTTGGACGGTTAAAAGTGAAATCATGCATTTCGGTACTTTTCTCGATGCCAAAGGCGAATTTTTCGATTCGGTTAATTTCCCAAATTCATTGAAAAATTATCCATTTAAAGGCCGTGGTATCTATTTGATATTGGGCACAATAACTGAGGAGTTTGGATACCCGAGTATTACGGTTGAAAAAATGGCAAAAATGCCTTTTGTGGCGGATCCGAGGTATAGATAAAATTGTTAAATTGCAATATATAATAATCGCCCAATGAGTAAATCCTATATCAACACCCAAACCTGCTCCAAATGCGGTACTTGTGTAGAAATTTGCCCTGCATTTTGTCTTGAAAAAAATGGGGAGGGCAATGTTGATTTTAAACCTGATTATACACATTTATGCATTGGTTGTGGGCACTGCATGGCTGTTTGCAAAACAAAATCAGTTTTTGCAAAAGCCCTGCAATACGAAAATGATTTTTTTGAGTTTTCGGAGACTGATAATTTCTTTTCAATACTTGAACATCGTCGTTCGGTTCGTAGATTTAAGCCAATGCCGCTGGAAAAGGAAGATGTTGAAAAGATTCTTCATGCAGTTTCTCTTGCACCTCACGGCGATTCCCATCACCACGTTGAAGTAACAATCATTAATAACCGAGATAAAATCATGGAAGCACTTCCTCTAATGTCGCAATTTTACGATAAACTAAAAGGATGGCTGCATAATCCTTTCATGAGAAAACTTATTCAATTTAGAAAAGGAAAACATACTTTAAATACGCTTCGAAATCATCTGCTGCCTCGATTAGAAAAAGGAATTTATAAAAATATTTCATTCGATTATGATGGAATTACTAGAGGAGCGCACACTTTATTGATTTTTCATGCCCCAAAAGATTCCGAAGAACATATTGATGATTCCTGGATTTTTGTTTCGTATGCAAGTATTGCAGCACAAGCACTTGGTTTGGGAGCTACTATAATTGGATTAGTACCCGCTGCACTCAATAAAAGCAAAAGATTGAAAGAAATATTCAATATCCCTGCTAACCACGATTGTGTGTCTTCTTTGATTGTTGGTTATCCTAAATATATTTATAGAAGAGGTATTAAACGGCAACTAAAGAAAATTAGTTGGATTAATTGACTAAGAACCCGTAATAATCAATTCTGTAGTTTCACTAACATACATGTGATTCCTGTTTTATTCCACCTAATATTATCCCGAATTGAAATTTTCTGACTTCTGATCAAATTTTTTCAATAGAATCACGTTTAAATAAAAAGAGATATTAATATCTTAAAATATGCAACCATAAATAATTTTCTAATGTCTCTATATCATGTTAAATTAATTTATAAAACTATGAATGTAAAAATGATTCTTTTAGTAATGATAGTCTTTGCACTAGGCTTGGTTTCCTGTTCCAAAGATAATGTTGGGCAACCAAATCCAAATTTAAGCCTTGTTGTCCGGAGTTCTAACTATGTGCCTCCTCTCAAGAAAAGTAGTGGAATGGCAAATGTTAAATTGTCAGATGTTTATGTAAATATCCACAAAATTGAGTTTAAGTTAGACGGAACTGAAAGTGAATCGCATGGTGATAGCCTGGTTTCGGAGCAAGAAATGGAAGGGCCTTTTGTACTTACCCTTATGAAGGATAGTGTTTTGCAGGACAGTGCAATAACTTCGATAGTTATGCCTGCAGGCACCTATGATAAAGTTGAATTTAAACTTACTTTAAATACTACACTTCCAGTAGAGCATCCTTTATATCACCATTCATTATATATTTCCGGTTCAGTAAACTCCAAGCCTTTTGTTTTATGGCAAAATGCCGAAGAAAGTGTTAAAATTGAATTTCCTGATACTTCAGCCATGGTTGTTGGTGGTGATTTATTCAATTTATTTATTGATTTTCATACCAATAGGATAGTAGATGGATTGATAGCCTGTGGAATCGATATGGCAGTTGATGGAAACGGAAATGGAATAATTGAAATTGGCCCGAACGATCCAGATGGAAATCAGGCAATTGCAATTGCTGCCTTGCATTATTTCAAAAACTCATTTGATCTTGACAATGATGAAAACAATTCAAACGATGACAGTAACATAGCAGATTACCATCATTCCAATGATGATGGTGGTTCTCACTAATAAGTAAACTGTTTATTTTTGCATTAAACCCTGTGGCAATGACCTCAGGGTTTTTTGTTAGAAATTACACCATAACATATTTTCTATGAATATAAAACTTTAATGATTTGAACGATTAAAGAAATTAAAAGATAATTTTTTATTAATTTAGATGAGTTCTATAACAGTATATTTGTGCAGTGAAATGCTATAAGTATCTTTAATTTAAGTAATTAATGTATATAAAATGAAAAAAATATTATTGCTTTTTTTTATTGTCGGAAATGGATTCTTCCTATGTGCCCAAAAAACAGTTTACCACATTATATCAAATATTTCATATTACAATGATTCGATAAATAAATCTGATAAATATATTGCCGAGCAATGCAAGTTAGATATCTATTTTCCTGAAAAAAGTAAAAACTTTGCTACAATTGTATGGTTTCATGGAGGCGGCTTGACTAGTGGAAACAAAGAATTTCCAGAAGCACTTAAAGATAAAGGGGTATGTATAGTTGCAGTAAATTATAGATTGTCTCCCAAAGTAAAATCACCAAAATATATTGAAGATGCTGCTGCTTCAGTAGCCTGGGTTTTTAAAAACATCAATAAATATGGTGGAGATAGCGTTTTGATTTTTATTTCAGGACATTCTGCCGGAGGATATCTTACATTGATGACAGGCTTAGATAAAAAATGGTTAAATGCGTGTGGTATTGATGCAAATTCAATTGCAGGCTTGATTTCGCTTAGTGGACAGGCAATTACTCATTTTACTATTCGTGCAGAGAGAGGCATTTCTGACACACAACCTGTTGTAGATGAATTGGCGCCGCTTTTTCATGTTCGTGCTGATGCTTCTCCTTTGTTATTGATTACTGGCGACAGGGAATTGGAATTGTTGGGACGATATGAAGAGAATGCTTACTTGGCCAGAATGATGAAATTAGCAGGCCACAAATACACCAAACTATACGAATTGGATGGATATGGACATAATATGATAGAGCCAGCATTTCCATTGTTGTTGGATGCAGTTTTTCAAAGAACGAAAGAAATTAAGCATATAAAGGAATAATTATTTGCATAGTAACTTGTATTTGATGAAGCTTTGAAAACGAGCCACTCATTTTTTTATTAGCAAAACATCTCCTGGGTTGGGCAATAAATCAAACATAGCAATACCATTTACAATTTTTATTGATTTTTTTTTGTCATTAATTGAAATGATGCAATTATTCCAGCTTATAGGAACATTTGCCAAAACAGTTAAAGGTTCATCGTAATATTTACCATCCATATTTGATTTGAGATTAATTTGAAAGATCCGATCATCAATTTGTATCATTGAAATTTCAGCAGTTTCTCTTTCCTTGATGTATTTGTATACCTGGATGTAACCTGCGATCCACAGCTTGTCAGTATCCTGTAATAGTTTGTCTAAAAATTTCTCAAACTCATCAATCATTACTGCGCCATTTCCAAAGTCCTTTGGTGGATTACCCTTAATGTTTGTAATTCCATGAAAATGTAATCGGCCCCAAATTCCATCCTGGATTATTTTTGGAATTGTTTCGTACATATCATCCGAACTTGAACCGGGAAGAATCGTTTTAGCATCAACTTTTACTCCTGCATTTGAAATTCTATCAATATTATGAAATTGGGTTAACACTTGTTTTAAGTCCTCCTGATCCCACGAAGTGCCTCCACCAGTGCAAAAAGCAATAAGTGATTCAAATTCCTTTTGCTTCCTAATGTGCCAAATTATCCTTGAAGCTTCGCCAACTTCGTATTCTATTTGTTTGTGGTTGCTAGCTCCCGAATGAGTCATAGTGTGGTTGGCCAACTCTTGACCGCCAGCAGTTGCAGTATCTTCCCAAAAGTGTAAATATTTATTAAATTCTTCTCGCCCCGGGTTAACATACCATGTTCCTATGATATTTCTTTTGTTTAAAGCATGTATACCAAGAGTTGCCTGCCCAGGAGTGCTATCATCAAATTGCAGGTTTAATGCGGCTTTTTTATTTCCTTTCCATTTTGCAATTATAACATTTGGTTCATAATCAGCATTTTGAATTGTCTTGCCTTTTAATGAAAATGAGAATAGTATCAAAAACCATATTGCTAAATTTTTCATATCCAGTTTATTTTGATTGTATCAATTCCCATTCATTTTAGTTCAACTTGCTATAATCATTTTTTTAAAAGAGAAATATCACCTTTATTTGGTCGTGCATCAAACATGGCAACCCCATTGTTTACAGGTATTGTTTTTTCGGTTCCATCGTACGAAACCAGGCAATTAGTCCAACTGACAGGTAAATATGCTACAATGGTTAGTGGTTCGTCATAATATTTTGTATCCATACTTGATTGAAGAGTAATTTTAAAAAGCTCTTCACTAAATTGGGCAATTGTAAGAGTTGCTGTTTGCTGTTCCTTTATGTATTTATACAACTGAATAAACCCGGCAATCCAGATCTCAGATTTGATATTATCCAATTTGTCCAGAAAAGCATTAAACTCATTAATCCAAACTGCTGCATTGCCTGAATCCATTGGTGGATTGGCATTTATTGCGCTAATTCCGTGAAAATGAATACGTGCAATAGTGGAATCTGCAATTGCATTTGGTATATAAACATACATGGCATTTGCATCCGAACCAGCCACAACTGTTAAAGCCGAAACTGGAACTCCAATATATGCTTGCCTGTCGATATTGTCATAATCACTAAGTACCTTTGCCAGATCTGCTTCGTTCCAAGTGGTTCCACCTCCGCGGTTAAAAGCAATCAAAGATCCATAAATTGCTTGTCCCCTGATTTGCCAGATTCTTTTCGAAGCCTCACCAACTTCATAAACAACTTGATCCATTGTGGTGGCTCCAGTGTGGGTCATAGTATGGTTTGCCAATTCTTGTCCACCTGCTGGGGCAATATTTTCCCAAATATTTATGTTGGAAATATATTCATCCCGTCCTGGGTTTACATACCATGTGCCTACCATCTTTCTAGCGTTCAAAGCTGGTACGCCTAAAGTTGCCTGCCCCGGTGTGCTGTCGTCAAATTCCAGGGTTACAACTGCTTTTTTATCATCTTTCCACTTGGCTATCCTTGCCGTACCTTCGGTATATGGATATGGAATATCTTTTTTCTCTGATTTACATGAACTAACCATAAACAGAACCAATACAAAATAAATTTGAATTGGCTTTATATTATTTATATAATTTTTCATTTTAATCATTTTAGATAATTACTAACTTAAGTGTGTATTTAGTAACATTTAATAAATTTTTTCAGCCAAATTTTATTATTGATAAAGCCTCCTTGGAAAATTTACAATTTTAATGAAATTCAAAGGCTCCAATGTCATATCCACTTCCCTGCGGACGTGCCGTTCCATCAAAATCGTTTGGCACATCGCTTAAAGCTGCACCTGCATTAATCGCTGGTGATCCTGCTTGGAGGTGGTAGTCGTTTTCACCAAAGTTCCCTGTATATTTCACGAATTTAGGATTTACACCCATTAAATCATGGGCCTGCAAACCTGGTTCCATAGTAAAATGGGAGCCATCTGAGCTCCATGCAAGATTGTAGTCTACAATTCCGGAACCACCTAAAATTTTTCGATGTTCTTTATGGCAATCAACCGTGATGTTATTGCGATAATCATAATTGGTAACATTTGTTAAAGCAACAGAAGTTCCCCATGAATCGCCTGAAAGTATTGAATTAAAAACATTATTATAGATAAATATATCGTGGAATTCACCTGAAAACGCAGCAACGCCAATATCTCGATACTCGAAAATGTTATTGCGAATAATGAGGTGATGACAGGCATTACCAGTAGTTGATTCAAGCAGGATTCCTTTTCCAGTGAAATGTTTAACACGGAAATAGTTGCCTTCAATAATAGTGTTAGTCATCACTGGTTGACCATTTAGGCTTCCATCCCAAGTCTGGAGGCAATCAACATGTGGATCTATGTTTCCACCATCACCCGGATCGCCAATATCCAAAACCCGGTTACCACGAATGATATGATTATCGCCAAAAATACGTAAACCATCAGCATCATTTCCTTGAAAACCAGGCTCGTCTCCTTTTGGATGATGCTGCACAGTTTTGGTTATTTCATTTCCTTCAATCAATCCATTTGAGCCAATAAGATTAATTCCCCATTGCCCGTTGTGCTCCAGAATATTGTTGATAATTCTGGCATTATTAGAGCCTTGCACAGCATCGTGTGCAAAGTTTATCCCACCCATGGGACATTCATGTACTTTGCAATTCAGAATTTCTACATTTGATTTACCTGCTACTGAAATTCCAACATAGTTTTTTACTGCATCAGCTTCTACATCAAAGCCATCCAGGGTTACAAAATCTCCTTTTATTCTAAATCCAGAACATTTGGCACCATGTAATGATTCGGAAAAAATAAGGAGTCTGGTGCTTTCACTACTACCACTTTTGGAAATTGTTACACATTCAGGATAATCGCCTGCAATTACTACAACAGTATCTCCAGGAGCCATTATGCCAACTGCTTTTTGAATACTTCGAAAAGGTAAGGTTTTACTTCCATTATTTGAATCATTACCATCAGGTGAAACATAGTAATCTCCAACTATTGGACGAATTTCAAAGATTTCAACAGGATCTTCTTTTTTGCATCCTAAAGCTAGATATGCCAATAAAATATAAGTCAAAATATTTAGCATTTTTAAAGTCATTTGTTATGGTTTTAGTTTATGTGATGTTAATAACGTTTTTTTTTCATGAAATATTTTTTGTTGTTATACTTCGGTATATTGAAAAAGATAAATTGGAAGCATTGATATGTTTTTATTCTATTGCTATTCAGCTAATTGGCAGTTCTTGTCGGTGTTGTGTTAGGATAATGTGGGACTTTGACTTGTTCTATTTTATATAATCTACGTTTCTCAGTAATTTTTTTTAGAAAATTAGTGAATATTATTAAATTCATAAATCTATTATTTAGAAACGCAAATAATAGAAATGCCATATAGGTGTCTTGAAATTATGATTTGAATTGATAATGATTTTTTGGAATAGTTTATTTCAATTCTATAACTCAATACCATTTTATGTTTTTGAATTTTCACAGAATAAGATTTCAAGTGAGTGGAATTATGTTAATAGTTGGATTCAACTACATAAGGTAACTTTTACTAAAATATTTCTCTTCCGAATCCATATATAATTAGATTTTAATTGGTATTGGATGGTCTTTTCTACAAATCAATAAAAAAAGTTTGAAAAGCAAGCTGAAAATAGCATGACTGTAAAGTTGCAATTTATGCAATTTGGTCGATTTAAAAGGCTGTGACTAAGTTTTGTTTATCTAATAACTTCTTAAGGATAAATTATTTTTAATTATCTTGCAAAAAAGCAAATAAAAGTGTACATTTATTGCAAAAAACTTTCTAAACCGAAACGCCATGATTAAAAATTTAGTATTTGTTATAATTCTGATATTCAGTATTATATCTTGTAGCGAAGAAAAATATGAACTTCGTTGGAAAATTCCAGCAGAAGAGGTACTTATTTATAAAATTCAAATGGAGACCATTGATAGCTTAAGCTCCGTCCCTGAAGATGATATGAGCTCATTGGTAAAAATGGTTGCAAAAATGTATGGCGATTCTATTGATGTACCAATCAATTCCGAAGATATTTACCAAGGCCTGATTAGCAGGATAAATTCACTTTCATATTTTTCTATTTTGCGTCAAGGTGCTGAAAATGATATGAAGATAGATTTCATTACCAGGATAAATAAGCAATATGATCAAGCTAAGTATATGGATATTTTTAATAAATTCATTAAAAAAGCTGTTTTTAAAGGCAATTTATCAAAAAATGGAGATTTATATGATGAGGATGGCAGCCCGGTTTTTGATCCTAAAATCAATATTTTATTTGAACTGCCCGAAAAACCTGTTTCGGTTGGCGATACCTGGTCTTTGAAAATTAAATTTACTGAGCCACAGGATAAAAAAGAAAAAATTAAAGATACCTTAAATCAAGTGAAATTTGTCGAACTTTTGGTTGAAGGAAAGGATTCAATCGCAGTTTTGGAATATCAGCTTCAGGGACCTGAAAATATTGGAAGAGCTTTGAGTTATGTAGGTAAAGGTAAATTTAATATTAATCAAGGCAAATGGATGTCTTATACAGGTGTTCTCACACAGAAAATCTCTGGTATTATATCGATGAAACAGGTCCAAAAAATAAAACTTTCTGAAATATCAGTCGAAACTTATAAATCATTGATAAAAGAAGCTCAAAAAGTTGACGTATTGGAAGTAGATCACGATAAAACTGGAAGTGTGGATACTCCTGATGAAATGGATACTCAGGAGCCAGTTAAAATTAAAAATGAAGTAAAAACACAACCAGTTTCAAAATCGAAATGTCCAATGGTATATAGGGTCCAGGTTCTTGCCACCCAACAACCTGTTAAAGATGGATCAAAGGAATTTAAGGGTTGTAAATATCAGATCGATCAGATAATACCCTCCAATCAAGATAAATTTAAATACAAATATACAATTGGGAAGGAATGTAGCATGGAAAAAGCAAAAGCTCTGTTGGCTGATGTTAAAAAAGCCGGATTTCCAAAAGCTTATATTATTAAAACATCTGCTAATTTATAGCAATTCATCATTTAAAGGGATTATTTTTTCAATTAAATTCCGTGTAATGTATCCCTTAATAATGATTTGAATATCACGGTTATCAGGATAATTTTTTATGCAGTCTTTCAATAGTTCAATATTGTTGGCTGCATATTCTGTTTCAGCAAAACCGAAACCAGTGTATAAACCATTCTGTATACGTACAATTGAGCGTTCATCTGCATTGCGGCCTTTGTCTATAATCAAAAAATTTTGAAATTTGAATTCCAGATTTTTTAAAGCTTTTTCCACTCTTTGGTTGTACAGTACTGCACTTTCTTTTTGCACACAAGCGCCATGACATTCTTTGATTCCAAACTGAAAACATGCGCCCTGACTGCAATACAATCCACAAAGTTTTTGACAAAGTTCATATTTAATTACCATTTGTTCTAAAAAGCTTCTGGCGCTTAGCATATTGTTAAACGAAGTAATAGGTATTTCATTTCCTGAATTTTTTCTAACTTCGAAATTCAAATATCCATTTTTGTCAATGTTGCTATAGATTCCAAAATGAAAACTTGTTCTGCGTTGGGCCCTGTTGTACAAAGGCAAGTGCTTCTTTATCTCAGATGATTCAAGTAAAAGTGCAACTAGCTCGCTACCTGTTATTTCGTAACTGATATCGGTTATTTTACTTTTCATTTCAATGGCTTTTTTTGTAGTATTATTGTTCATGTGTTGCATAACTCTGCTCCTTAGACTTTTACTTTTGCCAATGTATATTAGATTCCGATTTTCATCATAGAAATAATATACTCCTGTTTTCTCAGGTAAATCATCAATAATAGATTTATTAAATTCTGGATGTAGATTTTTAATAGAATGAAATGTCATTTCTTCAATTAAAGGTTTCGATTTGGCATCTTCATTAAGCAAATGTTCGAAAAGCCGTACAGTAGCAAGTGCATCGCCTGCAGCCCGGTGTCGTCCTTTTATTTGAATCCCAAGTTCTTCAGTTAATTTTCCAAGACTATAAGACCGATGTCCTGGAATAATTTTTTTGCTCAATTTTACTGTACATAATCTGTTTCGTTTAAATTCATAGCCAAGACTTGCAAATTCTGCCTTTATAAAACCATAATCAAATTCAGCATTGTGAGCAACAAAAATGCGATTTTCAGTTATCTCAATAATTTTTTTGGCAATTTCGTAAAACTTTGGAGCATCGTCAACTAGATCGTTTGTTATACCAGTCAATCTTGTTATGAAATAGGGAATTGGTCTTTCTGGATTAACCAAACTCACAAATTCGTCCACAATTTTTTTTCCATCGTGAATATAAATTGCAATTTCGGTAATTTTTTCTTTATCAGCACTTAATCCTGTGGTTTCGATATCGATAATACTATACATGGGACATTTTATTGAAAAATACAATTAAATGGCACAAAATTAATGATTTTCAATTTTGGAAGATCAATTATTGTAGAAAATTAAAAGGATTTAAATTTCAGCAAAATAAGGACGATTAATCGATCTGTAAATTTAGATGAGTGATATAACTTTCTTTATCATTTAAGGAATTTTAAATCTGTAAACAATTTTACTTTCAAAAATCCATTAAAACAATGGTTTTATTTCTAAAATATTTAAAATAGTGTCAAAATGCTACAACATTTGTTTTATTTTCCGAAAAAAGAATACTTTTGCGTTCTCAATTAAAAAAAAGATCAATAAATTTTTGTTAATTGAATTATCGTTCAATTTTCGTATTTTTGAGTTGATAGATCTAAGGATTTGTTTGTAAAATTGCTTAATTAAAGATTATGAGAGTATTAAAGTTTGGAGGAACTTCTGTAGGCTCTGCTGAAAAAATACAGCAAGTTGCAGAAATTATCAAAGATGGTGTGCCAAAAATTGTGGTTTTGTCTGCAATGTCTGGAACAACAAATTATCTGGTAGAAATTGTGAAATTGTTGTATAGTGTTAAAAATGATGAAGCGGTCAATAAAATTAATTATTTAAAAGAGCAATACAAAACTGTTGTAAATGAGCTTTATAGTATCGAAGAGTTTAAGATAAAGGGACAAGAACTATTAAATCAGCACTTTGATTATATGATTTCATTTACGCGTGATTTATTTACTGTATATGAAGAAAGAGCTTTATTGGCACAAGGTGAATTGCTTTCAAGTGCATTTTTATTTTATTATCTTCAGGAACAAGGTGTTAATACAGCTCTAATTCCTGCACTTAACTATATGCGTATTGATAAAAGCCTTGAACCAGATGAGTTTTATATCAAGCAAAACCTATTACGTGAAATTGAAGCACATCCGGGAGTTGAGCTATTCGTGACTCAAGGATATATTTGCCGTGATGCATATGGTGAAATTGATAATTTGAAACGAGGAGGAAGTGATTATTCTGCTTCACTGGTTGGTGCTGCAATTGGCGCTGATGAGATACAAATCTGGACAGATATTAGTGGTTTTCATAATAATGATCCACGGTATGTAAAAAAAACACATTCAATTAAAGAGCTATCATTTGATGAAGCTGCAGAGCTTGCTTATTTTGGTGCAAAAATCCTGCATCCGTCCAGTGTACTTCCTGCTAAAAATGCTAATATTCCTGTAAGGTTAAAAAACACAATGAAACCTGAGGATGAAGGAACTTTGATTACAGATAAGATCATCCAGGGTGAGATAAAAGCCGTGGCTGCAAAGGATGGCATAACTGCAGTGAAAATTAAATCAGGTAGAATGCTTCTGGCCTATGGTTTTTTACGACAAGTATTTGAAATATTTGAGCGATATCGTACCCCAATTGACATGATTACAACATCTGAAATAGCAGTTTCTGTAACCATTGATGATTCAACAAACCTCAAAGATATCCTCACAGATTTAAAAAAATATGCATTAGTTGAAGTCGATGAAAATCAAACAATTATATGTGTTGTGGGTAATTTTCTTGCAGATGAAAAAGGAATTATTTTAAAAGTCATTGATGCATTAAAAGATATTCCAATTAGAATGATTTCATATGGTGGAAGTGTGCATAATATTTCGTTACTGATAAACACAACTGACAAAATTAGTGCCCTTAACATATTGAATGACAATCTATTTAAATATTAGCTATGTATAGTTCGGATGAAATAAGTTATTTTAATACGATTAAAACTCCATTTTATTACTATAAAATGGAGTATTTTAAAAATAATCTTGAAAAGATTAAAAATGCAGCTGGAAAATATGGCTATGTTGTTCATTATGCCATGAAGGCGAATGCCAATGATAAACTGTTAGGAATTATTAAGGACTTTGGCTTTGGAGCCGATTGTGTGAGCGGGAATGAAGTACAAAAAGCAATTGATTTGGGTTTCAAACCTAAAGAAATAGCCTTTGCAGGTGTTGGGAAATCCGATTTTGAAATCAATCTTGCACTCGATAATGATATATTTTCTTTTAATTGCGAATCGATACAAGAACTTGAAATTATTGACGAATTTGCAGCAAAAAAAGGGAAAATTGCTCAAATTGCATTAAGAATTAATCCAAATGTAAATGCAAATACTCATCACTATATCACAACTGGTCTCGAAGAGAATAAATTTGGAATAAACCGTTGGGAATTCGATAAAATTATTGAATTACTTAAAAGTAAAAAAAACATCCATCTTATTGGAATCCATTTTCATATTGGATCTCAAATTACTGACTTGGATGTTTTTAAGAATTTATGTATAAGAGTGAATGAAATACAAAAATACTTTACGGAAAACCATATTTTATTAGAGCATATTAATGTTGGAGGAGGTCTCGGTGTTGATTATGAACATCCCGACAAGGATGATTTTCCTGATTTTGAAGCATTTTTCAGATTGTTTGATCGCTTTCTGGAACTTCGTTCGGGGCAGAAACTGCATTTTGAAATTGGACGTGCAATGGTAGCACAAGCTGGTGATTTAATTACCCGTGTGCTATTTGTTAAAAATGGGATTAATACAAATTTCGCAATTGTTGATGCAGGAATGACTGAACTTATCAGGCCTGCTCTCTACCAGGCGTATCATAAAATTGAAAATATAACTTCGAAGGAAGGTATTGATTTTTATGATGTTGTAGGCCCAATATGTGAGTCGTCCGATACTTTTGGAAAAACGGTTCAAATGACAGAAACCAAACGAGGCGATTTAATTGCAATCCGAACGATTGGTGCTTATGGTGAAGTTATGGCATCCAGATACAATTTGCGTGATTTAGCCAAATCATATTATTCAGATGAAATAGAGTGAAATTTATAGGTATCGACCGATTTTTTTTCGGCTCATCATCACCATTAATTTCGAATGAATATATTTCATTTTAATCTTTCTTGAACTTTCATTAGATCCTCATCCCTAACAAGCATTAGAATTGCAGAATTTGGGACAATCAAGTACTTTTCACTGTTGAAAAGGATTTCCCAGGCGCTGTTTTGCAGGTATACTGCCAAATCACCACGTTTGGGCTGTATCGGAACATATTTTACATCATCCGATTTATCTTTCCATGGTTCATCAAATTCTTGAACTGCCGGTATTGGATAGCCTGGACCTACTTTAATTACATATCCAGAATATAATTTTTCATTTTGCTGAACACCGGGTGGTAAAAACAAGCCCGATTTTGTTTTGTCACTAAATGTTTTTGGCTTAATTAAAACTCTGTCGCCTACAATGATGATTTTGTCCAGATCTTTTTCAGAAATTACTAAAGACATAGTTAAACAATTTTGCACAAATATAAGTACAGATTGATCAAATGTAATGTTTCAAACTCTTTTATTTGATAATATTGTTCATTTTAAACTTGCTTGCATCCCTCGTTTATTATATTTAATTTTGGAACACCTTTAAAATTTAAGCAAAGTATTATTCAATAAAATTCTTACCAATTATTAAAATACCTAATTAAAAACAATTACCAATGAAAACGTATATTAACAGTATTGTCATTGCTGTAGCAATCGTAATTACAGCATTTATTTTTGCCGGAGCGTTCAAAAACAGGAACAATGCAAATAACTCTATCAATGTAACTGGTCTTGGAAGTAAAGATTTTGTTTCGGATTTGATTGTATGGAGTGGTTCATTTATAAAAAAAAATGCTGATCTTAAGCAGGCTTATGCTGAATTAGACAAGGATAGGGAAAGTATAAAAACTTATTTAGTCTCTAAAGGAATTAAACCTGAAAATATCATTTTTTCAGCGATTGAAATAGAAAAGCAATTTGATGATATCTTTGATAATACAGGCAACAAAACAAAATCTATTTTTACTGGATACTTGTTGAAACAAAATGTTCAGCTGGAATCAAATGAAGTTGATAAAGTGGAAGAAATTTCAAGACAAGTAAGTGAATTAATTAACTCAGGAGTAGAATTTTATTCAAATAGCCCTCAATACTATTATACAAAACTGGCCGAACTTAAAATTGAAATGATTGCTGAAGCAACCAAGGACGCCAATATCAGAGCTAAAAGAATTGCTGAAAATGCTGGAAGTGGAGTAGGTAGGCTTAAAAATGCAGACATGGGAGTTTTTCAAATTACTGCTCAAAATTCGGCAGAGGAATATTCATGGGGTGGTTCATTCAACACTGCATCAAAAAGAAAAACAGCTACAATAACTGTTAAACTTGAATATGAAACTAATTAATCTTTCATGCGAATGAAACTTTTTATTGTAAGACAAGTACTTATCATTAGTTCAATTATATAATTGTAATTAGAATTGAAAATAAAAATGACTGTTTAGCAATGCTTAACAGTCATTTATTATTTTATCATGATGCAATTATATCAATTGAAAGCACTTATTTTTATTCTCCATAAAAATAAGAGAAGTTCTGTTAAACAGCTTTCTTTTCACCCTCATAAGTGTTTTTAGCGTATTAAATTTTTTCTTTAAGTATGATAATTTACCTCCAGAATTATCATAATACGATGATTGCGTTTTTTCTTCGTCATCATTAATTAAAAGGGCAATATTTGAAATGTCTTTTTGTTCTAAGTCTCTCATTAAAGTACTAAAGAGCTTTTTATCAGTATGGTTAAGCCGGACAGCGAATATATTGGCATCAGAATGTTCCATCAATAAGTATGAATCAGTTACAACACCAATTGGTGGGGTGTCAATAATGATATAATCATATATGGATTGCAATATATCCATCATGTTTTTAGTATTATCCGAAGCAATTAATTCTACAGGATTTGGTGGTATTTCTCCTGCAGGGATAACATCCAGATTTTTCATGCTGGTTTTTTGGATTATGTCTTCGAGTCTGGCATCATTTATTAAATAAGACGACAGTCCTTTAATATTTTCAAGGCCCATATACTCAGAAATCTTTGGATTTCGCAGATCAAATTCAAGTAATAATGTCTTTTTTCCGTAATATGAAAATGCAGATGCCAAATTCATTGAAATAAAAGTTTTACCATCACCAGTCATTGATGATGTCACTAAGATTTTTTGTTTAGGCTGCCCCTTTTGAAAAAACTGCAAACTGGTTCTTACAGATCTGAACGATTCTGCAATATGAGATTTTGGAAAGTCAAAAATTGGTAAAAGAGTATTCCGATCGTTTTTTGAAATAGTGCCAAGGTGCGGAAAGTGTGTAATTTTGTCAACATCACGTCGGTCAGTTATGGAATCATCAAATGCAGATAGCAGCATAATTAAACCAATTGGAGCCATAAGGCCCAAAAACAATGCACTGATAAGAATCATTGCTGTTTTTGGTGCAACCTGGGTTGCACTGCTTAATTTGGATGGGTCTGCTACTTCATAATCGGGAGAATTAGATGCACTTGCTATTTGCGATTCAGATCTTTTTGTAAGTAAAAAGGTATAAATAGCATCATTTAGCGAAAAATCACGTTGGATATTTCTTAATTGTTTTTCGATAGAAGGTAGATTTTGAACTTCGTGATTTAGCTTTGCAATTCTATTATTTATATCATTAATAGTAATATTTGAAGTGTTTACGATATAATCAATTTGTTCTAGTATGGTTTTTTTTAGATTATTTATTTGTGCATTCAGCGAAGGAAGCTGCATGTTTTTAGGAGTATTGTTATCAATTTTTAAAGCCCTTGCCGCATTTGCTGTAGTAAGTTGATTAATAAGTAAAGTCAATTGAGGATCTTCTACTCCTAGAGCTGAAGGTGCAAGCAAATCGGTCAGGTCCTTATTGTTTTCAAAGTACTCTTTTATATAATCATAGTATTTAGATTTAACAATTAAAACAGCCTTCTGGTCTTCCAATGCTCGCATCTGGGAGTTTACACTTTGAGATAAAGCATTAATATCCATTACATTATTCTCTGTCCGGAAATCTTTTAATTGATTTGAAGTGTAGCCTAAAGAATCCGCAATTTCAGAAATTTGACCTTCAATAAACTTGATGGTTTTATTAGCAATTTGATTTTTTTTATCTAGATTCTTGGCTAAATATACTTCTGCCAGTTTATTTAAGAAATCGGTAACTAAAAGCGCATTTCCCCCGGTCAATTCTATGGTAACAAGTGATGATTGGGCTGAAACTCTTTCAATATTTAATAATTCCTGATAAGAATAAGTAAGAAGATCCAAATCGTTAAATTTAAAAAACAGTTTGCTGTTCTCATACAATTCAGAATCGTAATTTCCATTTAAAAGTACTCTAAACTTTACGTCATTTAATTTAATTTCGTCACCAAAACTAAATTCTTGGGTAAATTTAAAACCCTTAACTGTTCCAGTAATTTCATTTCTTGCATAATTTACCAGATTAATGTCGTCATCGGTCTTGGCAGAAAGGCGGAAACGATCATTTGACAGAATTTCAACTTGAAACATAAGTTCGACTGGTTGAGAATATTCTGGATCAATCATGACCATGAAAGGTGAATTTTTATATAGCTCATTTGTAATTAAACCTTCTTTAGAAAAATAAGATATTCCAAGATTTAATTCTTTTAATGTTTTATTTATTACAGGGAAAGATCTAATTACACCAAGTTCATCTTCAATATTGCCTTGAACATCAAACATCTCAAACTGCATCATGTCTCCAGCATTACGGTTTTGCTGTTGCTGCCTTCCCGTTGCTTCAGAAAAAAGCATCAACAAGTTATTCCTGTATAATGGAGCTGATGATTTCATTATTAAATATCCAACTCCTACAGAAACAAACAAGCTTATGGCAAACCAGTACCAACGGTTGATTAATCGTTTGACTAAAGATTTATAGAAATCAATATTTGATGATTCTTGTTCAGTGGGCTTTAGATTTTTGACCATTATATATTTTTTTTGAAGGATGCTATAATTTTATTGATATGTTCTTATAAAAGTTAAAACCACAACAAAAGTAGTCATGGCGGTTAATACCAGATTATAAGGGAATTGTGCAAATCCGAAAGATTTTTGCTTTAATGGTTGGATGATAACCACGTCATCGGGTCTTAAGTAATAGAACTCTGATTGTATCAGATATTTGTCGGAGATATCCACCGTATGAAATTTGGCTTTACCTTCATCTTCTCTAATAATAGTAACATTTGAACGGTTTCCATAATCTGTTAATCCTCCGGCCATCGACAACGCTTTGAAAATATTTATATTATCAGAATAAATAACATACTCCCCTTGCCTGAATACTTCGCCTACTATAGTGACACTTTTCCCAACAAATTTTACAACTACTGTAGCCTCACTAATAAATTTACTTAGGGCAGCTTGAATTGTATCCTGAGCTGCCAGAATTGTTAAATCTTTTACTTTGATCAAGCCCAAATATGGAAAAGTGATATAACCGGAATCGTTTACCGTGTAACTAATCATATTGTAATTGACAGTTTGCAAATTAGTAGATTCACTATTAAACAACGCGGAAGTAGTAGCATCAGGGCTGATTACTTTAATGTATAAATTATCAAATGGTTTAACAGTATTTTTTGGTCTTTGCTTAAGAATAAATTCATTAATAGTATCGTTTTTTACTTTGGATTGAATTAACTTTAGTTTCTTTTGAGGAATACAAGAACTAAATACAATAATTACATAAAGAATTGCCAAAAAAACAAGACTATTTGAAAAATAGGGCAAATTAATTTTCATTTGGTTTAGTTTATGATTTCAACATTCAAAACTACTGAAAAATAATGACAAAAAAAACCTGAACTACTTGAAAACACTATTATTTCCTGCATTTGTCAATAGATTCATGTTGGATTTTTCAAGTGTCATCAATCAGCCATCAAAACTGATCAAAATATTTAACTGATTCATCAATATCTTTTAAATTGATTCATCAGCTCATTATGTTTTTATTGGGATTGAAAAGGTATTCATCCTAATAATCAATATTTTAATAGTTTCAAATTTGGATTCATTCATAACTTAGTTACAATTATTTCTGTCGATCGAAAATCTTCAATATTGTCAATAAGTAGTTTTACAAACAATAATATAACTAAGAAATTTATTTCACGGACAATTTGGCATCTATTTACCTAATTTTTATAATGGTATGCAAATTGACTTTTTCAAATCTTATAATTGTATAATATTACAAGACAATTTGACGTAAATATATGTTGCGGTTGATGTTCGAAATCAATTTTAATTTATGTGTATCATGATTTCGAAAATTACTGGCAATTTTAAATGGAATTTTTTATTACACATTTTTATGGTTTTGTCGAGAATTTAAGATAATATTTTTATAGAATATGGAAATAGGCCAACTAAAAATAAAAATTGAAGGGTTTTGTAAACTAGTTTTCAATCATCAACTGAGTGATGCTTTTAATGAAATCAATCAAACAATTGATGAACACAAAAATCTTTTATATTTAAAAGATAAAGTGCGCAAGCAGGTAGAGATTTACACAAATTTGCTCAAATATTCATTTACAAATGTTAAAGATCCTGAAAGAGATAGTATTTATTCGAAAATATTGAATGCGTTATATGGTATAATTGATGAAATAAAATTGTCAATGATAGAGGAAAATAAGTATTGGGCAATTAATACAATCAGACAAGAAATAAATTTTGACTTTCAAACGAACAGGGAAATTATTGAAAAATCAATACTTTCAGGAAATATGACTTCGGAATCAAATAAATTATTTAAAAAAATATGGATTTCTGGAGTAATGAATGATGAAGATTTGGCGGTTATCGCAAGAATAGTTAAGAGTAAAGAAACCTCCTGGGTAGACGAATCATTGATTGTAAGTGCTTTAACAATATCATCAATCATGAATTTTGATGAAAAAAAGCTCCGGTTTTTATTTGATTTCTATTATAAAGGAATAAATAAAGTTTGGCAGAGGGCATTTGTTGGAATTGTTTTAATTGTTTATTATTATTCTCCCCGACTAAGGGAATATCCAGATATTATTAAGAGAATTAAATTGATTAGTAAAGAAAAAGATTTTCAAAAAAATCTGCAATATGTTATTTTGCAGATAATCAGAACTAAAGATACCGATAAAATTTCAAGAAAACTTCACGAAGAAATTATTCCCGAGGTTGCTAAATTTAAACCTAAAATTGAAGAAAAATTGCGACTCGATGATATTTTAAAAGATCAATTTGGTGAAGATAAGAACCCGGATTGGGAAATGGTTTTTGAAGATTCTCCCCAATTATTTAGCAAACTTGAAGAGTTTTCAAAAATGCAAATCGAAGGATCTGATGTTTTTATGAGTGCATTTGCTTTGTTGAAGCATTTTGATTTTTTCAAAGAACCAGCTCATTGGTTTATTCCTTTTTACAAAGAAAACAAAGATGTTAAGGAAGCTTTTAGATTTGAAAAAGAAGGATTTAATTCGGATTTATTTCTTGAAGGGCTCGAAAAGTCTGCATTTCTTTGTAACTCAGATAAATACTCCTTTATAATGAATATTAGGTATATGCCGGATGTTCAAAAAAACATGATGCTAGAAATGTTTAATGCTGAGCTTGAAAGCATGAATGAATTGGTTAAAGACGATGAATTAGTCAATAAATCAATGATTGATAAATATATTGTTAACCAATATATCCAGGATTTGTACAGATTTTATAAGATTCATCCAAACAGGATAGAATTTACTGATATTTTTGATGATAAGTTGGATTTATTCAATAGCGAAATCTTTTTAAATTGGTGGTTTGATGTTGAATTATACAAGAATATTGGAAGCTTATATTTTAAGCAAGAATATTATAATGAAGCAATAAGTGTATATAATTTACTCATAGAAAAAGGATTTAATGAACAAAGTGCCTTTGAGAAAATAGCATATTCCTATCAAAAACTAGGAGATTTTGAAAATGCACTTTCATATTATAAAAAATCAGAGTTATTTGATCTCAACCTATCGTGGACATATAAAAAAGTTGCACTTTGCTATAGAGAATTGGATAACAATGAAAAGGCCATTGATTATTATCATAAAGCTGAAGAAATTGAACCTGAAAATTTATATGTTCAGGCAAATTTAGGTCATATCCATTTGCGAGTTCATGATTATGAAAGTGCATTAAAGCATTATTTTAAAGTTGAATATTTCGCACCTTCTAATACAAAGATCCTTAGGCCTATAGCTTGGTGTTCATTTGTGTTGGGAAGATTTGAGACATCAATTAAGTATTATCAAAAATTAATTGAACATAATGAAGCAAGCTATGCAGACTATATTGGATTAGGTCATGTTTATTGGTGTATGGGAAATATTGAAAATGCAGTTGAAACTTATAGAAATAGTTTATTATTAGCTTCATCTGGCAATGTATCAATTAAAAAAGATTTTTTAGAGGATAAAGAGTATCTAATAAAATTTGGAATTCTATCATTTGAAATTGAATTGATGCTCGATTTTCTTTTTTTAGACCAAGTGAATCAAAATTTGCTTTAAATCCATTCAAAATTTCATGATATTTTTTAGATTGAAGATAAATTCTTATTTTTAATCTAATTTATATGGCACAAATTAATAGATTCAAAGATGGAAGTTAAAGGAATTGCAATAAAAACGATTCAAGAATTTGTTAAAGAGAAATTCCTTAATGAATATAACAATTGGATAGATTCCTTACCTGCAGAATCGCGTTCAATTATAGATAGCAGGATTAGCCTTACAAATTGGTATCCACTGGAATCAGCTTTGATTATACCGACAAAATTAATAGGTGATATGTTTTATAAAGATGTTCAAAAAGCTGCATACGAGTTGGGTGTATATAGTTCTGTTCAAGCTATTAAAGGAGTTTATAAAATGTTAGTGATGGTAAGTTCTCCGTCGTTTATTGTAAATAGAGCATCTACAATAATGTCAGGCTATTATAGGCCTTGTACAATGGAAATAACCAAACGCTCAAAAGAGATGGCAATACTTTCAATTATTGACTTTCCTAAACCAAGTGTTATTGTTGACTATCGAATTTTGGGCTGGATAAAAAACACCATGGAATTTTCAAAATTCAATAGTCCCAAAGTTGAAATGTTAAAATCAATGGGTCAAGGTGATTCGACTACTGATTATCTTGTAAAGTGGAGTGAATAAGCTTAAATATTTTATTCAAACATTTAATTACTTTCGAAATAGAGACTAAATTTTTGTATTAAAATCATTCTGTATTTTAGGGTTTTTCTTCAATGAATTAAAGCTTCCTGGAAAGTTTTTTACAAACCAAAAAGTAAATGCACTTACATCTATTTTATCGTTTAGTAATTTAATTCTCTTTTCCTGCCATTTTTGTTTTAGATTTTCCTCTTTCAATAATTCATTAATTTTATCACAGATCTGTTCATATTTGGTTAAATGAAATAATAAACCATACTCCTGTTGTTCATCAATAGTTGCAGCTTTCATAGTGTTGATAAGTATTGCAGGGGTACCAAGCATAGCGCATTCCGATGCCATTGTTAAACCTTCACCAATAAACAGATAGGCAAATGCCAGAGCATCGTGGATTTTTTCTGGAGGAATCTGAATTTTATATTTTTTTAAGTTTTCTGATAGTGGAGCTTCTGAAGTAATGAAAACTTTTCCATGTGCTGCCAAAAGGTCAATTAATTTTTCCTTTTCTGTTTCAGAAGGGCCTTTTTCGCTTCCATCGTGGCTGGCTCCCCAAGAGATAAATCTTACTATGAAGTATTTTTCATTTTTGATTATGCCTAGCTGTTTCAAAATTTCGTTGTCCGGATTAAAATAATTTGGATGAAGATATGCAATTTCATGAAATCCTTTATATCTTATTTGAACTTTACCATAATCCTGTTTAAAGGATTCTGTGGTTAGTATAGCATGGGCAAATGGTTTGTAAAGTCTTATTTGTTCCATGTTTCCGGTATCTTCAAAGGCAATATATTTTCGGCGTAAAAGAAATGAAACCCATGAAGCGGAAACCGAACCATGGCTCAGGAAAATATCAGTTCTGAAAAAAATGGCTGTCCAAAAAAGTCTGAAGGTATGATTGAGCAAGCTTAGTATTTTTCCGAGTTTTCCGCTGTAGTGTTTACCAAGGCATTTATATTCTAGTTTGTACGCTTTTAATAAATCCAATGTGACTTCTTTGTCTTTGGCAGTAAACAGGATTTTCCAGCCTTCAATTTCTCCCATTTTTGCAAAGTTCTTAAATAAATGGACATGTCCGGGATGGTTTACGTCAATGATAATCTTCATAAAATCCAGTTTTTTTCTAAATCATTGTAGATTTCAGACATAGTTAAAAATTGAGCATTTCTAGCTTTACACTCTTGAATAATGCGATGATAAGCACTGTTATAACCAGGGAATTCGTTTTCATTATAAACTCGCTGATGCCAGTTTATTACGAAAATACCATTTTTTTCTTCCAGGGTATCCATAAGGGTTTTCAATCTTTCCCATCTGTTTTTTATTGACATGAAAGGAATATCCATTGCAATTAATGGTATTTCTATAAAATAGTCATTGTTAGGTTTAAATGGTAATATTTTGTTTTCTTTAAACCCTATATCATTGGTCAATCCCCAAGTTGAATCATACTTGAATCCAAGTGATTTTTGGATTTTCCATGTAGTTTCATCCCAATTTAAATAATGTTGACGACTACCGATAATTTTATGACCTACAATATTTTCGATATTTTCTTTTTCCTTTTTTAAAAGGCTTTCATTGTTGTATGAAAGGTATGAGCCATGCACTCCAATTTCCCAACCATTTTTATCTAAGAACTGAACGGTTTCATTTAGTTTCTTATTTGAAATTTTATACCTTCCAACAGAAAGCTGCCAGTTTTTTCGGTCAAAAAGCTTAAATGGAATTGTTTCATCCAACATAAAAAAAGTTGAACGTACTCCATAACTTTCTTCTATTTTTATTATTTCTGGAAAATTCCAATAAGGTTCTGGCCCAAAGCATGACAAATAGTGGTAGAGTGCATTTTTAAGATTACCTTTAGATAATGATTTAAATGAATTGGTGATGTATTGATAATGCTTTTTTATCCGATCAACATCGTGACTTAAGGCAACTTTAAGCATATGGTTTAATTAATTTATGATTGTTTTGGTTTAGCTATGATTGTTCTTCCTGCATAGACCTGATCTTTTAAATTAAGTTCAACCTGGTAGGTGGCAGGAATAATAACATCTACCTGAGAACCAAACTTTATCATGCCAAACCAATTCCCACGTTTTATAGTTTCACCTTCTTTAAAATAAGTTTCGATTCGCCTTACTTTTTTTGAAGCAATTTGTACTACGCCAACCTGAAATTCGCCATTATCAATTACAATGGTATTCCGTTCATTTTCAAGTTCAGCCTGGCCATCTTTAAGGGATAAAAATTTGCCATTAAAATGTTTGTTTAATATTACTTTTCCGCCAATTGGTGATGCATTTTTATGAACATCAAAAGGAGTCATATTGATGCCTATGAGCCAGCAAGGAGTTTTTAAAATATCTGTATTAACAAGCTCAGAAAGTTTTGAAATCTCGTAATTTTTAATTGAAAAAGGTATATCATTGGCTTCAATTAATTTGATATAGATGATATTCCCATCTGCAGGTGAAATAATATCTTTATCTCCAGCTTTTGTTTTGCGGTTTGGAACTCTGTAAAATCGTACTAAAGTATTTAGAACCAAAACAGTAGGAACCATTGCAATATTAACAATATATGAATAAATAGGATTCTCAAGATATGAGGTGTAAAACAAATAGGTAATGATTGTTGAAACAACAGAAATTAAAATATTGTCAAGAAAAAGATATTTGAGCTCAACTTTAGCTTTATAATTAAGATAAAGGAACATCAATGTGCTGATTATTAGCGACTCGATAAATAATAAAAATGCAAACATATGAATGGTTTATTATATTAAATATTAATTACCTCATAAAATAGAAATAGGGTGATAAAATTATATACATAATTGCAGGTAGCGGATCTTTTTTATCCCATGTAGCATATTCCTTATGTATTTTCAAGGATTTTAAATAATCTTTAAAGCGCAACCGTCCTTTGAGTATTTCTGAAATCATGATAAATGAATCGGTCAGCTGCTCAATCCACCCAATATTTTCGATTGTATTTTTTTGTTCTATAATTTCCTTTCCATCAAAATCGTCTATAAGCATTTTAATCAAATTGATGCCGACTGCATTCGACATGGTATGCCATTTCCATGTACGTGGATTGATTTCAATTAATTTGTATTTTTTTGTTTTATCATCAAACATAAATTCTACTTCCGAAACTCCAGTGTAATTTATAGATTTCAAGAAAATTTTTGCTGAAGTTTCAATTTCCTCCGAAATTACTGTTTTGGCAAAGGTAGTAGCAACTCCAAAATCCATTGGTTTTTGTCTAATCCTATTTGCAATGAAACTTCCTTTAACACTTCCACACTTTGCATATGATGCAAATGAAAATAACTTAGCAGCCCCACCAGTAAGCATTTCCTGAATTATCACTTCATTTTTTGGAATGATTTGTACTGCTTTTTCGTAATTGGCAACGAGCTCATCTTTTGATTTGCATAGAAAAACTTTTTTCCCGGCCTTTTTATAAAAATGATACATCACTGCAGGTTTTAAAATAACCGGATATACCAGTTTACTTTCAATTAGATTCAATTCTTCTAGTGTGTTAGGATAAAAACTCTCAGGTATCGGTAATCCTGCATTTTTAGCTGATTCATAAGTCTTTCGTTTGTTAAATGCAATATCTGTAATTTTCTTTTCAGAAATAGATAAAATATATTTAGTCGACAACTCATCATAATTATCAGATAGAAACCCTACCATTAAATCATTTGTAGGAAAAATCAAGGTTTTCTTTCCATTTAACTCGCTTTCCATTAGTAACTTTAACAGATGGGTTAAATCTTTAAATTTTATAAACTTACCGCATGTGTTCGAAAACCTTGCTACACTTAACGAAGATTGATTATATAAAATTACTTCATATCCCAATCTGTTAGTAATTCTTGAAATTCCAAGACCTTGAATGTGATTGCCTAATATTACAATTCGTTCTATCATGCTTTACGTACTAATATTCTTTTTATTTGATTTTTCATGCCTTGCCATATAAGGATTTTTGCCCATTCCATATTGCTGGCAGCCCAGTTATGGGGATGTGTGCTTATCATCACTTTGTTAGGAAGTTTTTGATTATTTATCAAGTTAATAATATCGGAACTAGAATTAATATCAATATCAAAATCCGATTTAACTTTGTCTCTAAGCGTAACCTCTTGGTTATTCCAGCTTCTGCTAGCATCGGTAATATAGAAAACCTGATTAAAGTCTATATCGAAATAAGGTTCAGCAATAATTCCAAAATCTTTATATTTATAAGTGTTCCATAAAAGTCGGTTATCCCATTTCGAAGTCGGACTTCCATGCATGCACATGGTTTTTATTGGATAAAATCGCCTTAAATTTTGAAGATTTTTTTTAAAATTCTCAAATGCCTGTTCTTCTATTCCATTTGATAATGCCAAATCCTCATAATGATATCCAAGTTCATGATTTAGCTTAACTATTGATTCAATGCAATTTTCATCATAGCTTTCGGAAACTATCCTAAAATAATAGCTAGCCTTAATGTTCATGCTATTTTCCAATTTGGCCATTTTTACGCTGTTTTCAGGTGCACGGTCAACATCATGGCGAAGAATTGCAATTTTGTCATTTCCTGGATTCAAGGTGAATTCTTCAAAAGTTTGAAACAAATAACCAGCTTTTGATAAATGCTCCAATAAATATGAATATGTTGTGAGTGTAAAATCGCGCTCCATTTTAGTATGAAATTTGCTCGAAAATAACACTTAATTATATAACCATTTTAATTCTTTTAGCTTGATATAAGAATTTTTGACCAAATTCTATTCATTCTTGGCTAAGATGAAAAAAACTGATGTGAACTTGTCTTTTATTTCTCGCTATAAAATTATTCAGGTATTATCTTAAATAAGGCAAAACAATATTAAAGTTCTTTTCATTTAAATTGAAATTAGAGTATATGGTCAGGTAATATTGAATTTGAGTCAAAATTTCCTCTTTTTAATAAAATTCTCCATCTTAAAATTGAATTTTGTTTTTATTTTAGCTGAACTGCATAGTTTATTAAATTTCTATAAAAGAAATGTTGACAATAAATAAGTTGAGTTTATAGAAAAGTGGAAATTATTTTAATATTTGTTGGATGAAAATTACAGTAGCACATTTTCTGAGAAAATATTCGCAATTGAAGGCTTCTTTTATCATAAATCAGATTGATCATCATATTAAATTCAATCCTGTTGTATTATACAAAATCGCAACTCATAAACATGCTGGTGGCTTTGCTGAGATTAATGCTGAATTGACTCAGATTGAACTTTCAAGCAAGGAAGGATTGATTTCGAAACTTAAATTTAAATTTCTTAAGCTTATAAGCAATTCGGATATTGAAACTATTAATACTTTCATTAAAAAAAATAATGTTAAAGTGCTTCACTTTCATTATGGAACAGATGCCGGAACTTATATGCCATTTCTGAAAGTGAATAAAGTTCCTTCAGTCGTTTCTTTTTATGGATATGAATGTTCTGGTTTTCCAGGATATATGGGTGGATTTGGTAAAAGATATTTGCAAAATCGTGTTTTCCCTTATGTTACAAAAGTTTTGGCCATGTCTCCTGATATGAAAAACGACTTGATCGGAATTGGATGTCCTTATGAAAAAATAATTGTTCATCACCACGGAAATGATGTAAATCGATTTTACATGGAGCGCGATTATTCTGTGAATAAACAAACAATAGATTTTTTGATTATTTCCGGATTGACTCCTCAAAAGGGACATTTATTTTTACTTGAATCCTTTAAAAATGCACTCCAAATAAACAGGAATATTAGATTGACTATTGTTGGTGACGGTTTATTAAAGAATAAGATTGCAAAATTTATTAAAATAAACAATTTATCAGCATATGTTTCTTTTAATTCAAGTGTGGTTTATGGCTCTGATTCGCATTTAGAATATCTTAAAAGTCATGATATATTTATTCATCCAAGTATAACCGATATGAACGGAGACAAAGAAGGTATTCCAGGTTCAATTGTAGAGGCAATGGCTTCAGGATTACCTGTTATTTCAACAAATCATGCAGGTATTCCATATATTATTAAAAATAAAATAGAAGGATTATTAGTTAATGAATTTGACTATAAGGCATTAACAGAAGCAATAATTGAATTAGCAGCTAGTGAGTTACTGCGAAAAGAATACGGTAAATCCGGACAAAAATTTGCTCTTGAACAACTTGATATTCATTTAAGAGAAGAAAAATTGGAAAATATTTATATGGAATTATTAGAAAAACAGTAAAAAATGTGCGGCATTTCTGGAATTATAAATTTTAACGGTGAGGCGGCGCAGGAAAATCAATTAAGGCTAATGATGAGGACAATGAAACACCGTGGTCCGGACGACGAAGGTGTTTTTATTGAAAACAATGTTGGATTAGGTTTTGTGCGTCTAAGTATTATTGATTTAAGTCCTTCTGGACATCAGCCAATGATTGATCCTTCTGGTCGTTATGTAATTGTGTTTAATGGCGAAATTTATAATTACATTGAAAAAAGAGAAATTTTAAAAGCTAAAGGTTACGTTTTTCATTCCGGAACTGACACCGAAGTTTTGTTATATTCATATATAGAATGGGGCAAAGGATGCCTTGATAGGTTAAATGGAATGTTTGCCTTTGTAATATTCGACAGGCTTGAGAAAACGCTCTTTATAGTACGTGATCATTTTGGAATAAAACCTTTTTATTATTATATAGACGAGAACAAATTTATTTTTGCATCTGAAATTCCTCCAATTCTAAGCGTATTAGATAAAAAGCCAAGTGCGAACCTTCAGGCAGTTTTTGATTATCTGGCTTTTAACCGAACAGACCAAACCGAGCAGACTTTTTTTAATGGAATTAGGAAGTTGCAGCATGGCAATTATTCTATAATTAATACCAGTGTTAATATTAAAAATGGACTTTTAGATATAATGAAATGGTATGATTTAGCTGAAATAGTTGAAAATACTGAAGGATTTAAATCTCCCGAAGAATATAGAGAAATGTTTAGCTCTGCTGTTGGATTGCAATTACGGAGCGATGTACCAGTAGGAGTTACATTAAGCGGAGGTTTGGACTCTTCAAGCATAGTTTCGGTCTTGTTAAAGGATTTTCAAAAACACGATCTTCATACTTTTTCAGCAGTTTATGGAAAAGGCCAAACCGGTGATGAATCGGAGTATATTGCTGAATATATTTCATCTTTAAGGCATATGAATTTTATTACACCCACAGGTGATTCATTGTTTAAAGATAAAGAGGATTTTATAAGGGCTCACGCCGAACCATTGCCGTCAGCAAGGCCTTACGCACAATTTAAAGTGATGGAACTTGTAAAAAATGATGTGGTTGTTACTTTGGATGGACAAGGGGCAGATGAGCAACTTGCAGGCTATCATTATTTTTTTGGATTTTATTTTAAAGAACTTTTAAGAAATGGGCGTTTATTAAAGGGGTTTTTCGAAACATTTTCTTATTTGAAAAATCACCATTCATTGTTTGGAGTAAAATCCTTCGCTTATTTTTTGTTGCCTGAACAGCTTCAGGTTAGAGCCCGTGTGGCTCAGCAAGGTTTTTTGAATGCAGAGTTTTCTCAGTACTATGGAACAAATAATAATGTTACTAAAAATATTTATGGTTCAAATACTTTAAAAAATTCTTTTCTTGATCATTTCGAATATAAATTGGAACATCTATTAAAATGGGAGGATATTAATTCTATGTGGTTTTCACTTGAGTCTAGAGTTCCATTTCTAGATCATCGTCTGGTTGAAAAAACGATAGCGATGGAATCAAATCGGATAATTAAAAATGGGGTAAATAAATATATTTTAAGGCAAGCATTGAAAGGAACACTGCCTGAGAAAATTAGAATGAGAATGGATAAAATAGGATTTGATAATCCAGCAGATGATTGGTTTCGAGGCATTCAATTTCAGCATTTGCTCAATGATATTTTCGAAAATGGGTATTTTTTCAAAGAGGGGATGATGAATAAAGAAAAAGCGAAAAGAATATATAGTTTACACCTTAAAGGTAAAATTAATTGTCATGTTGAAATCTGGAAATGGATTAACATTAACCTTTGGTATGATATGTTTATCAAGTAGTTGGTCTGTCTTTTAATTTTTTTGCAGGTACGCCGGTTACTACCGTATAAGGTTCGATATTTTTTGTAACTACGGATCCTGCTCCAACAATAGCGCCATCGCCAATTATTACACCAGGTAATACAACTACATTGGCACCAAGCCAAACATCATTGCCAATAATAATATCACTTTCAAATACAGGGTATGAGCGGATGATGTTATGACCATTTACATCATATTTCGATGCTATAATAGTTACGCCAGGCCCCAAAAGGCAATCCGCTCCAATGACGACTTTTGCATTTTTGCCTGCCCAAACCATGCAGTTTAGGTTTACATTGGATCTATCTCCAATCTTGATGTTTTTTGGATGGTTAAACCGGGCAGAAGCACTTATCGGAGTAGATTTTCCTCTATCCATTACTCTTAATGCATAGGCATTTTCCAAACTTAATTCTGCAAGAAAATCAAAAGCCTGCTGCCAGAAAATAAAACTAAAAACATTTCGTAATACCCTTAATATAAGTATTATATTGCTTTTTTTAATCATTTACTATTTACTCATGTTTTCGTTTAACCATTGGGTGTATTCACCCATAGTTGTTATAAAAATTTCCTTTCTCATTTCATCAATATATTCAAACACTGCAGGCATAACATCTGTTACAAACTGGTGCTGAAATGAAGGGTGAAACCAAAAATGACAATTTGTATTATTTTTAATGGCCTTGTCAATTATCTTTTTATATCGGTAAATTTGGTATTTTATTGACCAGGAGTGCCTTATGTCAAATTCAGCAGTACTTTGATGCTCCCACAACTTATTCGATTTTTTTATTGGATAGCCTAAAATATTCAGGTAATTAGTTCTGAATGAAGTAAATCCGAATTCTGGCAATAAATTAAAATTGCCAAATGTATGTCCCGGATACACAAATGATTTTAATTGAATGTCATAATCATTAGCCACTTCTACACATTTTTTTAATTCCGAACTAAATATATCAGGAGTACAAACAGATTCCCTGCAATCAATATGAGAAAATGTATGACTTCCAATTTCATGGTTTACTGATGACTCTGTAATTAATTTTATTAAATCAGGGGCATACCATTCTGGATCTGTTTTATAATCGGTACAAGGATCGTCCTTAAACCAATCACCGTTATCAAATTTCCAGAAAGGACTTTCAAAATGATCCAGTTTTTTTAAATCAGAATGTGCATGACCATTTTCTTTTGAACATGATTCCAAAAAGAGATGGCCAACAGTAGCCCATGTGATTGGGATATTGTGTTTTTCGCATAGTTTAACAATTTCCGGAACATTTTTTCTTGTTAATCTGCCATGTTCGAGTGCATTTTCAACCGGATTTTTCTGGGATTTTGAAAACCGGAATGCCCATGCCAACTCAAAATCTGCCGAAATAATCAATACCGACTTATAAGGTTTTGGAATATAATCCTGATAATTTGCTTTTTTTTCAATTTTTGGATTTCTTCCCAATTCAAAACTAAGCTTTCCAATGAGCGATTTTAGCGGAAATTGTGTACTTCTTATTTTTTCAATCTGTAAAAATTCCATATTTCTCTTAATTTTTTTAGTTCTTCATTAATGCCAATTTATAAACTTCTTCATAATTTTTGGCAATATTTGTCCAGGCAAATTCACCAGATTTTCCTTGTTCCGCAATGTTTTGGCTCATTGTTGCTAATAAATCTGGATTTTTTAAAAGTATTTTGACTTTTTCGTAAATGGCATTTGAATTTTTTATTGGGATAAGAAACCCATTTACCCCATCTTTAATTACATCTATAAATCCTCCGGTTTCCGTTGCAATTACTGGTTTGTTAAAAGCAAAAGCTGTCATGGCCACACCTGATTGAGTGGCATCTGTATACGGGCAAACAACTATTTTACAGGATTTGATTAAAGCAACCAACTCATCGCTTTGTATAAACTTATTGTAGATGGTAAAAGTGTTATCATCCTGAATGGCTGAAATATCAAAATAAAATTTTCCACTGCCAGCAATGATTGCTTGGATAGAAGGGAATTCAGTTTTTAATTTTTGCACTGCTTCAATAAAAAATTCAATTCCTTTATAAGGTGAAATTCTTCCGAACAAGAGAACATCGCAACAAGGTACTTTTATGTGTTCTGTATTGTATTGATTGTATATTTCAAGGTTTCCAAATGGTATAAAATGTAAAGTTTTAATACTCTTTGGATATATTTGTTTTACCAATTCATAATCAGATTTATTCTGTATTACCACATGGCTTTTTGATTTTAAAATCAGGTGATTAAACTTTCGCGCGAATATATTTTTTGCTTTTTCACCCGTGTGGTTTTCTAAATCGTGAATGGTATAAATGAATTTTTTAAAAGGGAGAAATACGCGTAATTGAAAGATATTCAGGTTTTTACCATTGAAATGGATGATGTCGTACGATCTTAGAATCTTTGCATATTGAAATGAAAACTTCCAATTATTTAAAGATTTAAATTTCAGGTTTTTATAGATAAATAAATACAGTTTAAATTTCCCGTCAACATATTTCCTAACTTCTTGCGAAAAAGCATTCAAACAAATTGAATCATCTTGCATCCCAGGTTTTAAATCAAGATTCTCAAAATCAACTACATTGTTTTTTCTCATGTTTAATGAAAAAGTAAAAACAAGGTCAATCTCAAGTCTTTCCGATATTGCTTTTGCCATCGGGATTGCGCTATCTGCGTGTCCAAAACTCACCAGTGCAACTTTCATTGTTTCAGTTTTATTCAATAGGTAAATAATATAAATCCAACGGCCAATTTAGCATAAATAGTTAAAATCGTTCCCTTTTTATTGGTAATTAACGGTATTATTTGATAATTCATATTAATTGGTTGGTGGTTTTAAAATTGAAATTGATACTTCAGTCTCGATAATAAGACATTTATTGTTTTGTCATAGAATTGTGCAGATTATGTTTCTTTTTTCAATAAAGCTGTATGATTATATAAAAATCTTGCAGTTTAATTATATTGTATGGTAAAGATAAATTCTAAAGACATTAATTTGAAATTTAATTAGGATTGAAATGCATGATATGATTCATTAGGTCAGATATTTACAACTTTATTGACAGATTGGAACTCAATTCAATTTTTAGTTTTGGACAAATACACAATTCTATTGTTTTGGATAATCGTTTTTCAATAAAAACATTCAATTCATGGAATTTTAAAATTTGTAATAAAAATATTGGTATTTTCACAAGTCAACTAAATTTGGAGCTTTGTGTGTGGAATAGTATCTATAATTCAAAAGAATAACTTAAGTCCGAAATTGGAAATCCTTAGTAATATGGCTCAAGCCATTCATCATAGAGGGCCTGATTCAGAAGGGCATTTTATAAAAGACAACATTGGATTATATCACAAAAGATTATCAATCATCGATTTGAAAACCGGCCAACAGCCAATGAAATCAAACGATTTGATTATTGTTTTTAATGGAGAAATTTATAATTATATTGAACTCCGCAATGAGTTAATAAAAGACGGATTTGCTTTTGAATCAAACTCTGATACCGAAGTCATATTAAAATTGTACGAACGTGATGGTTTGTCCGCTATTAATCAGTTAAACGGAATGTTTGCATTTATTATCTATGATTTAAAGCAGAATATTTTTGTTATTGCAAGAGATCATTTTGGGATAAAACCATTGTATTTTTATGAAGATAAAAATTTGATTCTTTTTGGCTCAGAAATAAAGGCAATTCTTAAACATCCCAGCGTAAAAGCTGAGGCAAATTACGAAATGATCAATGAATACCTAACTTTCCAGTTTACACTCCATACAGAAACTTTATTCAAGAATATTCATAAGGTAAAGCCTGGTCATTATATGGTTATCAATTTAAATGACTTTTCAATAAAGCAAAAACAATATTGGGATCCGAATTTTAAAATTGATATGTACCATACCGAAGAGTATTTTATTGATCATCTTGGTCAATTGCTAGAAGATACAATAAAAATTCAATTGAGAAGTGATGTAGCTCTTGGTACTTCCTTGAGCGGTGGATTAGACTCCAGTTTAGTAACTATGTTGTCGTCAAAATTGATGGGTTCACAGATTCAAACCTTTACTGGAGCTTTTAAAGAAGGATTAGAATTTGATGAAACTAAATATGCTAAGCTTGTTGCTGAGAAAAGTAACTCTTTTTATAATGAAATATATGCAACTGAAAATGATTTTATTGAAAACCTTAACAAATTAATATATCACCTTGATGAACCAGTAGTTGGGCCGGGTGTTTTTCCTCAATATATGGTTTCCAGGCTTGCTTCGACTAAAGTTAAAGTTTTGCTTGGAGGACAAGGTGGCGATGAAATTTTTGGAGGATATGCGCGCTATACAATTGCCTATCTTGAACAGGCAATTAAAGGAGGTATATTTGAAACCAATGAAGAAGCTGAACATATTGTTTCTTTGAAATCAATTTTACCCAACTTGCCTTATTTGAAGCAGTATATTCCAATGATGAAACAATTTTTTAAACAAGGTGTCTATGATGACATGGACAAGAGATATTTTCACCTTATTGATAGGAGTGATAATAGTTTGGCTTATTTTTCTCAGGATTTTCAGAAGGATTATGACAAAAATAAAATTTTTCAAAGATTTCAGGAACTTTTTAATCATCCCGATACCTTATCATATTATAATAAAATGACTCATTTTGATATGTTTGGCAGTTTGCCGGGCTTATTGCAGGTCGAAGACAGGGTTTCAATGGCTGCATCTATTGAATCAAGGGTTCCATTATTGGATAGGAAAATTGTGGATTTAGTTTCCAGTATGCCGGCAGGAATGAAATTCCGGGGAGCCGAAATGAAGTATATACTTAAAAAAGCAATTAAACATATAGTTCCAAAAGAAATTATAAGCAGAAAAGATAAAATGGGATTTCCCGTTCCTCTTCATATCTGGTTTAAAGGTAAAACCGGGGAGCATATCAACGACTTGCTTAATACCCAAAAATGTAGAGAAAGAGGTATACTGAATCATGCAAAAATTAACGAGATGATTCAATCAGAAAGGGAATTTGGAAGGGCATTATGGGGCATTATATCACTTGAAGTTTGGTTTAATCAATTCATTGATAATTAATTATTAAAATAGCGTGTCAAAATAATGGAAGAATATTTTAAAAACTGGAAAGTTGAAAAAATCGGCGTAATAGGTCCAGGGATTGTAGGAATGCCAATGGCTGCGCTTTTGGCGGATGCAGAAATAAAAATTGGTACCGATAAGCCAGCAATAGTTGTGGTAGTGCAGAGAAATTCAGGAAATTCAGGATGGAAAGTAAAAGCTATCAACGATGGAAAATCGGTCATTGGAGGAATAGAACCAGCGCTGAACTCAATAGTTGAACAAAATGTAAAAGATGTTCGATTATCCGCAAGTTGGGATTTTAATGTTCTTTCAGACGCAGATGTAATTCTGATTTCCATTCAAACAGACAAAGATGGCCTGGAACCCGATTATGGGCCACTGCTTGGAGGATTATCCAGTTTGGCAGAAGCACTTCAAAATAAACCTGAAAATAAAATACCTTTGGTTATTTTCGAATCTACATTGGCACCATCAACCATGATGACAATCATAAAGCAACATTTCGAAAAATATGGATTGATTGAAGGTAAAGATATATTATTGGGTAACAGTCCTAATCGGGTAATGCCTGGAAGACTAGTAGAAAGAGTAACCCATAGTGACAAACTCGTGGCTGGCTTACATCCTGTTACACCTATAATGATTCGAAAATTATACAGCAATATTGTCACAAACGGAATTTTGCACATGACTAATAGTTTAACTGCGGAAGTTGTTAAAACATTAGAAAATGCATATAGAGATGTGCGGATTGCTTTTTCTGCCGAGGTAGTAAGATACTGTGATGAACAAAATATTGATTTTTATGCGCTTAGAGATGAGGTAAATACAAGGATTTCTCAGGCTGATGATGCTTCGAAAGATGCCACTGTGGTGCCTAGTGGTGGTTTGTTAATTCCAACCATTGGTGTTGGTGGGCACTGTTTGCCAAAAGATGGAATTCTGTTGTGGTGGAGAATGATTAAAAATGGAGCCGATACTTCATCAAGTTTGATTATTAATTCCAGAAAAATAAATGATAAATCTCCGTTGGAAACCATCAAACTTTTTGAGAAAAATTTTGGTTCAGTTGAGGGAAAAAAAATCACAATACTTGGTACAGCCTATCGTTTTAATTCCGAAGATACCCGAAATTCTCCTTCAATTCAGTTGGCAATCGAACTTCAGAAAAAAGGTGCATTAGTAATACTTCATGATCCTTATGTTAAAAATGACGATCAAAATTTGCTTAAATACAACGTTAAATCAATTTTTTCCAATGATATTGAAAAATCAGTAAGAGGTTCAAGCTATATTATTATAGGAACGGCTCATAAAATTTATTTAGATTATTTTGACAATATTTTTAATAATTCGATTGATATTATGGGGGTTTTAGATGGGTGTAATATTTACACGACAGAACAATTCCATAATATTGGCATCGCCTATTGTGGAATCGGTAGAGGAACGCAAAAACCGGAAAAGGAATTTGTTGATTTTATTGAAAAATCATTTAAAATAATGGAAATAGGAATAGCAAATGAAGTTTATGAAATTTGTTCTTTTTTAAATGAAAAGTATGCTGAAAATGAATTCAATAAAATTAGTTTTCAAACAGTTCAAAAACTGGCAGCAAGTTGTTCAACAGGATGTATTATTGCTGAAATAGGCGAAATTAATACGGTTCCAATCTATAATGACCATACATTTCTATTAGTGAAAAATGCATTTGAAGCACAAAAAAAGAAGGCTTTATGAAAATTTTATCTATAGTTGGAGCCAGACCACAATTTATCAAATTGGCTCCACTCTCTAAATTAATAAGAAAAAATTTTAAAGAGATTATTATCCATACCGGCCAGCATTATGATGATGCGATGTCTGATATGATATTTAAGGAGTTGCAAATTGCTCAGCCGGATTATAATCTTGGAATTGGTTCTGGCAGCCATGGAGAGCAGACCGGTAAAATGCTTATTGAATTAGAGAAAGTTTTCGTTGCCGAAAAACCGTCACTGGTAATAGTTTTTGGAGATACAAATTCAACAGTAGCGGGCTCTTTGACTGCAACAAAATTACATATTCCCGTAATTCATATTGAGGCAGGCTTAAGAAGTTATAACAGAAAAATGCCTGAAGAGATAAATAGGATTGCTACGGACCATATTTCTGATTATTTGTTTGCACCAACTCGAAGTGCAGTAAAAAACTTGGAGTATGAAGGACTAGCAAAAAAAACTTGGTTCACAGGTGATATCATGAAGGATACACTTGAAAATAATTTGCCTGTTGCACTTGAAAAATCAACTGTTTTAGATAAACTAAATATAAATGGAGATCCATATTTTTTATTGACATTGCACAGGCCTTATAATGTGGATGACCCTAAAAACTTATCGAAAATATTGAATAATCTTCAAAAACTTGAAAAAAATGTGGTTTTTCCGGTACACCCCAGAACTCAAAAGATTATTAGGGATAACAAAATCGATATAGGAAAGAATATTATAGTAACAGAACCCAAACCGTATTTCGATTTTTTGAAACTTGAATATTATGCTGAAAAGATTCTTACAGACTCAGGAGGCATTCAAAAAGAAGCATATTTTTTAAAAAAACCTTGTATTACATTTAGAACAGAGACTGAATGGACTGAAACTATTAGAGATGGCTGGAATATATTAGTTGATCCAACCCTTGAAAATGCTTTTAGAAAAGTATTGGATTTTATGCCAACCAATGTTCAATCAGATGTATTTGGAAATGATGTATCGAATACCATGTTAAAAGCGATAGAAAAAATAATTTCTGATATCAATGACAAATAAAGAAACATATGGAATTGTCGGTGGTGGAATGTTGGGGTTGACACTGGCATTGAGGTTGGCTCAACAAGGAAATAAAGTTACAGTATTTGAGGCAAGCCCAAATGTTGGTGGATTAACATCGCCATGGGAATTCGGAAACATTACATGGGATAAATTCTATCATGTAATTTTAATGTCAGATTTTTATTTACGGAATATATTGAAAGAAATCGGTATTGAAAATGAGTTGGTGTGGGAAGAAACTAAAACTGGATTTTACACAGGTGGAAAATTATATTCCATGTCCAATTCACTGGAGTTTTTAAAGTTTCCTCCGTTAAATCTAATCGATAAATTCAGGCTGGGAGGAACTATTTTTTATGCATCAAAAGTAAATGATTATAAAAAACTTGAGCAAATTAGTGTCGAAAAGTGGTTAACACAACTTTCAGGAAAACGAACATTTAATAAAATATGGTTGCCTTTATTAAAAGCTAAACTTGGCGAATCATACAAAGAAGCTTCGGCAGCATTTATTTGGGCTACAATCCAACGTATGTATGCCGCTCGAAGAAGTGGTTTGAAAAAGGAAATGTTTGGTTATGTAAATGGTGGATATGCAAGAATTTTAAAGGTATTATGTGAAAAGCTTGGTCAATTAAGTGTGGAAATTAGAACAAGTGTTAATGTGTTGAAAATTGAGGCTGCTCATCCTAAAGGTGTTATTATATATAGTGGAAACGATGATTCTTCTTTATTCGAAAGATGTATTGTAACCTTGCCTTCGAAATTAATTCCAAAAATTTATCCCGATATTTCTGAAGCCCAATTGTTAAAGCATCAAAATCTTAAATATTTGGGGGTTATTTGTGTTACTTTAATTTTAAAAAATTCAATCTCACCATATTATGTCACCAATATAACCGATGACTGGGTTCCATTCACGGGTGTTATTGAAATGTCTGCTTTGGTGGATAAAAAACATTTTAATGGAAATGCTTTGATTTATTTACCAAAGTATGTTTTATCAAATAGTAAGCTTTTTGAAATGGCGGATACAGAAATTACAGATAATTTTATTGCAGCACTTTTGATAATGTATCCTGAAATTAAAAAAGAAGATATTCTATTTAGTGGAGTTGCCCGTTCGCGGAATGTATTTGCACTTTCAACACTAGGATATTCAAAAAATATACCGTCTGTAGAGACAAATATTCAAGGCGTATATATTTTGAATTCAGCACAAATTACTAATGGGACATTAAATGTGAATGAAACCATTCAATTGGCCGAAAAATTTGTAAAACAATATTGTAATTAGCTTCTATGGGGAAAAAAAAAGCAACAATTTCGCTTGATCTTGATAATCAATGGTCATACCTGAAAATTCATGGAAATCAATCATGGAAAGACTTGCCATCATATTTTGATATTTTCGTTCCTTATGTGCTCGATTTATTGGATGAATTGAATTTAAAAATTACTTTTTTTATTGTAGGTCAAGATGCAGTTTTAGATAAAAATAAAGATTATCTGAAGATGATTGCAGATCGTGGACATGAAATAGCTAACCATTCCTTCAATCATGAATCGTGGTTGCAAAAATATACAAAAGAAGAATTGTTTGAAGAGATAACAAAAGCAGAAGAAGCTATTTTTGATGTTACAGGGCATAAAACAGTTGGATTTAGAGGCCCTGGTTTTAGTTTTAGTAACGAATTGTTCGAGATACTGGCTGAAAAAAACTATTCCTATGATTGCTCTACATTACCTACATTTATTGGGCCACTAGCACGTAAATATTACTTTTGGACTTCGGACTTATCAAAAGAAGAACGGAAAAAACGAAATGAACTCTATGGGAAATTTATGGATGGCTTTAAACCTTTAAAGTCGCATTATATGAAATTGAAAAATGGTGCAAAATTATTGGAAATTCCAGTGACGACTATGCCATTCTTTAGAATTCCTTTTCACTTATCGTATTTGCTATACTTAAACCAATTTTCTAAGCATTTAATGAATGCTTATTTTTCAATTGCAATGCTTCTTTGTAAAATATCTAACACACCACCGAGCTTTTTACTGCATCCTTTAGATATAATTGGAGGAGATAAAATTAAGGATTTACAGTTTTTTCCAGGAATGAAAGTGGATAGTGAAAAAAAAGTTGAAGTGTTTAAAAAAGTGATACGGCATTTGAACAACAATTATGATTTATTACCTTTGAAAGAATTTGTTAAAACCCATTCAATAGAATAGATAAATTCAATATGATTTGTTCAAAGAAAATATATAATTTTTACTTTAAATAATGAAAGAAGAGCCATTTGTTTCAATAATCTGTCCTGCTTATAATGAGGGGGCAATCATCGAAGAAAGCCTTGTTTGTATTTGTGAATATCTACAAGAAAATATTTCGCCAAAATATACCTGGGAAATAATAATTATTAACGATGGAAGTAAGGACAATACTGGTAATTTGGCTGAAAAATTTGCAAAAGAACATGAAAATATTCATGTAATTCATCATTTTGCAAATATGAACCTCGGTGTGGCCATTAAAACAGGATTTGCAAATGCAAAGGGCGAAATTATAATTGTATATGATATAGATTTAAGTTATTCTACCGATCATATAAAAATGCTTCTTGATTCAATTATTGAACAACATGCTGATATTGTAATTGCATCTCCATATATGAAAGGAGGTAAAACAACCAATGTGCCGTACAATAGAAAAATTATGAGTAAATGGGCAAATAGTTACTTGTCGTATGCTTCACGACAGAAAATACATACTTTTAGTGGAATGGTGAGGGCCTATAAAGCATCATTCATTAAAAACCTTAGTTTAAAAGCAAGTACATTTGAAATAAATACAGAGATTATTTTAAAAGCTCAAATACTTAGAGCTAGAATAATTGAGATTCCTGCCCATTTAGATTGGACTTATCAAAATAAATATAGTAAAACCCGATTTTCAGGTATAAAGATAAGGACAGGTATATTTGATGGATTTTTTTCCGGTTTCATTTTCCGTCCTTATATGTTTTTTATTATTCCCGGTTTACTTTTATTATTGTTATCATTTTATATAATAGCTTGGATTATCTATAATACTTATCAAATTTATCCAACCATTGAATCAAGCTCAAAATTTTTTGATGATAGATTTTCTGCAGCTGTGGCACATTTATTTCAGAGAGCTCCTCATGCATTTTTAGTTGGGGGATTCACATTGGTCGTAGCATTACAAATATTGGGAATTGGATTTTTATCCTTACAAAATAAGCGATATTTTGATGAATCTTTTTATTTGGGTACTAAGCACTTAAGGGAATTGAATAATAGTAATAATTCTAAATAGAAGTACCTTTTGCATTTGATATTGAATATTATTTTACATTATATTCGAATGCTTAATTTATATTATAAAATGATTAAAATAAAAAATACAAACCTGAAAATCTTTATCATATTATTCCCACTTTTAGTTTTGTATTTTTTTATAGCGTTACATTTTCAAAGCAATAAATTTGTTGAAGATGAGGTGCGATATCTGTCAAATGCAAGGAATTTTTTGAACGGACAGTTTGCCCTGCCTTATCCAAATACTTCAATTGTTAATGGACCAGGTTATCCGATTTTTTTATCTCCTTTTGTGCTATTTAACATTCCAATAGTTTATTCCAGATTAATCAATGCATTATTATTGTATCTGGCGGTATACTTTATCAGTAAATCCTTGTTGTTTTATATTAATTATAAAAAGGCAATTACATTTTCATATGCTTTTGGATTATATTTTCCGTACTTCAAATCATTACCGGTTATGATGACAGAGATGTTGGCAATTTTACTCATCTGCATTGTGCAATACTTAATAATCAGTTATTATAGAGGAAAAAAATTTAGAGCATTATATCTTATTGGAGCAGCACTAGTTTTGTCATTATTAGCCCTAACGAAAATTATATATGGATATATTATATTAGCAAGTATTTTAATTTTAATTGTTGTAATGTTATTTAAAAAAAACTATAGAAGTAATCTTTTAGGTTTTGTAAAAATCTTCGCTATAGCATTGTTTTTTTGCACGCCCTATTTATTCTATACTTATAAGTTGACAGATAAGTTTTTTTATTGGGGAAGTCCGGGGAATGATACTTTTTATTGGATGACAAGTTTGGATAAAGATGAATATGGAGATTGGTTAAAATATGATCTGATTGATATTAAAAACTGGGAAGAAGATCTCCATGATTCATTAGATCATTCCAGGTTCTTGAAAAACCACTCAGAAGTGCTGGAACAGGTAACATATGCTTCGCCATTTAAAGGTGATTCAGTATTTTTTACTCATGCCTTGAGTAACATTAAGCAAAAACCAGAGAAGTATTTTTTGAACTGGACTGCAAATGTTGGAAGGATATTATTTTCCTATCCATATTCATATCGAAAAATGAAATTAGCAACCTATTACTATTTACTTCCAAATATGTTTTTATTTGTAATGTTTATATTGCTTTTATATCCGGGGATTAGATTTTTCAAAATCATTCCACTCGAAATTAGAATAATTCTTATGGTCTCATTTATTTATTTGGGTGCTAGTTCATTAGTGTCTGCGGAGGCTCGTCATCTTTTTCCAGTAATTCCAGCTATTACTATGTATTTTTCTTATATCCTAACAAATATTATTAAGATATCATTTGTCGTTAACAGAAATGTACCACAAAAGGATTGATTATTTAGCAAGATATTTTAGATGAATTTAAATAAACTTTCAAATAATTTGTGAGGCGGATATTAATTATCCAACCATTTCATTTCCTTAAGTTTATTTTCAGAGTTTTTTATTAGATCGTAATCTCTTTTGGCCAGTTTTATTGAATTTAATGAAAATTCTTTTAGCTTTTCCTTGTCCGAAGATATTTTTTCAATAGCTTTGACCAATTCATCCACATTTTTCTCAGGAATTAGATATCCATCATAATCATTTATACATATTTCTGGAATTCCTGATACATTTGTACTAATAATTGGTTTTCCATATCCTATGGACTCCATTAAAACCACAGGAATTCCATCCATATCGTTTGGAATTATTATTGATGGTAATACAAAAACATCAATTCCCTGAAAGAAGTCAATTTTTTTCTGATCCCTTATCCGGCCTAATATTTTTATTCCGCCATTCATTTTATGACTGGATATAAATGATTCAATAAAAGGCAATTCTTCTCCTTTTCCTGCTATCCATAATTCATATTTTCCAGGAAATTTGGTATGAAGCTTTAAAAAGGCTTCAAGCAAATATGGAATACCTTTCTTTGGTTCAAGATTCGACATGAATCCGAGTATAAAAGGAAGTTTTTCATCTTTTATGTTTTGCTTCAAATCTGGCAATTTTAAACCCAATCTGGCAAGAATAATTTTATCACTACTTACACTATACTCTTTTTCAACATACCTAATATTAAATTCCGAGATGCTAAAGGCTGTATTACAGTCTTTTAAAACCAATGGAAACAATTTGTTATTACAATATATGCTATGTGCATGAAATGTAAAATAGTAATCAATATGATATCTTTTTTTAAGATACCATGAAATAACTGTGGCTTGCGAAGCAAATTGCGAATGTACAGAAGTTATATTTTGAACAAGTTTTTTATCCAAAAACAAGAACCAAAAAGTTCCGTGTAAAGTCCATACGGCACTCTTTTTTTTAAAAAATAGATTTGGATGCGAAATGATTGTCCAAATTGCAAATAGTATATCCTTTATATTCGGGATTTTAATGAATGGTTTTATATGGTATTCTATGCCGTTTTTTTTAAGGATTTCCAAATCATTATTGTAAAAATCCTGAACTTCCTTTAAAAAAATTAGTTTAAACGTCGTAAATGTCGAAAAACTAATCAGTTCCTCCATCATCCATGGAGCTAAACTTTTAATCAGGTATAATTTGGTTGGCTTGTTCATTTTCTTATCTGTTAGGTTTAATATCAAAGCTTCAAATCATTTTCATGCATCCAAATTTGAAGAGAACTGAGTTTGGTAAAATCTTTCATATGCTTAAGATACTCGTGTTCAATTTCTTTTTGGTTAAAAACAGATGTGTATCGTTCAAATATTTTCTTTCTTTTTGTATAGAATTCATAAATCAATCCTTCGTTTCTGAAAATACCTATCTTGCTGATTCTTTTTTTGAAGTATAAGTATTGAGCTATTAAAAAAGGCAACCAAATCTTTTTCAACAGATATTTTGGTTTATAGGCATGTGTTGTAATAATATCAGCAAGTTTTTTATTATTTCTGTAGATTAGTGAGCCATAGAATTTGTGGATTTTTAAATTCTCCAGCAAACTCTTTTTTTCTTCCCAATTATATACCCATGGAAATGGAGTTTTCATTAACAACTCAACAAACTCAATATCGAGATAGGGGTGAAGGTTTTCAACAAAAGGCCTTTCTGTTTTAATTTCCTTCATAAAATATTTACAATTGCCAATTCCGGTAATAAAAAAGAAAAACTTTAGGGCACCGTTGAATTTATTATTAAGATATGGATTTTTTACGATATCATTCAATATTTGATCTTTATATTGATCAATAATTTCTGGTTTAAAATAGTTTTCTGATTTTGCTTTAAGGATTATTTTTTCAAAACATTCTTCGAGGTTATTTGATAATAGCAAATCTCTTACATGAACATCAATGTAACCACCAAGGCTGGTTGGCCGTTTAATTAATTCACTGCCAAATAATCCGGTTAATATATGATCGAATTTGGTAAAGAAGTTTTTATATACATAAACATAATTGGCGCGATTCATTTCACTTATGCCATCGCCTAATCGAATGGCTATTTCTGCATTTTTATCAAAATTTTCAGCAAAGTTATCATCCATATGAAAAGCTTTGAAATTTAATCCCAGCTCCCTTGCAATTCTTTGCGATAATTTAACATCATAGCTTTCTGGTAATCCATAGGAATAAAAGAAACATTTATCTGCTTTCCCATCCAATAATGCCAAATTTGTTCTTGAATCGTATCCGCCAGTTAAGGCAAACGCTGTTTTTTGCGGGTGATTAAGGTATAGATCCAGGTTTTTCTTTAGTAAATCTTCTACCTTTGCAATTCCTTCGTCCTCATCTAATTCAGGTTTTGAATCAGCAAAAGCATTGAATATATCCCAATAGGTTTTTTTTTCTATTTTATTTAGGGATACTGTTAAACAACTAGCTGAGGGCAAAGAATAGATATTTTCAATAAAAGATTCATCGACTAGGTCAAAATCAAATAGATAATATTCCAAAATAGATTTAACATTCACTTTACTGAATTCTTCTTTGGAATATTGAGAAAAAGCTCCTAATGATGTGGAAATTAGTAATCGGCTGCCATTGAACGAATAATATATATTTTTAATATTAAACTTATCAGTAAATAATCGAACTTCGTTTTTTTCTTTATCAAAGATAAGCATTGAATAAGAGCCTTTGATATGATCCGTGATTCTTTCTTTATATTCATCATAAAGCGTACCTAAATCATTTGCTGTAAGTCTCTTCTTCCCAATTTTTAAATTGGAATCGAGTCTGGTGAAACAATAACCATAAATTAGAGTTAAATATTGGTTGTTCTCAAAATAAGAATCAATTTCCTCAAATCGCTTTGTCCAAACAAATTTACAGTTATTGAATTCAGTTTGAAAATTAAAATACGTCAATTCCGAATAAACATTTTGTTTATCAAAAAAATCGTTGGTAATTAAAACTTCATTTGATGTAAAGTGAATTTCAGCAAAAAAATCAATCATTTTGTCTTCTTTTTAACATTACTGCTGGAACACCAGCAACAACAGTATATGATTCAATATCTTTTGTAACCACAGAGCCAGCTCCGACAATGGCACCATTTCCTATTTTAACGCCTGGTAAAATTACTACATTGGCACCAAGCCATACGTCATCCCCGATAATTATATCCCTTTCGTAAGGTGGATAGGAGCGGATAATGTTATGTCCTCTTACATCATACCTGGATGCAATAATTGTTACTCCCGGCCCAGTAAGGCAATCTTTTCCAATAACCACTTTAGCTGTGTCTCCAGCCCAAATCATACAATTTCTATTGATGTTTGTCCGGTCTCCAATTGTAATATTGTTCGGATGATTAAATCTTGCAGAAGAGCTAATTGGGGTATTTTTCCCTCTGCTCATTACTCTCAATGCATAAGCATTTTCCAGCGAAAGTTCTGCAATAAAATCGAACGCTTGCTTAAAAAAAGAAATGGTAAATATATTTCGTAAAACTCTTGCTATTAATCGAAGCTTTTTCATTTTTTTTATTTCGGTTTAGTTGAAATGCTTACATTCTATTTTGTTATTTGTTTCAAATTTTATTAAAATAAATATAAAGTTTTGTTAATGCATTATATTTTCATTTAACCATGTTGTGTGTTCACCCAAAGTTGTCGGCCAAATTTCCTTCATTCCTTGTTCTATTTATATCCCTCTAGGCATCAATTTTTATTATTATAATTCAATTGAAACCTGATGTTTTTATCATATTGATTTGCGAAAATTCCATTTACCAACACTCAATTTATCAAATTTCTATAAAGACCAATTAATTTGTTCAAATTTCCTTGATAATTAAATTTTTCCGAAATGGTATTCTTTGCCTCTTTAATAATTCTTTCCTGTAATTTTTTGTCAGATTTTATCAGTTCAACAATAGCAATAATATCTTTAGGAGATTCAGGTCTGGTTAAAAATCCATTGACATTGTCAGTAATTATTTCTGAAGATCCTCCAATATTCGTAACAACAGGCACTACTGATGCTGCCATATATTCCAATACAGAATTGGAAATACCTTCACTGTATTTAACCGTGGAACACAATACACCTACCGAACATTTTTTAAGATATTCTTCAATATTTGAAATTGCACCTAAAAATACAAATTTATCAAAATTTGGGTTCGCTTTTTCATTAACCAAATTCCGATATTTTTCTTTATATTTCCCATCGCCTGCATAAAAAATATGATCCACAATTTTTCTGTTTACCAATTCTATTGCAGCCATCGTAAATGTCAAATGATCTTTATAATCTGTAAAATTAGCAACTTTGATTAAATTAAACTCTTCAGAATTTTCCTTTTCGAGAAACCGATTTTGATCAACTGCATTGTATATGACTTCACCTTTTGAAATTCCATAAGTTCGAAGACCTGCTAAAGAATTGCTAATTGTGAGATCTGCAAGTTGCAACATAATTTTCTTTGTGGTATTTTGCCATCCTTTTTCTGTTCCAGAATCTCTTATTGAGCCATTTACAAATTTAACACCGTGAAATCTTGAAGGCAAATATCCATACATTGAAGAAAGATAATCCCATGTATGAATGATATCTGGCTTAAATTGACTGAAACATTTCCAAATACTGACAAAAGGTTTGAATTTATTTGATGTTTTATCAAGTTCAATAAAATAGTCAGATAATTCTTTAGCTTGGTATGTATAAAACTTGTTTTTGTTAAAAGTAACTATACCGATTTTGAATTCTTCTCTATTTAAACCTTTTAGTATTTCAATAAATTGCCGCTCTTTTCCGCCAGGATAAAGCCCATCAATCAAATAAAGAATATGTATTTTCTTTAAATTCAATTTTTTAAATTAATATATTTTTAATTATAAATTTGGATATATGAATCAGCAATACTATTCCATGAAATTCTCCATTCTGACTTCCTGTTTTAATATTTTCGTCAAACTGCTCAATCATATCCAGTTTATTAAGCATGAATTTTAGTTTTTCAAATATTGCATTTGAATCTTTTACAGGGACTAAAAAATCATTTTGATTATCCTTAATTCATCTTTAAAGCCTCCAACATTAGTTGCTATAACTGGTTAGTTAAAAAAAAGCAGTCATGGCAACCCCAGATTGAGAGGCATCTGTGTAAGGGCAAACTACAATTTTACAAGCTTTATCTTATTGATTTAGAAATATTTGCTTATTTTGTTATAAATATCTTCAGGTTTAAGCGTATTCATACAGTTTTTTACAAAATCGCAGGTCGATTTATAACAGGAAATGCACTTAAGTTTTTTATTATAGATCACATCTCCATCATTAAAAACTTCAAGTTCCCAAGGGGAAGTAGGTCCTACCAATACAATAGTTGTTTTATCTAACGCAATGCTCAAATGCATTCCAAGACTATCGGAAGTGAAAAAAATATCGCAAAGACCAATTAATGCAGCAAACTCCTTAATTGAATTATTGCAGCCCGTATCCATAATCAAATCTGGAATTTGAGCCTTTATTTTTTTGTTCATTTCAATCTCTTCAGGTCCTCCAAATAATAATATTCCAAAATCAGGATTTTTTTGTTTGATGATTTTAACTAAATCGATATAATATTCAAAAATCCACTTCTTTAGTTCCCAGCGAGATCCACCTCCAGTATTTATACCTATTACTTTTTTGTATTTTTCAAGTTTGTGCTTTTTTTTAAAGTTATAGGCAATAACTTTATCTTTTTCATCCAGTTTGAATTGAGGTTTAGCAACCTTGGCTACTAGGCCGCAGATTTTATAAATATGTTGTTGGTAGGTTTCGCGATTCTCCTTTTTTAACTGATCATTAATGCCCATGTGCCACCAGGTTTTGGCAGCCTGGTTTGCCAGAATTACTTTTCCAGTTTCATTACATATAAAACCAAATTGTTGTTTTGTATTTGCTAGAGAAAGTATTGAAGCACTTTGTGGATCAGCATCCAAGCAAATTCCAATATCAAAAGATTCAGTCAAAAGATATTGCACAAAGTTTTCCTCAATAGCTAATTTCCTATCAATATATTGATTGCCATCAAGCAAGGCAAACGCATTTTTTTTAGTTACCCAGGTAATTTCCGAAACCGGATATTTTTCTTTCAGGGCAGGTAGGAGAGATGTTGTTCTTAATACATCGCCCAGTGCATCTAGTTTTACTATCAATATTCGTATTCCTAGTGGATCATAATCCTTGCAATTTTCGCATGTTCTACCATCTATTTTATGAAATTTGCATGGTTTATAGGCTAAATAGTATTTGCAATCGGTATTAACTTGCATTTATTTTGTTTTTAGGTTTACTTAAAATTATTTCATTGCCGGTATTTCAATAAAAAATTAGCATATTTTTCTTTTTTTTCCGGATTGTTATGTTCCCAAATGCTGCAAATTTGATTATATACCTCCTTGTTATGTACTTTTTTCCCGATATAAAAATCGGCATTTGTTTTTGAAAAATTTGACTTAAATTTAAACAGAGGATCTTTTAAATCAGTGCTATTTCCACCACCAAAATGAAATAATTGAGCACCGTGCTCTCTTGCTATTTGAATGGCAAAATCAAGTATTAAATTATTAGCAGCAAGGTTGGCAAATTCTTTTACTCTTCCCGAAAGATGATAATGTGCATATTTGCCATTGATCATCATTAGCATTGCACAAATGTTTTGTCCCTGGTATCTGGCAATTAATAATTTTTGATTATTACCTATAAAAGAATTAAAATTGAGTGCATATTTTTCGTCAAAATAATAATATGGCAAGGCATTTACTTCTTTCATAGTTGTGAGGTAGATTTCATAAAAAAGCTTATAGTCTGAATCTCTATCAGCTAATAAAACCTGAATAGCATTTTTTTGGGCTTTTCTTATCATGTTCCTGTTGTTGGATGAATAACTTTCCTTCCAAAATTGAGTATGGTCTGCTGATAAATCAAGCCAAACAGTTTGTCTGTCTTTAATAATTGTCATGTGTGATTCAGAAAACTGATGATTTTTTATTAAAGGATGAAATCTTGTAAACTCAGCAACAATATTTTCTTTTTCACAGAATTCTCCAAAAGCAAGAGAAAAATCATTTTTAAAATCTTCGTCATATGAGCTGCTTATCACACCATTGTATCCATATGTACCCTGGATATCAAAGTATTCACTATTAAGATTATAAATCGAATTATCAATCTTGTTTTTGAGAAATGGATATATTGCCAAACCTTTGTCATTTTTAAATATGAAGCAAAAAGGTTCTCCATCTCCATATTCCTTATAAAGTCTATAATATTCAGGATAAAAATATATATCTCGCTGGTTTATAGGCAATTCTGTAATTAATGCCTCCCATTTTTCTTTGTCGGATAGTGATAATAATTCCCAGTTCATTGTTGACTTTTTGCTTTTTGTTCAGATGCCAGTAACGATACTGTTACTACATTATGAAACTTTCCTAATTTATAAACTTCATCGCGCAGCAGGCATTCCACTTTAAATCCATGTGTTTTCATGTGGCGGGCAGTAACAATATTTTCCTCAAGATAAGCTGTTACAAGACGATTCAAGCCTAAGTCATTAAAAACGAAATCAAGAAATTGAAGCCATGCATCTACACCTATTTGCCTTCTTTGATATTTCCGATCCATTGTCCAGCCACCAATAAGTGCTTTACTATTTTTGTAATCAATATCTAAAAGAGAAGTATAACCAATCATTTCATCATTTTCTTTGTAGCAAATTGCCAGATATAGATTTTTAGTATCATTAAGAATAACCTCTCTTATCCATTTTTCATCTCTGGCCGATGAAATAAAGTATTTATTAGCGGTGATAAAAGGAAATATTTTTTCATCATTATGCCATTCATTAAGCATTTTGTAATCGCCGGACTCTAAGGCCCTTAAATACGTTTTGTTACTTTCCATTCATGATTAATTTTAAACCAATAATTTGATAATATAAAAGAAATATTACCTGTTTCAATTGACTTTTTCCCTTTTATTCCTTTGTAAAGCTCATTTTATCCTTAAAATCGGAAGATAAAAAAGATACAACTATCACATCATGATATTTTCCAAGTTTATAAATTTCTTCACGCAATCTAAATTCTTCTTTAAAACCATATTTTCTTAAACCATGGGCAGTTTTCATCTGCGATACAAGATATCCTGAACTCAACTTGTTTAAAACCAATTCGTTAAATGCATAATCAAGTACTTGGTCGAAAGAGTCAAAACCCAACTTTAAATCCTGAAATTGCTGATCAATTGTAATACCACCAATATAAGCCTTTTTATTAAGTTGATCAATATTTACTAATGATGTACAACCAATCATTTCATTTGTATCACAAAGGCAAATAGCCCAGAAAATGGAATCTGAATTGTTTATCATCAGGTTATTTGCCCACGTTTTGTCTCTTTCGGGCGAAATAAAAAACTTATTTGCCATAGTAGTTTGATAGACTTCTTCGTCAACATGCCATTTGTTCAATAATGACCAGTCGCCTGGCTCTATAGCTCTTAAATATGTTCTGTAATTTTTCACAATTAAATAACTTTTTAAACCAACAATTTGATAAATATAATTAGATATAAGCAGTATTTGCCTTCACAGCTTTTTACTATTTTGTTAATATCATTTCATTAATGCAAAAAGCACTTTTTCAAGATTCAAATTATGAATGATTCTAATTTATTTGCCTAATCCACTATTAAAAACCGAAGCAAACAAAGATGCGACTATGACATCATGGAATCTTCCAAGTTTATAAATCTCTTCCCTAAGCCTTAATTCTTCAACAAATCCGAATTTTTTTGCTCCATGAGCAGTAATCGTTTGTGTGTCAAGAAATGCAGCACTTATTTTATTTAAGCCCAGTTCATTAAAAGCATATTCAAATACTTGAAAGGTAGCTTCAAGTCCATATTTCTGATCCTGATACTTTTGATCGATAGTAATTCCACCAATATTGGCTTTTTTATTTCGTAAATCAATATTCAGCAATGATGTAGACCCAATCATTTCGTCATTATCACAAAAACATATTGCCCAGAAAATATTTTCTGAATCTTTTATCATTGTGTTTTTAGCCCAGACTTTATCCCTTTCAGAAGAAATGAAATATTTATTTGCCATAGTGTTCGAGAAAACATTTTCATCATTATGCCATTTATTTAACAATGACCAATCACTTGGCTCATAGGCTCTTAAATATGTTTTCATTTGACTCATTTCATGATGATTTAGGTTTTAATCCTATAAAAGTTTTAAAAAATCCAATGTAAAGGAAAAATAATTTAGGCTCATGTTTTTTAATTACTATAAGAACATGCTTAAGACATTGATGTAAATTTCCAGTTTATCCTTTTAATTTTTCGTCATATTCTCTTTTTAGCAGAGAAACCCTTACAATATTTTGATATTTACCAGCTTTAAAAAATTCCTGACGCCCAATTCCTTCAGTTGTAAAACCCAATTTTTGCAAAATATTTTCTGAAATAATATGGCCTTCCATATAATCAGTGTAGAAACGATTAACACCAAGTTCTGCAAAGACGAAATGAAGTATTAAAGTGCCTGTTGCCATAGAATATCCTTTTTTCCAATGCTCTTTTCCAATAATAATGCCTCCCCAACGAGCACTTTTATTTCGCCAATTAATATCTCTTACACTTGTGTATCCTACCATTTCGCCTGTGATTTTATCACAAATAGACATGAACATATTTACTTTATCGTTGGCGATGGCTTCTTCAACTCTTAGCTTATCTTTTTCACTTGAAATAAAGACACGGTTTCCTACAACAGTTTTCATTATTTCATGATCATTGTGCCATTTGTTAATTAATTTGTAATCATTAATTTCAAATGCTCTGAGGTAAACTGAATTATTGTTTTCGAACATGTTTTCTGTTTTAGATTTTTCTTACACTACTGGGGATATTAACTACTCGGTCTTCGAACCAAAGTGAATTTTCGAGTGGACCACATTGTGATCTTGAATACATAGCTGATTTATTCATTAATTGCCATATAGGTCTGGTCATTACACCATTGCTATTGGTAAATTCCAGAAAAGAATCCCTCTCTTTCCTGTCTTTCAATAAAACTGATTGAAGCCAATAATTTGAAAAAGCATTCTGTGGCTCGGAAAAAAGTTGTATTTCTGTATTTTTGAAGTAAACTTGATATTCATTAAAAAGTTCTCTTTTTTTCTCTACAAATTTATCAAACATTTCAAGCTGAGCACAACCCAGAGCTGCATTCAAGTTGGGCATACGATAATTGTATGCTGTCATATCATGCACGTATTCCCATTTATGTGGTATTTTCCCTGTTGTGGTAATATGCTTTGCTTTTTTCGCCAGCGCTTCATCGTTTGTAATAATCATTCCTCCACCTCCAGTGGTAATAGTTTTATTCCCGTTAAAGCTAAGTATCCCTAACAGTCCAGTTGTTCCAGTGTGTTGGCCTTTATATTTACTTCCCAGGCTTTCGGCAGCGTCTTCGATCAAAACAAGATGGAATTTATCGCAAATTTGTTTTATTTCATCTATTTTTACAGGATGACCAAAAGTATGCATGGGAACGCAAGCCCTTATTATTCTTCCGCTTAGTTTGTTGTAACAATTTCCATCCGATCTTACCTCTGCAAATTCATTCAAAAAATCGGTTAATTTAACTGGCGATAAGCCCATTGTATCTTTGTCGACATCAATAAATACTGGATGAGCATTACAATACTTTATCGCATTTGCAGTAGCTACAAAAGTTAGTGGCTGAGTGATAACTTCGTCATTATTCTTTACACCTGCCATTAACAATGCAATGTGCAATGCCGCGGAACCATTTACAGTAGCAACTGCATATTTTGCACCGGTATATAGTGCCATCATTTCTTCAAATCTGTCAACATATTTGCCAACGCTTGAAACAAATGTAGAGTCGATGCAATCAGCAACATATTTTTTTTCATTCCCCCAAAACCTAGGTTCATGCAATGGAATGAACTCTTCGGTTTGGAAAACTGACCTGATAAATTTGACAACTTCTTGCATAAGATTAAAATTTAAGCGTATAAATATTAGATATTCTTATATTTTCCGTCATCCGGATTATTTAAAAAGCCTTCGTGCACAATTTTGAGAATTTGTGCAATTCCTTCAGGAACTTTTTTGGTGATTTTATATCCAAGTTTATTTGAAATTTTATCAAAATTTACCCTATAATCCCTTGGATCTTCATTTTTTTGAACATATTTTATTTTCACTCCAGGCAATTGCTTTTGAATTTCAGCTATGATCATCTGCTTTTGATAATTTTCAGTTGTATCACCCACATTAAAGACTTCAAACGCAACTTTGTTTTCATCTGCTTCAATGATTGACAACACACCTCTCGCCAAATCAATTACATGGCAATATGGCCTCCAGAATTGTTCTCCGAAAATTACCAATTCCTTTCCCATGGCCAAATCTTTGGCAAATTCGTTTACTGTCAAATCAAATCTAATTCGTGGAGATAATCCATACACGGTTGAAAATCTTAGATTTGTAGGCTTACAAACATTCTTCCTGTCCTGATTCAATAAAAAAGTTTCAACTGCAACTTTTGTTTCTGCATATAATGAGACTGGTGATAGTTCGGATTCCTCATTAACAAAAGCATCAGCCTCTTTCATCTTACCATAATTGCTGCAAGTTGAGGCAAAAATAAATTTTTTAACTCCGTGTTTATTTGCAATTTCATACATTCTTTTGGAAGCATCCAGGTTGGTGGCTCTAGCCAAATCAGGTTCTTGTGCACAGGCGGGATCGCCAACGATAGCAGCTAGGTGCGCAATGTAATCAATCCCCTTAACTGCTTCTTCAAGGTCTGCATCATTTCTTGTATCACCTTTGATAAATTCAAAATTATCATCGTTAAGTAAATCAACAATCGCTTCGCCACCAAATCTAAGGTTGTCAATTACCCTAACTTTATACCCTGATTTTAACAATAAACGAACAAGTACACTTCCTATGTAGCCTGCACCACCACTTACTAAAACTTTTTTCATCTGTATGTTGTTTTTAATTTTTAAGTCAAATGCCAGCAAGTCAACAGACAATGCAGACCTGAAATTATTCAAATTTTAAATACTAAATATATTTTGTTCAGTTGATACAAATTTGCCATGAAATAATCAATTCAATTATTATAAACTTTATCCCCAAATGTTATCCCTTATTTTTAATAGTTGTTAATTTGAGTATTTCATCAATATCTTATCCGAATAGTAAATTACAAATCTTTTTTCTGCTCGGCAAAATATTTTTGATAAGTTTCCTGTGCTTCTTTATAATCTTCCTCCATTCCGATGTCAAGCCAATATTCGAACATTTCGTATTTTGCAACAGGTTTTTGATGTTCCAGCATAGTGTTAATTAATGTATCCATTCCAAAATACTCATCAGTAGGTACTATATTGAAAATTTCGGGTTTCATAACATAAATTCCTGCAAGAATTTTTGTAACAATATCGTTTTTTTCTTCAATTCGGGTAACAAAATCACCTTCATAAAAAATGTTTCCAAATCGAAACGGTGTTACATACATTTTGATGGAAACTATTAAATCTGCGGGATTCGAAATAGCAAAATTGTAGAGCTTAGAAAAATCCATCGCGGTTAGAATGTCTCCATTCATAACTAGAAAAGGTTCAGTAAGCTCATTTTTAAGTAATGTTAATGGCCCTACGGTACCTAAAGGTTTTTCTTCTTTACTGATTTTTAATTTTACGCCATATTGGGAACCATCACCAAAAAAATTTTCTATGTATTGTGATTTGTAATTAGTTGCTAAAAAAATTTCATCGAACCCATGCTTCTTCAAATGTTCAATTTGGATTTCTAAAACAGATTTTTCACCAATAGGTAAAAGAGGTTTTGGAATTATTTGAGTAAAGGGTCTTAATCTTGTACCAAGGCCACCTGCTAAAATTACTGCTTTCATAACGTCGTATTTTGTAGTGTTTTATAAATATTATAGTAGTATTTTGAAATTTGATTCCAATTCCCAAATTCGACTACATCTTTTCTTAAGGGAGTTTTGATTTCTTTACCGTTCATAATAGCGTTTAATTCTTCGATCCATTTTTCATAATTCTCTGTTGGAACAATTACTTCTGCGTTATTCTGTTTAAAAAATTCGCTTGCAATGCCGGTGTCGGTTATTAATGATGGTGTTTCCATTGCTGCAGCCTGAAAAGGGCTGGATGGCCCTGCTTCTAGAATTGATGTTGATAGAACCAAATCTGCAGCTTGAAAATATTCTTTTAAAATTTCAAAGTCTACATAACCAATGAAAACGATTTTTTCTTCTAATTTATGTTTTTGAACTAATTTGTTCAGGCATGCTTCATATTCAACAGATCCCCTTCCTGATACATAACAAATAAAATTTTGATTTTTGATCTTTGACAATGCGACAATCATTTTATCAATTTGCTTAACAGGTATTAGGCGGGACGATGAAAAAAATATAAACTTTTCAATAGGAATATTAAGTCTTTTCCTTGCTTCTTCTTTTGAGTATTTCCTGACCCAATCTTCATAATTGGTTCCGAAATTCTGATAGTTCCGATAAAATACATGAGCTCCGAACTCTTTTTCGAAATAGTCTACACCTTCTTTAACACTTGGAATTATAAATTTAATTTTTTTATAATATTGTCTGAGTTCATAATTCTTTTTAAAAGCATGTGCTACTTTATATATATTCTTTGTTTTAGGTGTAGCAAAAGTATCAAGACTATTTGTATAAAATTGCGCGACAATTGGAATTTTATTACAGTATTTTTTTAAAATTGGTACATTGATATATCGGTATCCGGCGTTGATATGGAGTACTAACGGATTATTTCCCCTTAGTATTTTCTGTAATTCTAGCATTATTGTTTCAGAATAAATGTCTTTATAAATTCTAAATCCATGGATATAATTTTTATCAATGGCTGGAAATAATTTATGTTTCAATCCTGATTCAAAAGTATGTTCATAAATCCTGTCTGCACGAAGATCTGGCTGCCAAACTTCATAATCAATATCATTTGTTATAGCAAGTATATTATTACCAAGTAAATCATGCCACTCATAACCCCATATGCCCACCCAATTGCCATTTGGCAAGTCCCAGTTAACTTGCGGACGAGGCCTCCCTCTATGACTTTCATATGCCGGAGCATGATTAACGATATTGATAACTTTTAATTTCACTTCTTTAAGCTGTCTATTGTTTGTTTTGAATTGTTTTATAAATATTGTAATAATATTTCGAAATTTTGTTCCAATCTCCAAAAGCAATAAGGTCTTCTCTCAATGGTATTTTTATTTCTTTTCCTTTCATGGCAGCATTTAATTCAATAATCCACTTTTCATAATCATCGGTTGGGATAATTATACCTGTATTAGTTAACTTAAAGAATTCACTTGCAATTCCAGTATCTGTTAAAATAGACGGTGTATCCATTGCAGATGCTTCAAAAGGAGCAGAGGGACCTGCGTCCATTTTAGATGTTGATAAAAGAATGTCAGCAGCTTGAAAATATTCCTGTAATACCTTATAATCAACGTACTTTATAAATACTATTCTATCTTCAAGTTTAAGTTCTTTAATCATATTGTTCAAATATATTTCGTATTCTTCAGATCCCCTTCCCGAAATATAACAGATATAGTTTTGATTTTCAAGTTTAGACAAAGCGATGAGCATTTTATCAATTTGCTTAACTGGAATTAAGCGCGATGAAGAAAAAAAGACAAATTTATCTAATGGGATATTTAATTTAGTTTTTACTTCTTCTTTTGAATATTTTCTTTTCCAGTCATCAACGCTGCTCCCGAAATTTGCAAAATCTCGGTTGAACACTTTAGTCCCAAATTTGTTCTCAAAATATTCAGTGCCTTCAACTACGCTGGGTATGATGTATTTTATTAGTTTATAATATTTTGTTAATTCCCAAAATTTTAAATAGGCATGAAATAATTTTATTGGTTTATTGGTTTTGGGTAGATCGAAAATATCTATACTATTGGTGTAAAATTGTCCAACAATTGGAATTTTTTTACTGTATTTTTTAAGTATTGGTATGTTAATGAATCTGAAACCTGCATTTATATGCAATACCAAAGGCCTTCCAGACTTATATTCCTTTTCAAGCTCCAACATGAGAAACTCCGAATAAATATCGTCTCTGTGCTTGATTCCATGAAGAAATTTTTTTGCTACAGCAGGAAATGATTTATGTAATAATCCGGATTCAAAAGTATGTTCATAAATTTTATCTGCACGTAAATCAGGTTGCCATACTTCATATTCAATATCATTTGATATTTCAAGTACTTTATTTCCAATAATGTCGTGCCATTCATAACCCCAGATACCAATCCAGCTTCCATCAGGCAAATCCCAGTTGATTTTGGGACGTGGCCTACCCCTATGTGCTTCATAAGCAGGGGGATGATTAACAATATTGATTACTTTTAATTTCATTTTTTCCCTTTCATTTCTCCTGAAATATAGTTTTTCATGGCTTTTATATTGAAAAGTCCAAGAAGTTGAACGATATCATTTCTATTCATCCATTTTAAAACGAAAAAGCTGCCATATGTTAAAAGGATATATATTGGCAAAAATATAATCCTTAAAAGGACGGTGTCGAAAAAGTAATTTTTGAAAATAAACCAAAATACTCCGAAATTAACAATTCCATAGATTATAAACTGAATGGCCAGTTTGTTGCTTAGTAATTTGGATGCTTTATAGCAATAATACCTGTAAAATATACCAATTAATACGTTTGTAATCAAAAGGCACCAAGAAACACCTTCTCCTCCCATGTTTAAGAAGTCTTTATGTACAAATAAAACAATTAGACCAACATAGATAATTAAATTAACAACAGCAATAATTGCAACTAGTCGAAATTTTCCCAAACCAGTCATCACATTGCCTTGAGGAGTATTAAAAACCGTTAGAAAAAGGGCAACAGTTGAAATAGACATCATATTGATAGATGGCATATATTCTTTGCCCAACAATATCAAAACAATATCTCTTGAGTATAGGGCAATGACAACTACAAATGGAAGAATAAACAAAAAACTGAAACGTTCAAATTTGTATATTTTATCCTGAATAAAACGGAAATCGCTTCTTGCTACGGCAGCCGAAAACATAGGAAAAAATAACATACTCATGCTTCTGGATATCAATAAAATAAAGCCACCAATCCTTTGGCCGGCAGTATATAGTCCAACTTGATTTGAATCTGTGAAATCCTGCAGCAGAACCTTGTCTATTGTATTGGTCAATGTTGTAGCTGCCCCTAAAATTAAAACAGGAGCTGCTATTTTGATATATTCTTTGGCTAGCTCCTTATCAAATTTCCCAAATTTGTAATTTTTCATCATTGCGATGTACATAGGAAATATAACTACAGCAGATGCCAAATTCCCTAAGGCTAGCGCAATTGCCCTTCCTCCTAACAAAACAATTGCCACCCTTAACAGCTGGCCAAAAACATTCTGAATCATATACGGAATATCCTGTTTCGCTTGTTCTGTTTTACCTGCAAAAGTTGCCAGAGCAATAGTCAGTGTATCCTGTATCATCATGTATGCCAGAGAGATGAAAAGAACATATTCATGAATTTTACTTTCAAAAGGATCGTGAAACACGAATTTCTTCAATAAATAATTAGCCATAAAGACTATTAAGTACAATCCTGAGGCACTAAGTTTTAATGTTGTATATGTTCCCAGGCATTTACTTGGATCCTTTCCTTCTGAAATCAATTTAATATGGGCCGTACCTAATCCCAAATCTGCAATAAAGCCAAACATCTGAACATATGCCAATGCCCAGGCAATTGTACCCATTACGGTAGGTCCTGCAAGCCTTGCAACTACAATGCTTGTGGCAATTGTAACAAATTGCACAACCATTTTCGAAGCATAGCTTAATATAAATTTCTGTTTAAGCATTTCTTATTATTTCCTCACTTTTTTAAATCGTTCCGATACATTTGTCTCTGTCACAATTTCTATATGCACCGGTATTTTGAATGCTTCCAGTTTGTCTTTACAGAATTTCCTAATTTTGTTTTTTACCTCACTTAGGCTTTCTTCCTTTTCAAGTATGATTTTAGCAGCCACAACATTTCCCATTATTGGATTTTTTTTGCCAAAAACTGATGCTTCGTTGATGTTTTCAATTTGCATAAGCACAGATTCTACTTCGGCAGGAAAAACTTTTTGGCCACCTACATTGATAATGTCACTTTCGCGTCCTAAAAACCGAATCCAATCATCTTTTTGTTCAACTTTATCTCCTGTGTTGTACCAACCTTCAGCGTCAAAAGGTGATGCTGCATTCAAGTATCCCAAAATGGAAGTTTTTGCTTTGATAAAAAGAATGTTGTCAACTATTTTTGTCTGATAATCTTCGCCACCAACTTTTAACCAAAGAGAATCATTGCTCTCTGATTTTGTGCGCATTACGCCAAGCTCGGTTAATCCGTAAGTTTGTTTTAACGAAATTTTAGGGAAAAGAGAATTGAATGCCTTCAAGGTTGATTCGGGCATCATTTCAGTTCCATAGCTAACAACTTGCAGCGATGAAATGTCGAATTTTTCAAATGCCTTGCTTATTAGGATAAGATTGATAAATGTTGGAGTTGTTGGCAGAAGTTCTATTTTGTGTTTGTATATGAATTCACAAACTTCTTCGGCTGATCTTGCTTTTGGAACACCTATTAAACCTACATTCGATAAAATATATAAAAGTGTATTAATACCGCCCCAATGGTCGAATAATAGGAAAGTAATTGTTCTTAACGTGGCTCGTTGTACTTTGAATTTGCTTAATAAAAAAGTAAAATCATGAAGCGCCGCTTTGGGTTTACCAGTTGAACCTGACGAAAAAACAATTACACCTGGATGTTGCCTGTCTCGAATTTCTTGAATTAAGCTGTGCTTGGCCCTAATTCCAGTCTTTATAAATTCATAAGTGCCATCCACTTCAAATTTAATATAGTGTTCAACTTCAGCACTTTCTATTTTTTCATCAATGTCTTTGTTGGCAAAACTGAAAGGCACAAAGATGTTTTGATTTTCGATAAGGGCAAGCATCAATCCAATTGAATCAGGATTATAATCTGCACGAACCCCAACAACTGAGCCTTTTTTTGTGTTTTTATTTAAAAATCCGATCCAGAAATTGTATTTTTCGAGTAGATCTTTATATGTGTACTGTGTATCATTCCAGATTACAGCTTCACTTTTTAGATTTTCTTTAAATCTTTCTAATATAAAATCAATAAACATTATATCCCTCCTAAATAAACAGTTTGTCCGGTAACCATATCACTTTCGTCTCTAAGAAAAAAATCGATGGTGTTACATACATCTTTTGCATGTCCAAAGCGGTGAATAGCTTGGCGCATCAGTAATTTGTCAAGTTTTTCTTTTGGAACGTTTTTTATCAAATCGGTTTGCACTGCCGGTGGAGCCACTGTGTTTATGGTAATTCTATATTCAGCATATTCTCTCGCCAAGGCTTCACCCATAACTGTAACTGCGGCTTTTGACGCTGCATATACGGCTTCTCCTTCTAGTTTGAAAGGTACTGCAAATGTGGTTAGGTTTATAATTCTGCCAAATTTCTTTTTCGACATAATTTTACCCACTTCGCGCGTAAAAAGAAATGTACCAAAAACATTGGTTTTGAATATTTTTTCTACCACACTCAGCGGTGTAAGAAAGCTATGGTTCATGGAAGCTACTCCAGCATTGTTCACTAGGTAATCTATTTTTCCATATTTTTTTGATACTGCTGAAACAAATTTTACAACCGCTTTTTCATCCGAAACGTCAAGCTGGTGAAATTCATAATTTTCATGGATTAAATCAGATTCGCCTCGTGCACAACCGATTACCTGAAACCCCTTTTCAAGGTAATATTCAGCCATATATTTGCCAATTCCTTTGCGGGAACCTGTAATTATCATTATTCTTTTTTCCATCCTATGCAGTTAATTCTGAAATATAATCAGTTAACGATTCAACTGTTCTGAAAGGGCTATTTCTTTGCGACATTGCTTTTTCAGAAGTCAAAGTAACTTCAAGATCTTTATCTGCCAAGGCTGATTCTATGTCAACTATCAGATTTACAAGTCCCATTGAATCAACTACTGCATCATTTCCTAACAATACAGTTTTGTCGTTGATAATGGTTGTACTATCATCTACAACTTCTTTTACAGCGTTGATAACTAAGTCCAATATTTCTTCTTTTTTCATTTCTGTGCTATTTAGTTCTACGTTGTTTTTATTTTTTTAATCTAATCAAAGCTTTTTCATTCAATTGACTAGTCACTTTTGCTGGATTTCCTGATGCCAAACTTCCGCTTGGAAATGTTCCTGTAACTAGGCTCCTTGCATTTATTAATGTAAATTCCTTAAGCCTGGTTCCATAAAGTAAGGTACAATCCAATCCGATAAAACAATTTTCATCGATAATGATTTTATCTGTTTTGTAAGGAAATAATTTCAAAAGTGGAACTTCACCTACATGCCAGTGAGTTAGAAAACTGACTCCAGGTCCGACCCCGGTATAGTCGCCAATAATTACTTCATCCATTAAATCTATATAGGTATTTGCGCCAATACTGATGCCTTTTCCCAATTTTAAATTTTTATAACTGCCTTTTGGATTGTCGATAAACAAAGGTGTTTTGAATTTGCAATCATCGCCAATAGAGGCCCCATTATTCCTTAGGATTGGAATAATGGCCCTACTGTCAACTCTTTGAAGCATCAAATTTGCATTATCAAAACCAAGAATTTTTTTCCTGACTTTAAATGAAAATACATTCCATTTAATATATAAGTGGTTAATTGATTGTTTAATTCCCATTTTTTAAATAAAATGCTTTCTTGTCAATTTTTTGTTTTTGAAACCCCAACTTAAGCCTGAGAAAAATCCTCTCCAAATAGCCCAGGCTACTTTTGGTCTTCCTTTTTTAATTCTCACCAAAGAATCCCTGAAAATATCTTTCCTGAAATGTACCCAAAAATATTTTCTGAAATAATCAGGAGATTTGTATTTCAAAACAACCAGCATAGGATTCCGGGCGTCATAGAATGCCTTGAATGGCGATTGTTTGCCAATTGTCATACTTTCTTTGTGCCAGATTTTAGCACCTGGAGTATACATGATTTTAAATCCTTTTGCTTTAGCCCTGGCTTGCCAATCATATTCTTCGGATTGAAAAAGGAAATTTTCGTCGTAAGAACCAATCTCGTCAAACATTTTTTTACTGGCCAATGTAAAAATATCATCGGCAAAATATCGCTCAGCAACCGCTTCATATTGACCTTTGTCAATTTCTTTGCTTCCAATGTGTCCACCATTCCAGTAAATTGGATCTTCTTTTTTTCCAACTGTTTGTAGTGTATCCGGTTTGTCATAATAGTAAACTTTCCCTGTAACAAATCCAATCATTTCATCGGTTTCGGCAACCTTAACAAGTTCTTTAACCAATTGATTGTCAACTTTTACATCGTTGTTTGTAATGATTGCATATTTTGAATTATTTTCATTAAACGCATATTTTAATCCAAAATTAAAACCCCCGGAATAGCCTCTGTTTTTTTCAAGCCTAATCACTTTTGCTTTTGGAAAATTGGTTTCAACATATTCTTTTGTTCCGTCTGTTGAACCATTATCTATAATTACTACATCAAAATTTGAATAATCATTTGCAAGATAACTCGAAACAGAATCTTCAAGCAACTGCTTGCCATTATAACTCAATATTAGAACTGATACTTTTGGGCTTTCCATTTCCTTATTTTTTTGCATCAAATTCCTGAAGTGCAGTTATAATATAATTCATTTCTTCATCAGTTAAATCAACATGTGAAGGCAGGGTGATGAAGGTTTTCCAAATTTCTTTGGCAACTTCACATCCATTGTCATATGGTTTAAACAATGGTTGAAGTGGAAGTGGGTAAAAATGCACTCCAGTTGCAATTCCTTTATTTTTCAAATAAACGATTAATTCGTCGCGGTGTTCGCTCCTGATTGCAAAATACCAATAAGCACCATGGTTTTTATCGTATGGAAATATTGGTTTAATCGTATTTAGGTTTTCAATGCCAGCAAGATATTTCCGGATAATATCCCTACGTTTCAAATTCATTTTGTCGAGCTTATGCAATTGAGCAAGACCGATTGCTGCAGCTATGTCGTTCATATTGTATTTATAGCCTAAAAGGGCAATCTCGTAGTGCCAGTGCATGGCTTCATTGGTATCTGCTTGATCTGCTGTTTGGGTCCTCTTCCATGTATCTTTATCTATTCCAACCCATCTCTGCGCTTTTAATGGTTCAATGATATCAACATGATTTGAGCAAATCATGCCACCATCACCTGTTGTCATGCATTTTTTTTCTTCAAAACTGAAACAGCCAATATCGCCAAAAGTTCCAAGTTTTTTTCCAAGATATTCACCGCCTGCGCAATGGGCGCAATCTTCAATCACAATCAAGTTTTTCTCCTTTGCAAATGGCATTAATTTTTCCATAGCAACAGGGTAACCGCCATTGTGAACTGGGATAACTGCCACGCAATCAGGAGTATATTTTCTTTTCAGATCCTCAATATCCATCACTGATGTTTCACGTTCAACATCAACAAAAACTGGAATTAAATCATTGTATAACACTGCTGTGGCAGTAGCCGCAAATGTAATAGCGGGTACGAGTACTTTTTTGCCTCTTGGAAATTTATATGCCATCAGTGCCAAATGGAGTGCGGCAGTGGCCGAATTAAGGGCAATTGACATTTTTGTTCCTACATAATCATTCCACTCCTTTTCGAATTGCGAAACTGTGGGGCCTAGTCCCAACCATTCCCTATCAAAAACTTTTTTTACATTGTCGAGCTCTTCTTGCCCTATACTTGGTTTAAATAATCGAATGTTCATAATATAAAAGTTAAGGCTTTTAACCTATTTGTTAATTGTTTCAAAATATTTAATGATATGATAAATGGATTATAATTTGTGATTTATTCCCATTTGTCATATTTAATTTGATGTGCATTTGCACCTTGTTTTTTTAATTCGAGCTCAAATGCGGTAATCATTTTCGGAGGTCCGGATAGATAAAAAATGGGGCTATTCAATTTTAGCGATTCTTCAACTATGTTTTTAACCGGGAGCTGACCCTTTCCAAATTCAAGACCTTCAAGAGAATTTCCATTATTTTCCTCAATGTATAATCTATAATTGAAGTTTATTAATTTCGATTTGGCTTCCCTAATTAGATTGTCGATGATTACCAATTCCGTGTTTCTTACACCATAGTTCAGATGTATAGCGGGATTTAAATTTTTATCAATAGCATATTGAAGAAATGATATATATGGACTGATTCCTGTTCCACCTGCAATTAAAACTGTATCATGGTCAATCGATTCATCGAAATTAAAAATACCATAAGGTAGTTTTATCCAAAGTTCATCACCTAATCTTACATTTTCGAAAAGGGCTTTTGTAAACGAGCCAATCCTTGAAACTAAAATATCAACAGTTGATACTCTGGTCGGAGAATTTGCAATTGAAAACACTCTTGATTCAGGCCAATTGTAGCTTGGATCATAAGGTTCAATGGCTAAATGAAGAAATTGACCCGCCTTAAACTGTATCCCTTTTTTCTGGGGTTCAAGTCTAAATAATTTTACGTTTTCCGAATACGGTATTATTTCTATTACTGTTACTGGGATTTTTCGGATTGCCGCCATTATTTATTAATATATGCTTCAAATTTATCAATAACATATTGTAACTCAGCCTCTCCATTGCCGGGATATATTCCAATAAAGAATGAATTGTTCATTATGATATCGGTATTTGTCAAATCACCGATAATTCTCATGTCAACTCCTTCAAATGCAGGTTGCTTGATTATGTTTCCGGCAAACAGATTTCGTGTATGTATTTTATTTTCATTAAGATATTGTACAAAATCATTCCTTGTAAAACCAGCTTCCTTTTTTAGGGTGATCAAAAATCCAAACCAGGAAGGATCACTTTTTTCTGTGGCAACTGGCAAAATAAGTTTGTCTTCGAATTTTTTCAAACCTTTAAAAAGAAATTCATAATTCTCTTTTCTTTTTTTTACAAATGCCGGGAGTTTTTTTAATTGTTCTATTCCAACTGCAGCTTGCATATCAGTAACCTTAAGATTATATCCAAGATGTGAATAAACAAATTTATGATCATATCCAACAGGCATTTTTCCAAATTGTTGGGTGAAACGAACACCGCAAGTGTTATCTTCTCCTGAATTACAATAGCAATCGCGCCCCCAATCTCTGAACGATTTAGCTATCCGGGCTAATTCTTCACTGTGGCTGATTACTGCTCCACCTTCACCCATAGTAATATGGTGTGCTGGATAAAATGAAAATGTAGCCAAATCGCCAAATGTGCCGGTTAATTTATCGTTGTATTTACTGCCAAGTGCATCACAATTGTCTTCAATTAACCATAAATTGTATTTTTTTGCAAAAGCTGTAACTGCATCCAAATCGAAAGGGATTCCAAGTGTATGCGCAATAAAAATAGCTTTGGTTTTAGGTGAAATTGCTTGTTCAAGTCTTGCCGTATTGATGTTGTAATTACCAAGGGTTACATCAAGAAAAACAGGAATTAAGCCATTTTGTATAATTGGTGCAACGGTTGTTGGAAAACCAGCGGCAACAGTAATTACTTCATCTCCAGGCTTTAATCTCCGGTTTTTTAATTTTGGGGAAGTTAACGTCGAAATCGCTACCAAGTTGGCTGAAGAACCTGAATTTACAAGGATTGCCTCATGTGCACCGAACATAGTTGCAAATTCATATTCGAATTCTTCGGCATTTTTTCCGGCTGTAAGCCAAAAATCCAATGAAGAATCAACCAGATTTACTAATTCTTTTTCATCAAAAACCCTTCCTGCATATCTTACTGGGGTTTTGCCTGGTACAAACTCATAATTATCAAATTTTGCAGTATAATACTTTTTAGTTAATTCAAGTATTTGGCTTCTTAGCTCCTTTTCGTTCATTTTTTTATCTTTAGGCGGTTTTAATCTTATCTTTTTTGAATAAAATTTATCTTAATTAAAATTTAGTTGCAATCTTTTTTTTAAAGGCCATTATACATTTGTACGAATTCATTAAATTCAGGCAGTTTTAAGTCTCTTTCAGATAGAATTGGATTTTTCACAGGCCATTCAATCGCTAAACTAGAATCTTTCCACAGAATTCCTGCATCACAATCCCTATTGTAATAATTATCGTGTTTATAAATTATATCGCAATTATCTGTAAGTGTGCAGAAACCATGGGCGAATCCACGAGGGATAAATAATTCTTTTTTGTTTTTCTCACTCAAAATTATTGATTCCCATTGACCGAACGTTGGTGAATCTTTTCTTATATCAACCACTACGTCAAAAATTTCACCTCTGATACAGCGAATTAGTTTCGCATCGATATGTGGTGCAAGTTGAAAATGAAGTCCTCGAACCGTATTTTTTTGCATTGAGCTCGAATGATTTTCTTGCACCCATTCCCTGTTCAATCCCATTTTTATTAAGATTGAAGAATCGTAAGTCCGCATAAAAAAACCCCGATTGTCTTCAATTGGTTTTAATTCAATTTCATACAAACCTTCGAGTCTTTTTTGTGTAAGGATCATAAATTGTTGGTCTAGTATTTTTTTTCAAATTAATTAACTCCAAAATAAGTCGCTGTCAATTTTTTTGTTTGCGATTAAATATTGAAGTTCTTTAAGTCTAATAAAAGATTTGCTGTTAAATTTAACATCATCCATTCCATATTTCAGATATGCCTGATAAACTTCTTCAATTCCCTTTTTTAAATTCCATTGAGGTTTAAAGTTTGGAAGTTCTTTTGCAATCAAGTCGAAATTAACACGATACGATCTTGAATCACTTCCGTGTTCTCCTGTAATAATTACTTTGCAACCTGGTATTACTTCACCCACTAAATTAGCAATGTCTTTAATTTGGTAGTTTTCAGAACATTGACCAACATTATAAGATTTTCGATTAACAACTTGTTTTGGAGCTTCAATTACAGCAATAAAGGCTCTGGCTATATCTTCGGCATGTACAAGTGGGCGCCAAGGTGATCCATCGCTCATAATTTTAATCTGTCCTGTAGTTACAGCCCATCCAACCAAATTATTTACAACCAAATCAGATCTTAATTTAGGTGAAATCCCATAAGCTGTTGAATTTCTAAGAAATGTTACAGAAAAGCTATCGGTAGCCAAGGGTAATATATCTTTTTCTGAATAAACTTTTGATTTTGCATAAGCCGTAACTGGATTAAAATCAGCAGTTTCGTCTAAAGCATGGTCGCCATCAGCAATACCATATAAACTACATGATGAAGAATAAATGAATTTTTCAACACCTGCTTTTTTTGCAATATTCGCTATTTTTACCGATGCCAAATGGTTTATATCATAGGTAAGTTGTTCGTCTAGATCACCCATTGGATCATTTGATAATGCGGCCAGGTGACAAATAGCGTAAGCACCTTCAATATCCTTTTCAGTAACATGGCGCATATCTTTTTTAATTTCTTTAAAACCTTCATTAGGAGCAAAGAATTCGCAATCTTTATCGAAATATTTTGTGTCAATACCAACTACTTCATATCCTTGTTTGAGTAGAAGCTGTGTTAACAAAGATCCGATAAATCCTGAATGCCCGGTTACAATTATTTTTTTCATCCTTTATATTTTTTTGTTTTCAGTATTTAATAAAATTTCAATTATCCCAAACTTTCCATTTAGCTTGATTTGTAGACCATAATTTATTTAAATGGTTTAAATCCCTCACTGTGTCAGCACATTCCCAAAATCCGTCATGTTGAAAAGTCATCACTTGACCTTTTGTGGCCAATTGCTCAAGTGGACCGAATTCGAAATCACAATCTCTATCTGTAGTTAAATAATTAAGGATTTCCTTGTTAAAAACCATAAAACCTCCATTAATAAGGCCTTTGGATGTTTGGGGTTTTTCTTCAAATGAAATCACCTGGCCGTCTTTTTGAATAATCTCACCAAACATAGATGGTGGCCTAACGCCTGAAATTGTAACTAACTTACCGTGTTCTTTATGGAACGCCAATAGTTCGTTAATGTTAATATCTGCAACACCATCACCATATGTGAGCATATTTACATCATCCAAATATTTTTCGAGACGTTTTATCCTTCCGCCCTTTAATGTATCAACACCTGTGTCTGCAAGTGTTACGTTCCATTCGTCCAACCCAGAGTTATGGAAAACCACATTTCCAGACTTTGTGTTGACAGTGAAATCGTTATTTTGGTATTTTATATTATAAAAATAATCCTTTATCACATTTCCTTTATATCCCAATGCTATAACAAAATCTTTATATCCGTAGGAAGCATAGATTTTCATGATATGCCAAATAATTGGTTTACCTCCAACTTCAATCATGGGTTTAGGGATAAGTTCTGAAAGTGTACCCAATCTAGAACCATATCCGCCAGCAAGTATTATAACCTTCATTTTTATAATTTTTAGTTCAGGAAACGATGAATAGTTTAATCGGATGGGAAATTAGAAACATTTTTTTTATTAAATTTAATAATGTTATGTACGAAGTAAAATCTTTGATAAATGGGTAAATTTTTTATTTAAGGATATATTTTAAAAAATTTATCGGAATTGTGTCTAAATTGGCCTATTAACTTATGTCATAGTAAGTCAAATCATTCTTTTACAAATTTCCCTATTTAGATGTTAAATTGCAAATTTAAAAGATTGAAATAATATGTTCTTTTGCGATAATCAATTAGATTTTTATAATAATTCGAGATTCATTTCAATATTTATGATTTGGTAGTTCAATTGTTATCAAAATTATTTTTTTATGGTTGAAGATTCACGTTATGCTTCTATTTCAGCTTCTCTTGACTGAAATTCTATTATCAAGTCGCCAGTAGCAAAAAGAATTGAAACAAAAAATACTTTTTCGGGGAAAAATGAAAAGAAATCCCAGGTAAAGAAATATCCAGCTAACATTCCAACTAGACCAAGTATTAGAGAAATAAAGATGTTTTTATCCGTATGATCAAATACCGGAAGCTTTCTAAGCCGATTCAGTTGGAAGATGTATCGGAATAGAAATATTAGAAAAATTGGAAAGCCAATAAGTCCATAAATTAATAATGTATTCATAAATCCCAGATCGTCACTATAATAAGCTTTCATATATTTGGACATACCTACACCTAGAATTGGGCTTAATACAACTCCTTTCATAACTTTAGGAATATCCTCATCAATTCTGTTGGCAAAAGTATCCGCACTTTTTAAACTTCCTGTACTTGCAACATTACCCATTACTGCATACCTTTTATAAATCGAATCCAGAAAAGTTACATCCATAACGCCGGTAGATAATGCCGCGACGAAAAGAAGAACACTTATTGTTCCTATTTGTACGGCAAATTTTATCCCTTTGCTCGATAGCGCAATGTATCCTAAAATAGTAATAAAGCCTATAGTCATCCATGAACGGGTGGCAGATAAAATGAAGCATGCAATCGGTAAAAAAATAGTTACAGTTGCAATTCCGGGGATAACTTCATATTTTTTATTGTTATGAATTTGAAATCCGAATATCAATGTATAAAAAACAATTAAAATTCCCTGAACCATGGCTCTTACTCCGCCGGAAACACTGTCTTTAGCAAACCTTCCTAACATAGACGGATCGAGGACAGAAATAAATCTGTTTCCCATTTTGATAAGGTATAGTTGATCAAATACAAGAAAAAGAGTATATGGTAACAAAAGATATCCAAATTTGAGAATTTGTTCCTTGTCTTTTATTAATCGAATATATGAAAATATAATCCCGTAAAAGAAAAACGAGCGCAATGTATTTATAAATGGCTTAAACTCTGTTCCGAGCACAAAACTGATTGGTATCGAAACCAGTAGTAAATAAAATAGAAAGAACTCGAGTGGTTTATTTAGAAAAAATATAATTTTAGCTTTTTCTCGAAATGCTTTAAAAATAGAAATAAAAAGAAATAAATCCATTGGGGTAAAACTGAAGGAGGATACCCCATAAAATGGCAATCTAAATAAAGCAGCCTGTGTCCGGTTGACAAATAATCCTCCTGGAGCACTTATCAATATAAAAAAATAGGCAAACCAGAAATAATCCTTTTTAGAACGGAAAGCAAGGCCTAGGGGAAGAAGGAAATATAAGTCTCTTAAACTAGGTCCGGAGCGATATACGGCAAAAACCGACCCCAAAAACAAGGCAGACATTTGTAAAAAATCAATAAATACATCTTTTTTAAATGAATTTTCCTTCATTGCAATGCTTATGGTAATAAACTAATAGGCAATTTACTATCAAATTTGATATAAATCCATGTTTTTTGATAATAGAACTGAAATTTTTGTTGGTTGATATGATTAGAGATTTAAGAAATGCTAAAACCTATCTCTTTTTATAAGTTTTTATAATTTAACATTGTAATAATTAATATACCAATCAATAAAGTTGCTTATTCCAGTTTGAATAGATGTGGATGGTTTATAATTCAAATCCCTGACTAGATCGTCTACATCAGCAAAAGTTGCAGGAACATCGCCCTGCTGCATAGGAAGCAGGTTTCTTTGTGCTTTTTTCCCCAGTTTGGATTCTATTTGGTCGATAAAATCCATTAGCTTTACTGGGTTGTTATTACCAATATTGTAAATTTTATATGGAGCTTTTGAGGCAGATGGATCTGGATTTAAACCAGACCAATTATTATTACCTTTTGGTTTGTTGTCAATTACCCTCACTATCCCTTCTACAATATCTGCAACATAAGTAAAATCCCGAACCATATTTCCGTTGTTATATACATCAATGGGTTCATTATTTATTATTGCTTTTGTAAATATAAACAATGCCATATCAGGTCTTCCCCAGGGACCATAAACTGTAAAAAAACGTAATCCTGTGGTTGGCAGTCCGTACAAATGACTGTAAGTATGGGCCATCAGCTCGTTGCTTTTTTTGCTTGCAGCGTACAAACTTATTGGATGATCTACATTCTGCTTGGTAGATAAAGGCATTTTTTCATTTAATCCATAAACACTTGAACTACTTGCATATACCAAATGCTTGACATTATAATGCCTGCATGCTTCTAATACATTTATATAACCAATAATATTACTTTCAATATATGCATAGGGATTTGTAATACTATATCTGACTCCAGCCTGGGCGGCTAAGTTACAAACAGTATCAAATTTTTCATTTTCAATAAGCTGGTTTATATTTTCTTTATCTGTAAGATTAAGTTTCCAAAATTTATAATTTGGATATTTGGAACTTTGTACTTCTTTTCCATATTCCAGTTTTTCTTTATCAATCCCTGTTTGCTGTAATCGGTTATATTTAACGTTTATGTCATAATAATCATTAATACAATCTAATCCAACCACTTCGTCGCCTCTTTTAATCAAATAGTTGGCAAGGTGAAATCCAATAAAACCTGCTGTACCGGTAACAAGTATTTTCATGCTTATTTATTTTTTCTTAATAATATTTATCTGAATTATTTAACCTAAATTAATCTTAATTGACTAATTTACAGACAAAAAACTGATTTTGACAATATAATTTGTCAAACTATAAATCATATAAATTTGAGGCTAAAAGTAAGTTTAAATAATAAGCCTGAAATTGAATTTTAATATTATTTGATGAATGAAGCGCTCTCTTATTTCAACTTTCACAATAAGGACATCAATTTTAAGAAAACAAGGATTGATAGGCTTGAAATTGGCCATAAATCAAGAATTCTATATATTGAAGTAGGAAATTATTCCATAAATTTGACCCATAAAACTAAACCAAAATAACATTCACAAAATCTATTATGCGAAAAATCCTTTTATTTTTATGTATAATAACGACATATTCATCAATGTGTCAAACCATAAGTTCAGATGGTATTTTCCCTGCGGGTGGTTATTTTAGCAATGGATTTGCTCAAATTAGCTGGACAGTGGGAGATGCACAAACTGCAACTATAAAGAGCTCCGATCTTATTCTTACCCAGGGCTTTTTACAAAGTAATTTAACGATTACAGGACTTAATGAGTTTTCAAAAAATGAAAATATTGAGGTATCCGTTTTTCCTAATCCGGTTAAAGATATTTTAAATTTAGAGTTTTCGTCAAAGGAAGAAACAAATCTTTATTTTAATCTTTACACCCTGGATGGAAAGAAAATATATGAAGAAAAATATAATACATCGAATCATTCTGCTGAGATTTATTTTACAACTTTTCAACGTGGATACTATATATTAAAAATCTTTTCTGAAGATCTTTCATTTTTGAAAACATATAAAATCCTTTTTCAGGATTAGTTTAAAGAATAAGTTAAGATTGGAGAAAAGCATTCCCTTGACATAATAAATCAACATATAAATATCTAAGATATGAGAAAGATAGGATTGTTTGCATTTTTCATGATTTTTATTTTAAATCAGTTAAGTGCACAAGTGCCCAATATATTTAAATACCAGGCAGTGGTTAGGAATAGCAATGGTGAAATTGTAGGCAATAAATTAATATCTCTTAAATTGAGCATATTACAAAATTCAGCAGTTGGCACTCCTGTTTACAGTGAAACATTTGATTATACAACTAATGAATATGGTGTAGTTGCAGTAAATATTGGTACAGGTACTGTAACCCTGGGAACATTTACTTCAATTGATTGGGGAGCACATAGTTATTACCTACAGGTAGACATTGATATCACTGGAGGAACTAATTACAAGTTTATGGGAGCCTCTCAGATTTTAGCAGTTCCATACGCAATGTATGCCATTGATGTAAAAAACAATAATGATGCTGATGCAGATCCAACCAATGAAATCCAGGATTTACAGCTTGTTGATAATATTTTGACAATAACTAAAAATTCAGGTGCAACTCCAATTTCTCTGGCAAAGTATATTGGGGTGGATACTGATCAACAGACATTATCAAGCACATTATCAGGGAACACTGTTACAATTAGCATTATTAGAGGAAATTCAATAAACTTTGATTTGCCAACAGATTTTGTCAGTAAGGCTAATGGAGGCACTTTTGGAGGTCAGATTCATGCAACTAATTTTGCAGGTTCAGGCTCACTGAGTTTGGGGCAAAATTTCACATTGTCGGGAAGTGGACCATTGTTTTTCAATACTTCAGGAATCACAACTCTTAATACTTCCGGGCCAACCACTCTTTTGCTCCCAACAACAGGGACATTAGCCACAATAGATAATTTGAATGCCAGTATTGCTTCAAGTAACACACTTCCTTCAGGAAATATATGGGTAGGAAATGGCGTTAATGTTGCAACTGCATTCCCTGCAAATGGTACTGGTCAAATTCTTATTGGAAATGGCTCAGGAATAGGCTCTTTCCCAATTAGTGGCGAAGCCACAATGTCTACTACTGGATATTTAACCTTAAGTAATACTGGAGTAGTTCCTGGAACGTATTTTAGTTTATCTATTGATTCAAAAGGAAGGGTTTATGCTGCAAGCAACCCAACTACACTTTTAGGTTTTGGTATTACTGATGGTTTATCAAAAAGCTTGAACAGTGGAAATATATTTGTCGGAAATGCTCTTAACCTTGTTTCAGAAGTTACAATGGGTGGAGATGCAACTATAAATAGTGGAGGGGTTTTATCTTTGTCAAATACAGGAGTTCTGCCTGGTACCTATAGGAGTCTAACTGTTGATGCCAAAGGTCGAATATCCAATGGCACAACTCCAACAACTTTAGCAGGTTATGGAATAACTGATGCTATATCGACAAGTTTAAATAATGCGAACATACTTATTGGAAATTCAGGTAATTTTGCTTCACAAGTTATTGTACAAGGAGATGCAAGCCTTGCAAACAATGGATTTTTGACACTTAATAATACAACTGTAATACCAGGCACATATAAAAGTGTAACTGTAGATTCTAAAGGACGGATTACAAGTGGCAGCAATCCTACTACTATTTCAGGTTATGGAATAACAGATGCTTTTAATGGAACATGGGCAAGTTTAACAGGAACACCAACAACAGTAAGCGGATATGGAATTACAAATGCAATGACAACTGCACATGCTGCTAACGCAATAACAAGTGCCAATATTACGGATTGGAGTACAGCTTTTGGATGGGGAAACCATGCAGGGTTATATCGCCCAATAACCTATGTTCCTGCCTGGACAGAAATTACAAGTAAACCAACTACTGTTTCAGGCTATGGAATAACAGATGCCTTTAATGGAACATGGGCAAGTTTAACAGGAACACCAACAACAGTAAGCGGATATGGAATTACAAATGCGATGACAACATCACATGCTGCGAACACAATAACAAGTGCCAATATTACGGATTGGAGTACAGCTTTTGGATGGGGAAACCATGCAGGGTTATATCGCCCAATAACCTATGTCCCTGCCTGGACAGAAATTACAGGTAAACCAACTACAGTTTCAGGCTATGGAATAACAGATGCTTTTAATGGAACGTGGGCAAGTTTAACAGGAACACCAACAACAGTAAGCGGATATGGAATTACAAATGCAATGACAACTGCACATGCTGCTAACGCAATAACAAGTGCTGAAATTACTAATTGGAATGCGGCTTTTAGTTGGGGAGACCATGCCAGCGCCGGCTATGAAATACAAATAACACCGGGAACCACTGCCCAATATTGGCGAGGTGATAAAACCTGGCAATCTTTGGATGCATCTTCAATAGGACTGGGCAATGTTGAAAATACTGCATTATCAACATGGACAGGGGCAACAACGATTACTTCTGTGGGCAAAATTTCAGCAGGTGAATGGAATGCCGGTTCAGTTACTTCTAATTTAGCTTCATTCACAACAGTTAATATTTCGGATATTATTCATTTACAACCGATAACTCTACCTCTAGTGCCTGCAAATAATGGAGATATATGCTTCGATGGTACCCACATATATTGTGGAATTAACGGCATCTGGGTTCAATTGGATTAATTGATAAATTAAAAAAAATGAATTTTTTTAATAAAAGCATCATTTTGAAAAAGAATACAATATTATTTCTTTCAATATTCATAGCTGTTTTTTTTACAACATGTAAAAAGTTAGAATTTGAGAGAGTTATGGATGTACGAACAGATGAGATTAAAATTTCAGGAACTTCAGTATTGGTTTATGGTACTGTGCTTGATGTAGGTGCATCAAATATTATAAGCCATGGACATTGTTGGTCGAGAAATCCTGAACCCAGTATTAATGATTTTAATACCAATTTAGGATCAGTAATAATGACTAGAGATTTTTTTAGTAAACTTAATAATTTAACACCAGGAATAACTTACTATGTCAGAAGTTATTTATACGATGGAAACGAATATACTTATGGCGATGTTGTTTCATTTGAAATTACAGCTGATGATATTCAATTTGTCACTTCAAATATAAAAAAACTGGATGCTACAAGTATAAAATTAAGTTCTTCAACAAAGGGAATCGGTTCTGTAAATTTCAGTAATCATGGTCATTGTTGGTCTCAAATAGATCCACCAACAATAAATGATGATAAAACCGCCTTTGGACCATTCGATTCAGATACTACTTTTGATAGTAAAATTAACAATCTTACTCTTGGCCGATATTACATTAGGGGTTATTTAGAAGCCGAAGGTGTAATCATTTATTCTAATACTTTAACGTATGAATCACTAATTACTATCAATACAGATCAGATAACTCCAAATCTGGATAATACAGCCATTGCATTTGGAACAATAAAAAGCTTGGGTGTTAATCAGATTATTAACTATGGTCATTGTTATTCAACAGTTACATCATCTCCAGATTTGAATTCCACGAGTGAGCACAACTCTTTAGGCCCATCAAATCAGTTGGGTTCTTTCTCTAGTGAATTAACTGGATTGGTGAGCGGTAGGGTCTATTATGTTAGAGCATATGCTACTGATGGAATTAATGTATATTATGGTGAAATTAAAAATTTCATTGCTAATTAATCAAAAAATTGAAATGAAGATAATTAACCTGAAATTAAACCTGTTTTTAGTTTTTTTAATTGGTTTTAGTATAATTGGCAAAGGTCAGTTTAAATCTCATATTAATCTGATTATTAATGATGTGAAATATAAAAATGGCAATTTAATTGTGAAATATGAAATTGAAAATGCCAAGGAACAAGATAATATAAGAGTTTGGATTGATGTTTTTAATTCAAAGAATGATACTATCCGGGCAAAATCCTGGAAAGGTGATGTTAACAAGTTCATCGAAGGTGGTGGAGAAAAAGTGGCTATATGGAGCGTTTTTAACGATGAAACAGAATTGATTGATTCTATTACGGTCAAGATATCAGCAACTATCGAAAATCGGTTTTATCTTGATGATCCATTAATTTTATCAACCGTTTATCCAGGGTGGGGCGATTACAAAATACATCAAAAAAAGCCATACTGGATTTATGGTGCTTTGGGATATTCATTAGTCGGAGCTTCAATAGGTATGTATTATAATTCATTGAATAGTTATAACAATTACCTGAGCTCAAACTCAATTGAAGACAAAAATAAAAACTATGACAAAACAATAACAAGTAAAAACTTAACCTATGCATTTATTGGTGCAGCAAGTGTAGTTTGGGCAATTGATTATGCAAGGTTAATTAAAAGAAAAAAAGAAATAAAAAAATCATGGAAAAAAAATCTACCGATTAAAGAAAATCCAAATATTCCAAGTTTTAAGATAACCAGTTCAATAAGTGAAAAAGAATTTGTCAATACAAGTTTAACAAACCTTCAACTGGTGCAGGGCTCATTACACTATATCGATAATGATGAAAACACTTGCCTGGATGCTTTCGAAAATGGATTTGTCGAATTCAGGTTATTTAATTATGGTCCAGCAAAGGCAGTCAATTTTTATGCAAAACTAGAATCGCCTGATTCAAAAAATAAAATAAGTTATCCTGATAGTGTCAAAATTGGCATTATCGGCATAAATCAGGAAAAATTAATTCGTTTGCCAATAAAAGCTTCAGGCGATTTGGAAAGTGGAAGTTTTAAAATGAATGTAGAAGTTAACGCATACCAAAATAATCCGGTATCTCCTTTTAGTTTGCTTGTTAATACATGCAAATATAATTATGCCAAAGAAGTTCCTTCAAATGAGTATTCTTCTGATGTAGATAAAGATATTCCTGTTCTTCCTTCGGTAGGAAAAGAAAAGTTTGCGTTAATAATTGGAAACGAAGGATATGCAAATGAATTTACAGGACTCAGTAAAAACTTTAATGTTCCATACGCCAGACATGATGCTGTGATATTTAAAAAATATGCAGTTAATATGTTGGGGATTAAAGAATCGAATATAATACTATTACTTGATGCAACTAAAAAGGAAATGTATGAAAGTGTTTTAACTTTATCAGATCGGGTAAGTAAAGTGAAAGACGGAGCAGAATTGGTATTTTACTATGCTGGACATGGTTTGGCTGATACTGTGACTCTTGCTCCTTATTTAATGCCGGTTGACATACCACCTTCAAATTTGAATGAAGGAATATCGCTTGATTTTTTATATAAACAAATATGGGAAAGTCGCTCTGTCAAAAGTACAATTGTTATGGATGCATCTTTTAATAACGGGGGACGTAATATTGGACTGAGAGGTCCTTCTGCAAAAAAAATTAATCCCCGGAGAGAAGTGATTTCCGGGAATACAGTAGTTTTTAATGCAGTAAGCGAAAGTTATACCGCAAATGCTTATGACGAAATGAGACATGGATTATTCACTTATTACTTTTTAAAAATACTCAAAGAATCTCGTGGGAATATTGATTATCAGCGTCTTGATAATTCAGTAAAAACCAATGTTAGCGGAAAGGCGATTTCTAGAGGAAACCAACAAGTACCCATAGCGTTGGTTAGCGTAGCAGTTAGCGATACCTGGCAAAATTGGTCTTTAAGATAATCTGAAAATGAAGAATTAAAAAAGCCGTCTCATTTTAATTTTGAGGCGCTTTTATTTTTTTATAATTACCAAAGTTTATTTGGATATACTCCTTTATTAATCATTTCATTAATGTTTTGTACAACAATCTCTCTGTCTTCTTTATATGTTACCCCAAACCATTTTTCATTGCTTGGCAATACTCTAACCTTGGCTGATCCGCTTTTTATAATTTTTGAAACGACTTCGGGTAAATATAATTCAGCTTTTAAACTGTCTTTATTATTTTCTATAAATTCATTAAAATAATATTTGAAATAACTAAAAGCTGAAGGAGTAAAACCCATCAGGTTCATTGAAACTGGTGCATTTTCAGATAAATCAAATTTCTGATTATTTTTTCCAATACTGATAATAGCATTCTTTTCAATAGAAATTTTTGTATGCTCTTCAATATTAATAAGATAATCATTTTTGTCAAGATAACACAGTCCTCTCGATACTGTTCCATGTTCCGATAAAGTATTTTTAAGCTTATAAGCTAAAAGGCAATATCTGTTCTTATTATCTTCGTCGAGGGCAATTAAAAAAGAAGCAATGGCTAAAAAAGAATCCTTACCATAGAAATCATCAGCATTGATAACAGCAAATGGGCAATCGATTTTTGTTTGGGCCATTAAAACTGCATGACCAGTTCCCCATGGTTTTATTCTTTCAGGTGGAACAGAATACCCTTCGGGTAAAGTGTCAAGTTCCTGGAAAACATAATCAACTTCAATGAAGTCTATATATTTTGAGAAAATATGGTTTATGAAATCTTCCTCGAAAGATTTTCTAATTACAAAAACTACTTTCCCAAAACCTGCTCTTTTCGCATCAAAAATTGAATAATCCATTAAGGTTTCTCCTGATGGGCCAATCTGATCAAGTTGTTTTAATCCACCATAGCGGCTTCCTAAGCCTGCTGCTAGTATCAATAAAGTTGGTTTCATAATAGAAATTTCAATTTCGGATTAATTATATTTCTTTAAGCAATTGATAAGTTCTACAAAATAAGCAAATATTCTTTAAATTATTAGATCATAAATAACTTTTGTTTGGAATGCCTATCAAATGCTGAAAAACCTGCGGATGTAAAAATAGATACTAGAAACGCATAAAAAATATTTTCGGGTTCAAAGTTTTAGTATATAGTGAATTATCAAAATTGAATCCATTCATTAGAGTTAACGCATTATCTCAAATATTTTATTAGAACTCACATGTATTTTATTTTCAATTATCGAAATTGTTTTAATTTGAAAATCTAATTTAATTTATAAATTTGCAGCTTAAATGCCCAGGTGGTGAAATTGGTAGACACACCAGCTTGAGGGGCTGGCGCCGTTAAAAGTGTGCAAGTTCGAATCTTGTCCTGGGCACCCTCAGATTACAAAAGCCAATAATGAACTTTATTTCTTATTGGCTTTTTTTATATCCAATAATTTTCAAAACTAGATATTACTAAAATTATCAAACCATTAAAATTAAATTTGCTTTCTCGAAGTTCTTATAGCCATTTATAGAATATTTTTCTGTTTATAAAAATGAGTAATCCTTTTACAATAATATATTTCACTTTGTTTTTTAATGCTTTTTTCTTGCAAATTATGCAAAAGAGTTCAATTTTTTTGTAAATAATAATTGCTATGCTTTAATAATTATAGTTAATTTTATCCGTTATTTTATTTCAGCTTAAATAATACTTCTGTTTTCGGGTTTGATAAAAATTTGTTGCTTATCTGGAGTAAAAACTATAAATGAATTGTTGAATATAAAGAATTAAATGTGAGAAAGCTTGGGATTTTAATCGTAGCCATTTTATTATATTTAATTTTTATTCCTTTTGGATTAAAAGCACAATTTTACAACGGACATCAAGTCCAGTTTGGTAAAAACCGTGTTCAATACAACGATTTTTATTGGGAGTATTATCGTTTTGACCGATACGATACTTATTTTTACCTCGACGGAAAAAAATTGGCCCGTTATACATCCAAAGTTATTGATGAGGAATTGAAAAATATGGAGAATCTATTCAGCCATAGCTTGGAAAGACGTATAATATTCCTGATCTACAATAAACAATCAGAATTTAAGCAAAGTAATATTGGACTTATATCAGGAAACGAAGAAACAAATATCGGAGGGTCTGCAAGGATAATCAGTAATAAAGTTTTCATCTATTACGAAGGCGATCATCAAAAATTTGTAAAACAAATAAGGGCTGCAATTGCAGAAACTATGCTGATAGAATTGATCTATGGAGGAAATTTCCGACAGAAAGTTAGTTCTTCTGCCTTACTAAGTTTGCCCGATTGGTATTATAAAGGCCTTATTTCATATTTATCTGAAGGATGGAATTTTGAAATTGAAAATAAAGTAAAGGATGCAATTGAAAATGGCAAGTTGCAAAAATTTAATCATTTAACTGATGATGACGCTAGAATTGCAGGACATGCTATCTGGAATTTTGTAGCCCACAATTATGGAGCTGCAGTAATTCCAAATATTATCTATCTGACAAGGGTAAACAAAAGTGTGGAAAGCGGTTTCTTGTATGTTTTAGGTGCTGATATTAAATCTCTTACACCAGTTTGGCTAGATTATTATAAAACACGCTTTGAAAAAGATAGCAAATCAACTGATTTTCCGGAGGATAAAAGTTTAAATATAAAAACAAAAAAAAACAGAGTTTACCAGCATATTAAGTTGAGCCCTGATAATAAGAGAATTGCATATACAACAAATTATTCAGGGAAGCATAATGTTTGGATCTACGATATTCAAAAAAAGAAAGCTAAAAGTATATTCAGATTTGAACAACGATTAAATCAAATAACCGATTACTCTTATCCAGTTTTAGCATGGCATCCATCAGGTAAAATTTTAACCTTTATTGCTGAAGTTAAAGGTAAACTGGTAATGCATTTTTATTTTGTTGAAACTGGCAAAATTCAAACCCGGAATATACCATACTACGATAAAATCCTCGACTTTTCTTATTCCGAAGATGGATTAAATATGGCATTTTCTGGTGTAATGAAAGGGCAGACTGATTTGTTTGTGTATAATCTTTCAGCAGGATCAAGCGACCAGATTACAAATGATGCCGCCGATGAATTTCATCCCAGATTTATTGAAGGATCATCAAAAATTATATTTTCATCTAATCGCATAAGTGATACCTTATTTGTTGATAAAGAGATAAATCCTGAGGTAATGTCGACTTACGATTTATTTGTTTATGACTTTAAAAATAAATCGAATCTTTTACAAAGGATTACTAATACGCCTTACTTTGATGAAATTTCACCCGAAGGAATTAAGAAAAATACTTATACTTATCTAACTGATGATAATGGTATATTTAACAGATATTTGGCTACTCATGACAGCACAATCAGTTATATAGACACAACTACTCATTACCGATATTACACAGTAAGTTATCCTGTTACCAATTATAATCGCAATATTGATTATTTTTCTATAAGCCAAGACAATAGTACGGTTGCTCAAAGCCTTTATAATAATAAGCGCGATCGGATTATCGAAAGTGAAAACAGTCCAAGAGTAGATATTGGAAATAACATTCATAATACGATTTATAGATATGAACGAACAAAAAATTTAAGAAAAAAGGATAGTTTGATCTTGATAGAAAAGGAAAGAATCGCCAAACAAAAAGAAATTCGAGATAGTTTGGCTATAAATCATTTGGTTGCTCATCCAGATAGTGTGCCTATCGATGTAAATTATTATGTATTTGAAATAGAAAAGGAAAATCCTTATCATTTGGTGTACGGAACCGACAGCAGTGGATTGGAAAACAAAAAAGATACTGCTAAATGGCCTGAACAAAAAATTTACCTTACCTCATTTTATCCTGAGGAAATGGTTACCCAGGTTGATTTTGGATTCTTAAATGATATGTATCAAGCTTATTCTCCTGGTGCCTATTATTTTAATCCCGGATTTAATGTTTTTACAAAAATTGGGATTAGCGATTTGTTTGAAAATTACAAGCTCACTGGCGGGTTTAGGATTTCGGGTAACTTTGATAGTTTCGAATATCTATTAAGTCTGGAAGATTTGAAGAAAAGGTGGGACAGGCAATATATCTATCATCGTTTGTCTGTTATCAATTATTATGAGTACCCAATTGCTGAAAAAATTATAACCAATGAACTGAAATTTAAAACCAGCTACCCATTTAATGAAGTAAGCTCAATCCGTGCTACTGCAACTCTTCGGACCGACAGGGCGATTTTGCTCTCTACTCAATTATCAACCCTTGAGCCAAATGATACTTATCGTTACCTTGGAGGTGCAAAGCTTGAATATATATTTGATAATACAATAGAGCGTGGTATTAATTTGTATAATGGTATTCGGTTAAAAACATTTGGTGAATATTATCTCAATCTTGAAAAAGGTGGTACACAAACTTATATTGTGGGTACTGATTTTAGGTTTTATGTTCCGATTCATCGTAGTTTGATTTTTGCAGGAAGGTTTGCAGCAAGTGCTTCATATGGTTCAGGGAAACTATTATATTATCTGGGAAGTGTAGATAATTGGATCAACTTTTCATCCACAGTACCAACTTTCGATCAGTCGGTGCGTATTGATGAAAAAGGAGGCTACATTTTTCAAGCAGTTGCAACAGATATGAGGGGATTTGTAGAAAACGCAAGAAATGGGACTAAATTTGCCATATCAAATGCCGAAATCAGATGGCCAATAATTCGATATTTAGTAAACAGACCCTTAAACTCCACTTTTTTAAATAATTTCCAAATTGTTGGTTTTGCGGATGTTGGTACTGCATGGTCCGGATTTTCACCATGGGATAAAGACAATGCATACAATACCGAAATAATTGATAATTATCCGGTTAAAGTTATTGTTGATAAAAAACGTTCACCAATTATTGCAGGTTATGGTTTTGGTTTGCGTTCTAAAATTTTAGGATATTTTGTTCGCACAGACTGGGCATGGGGAATCGATGACAATGTAATTTTGCCTTCTGTTTTTTATTTTTCACTAAGTCTTGATTTTTGAAAAGTTAGAACATGTCATTAAGTGAGGTTGTTATTGTATTAGCTATTGGAATGGCTGCGGGTTTTTTGAGTGGCAGCATGGGTATTGGTGGAGCAATTGTAGTAGTTCCGTCTCTTGTATTTATTATGGGATTAACCATGCAGCAAGCACAAGGTACCAGTCTTGCATTAATGACCATGCCAGTTATGATTGTTGCTACGTTTAACTATTACCGCTCAGGAAATGTAAATATTAAATATGCAGCTATCATGGCATGCACTTTTGTGATTGGTGGATTTTTGGGTTCAAAATTGTCACTTCAAATGCCAGAAGCTATTATGAGAAAATTATTTGGATTCCTCATAATAATTATTGCCCTAAAAATGATTTTCAGTAAATAAATTTGTAAACCCACAGAATATAATCTTTTTAATTCAATAAGATTATTCCTCAATTTCTGTATCTTTGTTCTTAAGTATCCAGTAAATAGGTGCTTATCAACTATTTTATCCATAATTTCTATAATTCGAATAATGTTTAAAACTGCTTATTTGTTTTTATTTTTTCTGGTTTTCTTATTATCCTCATGTGCAAACAATAACAACGATAACAGCAATGTTGAAGAAAAAATAATTGAATCACCTGATGATGAGCAAGTCAATCAGACTGTTGAGCCGGATTTGCCAGAAGATCAAAAATCAGAAATATTTAAGGTTGAAAAGAAATCGGTTATTTTTTTTATTATCAGTAAAAAAGAAGCTCAAAATATAGCAAAGGAAGTTGGAGAGGGCTATCAATGGGAAACGGATGCACTTTTCACAAGTTTTATCAATCAATCTAAAACTTTTATTGATATTTTAAAAAAGCACAATATAAACAGTGCCCTTTGTAATAACAAGCAATTCGAAATTAAATTAAAAAATGGTAAGGTCTTTAATTTCGACAGGATTAAAGAAGATCAAATCCTTGGTGAAATTTTGACAAATGGCGAAAAACAGCCACTGATAAGCTATGGAATGTATACAAATACTGAACTTGCAGAATTAATTCAGAATTTTTTTGGAATTGAAAGCCTTGGATATTTTCCCCCTGATAGTCTGGATGTGGAATTACATGAAAATTCGGTGGATTCGGGACTAATCACAAAACCTACACATTGATATTTTTCCGAAATTTAAAAACCATTGAGATAGGAAATTAATTCAACTTTGAATCAGATAGTTATTGAATCCCTATCACAGCAATTCTATTATGTATTAGCCGTGCTTCCAAAAAGTTAAAACTATCTTTCCTTCAATAATTATTTTTTGGAATAGCTTTTTTAAACATCAAAGTACAAAAAAAACAAAACCTCGATTGTCAATAAATTGATTTTTTTAAAATAAATACTAATTTGAGTTTTGTACATTCATGTGGATATTGTATTCCATGTTTTCAATTGGATTTAATAATTGATTTGGTAATAATTCGTTTTTAATAAAATAGATAATATTAAGTTGAAATAAATTTTTATGGATTTTTAGTTTATTTGAATCTTTAAATAAAGTTTGAAATTAAACTTGATTTGGGAAAAGTTAAAAAAAAATCTTGGCAAAAATCGGAACAAGATAAAACCAATGCCCAGTGATAGAAATGTAAGATAAAATAATTAAAAAAAACAGGTATGAAAACAAAATTAAATTTTTTAATAGCGCTTTTTTTGGGTTTATTATTTGTAAACCAAATTTTTGCACAAACAAATAAAGATGAAAAAGCAAAAGTACAAATCGCATTATTGCTAGATGTTAGCAATAGCATGGACGGATTAATTGATCAGGCAAAATCTCAATTATGGAAAATTGTGAATGATATGGCATTGGCTGAATATAATGGTCAAACCCCAGATTTAGAAATTGCCTTGTATCAATATGGTAACGATGGTTTACCTGCTGAAGAAGGATTTATAAGACAAGTATCTCAATTCACTAGCGATTTGGATAAAATATCCGAAGATTTATTCGCTTTAAAAACAAATGGTGGAAGTGAGTATTGTGGGCAAGTTATTGATGTGGCTTTAAAACAGTTACAATGGACTTCGTCGAATAAAGATTTGAAAATGATATTTATTGCAGGAAATGAACCCTTTAATCAGGGAACATTCGATTATAAAGAAAGTTGTAAGAAATCTATTGCAAAAGGAATTATTGTGAACACCATTTTCTGCGGAAATTTAGATGAAGGGATAACTACATTTTGGAAAGATGGTTCCGATTTGGCCGATGGAAAGTATATGAATATTGATCAGAATGTAAAGGATGTATATGTTGCATCACCATTTGATGATCAGATTATGAAACTAAATGACCAGCTGAACAAAACTTATATTGGCTATGGTAGTGGCGGAAGCAAAATGAAAGAACGTCAGGTGACTCAAGATAATAATGCAGGATCAATGAGTGAAGAAGTGCAAATTAACAGAGCAGTTTCAAAAAGTCAGGGTGCTTATAGTAACGAATCTTGGGATTTGGTTGATGCTTATAAGAAAGATGATAAAAAAATCGAAAAATTATCTGAAGATGAATTGCCAAGTGAGTTAAAAGGAAAATCAAAAACTGAAGTAAAAACTTATCTTGACCAAAAACAAAAAGAGCGTGATAAAATTCAGAAAGAAATAAATGATTTAAATGACAAGAGATCAAAATATGTGGCAGAAAAGAAAAAAGAAAATGCTGAAGAAAACACGCTTGATGCTGTAATGATAAAAGCAGTTAGGGAACAAGCGGTTAAGAAAAATTACAAATTCAAAAAATAATAATGAAGAGATTAATCAGCCTGATTTTCAATAGCTTATATATAAACTAGAATGATACCCATTATTATTTTGCAGGCAATATTATGAAATGGCTAAATTAATTAAAATAGCAATATTCCATAATCTGTTGCGGTTTTTTAGGTTAAAAAACGAATAATACAAAAAAATCATGAAAAAAATTAAATATACAATTCTCTTAAGTCTGTTATTAATAACAGAAATAATATTTGCAGGCGGAATTATAATCATTGAGCCTACAAATGGAAATCCATTAGGAAGAATGCCTTATGTGCTTGAAGTTAGATCTTTGAAAGTTGAAACAAAAATTAAGGATCAATACGCATTTACTAAAATTGAAGAAGTTTTCTATAATCCTTCAAACATGAACCTCGAAGGCTATTTTTTATTTCCTGTTCCCAAAGGATGTGTAATAAAAAATTTTAGCATGGATATTAATGGAAAAAAAATGCAAGCCGAATTGCTCGATGCCGATAAAGCGCGAAAAATTTATGAAGATATAGTGCGAAAATTACGTGACCCAGCATTACTTGAATATTCTGAACAAGCCTTGTTTAAAGTACGCATTTTTCCTATTGAAGCGCTAAAAGAGAAAAGAATTGAAATCAGTTATTCCGAAATTCTCGAAAAAGATAATAATACACAGGAGTATATTTTCCCATTAAATACAAAAAAATATTCGGCAGTTCCATTAAAGAACCTTAGTTTTAAAATTGATGTAGAATCGAGTATCGAAATTAAGACTTTGTATTCGCCAACTCACGAAATGGAAATAAACAGAAAAGACGATAAGCACGCCACTATTGGGTTTGAGTCAAATTCTTTGCTTCCAGATCAGGATTTACGATTGTTTATTGGTTTCGACAACAGTAAAATTGGAATGTCTCTTTTAAGTTACAAAGTTGCAGGAGAAGATGGTTTTTTTCTTTTAAATATAAGTCCCGGTCACACAAATGCTACAGATAAGATTGTAAATAAGGATATCACCTTTGTTCTGGATGTTTCAGGAAGTATGGCAGGTCCAAAAATGGATCAGGCAAGGAAAGCACTTAATTTTTGTGTTGAAAACCTCAACAGCAATGATAAATTTGAGATTATACGATTTTCGACAGAAGCTGAAGCTCTTTTTGGAAACAGGGTTTTGGCCGACCAATCAAATAAAGCTAAGGCTATTGAATTTATTAAAAATCTGAGACCTATTGGTGGAACTAATATAGACGAAGCAATTGAACTTGCCTGTAAAGAAAAAAAATCGGTTGATCGACCAAATATGATTGTTTTCATTACAGATGGGAAACCAACTATTGGTGAAACCAGTGAAGACCAGCTGCTTAAAAAAATTATGACAAATAACTCGGAAACTACCCGCATCTTTACTTTTGGCATAGGCGATGATTTAAATACCCATTTGTTGGATAAAATAACCGAACAAACCAATGCTTATAGAACATATATATCAGACAAAGAGGATATTGAAGTTAAGATATCGAACTTTTTTAATAAAGTTAGTTCTCCAATTTTAACCGATGCAGAATTAAAATTCACTTATAATGGAAAAGTACGTGAAATTTTTCCACATAAATTGCCGGATGTATTTAAAGGATCGTCAATAACAGTAATGGGTAGATTTGATGGGAGTGGACCTGTGGAACTAACTCTTGAAGGAAAAGTGAACGGTAAACCTGAAAAGTATAATTTTTCAGGAAAGTTTGAAGAAAAGGCTGATAATGACTTTATTGCACCTTTGTGGGCAGCACGTAATGTTGGATATTTACTTGATCAGATCCGTTTACATGGTGAAAATAAGGAACTTATTGATGAGGTAATTAGCTTGTCAAAAAAATATGGAATCGTTACACCATATACAAGTTATTTAATTCTTGAAGATGAGCAAATTAATCTTACAAATAATAATATCCGTGATGATCAAGTAATTTTTAACCAAAGGTTTGCACCAATGGAAGATGAAGATTTTAAATCAAGGGGTAAAGAAGAATATTCGAACCTTAACAAAACTTCGGGCCAATCAGGGGTTGTTTCAAGTAGCGAAGTGCAAAATCTTGGTTTTTCGGATAATCTTAACGACAGCAAGCAAGGAGCTTCTAGGATGTTATATAAAGACAAAACAGGTAAGACTCAAAACCTGAGTTCACAGGTAAGAAACATTCAGGGACGGGCTGTATATCAAAAAAATGATGAATGGATTGACTTGTATGTTCAAAATTCGAAAGACCAAAAAGTGAACCGTATACAATTTGCAAGCACAGAATATTTTAATCTTTTGAATAAATATCCGGAAACTTCACAATTCTTATCATTAGGTCAAAACGTGAAATTTATTTACAAAAATAATTTTTACGAAGTATATGAATGATAATTAAATTGTTGACATCTATTTTTATTAATGTTTGATGCCGTTCTGTTTTAATACGGAACGGTTTTTTTACAACTAATCTTCAGATTTTTTAATTTATAATTGAATAAAATTTATTTTTTAAAAATAGCTTGGATAATTAGGATTGATAATGTAATATTGTTTGCATTTATTAAAAAAGTTATAAATTGAATTTGTTAAACTTAGCTGATTTATGAAATCCTCCCCATCACCTAAATTTATTAATATTATTGTTATAGCAGCAGCATTGGGCTATTTTGTTGATATTTATGACCTAATTCTGTTTGGTATTGTTAAAAATCCAAGTTTGATGGATTTAGGAATAACTGCTAAAGATGAATTATTTAGTAAAGGAAATTTTTTATTAAGCATGCAAATGGCTGGTATGTTAATAGGTGGAATAGTTTGGGGCATTTTAAGTGATAAAAAAGGACGGTTATCCATCTTGTTTATTACAATATTTTTATATTCTATAGCTAATATTGCTAATGGATTTGCCCAAACAATTGACCAATATGCGTGGTTGCGATTTATCGCAGGTTTTGGGCTTTCGGGTGAGCTTGGAGTTGGCATTACTATGGTTTCAGAAGTAATGACAAAAGAATCAAGGGGAATGGGTGCTAGCATTGTTTCGGGGATTGGAATTGCAGGTTCTACATTGGCTTTTTTAGTAGCGGAGCAGTTTAACTGGCGGGTGGCTTTTTGGACAGGAGGTGGCTTAGGTTTATTATTATTGTTTCTTCGAATCGCAGTTTATGAATCTGGAATGTATGAAAAAACAAAATCAGCTGCAGTGAGTAAGGGGAATTTTTTAAGTTTATTTACGAATAAAAAACGATTTAAAAAATTCATTTTTATAATTCTTTTAGCTGTCCCTACATGGTATACTGTAAGTGTTTTGGCTATTAATTCTACTTCATTTGCACAGGACGCACTAAAAATTTCAGGCACAGTGAAAGCCTCCACTTCAGTAATGTTGCATTATATTGGAGCTGCTATTGGAAGTTTATTGTTCGGATATATTTCGATGAAATTGAAATCAAGAAAGAAACCAATAATCATAGGATTAGTAGTTATTGCGGTTTTAACCATTTTCTATTTTTCGCTGTTTGGGGCGAGCCCAACTTTCTTTTATACTATTTTATTCTTATTAGGGATACCGATGGGCGGCTTATGGTCCATATTTATTACCACGGCTTCTGAGCAATTTGGTACTAATATTAGGGCAACAGTAACAACTTCGGCTCCAAACTTTGTAAGAGGAGGAACTATATTAATTACTTACCTTTTAGGAGTGTTAACTGTACAATTTAATTTATGGTGGGCAGGGGTAATTGTTGGATTTGTTTTTATCGTAATTGCTTTGTTCTCGGCATTCTTAACCGAAGAAACCTATGGAAAAGATTTGGATTATATCGAAGATATTTAAGCAAAGTTTTTCAATAACATTAATTTGAATTCTAGTAAAAGTAAAGTTTACTAGAAAATCAAGTTTTACATAACTGTCATTAATCCAGAAGGCTAATTTCGTAATTTTTCTATGTTTAACTTTTGGGTAACTTGTAAAGTTGAGAAACGCAAAACCGCCTGTTTGCAAGGGCTGCAAACAGGCGGTTTTTTTAGTAATACTGCGGCAATTCGTTTTTTTTGTGAACCCGGAGAGACTCGAACCCCCAACCTTCTGATCCGTAGTCAGATGCACTATCCATTATGCTACGGGTCCAGCAATTTTCAGAATGCAAAGGTAATAAAAAATTAAACTCCACCCAATTTTTATGCTTTCAAGATTTACTTTTATCCTTTCACTTTAATATTTTACTCATTGCTTTTTAGTATATTTGCTATTGATTTATAACTCACTACTTTAAAAATCTAAAAATATAGAGATTAATAAAAATTGCCATTAAATTTGTCTTATAAGTTCTTTTCACAAAAAAAGCTAAACCATGAAAAAATTCCTGAAAAAATCATTTAAAATTTTCCTGATTGTATTTTTTGTTCTGTTATTGATTGTTTTTATTGCACCTTTTTTATTCAAGGGTAAAATAATACAATTAGTTAAAGACCAGGCTAATGAAAACTTAAATGCCAAAATGGAATTTTCCGATTTAAGTTTATCCCTGATTCGCAGCTTCCCTGCATTAAGCGTTCGTATTGAAAATATGTCACTTACGGGTATTGATGAGTTTAAAAATGATACATTGGTATCATTCAACTATTTTCAAACCGACCTGAATTTGGCAAGTATCGTTTTTGGAGATCAAATCGAAATAAAATCCATTATATTGGACAAACCTGTAATAAAGGCCATAATCCTTGCTAATGGCAAGGCAAATTGGGATATTACTAAAACGGATACCCTAGCAGTAGATGATACTACCTCTGCTGCAACCAAATTTAAAATTGCCCTTAAAAAATTTGAAATCCACCAAGCTAAAATAAGCTATATCGACAGTCAGTCTGTTATGAATGCTACAATCACCGATTTGAATTTTATGTTGAAAGGTGATTTGACAGAATCTCAAACTGTTTTAAATATTATTTCAAGCATTAAGGAAATGGATTTTGAAATGGATGGAATTCCTTATCTGAAAAAGGCAAAACTTAGTTTTAAATCTGATTTAGATGCCAATTTGGATAGTTCAGTATACACATTTAAAGAAAATGAATTTGGTTTAAATGAAATTCTTATGGGATTTGACGGTACAGTTAAAATGCCTACAGATGATATAGTTATTGATTTGAGGTTCAATACTAAAGAAACTAGTTTTAAATCTGTATTGTCTTTAATCCCTGCAATTTACATGAAGGATTTTGCTGGAATTGAAACATCGGGCAAATTTGTTTTAAAGGGCTATGTGGATGGAACTTACAATGATTCAATTCTTCCGGCTTTTGGAATTGATTTAAATATTGAAAATGGAATGTTTAAATATCCGGATTTGCCAAAATCTGTTAATAATATCAATGTTTTAGTAAAAGTTGACAATAAAGGTGGAACTGGCGATGACAATCTCATTGATATAAAAAAGGCTCATGCCGAAATTGCTGGAAATCCTATCGATTCAAAAATGTTCATATCAACCTCTGCAGCTGATGTTGATATGAGAGGTATGATAAAGGCAAAAGTGGATTTGGGTAGCATTAAAGACATAATGCCTCTGGATAGTATGTCAATAAACGGAATCATTGACGCCAATCTTAGTTTCGATGGTAAACTTTCATCCATTGAAAAAGAAAAATATGATGAATTTAAAGCCGAAGGAAAAATCGAGTTAAGCAATTTTTCTTTTAAAAGCAACGATGTTCCACAAACAGTTGTGATACCATCTGCCATGATGAAATTTACACCTGCTTTTGTCAGTTTGGATAAAATGGATGTAAAAATCGGCAAAAGCGATATGCACCTTACCGGAAAGATGGATAATGTTTTGGCATATGCGCTTCAGGACTCGACTCTGGTTGCAAGGTTCGATTTTAATTCTTCCTTTTTGGATTTTAATGATTTAATGAGCAGTGAAGAAGCAACCACAACTGAAGCTACTGATACTGACGCAATGACGGCTTTTGAAATCCCATCAAACATAGATTTTTTATTAAAATCAAAGCTTGACATAATTAAATATGATAATTTGAATATCACCAATTTGAAAGGAGATATTATCCTCAAAGATAGCAAAGCAGAATTTAAAGGGGTGACAATGAATCTTTTAGATGGAAGTATGGGAATGGATGGAACATATAATTCTAAAAACTTAAAACAACCTAAAGTAGATTTAGATTTAAAAATCAAAGATTTTAATATTCCTGCAGCATTTGAAGCTTTCAATACTGTAAAACAATTGGCTCCAATAGCCAAAAATGCCAATGGAAAATTTTCACTTGATTTTGGTTTTGCAACCGATTTGGATTATTATCTGTCTCCTAAATATGAAACTTTAAATGGAAAAGGAAGGTTTCAATCTAAAGAAATTGGTATAACAAAGTCCAAGGCACTTCAAAAGCTTGCAGATGTTACAAAATGGGAAAAACTTGAGGAGCCATCATTTAAAGATTTGGATTTGAAGTTTACTATCGTAAATGGAAATATAAGTGTGGAGCCAACAAAAATGAAGTTAGGGAAATCTGAAATAGAATTTGGAGGTACTCAAAATTTGAACAAAGACATAAACTATAACATTGGGTTGAACATACCACGCAAAGAATTGGGAGAAGCCATCAATAGCGTAGTTGATAATTTAGTAGCCAAAACAGGTAAAGATATAAAATTGGCAGAAAATATTAAATTGGATGTAGTTGCTGAAGGCAAAGTAGATGATCCTAAATTTAAATTGAAAGGAAGTAAAGATAAAGATGGAGGGATAAAACAAGAAATTAAAAAAGGCCTGAGCGATGAAGCTAAAAAAATAATCGAAGATGCAGATAAGCAGGCACAAGCACTTATTGATAAAGCAAAAGAGGAGTCTGAAAAAATGAAAGCTGAGGCAAAAAAAGCAGGTGATAAACTTATAAAAGAGGCGGATGTTCAAGGCGATAAATTGAAAGTTGAAGCCGATAAACAGGGGAAAGACTTAATTGCAGAAGCAGATAAAAAAGCAGCCGATATGATTCAAAAAGCAAGTAATCCAATTGCTAAAATGGCTGCAAAAAAAGCGGCAGAGTTATTGCAAAAAGAAGCCAAAGATGGTGCTGAAAAATTAAACAAAGAGGCCGATAATTCAGCCAAAAAATTACATAATGAGGCTCAGTCTAAAGCTGATAAATTAAATCAAGAAGCTGATTCAAAAGCAAATGCAATGGTTTCAAAAGCTGAAAATGAAGCTCAAACGTTAAAAGACAATGCAAATAAAAAAGTTGAAAAAATGTAAAAGAATGGTTTAATTTTATAAAAACCATCATTGGCTATTTGCAAAATATTCTTTCATAAGGGATGGAACAGGAAAAAAATAATATTGTAATTGAGATTAACAGCTATTTATGGTTTGTGATATTAATTTCATTTGTCTTTTTCCAATCTGCAATTTTTGCACAGCGTGGCGATTGTAAAGAAATAACCAATCAGAATGCAATTAAACTGTATCAGGAGGCAGTTGGAAAACCTGCTTATAAGTTAAAAGAAGCCTTATCGTTATTGGAAAAAGCTATTCAACTGCAACCAGATTTTGTTGACGCATATTATAAATATGGTGAATTGTGTTATTCTCAAGTTGTTAAAATACCATTCGACACCAATTATATCAGTAAAATTGATAATTATTACACCTTAGCCGAAAAAAATTTTCTACAAGTTGTAAAATATTGCCCATCCTTTAATTATTATTCATCACATTTTTACCTAGGTGAGTTCTACTATAATATTAGAAAGTTTACAAAAGCACACGATTTTTTAACTGTTTTTATTGAGCATAACAGTGAAACATCTTTAAATTATGAGGAGGCTCAAACAATGCTCAAAAATATTAAGCACTATATGTACTTAATCAATAATCCTGTTCCATTCAAGCCTGAGCCGCTAGCTAATGTTTGTACTTCTGAAGATGAATTTTTGCCTTTGATTTCACCTGATGAAGAATTGCTCTTTTTTACAAGACGATTTAAAAAAAATCCGAATACTGCGTATGAAGAAAATGTAGAAGAATTGAACATTGCAGAGCGGGATTGGTCTGATTCTTCTGCTTTTGTTTTTACGCGCGGAGTTCCGATGGGAGAACCGTTTAATGATGGAAGAAATCAAGGTGGTGCAGCTATTACAATTGATAATCATCATTTGTATATTACAATTTGTGAGTTTGAACGTGCCAATTATACTTCCTATAAAAACTGCGATATATTTACTTCTGATTATATTAGAAGCAAATGGTCACCATTGAAAAGATTGGGTAAAGAAATTAATGGAATAGAAACATTTGAAGGAATGCCTACTATTACCGCAGATGATAAAGTGCTTTTTTTTGTTAGTGCGCGCGATGGAGGATATGGTGGTTTGGATATATATAAATCAGAGAAAGATAAAGATGGAAATTGGGGTAAAGCTCAGAATTTAGGACCGGTAATTAATACAGCAGGAGATGATAAAACACCATTTATCCATTCTGATAGTCAAACCCTTTATTTTTCGTCCAATGGAAGGTTTGGCCTGGGTGGTTTAGATATTTTTTATTCACAATACAATGGTAATGGGCAATGGTCAGAACCGAAAAATATGGGTTATCCCATAAATACTGAAAACGATGAGCTTGGTTTGATTGTTAGCTCTAATGGTAAGCGGATTTTCTTTTCATCCAGATCGTACAGCAAAGATGGAAACTGGGACATATATTCAGCCGGACTTTATGAAGCAGCCAGACCTAAAAAAGTATTATTTGTAAAAGGTAAATTAACAAATGATGAAGGCGATGAAATAACCGATGCACATGTTGGTTTAAAAAGTCTTCAGAGCAATGTAATGACTGAAGGTATGGTTGATTCCTATTCAGGCGATTATGCTGTGGCTGTGCCAGTTAAAAAAGATGAACGCTTTTTGCTAACTGTTAAAAAAGATGATCATTTTTTTAATTCAAAATTCATTGAACCTGAAAAAGAACTATATGATCCTCCAACCACTGTAGATCTGAAAATTGGATTAGTTGAAAAAAATAAACCAATCAGGCTGGATAATGTTAATTTTGAGAATGATTCCTATGAACTGGACGATGTTAGCAAATCAAATATCAATCAGTTGGTTGAGTTTATGAAAGAAAATCCTGATCTTAAAATTGCATTAAATGGACATACTGATAATGTAGGAACTACAGAATATAATATAGAACTATCACAGCAGAGGGTTAAAGCGGTAAAAGATTATATGTGTATCCAAGGAATAACCTCAAATAGAATAAGTTATAAAGGATTCGGTGAAAAAGTACCTTTGGCAAGTAACTTAACAAAAAGAGGACGGGCAATTAACCGTCGGGTAGAATTCGTTGTTAAGTAATTTCACTAACATTCCTAAAGAACCAAAGGTATATAAAATTTAAAATTTTGTGAGATCGATAAAACACTTCATAAGTTTACTCAAAATACTTAATGCTCAGATTGTCAAATGCAACCGATTGTTTTCCACAATTTCTCATCGCTATTTTACATGGAAAATCTAAATTTGCAGGAACAGTTTTTATTCGTTGATCGTTAACAAAATAAGTCATATCCCCATTTTTAATAATTATTTTTTGTTTTATCGTTTGTTTACCATCGCTTTCAAGGCCGGTTTTAATGTAATTTTGGACATAAACATATGTATCTGATTTACACTCTACCAAACGGGCTTCTCCATTATTCTGCAATTCGCAGGAATAATAATTGTTGTCGTCGCTTAAAATCATTAGCCCATAATCTCCCAACTCGCCCGAAAGCCATGTAGAACTTAATTCAATTTCGCAATTATCGGTTATTTTGAGCATTTCCGAAGTGGACCAGTAGCAATTATTATCGTTGTTACAGTTGAAAACATACTTTCCATCTTTAACTGATGATTCAGCTAAAAAATCTTTTTCCGGCTTCCATTGCTCTGAAGGTTTGGAGAAATTTTCATCTAAAAGTACTTTTTTTGTATCGGTGTTTGTGACTTTCAAATCAATAAAAGCTACTGTTTGCTGGCCGCAACATCTAAGTGCAAGTTTCTTGATTTCAAGATCCAGAATTCCAGAACGAACCAACTTGTTATTGATAAAATAATTGAAATTCCGATCGCGAACTTCTATCCTTTGAATATTTGTTTGCTTTTTTCCTTTATTTGCAACATCTGATTTCCATGGATCATCAATTATCCACTTTTTATCAACCACTTCTCCAAAACTAACCGAACCATCACCTCTAAGAACAAATGCAAAATAATCAGTGTTTGTGTTTAGCAAGCCTAATCCATAACCGTCGAATTTTCCATTTTGCCAGCTGGAGCTCAGCTCAACATCATAATTCTTAGGCAAATCAACCGCAATATTATCCCAATAACACCATTCACTTTTATTATTTTCGAAAATATATTGATTGTTTTTGAAATATCGATTGTAATTAAAATTATTGTAGGTGGACCATTCGAAAGAATTGTTGCTGAAATCGTCTGTAACAATTCTTGTTTTGAGCTCTGGCTTTGGTTTAACGATTAAATATGCAATGAACATGATGAAAATTACTGAAATGGAAAAAATAATAATACGATTTTTCTTTTGCTTTTGTTTGAGCAAGTGATCTTTTTTTACTCCGTCAGCAATTGCCTCAATTTCTTTACGTGAAAGGGAGGTGAGTTCTGTAAGAGCCTCAATGTTAGCCTCGCGCATTTCATTTATTTCTTGTTCGTTTTTGCGTTCAAAGTCTTTTTCTATCGCTTTGGTCCGTATTTCGGCAAGAATTTTATCCTGTAGCTTTTTGTTCATCGATGAAATTTTCAATAATCGTTAGTGTTATAAAATTAATAACAATTTTTGAAAAATGACAAGTGTATTTTTTAAATGATTGGTTTTGATGGAATTTATTTAGATAATAATTGTTTTAGCTGAGATTTCGGTTTTGAATTATTCGTATAATTATTTTAAGAAATCTATTTAAAACAAAAAAACCTCCAGTAAGGGAGGTTTTTTGTAATATCTTAAAAGATTAGATTCTTTTTTCTTTGATTCTTGCTTTTTTACCTGTAAGCTCTCTGAAATAGAAAATTCTTGATCTGCGAACTTTACCTTTTTTATTGAGTTCTATTTTTTCAATAAATGGCGAGTTAACAGGAAAAATTCTTTCAACACCTACGTTTCCTGAAATTTTTCTAACAGTAAATGTTTCAGTACTGCCAGTGCCTCTACGCTGAAGGACTACACCTCTAAACTGCTGTATCCTTTCTTTATTCCCTTCAACTATCTTATAATGAACGGTTATGGTATCACCACTTCCAAATGCAGGATGATCATTTTTTACCGCAAATTCGTTCTCAACAATCTTAATTAATTCCATGCTATTCTAAAGATTTATAATGTTCGCTTTCAAAAATTCAGGTTGCAATATTACAACATTTTTTTTAATTAAAAGAATCGAATTTGAAATTATTGTAATTATTGATTCATTTTTATGGTAAAAGGCCTACCAGTCTATATTGCAGAAGATAAAAAACCTGTTAAAGTTTTTATGTAACAACTAAACTATCTGCTAAAACAGTAGCTGATAATATTGGCACCCATTTTTAATGCTTCAGTCCTTTTTTCTTCCGAATCGTGGTGGACTTCAGGATCTTCCCATCCATCGCCTAAATCGCATTCGTAGGTATAAAAGCAGACTAGTCTGCCTTCGAAAATTAATCCAAAACCTTGTGGTCTTTTTCCATCATGTTCATGGATTTTAGGCAACCCATCAGGAAACTTATATTTCTGATTGAAAATTGGATGCGTAAAAGGTAATTCAACAAACTCCAGCTCCGGAAATACTTTTTTCATTTCTCTTCTAATAAATGGATCCAGCCCATAATTATCATCCACATGCAAAAAGCCGCCTGAAATTAGGTATTTTCTGAGATTGGCTGCTTCTTCGCCTGAAAACAGGACATTTCCGTGCCCAGTCATGTGTACAAATGGGAAATTGAAAAGTTCTTCACTTCCAACTTCAACCGTGGCATCGCTCAGTTGAATAGTGGTTTTAAGATTTTGATTGCAGAATTTGATTAAATTGGGTAATGAAGTTGGGTTTGCGTACCAATCACCGCCGCCATTGTATTTCAGAAGCCCAATTTTTAGAGATTGTTGAGCATTGCAGAACATTGTTGTTGCAACTAGAACAAACGAAAATAATATGGATTTGACATTTTTCATTTAAAAATTTCAGTATAAATGCAAATTTATAAATCCTCAAGCATAAAAAAGGCTAATTAAAAATTATCTGCCCAACTGTTTTGCTTTTTATATTCAACTCCCTGCAACATTGATGATTTAACATTTATCCTAAAAGAGTAACTCTGCCATTTACCAAATGGAATGCAATTGAAACTCATTTGCCAGCAGTGCAAATCGCGAGAAATGGACATAGATACATTGCTTATTTTTTTTGCTGCTAAGTCATAGTTTAAACTCCCATTAACTTTCCATTTTTCGGTTAATGACAAATCTCCATTCAAATTAACCGTCTGTGTTGTAATTGGCTCAAATTTTTGAGTTGCTATATTGAATTTAGTGTTGGACAAATTGAAGCTATAATTTATCGATAGATTCCATGGCATACTAAATGAATAGCCATCCGCATCCAGCTTTGGCCCTTCCTCCTTTTTATCTTTTTCAGTTTGTTGGTTTCCTTTCAAGTCCTTACTGGCGTCTGTATTCATTTCCTCGCTATTTTCAGTGGGATTTTTCTTTTCCTCATCCTTTTTTTTCTTTTTAAAAGTTTCGGAACTAATGGATCCACTTAAGGTAATATTATTGTTTGTAAAACGACCCAACCCAGTATTTGCTTTATAATAAGGAATATTTATAAATCGACCCAAGGAATCAACATCATACAGAACCACTGTTGCAGAATAGCTTACGTTGATTTGCTTGAGTAATTTTGTGTTTGCTCTAATTGAGATAGGTGACCATTTTAATGAATCTGCCGCCAAATTATAACTGGTGCTAAAACCCAGGCTATTAAGTAGCACAATTTTCTTTTCCGGTGCAGCTGTATCACCGGTGTGGGTTTTCATCTCAAAATTATTATCTAAACCAAAACCGATACTCCCTGATTTACCTGCTGACGGAGATCCATAAATACCATTTGCATATAAATTATATTTTTCCTTATTATAAACAGAATCAGTTGGATCCATAGCATAATAATTCCACCTCAAGTCTGCAAAATCGGGTTTATAACTAAACGAAACCGAAGGGCTCATTACGTGCCTGATGGCCATAATTTTCCCCTTTTTGAAATTGACCATTCCATAAAGTTTTGTACTCAACGGGGCCGAAAATGAAAAATCATAAACATGGTATATTCCCCGAACCGTATCTGTACGAACATCTCCGGTATTCATAATGGTGTCGCCGTTAACTATCCAGTCATTATCCAGTTTAACTTTATTTAGTTGGCTTGAATAAACCCTGCCTGTATAATTGAAACTTGGTGCTAAAATTAAATATTTCAGTACTTTCAAGCTTGTTGAGATAGGTACAACATATTGCAATCCATTGCTCATTCTTTTCAGTGCTTCACCAGTAAATAGCAAATTGCTCTTGATATTTACGCTATTTTTCATGTTCGTTGAAAAACCAACAGTAATTTGCTCGTACCAAGCGTTTTTCCCGGTAGGGATCTTTTTCTTAAACGGGTGTTGGGTATTCATAGTCAATGAAATGGTAGGGAACTGAAGGTTGACCATGCTGTCAGTTAAATTCTGGTTGGCAGATCCATTGATTGAAAAATGAAATGGGGTGCTGGGCCATGATTTGGTATAAGCTATGCTGGAATTGGTATTATTGTCAGCCAGATTTTTTAAAGGATCCTGTTTATTTATTTCCGTGGTGTTATACTGGTTGAATTTTGATGACCTAAAATCAATGGCTGCATTGAACGAAGCGTTGGGCATGGATTTAGGGTCGCGGGTGTAATTTAATTTTACCGAAAAATTGGTTGACTTGCTGTAATCTTTTAAATCTTTTTCCGAGGTAACCACTTTATTGTAGCTAAAATCTAAATTTCCACTGTACTTATATCTTTTTTTATAATTTGATCTTACGTTAACACCCCAGCTTCCACTAGTATAAATTTCACCCAAAACAGTTAAATCAACATAGTCGCTTAATGCAAAGTAATATCCTCCCTGTTGTAAAAAAAAGCCTCTGTTTTTTTCCTCACCATAAGTGGGTATTATTATTCCCGAAGACCTTTTGGTTTGGTTGGGGAAATATCCAAAAGGCAAGAAAAGTGGATAAATAGGAATATCAGAAATCACAAAATAAAACGGACCTGAATAAATTGCTTTATTGGGTATTACTTTTGCCTTGGTCAATTGAATGTAAAAATGTGGATGTGCGGCATCGCAGGTGCTAAATTTGCCGTTGGCCAGGTCAATTTCTTTATTTGGATGCATTTTTGTAATGGCCGCCTGCATATAACCGCCACCCATTTCGGTGACTACATCCGTTATAAGTGCTTTTTTTGATTTGGTATTGTATTTAATCGTTTTGATTTCATATTTTTCGTCACCTTGGGTAAATACAGGCTTGCCTGTTTCCTGGCCTTTTTGGTCAACAAATGATTTGGCATAGAAAAAATTGGAATCCATATCCATTTTAATATAACCGGCTTCGAGGTTCATTTCATCCATGCCTAATTTGGCATCGCCATAAGCAAAAATCATTTTCGTTTTTAACGAAAACATCATGGAATCTTTGGATGAATATTTGATAGGTGATTTAAGCTCGTTTTCATTGCCAGGGCTTGCAGATAGTGAATCGACAGTAATGGTATCCCTTTCTGTTTTTAACGAATCTCTCTGCAAATTAACCTGTGCACTGATTTGAACCGTGCAAAGAGAAAATAGGAAGATTCCCAAAAATTTTATGGCTAATTTTTTATACAAATTACTATGTACTATATTTGTTTGTTCATTTAATTTTAAGGCCTCAAAGCTATACAAATTTGACAAAAAAATAGAAGTTCGAATTATGAAAACTGTTAAAAATATATAAATATCTGATATTCAATAAGTGACGATCTTTGTTTTTATCCTGGGTTTCATTGCTTTTTTGAATAGGAGCAGACCATAAATAAAATTCATTTTATGATTATGATAATCCAATTTAGTAAATATATAATTATCAATTCCTTGAGGCAACAGTCAAAATCGATGATTTTAGGTGTCATTTGTATTTTGTTATTTACAGTTTATCCAAAAACAACCTATGCACAATATAAATTAAAAACTATTGTTATTGATGCCGGCCATGGAGGAAAGGACCCGGGCGCAATTGGCAAAAAATCGCAGGAAAAGAATATAACCTTGTCAATTGCCTTAAAAGTTGGCGATTATATTGAACAAAATTTAAAAGGCGTAAAGGTAATTTATACACGAAAAAAAGATGAGTTTATTGAATTGTTTAAAAGGGCAGAAGTAGCAAACAAGAATAAGGCCGATATTTTTATCTCCATTCATGTTAATTCACATACCAACTCAAAACCTTATGGCACTTCATCTTATGTAATGGGTTTGCATAAATCGGAAGACAATCTTGAAGTTGCAAAATTGGAAAATGCGGTAATATTAAAAGAAGAAGGATACAAGGAGAATTATAACGGTTTTGATCCCAATTCTCCTGAATCATATATTATGCTCAGTTTATTGCAAAATGCACACCTTGAACAAAGTTTGGATTTGGCAGCTATGGTCCAGGATCAATTGCGCGACAGAGCCGGGAGAAAAGATATCGGGGTTAAACAAGCAGGCTTGGTTGTTCTTTGGACTGCGACTATGCCCGCCATATTGGTCGAAACCGGATTTATAAGCAATGCCGATGAGGAAAAATATCTGATTTCGGATGAAGGGCAATCTATTATTGCTTCTGCAATTTACAGGGCTGTTAAAAAGTATAAAACGGATATTGAAAAAACAAGTTTGACATACAATACAAATACAAACGCTATAACCACAAATAAAGTGGATAAGGATGAACATGGCGTGGTATTTAGGGTTCAGATAAAATCATCGGTTGATAAAATTAAAAAGGGTTCAGTTAAAGTGGCTGGTTATCCGGAGGTTAAAGAATATAAATTTGAAGGAATTTATAAATATTATGTTGGAGAATCAACTGATTTTACCGAAATTATTAAAGTCCAGACCGAAATCAGGGAAAAAATACCTGATGCATTTATTGTCGCTTTTAAAAACGATGAACGGATAACGATTAAAGAAGCAATGAAAGAAATTGGAAGAGAATGAAAGTGTTAAGTTTCATTTCTGGTATGATTTTTTTAGTTTATTATTGAGATAATTTAATTCTATAGTCAATAATTTAAAGAAAATATATTTATTAACTAATTGAATATCTGTGTTATGTTATGATTTATTTCAATAATATATTGGGGGTTTGTTATAATCTGCAAATTAATGTTTTAAATTTGAAGCCTGAATAAAAATAATTTATAAACAATCAAATGAGTGCATCTAAAATTACGAGAATAGGCATATTGGTTACTGTTGCCATTGTTTTGCTGATTTGGGGAATGGGTTATTTGAAAGGAAAGAATTTGCTAAAACACGAAAACACTTATTATGTAATCTATAACGATGTAAATGGCATAAGTGTTTCTAATGCTGTGTTGATCAATGGATATCATGCAGGACAAGTTATTGCAATTGAATATATTCCTGATACTACTGATAAATTTAGAGTTTCATTTATGATTGACGAAAAATTTAAATTAGTTAAGGGATCGGTTGCACAGGTTTTCAGCCAGGATATTATGGGAACCAGGGCCATACGGATTTTGAGAGGAAAAGGAGAAGGTTATCAAAAAGATGGCGATACATTGGTTGCCGCGGTTGAAGGTGGTCTTGTTGAGCAAGTTAATATGGAAATTGCACCTCTTAAGCGAAAAGCTGAAAGCTTGATTTCATCCTTGGATTCAGCCATTATTATTGTTCGTGAAATTTTTAATAAAAAAACCCAGGAAGATTTGAGAAACACTTTTGCAAGTATAAAAAACACCATTGCCAATCTTGAAAAGACTACATTTACTTTAGATACCATCATGACAACCGAAAAAAGTAAGTTGGCATTGATATTCAGCAATGTAGAAGCTATTACTGCAAATCTGAAAAACAATGATGAAAAAATAAGCACCATCATTAAAAATTTTGCAAACATCAGTGATTCACTTGCCAAAGCCGATATAGCATCCACCTTGGGTAAAGCTGATTCAGCCTTATTGCAATTTAACCAAATACTTGCTAAAATTAATAGCGGACAAGGTTCTATAGGCCAGCTTGTTCATAATGACACGCTTTACCGCAATATTGAGAATGCTTCCTATCATTTGAGCCGATTGATGCGCGACATGCACGAAAACCCAAAACGATATGTTCATTTTTCGGTTTTAGATGTTGGAAAAACCATTTATGTAACTGATCCAAACGATAAAAAAGCAAAAAAGAAAAAAGGTGAAGCTAAAACTTCGGATGCAGAAATAGAAGAGAAATAAAGATGGAGATGAAACGTGAAAATTTTACTCGTATTTTGAGTTTTAGTATTATTTTGCTAGTTGTAGTGTTTATTTCATGCAATTCAAAAATAGATACCAAAAAAGAAACCGAAAAGATAAATCAATTGATGAATAATTGGCATCTGGCAGCTTCGGTTGCCGATACCAGCTTTTTCGATTATCTCGATTCCAATTCAATATATATAGGCACAGATACAACAGAGCGCTGGACAAAGCAAGAATTTTACACTTATGCCATGCCATATTTTAAAAAAGGAAAAGCATGGTCATTTAAAACAAGAGAACGAAAAGTGTATGTTGCGGATGATGGAAAAATTGCATGGTTCAACGAAACGTTGGATACTTGGATGGGTGTTTGCCGTTCATCAGGAGTATTAAAGTTGAATGATGAAAAAAAGTGGAAAATTATGCAATATCATTTATCTTGTACGGTACCGAATGAAAAAGTGAGGTTGTTTGTTGAGTTGATGAAAGGAAATGAGTTACAAGACAGCATAAAAAAGGATTAAGTACTATATTTTAAAAATATTTTCCGAAAGTAAAAAAATCTTCCGGAAAATATATTCAAAATCAATGACCTTATCGTTTCATCGTTTTTTCAATAAAATCCCATTCTTCAGGTTTTACTACATCTAAAAAATTGAATTCGCCTGCACCAGCAAGCCATTCGCCACCATCAATAGTAATTACATCGCCTGTAATGTAAGCCGAAGCATCTGAAATTAAATAAGTTGCAAGGTTTGCCAACTCTATGTGTTCGCCGGTTCGTTTTAAAGGGATTCTGTTAATTAGTTTTTCGGCAAATTTAGGATCTGGAAACAAGCGTTCCCATGCACCTTTGGTTGGAAATGGACCAGGAGCAATAGCGTTTAAGCGTATTCCGTATTTCCCCCATTCGGCAGCCAATGAGCGGGTTAGGTTTAAAACACCTGCTTTACTAATGGCAGATGGTACCACGTAGCCTGAACCTGTGCTTGCATAAGTGGTAACAATACTTAGAATATTGCCAGGTGTTTTTTTTGCAATCCAGTATTTCCCCATCGCTAGGCTAAAATAGTAAGTGCCGCGCAAAACAATATCAACAACGGTATCAAATGCTTTGTAGCTAAGCCTTTCAGTTGGGCTAATGAAATTACCTGCGGCATTGTTCAAAAGCACATCGATTTTGCCATATTTTTGATCCAAAAGTTCAATCATTTTTTCAATTTCATCGGGTTTCCTTACATCCAATTGAAAAGGAAAGACTTCATTTCCTGTCTTTTGATTTATTTCTTCAGCCGTTTTTTGTAGCACATCCATTTTTCGGCTACATATAATAATTTTGGCCCCAAGCTCTGAAAATCTTGTTGCCATTGATTTTCCAAGTCCTGTTCCACCACCGGTAACCAGAATTACTTTATCTTTTAATAAGTCTGTTTGAAACATAATTTTTAATTTAGATATGATTTTAAAGATACAATTTTATTTTAATCTTCGTTCTTTCATTCAGGTAAAATGAAAATTCAGGATTGTTTTTTTACATTTGCGACGATGGATAATTCATTAAATCCAACATAAAAAATGAAAGAATTGGAAAAAAAGATAGAAGATAAAATTAAGGAATTATTTTTAACCTGGTGTGGTGAAGAAATTGAAAAAACAGAAGCACTGCCAGAGTCAGGTTCCAGCCGAAAGTATTACAGGCTTTATTCAAAAACACAAAAAGTGATTGGCGTTTTTAATCAGGATAAAAAAGAGAATCGTGCATTTATTGAATTTTCAAAGCATTTTTATTCCAAAAATCTTTCTGTGCCTGTAATTTATGCCGAAGATTTAGATAATGATATTTATCTGCAAGAAGATTTAGGAGATGTTACACTATATTCGATGTTATCTGAAAAGCGCACCGGAATTGAATTTCCTGATGAGCTTACTGAAATGTATAAAAAAGTACTGGATGAGTTGCTGAAGTTTCAAATATTGGGTTCTGTTGGTTTTGATTATTCCTTCTGTTATCCCCGCGCTGCATTCGACAAACAATCCATGATGTGGGATTTGAATTATTTCAAATATTATTTCCTGAAATTGGCAAAAATTCCTTTTGATGAGCAAGAGTTGGAAAATGATTTTCAGAAGTTCACCGATTATTTGCTCGAAGCAGATTGCAATTATTTTTTGTATCGCGATTTCCAGTCCCGAAATGTAATGATAAAGGATAATAGGCCTTATTTTATTGATTATCAGGGCGGTAGAAAGGGTGCTTTACAATACGATTTAGCCTCATTATTGTACGATTCAAAAGCTGATATTCCGCAAGAAATCAGAAACGAGCTTAAAAACTTTTTTGTAGAAAAAATAAAAGATTATCAGTTACAAGATTCGAATAAATTTAACGATTTTTATTTGGGATATGCCTTGATAAGAATTATGCAAGCCATGGGAGCCTATGGATTTAGAGGTTTTTATGAAAAGAAAACTCATTTTTTACAAAGCATTCCTTATGCCATACAAAATCTGGAATATTTGCTTCAAACAGGAAATATGCCAGTTGAACTTCCTGAACTTTGGAGCGTACTACATAAGCTGACCAAATCTGAAGAATTAGCGAAATTTAAGAATCAGGAAAAAAAACTCAAAGTACAAATTTACAGTTTTTCGTATAAAAAAGGACTGCCTGTTGACGAATCAGGCAATGGTGGTGGTTTTGTTTTTGATTGCAGGTCTGTTCACAATCCTGGTAGATATGACAAATACTTGAAATCGACAGGTAGAGATGCAGAAGTGATTGAATTTTTCGAAAAGGAAGAGGAGATGACTCAATTTCTAAAACATGTGTTTAATTTAGTAGATAATTCGGTTGAAAAATACATCAGTCGTGGTTTTACTAATTTAATGGTTTCGTTTGGTTGTACTGGTGGCCAGCATCGTTCGGTTTATTCGGCTGAGCAACTCTCGAAACACCTGAAAGAGAAATACAACGTGGATATTGTTTTGAATCACAGGGAGCAAGGACTTATTTATCATTAGAATACCTTTAAAATTTTAAGATATCAATGAAAGCAATGATTTTGGCTGCCGGCCACGGCACACGTTTACAACCATTAACAAACAATAAACCCAAAGCCTTGGTTGAAATTAAAGGTGTTCCACTTCTGGAAATTATCATTAAACGGCTAATCAAGTTTGGATTTAAAGATTTGATTATCAATTTACATCACTTTGCAGATCAGATTATTGACTTTTTATCCATAAATCAAAATTTTGGAATCAACATTCAAATTTCTGACGAAAGCGAACAGTTGCTCGAAACCGGTGGCGGTATTATGCATGCCAAATGGTTTTTAGATGACAATCATCCATTTTTGGTTTATAATGTTGATATTCTTTCGGATATTGATTTGAATGAAATGGTGGAATTTCATCAAAAGAATAATTCAATGGTTACCCTGGCTGTAAAAGAAAGAGAAACGACCAGACAAATTTTGTTCGATGATGAAAACAATCTTTGCGAATGGAGAAATGTACAAACAAGAGAGTGCAAAATTAGCAGGGAACCAATTGGGAACTTAAAACCCTTGGCATTTAGTGGAATACATATTTTAAGTCCCAAAATATTTAATTTAATTGAGGAGACCGGAGCATTTTCTATAATGGATGTGTATCTTCGGTTGGCAAAAAATCATTCGATTAAAGCATTTGATCATAGTCATACAAAATGGTTTGATTTGGGTAGATATGAGCATGTTCTGGAATTTAATGAAACGGAAGATTTGGACTTTTTAAAATAAATCAAATATTGGACAAAAAAATATGTTTGGAACCCTTGTAAATATTGGCACTATTCTAATTGGTACTTTAATAGGAGTATTACTTAAATCCAAATTGCCCGAAAAATTGATAAAAACGGTTTTTCAAGCCACAGGTTTGTTTACATTGGCATTGGGAATAATGATGTCATTAAAAATGAGCAGTTTTCTCATTATTGTTTTCAGTCTGGTAATAGGCGCCATTATTGGCGAAGGTGTTGATTTAGAAAGAATGGTTGAAAGTGGAAGCGAAAAATTAAAAAATAAATTGAAAATAGGTGGTGAAAAATTTTCTGAAGGCATGCTTACTGCATTTTTATTGTTCTGCATGGGTTCTATGACTATATTAGGCGCATTTGACGAAGGAATGAAAGGTGATACTACATTATTAATTACCAAATCGGTAATGGATGGATTTGCAGCAATCGCATTATCATCTGCTTTGGGCTATGGCGTTGGTTTCTCGGTAATTCCTTTATTGATATATCAGGGCGGTTTAACCCTATTTGCAACCTACTTAGGTAAGTTCTTTTCAGAAATTATGATTACAGAATTGACAGCTGTGGGAGGCATTCTTCTTATTGGCCTTGGATTCAATATCCTAGAAATTAAAAAGATGAAAATATTCAATATTTTGCCAGCTTTGCTGTTGGTGGTGTTTTTTACTTGGTTGAAAGGGTATTTTGGTTGGAAAATATAGGAAGATTATAAGAATTCATATAGTTGGTTTTTAAGTTCTAATATCCAATTTCTAATTTCTTTTTCAAAAGAGAATCGTTTAAAAAATAACAATACAAAAGCAAGAAATAAACTTTTAAATAGCCCAGTGGAACACAAATCTCTATACGCAGCCTTCGATTTATACCCTTCCTCAAAAGGGGCAGCAACACATATTCACTATATGTCGAAAGCCTTGTTTGAATATTTTGGCAATGGTTATTTGTATGTATTGGGAAATGAGCGTTTACCCATTTATCAGAACGAGGAAAACATTGAGATTTTCCGTTTTAATGAATTAATTCCAAACTATTTACTGAGAGCAGAAACTTTTGGGATTCAATTAGCCGCTTTTATTTTAGAACGGAAAAACTTGGAATTGGTTCACTTTAGGGATATTTGGAGCGGATTAGCCATCCTGGTTCCTGAACGAAAATACAAGACCGTTTTTGAAGTCAATGCCTTGATGTCGATTGAATTACCTTATCGTTATCCTTTTTTATCAAAGCAAACCTTACAGAAAATTAAAGATCTTGAGCATTTTTGCCTGCAATCCAGCAATCAGATTATTTGTCCTTCAAACAGTATTAAAGTTAATTTGATTAAATTAAAGATACCTAAAGAAAAAATACAGGTAATCAGCAACGGAGCAGATTTGGATATGGAATGTGCTGAAGTGCTCGACAAACCAGCAAATTATATTATTTATTTTGGTGCTTTGCAACATTGGCAAGGTGTTGATGATTTAATCAAGGCTTTTGCAGGATTAAAAGATTTTGAAGATTTAAAACTGGTAATTTGTTCATCAAACCGGCCTTCTTATTCAAAACCATATCGAAAACTGGCCGAAAAACTGAATGTAGAACAAAATATTATTTGGAAATACCAACTTCCAAAAGAAGAATTATACAACTGGGTGCAACACGCAAAGCTTTCGATTGCACCAATGAAAGATACTGAACGGAATTTATTGCAAGGATTTAGCCCATTAAAAGTATTTGAATCAATGGCATTGAAAACACCGGTTGTTGGAACAGATTTACCTTCGATGCGTGAAATTATTACTGATAAAGAAAATGGTAGGTTGGTCCGTCCCGACAGGCCTGCAGAACTATCAAGGGTTATCCGGTTTATGTTGGATTATCCTGATTATGCTAATAATTTGGGAATTAAAGGAAGATTGACAGTCGAAAATAATTTTTCGTGGCCTCAAAAAATAAAAGAATTACATGATATTTATTCAAAATTGACTAAATTTGATAATCAATAATTGAACTTTATGAGTAATCCAATTCTGAATATCTATAAGACGCTCGATAAAGAGCAGCTCCAGTTTGTACAGTCAAAAACCGTTGATGCTTCATTTAAAATGAAGAGATGGATCGAATTTATGCAACCCATTGCACAAATGGACAAATTGAATGATCGAAGCAGGAGTAAGAAAAGCATAGGTTTGATTTTTATTATCATTGGAATGGTTATCAGCTTATTCCTAACTTTTGGATTTCTTCCTTTCATTATTGTTTTAGTAGGACTTACCATACTTTTAATAATCCAGATTAAAAATTTAAATACTTTAAAACGATTGGATATCGGCAACCATCTGCGACTTTTTTTAATGCCGTTTCTGGTTGTGCTTAAAGAGGAATCAGACGAAAATGCGAAAGCAAGGATTAAGTTTGACGCATCACCACCTATAAGCGATAAAAAATTAGTTAAGACTACCGATAACAATAACAGTGGATATCCAAAAGTTAAAACTTCGTTTTACAATTATCCATGGTTGGAGGCCGAGGTTATGTTGGCTGATGGAACAGCTTTGCAACTTGAATTTACAGACTTTATAGCTAAAAAAAATATTACAAAACGAGGTTCATCAGGTAAAATAAAATACAAAACTAAAGTCAAAATAAAGCACAGCATTGGGCTGAAAATTAGTTTCCGTAAAGATCACTATCAAATTGAAAACAAAAATGGAAATTTCATTTATACGGATAGTGCTGAATATCATCAATTTAAAACAAAGAAGAAATTGATTACATTTTCAATTGATGAAAGTATTCCCTTTAATGATGTTTTGGGCATTATCTCTGGAGCATATCAGGATGTTAAAGCGATTTAATAGTATAAAATTACCACAATTATAAAAATATTGCCATGGGTAAATGCGAGGTAAAAAAAGGAATATTCGTGCTTAGTGCGTGTAATAATGCTTCGTCGATAAAATGCGACAGTTGTTCAATATTTATTTGTGATAGACACTCACAACAAGATGGCCCAAAAGTTTTATGTTCAGAATGTTATGCCAAGGCTCATCCTGAAAAGTTTAAAAATATGGGCAAAGGTACAGCTTATGAGCAATATGAAAATAATTATTATCGCAATTATAGTTTATGGTACTTTGGAATGAGGCAAAACTTTTATCAATCAAGTAATTACCGTCCGTTTAGTGATCATGATTACAGTAGTTTTAACCAACAGCACAATACCGATTTTACAGAAGATCAGGAATCCGGAAGTTTTTTTGACAGCTAAATACCGTTTTGGCTAAATTTATCATGCAAACCGAAACTACACCAACCATTTTATGGTTAACCGAAAACTATTATCCAAACCGTGGTGGTATGTCGCAATCCTGCGATAGGATTGTTCAATCGCTTAGAGATAAAGGGCTTGTAATTGGATTGGTACATTTCAGGAGCACAAAAAATAAGTTAAAACTAAAAACCGTCCAAAACGGATTTTATCTTTCTTTTCCCGTTGATGATGATGCAGGCCATGCCTTTAATGTTTTGCATGCCTATCTTTCAAATCCAAACTTACCATTTCAGTTTTCTCATATTGTAGCTTTTGGTGGTTATCTACCATTACTGGGTTCACCAGTTCTTTCAAAACTCCTTGATATACCTCTGATAAGTATGCTAAGGGGAAACGACTTTGATATTTTCCTGTTTTCAGCTAAAAAAAGAGATTTTTTATTTTATGCACTTGAAAATTCAAAGACTATTTGTACAGTTACAAAAGATCAAAAAATAAAAATTCAAAAACTAATCCAACATGATGATATTCAATATATACCAAATGGAATAGATTTGAAAGATTGGATGCCTCATAAAAGTGAATTGGAAAGAGCAAACCAATGGAAACTTGATAATGTTCCTTCTGGGAAGAAAGTAATTGGAGTTTTTGGTCATTTAAAACCCAAAAAAGGTATGGAGTTTTTTATTGATTCCATTTCCAGATCTGGCTTTTCAAATCAGGTATTTCTATTGATAAGTGGCGAAATTTATCCTGGGCTTGACGAAAAGTTTAAAGCATCAGAAATTGATTATTTTGTTTCTCCTTTTTTAGATCGTTTTGAACTTTTGGGCTGGTATCCTGTTTGTGATACTGTTGCCATTCCTTCGTATTATGATGGAATGCCAAATGTTTTGCTCGAAGCAGCTGCTTTGTCAATTCCACTAATTGCAGCACAAGTAGGAGGTATGAAAGATGCCTTAATCGATCAGGTTCATGGGTTTTTATTCCATCCCGCCGATGAAGAAAGTTGTGCTGATTCCATCAGGCAATTTATGGATTCGGATAACGAAAAGCTGAATCAAATGGGAAAGAATTGTGTGAAACTCATCAATGAAAATTACACAACAGATATTGAATCAAATAATTATATTCAAATATTTCGACAATAAAAATCTTAAAATCCAATATTATGAAAAAAGCAGGATGTATAGTTCAATTATTGTTTCTGTTTGCAAGTGCCTTAATTATAGTTTCATGCGCTCAGAAATCGGGTAATGACAAAGAAAGTGCAAATAATGATCAGGTTCAATCAGATAAAAGTGCTACAGGTTCAGAAACCACATCTGCCAATGTGTACATTGTTAAAATGGCAGGGCAGGAGGTAGGTAAAATTTCAGTTGATGGTGCAGAACTCAAATTTATTGTAAAAGGCACTGAATATCAGTCAAAATTGAGTGGAGATAAACGAAAATATGCCAATAAAAGTGGTGATATTCTTGCCGAGGTTAAATATAAGGATGATGCCTTTAAAGTCAGGACACCTTCAGGTGATTTATTATGGAAAATAAAACTTTACGACGATAAAGTGAAAATCAGCAACAACGAGGAAAACCTCAATGGTTATGAAATAAAATTAAGTAGCCCGGATAAGGCAAAATTGAAAAAGGCGGAAGCAACACTTGGCGAAATTAAGCTCAAATCAGAAAATAAAACAATTGAAATCACTTCTTCAACAAAATCATATACTATTGATAAAGAAAAGATTTCCTTGGCTTTTGGGGTGCTTTTAATTGACGAAATACCTGAAAATCTTCAATATATTATTATGGCGGAGCTGATTGCAAAAGGAAAATGATTTTGGAAATTGGAAACTTGAAATTAGTATGCGCAAGTTCCAATTGCTAAATACTAATTTCAACTTCAAATATACAGATTATGAGATTATTGATCCTGCTCGCTACCATTTTGTTGCTGCTAAGTAGTTGCGATCCTTTTCAAATGGTATATGTTAAAAACTACTCCAGTAACGAAATAAAAGTGGATGTTCATTTGAGCAATCGATATCCACATCCAAAGCCTTTTGAAGTCAATTCAATAGATTCATTGGTTGAAGATAAAAAAGCAATATTTGATATTCGGTTTGATAAAAAGTTAAGCATCAATAATATAAGTGATTCTTTATATCAGGTAATATTGCCTGCCGAATCAACCTCTCTGTTGGAACCCACTTGTATCGGATTTCCGATCAGAAAAATTTTCATAGTTTCCGGTAACCAAATTGATTCAATTATATTTTACGATTCAAACCACAACCTGAAACAATTAAAAAAGGAAAAACTGATTAAAAAGGCTTCCATGGCTACTTTTATTGTTGATTTTAGAAAAGAATAGTGTTTTATGCTCAAAAATATTTTATATCCCAACTTAATTCGATTCCAATTTCCCCAAAAATTCCAAATGTTTTAATACAAAACGAAGTTCAGCATAACTGTATTTTTCTCCTAATGCTTCTTTTGCTGGTGCTAATTGCGTGTTTTTTGTTTGGATAAAATAATCCGAAATGGGCTTAATTTTTTCATTTTCCACAAATTTTTCAATTGCAAGTGTCCCAATGCCAACATAATGAGCAAGATGTCCCTCTATTGTTGTGCCTGCCATACCTCTTTCATTCGAAATTTCATCTATTGTTTTGCCACTTTGATATAATTCGAAACTAAGTTTTTTTGTGTCAATTTTTTCTTTGGGTTCCGATTTCGCTTTTTTTGTTTTTTTGATGTTGGCTGACGTAATGTTAGTTTCCAGATTGTGTTCAATAGCATAAGTTGATATAATTTCTATGATTTCAGCCCCGAATTGTTCAATTTTTTTATCACCAAGGCCTTTAATTGCCTGCAATTGCCCTATGGTGATTGGAATAAGATGTGCCAATTCTTTCATGGTTTTTAATTGCAAAATCATATAGTGCGATTGGTTTGTTTCCGCCGCTTTTTTATCGCGCCATTGTTTTATTTTGGCATATAATTCAGGATGTTCAATAGTTTCGGGAATGATAAATTCTGGTTTCTTGGCCGTATCCAATTTTGCAGGTTCAATAGCCGTTTTGGCACGAATATCCAAATATCCTTTAACTGAAAAGCCTTGTTTACACCAGTCTAAACAAGTACTTTTAAGATTCAATATAGCCAAAAGTTCTTCATTAAACTTGTTGATTGACTTGCGAATTGATTTATTGTCGGTTTCAATTTGTAATGAGGTCTCAATAAACTGAACGTGAAAGTCAACCTTCTCTTTAAAGTAAACGCTTGCTTTATTAACCCTTTCTTGTAAAGGTAAATTTTGCTCTATGTCTGAATTTTGAATAATCAATTGCTTTATTTGTAATTCAAATTTTTCAGAAATAGTCAATATGCCGCTTTTCACACTTTCGATCATTTGATCGAGCTTTTGGCCAAACTCCTGGCTTTGTTCCTGGGCTAGTTCTTTTATCATTTTTTTTCCACTATATAGTTTTCTAATTAGTGGTGTAAAATCAAATAAATCGAGCAGCAATGATTGTTGGTAATTCCTTTTCGATTCTTCCAGAAATTCAGGTTTAGGTTGATTGGCTTCAACATTACGAGAAAAACCATCTACTTTTGGATTACTAATTATCCCTTTGGCAGCGAGCGGACTACTCAAAATAAGACCTTCGAGGCTTTTGCAACGGCTAAGGGCAACATAAACCTGGCCATGTGCAAAAGCTGCATTTGCATCAATAATTGCCCTTTCAAATGTAAGTCCCTGGCTTTTATGAATAGTTATAGCCCATGCTAGTTTTAAAGGATATTGAATAAACGAACCAATTTCATTTTCCTGAATTTCTTTCGTTTCTTCATTGATCGAATATTGCATGTTTTGCCATTTCACAATCTCAACCGGAATTTCATCACTGTCAGTGGGGCATTGCACGTAAATGAGATCATCTTGAATTTTGGTTATTTTGCCAATTTTGCCGTTGTAAAATAGTTTTTCACGCGAACTATCGTTTTTAACAAACATAACCTGTGCACCAATTTTTAATGCCAGCTTTTGGTCTGTAGGATATGAATATTCAGGGAATTGTCCATTAATTTCAGCCGTAAACTCATAATTTTTGCCTGATAGTTTTTTAAGTTCCAGATCATTGATTTCGCGGGCTTGTGAGTTGTGGGTTGTAAGTGTAATATATCCTTCACCTTCTTTTGGCCTAAATCCATGGATATACCTTTTATTCAAAATGTTAATACTTATTTCATCCAGTTTGTTTTCGCGAATTTGGTTTAGGATTTGGATAAAAGTATTATCGCTTTGTCTATAAATATGTTTTAGTTCAATGCTAATGAAATCAGTTTTTTGCAAAGCTTTGCTGCTAAAAAAGAAAATAGTATCGTAATATTTTTTGATCATATTCCATTCTTCATCTTTTATTACAGGAGCAAGTTGCTGAATGTCACCAATCATAAGTAACTGTACACCACCAAATAGCTTGTTTCTGTTTTTATAACGTCGCAAAATTGCATCAACCTGATCAAGTATATCAGCACGAACCATACTTATTTCATCGATCACCAATAAATCAAGGCTTTTGATAATATTTATTTTATCGCGGTTCATTTTCCAATGACCAGATGAAAGTTCTTGAATATTAATATCTGGTGATGGCTGGTTGCTGATATAATCAACAGGAATATACGGAGTGAATGGCATCTGGAAAAAAGAATGGATAGTAACACCACCTGCATTGATGGCTGCTACACCAGTTGGGGCAACAACTATCATCCTTTTGGGCGATATTTTTTTAAGCTCATGTAAAAAAGTAGTTTTTCCTGTACCTGCTTTTCCTGTCAGAAAAATATTTTTTCCCGTATATTGCACAAAATCATGGGCTAGCTTGAGTTGAGAGTTGTCTATGGTATCCATTTTTAACTAAAGTATTAATACTATATCGGTAAGCAAATATACTAATTTAAAAACAATCTATTTTTGTCAATATTTATAACAAGTATATGTGTTATATGTCAGATAATTAAAGTATTATCCTATTTATCAACTTATTTTTATATTACAAATTAAGTTGCTTAATTAGCTATTCTTGTAGAATTTGTCTGTGTTCGTATTTTCTTTTGAAGTGTCAGATGATAAATTTCTTTATTTTTTTTGTAAAGCATATATTTTAGTAAATTTGTAGTCCAATTAAAAAATAAACCCAAATATGGACGAAGGCCCGTATCATAAAATAGAGTTATTCACTACTGTTTAAAAGGGGCCAATTGCTTTAGCATCCTTTTAAAAGTAAAAAAGGAGGCAAAATCATGCTGAAAATTTTCAAAAGCTTTGGTGGATTCACCGAAATTACTCATGCAGAAGATGGCTGTTGGGTAAATGTTAGTCAACCCACGCATGAAGAAATTGCAAGGTTACAATTGGAATTTGATGTTCCGGAAGAAGTACTCAGGGACATTCTTGACGTGGATGAGCGGCCACGTTATGAATTTGATGACGATTGGTCATTGGTATTGTTGCGTATTCCTGTCCAAAGCATAAATAATGGGGTGCCTTATTACACTGTTCCATTGGGTATTTTTATGACAGAAAATCATACTATTACGCTTTGTTCTGTGCTAAATGAAGTTTTACCGAACGAACAACCATCTATTTATAGGGAACACTATCAACCTGTGCATGATGTATTGAATTTTATTTTCAAACTTTTTTTGCGTTCAGGTACAACATATTTGAGACATCTGAAGCAAATAAACCAGCAAACTGCACTTATTGAGCAAGATTTGGAAAAGTCGATAAAGAACAAGGAGTTAAACAAACTGCTGAAGATGGAAAAATGTTTGGTTTATTTTGTCACTTCTCTTAAGGCCAATGAAATAGTGTTGACAAGATTAAAAAACTCAAAGAAAAAAAGTCTATCAGAGGTAAATGAAGATTTGCTTGAAGACGCTATCATTGAAAACAAGCAAGCTCTTGAAATGGCACAAATTTATTCCGATATCCAAAGTGGAATGATGGATGCATTTGCTTCTGTGATATCGAATAACCTGAATGTTGTGTTAAAGCGTTTAACATCTATTTCGATCATTTTAATGATACCTACACTAATATCAAGCTTGTTTGGAATGAATGTACCTAACTTTTTAGAAAATTCAAAAATAGGTTTTTTTATTATTGTTTTAGGCTCAGGTATAACATCTTTTATTGCAGCTATTGTATTCCGAAAATTAAAGTGGTTTTAAAAGTTTAACATTCTAATATTCGATTTATTTAGCTTTAAGTTACTAGATATTAAGCATTTATTATAATATTTACACATTCAGTCAATGGTACTTTATTATGCATTTGGTGGTGGGTTAGGACATTTAACTCGTGCAAGTGCAGTAATGTATACTTTAGGCTATCAGTCTAATGATTTTTTTATTCTAACTTCATCGGAATATGCAAGCCTTGTTTTTAAGGAGGAAAATATTGTTAAATTTCCCAAAGATTTGTATGCTTTTCCGGGTGAACTAAAAGTTAGGATTGAATCAATAATTATCCACTATAAGATTGATGTTTTTTTTATTGATAGCTTTCCTTTTGGAATAAATGGAGAACTTAATAATTTGCAAATAGGTAATTGCCGAATAAATTATATTGCCAGGCTTTTGAACTGGACTAATTATTGCGAGCTAGTGAGCAATTTTAAACTTAGAATTGATACCAGTTTTATTGTTGAAAAATTACCTGACAATCAGCTTTCTTTTATTCTAAACTATTCCAATAGGAATCAATATCTGGATTTGAAATATCCTACACCAAATAATTTTGAAAAAACAGACAAAATATTAGCTCAAATTGAAACACCCTTTTGGTTGATTGTGCATTCAGGAGATTTCAATGAATTAAATCTATTATATCAATATGCAAAGGATTTGGCCGAATTAGAAAATCAAAAACCTAATTATTTGATTATAAGTCAGGTAAATATGAAAGATGTTTTGTTGCCATGCAAATTGATTAATTATTATCCGGCTTCAGAATTCTTTACTACTGCTGAGAAGATATTTACAGGATGTGGATTCAATGCAATGGCACAAACAGTTCAATATATTGATAAACATCATTTTATTCCTTTTAAAAGACGTTTTGATGATCAATTTATCAGGGCAACATACAGAAAGGTTTTGATAAGAAACTTAAAATAAGTTGTTCTCTTACTATTTATTCCGATAAATCCAGAAATATCTGCATAATTGTTTAAGGTATTCTAAGTATTGACTAGTATTCTTCTTCAAAAATAGGCCATTTTATTTATCAGTTGTTTTTTTAACAGCTGCTATTAAAAAGCAGTCAAATATCATGGAATTATCTTATTAAAATTGTATATTTGCAGTAACTCACAAAATCTCAAAAAGATGCAATTCAAAATAAGTCCTGAATCAGTAATGAATACGCTTAAAAATTGTATTCTGTGGAAATATGATGAAACCATTCAGGCAGCAAAACTTCCACTAGGTATTTATATTGATTTTGTTAAACTTCGTGTAATTCCAAAGCATGATTTATCTGCAAAAGCATTTCTAGATTATTATAAAAACGTAAGTGACAAAAAGGCTGAGGGAAAATTAGAAACTTGGGTTGAAATTGGGATGGAATCAGAACCTGAAATATTAAAGGAGCTAAAGAAAAAAACAGATCAGGTTGAAGTTTTTTATAAAGAATATTTAAATAGTCAAAAAAAATACAAACAACTTATTGAACAACAGGTTGTTGAAGAACAATTAAATGAAAACATAGAAATTATTGAAGCACCTGAAGAAGAGGAAGAAGATGCTGTTCCGGAATCTGAAAAACCAATTTTAATACCTTGGGATTTTTCAACGGTTGCCCAATTTGCAATTGATCATGCCGTACAGATATCCAAAACTATGGGAGGAAAAGTGCATCTGTTACATATCACCAAAAGTGACAAAGATATTGAAAAAGCAAGCATCGATTTAAAAAAAATAGCAGAAGAGACATTTGCTAAATATCAAATATTGCCCATTGTAGTAGTTGAGACTGGAAATATTTTTAAAACTATTACTCAAATTGCAAACGAAAGGCATGCTAAATTTGTGATAATGGGCACACATGGTGTTAAAGGAGTTCAGAAATTCACTGGTAGTTTAGCATTAAAAGTTATTGCGGGTACCAATACACCGTTTATAGTAGTTCAGGAACCACCGCTAGGCCCAAGTATTAAAAACGTGGTATTCCCTATTGACCATACAAGAGAAAATAAGCAGAAATTAAAACAGGCAAGGCTTCTTGCAAGGCATTACAAAATGAAATTCTTTTTAACAATGCCAGAAAAGGTGATCAATGAGCAATTCGAACACAACCTAAAAACCAATTTGAATTATGTAAAAAGTTATTTTAAGAAATATAACATCGATTATGAAGTTAGAATAGTTGCCGGTACAGATAGTTTTAGCGAATCTACACTAAAATTTATAGCCGATGAGCGTCCAGATATGGTAATAATATTAACTACCAAGAACATAAATATACAGGATTACGTGCTTGGTGCAGATGAACAGAAAATTATTGCAAATAGTTCAAAAGTACCTGTGATGTGCGTTAATCCGATGAAAGTTAAATTTGCAGGCGTTGGTTTTACTGGATAGAACTAAATTTTAGAAGTTAAAAATCTAGTGCAAAGTTTATTGCATTTTCTATATGTTCATAATTTTCAATGCCAATTGATAAACGAATTGTTCCGGGATAAGGATATTTATCGCCCCAAACTGCATCTACAGGCATAAAAATAGTTTCTGTATCGCCAAGGCTCGGAATTAGATAAAAATATCTGGAGAATTTTTCAATAAAAGTTTTACTTCTTTCTCTTTTGATATTGTCCGTATCGCCTGCCAACTGAAATGTAATCATAGCACCATAGCCTTTTTTATTGAAAATTTTATTTGCAAAATTGTGGCTTGCATGCGATTCCAAACCGGGATAAAATACTTTTTCAACATTGTAGTGATTTTCAAGAAATTCTGCCAAATGAAATGCATTTTCGATTTGTTTTCCAAACCGTAATTCAAAGGTTTGCATTTGAGTGCCCAAACGATAAGCATCATCGGGACTTAGCATGTGACCGACCCATTTGCGGTATTCAATTGCTTTTTGCATCAAAACTTTATCATTGCCACTAATTACTCCTGCAGAAATATTTCCGTGGCCCGATAAATATTTGGTTGCACTGTGGATTACCAAATCAGCACCATCAGCTAAAGGTTTCCATAAATAAGGAGTTGCAAAAGTATTATCGATAATTACAATAATATTCCTTTTTTTTGCTTCATTTATAAAAGATAAAACATCAGTCACAATCAGCATAGGATTAGAAACCGCTTCGAAATAGATAAGTTTTGGTTTTTTAAGCTCAATAATTTCAATAAATTCTTCCAGAACATAGTTATCAGCTCCAGAAGCAAAACGAATTGTATTCACTCCTCGCCTTTTAATCAGAATCGAATCGATATAACTATTGGTTCCTCCATATATTTCGGTAAAGAACAACCATGGCCTTTTATCATCTGCCTCCTGAAAGATGGACAGTGCAATATCAATTGCAGCCATTCCACTTTCGGTCAAAAGTGACCATTCAGAATCTTCTATTTTCATCATTTGTTGCTCAACAGCTACAACAGTTGGATTTCTATATCTGGAATATATATATTTTTCTGGTTCGTGTGGATTTTCCGATTCAGATTTAAATGCCAGAAGTGTTTGTTCTGAACTTTCAAGATAAAAACCAGATTCACGATATATAGGAGTTCTGTGAGTGTTTATTTTTTTCATTTTGTAACTATTAAGTCTTTGGAATTTGAGATTTCAAATTTAGTAAAGATTTTATATAAATGGTGAAACATAATGATGATCCTTCCGTATAAATAATTAAAGGACATTAAAATTAGAATTTCGACAACTGAAATACTTTATTTGTCAAAAAATCTTATTCATCAGCCAAGTTTAGTTGATTTATTGGGCATTTTTTTCTAACTTAACCTATTAATTTATAAATACTATAAGTTATGAGACGAGTTTATTTATTAGTTATTGCAATTATAGGTGGAATGGTAATCTCAGGATTCTTCTTCAGTTCAGTTTCACGCTCAGGAGAACAAGGCGATCAATTTTATGCTTGTTTGAAAAACGGAGATTATGAGAATATCTTAAAATTACTGGATACAGAAGCATTAAAAGCACACCCCAAAGATGCTTGGATTCAAATCTTAAATTCGCATACAGAACAATGGGGCAATCTTGTTTCATATGCAAATACAGGATTTCATACAGAAACTATTGATGGAAAAAGCATTACCAAACTTGACTATACAGTTAATAATTCGAAGGGAACTATTTATGAACATATTGATTTTATAAAAAGAGGTTCAAATTATAAAATTCTTGACTATGAATTTGGTCTCGACAAGAACGAAATTGTGAAAAATGAATAAGTCTGGTTTGCCGATAATTAAAACTGCATAATTCTGGATATCTGAATTATGCAGTTTTAATTTTAAATTAAAGTTAGCTATTGATTACAATGTGATCCTGATCAGTGATTTTTTCGCAATACAAGCATTTTAAATCAACACTTTTATTATACATCACTTTGAATTTAGTGAGTACATTTTCATTATTGGTTATACATTTTGGATTTACACATTTAGCTATTCCTAAAATAGTTTCAGGAACCTTAACTTGCTTTTTTTCAACTACCTGGTAGTCTTTTATTATATTCAATCTAGCCTGGGGAGCAACTAAAATTAATTTGTTGATTTCTTCATCATCAAAATACTTATTGCTCATTTTGATAATTGCTTTTTTTCCAAGTTTTTTACTTTCAAGGTTCGACCCAAAAGTAACAGTATCTATAAGTGTTCCAAGGTTTAATACTTTGATTACCTTAAAAAGATTTTTTGCTGGAATATGGTCTATTACAGTACCATCTTTAATTGCATTTACCTGTAATGTTTTTTCTTCTTTCATCTGATATATTTTATTGTTTCAGGCTCAATCTCAATATGAATTGAAAGCCTTAACTGAATTGTGTTTATTTAATTGCACTAATTTAATTCTAAGATGCTGGCAATAATAGCCTGCCTGGTATAGACTCCATTTTTAGCCTGAGTAAAATAATAAGCTTTAGGGTTATCATCAACATCTATATCAATTTCGTTTACCCTTGGCAATGGATGAAGAATTCTCATATTTGGCTTGGTGTTATCAAGCATGGAATTTTTAAGAACATACACATCTTTAATTTTTTCATATTCTACAGGATCAGTAAATCTTTCGCGTTGAACCCTGGTCATGTATATAATGTCAGCTTTTGAAATGATACTTGAAAATTCGGTATGTTCGTAGTACTTAATTCCCAATTCATTCAAATAAATTTTATATTCATTTGGAATTTGAAGCCTAGGATGAGCGATAAAATTAAAAACAGGATTAAAATGTGACAAGGCTATAAGTAATGAATGAACGGTGCGGCCATATTTTAAATCTCCCACTAAAAATATATTTAGATCGTTTAAAGTACCTTGGGTTTTTAAAATTGAGTATAAATCTAGCAAGGTTTGTGTTGGATGCTGATTGGCGCCATCTCCTGCATTAATCACCGGAACATCCGATACTTCGCTTGCAAATCTGGCGGCACCTTCCAGTGGATGGCGCATCACAATTAGATCTGAATATTTGCTCACAGTTTGAATGGTATCTTTCAACGATTCTCCTTTAGATACACTTGAGCTTCCAGCATCGCTAAAACCGATAACCCTGCCGCCTAATCTATTTACTGCGCTTTCAAAACTTAAACGTGTGCGGGTTGATGGCTCATAAAAAAGCATAGCAACCACTTTGTTCTCAAGCAATTTTTGATTCTGGTTGTTTTCAAAATATTCCGAAAGTTCTAAAATCCTTAGAATTTCCTCTTTTGAGTAATCCTCAATCGACACTAAACTTCTATTTTTCATTTAACTTAATTTATAATGATTAACAGGGATATATATAAAAAAAGCAAAGCTTAAAAGGCTTTGCTTTGATTGATTTTGATTATTATAATCTGGAATGCACTTGGTCATCTGGATAATTTTAGCAAAGATAAGCTAATTTTCTTTAAAATGCTTGAAATTTCTTTCATTTTTGAGCAATAATTACAAACATAGTACATGTATATATTATTGCTAAGTTGCATAAATTCAGCGTTCTATATTGTTTGAAAAAAATCAATTTGGGATTTAGGGAATAATTAGAAGTGATTTTATTTTCAATAAATTTTCAACCAGTTTATCATAAACCAGTTTAGTAACATGGATTTGGATAGTACAATTCGATTCGAAATTCTGAGAAATAATCCGAACACCTTCATTTTTTAACAGACGCATAACATGATTCATTTCATTGTATTGAAACTCAACAATAAGTTGAAATTCAATATTTTTAGTAATAATTTGTGCATTGGATATTGCATCAAAAGCCGCAGATTTGTATGCATTTATTAATCCAGGAACTCCTAATTTAGTGCCACCAAAATATCTTACAACAACAATTAAAATATTAGTAAGTCCAAAGGAACGAATTTGGCCTAATACCGGTGGTCCTGACGAATTTGAAGGCTCTCCATCATCACTGGATCTGAAAAATGGATTGTCGACCCCCAGGTGAAAGGCATAAACGTGATGTTTTGCATCAAAATACTTTTTTCTTAGATCTGCTCTGTGTTTGTTTACTTCCAATTCATTATCAACAGGAAAGGCAAATGAAAGAAAACGGCTGCCTCTGTCTTTAAAGCTACCTTCAGTATATTCCTTTATTGTTTTGTATTGATCTGCCATTGATAATGAATCTATAATGAAAGCGAGACAATTGCAATAATAGAAATTAAAATACCTAACCAGTTAATCAGAATTAATTTTTCTTTAAATATAAATTTACCTGCTAAGGCCGTAAACACAATGATAATGGTATTATTAATGGCAAAAATAATGGAACTGTCGGTAAATTTGGAATTCAAAGCTGAAATTAAAAAGTAAAGAGAGCCGAAATTAGCCATTCCAAGGATAATTCCAACAATAAGGGTATTCCATCTAATTTTAAATGAGTCCTTTTTATTCGTATAAAAATAAACAATAATGCCAATAATTGATGCCACTGCAAAGCAAATGGTCGATGATTCATTAATTCCTTTATTCTGTAAATATTCTTCCTGGTTAAACTTTACCAATGAATCTACAATTCCCATCCCAAAAAAAAGCAACATTGGAAAAAGCAGTTTGCCAGTTTTTAAATGTGAGTTTTCGCCTTTAAGTGATGAAAGAAAAATTGAAAGAATTGCCAATAAAATACCAGTAATTTTAAATACATTGATTGTTTCGCTATAATAAAAAATGGAAAACAGTATGGGAAAAACAACTGACATTTTTGTACTTATACTGGTCAATGTAATTCCGGCACTTTTGGTAGATAGACCGATAACGTAAAACATGATGATAAAGAGTACACCTAAAATAATTGAAGTATAAAACCATCGGGCATCCAAAATATAATTTACGCTGTAATGCTGATTACCTATGAGATAGCCAATTATTGCAGCTGTGATATAATTTAAAACAATGATTGGAAATATTTTGACATTGAAATGTGCTGCAAATTTAAAAGTAATGTAAATTAAACTGCTCGAAATAATACTGAAAATCAGGTAAACCATTAATTGAATTTAAAATAGATGTAAAAAATAGAACTATACAATTTTAATAATTATAGAATATTGCATAAACAACTTAAATTATGAATTGTTAGTTTTGAATTGAATAGAGTCAATTATGTTCTAACTTCAACTCTATAAAAAAAATACTTGTGCAAAGTAAATTTTAAAAATCAAATCTCCAAAATGAACATTTTCAAAATTTATTTTCAAATTTCACATAGAACAGTCAATTATTTATTTGACAAAACGATGTTTTCAAACATAAGTTCAATGTTTTCAAAATAAAAAAGATAAATAAAATCATTGTATATTTGGTCTCTCGAAAAAAGAATCAATTAATTCAAGAAATCAAATTGTTTTTAATTATTTGACAAGTATATGTTTTATAATGATAAAACAGACTAGAACATTCTTATTTATATGTGATTATTATACTTTTGTATAATAGAGTTGAAATTCATTTAGTAAGCTTTCAAATTCAATTAGGATGCAAAAAGTTCCAAAATACAGAGGTATTAGAATATTGATCATTCCTATTATCCTTTATTACATGCTGATTTCTCCTATGATCGGAATGTTAACTGTTACCAATAGCCCCAAATTGCTAAAGATGAACATGAAGGATTTTGTTTTTTCAGGGAAAGACAGTATAAGGTCAATTGTTATAGATACATTAACTGATAATAAAGTCATACAAATTGATACTCTTGTTAATAAAACTGGAAATTCAGAGTCTGACTCTTTGCATAAAAAACCGCATGGTTTGAATTTCAGCCTTGATCAGAATAATAATAAAGGATACTTTGGGCAAGGTGAAGAATTGTTTTTCGATTGTTTTTTAATTTCATTGTTGCTGGGATTTTTGTTTTCACTTCCATACAAAATCTATTTTAGGAGAAAAAGGAAAGGTGCCTCAATACCAGTTATAATTGTTCGGTTTTGTAGAAAGACAATCCTCTATTCTCCAATTATTACCGCTGCTATTATTTCGATACCATTTATTGCCCAGAATATTAATTTAGTAAACAAACTGTTTATAAATAATGTTTTCGAGGAAAGTTTTCGCAGGCAAATTTTTATAGAATATTGGGCAATTTTTTTATTGGCAAGTTTGCTTACTATAGCATATACTTATTTTTATCAAAAACATAAAATGCAGATTATCTATCTGCATCATATTTTTTCGCCAGAAGAATTACGGAAAAATATTTACAAGTCTAAAGGTGGCAAAATTAGCCATAGGCTTGTATTATCCAGCTTTCTTACTAGTTTAATGCCTTTGAGCATTGTTGTTGCCTATATTTTTATGAGCATGACTTCGCTTGATGATATAGGATTATATAAACCAACAATTGGTGAATACAAAGTGATATTTGGGGAATATGCAAAACTTGTGAGTAATGACGATTTACAAGCATTTGCACAAGGCAAGAATCTTCATTATATCAATGTAATTGATAGCTTTTTAATGTTTGTAGGTATCGCATCCGGAATATTTGTCACTATTATTTATTTAATTTCTTTTGTAAGGTGGACAAATTCTGATATAATCAGCCCAGTTAGGGAATTATTGCAAAATATGCAAAAAACAACTGGCGGGCAATTGCAAAATTACAGTTTAGTAAGAACAAACGATGAGTTGGGTGAGCTATCTGAAAACTACAATATCATGACAGGAAAACTGCATGAGTATGTTTCACATATCGATAAAATGAATGCCGAGTTGGATCAAAAAGTAAAGGAGCGAACAGCTGAAGTTGTTTCACAAAAGGAAGAAATTGAAGCTCAACGCGATGAAATGGAAAGTCAACGAGATGAAATTGAGAGGCAAAGAGATTATGTAATAGAGCAACGTGATTTTATAATTCAACAAAAAAAGGCAATTACTGATAGTATCGAATATGCAGGAAATATTCAATCAGCGGTACTTCCTCCACTAGAATATATGAAGAATATATTAGGGGATCATTTTATTTATTTTTTGCCTCGCGATATTGTAAGTGGTGATTTTTATTGGGCACATCAAATAAAAAAGAAAAAGGTAATCGTAGTTGCTGCTGATTGCACAGGGCATGGTGTTCCCGGAGCATTCATGAGTATGTTGGGTATTACTCTGTTAAATGAAATTATTTTAAAAAAAGGAATAACCACCCCGTCAGAAATTCTTGATAATTTAAAAGCCAATGTGGTAAGTGCACTTCACCAAACCAACCAAACAGGCAAATCCAAAGATGGAATAGACTTGTCTGTTTGTTTGATTGATTATGAAAACAGAAAATTAAAATATGCAGGAGCTTACAATCCTATTTATATTGTTCGCTCATCCGAATCGGATAAAGAAATTGAAGATATAATAAAATCAAATAAAACACATGATTTTACAATTGAAAAATCTGATGGAAAAATTTTAATTGAAATTAAACCGGATAAAAATCCGATAGGTATTTCTCATGGACAAGTTCAAAAGTATAATCTTAAATCTTTTGATCTGAAAGAAAATGATGTTTTGTATATGTTTTCGGATGGATATGCTGATCAATTTGGAGGTGACAGGCGTTTGAAATTTTTGTATAGCAAATTCAAACAATTGCTTATTTCGGTTTCATCTCAAAGCATGGAACAGCAAAGTATGGAGCTCAATAAAGCTTTGCAAAAATGGAAAGGACACGAAAAGCAAATTGATGACATATTGGTAATGGGAATTAAAATCAATGGATAGAATGTGTTAATGAATTGGCGATATTCATTAAACACAATTATTTATTACGATCTTTGCATAAATGATTAAAAAATAAATGTACAAAAGCATTGTTTACATATTATTCTTAGGTTTTACTATATTCCTGCAAACCAATAACGCTATTTCTCAAATAGACGTGAGGTTTGATAATTTGACTAGGAGGGATGGATTATCGCACGATAATGTGTATGCTATTTTTCAGGATCGCTATGGATTTATGTGGTTTGGCACTCAGGATGGATTAAACAGATACGATGGCTTTTCATTTAAACAATATTTTAACGATCCTACCAATTTAAATTCACTTATTTCAAATAATTTTGGTGAAATCCTTGAAGATAAGCAAGGATATTTGTGGTTTGGGACTCATTATGGAGGATTGGATCGATTTGATCCATTAAAAAATGAGTTTACTCATTTTGTTAATAGTGAAGATGAACCTTCCAGTATAAGCAGCAATAATATACGTTGCCTAATCGAAGATGAAAAAGGTAACCTTTGGATAGCTACATCAGGCGGTGGAATAAATTATTTAAACGTAAAAACTGGCGAATTTGAAAGATATTTATATAATGATAAAGATACAAATACAATTTCGTCAAATGATGTTGATGCATTAGTTATTGATAAGGATAAGAATCTTTGGGTTGGAACAAATAAAAGCCTAGATTACTTCAATCTAAAAACAAATAAAATAACACATTATATTCTTGGTTTTGAGAGTTATGATCAAGCAAGAGAAATTTCAATCAGATCGCTTTTGATCGATAAAAATGAATTGCTATGGATTGGCACTTCCGATGGGTTATATACTTTTGATAAAGATAGAAAACAACTCAAGCAATTTAAATACGACATTTCTAATCCATACTCCATTAGTGATGAATATGTAAATAAAGTTTTTGAAGATTCAAACGGTGATATTTGGATTGGCACTGAAAATGGCCTGAACTTTTACGATCGTAAGAACAAACACTTTATTACCTATTTTTATGATATACTCGATAAATACAGTCTAAGTAACAACAGGGTTTGGACAATTTTCGAAGACCGTTCAAAAATATTATGGATAGCTACCAAAGGTGGAGGCGTTAACAAATTAGATTTGAAACGTAAAAAGTTTTATAGTCTCCGATACGGTCCCAATAATAATAAAAGTTTATCACACCCAAGTGTAACGGCTTTAACAGGTGATTCGACCGGAAATATTTGGATAGGTACTGATGGTGGAGGTATTTGCATATTTAATAATAAAAATTTCACGCTAAGATGCTATCAGCAGAAATTGAATAATAGCAACACGCTTTCAGACGACCAGATTTGGTCATTATGTTCCGGTAAAGATAAAATATGGCTTGGGATGCATACTGGGGGCCTTAATTCTTTGGAATTGGTTAAAAACCAATTTAAGATTAACAAATATATGAGAGGTATGGATTCAACGGAAATCTGTAATAACCAGATAAATGCAATGATGTATGACAAGGATGGTTTTTTATGGATTGGAACCCGTGATGGTTTAAATAAAATGATTGATACTTGCGCTAATAAACCTCCTTATTTTATTACATACAAAAAGAACTTTAACAGTTATAATTCAATTAGCGATAATTATATAACATCTATTTATCAGGATCATCAGGGAAAAATATGGATAGGTACTTATTCAATGGGTTTGAATAGTTTAAATATCAAAACTGGTCAGATAAAATCTTTTGTAAATGAGATAAATAACATTGGAACAATTAGTAGCAATTGTATACACACCATTTTCGAAGATCATCTTGGTACCCTATGGATAGGTACTGCCGGTGGTGGATTAAACAGATTGGAAAAAGATGGAACCTCTTTTAAACGTTATTTCATGAAAGATGGATTAGCCAGTAATGAGGTAATGGCCATTCTTGAAGATTATTCAGGAAATCTTTGGATAAGCACATCTAAAGGACTGTCCAAGTTTGACGCTGTAAATGAAAAGTTTACAAATTTTAATGTGAACGATGGATTGTTATCCGATGGTTTTAACTGGCGATCTGCTTATCAGGATGAAAATGGATGGATGTATTTTGGCACAAACGCAGGATTGGTATATTTTCATCCGGACGAAATAAAATTAAACCAGATTAAACCTCAAATAGTAATTACTAAATTCTCATTATTAAAAGATAATCAATGGTTTACCGAAGATTTATTCATTTCGGAAGACAACTCAAAAAACAATGAATTTGTTCTGGATTATGACAAAAATATTTTTTCGATAGAATTTGCGGCGCTTGATTATACTAATCCTGAAGAGAATTATTTTCAATATAAAATAGAAGGAATCAATAATAATTGGATTGATTATGGTAACAAAAGAACCATCATGGTTACCAACTTAAAGCCAGGAAAATACATATTGAGAATTCGCGGTACAAACGACGACAAAATTTTAAATGAAGAAGGACTCGCCATTTCGATTTTAGTCCGACCTCCATTTTGGGAAACTAGAGGTTTCTTCTTTATTATCAGTATTTTGGCTTTATTGATAATTATTTCAATTTATAGTTTTCTGGTTAAATTGCGGACGAATAAACTTTTAGCGTCTAAAAATCATGAATTGGAGCAGGCAAATGTGAAATTATTGATATCTGAAAAAAACCTGAAAGTTTTAAATGATACAAAAGATAAATTTTTTTCAATTATAGCTCATGATTTGCGGAATCCTTTTAATCCATTGTTATCGTTAACCGAATTGTTAGACGATGATTATAACGAAATAGATGAAAAAGAAAGAAGGGGCTATATCAAGGAAATAAGGCACGGCGCAAAAAGGTTGTATGACTTACTTGAAAACTTACTTCAATGGGCACTCACACAGACCCAACAAATAAAATTTAAACAAATATCAATTGATATCGATGAATTGATCCAAAGCAATATAGAACTTCTTAAAATCAATGCCGAGAAAAAGAATATTTCTATTATATATCCTATCTACGGAGTCATGTTTGTTAATGCAGATGAAAATATGCTGAACAGCATTATTAGAAATTTATTAAATAATGCCATCAAATTTTCAGATGAAAACTCAGAAATTGAGGTATCCCTTAAAGATAAAGATCCATTTTGCCAAATTGAGATAAAAGATCAAGGCATTGGAATTTCTGTTGAAAATATTGATTCAATTTTTAAAGGATTTTCAAAATCTAATATTGACTCGGCCAAAAGTAAAGGAACCGGTCTGGGATTGGTTCTTTGCAAAGAATTTGTTGAGAAAAATGGTGGTGAAATTTGGGTGGAAAGCACACTTGGTAAAGGTAGCTCTTTCTTTTTTACACTCAATAAAATTGACCGAGCATAAATTACTCCATACTGAGTTTTGTAAAAAAATATGCTTTTTCCCAACTTCATTCTATTTTTGTTGCTTTCTTTCCAGATTTTAAAAATCTAAAAATATATTACCTTCAAATCTTCAATAATTTCAGTTATTCAAAAATCTTTGTTACATTTACTATTGAGGGCAAATACATTAAACTTCAAGGCCATTAGACCAGGTTTGAAAAGGAATGACAATAGCCATAAAGAAGATATCACTTAAAAATATACTGCAACAGTTTTTTATTGCCATAATAGCTGTTGTTGTAGCATCTTTGTTGCGAAAGTTTTTGTTAGGCTCGCTCGAAAATAAAGTGGTGTGGATAACATATTATCCTGCAGTTATTGCCGCCGCACTCTTTGGTGAGTTTTTAACAGGTTTGCTTTCGGCAATTTTAACAGTATTGATAGCTGTCTATGGATGGCAATTTTTTTCAACTTCGCCTTTTATTAACTCCACTGCCGACTGGATAAGTTTGAGTGTTTTTTTATTTAATTGTATTATTATTTCTGCAATTTCGGACTATTCAAGCCGACAACGTAAAAAAGCTGATAAAGCAAAGGAACAGGCAGAATTGGCCAACAGGTCGAAAAGTATTTTTCTTGCCAATATGAGCCACGAACTTAGAACTCCATTAAACGCAATACTTGGATTTACTGAGTTAATGCAGCTAAATTCAAAAATTCCAGAAGAAGAAAAGAAAAATTTGGAAATAATAAACCGGAGTGGAGAGCATCTTTTAAATTTAATAAATAATGTGCTGGATATTTCTAAAATTGAAGCAGGACAGATTAAAATTGACATATCTTCATTTAATTTGAACAACACATTGAATGATATTACCCAGATAATAAGCCAACGGGCTGAAGCAAAAGGTCTGTTTCTGAAAACTTCACTTTCTAAAGAACTACCTTCTTATATCTTGAGCGATGAACTTAAATTAAAACAGATACTTATTAATTTATTGGGTAATGCGATAAAATTTACCGAATTTGGAAACATTGAATTGAATGTCAGTGCTTTTGAAAATAAGCAAACTGTTTCTGATTTATTGAAAATAGAAGTCATTGACACTGGAATTGGAATTTCGGCAAATGAAATAGATAGGATATTCGAGCCTTTTGTTCAGGTTGGAAACATTTCATTAACTAAAGGAACAGGGCTTGGACTTACTATTTGTCGTCAATTTACTGAATTGCTTGGCGGAATTATTGAGGTTCAGAGCAAGCTTGGTATCGGTTCCAAATTTACGGTGCAAATACCTTATCTGCAAATCAATAACACCGAAATTAAACAAAGAAATTATCAATTAATCAAATCACTTGCCCTGGGTGAGCCGGAATATAAAATTCTGATTGTTGAAGACCAGCTCGAAAACTGGTTGTTGTTGCAACGAATCCTTGAAAACGTCGGTTTAAAAGTGAAGGTTGCCGAAAACGGAGCTGATGGTATCGAAGCATTTAAAACCTTTAAACCAAATCTCATATTCATGGATATCCGTATGCCCATTATGGATGGCTTGGAAGCAACCAAAAACATCAGACAGTCAGAAAACGGTAAAAAAGTGAAAATCATAGGCATTTCAGCCCATGTATTCGAAGACGAAATTCAAAATATATTATCTTCAGGGATGGACGATTTTATAAAAAAACCATATCATTTTAATGACATTTATGGAAGTTTGCAAAAACATTTAGAAGTTAAATATTTGTATTATAATAATATAGATTCAAAAGAACAAGGAAATATTCCTTTAACTGCGGAGATGCTCAAAAGATTAGATGATCATGTTTTATTGGAACTCAAAGAATATACTGAAAATTTGGATAATGTTAAACTTTATGAATTAGTAGAACGAATATCGTTGAAAAACAAAGAGTTAGGAAATATACTTCATTATTATGTTTCGAATTTCAAAATAACTGAGATATTTCGTATTTTAAAACAAATATTTATTAATCAAAGCTAATAAATGAGTTGTAAAGGCAAAATACTAGTAGTTGATGATACCCATGAAACGTTGGCGATGTTGACCAATCTATTAAACGAAGAAGGGTACACTACTTATTCTGCCGATAGTGGGGAACTTGCATTGGTTGTAGTGGAAAAACGTCAGCCTGACTTAATACTTCTGGATGTGCGAATGCCTGGAATTGATGGATTAGAAGTTTGCCGAAAGATAAAAGCTAATGATAATTTGAGCCATATTCCTATAATTTTTCTTTCTTCTGCCAATGAAGTTGATAATAAAGTTGAAGGCTTGAAACTTGGTGCTGTAGATTATATTACCAAGCCGTTTCAAAAAGAAGAGTTGGTTGCAAGAGTAAATACACACATTGATTTTGTTAAATTGACTCAAAAACTAAAAGAACAGGAGATTGAAATTGCTGAAAGCCGTGCAGTAAAAAAAATGAATAAAGAATTACTAATTGCAAAGCAGCAGGCAGAAGAAAGCGAGTTGAAATTTAGGTTAATGTATGAAAATACAAGTGTGGGAATTGTTGTTATTTCATTGGACTATAAGATTATTGCTTCCAATAAAGCCTATTGTTCAATGTTGGGATATCATGAGGATGAATTAGTAGGAAAAACATTAATTGATGTTACACATGCAGATACAATAAAAGAGAACCTTAAATTACAAAAGAAATTAGGTGATGGATTAATTCCATCATTTCAATTAGAAAAAAAACTAATTCATAAAAATGGACAAATTATTTACAGTTTATTGAATGCAACGATTATAAAAAACAAGAAAAATGAGCCTTTATATTTTCTTCATAATTTGCAGGATATTACTGAAAGAAAATTAGCGGAACTTGAACTAATACACGCCAAGGAAAAAATTGAAGAAAGTGAAACAAAATTAAAAGCTGTCTTTGAAAATTCACAAGATGCAATTGGTGTGTCAAAACAAGGGATTAATGTTTTTTCCAATTTGGCTTATGTGAAATTATTTGGATATAATGTCGAAGAGGATTTAATCGGGAAATCTATATTAGAACAAATTGCGTCATCTGAGAGAAAAAAAATAACGGAATATATAAAAAAAGAGAAAAAGGCGAAAATATACCAAATTGCTACGAAACAATTGGATTAAAGAAAGATGGAAAAGAATTTCCTTTTGAAATAAATGTTGGTAATTATAACTTGAATAATGAAAAATTCACTATTGCTATTATTAGGGATATAACCGAAAGAAAAGTTTATGAATATAATTTAAAAATTGCTAAAGAAAAAGCAGAGGAAAGCGATCGGTTAAAAACAGCATTTTTGCAAAACATGTCGCATGAGGTCCGAACACCAATGAACTCTATTATCGGGTTCTCAAAAATGCTTGAAAAGCCTGCATTATCAACCGAAAAGCGGAAAAGTTTTACAACTATCATCATAAACAGTACAAATCAATTGCTTTCAATTGTAACGGATATTCTGACTATTTCATCAATAGAAACAAAACAAGAAAATACAAATATTGACAAAGTTTGTATAAATGACATTATTATTGATTTACTTTCAATATTTAAAAATCAAGCCAGCAATCAAAATATTTCAATATACGCTAAACAGCACTTAACCGACAAACAATCAGAAATTTATACCGATAGAGCAAAAATTATCAAAATTTTGACAAATTTACTGACTAATGCTTTAAAATTTACGCACTGCGGATCTATTGAATTTGGTTACACATTGGTAGAGATGCAAAATATTGCCTCTCTGCAATTACAATTTTACGTAAAAGACACAGGAATTGGAATTCCATTTGACCAGCGTGAAAAAATTTTTGAATGTTTTCACCAGGCTGACTTGTCAATTACCAGAAAATACGGTGGAAATGGGTTGGGTTTATCAATTTCGAAAGGATTTGTAGAATTATTAGGTGGTGAAATTTGGGTTGAATCAGTGCCTGAAAAAGGTTCTACATTTAATTTTACAATTCCGTATAAACCAGTTAATGAAATTGAAAAAAATAAGTTGCATACCCAACAAAAAGAAAACTTTTTAACAGTATTAGTCGCTGAAGATGAAGAATTTAATTTTCTATTTGTTGAAGAAATTTTAATAGATATGGATTTGAAATTGATTCATGCAAAAAACGGAAAAGAAGCTGTTGAAATTTGTAAATCAAATCCGAATATCAATTTGATTTTAATGGATATCAAAATGCCAATATTGGATGGAAACATGGCAGCACAAATGATAAAGGAATTTAGACCGACTTTGCCAATAATTGCACAATCAGCTTATGCTTTAGAGCATGAAATCCAAAAATATAGTGGGATATTTGATGACTATTTAACAAAACCATTAAATCAAGATGAATTGAAGCAACGGCTAATGAAATATCTTAATATACAGATAAATAGTTAAATAGAGTTCTTTGTTCCAATATTAACAAATTTATTTCTTTCATAACAAACAATCGACTTTATCCAAACTATTCCTATTTTCCTGATTCTTTTATATTGATTTATCAAATTTTGGATTTATTTTTGATTCAGGATTGCTTTGCCGCATTTGATTAATTATCTTTGCAATTGAAAATAAAATTATTATAGATTCTGAAATAAATAAAGATGAGAATAATCCATTATAAACCAGATGGTTTAAAACCAGGCGTTACACTGGATGTTGATAACAATAAATTTGAGATCTCGGGAAAATCTTGTCCTGAAAATGTTGTAGAGTATTATCAACCCATTTTAGATTGGCTGGATGATTATAAAGAAATAGCATTAGATAAAACTGTATTTGAATTTCGTTTGCAATATTACAATACTGCATCGTCGAAAGTGCTTTTTATAATTATGCAAAAACTCGAAAATATTTACGAAACAGGTAAAGATATACTTGTAAAGTGGTATTATCCAGATGATGATGAAGCACTTGAAGAAGCTGGTGAAGAATACGATGATTTAATCGATGTTCCGTTCGAACTAATTGCAATACATGCATCAAAATAAAATGAATAAAGCCCGGAAAGGGCTTTTTCATTATTAATATCTTCATCCACTAAATTCTTGCAAACTTTTGCATATTGAATTTCAATATTTGGGAAATAGAAGTCGATAATCACTTTCTTTGGCTTTTTTCCACCAATCTTCAGGTATTACTTTCCAATTATCGGTTTTTTTAATTTCAATGACACCTTTTTTTTCTATGTATTTCATCATATAAAATCTCAAATCTTTTTCGGTAGAGAAAACAATTCGGTTTGCAAGCAATTCTTTATTAATGCCTGCACCGGTTGTTAAAAGACCTCCACCGCCATTTCCTGTATATGAATTTATAGCAACCTTATATTTCGTATCCAATTTAAATTTTTTCCCATTCGAAAGACTTATAATTTGAACTCTTTTCCCCACAGGTTTTGAAACATCAACTGTATATATGATTCCAGCTGCTGAAGAAAAATTATAAAAAGGATTGTCAAGCATTATTTTTCCATTTTCTTTTTTATGGTATTTAAGCAAAGGATCATTTTCTGAAGCCATTTGATTAAACCATAAACCATAAGAAAATTCAAGATAATTTTTTATTTCCTTGCCACTCAGAACCATGCTGTATAATAAGTTCTCAAATCGATAGAGTTTAAACATATCACGTACGCTTATTTGACCTTCTTTAATTTCAAAATCAAAGTTTAGCGGAGCTGCAAATGAAATTTCGGCACCACTTATTTCCATTTGAATTTGTTGTATAAAATCAATAAAAGCTGAATTTCCAAAAAGGGATTCTCTTGCTGAAATTGTTTTTTTGTTTACTCCGATTACACGATTAATATAGGTCGATGCTTTAACTTGATAAGGTTCGAGATACTTCAGCATAATCGTATCCGGTGCATAATTTTCTGTTTCAATCAATTGACCGGTTTTGGTTTTTGTATAGGTTTTAGTTTGCTCATTCCATTTCAGTTGAATATCGGCAACAGCAATGGCTTGCGCACTACTAGCCGGATCGATCAAAAGTACTTCGTTACCAACAGGATTCAAAATCATTTCATTGAATTTTTGATGATCATGTCCGGCAAAGATTATATCAAAACCAGGTATTTTTTGTGCAATTAATTTGGCAGCGTTTTCATTTTTATAGGTTGTATCCGTCTCATTATTATAGGTATAATCAATTCCTGTATGAAACAATCCAACAAGAATGTCCGGTTTTTCATTTTTGTTGATAATTGCTAACCACTTTTTTGCAGATTCCAGCATATCTTCAAATTCCATTCCTTTCCAAATGTTCTCAGGAAGCCACTGCGGAATTGCAGGAGTAATAAGTCCTAATATTGCAATTTTAAAACCATTTTTATCGATTATCGTATAGGGTTTAAAATATGGGGAACCTGTTTTTGTATCTACGGCATTTGCTGCCATCCATGGAAAATGAAACTCCTTTGCTATTTTATCATAGACTCCATGCCCGGCTTCAATATCATGATTACCAATTGTTGCTGCATCATATTTCATATAGTTCATTGCTGCTGCACATATATGCGTTGTATCAGGATTTTCAAAATTTGAATAATATACTAATGGTTGACCTTGCAAAATATCACCGTTATCAAGAAGTATAACTTCCATATCTTTTTTTTCTCTTTCACTGTTTACATATGTAGCTACAGAAGCTAGAGAATATTCCTTTGCTGTGTTTTTAATATAGTCAAAAGGGAAAATTGCACCATGAACATCACTTGTTTCAATAATTTTTAAATGTAAAATTTCGGGTTTATCCTGGCCAAATGAGAACAATCCAAAACTGAATACCAATAAACCCGAAAGAATAAGAAGAAATTTATTATACATTAATATAAAGTTAGATGGTTATTATTGATTGAATTATTTAAAAAACACATTGTTAAAATACAAGTAAGCGATAATAAAAACGAACACCAGAAATATAGCAAATGGCAAAATTGATTTTTGTCCGTCATTGGTTAAATCTCCGAGCCGCTTCAAGTTTTTTTCTTTGATAACAAAGGTTTCCATTTGTTTCATTTTTATAATTTCAGTCTTCTTTTTGAGCATAAATTATTTTTTAAATCGGTGACAAGATAATCAATTTGCACCAATTAACTAGCAAGAAATGCCCAATACGTTGGAAAAAATCTTATAGTGTTTAACAAATGAAATTAATCAGTAACACAATGATTTAAAAGTCGAAGACGTATTAAAATTATCATGTAAAAATGATCAAGGCAGCAAAATATATCGTGATCTAATTGGTTTTTATTCCACATTGTTTGCGAAGTTTTATTCAAAAAAAGATAAAGTAGATATACCCCTTCTACTTGTGCCGGAAAAGTTCATTTTACAACTCATTGATTATATGTAATTTGGAATGGAGTTCTTTTGTGTTTGTCAATAATCATAGATGTTTCATGTAATTAATAGGTAATCAATTAATGAGAACAAATTTTTTTTTATTTTTACGATAATTTTCAAATCAAAAAAATACAAGGTTTTATAAAGATCATCAATAGTAAAGTATTCATTAGTATATAGTTACACTTCTTGAATTCTATAAATTGTAAATAATGGATATTGATTGATTAAGTCATAGGAAATTTCAAAAAACATGGAGGTATTCAATTGAAATCCCCATTTAAACATAAAATTCAATAAAATATTAGATATGAAAATAGCTGTAGTTGGAACAGGTTATGTAGGATTGGTTTCAGGCGCATGTTTTGCCGAAACTGGAATAGATGTAACTTGTGTTGATATTGATGAAAAAAAAATCAATGGTTTAAAGGAAGGTATTGTACCAATTTATGAACCAGGACTTGAAAGTTTAATTGAACGCAATGTTGTAAAAGGTCGGTTACATTTTACAACCAGCCTCAAAGAAAGTCTGGAAGGTTCAGAAGTTGTTTTTAGTGCGGTTGGTACACCGCCTGGAGGAGATGGAAGTGCAGATTTGCAGTATGTATTGGCTGTTGCAAGGGAGGTCGGACAGCATATGACTGATTATATTGTAATGGTTACCAAAAGTACAGTACCAATTGGAACAGCTAAAAAGGTGAAATTGGCCATCCAGCAAGAGCTTGATAAAAGAGGACTTAACATACCTTTTGATGTTGCATCAAATCCCGAATTTTTAAAGGAAGGAGACGCAATTGATGATTTTCTTAAGCCAGACCGGATTGTTATTGGAATAGAATCTGATAGGGCAGAGAAAATTATGAGCAAACTTTACAAGCCGTTTCTTTTAAATGGTCATCCTATATTATTTATGGATATTCCATCGGCTGAACTAACCAAGTATGCAGCTAATTCTATGCTAGCTACTAAAATTTCATTTATGAATGATATTGCAAATTTATGCGAAATTGTTGGTGCTGATATCAATATGGTTCGGAAAGGAATTGGATCCGATTCCAGAATTGGTAATAAATTCATCTATGCAGGAGTAGGTTATGGAGGTTCGTGTTTCCCGAAAGATGTAAAGGCACTGATTAAAACAGCAGACGATAATAAATATTCTTTACAAATTCTTAAAGCTGTTGAAAATGTGAATGATGCCCAAAAATCAGTGATGTTTACTAAAATTATGGATCATTTTAATCATGATATAAAAGGGAAAACATTTGCAGTTTGGGGTCTTTCATTTAAACCAAATACCGATGATATGCGCGAAGCACCATCATTGGTTATTATTGATAAAATTGTAGCTGCTGGAGGAAAAGTAAAAGCTTACGATCCAGTATCAATGGAAGAAACCAAAAAAATGTCCATGACTGAAATTTATTATGCCAAAGATCAGTATGATGCGCTAGTAGGTGCTGATGCTCTTTTATTGATTACAGAATGGAACGAATTCAGAGTTTTGAATTTTGAAATATTATCTCGTTTATTAAAAAATAATTTGATATTTGATGGTAGAAATATTTATGAGCCAAGCGAAATGAAAGAAAATAACTTTGTATATTATAGCATTGGCAGGCCAAATGTAAAATAGAATTTATAAATTTCATATATTTAAGCCTTGATATTTAATTAAATATCAAGGCTTTTTTGATTTTTTTGCGACAATTAAAAAATGCTATTAACTTTAGCCCCAAATAAAATGTATGAAAAGAATATTGGTAACAGGCGGAGCAGGCTTTATTGGCTCTCATTTATGTGAAAGATTGCTTGATGAAGGAAATGATGTGATATCACTTGATAATTATTTCACTGGTTCAAAATCGAATATCATTCATTTGATGAACAATAAGTTTTTCGAAGTGGTTAGGCACGATGTAACCATGCCATTTTTTGCCGAAGTGGACGAAATATACAATCTCGCTTGCCCGGCTTCACCCATTCATTACCAAATTAATGGAATTAAAACCATAAAAACATCAGTGATGGGAGCCATCAATATGCTAGGATTGGCAAAACGTAAGAAAGCAAAAATATTACAAGCTTCAACCAGCGAAATATATGGTGATCCCAAAGTACATCCGCAACCTGAATCTTATTGGGGAAATGTAAATACCTTAGGGCCAAGGGCATGTTATGATGAAGGAAAGAGATGTGCAGAAACTTTGTTTATGAACTATCTTGAACAAACCAATGCCCGGATTAAAATTATAAGGATATTTAACACATACGGACCACGAATGCACCCGAATGACGGCAGGGTAGTTTCTAATTTTATCATTCAAGCATTAAAAAATCAGGATATTACCATTTATGGAACTGGAAATCAGTCTCGTAGCTTTCAATATGTTGATGATTTAGTAGAAGGAATGATCCGAATGATGAATACACCGGATGAGTTTCATGGACCTGTAAATATAGGGAATCCATATGAATTTACTATTTTGGAACTTGCTCAAAAAGTGATTGAATTAACTAATTCAAAATCAAAACTAATTTTCATGCCACTTCCCCAGGACGATCCCACTCAAAGGCAGCCGGATATTAGCCTTGCTAAAGAAAAACTAGGTGGATGGGAACCTAAAATTCAACTCGAAGAAGGCTTGCTTAAAACTATTGATTATTTCAAGAGAACATTGAATTTTACATAATTATTTAGATGTTACGGATAATAAATTAATTGAAATTATAAATATAGAATATGAAAGGTATTATTTTAGCCGGAGGTTCAGGTACAAGATTGTATCCAATCACCAAGAGCATTTCTAAACAGATTATTCCTGTTTATGATAAACCAATGATTTATTATCCACTTTCTACTCTTATGCTTGCCGGTATAAAGGAGATTCTTGTAATATCAACTCCTCAGGATATAGGACTCTATGAAAACCTTTTAGGCGATGGTTCTCAAATTGGATTAAAACTTGAATATGCCATTCAACCATCGCCTGATGGATTGGCACAAGCTTTTATCATTGGTGAAAAATTTATTGGAAGTAGCTCTGTTTGTCTAATTTTGGGCGATAATATATATTTTGGCTACGGTTTCCAAAAAACGCTCATGGAGGCGGCAAAGCTTGCTGATGGGGCAAAAGTATTTGGCTATTTCGTTAAAGATCCTGAGCGTTATGGTGTTGTTGAATTTAACGATCAGGGTAAAGTTATAAGTCTTGAAGAAAAACCTGAAATTCCAAAATCGAATTATGCAGTTACTGGTTTGTATTTTTATACCAATGATGTTGTTGAAAAAGCTAAAAATCTAAAACCTTCAAAAAGAGGCGAGCTTGAAATCACGGATTTAAACCGTATTTTCCTGAGCGAGAATCGATTACAAGTTCAATTAATGGGGCGAGGAATGGCATGGCTTGATACTGGTACTCATGAGAGTTTATTGCAGGCATCTAATTTTATTGCCACTATTGAGTATAGACAAGGATTAAAAGTAGCTTGTATTGAGGAAATTGCTTATTTTAAAGGGTATATTAATAAAGACCAAATACTTAAATTAGCTGGGGAAATGAAGAACAACCAATATGGCGAATATCTTTTTAATTTGGCTTCGGGAAAAGTAAAAACGTTTGATTTCTAATTTAATGAAAATAATTGAAACAGGTTTTGATGGCTTATATATTATAGAGCCTCAGGTATTTGAAGATGAAAGAGGTTATTTTTTCGAATCTTACAATTTGAAAAAAATATCAGAGTACGGGTTGAAAGCACAATTTATACAGGATAATGAATCAAAGTCTAGCTACGGTGTAATCAGAGGCTTGCATTATCAATTAGAACCTTTTGCGCAAACTAAATTGCTTAGAGTGGTACAAGGCAAAATTTTGGATGTTGCAGTTGATATGAGACAGAACTCAAAAACATTTGGCTCATATTTCGCAATCGAACTTTCGGCTGAAAACAAACGCCAATTTTATATACCAAAAGGTTTTGCCCATGGTTTTTCAGTTATTAGCCCAGAGACAATCGTTAATTACAAATGCGATAATTACTACAATAAAGACTCAGAACGTGGTGTCAATCTTAACGATTCAAAATTAAATATTGATTGGAAAATTGACAAATACAAGCAAATTATCAGTGAAAAAGATCTGCTTTGGCCTTTGATTGATAATGCGGATTTTTTCAAATAGAGGATCTTATATTTCGGTTCCAAAGTGGAAATTATTTTATAAATAATTTCCCTGCTTAAATCCAAGTTTATCCTCAAATTTCAATTGCTTTCATTTTAATGGTATTCATTTATTAAAGCTATTAGTGAATTTTTTATTATGATACTCTATAAAAAAATAAAAGATTAAAAATTGCGAATATCTGAATATTGTTCCTAATGTTAAGTATAATAGTTAGTTATCTGGTGATGTTTTTTTATTTACAACAAAGATTCTAAGTTGCATTTAAATAAAATGTTGTTGAAGAATATCAATTTGTTATATCTTAGTACAAGATTAATAATAAAAGAATTCTGAAATAAGTAAATAGATAGCTAAATCAGAAATTAGATTTAAAAAGAAAAGTAACAATAGTTACAAAGACTGAGGGTTATGTGCAGAGGTGATTAAACATTAGGTTAATTTTAATTTTAGGGTTAAACATTGATTTTTGGGATGGGCTGCAAGATTTATCTTGCAGCCTAATCTTTTTTAGTAAGTAAGTTTTTCAAGCCTTACTTTTTTTTGCTTTTACAGTTTTTACAATTTTTTGCGGACTTTCAATTATCGTCAGTTTTTCTGGTTTTTTTCGTCTTCGAACTCCAAAACTTCCTGCAAAAATTTTACCTCGCCTTGTTTTTTTATCTCCTTTTCCCATAATAAAAAATATTAATTATTATAAAGTCTACTAAGTTAGTGATATTTTTTTCAAAAAGAATCAATCCTTCCAAATGCAATTTAATAATTATTATATCAAGAAAAATCTATTATGGTTTACTCTTAACATTGCAAGCACAATTTATATTCTTTGAAAATGAAATTTTGTTGGATCAAACTTAACTTTTTATCTAATTCATTCATTATTTGGACTAAATCATGCTAAATTTGTCCAACTATTTTATGAATTTAATCTTAGAAAGATGAAAAATCTCTTTACACTTATACTCGTTTTATTTTTATATAATCATTCTTGTGCTCAGGATAGTTTGTATAATAAAGATAATTATTTAACAATTGTTTCATATAACGTTGAAAATCTGTTCGATACTATTGATGATCCAAATAAAGATGATAATGAGTTTTTACCGGGCACAAAAAGTGATTGGAATTCAGATAAATATCAAAAGAAAATAAAGAATCTGGCACAAGTAATCAGTTCAATTAATAAATATGAATTACCTGAATTGGTTGGGTTGGTTGAGATTGAGAATGAAAATGTGGTTCAGGATTTAATAAACAGCAGTTTTTTATCTGCTGGCAATTATGGTATAGTTCATCATGAAAGCCCTGATGAGCGTGGTATTGATGTTGCATTGATATATAGAAAAGATCAGTTTCAAGTAGTTGAAGAACAAGCAATTAATGTTTTTTATGATTTTGAACCAAAAACTACAACCCGTGACATACTCTACGTAAAAGGAAAACTTAAAAACGGTGAAATCTTATATGTCTTTGTCAATCATTGGAGTTCTAGAAGAGATGGTGAAGAAACATCAGAACCTAAAAGATTATATACAGCAGCACTTCTTCGAGAGAAAGTTGATGTAATTATTAAAAAAGACAAAAAAGCAAAGATTATTATTATGGGAGATTTTAACGATGAACCATCGAACAAAAGTCTGAATGAAGTTTTAATGGCCAAAAACCATCAAAATCCTCAAAACAAGGGTCAACTTTATAATCTAATGTTTGATAAGCATTTATTGGGATATGGCACTTATTATTATAAAACCGCATGGAATATGCTCGATAATTTGATTGTCTCCAGTTCTTTGCTTAATTCACCCGGAAAATACCAACTTTCTTTTGATGGTGGACAAATCTTTAGTGCCCGTTGGATGATGTACGATAATGTTAAAACAGGCGAACTTACCCCTAACCGAAGTTATAGTGGAACAAGCTACCATGGAGGTTATAGTGATCATTTACCGGTTTATATGATTTTAAAAAAATAGTAATCAGGTAATTTTTTAGATTTTCTTAAAAGTTATGTTCATCGCAAATTTTGAATCGAAATCTGAGATTGTATAAAAAGTTGCATTTTTTAAATTGCAACTTTTTAATATCTCGCATAAAATCCAAAATGAATGCCTTAATTTAACCCGTTTCTGTTGAATTTTTCATGATTTATCTTATTGTTTTATGCAATTGATTATACGCTTGAACTAAAGGGCTGAGTTTAATAATAAAATATATTCTAATTTTGTAGAATGGACTATAAACTTGTTTCTGATTACAAACCAACAGGTGATCAGCCTGAAGCTATTCAATTATTAGTTGAAGGTGTTAACCAAGGTTCTCCATTTCAAGTTCTGCAAGGTGTAACCGGTTCTGGAAAAACCTTTACCTTAGCCAATGTCATTGCTCAGATGAAACGGCCAACATTGGTACTAAGCCATAATAAAACTCTTGCAGCTCAGTTATATGGAGAGTTTAAACAGTTTTTTCCTGAAAATGCAGTTGAATACTTTGTTTCATATTATGATTATTACCAACCCGAAGCGTATATACCGGTTACTAATACATACATTGAGAAGGATTTAAGTATAAATGACGAAATCGAAAAACTTCGTTTGAGTACAACCTCATCGCTACTTTCGGGACGAAGGGATGTAATTGTAGTTTCTTCTGTATCTTGCCTTTATGGTATTGGAAATCCTGATGATTTCCATAAAAGTGTAATTCATATACAAAAGAGGCAGAAAATTGCACGAAATGCTTTTTTACGCCAATTGGTCGATAGTTTATATTCACGAAACGAAGTGAGTTTTGACCGGGGAAAATTTAGAGTTAAAGGCGATTCTGTTGATATTTTTCTAGCCTATGGCGATTATGCGTTTAAAGTAATTTTTTGGGGAGATGAAATAGAAGAAATTGAAAAATTTGATCCAATCAATGGTCAAAGATTAGAAAAAGTGGAAGAAGCTATTATTTATCCTGCCAATATTTTTATTACCACAAAAGAACGTATGCAACTAGCAATTAAACAAATCCAAGATGATTTGTTTAAGCAAATTCAATTTTTTAAAGAGATCGGAAAACATATAGAAGCAAAGCGAATTGAAGACCGTGTGACTTACGATTTGGAGATGATAAAGGAACTTGGTCACTGTTCAGGTATAGAAAACTATTCAAGATATTTTGATGGTCGCGAATCAGGTACAAGGCCATTTTGCTTGCTCGATTTTTTCCCAAAAGATTACCTTACTATTATTGACGAAAGCCATGTAACTCTTCCGCAAGTGAGGGCAATGTATGGAGGAGATAATTCAAGAAAAATAAATTTAGTTGAATACGGCTTTAGATTGCCGGCTGCAATAGATAACAGGCCTCTCAAATTTAATGAATTTGAGGCACTTGCCGGCCAAACCATTTATATGAGCGCAACACCTTCAGATTATGAATTGAATAAATGTGAAGGTGTTGTTGTAGAGCAGGTTATTAGACCAACAGGTTTAATTGATCCATTAATTGAAGTTAGGCCAAGTCTGAATCAAATTGATGATTTGATAGGTGAAATTAATTCAAGAGTTGAACTTGCAGAGCGTGTATTGGTTACTACACTCACCAAACGAATGGCTGAAGAATTATCAAAATATTTCACCAAAATTAATATTCGGTGTAGGTATATCCATTCGGATGTTGTTACACTTGAACGTGTTGAAATTATGGAGAACCTGCGCAAAGGTGTTTTCGATGTTCTTATCGGCGTAAATCTGCTGCGCGAAGGACTTGATTTACCTGAAGTTTCTTTGGTTGCCATACTTGATGCGGATAAGGAAGGTTTTTTACGTTCAGAAAAATCGCTTACCCAAACAGCAGGAAGAGCTGCCCGTAATTTGAATGGAAAAGTAATCATGTATGCTGATAAAATGACTGGTTCTATGCAAAGAACCATTGATCAGACAAATCGACGACGCGAAAAACAATTAAAGTATAACCAGGACAATAACATAACTCCAACCCAGATTATAAGATCATTAAATTCTATGCTTAGTGACAAGAAATCAGGACAGGTAGATAATGTAAAAGCTTACGCTGTTGAACATACATCAGGAATTGCTGCTGATCCGGTCGTTAAATATATGAATGCTGATGCACTTGAGAAAGTGATAGAAACTACACAAAAAGCAATGAAAAAAGCAGCAAAAGAACTTGATTTTATTGAAGCTGCAAGATTAAGGGACGAAATGTTTGAATTACAGAAACTTCTTGCATCCAGAAAATCATAAATAGAAAAATGCCACGTTTAATATAGATACTTGATTCAACATAAAATGATTAGACTTTATATATTAATTTTTCTGACTTTCATATTAAGTTATATTGCAAATGCACAAATAAGTTATGGTGGAGAACCTCTTTCTTTTAAACAACATTCGCTAAAGAGTGCATCTGTTTTCAATACACCCAATTTTGATTATCAAAAATTAGTACAGGAAGATTTGCAGGCGGACCGAGCTAAGCCTTACCGTTATGGTAAATTACATGAAGTGAATCTATCACCTTACAATTCAGGTACCTGGAGTACTGCGTCAAATGGTGATAGGATATGGCAGCTTGAAATTCAATCTGCAAAAGCTTTTTCTATTGGTTTAATTTTCGATAAATTCAAATTAAATGAAGGTGCAAAAATGTTTATTTTTTCGGCTGACCATCAACAAGTTATTGGCTCATTTACCAATGAAAACAACAATAAAAGTGGATGGTTTTCTACTATTGCTGTGGCTGGTGAAAAAATTATCATTGAAATTGATCTTTCTGCAAATAAAGAATATGGGGAAATCAATATTTCTGGAATTATTCATGATTATAAAAATGCATTTGGACTTAAAACAGGTTTTGGAGCTTCAGCTGCTTGTAATGTGAATATTAATTGTCCCAAAGGAGTTAATTGGCAAAATGAAAAAAGATCAGTAGTCATGCTTTCTTCTGGCGGCTCTTTATGTACCGGAGTTTTAATTAATAATACAGCATATAATTCCAAACCATATTTATTAACTGCGGAACATTGCATTAGCTCATCGTCTGGAGCAAATTCAGCAGTATTTATGTTTAATTATGAGAGCCCTAATTGCACTGCAACTGGAAATCCTACCTATCAAAGCATTTCATCAGCAAAATTAATTGCCACCGGTGGCGATTTGGATTTTACTTTACTTGAACTCAGTGTTGCTCCACCTCCTTCATATAAAGTTTATTATGCTGGTTGGAACAGAGGGACAAGCCCTGCCCAAAATACAGTTACCATTCATCATCCTGAAGGCGATATTAAAAAAATAAGTAAAGATTATGATGCACCAATTATTGGAGATGTTGCTAGTGTTTATGTCAGTGGTTATATTCCATTTTCACATTGGAATATTATACAGTGGGATTTGGCTGCTACCGAACCTGGTTCTTCTGGTTCTCCTTTGTTTGATGAAAATCATAGAATAGTGGGTGATTTGACAGGAGGGGACTCTGATTGCTCTTATAAATTCAATGATTTCTATGCACGTTTCGATATGAGTTGGGATCATTATACCGACGTAACAAAACAACTCAAGAAATGGTTAGATCCTGGAAATACAAATGTTCAGACTCTCGACGGATTTGATCCAAATTTAATTACACCGGGTGTTGATGTTGGGGTTATTCAGGTTATAGCGCCTGAGAAAACGTATTGTTCAGGTAGTAAAGTAATTCCAAATATAACTATTCAGAATAAGGGAACAATTGATTTGACTAGCGTCTTGGTAAACTATAAACTTGACAATGGAAGTATTGTCTATAAAATGTGGAATGGAAATTTAGCTACCAGTGAGATAGCAACCATCTTGTTCGATTCAATTACAATACCTGTAGGTAATTTTAATTTCAAAGCCTTTACATCAATACCTAATGGAGTAACGGATAATACAAATTACAATGATACAATGGTTTCTTCTTTTGTCGGTCAGGGACTCATTGATAATATACCCATTGATGGTCCGAAAGAAATTTGCAGTCAAGCCTTAAATGGTATTTATTCAGTCAATATACCGGGTAAATATCTTTGGAAAACAAATGGAGGCTCGATTGAAGGAACCGATACAATAGAATCTGTTTCAGTTAAATGGAATGATTGGGGTTATAGAAGTCTAAGCCTTAATATTACCAATCTTTGTAATTCCTTTGATGCTGAACCTATAGAGATTGATGTACTGGAACAAACTCTGGATTTGCAAATTGCCACTGGTGATAACGGATCATCAGTCTGTTGGTCTATTGAAGATTGTACCGGAAATGTTTTATACCATGATTGTGGTTTAGAACCAAATGCATATTATACACAAAAAATTTGCGTGCGCAAAGGTTGTTATCGTTTTAATTTATATAGCGAAAATCTTGGAGTTAATGGCTATAGTATTCATAACGTACTAAATAGCCACGAGATAGTAAAGGGATTATCTGTTAATGGTTCAATAACTGAAGAATTTACATTAAATCCATCCACTAATTTAGCGGATTTCAATGTTTATCCAAATCCTGCAGAAACAGAACTGGTTATTGAAGGAGCATTTATGGAGTTATACAATAATTCACAATTTGCCATTTTTAAATTGGACGGGTCAATGGTTGTTCCTTATAATAATTTAGATGAACGTAAAGTAATTGATATTTCCACTTTGCCCAAAGGCATGTATATCATTGAAATAACCTCGGATTATGGAAAAATTTCGAAAAAATTTGTAAAGCCATAATCATTTCTCAAATTCTTTTTATATTTACAAAGTATAATGATCTTTATGTGCAAATTGCTTATTGATTTATGATCGTATGCAGCAATTTCATTATATAAATTAGTAGACTATAATTTTAGAAGTTGAAGACGCATTAAAATTATTCAGTCGAATTGATCCCGAAAGCGAAGCTTGTAGGGATTTTGGGTCTTATTCCCTGCTGCTCGCAACGAAATATAAGAAAATATTTTCACTACAATACCTTGTTCGCTTTCGGCGAGGAAGTTAATAAGTAAATAGTTTAAAGTATTTAGTTTCCAATAGTTTATCAATAAAACAAATCTCATTTATTAATCAAACAAAGCAATAATACATGGATAAAAAATATTCAAATGCTCAATTAATTATGCTTGTTATTTTAAGGGTTTCCATAGGCTGGCATTTTTTATACGAAGGCTTAGTGAAGTTTTCGAATCCGAATTGGACTTCAATTGGATTTTTAGTCGATTCCAAAGGGCTTTTTGAGAACTTGTTTAAAGCAATGGCAAATAATATTAAAGTTGTTCCGTTTATCGATTTTATAAATTTATGGGGACTAATGTTAATAGGTCTGGGATTAATTGTAGGTCTATTTTCAAGGCCTGCTTTAATTTCCGGAATTGTTCTTCTTGCTCTTTATTATTTGTCACATCCTGCAATAATCGGCGCTGATTATATGATGCCTTCCGAAGGTAGCTATTTGTTCATAAATAAAACCCTTATTGAATTATTTGCAATGTGTGTTTTATTGGTTTTTCCTACAAGCAAGTTAATTGGATTAGACAGGCTGGTATTTAGAAATCCTTCAAATAAAAGTTAAAGATTAAACTCCAACCTCAAAATATACAGAAATGGAAAATACAAATGACAGAAAGGAAAAGTCTGCACGTTTTAGCAGGCGCGAATTATTGAAAAGTTTGGCAACATTGCCTTTAGTTGGAGCTTTTGCTTATGGTTATTATAAAAAAAATAAATACGAAAGGATTTTAAATTCGAACATTATCAGTGAATTGGGAATGAATCAGAATTCCATTGAGTTTGCAGATAAACCTGTCAAAGGTAAGTTAATTCGTTTAGGGTTAGTTGGTTATGGTATCAGGGGGGAGCAATTAATGCGTGGGGCTGGTTTTGCTCATCCCGAATGGATTGATGAAGTAATGAAATCGGCAATTGAAAATCCTTCGGATAAAAGATATGATGAATTTATAGAACAGGAAGACTTGAATCTTCAGGTAAACGGAATTTGCGATATATTTGACGTACATTCTGATCGAGCAATAGCTGCGGCCAGTAACAATGGCCGAAAGGGAACAAGCAAGGCAGTGAAAGGCGATATAAAAAGGTATAAGACTTATAAAGAACTGTGTTCTTCAAAAGACATTGATGCAATTATTATAGCAGCTCCTGATCATTGGCATGGACCTATAACGATTGAAGCTGCTAGGAACGGAAAACACATTTATTGTGAAAAACCAATGACTTGGACTGTTCCTGAAACCTATATCGTCAGGGACGAAGTGAAAAAAAACAATATTGTTTTTCAGTTGGGGCATCAAGGTAGGCAAACTGAAAGTTATATTAAAGCAAAAGAAGCAATAGATAAAAATATTTTAGGAAAAATTTCACTCATTGAAGTAACAACCAATAGAAACAGTCCAAATGGAGCATGGGTTTACCCAATTCATGAACTAGCAAGTGAAAAAACAATTGATTGGGCACAATTTATAGGACAGGCTCCTTGGCACGAATTCAGTTTGGAACGTTTTTTCAGGTGGCGTTGTTGGTGGGATTATAGTACAGGGCTTTCAGGTGATTTGCTTACCCATGAGTATGATGCCATGAATCAGGTTTTAGGTTTGGGAATTCCAAAATATGCTACATCTTCAGGTGGGATATACTTCTACAAAGACGGAAGAACTGTGCCAGATGTGCTTCAGACAGTTTTTGAGTTTCCTGATAAGGATCTGACCATGTTATATAGTGCAACTTTATCTAGCGACAAAGATCGGGGTAAAGTGATTATGGGGCACGATGGAAGTATGTTGATTGGAGAAACTCTCACCATTCTTGCCGATCGTGAATCTACCCGTTATGGAGAAAAAATCAATCAAAAGATTATAGATCCTTCACAGCCAATCTATTCGTATATACCTGGAAGAAAAAATGTGGATGCAGTTTCTTCAGCGACTGAAAAATATTTTGCAGGTAGAGGCTTATTGTATACATATAGAAACGGTAAGAGGATGGATACAACCCATCTGCATATCAGAGAATGGATTGATACTATCAGGTCTGGAGGCACAACAAGTTGCAATATAGACCGGGGTTTTGAGGAAGCAATAACCGCGCATATGGGAACTATTGCTTATAAAGAAGGTCGTCGGGTAGAATGGGATGCTGAAAAGGAAAAAATTATTTAAACTTTGACCTATTAGGATGAACATGTTTTCAAAGACTTATATAAGAATAATGAATCTTGTTTTGACCAGATTCAAAATACAAAACCAGATTCGAAAATATGTTATAAGTAGATAAAAAATTGTTAAATTCGTCAAAATTCAATTCTAGTTTATACCATACTTTAAATTTAAACCAAAAGAACATGAGTGAAAAAGACGAAAAAATGAAGTTTTCAAGACGTCAGTTTGTAAGTCTGTCTGCAACCGCATTGGCAGGATTTACAATTTTACCGTCTTCAGTTATTAGCGGGCTTGGACACAAAGCTCCCAGTGATAAATTGAATATTGCTGGCATTGGAGTTGGAGGAATGGGACATAGCAACCTCAATGAATTAACATCCGAAAACATCGTCGCATTATGCGATGTTGACTGGAATTACGCTCAAAATTGTTTCAATGATTTTCCAAATGCAAAGAAATATTGGGATTGGCGTAAAATGTTCGATGAAATGAAAGATAGTATTGATGCTGTGGTTGTTGCAACAGCAGATCATTCACATGCTGTGATTTCGGCAAACGCGATGGCAATGGGAAAACATGTTTACCTTCAAAAACCATTGACGCATAGCGTTTATGAGTCTCGTTTACTTACAAAATTAGCAGAAAAACATAAAGTTGCCACTCAAATGGGTAACCAGGGAGCGTCAGGTGAAGGAGTCCGTAAAACTGCTGAATGGCTTTGGAACGGTGAAATTGGAGAAGTTACAAAAGTTGAAGCTTTTACTGATCGCCCTATTTGGCCACAAGGTCTTAACAGGCCAACTCTTGGTATGTGGGTGCCTGATAATTTGAATTGGGATCTGTTTATTGGACCTGCTCCAATGCGACCTTATAACGAGATTTACACTCCTTGGAATTGGCGCGGTTGGTGGGATTTTGGGACTGGCGCTTTAGGAGATATGGCTTGTCATATTTTACATCCTGTTTTTAAAAGTTTGCAATTAAAATATCCAACAAAAGCTCAAGGAAGTTCAACGCTTCTGTTAACAGATTGTGCACCAAATGCCCAAGTCGTCAGAATGTTATTCCCAGATAGAGGAAAATATAAAAAATTAAAACTTCCTCCTGTTGAAGTAATTTGGTACGATGGAGGAATACAACCGATGAAACCAGCGAATTGGCCAGCGGGTAAAAATATGGATGATGATGGTGGAGGAGTTTTGTTTCATGGAACAAAAGATACATTGATTTGCGGTTGTTATGGTAAAGACCCCTGGTTATTGTCAGGCAGAGTACCTGCAATTGAACCAACTATGCGAAAAATTTCAGTAAGTCACGAGATGGATTGGGTTCGTGCCTGCAAAGAAACTCCTCAAAATAGAGTTGAAGGATCATCACCTTTCAGCGAAGCTGGTCCATTCAATGAAATGGTAGTAATGGGTGTTCTAGCTGTTCGCTTGCAAGGATTGAATAAAGAACTGGAATGGGATGGAGCAAAAATGCAGTTTACCAACATTGTAGATAGCGACAAAATAAAAACAGTTATCGAGGATGGATTTAAAATTCACAATGGACATCCAACATTCGATAAAAAATGGACAAATGAAGTATCTGCAAAAGATTTTGCTGGTGAACTAATTAAGCATACTTATAGGAATGGTTATAAATTACCGGATATGCCTGTTTAAAAAAAAGTATAAACCATTAAAAGATGTATTATGAAATTTAAAAATTTATTGATATTGTTAGGATTATTAACTTTTACATTCTCTTGCAAAGTGAAAAATACTGCTGTTTCTGGAAATAAAACAAATGCTTCCACTTTTAATACACTTACTAAAGCTGAAGTTAAGGAAGGATGGGTATTGTTATTCGATGGAAAATCAACTAACGGTTGGAGGGGTTACCAAAAACAAACTTTTCCAAAAGGATGGGTAATTGAAGATGGTGCACTTAAATGTGCTGCATCGGGCAGGGGTGAAGCGGGCTCTGCCGATGGTGGAGATATTGTTTATAACAAAATTTTCTCCAACTTTGATTTAAAATTAGAGTGGAAAATATCTAAAGGAGGCAATTCAGGTATTTTCTATTTAGGACAGGAAAAATTGGAAACAATATGGAGAACTGCACCAGAGATGCAGGTCCTGGATAACGCAAATCATCCCGATGCTTTATTGGGAAAAGACGGAAACCGTCAAGCAGGATCTTTATATGATCTTATTCCTGCCAAACCACAAAATGCAAAGCCATATGGCGAATGGAACCAAGTTGAGATTATTTGCTTTAAAGGAACTGTAGTTCATAAAATGAATGGTAAAACTGTGCTTGAGTATCATTTGTGGACTCCTGAATGGGAAAAATTAGTTGCAGAGAGTAAATTCCCTGCACTGAATCCAGATTGGGCAAAAGTAGCATCTGAAGGTCTTATTGGATTACAAGATCATGGCGATGATGTTTGGTATCGGAATATTAAAATTAGAGAGTTGTAAAAAATGAAAAGTGATTTCTAAAATTAAAAGTCGTTCATATCGGACGACTTTTTTTATATTTCAACTGAAAAGACAGAAAGATAATGAAAGGCATAAAAGTTTTGGTAGCTTTAAGTGGAGGGGTTGATAGCTCAGTGGCATCCATGTTGCTTAAAGAACAAGGATATGATTTGATTGGAATTACATTAAGGGTATTTAAATCAGATTATTATAGATTGGATCCTCTTGCACAAAGCATTAAAGATGCATCAAAGCTTGCAGATAAATTGAAAATACCCTATTATGTTATTGATGTTCATGAAGAGTTCGAACAAATTGTAATTGATAATTTTGTATCTGAATATCAGTCAGGAAGAACCCCTAACCCTTGTGCATTATGCAATCCTGAGATTAAATGGAAAAATCTCATCAAAATTGCTGATAAATTTAAATGCGATTATATAGCTACTGGACATTATGCCCAAATTAATAATAGTAACGGTCGTTATTACATTACAAAAGCACAAGATGACACAAAAGATCAAAGTTATTTTTTATGGCGTTTAAATCAAAATGAACTTAAAAGGACGATTTTTCCGCTAGGAAACTTTAAAAAGCAAGAAATAAAGCGAATTGCTGCAGAAAAAGGATTTAAGACAATTGCGTTTAAAAAAGAAAGCTATGATATTTGCTTTATTCCTGAAGGGGATTATCGTGCATATTTAAAGGGTCATACACCAGGAGTTAATATTGGAAAGATTGTGACAGAGTCCGGGCAAATTTTGGGTAATCATTCAGGAATTGAAAACTATACAATAGGTCAGCGCAAGGGATTAGAACTTTCAACAGATTTACCAATGTATGTAATAAAAATAAATGCAAAAGAAAATCAAATTGTTCTCGGACAAAGACAAGAATTAATGCAAAACGAACTAATTATTAAAGATTATAATCTTTCAAAATATATATCAATTCCTGATAAAATTATAATTAATTCCAAATTAAGATATAAGAATCCTGAAATACAGAGCACAATATTAGCTGAAAACCAACAACTTAGAATCAGTTTTAAAGAACCTGTATATGCTATTAGTCCCGGGCAATCCATTGCATTTTATGAAGGCAATGATTTAATAGGCGGAGGAATAATTTCCTGATAATTAATCATTAAAACTTGGAGCCGGCAACCTCAAATGGCAAATCAAATATAATTTCTTTGCTTTCGCAATGGCCTCTTTCTGCACCAAACCATAAAGCGGAATGCTCTTCAGTAAAAATATTAGAATAAAGATTGGCCAGCCATTTTTTACCAGTTTGAGTAACCCTTAAGTATTTGATTGCATCTTTAACCAAGGGACTAACACTGTTCCAGAAAAAATCAGGATATTTCAACCGTAAATCAGCACCACTTTTATAACCCATAAGTTGAGCAGTACCAATTTCTTCAAATTCTATAAATAATGAAGAACTTTTTTTTGAATAAGCCAAATCTGCTAATTGCCCAATTAAATCTGCAGATCTTAATAATCCAGGCATGTCATCAGTTGTTTGATAAGATTTCTCATTTGGAACAGGAAATTTGGTTTGCTCAATCATCTGGCAAATCAATTCCTCATTAATTTGTTTAACAGCTTTAAATCTGGAACGAACAAATAATTTGGATCTTTCAACATGATATGGAGTTAAGGCAGCATCTGTAGCTCCTCTACTCAGACTTACGGTTTCTCCTGCCTGATTAATTACATACCTGCCTTCCTTGTCACCGGGGCAAATTCCTCGTACATAGCCAATGTCATGACAAAGGGCTGCAATAATAAAGTGTAACCAATCATACGGAAAAATTCCACCTTCAAGAATGTGTTTACCTTTTAGTATTTCTTTTCCTACATCAGTAACCATAATTGTATGATGTAGATCGTGGTAAGCGGCATCACAATTTGCAATATTTTCAAGCGCCATTTTCCCAATAAAAGTGATCATGTCAGGATACCCTTGTTCCATTACACCATAAATATCAGTATAATCGTCTTTGAGCTTTTCAATGAATGCGTTAATAATTAATCGTGTAGGATCAAACATGCATCGTTTATTAGTAAAACAGAAAGTGCAAATTAAGTGAAAAATATTTGATTAATTATATAACTAATAAATTAATGTATATATTATTTAAAGTATAAAAAAATGTACTTTTTATTTTTTTTAATGGTTATATGCGAGCTTTTCAGAAATTGCAAAGAGGTATATTTCAGTTGAACCTAATTATTCCTATCAAGCGATTTTGTAGTTGTTCGTTATGCAGCAAGTGGTATTGTATTTTCAAATAATTTGGAAATGTGAAAGTTTTGCTGTAAAACTATTTAAACTTTGAATTTATGTAATGCAGAAGGATAAGCCTTCAATGATAATGCATTGTGTTTTTTAGGAACAAAATAAATACCGGATTTTCAATCTTCCGGTATCTTTAGTCTTTTTATATTTTATTCATTTATTACATTGTTAACGATGTGGACATTTAATCATCTTGCTCTAAAGCGGTGCGATATTTTAATTAGGAAGGTATTATGTCCGACAACTGAAAATAATTTGTTCATGTCATTCAAATAATCAAAACTACCGTATGAATCTTCTTTTGTTTTTCCTTGAGACCAGACTACATAGATTAAAGATCCAGGTGTATATTCCCATCTTAGGACAAGATTGGAACGGAATTGTTTAAAATTAAAATTAGGATTTCCAACTGCATAGTCAACAATACCATCTCCCGATTCATCAATGGAATATGTTTGATCAGGCTCCGAATAAGTAATTTCAGCAGAAGAGAAAGTGTGATATCTGTTCTGATAATTATCAGCCATAGGATCTGTAATTCGCTTAATGTCATAATAATCACCTGAACTAATAAAAGGCGATGCATAATATTGAAGAGTCAAATCGGGTTTAATATTAAGATCTATCCTTGCAGTTAAGACAAATGTATTTTGTTCAATAGTTCCAAAAATATACCTTGCTTGATTATTAAAGCTTGACTCATCAATATATTGAAGTTCTGTCTTGTTTACTGAATAAGATGGACTAAGTGAGAAGGATACAAAATCAAATGGTCTGTAATTTAATGAAAACTCAGAATTAGTTGAAGACATATAATTTTCACTACCAAAAGTTTGAGAAAAGGAGATGTTTGCATGTAATTTTTTAGTACTATTTGAACTTAATTGAGCAAAATAATTCCAATCACCTGGAATTTTCATTGATGGCCCACCCCAAAGCATGGTATTGTCAATTTGATCAAAATCTCGATTAACACCAAAGCCAAGCTGCCATTGGTTTGTGAATTCTGCACCTATGCTAAAATTTACACCATTAAATAAGTTTACCGCGCCAAAGTCCCACCCTGCCCATTGGTTAGCATTAAAATCAATTCTTCTGAAAATAGAAAATGGTTTGGTTATGCTGTATCCAGCCCACAAAAACTGAAAAACTGTGTTGGCCTGTCTCAAATATCCTACATCATTTAATTCCAATCCAGGCGACCTCCAGGTAGCATTAAATAAAAATCTAAAACCACTATTCTCTTGTTTGCCAATCAAAAATGTTCCACCATGCCCGCTAAGAGAAGTTCTGTTTGAGTCAACTTTCAGATAATTTGCATCTGGCCTTTGATAATAACGACGAGGTGACATTTGCTGCTCAAGAATGGCTTCCTGGCTTCCACTTATTTTACTTGCAATAAATTTTGCTGACACAAAATATTTTTTGGAAAGAAAAAATTGCTGAAAATCTAAACCTCCTGTTATTGCATTTTTATTTAGATAATCCATATTTGTGACTTCAAGTTTTCTGTTTGTAGTAGTATACATTGCGCCAATAATAGTGTTGCCTTTATTGATATCTTTTTGCACCCGCCCAATCAAATAATTAGTATAAGGTTCTACTATTTCTTTTCTGGTTTGTCCTTGATTATTAATTTCTGCCTTTTCTTGGTTTGCAATATTCTCGATTATTCCAACAGACCATCCATCTTTGGTTTTTCCTGTTAATTTAAAAGCTCCCAAAATTTTAGTATTATCCGGCATTTTTAAATACTCACTATCGGTTAGGCTTGGTTCTCCCTGTGGGGCGCGTCCGACTCTTCGGGAGTAAAACAAATTATCACTTGCCCATGGATGACCACCCGGAGTGATCTGATAATCAGTGATATTTTTACCTTCGATAAAAAATGGTCTCTTTTCGCTAAAGTACGATTCAAATGCAGAAAGATTTACCTCCGATGGATCGGCTTCAACTTGCCCAAAATCGGGATTGATTGTAAAATCGAGGATCATATTATTGGTTATTCCTATTTTACCATCTAAACCTATGTTATAACTATAATCTGTACCAGTAGCATAAGGATTCTTGTCGTCTTTTTCGTATTTGTCAAGTTTTCCAACCAAATATGGAGCGATTTCAATTTGTTTTTTGGGTTTAAGGCTATTGAGCCCTTTTAATTCTCCATAGAGACTTGTCCATCCCGATGCATCTTTTGGAATGTGGTTCCAAAAACTTAATTCATTTTCTCTAAATACAAGTCTGGCAACTTCCAATCCCCAGATTTGTTCATCTTTTTTACTAAAACGAAGTTGGCTTATCGGAATTTTCATTTCAGCATTCCATCCTTCATCATCATACGATGTTTTGGTGAACCAAATTGGATCCCAGCTATCATCCATCATATCACCGTTATCATCAGTTTGAATAGCATCACTTTTTACACCCGCAGCATTTACAACAAAGAAGAAGGACGTTCTTTTGTCATAATATGAATCAAACATTATTCCAACTAAGTCACCATCAAAACCATCTCGTCGGGTCATTCTTTTTGCAATTTTATCCTTTTCTGTGTCATAAGCTTTAAATGCAACATAGATATAGTCATGATCATATAAAATTTTAAAAGCAGTTTTTTGAGATGCCTTTTCACCATTATTCGGTTGATGTTGAATAAAATCCCCTTCCCATTCAAGTATTTGCCATGCTGGATCATCCAATACTCCATCAATTTCTGGCGGTGTGCCTGTCAGTTTTGAAGTTGTATAGGTTCTTGTTTGACCCGATATAAATTGAAACTGAAAAAATAGTATAATCAAAAGTGCGAGTAATTTTATATTCATTTCTAAGAATTTTGAATTTTAATCGTTTAGGCAACTATTATTCCAAAAATCTCAACAACAAGATAACCAGAAATATATGAAAACATTGAATTTTAAGTTGTATCATAATCGGTCACTAGCGTTCGATACCGTACATTTTGTTTTTAATGGCTAGATTATAAAAATAAGTAAGGGAACAAAGCATCAGTTTTAAGAAAGCAAACCTCAAATTTGCAAATATTAAAAACAATTTAAAGGGGCTGAAAGGGGGAATCCAAAATTTTTGTGAAAAAATAATCAAACGGGATCACTTTTTTAACTAGGCACTTCTTATTTTATTGGTGATAATATTGAAAACTGCCATCTTAAAATATTTAAGATCTGTCACAAATGGATTTTTTTCTTTTTCTTTTAGATAAGTGCGCTCTGCTTCTATGGATTGAGCCATGCCTTGTTTAAGTAAGGCTACATAGGGAGGAATACATCCTGGTTTATATTTGATACGCATTTCTTTTACATCATCCGGATAATCTTCGAAAGCGCGGCGGCTTAAAGGTCTAATACCTACTAATTTCATTTCTCCCCTTAGGACATTTATTAATTGAGGTAATTCATCAAGCCAATATTTTCGCATAAACTTGCCCCATTTGGTCAATCTGAAATCATCTGCAGGTTTCCCTACTATTGAATAACCATTTAGTCGCAATACATAATCCTGAAGATATTCAGAATAAGGATGCATCGTCCTAAACTTGTAAACATTAATGATTTTTCCTTCTTTCCCAATTCTAGGCATTTTAAACAATGGCCCATATGACGGATTAGGATTGTAGGCTGGTTCGCCTGTTTTCATTACCACAAAATATGTAAGATTGTTAATCTCTTTGTATTCGATAATCTCAAATCCACAACTTACAAGTCTTCCAAGCACTTCAGCTTTAGAAATAGTACGTTTTACGCCAGCTGTTATGTTAAAATATATATTTTTAAATCCCGAAAGCCGAGGTATTATTCGGTTAATACCAAAATCAAAAAGAATAACAAGTTGTCTGATAAATGCGGGATATTTATTTCCAATTCTAACATACCGCTGTCTGCTTGTTTCTACACATCCTATATACATACCTGCATCACGAAGCTTACTGTTGACTGCTTCAAAGAATTTGTTTATATACCTCATATCATTCACTTTTTTTAAATTGATGATAGCTGGTAATTCTTGACCATTCAAATTTTCGATATTAAAAGGAGTTGTAGTAGCAGTTAGCACTATTGATTCAGAATCGACATTAAGATGTTCGGAAAAATATTCAAAAACACTTGGGCCGGTTTCTCTGGTTATCAGCTTTTTTCGTGTAGATTCTTCTCTTTTTTTTGTTGAATCCTGGCTTTTGTAATCTTCCGAGTCTAGATTTATCAATGGAATATGTTCTCTTTCAATAACTATTTGTTCTTCGAAGTATTTATTTTCGAATTTTATGCTGTTAATCCGAACCCAACTATAAATAATGCGGTAAGAAATTATTTCGAGAATATAACAGAGAATTATTGTTCCAAAAACAATAGCACGAGAATAAGCATTTAGTTTCAATGCAAAAAGTAGAATCGAAACTATTGATAGTATGATAAAAGTTATGATGGTTATGGTTACCAAAAGATGAATTGGTTTTTTGAAATTGGCAAGATCATATTTGCCCATTATAAAAGAAATCGCAAGCCAAATAATAAGGTAAATAAAAAATGGAGTAAGGTATTGTGGCAATACAAGCCTTATTGTTGCTGGTTTTGCCCAAGCTAAAATTAGAAATGATGAACTTACTAATAAAAGATCAAATAGAATAATAAAGTACTTGTTGTATTTGTAAAATAATTTATCCAATTGCATTGTTCTGCATCTTTTGGTTTGGAATGTGCTATTAAATATTTAATCTTTTTAATATTATGCAAGTAAAGGAATCATTAAAAAAAATCAAAAAATGTTTGATTAATGTATGTTTATCATTTATGAAATTGCAAATTTTTAATACAATAATTTTGAATTTTTTAAAAGAATTATTCATTGGTATTTTTAACCTTTTTTCCTGAAGAATTTACCTTTACTTGATTGTCGAACTCGATTATTTGAGGTACTTTGATAGAGCTAAGTTTACTTTTGCACTCAATAATAATTTTTTCCTTTAATGTTTTTGTATCTGTATTTTCATTAATTACAATTGTTGCTTTTATTTTTTCGCCTAAAACATCGTCATAGACACCTTCAATTGTGCAATCCACTACTTCAGGAATGCGCACAATTACCTCTTCAATTTCTTTAGGACTAATTCTTTCACCACCTACTTTTATAATTTCTTTTTTACGGGCAACTATATAGAAATATCCATCTTGATCTTTTTTTGCTAAATCACCAGTATGTAAATATCCTGATATCAATGTTTTATTAGTAAGCTCTTCAGCTTTATAATAACCACTCATAATATTATCACCTTTTGCTACAATTTCGCCAATTTCATCGGTAACAACTTCTTTGCCTTCAGTGTCAATAAGTTTTAATTCCACACCTGGAATACCAATACCAATGGAACCCATCTTTTTCCTTAAATTCTCAAAGGGCAAATAAGACAACCTTGCAGTGGCTTCCGTTTGACCATACATAACATAAAACATAATATTGGGGAAACTTTCTATAAATTCTTCGATAAATACACTATGAAGTTTCCCTCCTGCCTGTGTAACATATCTTAAATGTTCAAAAGTGTTTTCTTTGAAAGATTTGGTTTTGCGCAATAAAATTTGAAAATGACTTGGTACACCTGCAAACCCTGTACATTTATAATTAATAATGTCATTTATAACACTTCCAAGCAACATAAACGTATTGTTTAAAACGATAGAGCCTCCTACTCTAATGTGAGTATGCAATAAGGATAATCCATAGCAATAATAAAATGGCAATACAACAAGCATAATATCGTTGCTTGTTAATTTTAAATATTCAACAATTGAGCTTGTATTTGCAATCAGATTTTTATGACTAATCATAACACCTTTTGGAAGAGCTGTCGAACCAGAAGTATAGATGATTTCTGCAATTTGATTATTATCTTCTAATTTATATATTTCAGCTTCATTTGAATTGGAAGAAAAATCCAATATATTTTTTCCAAGTAATTCTTCTGTTATTAGTTCGATAAAAGTAGAATTTAGGTTGTCAACAAACCTGTTTTGGATAAATGCAATTTTAGGCTCTGTTTCATTGATAATAAAATCAAGTGTGGACTTTGATGCTGCTGGATTAATTGGTACACAAATATTCCCGGATTTTATAATTCCCAGATAGGCTAATATGAAGAATTGATTATTGGTGCTATATAGAAGGATGTTTTGTTTTGAACCAACATTATTGTTTAAATATAAAGCTATTTTGCATGCTTTGGAATATAAATCACCATGGCTAATTTGCTCCCTTTTATTTAGCAGAAAGATTTTATCTGAATTTTTCGAATATTCAAAGAAATAATCAATTGCATTCATATTTATAAAATTAGGATTGGTTTATAGCTTCGATTAAGCAGTTTGAAAGGATATTTTAAATCCCTGAAAATATCTACTGTAATAGCTTGAATTTAAAACCGTAGCATAGCTGTGTATCTCAGAAACTATGCTTCGGAATTTTGAATACATAAAATAAAATTCATGGTAATTTCAACTTTAACATCAACCCAGAATCAATTTAGCTTTCCTATCTGTATTCCCTCATCGGAGCCATTCTCAAGTATTCGGTCGTTTTTTTCTTTCTTTCAAAAGTTTTGTTTACATGGGCTACTTGCTCGGAAGTCAGATCAAGCGCTTTTGCAACTTCTGCAGGTTCATAACCATTTTCCCATCCAAACCAAAGTAAGTCCATTAGCTCATAAGGAAGTTGATAGAAAAATTCTTCCTGTGTCTGTTCCATAGTATAAGTATCTGTTGTAGGAGTGCGGTTAATAATTTCCTTTGGAACTCCTAAATATTCAGCAATTTGATATACCTGGTTTTTGTATAAATCACCAATTGGCATAACATCAGCACCACCATCACCATATTTCACAAAAAATCCTTGCTCAACTTCATGCTTGTTTGGAGTACCAATAACAGCATAATGATTAGCCTCAGCATGATAATACAACATTGACATCCTGCATCTCTGCTTGAAATTTGAAGCAGCTACAATTTGAAGATACTCTTTAATTGGCAGAACTTTGCTTTTTACTTCACCTTTTTTATCAATAATTGTTAATGAAAATACCGATGGAATATTTTGCATCAATACATTTTGTTTTATGCTGATTTTTGATTTATAATCAACTGGATTATATTCAGGAAAAACCCTAGTCATGGCTTCATCACGTCTCTGATAGCACTTAAACCCTTCTAGTGCACCTGTTATATCTTCAACTATCGTTTTAACGCCAAATTTATCTGCCAGTTTTTGAGCAAATGCCTTACTGTCAGGACTAGAATCTTTTTCAGGTAACATAATGCCTATTACATTCTCTGCGCCAAAAGCTTTTACAGTTAAAGCAAGGCTTACTGAAGAATCAATACCTCCACTAATTCCAACAATTCCTCCTTTTCTATTTAAAACTGTATGTACGTCATGTCTGAGTTTTTGAATAATTGTGTCACAGGTTTTCTGTATATCTTCTAATTTTATGATGCTTTTTGAAAATGCTTTTTTTTCCATGGTGTATTTGGGTTTAATTGTTTTAAATTTAAATATTAATCTTTAATTATTCTGCAGTTTGCAAGTCTTTCCTGCTTTTGAAATCCTTGCCTGTTCTGAAATTGATCTATTAATAATCCTGTAGATAGAATGGCAGTTAAAGCCATGTCATCTGTTTCAGAACTTATTATTCCTGAGTTCAGCTTGTTTGCAAAATCTGATACTTTTGAAATATCAAATATTTGTTGTTCCTCAATTTTATTTCGGTCAAGCATTTGCTTAACATATTGTGGTGGATTTTTAGAAATAAAGCTACTTTGTATAGGAGCCCTGTAAGCCTGTTTGGGTCTGTTGAGAATTTCTTTTGGAATTCTATTGGTAGCTATTTTTTTTAGCAAATATTTTTCATTCAGGCCATTAAGTTTTAAATCAGGGTTTAGTTTTGAACAAAATTCAATTAATCGGTAGTCTAAAAATGGATAACGTCCCTCAACTGAATTGGCCATCGCCATCCTGTCTCCTTGTGAAGATAAAAGATATCCAGACATAAACAGATTTATTTCAAGCCATTGTGCTTTTGCCAGATAATCGAAATTATCAAGTTTATTGCCAATTTTTGTAAGTAATTCATCTATTGGATTATAACCATTTAATTTATCGGTAATCGATTTAGAAAAAAATTTCTTTATCTGATTTCCATTATTCCACCGGAGCATATGTGAATAAATGGGTGATGATGTTTCAGCCAGTTTATATCCAAAAAAGAATTTGAGTGAATTGCTATTTGCTTCACTAATAGATGGAATATAAGGATACAGTTTTTTTAACAAAAGCGGGCGGAATTTTGATGATGGCTGCTTGGCCCAAAATTGCCTGATTTTAGCTTCCTTGAAAATATTATAACCGGCAAGCATTTCATCTGCGCCTTCGCCTGTAATTACGACCTTTATATTACTTTGTCTTACACGTTTCGATAGACTAAACATCGGAGCAGGAGATGTCCTTAAAATTGGGATTTCACTGTGCCAAATTACATCAGGAAAGATCTCGGCAATTTCGGAAGATTGAATTTTAAAACCAGTGTGTTTAGTTCCAAAGAATTTAGATGCAATATTTTGATATTCAGATTCATCGAAATCTTTATCTGCAAATCCAACTGAAAATGTCTGTAACATATCAGGAACCACGTCTCTAATAATTGATGTTGTTACAGTGGAATCAAGACCTCCGCTCAAATAGGCTGCAACCGGAACATCCGCGCGTAAACGAATTTTTGTTGCATCTGTAAGTATCTCTGTAAATTGTTCAAGCGCATCATTCAAACTTATTTTAGCATAATCGTTTTGACTCGGAAAACTGAGTTGCCAATAAGGCTCAATGATCATGCTTCCTTTTTTAAAGATCATGTAATGACCTGGAGGCAATTCATAAATATCCTCAAAAGCAGTGCCTGGGCTAATTGTTGTCCAGAACGTGTAAATTTGCGAAAGAGCCTGAGAAGATATTTTTGCATCAATATCCGGATGTTCAAGAATGGCTTTGATTTCTGAAGCAAAATAAAGTTCTTTGTTTTTAACTGTATAAAAAACAGGTCTAATGCCTACTCTGTCTCTTACAAGGATCAATTCTTTCTTTCTTTTGTCCCACAGCGAAATGGCAAATTGGCCGTTCAATTTATTTATAAAATCAATTCCATATTCCTCATAAAGCAGAACAATAACTTCTGTATCGCTATGTGTTTTAAACTGATAACCTTTTTTAACAAGATCTTCACGTAATTCAATGTAATTAAAAACTTCACCATTATAAACGATCCAAATATTCCCATCACCGTTTGATAATGGTTGTTGGCCAGAAGCTATGTCAATAATGCTTAAACGAACATTTCCAATTGCCAGATCATCAGAGGAATAGATACCACTTTCATCTGGACCTCTATGCCGTATTCTGCCAAGCATGTTTACCAAAATCTCTTCATTAATCGATTTTGGTGAATAAAATTTAGTTCCTCCGGCAATTCCACACATAAGTATTTAGTTTATTTTAGGCTGCTTGTTTTTTATTTACATAAGCAACTATAGCATTTATTGATTCAAAATTTTCAACAACCAATTCATCATCATTGGGTTGAATTTTTAGTTCTTCTTGTAAAAAGTTGATCAGAGACATAAATCCCATTGAGTCAAAAAGCCCTTCTTCAAAAAGCAAAGTGTCGTTATTGATGCTGAAATTAGCTGAAACTGCTGCAGTACGCTTTACATAATCTTTAATTTTATCTTCCATTATTTGCAAATTATTTATGTTTGTAATTGATCGAAATTTCAATTTCTGTTAATAATAAAATATTAAAGGATGCTAATTTAGTACTTTTACTATGCCTTGCAAATCTCAATATGTGTATGATTGTCAATATTTGTTTAACAGACAAAATTTGTTGATGAACGAAAATTAACGAATCGAAAAATGCAAGGGTTTATAGTGTAAATTCAAGATTGGATATCTTTCAAAAATCTTTATCTTTGCAAAAAAAAGTAACTATGTTGCTCTTTAATATAAATTCCAAATTCCGCTACATCAACATCAAAGAACGGGACTTTTACCGATTCTAGTAATTATATCAATACCTTTTCAGGTAATTATTTTTCTCTTTTAATAAATACTTAAAAATATAATTATGGAACTTCCATTTGCAGAAGAATATAGAATAAAAATGGTTGAACCCATCCGGAAAACAAACCGTGAGCAGAGGGTTCAATGGATTAAAGATGCCAAATATAACCTGTTTAACCTCAGGAGCGAACATGTTTATATTGATTTGCTAACTGATTCAGGAACTGGTGCAATGAGTGACAGACAGTGGTCGGAAATGATGCTTGGTGACGAAAGTTATGCTGGAGCATCATCTTATTATAAAATGAAAGACGCAATAACTGAAATTACAGGATTTCCATATTTTTTGCCTACCCATCAAGGTAGAGCAGCAGAGAATGTACTGTTTTCAACAATGGTTAAAGCTGGTGATTTTATTCCTGGAAATGCTCATTTTGACACCACAAAAGGACATATTGAATTCAGACATGCAACACCTGTCGATTGTACTATAAAAGAGGCATTTGATACTACTTTAATTCACCCTTTTAAAGGAAACGTAGACATTGACAAATTAGATGAAGTACTTAGAAATCATCCGGTTGAAAAGATTCCATGTATCATCGTCACAATTACTTGTAATACAGCTGGAGGACAGCCCGTTTCGATGAAAAATATGAAAGAAGTGAAACAATTGGCAGATAATTATCAAATTCCAGTTGTTTTTGACTCTGCCCGCTTTGCCGAAAATGCATATTTTATCAAAACAAGAGAAGAAGGTTATAAAGATAAAAGCATCCGTGAAATTGTTCTAGAAATGTTCAGTTATGCAGATATAATGACCATGTCGAGCAAGAAAGATGCAATTGTAAATATGGGTGGATTCATTGCCATGCGCGATGAGAATTTATATAACCAGGCAACTGTTTACAATATTTTGTTCGAAGGCTTTATTACCTATGGAGGAATGTCTGGAAGAGATATGAATGCACTTGCTCAGGGACTTCGTGAAGCTACTGAATTTGATTTTCTCGAAAACAGAGTTGGCCAGGTAGCATATCTTGGTAAAAAATGTAAAGAGTATGGTGTTCCTGTATTGGAGCCTTTTGGAGGTCATGCAATTTTTGTTGATGCGTTAAAATTTTATCCTCAAATCCCCAAAGAGGAATTTCCGGCCCAAACATTGGCTATAGAGCTTTATATTGAAGCTGGAGTGAGAGGTGTTGAAATTGGTGCAATCTTAGCAGATCGCGATCCAGGTACACGTGAAAACCGTTATTCTGATTTAGAATTATTGCGGTTGGCAATTCCAAGGCGAACATATACCGATAACCATATTGAATATGTAGCTGCCGCATTGAAAAATGTGTTTGACAGAAGAAATGAAATAAAAAGAGGAGTTGAAATTTTGAAAGAAGCTCCTGTTTTAAGACACTTTACAGTTGAATTGGCAAAACTTTGATATTAAGCAAATTAACAATAGTTTATTAAATAAGTAAAGTTGCCTGAAACTTAGATGTAGATTTGGATGATTAAATTTCGAATCTACATCTTTTTTTAAACAAGTTCCTGAAAATGAAACATTACAAATTGCCTTTCTAAATATCTATAAACGAAAATGCAAATTTCCAATTTCTAAGTTCTCATATATAGCATAGATTCTCATTTATATCCTGATAAGTATCATGATTAAATTTAATTTTAATTCAAATTAAATCCTTATTCCTTCGTATTTTTGTTTTATTAAATGTTTGTTAAAATTGTTTGTGAAATGGAAAAATATAATACGCCCGTAACTGCAGGCAATATTGGTGAAAAAGTCAGATCCGATTGTTTTATTACCCTTGAGTTAATGCAGGAGAGTGGATTTCAAATAGAAGTTCTGAGTAAGGTGAATAGTCTTTATGGTAATTCGATCAAGCAACTTTGCATAGATGGATTAAAGTTTTTCGATATTAAGAATGCTAAACTAAAAATTCAGGACACCGGGGCACTTCCACATGTGATAATGGCTAGATTAGAATATGCAATAAAACAATTGATTGATACTGAAAAGGAGTTCCTGCCTGAAATGCTGGAAGAGAACACTTCGATTTCGAAAAAAGAACAATTCAGGTTTTCTCGTTTGTACTTGCCTGGTAATACACCAAGCATGATAATCAATGCAGGAATTCATAAACCCAATGGAATTATTCTTGATTTGGAAGATGCTGTGGCACCTGATAAAAAGGCTGAAGCATCTTATTTAGTTCGTAATTCTTTACGAGCAATCAATTTCTATGGTGCAGAGCGAATGGTTAGGATCAATCAATTTCCTAAAGGTTTGGAAGATTTGAAATTTATTGTGGCGCATCATGTAAACCTCATTTTATTGCCAAAGTGCGAAGTTGCAGAACAAATCAAGGAAGTTGATAAAGAAATTGAAAAGTTAAAGAAAGCAGCCAGCGTAAATTATCCTATTTATTATATGCCAATTATTGAAAGTGCATTGGGCGTAGAAAATGCATTTGAAATTGCCAAAGCATCTGAAAATGTAGTTGCCCTGGCAATAGGATTGGAGGATTATACTGCTGATATGGGTGTTTCGAGGACAAAAGAAGGACATGAGTCATTTTATGCACGAACCAGAATTGTGAATGCTTGTAAAGCTGCTAAAATTCAGCCAATAGATTCCGTATTTTCCGATATTGCTGATATGGAGGGACTTGCCCAAAATGTTAAAAACTCAAAATCGCTCGGATTTGAAGGGATGGGTTGTATTCATCCATTGCAAATTGCAGTAATACATCAAAACTTTGCACCCGAAAACGCTGAGATCGAAAAAGCGAAAAAAATTATACTTGCATTTGATCAAGCTAAGCTGAAAGGCCTTGGAGTAGTTTCAATCGGAACAAAAATGATTGATGCACCGGTTGTCAAGAGGGCTGAAAATACCATTAAACTAGCTTTTAATCTGGGCTTGATAGACGAAAACTGGAAAGCATCATTAAATGAATAATATTTATTGAATAATAATTAAACAGTATTCAATAATCAATTTCTAAAAATATGGAACTTATAAAAAATGCTATAGGCCGCTTAGTGCCAACCGAAATTAATGGTGAAAAACAAATTCCTTATCAGGGAGTTGGAATATATAAGCCTGATGGAGTAAAACAGGCCCCAAGAATAAGCTCGAACTCAGATTTTCCAGTCGATGGGAATAAAACAGTTGCATCGATTAAAGAAGCTTTGATAAAGGCTGGAATAAAAGATGGAATGACCATTTCTACACATCATCATTTTAGAGATGGGGATTTAATTGCCAATCAAGTATTTGATATTGCCAAAGAATTGGGTATTAAAAATTTACGATGGTTTCCTTCAGCTTCATTTCCTTGTCATACCCATTTGTTGAAATACCTTGAAGATGGAACCATAAACCGAATTGAAGGCAGCATGAACGGAGCTCTTGGTAAATTTTGTTCCGAAGGAAAAATGAAAGGGACTGCTGTTTTACGATCTCATGGTGGTCGATATCAAGCAGTTCAGGACGGAGATGTAAAAATCGATATAGCTGTAATTGGTGCTGGATGTGCCGATTCTTTTGGAAATGCAAACGGATTATACGGAAAATCAGCAAGTGGATTATTGGGTTTTGCCCTGGCAGATTCCGAATATGCTGACAAAGTGATTGTTGTAACCGATAATATGGTTCCTTTTCCTTGCATTCCCTGGCAAATTCAAGGTAATTATGTAGATTATACTGTAGTTACAGATAAGATTGGTATTCCTGAAAAAATAGTTTCAGGAACCACTCAGATAACCAAAAGTCCTGATCGATTGTTACTTGCCGAATTAACTGCCAAATTTTGTGATATTACAGGAATCATCAAAGATGGTTTTTCTTTTCAAACAGGAGCAGGTGGAACATCACTTTCTGTAAGCCTTTATTTTAAGGAAATAATGGAAAAGAGAGGCATTAAAGCTCGTTTTGCTCGAGGTGGAAGCAATAAATATCTCGTTGAAATGCTCGAGAAAGGCTTGATAGATTACATCCTTGATGGCCAGACTTTTGATTTGGAAGGAGTCCGTTCCATGGCAGAAAACAAAAACCATGTTTGGACCAGCCCTTTTACAAGCTATAATTACCATAGCAAAGGCAATTTTGCAGGAATGGTAGATGTTGTAATACTTGGTGCAACTGAGGTGGATGTTAATTTTAACGGAAACGTAGTTACCCACTCCGATGGTTATTTATTACACGGTATTGGCGGTTGGCAAAATTGTTTGTTTTCGAAAACGGTTATTCTTCCCATTCCACTTTTTAGGGATAGAATTCCGGTAATCCGTGATGAAGTTACTACCATTTGCGGACCTGGTGAATTAATTGATGTGATTGTTACTGAAAGAGGAATTGCAATTAATCCGCTTCGTACAGATTTAATTGAAAAAGTCAAAAATTCAGGCTTACCGATAAAAACTATACAGGAATTAAAAGAAGAAGCTGAAAAAATTTGTGGCAAGCCCGAGAAAATAAACTTTGGCGAAGAAGTTGTGGCCGTTATAAAGTGGGTCGATGGAACTTTAATAGATTCAGTTCGAAAAGTAATTTAAAAAAAAGCTTGCATTTTATGCAAGCTTTTTTTTATTCTGTTAAGCACCACCTAATGGCTTCGTCTAAATTCCCAAATTGTTTGATTGGCTGTAGATCAATTAATGACTTATTTATATGTGCAATATGGCGCTGAATGTACACATCGCCGGCTACAATTGCTGCTACTTTCCTTATACCTGAAGCGAATAATTTAGGAATAACTTCAGTTTGAAGCCAAACTCTATCTGATGGGGCTACCATTGTAAGTTTTCTGATATCAGCAATATAGTATTTAATTTTGGTTTTTTGAATCAAATCAAGAATATTGTTGTAAACAAAACGGTAAGTATCACTTTTACAATCACTTTTCCATACTAATTTCAAAATATCAGTTTCTTGATCTAAAGTGACTTGTACGTAATCCGTTTCTAATATAGGTACCATAGTTAAAATTATTAATTCGAAGACTAAATTAATGATTAATTTGAAATAACAAAAATGCTTAATAATAACGACAGCTATTTTGGAATGCAATTGCTTCCAACTTACTTGTTTTTGGATCTTAAAACAAATTAAAATGCAGAAAAATAACATATTACACTCTTTATTGTATCATAACAATTTATAATAAAAATGATTAAGTATCTTGTTGTCAAGAGGGTATTCAATGGATTTTTCCTATCTTTACCAATCATTTTATTATACTATTTTTAAACCTGGTTTCAATTTAAAATAAAAAAGATGATTACAGATGTCAAGATAAAAGCTAAAAGCTGGTTAAATGAAAACTTTGATGCTGACACCAGAAAAGAAGTCGAAGAATTATTAAAACCTGAAAACGAAAAGGAATTAATCGAATCATTTTATAAAGATTTGGAATTTGGGACAGGTGGGCTTCGTGGTATTATGGGTACAGGTACAAATCGTATGAATATTTATACGGTTGGAATGGCTACCCAGGGACTCGCTAATTATATAAAAATTAATTTTAAAAACATAGAGCAACCCAAAGTTGCAATAGCACACGATTGCCGAAATAATAGCAGACTATATGCCAAAACTGTAGCCAATATTTTTTCTTCTAATGGCTTTTATGTTTATTTATTTGAAAGCCTTAGGCCAACACCTGAGCTTTCCTTTGCTATCAGGGCTTTTGGCTGCCATGGAGGTGTTGTAATTACTGCATCGCACAATCCCAAAGAATATAATGGATTTAAAGCTTATTGGAACGATGGTGGACAATTAATAGAACCGCATGATACCAGAGTGATTGACGAAGTAAGAAAAATTACAAATCCATCGCAGGTAAGATTTCAGCCTGTAAAGCAGAATATTGAGACAATCGGTGAAGAATTTGATGAAATATATCTCGAAAAATTAAAATCGTTGTCATTATCTCCGGAAGCAATTGAGAAGAACAAAGACATGAAAATTGTTTATACTCCAATTCATGGCACTGGGGTTGATTTGGTCCCAAAAGCACTTAGAAAATTTGGATTTGCCAATATTTTTAATGTTCCTGAGCAAGATATTACTGATGGGAATTTTCCAACGGTTAAATCTCCAAATCCAGAAAATGCCGATGCTTTGAAAATGGCAATTGAAAAAGCCATAAAAGTAGGAGCGGAGTTGGTTATGGCTACAGATCCGGATGCAGATAGAGTTGGCATTGCAGTACGGGATAATTCAGGAAAATTTGTTCTTTTAAATGGAAACCAAACAGGTTCAATTCTTATTTATTATCTTATTAGGCGTTGGAATGAACTCGGAAAAATAAAGGGCAAGGAATATATTGTTAAAACCATTGTTACCACTGATTTAATTAGTGATATTGCTAAAAAATATGGAGTAGAGTATTTTGATGTTTTGACTGGGTTTAAATATATTGCAGATATCATAAAGCAAAATGAAGGGAAAAAGCATTTTATTGGCGGTGGCGAAGAAAGTTATGGATACTTGGCTGGTGAATTTGTAAGAGATAAGGACGCCATTATGTCTTGTGCCTTAATAGCAGAAACTGCTGCATGGGCAAAAACTCAAGGTAAATCAATCTATGATCTCTTACTTGATATTTATACTGAATTCGGATTTTACAAGGAATTACTTATGAATCTGGAAAAACATGGTAAAGAAGGTGCCGAAGAAATAGATAAAATGATGTCTGATTTAAGGCGGAATCCACCTGTTGAAATCAATGATTCTAAAGTATTGTTTGTAAAAGATTACAAAAAATGTATATCTTTAGATATGGAAAAAAATCTTTCTGAAAAAATCGAGCTGCCATCTTCTAATGTCTTGCAATTTATATTGAAAGATGGGACCAAAATTTCGGTAAGGCCTTCCGGTACTGAACCAAAAATTAAATTTTATGTAAGTACAAAAGGGAAATTGTTAGGTGCTGCCGAATTTGAGAAGATGAATAAGGAACTTGACAATAAATTGGAAAAGATCCTTAAATTTTTTAATAAGTAAAAGGAACACTTATACCAATACTATTACCTGGTATCAAAAGTGCATTAGATTGTGGGTAACAATAATTTGTATTTGTAATTATAGTTTTCTCATTTGCATATAATATTATATGTATTAATTAATTTGATTATATCTGTTTTTGAATAAATAAAATAAGGCAAGCAGGAGTTTGAAATCTTGTTTTGCCTTTTTAATTAAGATATCTATGTTAAGACTGAATAGCATTTTGAACCATAATTTAATAGAACAGGAATATGATTCCTTTAAGCCGAGATTAATATTTGCTATTCTTATATTATTTTTATTTTTCTCACAATTAAAAGCACAAATTTTGGATGATGCAGCTTGCCTTAGTGGAGGAAAACTGGAAATGGATTACCGGAAAAAACCATGGAAAGGAAATAACCAGTTTTTGATGGTATATCTCAATGAAATAAAATATTTTGAAAGTAAGGACAAAATACGCTTTCTTGTACCAGTTAAATTTTGGGTTTATCGAGATAATAAGGGCCAAGGTGGAGCATCGATAGTTGATATCAAGAAATTTATCACAGATCTTAATCTATATAATCAACTAAACCAAACAGGTATTCAATTCTATACCAGCAATATAAAATACATTGATAATTCGAACCGACAGGTTTTTGGTTATTATATTGAAGCCACATTGCAATCTATTTTCAGGCATACAAAACCTGCAATAAATGTTTATCTGATTGATGGATTTAAAAAAAAGCAGGAATCGAGAAAAGTGGTTAGGGGTACTTATAATATGATTACAAAGTCAATAATTCTGCAACGAAAAAATTCAAATACAGGTTTAACCCATGAGGTTGGCCATTATTTTGGACTTTTACATCCACATAGGCATTTTGATAAAGGTAAGTCCAAACAAGAACCAGTTAGCCGAATCAGGACTAAAAATGAAGATGGCAAAGGAATACCTTTATGCGAAGAAAGAGGTGATTTACTTGCAGACACGAAAGCTGAACCTAATCTTACCCATTTGGTTGACAATGATTGCAATTTCACCGGATCAGCAATGAAAGATGCATGGGGTGATAATTACCAATCAGAAGTTAACAATATCATGTCATATCCAACCCATTATGAATGTAGAGATTCATTTACTTTAAGCCAAAAAGGAGTTATGTTATATTCTGCATCAAAAAATAAATACGCGAAATATTGGAATACTGAAAATGAGTTAAACCATAAATATTTTTTTGATAAAAATGAACCTGATGATTATATGGAAATAGCAGGCAGTATTGAAACTGGTGTAAATCAGGATTTTAATTTCCATAAAATTTTTATGGGCAAAAAAACCGACTTTAATGATACTTGTGATTGGATAAAATTTGAGGTAAAGTATGAAGATAAAAGAAATATAAAAATTATAATAGCATCTAATTCTGGGAATGAAAATCCAATGACTGCTGTATTTTACGATAAGAACAAAATGGCATTATCAAGAAAAGTTATTGCAAAACCCGGAGAACAAATTGAATTGGGTTTTAACGGTGCTGTCTCCGATTGGTATTATTTACAGGTGATATCAACTAAAACCGAATCAAAGCATGTTGATGCGTACACTGTAAAGGTGGATTTATATTAACAAGTTAGTGATTTCATAAAAATCATTTAAATAATCCAGCTTATAAAATCACTGATAAATTTTATATCTTCATTCCTAAGACCAAAACATCATCAGTTTGGTCATAAGCTGAATTTTTCCATTCTTCAAAAATATCTTCCAACAGTTGTTTTTGCAAACTCATATTAGAATGATAAATAGCCAATAACGCCTCTCTGAAATGCGTATGTTTAAATTTTCCTCCCTTTTTTCCACCAAACTGATCAACATAACCATCTGAGAAAAGATATATATTATCGTCAGGCATAAGTTGAATTTGTTGATTTTCAAAGGGCTTTTCCTTCAAATAGATGCCTATTGGATTATTTGTGCCTTTAACTATTTCAAGATTTCCCTTCCTGATAAGGTATAAAGGCATATTTGCTCCGGCATATTGCATTTTAAGCGAATCCGTATTGATAATGCAAAGTGCCATATCCATTCCATCTTTGGTTGGTTGTTCCAAATTATCTTGTTTAAGCGAAACTTTTATCATCTCCCTTAGTTTTTCCAGAATTTCATTTGCATTGGGGATAATCTGCCTGCTCATTATCTCAGTTAGAAAAGAAATGCCCAGAAGGCTCATAAATGCACCCGGCACCCCATGTCCGGTGCAATCTGCCACTGCAATGACAAGTTGGTTTTTGATTTGTTTTATCCAATAGAAATCACCACTTACAATATCACGCGGTTTGTAAAGCACAAAATGATCTTTTATCGAGTTTTTAAACAATATTGTTTCTGGTAATAATGCACCTTGAATGCGACTTGCATAATTAATACTTGTAGTAATTTGCTGATGGCTAAATTCAATTTCTTCTTTCTGTTGCTCCATAATCTGGTTGTTTTCTCTTTCCCTCTGCCTGCCCTTGAAAAATATAACTGCCAGCGCAATAGTTAAGCCGAGAACAATAATAATTGAAAGCACTAAGATATACTGTTTCTCAATAATGGAATGTTTTAATTCATTATCAATCCTTAGTAGATTATTTTCCTTCTCATTTTTTTCAGTTTCGTATTTATTTTGCATTTCAGACAACTGCTCCAAAGTTTCTGATGTAACGACAGAATCCTTTAATTCGGTATATAATTTATAGTATTTCAAAGATTTAGCAAGATCTTTTTGAGCTTCATATACTTTTGAAATTGTTTTAAAGTTTTTGACGGTTTCTTCCTGAAGTTGCATTTCCATGGCAAGTTTTTGACCTGCAAGGTATAACTCAATGGCTCTCGTATAATTACCTTTTTTGAAATACAAATCGCCCTTTAAAACTAATACTTCGAAAATTCCTCTTTTGTTCTTTATCGATTTAAAAAGGCCTAATGATTTATCTATCGATAATTCTGCTTTATTATAATCCTTTTCTGAAATATAATAGTTTGCCTGATCCCGCAAGCACAGAGCTTGCCCATATGCATTTTTTAAATCAAGAAATATCTTATATGATTCATTGAACATTATTTTTGCACTGTCTTTTTTTGACAATGCAAAAAATACATTTCCTTTTCCCAATAAGGCAAAAGCAAGATTTGAATTATGGATTTTTCTATCGATTGCCTTTAGTGCTTTGTTGAAATAAATCTCTGCTTCCTTTTGGTCGCCATGAGCTTGATAAATAAAGCCAGAGGCCAATGTAATTTCCATAATACCATTGATCGATTTTAATCTTTCATTCAAGCCAAGCCCTAGTTGTGCATATTTTATAGCGTTCCTGTATTTCTCCCAATTTTTATCGCAGAGTGCTAATCTGTAGTAGGTTGATGCAATTGAAATTGAATCGTTTCTTTGTTGGTAGAAACTCAGTGCTTCCAAAAATCTTTTTTCGGAGTACATATATTTTCCTTCGGAATAATGAACTATTCCCATCTCAAAATTTATATCTGCCTGAAATCCAATGTTTTTTAACTCGTTGGCTATATTTAATGCTTTTGCACAATAATTTATACTTTCAGTATAACTATCTGCTAAATCAGACAACTGCAAATAAAGGCCAACCTTATCGTATAGGCTTGCAGAGTGGAGTTTAAGAGTTAAACTGTCTTTTTTTGATTCCTGCGATTGCATTTTTACTGTGAATGTTGCAATCAAGAGGGCAATGATAATATATTTATTCATTCGCTAACTTATGCATAAATTGATATTTAATGATTGTTATAAAAACCGTTCCAAACTTAATTTTTTAATGAATATATTTTCAAATCATGTTTATTCGGAAAATTATTTGAAAAAAGATTTAGAAATAAAACATGAATATATTTGTATGTACAAACAAAAAGAAATATCTTTGTTGTGAAATGATAAAATGCGATTCGAAATATTGTGGATGTTTGTATTTCTCTGCCAATGCTTTGGCTAGAATTATAACAAAAATGGCTGAGGAAGAGTTTGCTTCCACGGGTTTAACACCATCCTATGCTTTTTTAGTAATGTCAATAAATGAAAATCCGGGCATACAGCCTAAAGACTTGAGTGCTGAAATGCAATTGAGTCCATCAACCATTACTCGATTAATTGAAAAACTTGAGCATAAAAGCTTGGTTGAAAGAAAAACAGTGGGGAAGACTACCGAAGTTTATCCTACAGAGAAAAGTGTTATACTTGGTAAAACTATTAAGGAGTCATGGATGAACTTGTATAAAAGATACTCTGAAGTACTTGGAGATGAAGAAGGAAAAAATCTCACGGCAATGATTTATAATGCAACTAAAAAATTGGAAGAATAATTTTTTTATTATTTAATATTGTATGTACAAACAAACAACTGAAACAAATGAAAAAAATTGGAATTTTAGGATCGGGTGACGTTGCAAAAGCACTCGGAAATGGATTTGTCAAACATGGCTATCAGGTAATGCTTGGAACAAGGACTGCTTCGAAACTTGATGATTGGAAAAAACAAGCTGGGACTAATGCTCGTGTAGGAACATTTTCTGATGCAGCGAAGTTTGGTGAATTAATTGTTTTGGCAACAAAAGGCACATATGCCAAAGATTCTTTAAAAATGGCAGGTGTTGAAAATTTAACAGGGAAAACGGTGATTGACACAACAAATCCAATAGCTGATGTTGCACCTGAAAATGGCGTTCTTCGGTTTTTTACCAATCTGGATAAATCATTTCTGGAAGATTTACAAGCTACTTTTTCAACGTTGAAATTTGTTAAAGCATTCAACAGCATTGGAAGCCCTTTTATGGTGAATCCTGATTTTGGTGGAATTAAACCATCAATGTGTATTTGTGGAAATGATGAAAAGTCAAAATCAGAAGTTAAAACCATTGTTGATCAATTTGGCTTTGAAGTGGAAGATATGGGCGGGGCCGAGGCTGCCAGAGCTATAGAACCATTATGTATGCTTTGGTGCATTCCGGGACTTAGAGAAAACAAGTGGGCACATGCTTTTAAACTTTTAAAAAAATAATCAATAATCATTTAAAAAATTATCATATGTACGTAATAATTGGAGCAACAGGCAATACAGGCAAACCAATCGCGTTGGCTTTATTAAAAGCTGGTAAAAAAGTAAGGATTATTAGCAGAAATGCTCAAAAGGCAAAAGAATTGGTAGAAAATGGCGCAGAACTATTTTTAGGCGATTCTTCAAATGTTGATGTTTTAAAAAAGGCATTTGAGGGCGCAAATGCAGTTTATGCCATGGTAGCAATAGATTTTGCGACTCTTGACATGACCGCTGCACAGGTAAAACAAGCAACCGCAATAGCAGAGGCTTTGAAATTTGCCAAAGTAAAATATGTAGTTTCATTAAGCAGCCAGGGAGCGCATCTTGAAAAAGATTCAGGCGTTGTGCTAGGTTTGCATAAGATGGAAACCTTATTTGACCAGATTGAAGGATTAAATACATTACACCTTCGTCCTACTTATTTTATGGAAAATTCAATGGGCATGATAGGTATGATTAAAAATATGGGTATTATGGGAAGCCCTGTTAAACCAAATTTAAAATTTCCGATTATAGCAACAAAAGATATTGCTGAATATGCCATAAAAAGACTTTTAGCACTTGACTTTAGTGGCCATAATGTGCAAGATCTGCTTGGAAAAAAAGATGTTAGCTATCCTGAAATAGCTAAAGTCTATGGAAAAGCAATAGGTAAACCTGAGCTTTCCTATATTGAAACCACTTATGATGACTTTAAAAATGCAATGGTAGGCCAAATGGGTGCATCGGCAAATGTTGCCGATAATTTTAATGTTTTTGTAAAAGCATTTAACGAAGGCAGAATTACTGAAAAAGCAAAACGTGACCATGAAAGCACAACTCCAACAGGAATAGAAGATTTTGCTTCAACGTTTGCCTATGTATATAATATGTAAAATTTATTTATGAACCCTTCGAGTGGATTTATACTCTCGAAGGGTTTTATATTTATTAACAGTAGTATTTTAAAAAAACAGAGAAAGTATCGTAAAACAGGAAAATAAAACACTGGCAATGCCATTTGTTGTAAAAAATGCCAGGTTTACTCGTGATAAATCATCTGCTTTAACAATGGTGTGTTGATAAATCAATAACGAAATGAAGACTAAGGAGCCCAACCAATACCACAGCCCAAAGTGCGCATAATAACCAACGGCAATAATTAGCATAGACACAAGCAAATGCAATAGAGTAGAAACCAAAAGTGCTTTCTTTTTTCCCAACCAAACTGGTATAGAAAATAATTGATTTTCTTTATCAAAATTATCATCCTGAAGTGCATAAATGATATCAAAACCCGCAGTCCAGAAAAGTACAATAAACGAAAATAGCACTGGAACCAAATCAAACTTTCCCGAAACCGATAAATACGCCCCAATAGGAGCAAGGGCAAGGCCTATACCTAGAATAAAATGACAAAGAAAAGTGAATCGTTTGGTAAAACTATAACCAAGCACAACCAACAAGGCAACTGGTGATAAAAAGAAGACCAAACGGTTTATAAACCATGTAGTCGTTATAAAAAGAAGAACATTGATAATCACAAATAAAAGGGCGTTCGAAGATTTAATTTTACCTGAAGGAATATCCCTGATAGCGGTTCTAGGATTTAGTTTGTCAATATTTCTGTCAATATAGCGGTTAAATCCCATAGCTGAATTACGGGCAAAAACCATACACCCCAAAACCATAACAAAAATCCTCCAGCTTAATTCATAATGGGCATATTGAACTGCCAGAAAAAAACCGATTAAGGCAAAAGGTAAAGCGAAAATGGTATGACTAAATTTAACCAGTGAAAAATATTTTGATATTGAACCCATAAAAAAACTTATCTGAACAAAAATAAAAAAGCGAGAATTCTAAAATAGAATAATTTAGATAATTTATGAAGATTAAAATATTTAGTCTGTGAAACTAATTACGTTTATTTTCAAATCACTTTCTTCAACATAATCTTCAACTTCTTCCTTAACTACTTCCATATCAACATCCCTGCAATACCAATTTACTTCAACTGTTCCTCCATCATCTTCATATATTTTTAAAAGATCGAAAATATCCAAAATTGAACGTGATGATGATGTATTGTAATAACTAAGCATTACATTAAATTGCACAGGCTTGTTTACTTCATCGAAATATTTATCGAGCCATTCGAGAAGTACCAAATAAAATTGATTCGTATCCTCTAAATATGATTTTCCTGAAATGGTGCAAACTCCGGTTTCAGCGCTAAAATCGACTGTAGGAACATAATAATTATCCTGGGAGCCTTCGATATATAAATTTTCCATTTTTTTATAAATAATTATCAATGCTATAATTGAATATCGTTAATAAAATGAGCATTTATTAATTCAGATCTGAATCTTATACTTTTATTCCTAAAATAGTAATGTCATCAATCTGAAACTCAGAACCTTTATGCAAGTGCAAAGCATCCATTATTGCCTCCCTTTGTTCCTGCATTGGCTTATGAATTTGTTCTTCCAAAAGACTCATGAAATTAAGTCTTCCAAATTTTTTCCTGTTTGGGGATTGTAGATCAAAAAAGCCATCAGAAGTTAAATAAATCATTTCGCCCCGATTAATAACAATGTTATGTTCTTCGAACATTTTTTTTGATTTTTCGCGAATTCGCTTTTTGCCTCCAATGCCACGAACTGTTCCTTTGATGTGTTCCATTTTCTTATTTTGAATATCAGAATAGAACATAGGCCTTTTAGCTCCTGCAAATCCAACTTTACATTTGTTGTTATCGATATATTCCAACGTACAAAGGCACATATCCATTCCATCATTATTAGATGTTTCGTCCTGCATAAGAGCAATTCTAATCCGCTCATCAATTTCTTCTAGAATATCGATGGGTTTAATTATTCCTTTTTCCTTAACAGCTTCAATTAACAGACGATTACCAATCATTGACATAAATGCACCTGGAACACCATGCCCGGTGCAGTCTACTACTGCAAATACGCTTTTGCCAGTTTCTTCGAAATGGTTAAACCAATAAAAATCACCGGATACGATATCCTTGGGCTGAAATATCACAAACCAATCAAAATATTTATCAATGTTTGATTTGATAGGCAAAATGGCCTGTTGGATAGTTTGGGCATAACGTATACTGTCTATTATTTTTTTGTTTTTATTGGCAATTTCCCAATTTTGCTTTTCGAGTATTGCGTTGGTTCTTTTTTTATGTCTAAAGCTATTGTAAACAAGGATGGATACTAGTATGAAGAATAAAAGTGCTATAATCGAAAACAGTAGCATTGTATTTTTTTGTCTTATTTCAAGCTGTTGAATCGCAATTTTATCTTTAGCCTCTTGTATATCCTTTTCTACTAAGAAGATTTGAGCTTCACGTACCTGAAGTTCAACACTGTCTTTTCTTGTTTTTGCATTAAGCTTATCAATTTCTAATTGCATCTTTGCTGATTTCACCATTTCATCTTTAAACATTACAATAGTTTCAAGATATTCTAATGAATCTTTTTTTGACATATTGGATTTACTCTCAATTTTGTCAAGTTTTAATTTATATGCTTTAATGTCATTGCGGCTATTAAAGGTTTCTTCCTTAACGGCCAGGTTTTTCAATTCTTTATCAATTTTTTTGATTGTACTTGAAGAGGTTATTTTCTGAGAATTTATAGCCTCAGGCAGACTATAAAATGCTTTTGCAATTATTTCTTCTGATTTCAGGTTTGCAGTTTGAAGAACCAGTGCAGCATGTTTTTCAGATAGTAAAAGCATACTATCCATTTTTAGATTTAAAAAGTCATATTTAGATTTAAATGGAATTCGGATTGAATCCGGTAATTCCGAAATTGCATTACTTACTTCATCTTTCAATATTTCAACTTGATTATCAGTTTTGACCTGTTCCTTTTCACTATTATTGACAATTTTAGAGAATTCTCGGTTATCCTCAACCAATAAACCGTTCTTGTTAATTTGAAAAGCTGCTGAAACATCCTTTGCATCAGCTCCTTCGCTTGAAATATTTTTTGAAAGTAAGGTAAAAACAACCACTTTAGTTTTTGTTAAATCGGCTTCAAGGTCTTTCACTTTTGTCGAAATCAGAACTTTAAGAACAGGAAGACCTTCTTTTTTGAATTGAATAACAAATACTTCCTGAAAAGGCAATTCAACATCAAACTTCCCAATTTTATTGGTTTTGGTTTGTGCGATAGTAGTTTTTCCTTTATAAACAATTACTTCTGCATCGTAAACTACTTTTTTATCTACCAAAAGTTGAGCACTTAGATTAAACTTATCTTGTGCGAAGATGAAATGATTACCAATTAACAATAAAGTTAATAATAATATAAATTTATACAACAATACCTTACTCATCGTCTAATATGTGCAACATAATGAAATTGAAAGTTTAAATTTAGTATATTTCGTCTAATTTATTGCTGATTTTGCATAAATATTTATAAAAAAGCTTTGGACCAAATTGATATTCAAAATTCCTTATTTTATTTTAGGATTTTATCTAGATTAAACAAAAAACAGCCTTTTATGGCTGTTTCTTTTATTCCCACTCAATAGTTGCAGGTGGTTTTGAGCTTATGTCATAAACTACACGGTTTATACCTTTAACCTGATTAATGATTTTGTTCGACATTTTACTCAAAAATTCATATGGAAGGTGTGACCAATCCGCTGTCATTCCATCGGTTGAACCCACTGCCCTTAGTGCAATTACTTGTTCATAGGTTCTTTCATCGCCCATAACGCCTACCGAATGGATGGGTAACAAAATGGCACCCGCTTGCCAAACTTCATCGTAAAGCCCATATTCTTTTAATCCACTGATAAAAATGTGATCAACTTCTTGCAATACCCTAACTTTTTCAGGAGTAATATCACCTAAAATACGAATAGCCAATCCCGGTCCAGGGAATGGATGCCTACCAAGATTGGCTTCCGGAATAGCAAGCGCTTTACCCACTCTACGAACTTCATCTTTAAATAAAAGCCTGAGCGGCTCTACTATTTTTAACTTCATAAAATCAGGTAATCCACCCACATTATGGTGTGATTTGATTGTTGCCGATGGGCCATTTACCGAAACAGATTCAATCACATCTGGGTAAATAGTTCCTTGTGCCAACCATTTGATGTCTTGAATTTTATGAGCTTCCTCATCAAAAACTTCGATAAAAGTTGCTCCAATAGCTTTCCGTTTTAGTTCGGGATCCGAAATATCTTTGAGTGCCTTATAAAATTTATCTTTGGCATCAACACCAACCACATTGAGTTCCATTTTCCTGTACAATTCAAGCACTTCTTCAAATTCATTGAGTCGCAAAAGCCCATTATCAACAAAAATAGCGTATAGGTTTTTCCCAATAGCCTTATTCAGTATAACTGCGGCTACAGTCGAATCAACACCACCTGATAGTCCCAATACAACTTTATCATTTCCCAATTTACTTTTTAAATCTGCTATGGTACTGTCAATGAATGAGTCTGCTGTCCAATTTTGACTACATCCACATATATTAACCACGAAATTTTTTAGTAATTCAAGGCCTTCGGTAGTGTGATATACTTCAGGGTGAAACTGGATTCCATAAGTTTCTTCACCACTTATTTTAAATGCACCAACTTTAACATCACTTGTACTTGCAATTATCTCAAAATTATCAGGAATGGTCGCAATTGTATCACCATGAGACATCCATACCTGCGTACCTGAACTTATGTTTTTCAATAGCTCATTTTGTTGATTGATGAACATTAAATTGGCGCGGCCGTATTCCCTGTGTTTGGATGGCAATACTTCTCCTCCAAAATTGTGGGCAAGATATTGGGCACCATAGCATACTCCAAGAATAGGAAATTTAGCTTTAATGCTGGTCAAATCCGGAAATGGTGCATTTTCATCACGGACTGATGAAGGACTACCCGAAAGAATATACCCTTTAATGTTTTCACCTTTTTTAAGGGTTGAATTGTAAGGAAATATTTCGCAATAAACGTTCAACTCCCTAACCCGCCTTGCAATGAGTTGGGTATATTGGGATCCAAAATCTAAAATAACAATTTTATCCTGCATCTGTTTTATTTATAATGTTATCACGCTGTAATTCAATTTCATAAGTTTGGCCTTCGTTTACGATTTCGGAATTATCAAATACTTCTATCGCTTCATTTTTAAAAATAGATAAATCCTTGTACCGGGCTGAAAAATGACCTAAAAGTAGTTTCTTAACATTTGCCATTTTCGCAATTTCAGCAGCTTGCCTAGCTGTAGAGTGCCCAGTTTCTTCTGCACGTTTTATTAGGGCATCTGTAAATGTACTTTCGTGGTAAAGCAAATCCACTCCATGTATATGTTTAACAATAGATGGCGCAAAAGCTGTATCGGAGCAAAATGCATATGACCTGGGTTTGTAAGAGGGTATTGTCAAACGGCTGTTTGGGATCAATCTCCCTTCTTTGTCTACAAAATCTTCACCTTGTTTAATTTTCAAAATATCTTTTATTCCCAATTGATAAAATTGTACCATTTCTTTGATCAGGTTTTTATCTTTTTGTTTTTCCTGAAAAATGAAACCATTGGATGTAATTCTATGCTTTAGCGGAAAAGTACTTACTATTAACTGTTTGTCTTCAAATAAAATCCCCGCAAAATTATTTTTAATTGGATGAAAAACCAATTTAAAACCCAAATCATAATATTTAAACTGGAAATTCAGGATATCTTCCAAATCGGAATGGGCAAAAATGTGTAAATCATTCGTCCTTCCCAATAAAGAAAGACTTGAAAGCAACCCAAACAATCCAAAGTAATGATCGCCATGTAAATGGCTAATAAATATATGGTTGATTTTTAAAAGTCTAAATTTAAATTTTCTTAATTGAATTTGCGTGCCTTCGCCGCAATCGATTAAAAAAAACCGCTCATTTGCATTGAGCAAATGAGCGGTTGGATATCTCGAGGAAGTAGGTAAAGCAGAGCTACTTCCTAGTACAGTCACTGAAAATGTCATGTTCAGAATACAAGTATTGAAATTTAATCTTTACCTGCCTCTTGCTTAATATATTCTTCAGATTCTACCAGTGAATCTTTAATATTCAACACGGTATCGAGCTGAGAAATTGTAATTAACCGTTCTACAGCAGTTTGCAGGCCAGTTAGCACAAATATACCTCTTGAGTTTTTGCAAAGCCTGTTAGCAACAAGAATTGCACTTAAACCGGAGGAATCGCAATATCTGCATTCACTTAAATCGATAACCATATTTTTTTCACCATTACCGGCAATTAAAACCAATTCAGATTTTAAGGCAGGGGCTATATTTGTATCCAATTTTTCAACCAGAACTTTAATAATAGTATGATTTCCTTTTTTTTGAATGTCGTATTTTTTGTTATCAGCGTCCATGTTTATTTAAATATTAATTAAACCATTGATAAGAATTATGAAGTTAAAAGTACAAATTGTAATCCAAAACTCCAATTAGTTGTTGTCTTTTTTATTTTCTTCGAGTCTTTCTTTCAATGCGGCTAAATCACTCACATCTCCCAGGGTTGTTTTTTCAAGGTTGATCTTCATTTTTTTAGCTTTTTGAGGCTCTTGTTTTGTCTCTTCAACTTCTTTTACATCATCTTCCCAAGTTTTGGTATGTGAAAGGATGATTCTTTTTGCGCTTTTTGAGAACTCAATTACTTTAAAATCAAGTTTTTCTTCAATTTTTGCATTAGAACCGTCGGCTTTAACAATGTGTTTTTGACCGGCAAAACCTTCAACACCATATTGTAATGCTACAAGAACGCCTTTTTCTATTTTATTGGTAATGGTACCTTCATGTACTGATCCAACAGTGAAAATGGTTTCGAAAACATCCCATGGATTTTCTTCCAATTGTTTGTGACCAAGACTTAATCTTCTGTTTTCTTTGTCAATTTCTAAAACAACAACATCTACAGATTCGCCAATTGAGGTAAATTCAGCTGGATGCTTGATTTTTTTAGTCCATGATAAATCAGAAATGTGAATTAAACCATCAACACCTTCTTCGATTTCAACAAATACGCCAAAATTGGTAAAGTTACGAACGGTAGCTTTGTGTTTTGAACCAACAACATATTTGGTTTCAATAATATCCCATGGATCCGTTTTTAACTGTTTGATACCCAAAGACATTTTACGCTCTTCGCGATCCAAAGTAAGGATTTCAGCTTGAATTTCATCTCCAACTTTCAAGAATTCCTGGGCACTGCGTAAATGCTGTGACCATGACATTTCTGATACGTGGATAAGACCTTCAACCCCTGGAGCAATTTCGATAAATGCGCCATAATCTGCAATAACAACTACTTTACCTTTAACATTGTCGCCAACTTTAAGTTCTGCGTTCAATGAATCCCATGGATGAGGAGTAAGTTGTTTTAAACCTAAGGCAATACGTTTTTTCTCATCATCAAAGTCAAGGATAACAACGTTTAATTTTTGATCCAATTCAACAACTTCTTCCGGATGAGAAACCCTGCCCCATGATAAGTCTGTAATGTGGATTAAACCGTCAACACCGCCTAAATCGATAAATACACCATATGATGTGATATTTTTAACGGTACCTTCAAGTACTTGACCTTTTTCAAGTTTTGCAATAATTTCTTTCTTTTGTTGCTCAAGTTCAGCTTCAATAAGAGCTTTGTGAGATACAACAACGTTTTTGAATTCATGGTTGATTTTAACCACTTTAAATTCCATGGTTTTGCCAACATAAATATCGTAATCGCGGATAGGTTTCACATCGATTTGTGAACCTGGAAGGAAAGCTTCAATACCGAATACATCCACAATCATACCGCCTTTAGTACGACATTTGATAAAACCTTTGATAATTTCGTCTTGTTCAAGAGCTGTGTTAACCCTATCCCATGATTTTAATGCCCTAGCTTTTTTGTGTGACAACCTAAGCTGGCCATTTTTGTCTTCTTGGCTTTCAACGTATACTTCAACAGTATCGCCAGGTTTTAAGTCCGGATTGTAACGGAATTCGTTCAAACTAACAATACCTTCAGATTTGTAACCAATGTTGATTACAACTTCGCGGCTGGTAAGCGAAATAACAGTTCCGTCGATTAGTTCGTTTTCAACAATTGTTGAAAGGGTTTTGTCATATTGAGCTTCAAGTGTGTTACGTTCACTAAGAATATAACCATCTTTAACAGCATCGTAATTGTCCCAATCAAAAACTTCTTCTTCTCTTAATTCGAATTTTTTAGCGGCTTTTTTTGGAGCCTCTTCTTCTTCAATTTCTTCTTCGATTACTTCTTCTTCAGTTTCATCTTCAACCAGCTCAAGCTCTTCAGTTTGTTCCAGTTCATTTTCAACAATTTCTTGATTTTCTAAAGAATTTGTTTCTTCTGGGTTTTTTTCTTCGTCTTTCATTTTATTAATAATCAAATTAAAACTAGTAAGTTAGACATTATGTATTGATAAAAAATAGGCTGCGAAGTTAAGACTAATATTTGAATTTACATAATTAGTTTTAAGCCTTTAACAATATAATTTATCGATAAACATAAGTGTCAATTTGATAAAAGTAAATTGAGGAGGATAAACAAAATAAAAGGATTTAATGAGGTTTATTCGTAATCGGATTATGGTTTATTATTACTTCGGAAATTTCATTCGTTCCAATGCGTTGTTAAAACGTGAGTCTGATCGCAATAAATCCCATTCCGGAGAACATTTTAATGTAAACAGCCAATAATCTTTATTTTGTATTCCTTTATCAAGATAATCAAAAGCCATGTCTATATCACCTAGGTATGCATTTGACCTGGCATGAAAAAGATTCTGAAATATTGAAGCCGGAAAACTTTTAGCAATTTGATAGATCTGTTCTGCTTCCTCTTTTTTTCCAATAATTGCTAAACAAACAATTAGGTTAACCGCACCATGTCCTTTCCCTTCAGAGGTATTATAATCTTTCCGGGCAAATTCCTCGGCCAGTTCATATTGCTTGTCAAATAAATAAGCAAGGCAAATGGTATGCCAGGCAGTATTTGGTGGCAAACCCAAATCTATCAGGTTGTTTAGAATGGATATGGTTTTTTTGTAATCGCGTGCTCCATAAAAATAGAGTTGAGCCAGATGAAATTTGTAATAAATATTGAGAGGATCGTGTTCCACGCCCAATTGCATCCGTTTATTGGCAAAGTCAAAATCACTAAGGACCATTGCCTTGTACCAGGCTTCTAATGGTAAAAATGTTAAAGGAAATTGAGTCTGCAAATACTTATTTCCCAATTCAATCCCTTGTTCTACCTTATCCCAATCAAAATCCCAGTTAAAATGGACTAGGGCAAGCAAAAAATGTGCATCCGCGCAAGTTTCATCAACTGTCATTGCCTTTTTTGCACAATAGATAACTTTTTCGATACTTTCATGCTTTAAAGAAAGCCAGGCATGCAATTCAAAATGCATAAAACCTAAATACCACCAAGCATCTGCGTATTCAGGATCCAATTCAATGGCTTTTTCAAAGTATTCAATTGCTTTCTCAAAACCTTCCCTCGTGTATTTTTTATTGTAAAAATCTCCTTTTAAAAACAATTCATAGGCTTCGGGGTTTTTAGTTGGCCTTTTTTTCAAAATTGTTTTATGTCCATCCAGTAAAGTTACTTTTAAATGCTCCGAAATCTTTGAGCAAATATCATCCTGCAATGCAAATATATCTTCCATTTCTCGATCATATCTTTCACTCCAAATATGATATCCATCAGCAGCATTAATCAGTTGAGCTGTGATCCGTACCCTGTTTCCAGCTTTTTGAATGCTTCCTTCAAGAATATTATCAACATGTAAAGCTTCGCCAATGGTTTTTAAATCAACCTCTTTATTTTTAAATGAAAATGAAGATGTACGGCCTGTTACCTTCAGTCCACTTAATTGGGAAAGAATAGTTAGTAAACCTTCAGCCAGACCATCTCCTAAAAACTCCTGGTTGCGCTCAGGGCTCATATCTGTAAAAGGCAATACTGCAATGGATTGATTAACTTGTGACGAATGAATGAATTGACTTTCTGAATTTTTACTTTCAGATTGCAAGTTTTTTAAACCAAGTTTACCATTCACTTGAATATCCTGATAATTCAAGTACCACTTAATAATTGTAGAAAGATTATTAATAACAGGTTTCACCTGCTCCACTTCAAAATCTTTGGGATGCGCACCATAAGCAGATAAGCTATTCAGACTATGCATTGATGTGATAATATGAGAAGGAACCTTTAATTCATTGTTTAATTTGTCAAGAATGCCTTTCAGCGGTTCCGTTTTACGAGGCCGGTTTAATTCAGTTTCACAAAGTTTGGTAATTATTACCTCAAGGATTCTTCGGGAATAGACCATGACAACAACTGGATCGTTAGAATTCATCAATGGTTCCAGTTCTTTTTCAAGCGCTGGTAGTTTACCTTTGAAGGTTAAGCATAGCTTTTCAAGGTCTTTTATTTCGGTTTTCCAGATTACCGTATTCATGCAAGGTGTATATCTCCTGTATTTAATTTGGGGCAAGCTATTACATCCAAATGAATTGAATAGCTAACTTAGTAAAAATAAAAATTTGAATCTTACTTTTCAAGTCTTTATTTGTTAATAGTTCTAAGTGATCATTTCAAGAATACAGAAATATCAAATTTCAGCAAGGATTTTTAAGTTAGAATGAAGTAAGATGTCCATTCATGAATTTGGTTGACAGTATTTTGCAACTTTCAATTCTCGGGTAATAGCTTTTTCTATTATTTTATTTTACTTTTCAATATTTGTTATATCAAGCGAAATGGAAAAAAAAATTCCGCTGAGGAGCAATTTAAGGAATAAGTATTTTTAGTTTTTTATTTTATTTTTTAGCTTACTTCTGTTCTTGAACTATTAGACCGAATAATGGAAGGTATACTTTGTTTTTATTCTGAAGAGTGCCCACCAGCGTTTCCCATTTCCCATAAGTTCTATAAAAACCAATTCTATTACTTTTTTCATTAACCCACTTGCCTTTTACACGAGGGCTTGATCTAAATTCAGTTTCATTATAAATATCACCTTTTACTTTATGATTCCCAATCCACTCCAGAGAAACAAATACACCATCTGCAGGTAGCTTAATGTGCTGATTTATAATGTTAAATTTCAATTCGTCTTTTTCATATACGGTAATGAGGTTATTCTTAATATATATTTCTGTTCCCGGGTTTCCCTGTTCGTTTTGATATAAATGAACCCGTACTAAAGTGTTTTTTGTGATTTTTTTAAATTTCAGGATAATAAAATTTATATAAGCGTTTTTAATATCGTCTGAATTTATGAATGAGGTTATTTCTGTACCAATTATATCTGTTCCAAAACCACAATTAGATCTGCTTTTTGAATAGCCAATTTCAATCTCATTGTTTTTAGATGGTTTAACAACTACTTCATTTAAAATATAAGGTTTAGGGGAAAGTAAAATTTGTTTATTTTTCAGTAAATTTAAAACTGGCAACAATTTTCTTTGATAGAAAATGTTATCAATATAAAGTGTATCATTATCAGATATGTTATCTATTTTACTAACCCATTTTCATCGCTGTATGTTCCTTTGTCTTTTCCTGCAACAATAATTTTCAGAAAGGGAATAGTCTGTTTTGAAACAGAATCTATAACTGAGAAGGAAACAGACTTTTGCCCAAACAAGTTTGAAGCAATTAATATATAGAGTATTGTTAATTTGTTTTTCATTTATCAGTTTATGAATATGGACAATTTTAGTGAAAATATCACAATTATGTATATCTGTATATTAATTAAGTTTGTTGTTAATTTTGTCGCTAGTTCTTACTGACTTAGTAGTGTTCAAGCACTTTATTCGTATCCAAAAGAATAGATAAATCAATCCCACCAATAAATTTAACCAGTTTTTCAATTTCTTTGCCGGGATTTGGCCACCACGATTTTGACCAAATCCTGTAAAAATGGATTCCTTGTAGTTCCAGTATTTTTTGGCGGTGCAAATCGTGCGAATAGGCTTGGTTTGTGCTGTGCCATTGGGCTCCATCGCATTCTATGGCAATGATTGGTTTTTTTGATTCGTCCAAAAGCACAAAATCCAACTGATAACCCCCTAGTTTATAGTGTGGTACAATTCTTTCATTATGAATGGATTTGGCCAAATAATCAAACAATTCCTTTTCGAATTTCCGTTGTGATGGCTGTCCATTGATACGTAGCGTTTTTTCATCGCAAGCTTGTTGCAATATTTTAAGTATAATTTGGCGGTGTCCTTCGTTTCCTTTCTCCACAGCGCTGCAATAATCTAGATAGGCATATAAAATGGCTTTCCCCTTGTTTCCATTTGTGCGGATTTCAGCTTGATAGGATGAATAAAATTCCTCTGGAATTGAAGTGAATACATGGATTTGTTTTTTTGCCCGTGTAATAATTACATTGAGCAATTTGTAACCTTTTGTGCCATTGATTGGCCCAAAATTTTGTCGGAATTTTCCTTCCGAATTTAAGCCAAAAGTGGTGGAAATGATGATGATGTCGCGTTCATCGCCCTGAATGTTTTCCAGGTTTTTAACAAACCAATCCACTTCTTTGCCAATTTGGTTCATTCTAAGCCTAAATTCTTCATCTTTAATACATTCCTCGTTGATCAAATCTTTGATCAAATTCCGTTGTTGCATATTGAATGTGGCAATTCCCAAACTGGGATATTCGCCCGCAGAATTGACCGGATAATCCGATTTTAGGTATTCAATAATCTTTAACGCTTCATCCAAGTTGGTGTTGTTGCTTCTGTATAAGCCATTTACCTGTTTGAAATGAATTGGGTTATAACTGTTTTTTTCGGGTATGGGTATTAATCGATCTCCATAAAAAGCAGCATTTGAAAAATCAATCAAGTAAGGATGCCTGGAACGATAATGGAAATCTAAAAAGGAAATATTAATCAAATTTGGATTTAGCCTGTTGGCAAAATCAAGCAACGATTCGCTTTCGGCCAGATAAAGCGGATTTGTTTTATCGAAATTGGAACGTTGGCTTGGCTCTTCATCCAAAGTTTCTTCAATGTCCAATGAAATATCGCTCGAAAAATAATTCGATGGTGGCATTTGGTGCTTATCGCCCGAAATAACTTTTATTTTTCCGCGAACTATGGCAGGGTAGGTGTCTTCGAGCCTTAATTGACTGGCTTCGTCGAACAATACTATCTCAAAAAGATGGTGTTTCAATGGGAGAATAGAACTGCAAACCACAGGATTGACAAGCACAACAGGGAAAATATCGGTGAACAAATCAAAATCATCGTGGATAATCGACCGCAAGGTGTTTCTTTTGGCGTATTGCGAATTTTTTCGGTAGTTATACAACCATTTGATGTTGCTTTTTTTATTGTATTCGGCAATGGATTGATAGCGTTTTTGTTCCCAGATTTTCAGTATTTTATGGCGATGTAGTGATTTTAAATCCGCCTCCAATTCGCCAATTCTATCTAATTCCTTGCTGTTGATATTGAATTGTTCGCCCTCTTTTTCGTTGGATTCCAAAAGCAAGTTGATATAATTTAATTTGAATAAGGCTGCCCATTGGTTGAAACTTCCATAAAGGCTTAATTTTGTGATGGTTTCGTGTGCCAATGCACTTAAATGATCATAAAAAAAGCGCCAATTGTGGTATTCTTTATAATATTTTTGATTTTCAATGCACAAATTCAAATCCTGGATTAAATCTTCAATATCGTTTTTGCTTGGAATAAATTCCCCGATCATATTGATTAGATTCAGGTTTGTAGTAATCATGGCATTGTTGGTAATCAGCAGGTTAATGTTTTCAAACTGCTCATTAAAAGTATTTTGAAAAGCTAAAATTGCCCGATGTCTTTTTGAAACAGGACCGAGAAATTGACTCAATGCACTGAATTTTACTTTGCCAGTCCTGCATTCGGCTGGCATTTTATCGTATGCCAAGGAAATAAGGTAAAGCGACTCACCAATTTTGGTAATCAAGTTTGTATGGTTGACAATGTTATCGTAAAGCGTATAAAATTCATTGATTTTATTGATTAAAATATTTGCATTCAATAAGTTGGAACTATTGATGTGTGTGTAAGTTTTCTGCAATTCGGCGGATAGATTTCTCCAAAAAGTGAGTAAAGCCTGAATGTTAAAACTGAAATTATCTAAAGCCTCATTATCATACTGTTTAAGCAGAAGGGAGGGAAGTTTTTCAATTTGAGCCTCGGAAACTAGGAAATAAGCGATTTCAATATCCTGTAAAAAGCCAATTTCGGAATTGAGTCTTTCAATGATTTGATTTTCAATTTGAACTGAGTAAGGATTCGTGAAATTTTCGGTAGAGAGTAAATTATATACAAAGGCTTTTTCTGGAATTTCTTCGTATAAATCTACTGCCTTTTCAATCAGGTTAGCCAGTTCATTGTATTCATTATCAGTAAATTGAAAAGGTATTTGGTGAAGTATCCTGTCGTTTTTATCTATTGATTTTTTTAATTCGAGGTATTCTGAAATAATATCCTGCACATTGTAACCCTGAAAAACAATTTTTAAAAGATTGTGGTGCCTGTTGTTGAAATCCTTCACCATTTCATGAAAACCGGAAAGCTTTTTATCATATTCGCTTTCATTAAAAATGGCGGCAATTGGTTTTTCGGTTTCAGCAATGGCACGCACGGTATTGATAATTGGCTTTCTATCGCGATTTACATCATCAATAATGGCTGAGAGTTTATCAAGTCCTAAATTTTGCAAGTTATTGAAAATGACATCTAAGGCGGTTTTTTTCTCACAAACAACCAATATTTTTTTATTGTTTTCGAGCGTATTGGTAATAATTGCGGTAAGGCTCTGGCTTTTGCCCGTTCCAGGAGGGCCTTGAATTACTTTATATTCCTTATGATCAATAGTATTGATGATTTCTTCCTGACTTGGATCTGTGGCCACAGAAGTATTGTTTGAAGTTCGTGGTTGGGCGTGTGATATTTCTTTAAAATCCTGATTTTCAAAATTATCGAAAAGTAAATCCGAATCTTTGATAATGCTCTGCTTTTGGGTTTTGAACAATCCAAAAATGCCGGACCATTGAATCCATGGTTCATTAGAAGTAGCATTGTCAATGAATTCTTTATCGCGGCTAGCTTCAATTTTAAGATTTTCTTCGCTAGTTTTTGAATTACATTTTACCAGAATATCATTTACAATTTGGAGAATTTCTTTTTGGTCAATCAATCCATCTTCAAGAATATCGATGGAAATGTCGCCAATGCTTATGTTTTCGTCGTTGGCAAGGTGCGAAATCAACATTTCATTTACATAAACGGGCGAATCTTCTGTTAATTCAAGCGTCCATTGGTTTTGCACGCTGTTCGACCGTTTAATGTCCAGATTCCATATAATGATTGGGGCTTTGATGATTTTATTGGGCTCTTTTCTGCTCCGTTTGACCAACAACGGAAAACCAAAACTAAAGGTTTTAATTCCGTGTTCCAGAAAATTATCTTCATCCTGATTTACAATGGCATTCAGCTTTTTGGCAAGAATATCGAATTTCTTTTTGTCGTTTTCCAAGTGGCTTTGTATTGGGGCATTTTCGAAATTGATTTTATATTGAAATTTGGGTTTTGCGAATAAATTATTGAACAGAAAATCATTTGAAATCTTTTCGCCTTTGGCCTCGAAAAGCAGCTTGTCATCATCAATCCCATTGATAATATTGAAGTTGCAAAGGTCAATGCGTGTAGCCAATCGGCCAGGAAGTGCGTTTAAATGAATTGAATTTAAATTGCCAGTTTTCAGCTTGTTGCTTAGATATGAAATAAATTGTTTGTTCATAAGTTTTATTTATGATTTGCTCAATCAACATCAGAAATTAAATAACGAAGATAAGGAAATTTATTAATGGAAGGTAAAGTTAACTTTTTGTTTAATTAAAGTCAAAATAAATATAGTGTTTTTGACAAATTTAGGCAATAGTTGGTATGAAGGTGTGATTTGGGATTTTGAGTTTTTTAAAACTGCACTTGTGTAGGTTCTAAAAGTTTAAGAGTCATAAATTCAGTTATTTACAACTCTTATTAGCTATGTTTTAGGGTTTCTGCGATTCTAACATTTTTTATATAATGGTCAATTATACAATGGTAAATCGAGTTTAAGATTGTAAAAAGATGAATTCCATTGAGTCCATGCTTTAACAATTATTATTCATTTTAGTCCTGATTATTTATTTTCCAAGCATAGAACAATCTTGCTCACACCATTTTCCTTCGGCATGAAGTTTTACAGCTATTTTCACTAGTTCTGTGTTTTCTTTTTTCTTTTCCATGATGAAAAGAAACAAAAATCTAGACAAAAATATCCTTTACCGTTCATTTACTATTGCTAGGAGCACGGCCGACGGATTTTTGTCAAAGTACGCCCAATGCTCTCTGCAATTTCTTCCATATGCAACTTTTCTAATTCTACTGGTCATTAAGGTTTAAATAATCTATATCAAATGTATCATATCATTTAACTAAAGCAGAATTAGTTTTTGGTTAATGAAATTTGATAATTGTATTTTAAAACAAGTCAAAAACTTTAAATATCAAATTGTTATGAAAATATAGAATACATAAACCTGTGCCATAAAGTTTTATATTTAGTTGAAAGGAAGGTAATTACTTGTCAGCAATCAATTTAGAATTTCTCTTAATTTCTCTTTTTAGCAAAAAATGAGTCATATGTTTGAATGCAAAGTAAGCAAGAACAAAATACACAACACTTTGAATGAGCATGGCATATATTTCTTGCCGAACATGGATTAAATCGACACCCATTGTTCTTACCCTTTGATAAGCAGGAACCATAAAGGATGCAGGCGAAATGTAGGCAAGTTTTTGCAATATGGGCGGAATGGCTTCAACAGGCCAAGTGGCACCACTTAAAAATACGACTGGGATAGAGGTGAAAACCATGAAGAGCATGGCGTTTTCGCGGTGTTTAAAAAAAACTGAAATCGCCAATCCTAAGAAAATATTTGCAATAATAAAAGGTATATAAATTGCCAAAACATTCAAATAACCTGATTTGTCTGGATAATTAAACCAATGGTGAATCCAAACAAGTGTAAAAACTCCAATGAATAGAAAAGTGATGAAATAGGCAAGCGCTTTTCCTAGAATAAAAGGAATTATTTTTTTCTTATCTGTATCTATTGTTAAAAAAGAATTGTATCGTTGGATTTCCTTTCGGGTTCCTCCTAAAATACCTATCCCAATTAATAAGGTTTGTTGTAAAATTACTATAATGATGGAAGGCATTACAAAAGAACCATAAGATGAAGCTGGATTGTAAAGTTCAACCGTTTTTAGATTGACTGGATTTATGGCTTGTATGGCAGCTTGAAATTGTAAACCTTTTGCCATGTACTTTTTTACCTGTATGCCTGCTGCAAAAGTTTGATAGGCTTGTACTGTAGAAGCATAAATTTGTTTGTAAATCAGAAAGTAACTTGCATCGGCATAAATGCTTAGCGCGCTTTGCGTGTTGGAAAATACGTCTTTTTCGAAATTTTTGGGGATTAAAACAATTCCGTTCACCGTGCTTTGATAGAACAATTCTTTGGCTTCTTCCAAGCTGTTTTGTTCTTTGGCGATTTTTACGCCTTCTGTTGCATCCAACATTCTCATTATGCGTCGGCTAGTTGCACTTTTATCCAAATCAACCACGGCAAGTTCAACATCTTTAATTTGCTCTTTGTTGTAGGCCAACGAATACAAAATCGGGTAAACCATATTGGCAATGACAAATATGAGAATAACCGCTGGATCTTTTATAATGAGCACCAATTCATCTTTGGTATTTAAGATGATGGTTGTGAGTTTTTTATAGAATTTATTCATTCAAGATATTTTATAATTAGCTTTAAAATAAGCAGTTTTTTGTCTTAATTTTTACTCCAATACTTTTCATGCTTATACTTCATTTTCAGCCAATGTAAACAAACCATTCCCATCAATATAAAAATGATCAGATAACACATATTTATCATTGAAACCGAAAGCGGATCAGCCCGTAAAGTTTGACCTGTAAACACTTTAAGCCAATACGAAAGCGGAAATAGTTGTCCAAATCCCCTTGCAATCAGAGGCATTCCAAATTCTGGAAATGTTAGTCCCGAAAAGGTGAGTGCCATCATACTGTAAGCACTTCCAATTGAGACGCTTAATCGTAAATTTCCTAAAATGCCGACCATAAAAACAGCTAGAAATTGATACGCGATGATTAGCAATAACTCAGAAATCATTAAAATACTGTAACTTCCTGTCAAAGGCATATCCATATAGCCGAAAATCAGGTAATTGAAAATAAGTGCCTGGATGAAAAATAAAATAGTATATGGTAATAGTTTGCCAATTGTTAAAACCACTATGCTATTGTTGGCTTTTTTAAGTGCAGCTTCCGAAGTGGCATTTTTAAGCTCGTAGCCCAGGCTGTATATGGCGCTCAATAAGGTAAATACAATTAAAATTACAGGCATAAGCGCTGTTGCCAAGAAATAAAAGTAATTGTTGTATGGATTAAACAAAACGTGGGTATCGAGAATCACAGGCCTGGCTTCGGACAATGCTTTATGATGATTTTCGCCTTTTTTCATGGCCGTCTGTACTTTTATACCCGACGAAAATGTAGAAATTGCCTTATAAATTCCCGATTTCAATAGCCCACCTTTTAAAATATTGGCATTGTTGATATACACGATGATATCAGGCTGGGCATTTTGATATAAACCTTGCTCCAGTTTTTCAGGAATTACAATGATAGCTTGGGTTTTTCCATCATACATCAGACTTTGGGCTTGCGCCAAATTGGCACAATTAGAATTTACTGATGCAATAGAAGTTGCATTGATCATTCGGGTAATTTGTCTGGATGTTTTTGTTTGATCCTGATCAATAACCGTTACTGGCAGCTCCCGAACAACGCCCTGGTGAAAAATGCCAATTACCAATGCAAAACCAAGCAATGGGCCAACTACGGTTAAAAACCAGTAAACCCATTTCGAGATCATCCAATCAATTTCCCTGTTAATGATGGTAAAAAGCGGTTGTAAATTTTTAAACATTTTGTTGATTTGTCGATAAATATATTGTCTGGAAATGAATTCTATCCTAGATTTCCAGATTTTGCCAAATTTCCAATTTCCAATTTCATTCAAGTCATGGACGAAGAAATTGATTTACTGATGGTTAATTGCTAGATACTTTTCCAATCCACAATTGCACTCATTCCAGGCCGTAAATCCTTGATTATTTCAATGGGCACCGCATTAATTTCAAAAGTGCGCATATCAAAATCGCCAGAAGTTTTGGTAGCATTCCATGTTGCATAATCTCCCAATGGATTGATGTACGTGACTTTTAGCTTTACAAGTTGATTGTTTAAAGCTGGAAATTTGGCTTCGAGGATAGTGCCTTTTTTAATTTTAACAAGTAAATCTTCCTTTACGTTAAATGTTACCCAAATGTCAGTCAAATCAACAATAGTTACCACAGGAAATCCCGAAGGCACCAATTCGCCTCTTTCAGAAATGATATTAGCAATTTCGCCGCTGATTGGGGCGTAGATCATTTGTTCATTGATGTAGGATTCCACTTCTGAAACCACTCCACTGGCCTGATTTACAATGGATAATGCAGAAGATTTGTCTTCTTCGCGTGCACCGTTTTTGGCTTTTTCCCAAATGGCTTTTGCAGCATTTGCAGTTTCTTGGGCTGCAATCAGTTGGGTTTCGGCTTCGTCCTTTTTCTGTTCGGGAACCACACCTTCTTTATATAGATTATTTATTCGGTTAAATGTTTTTTCACTCAAATCGGTTGCTGCAACTGCTTTTAAATAATTGTTCATTGCAGCCTGGATATCTTCATCCTGTGCCCCGTTTTGGGCTTTGTTGCTTTGCCAAACTGCGGCTTGCCTGCCAGCCATAGCTTGTTTAAGTTTTGCTTCAATTTCAGGACTGTTTAAAGTGAATAGAATTTGACCTTTTTCTACCATTTGTCCTTTTTTTATGGCCAAACTGTCAATCCTTCCAATCAATTTAGACGCTACTTTGACCTGTGTGGCTTCTACCTGGCCTTGCAGTACAATTTCTTTTGGTCTTGAAACGATAATAACTGTGTACAATAGGAAAAAGAGCATGATTGCCAATGCCCCAATGGCTAAAATATTTCTTGTTTTGTTCATGATAATTTTGATATAATGATTAGATATTAAATTAGTTATGAAAAGTTTCTATGATTGATTTTGGATTTTTTTGGTATGAAATGAAATTTTCGGACAAACCACACAATTCCAACAACTTAGCTAATGAAACATCAAAATTGTATACCGATTGTAGTTTTTCGATTTTTACTTTCACAAGCATCAGTTTTGCATCCACTACTTCGGTTGAAGTTGCCATTCCTTCGTGGAAAGCATTTTGTCTGGCCCGATAATATTCTTCTGAAAATTCAGTGGCAGTGTTTAATTCCTGAATTTGTTCCAGGCTCATTTGAATTTCCTGGTAATACTTTTCAATTCCAGTCTGAACATCGTTGCTTGCTTTTTGCTGAAATTCATTTACCTGTTCAACTTTCATTTGTGCCGATTTTCTTTTGTGCAAGCGCTCTGTACCATCAAAAATGGTCCATTTTAAGCCAATTCCAACAATCCATTTTGGAACATATGGAGATAAATCCATGTTTACCACATCGTAAGTTCCCATTAGAGCCACGGTAGGCAGATAATTGGCGGTTTCCACTTTTACTCCAATTTCGGCCAACGATTTTTTCGATTCGATTTGTTTTAGTTGTGGATTGTTTTTTTCGGCTTCTTGCCTGAAATATTCAATCGACTCAATTTCTTCCAAATAAAAAAGTTCCGAAAGCGGATTGATTTGAATTTCCTCGGTTTGTCCGATAGAATTAATCAAAGCCCTGTTGGTGATTGTCGAAAAGCGGATTGCTTTTTTAAATTCACGTTCCGATTCGGAATAATACACTTTTGCATGTAAAAGCTCCGCATTGGCCACGATACCTTCATTTTTCATTTTTTGGGCATCATCCAAATGTTCCTGCATCACTTTTAAAACTTCTTCGCGCACATGTTCTGCTTGTTTGGCAAGACATAGGCCAAAATATCGTTCCACCAATTCGCTGATTAGCTGGTTGTTTTTCTCAGAACTTACATAACTGATATCTTCAACACCCAATCTGGCAGCTGATTTTGATGCCATTATTTTTCCACCAGTAAATATGGGCCATGTGGCCATTAAATTTACGGTTGCAAATTGTTTCTTTTGAATCATTTCGTCCCAGTTTGTAGAATTGATGGTTTCTAGTCCTTCGGCCAATTTCCCACGCATCACTTGTGTTGAAATATTATCGGGAAGCACGCCACCAGCGGGGTTTGGAACGCCCGAAAAACTACCATAAGTGCTTAAGCTTTGGTATAAAGGAGTTATCGCATCTTTAACAGGATTTAAGTCCAAATGCAAATCATCGGACATTTGAACAAAATTAGCATTCAAATTTAACCTTGGAAATTGGATTCCACAGGAAGCTTTCAATTCTGCCTCTTTTTGTTCTTTCAGAAAAGCAGTTTGTTTTATTACATGGCTTTGTTTAAAACCAACAGAAAGCAATTCTTCAAATGTCAAATTGGTTTGAAGTGTATCTTGTGCTTTGTTTTTCTGCGGAATCGCTAAAAGCACAATAATAGCAATGCTTGTGCTTAATAATATTTGTTTCATTTAGTAGTTTTATTTGTTGATTTTTATGAAATTTATTTTTAATTTTCAATTTCTACCTATAGTCACTGAGCGTGTCGAAGTGTCAATTTCCAAGTGCTAATTACTTTTTAACGACTTATTGCAAATGGCAATCACTCTTTCAATATCACTATTTGTCCATTTGGAGTTACCAAAAAACTTTTTGAAACGAAGGTTTATAAATTGGATAGGATAAATAACCAGGAACATGTAAATTTCTTCATCACTTATCGTTTCCTCAATCTGACTTAACGATTTTCCTTTTTCATTTAATTCTTTGCATAGAAGTGCAATACGATCTTTTATTGTAGAACTTATCGAAAAGCTGTAATCGTTCATCATTACGTATAAAAATTTAATATCGTTTGATGATTTTTCAGCCATTTCAAAGATTCCATGAACCAATAATTCAATAATCTTAGCAAACGAATCACTTTTTTGGATTGATTCTTCTAAATTATCAGCTATTTCTGATATTTTAGAATTTAGAAGATCGCTAACCAGTTCTTCCTTACTTTTATAAAAGCGATATAAATAGCCTTCAGCCACTTTAGCTTTTTTAGCAATGTTTGAAATGGATGCACCACCATATCCTTTTTCAACAATAAGTTTAATTGCATTTTGCTTAATCCCTTCTAGCTTACTATTATCAACAGTTCTTGCCATAATATATGAGTGAATATTCATTCATTAAAACAATACAAAAGTATAAAAATAATTGGATTTGGAAATTATTTTAGATTTTTTAACATTAGAGTTTTAATAAATGAATTGGTAGGAGGTTGTTAAGTTTTTTGAAAGTGATAATTCCATTGGATTTAAAAAGAAAAAATCTATTCCTGGTATATACAGGAACAGATTTTTGTTTGATAGTAAATATGAATTCAAAATTATATAGTAATTTCCTTCAATCTTTTTGGCGCTGCTGCCAATACTTCAGCAGGAATGCCATCGGCAAACAACTTGAAATTTTCAATATATCGTGAAGCCAAGGCATCGTACTTTTGCCAATATTCATTTTTATTTCCCCATGCATTCTCGGGTATAAAAACATCGTTTGGCACGTTGGGGCATGATGTTGGAACTTCAAAACCAAATAATTTATCTGTTCTGAATTCAACATTATTCAATTCACCGTTCAATACTGCGTTGAGCATATTCCTGGTGTGTTTGATGCTGATGCGTTTACCAATTCCGAATTTTCCGCCAACCCAGCCTGTATTTACCAACCAAACTTTTGAGCCATAGGCTTCAATTTTTCTTCTTAGCAAATCGGCATAAAAGAATGGGTGATGTACCATAAATGGTGCACCAAAACAGGCACTGAAAGTAATTTCGGGTTCAATTCCAAGACCTATTTCAGTACCGCCAATTTTTGAAGTGTAGCCACTGATAAAATGGTACATTGCCTGATTTATATCCAACCTGGCAATAGGAGGCAAAACACCTTGGGCGTCAGCAGTTAGGAAAATAACATTTTCAGGATGTTTGTTAACCATTTTCTGCGGCACCGAATTGGCAATGAATTCCAAAGGATACGAAATCCTTGTGTTTTCTGTAAGCTTATCGTCGTTTAAATCAATCTTTCTAGAAGTAGGATCATAAACAACGTTTTCGAGAATAGTTCCATACCTGTGTGTAGCTGCATGTATTTCAGGTTCAGCCTCTTCTGAAAGTCTGATTCCTTTTGCGTAACAGCCAGCTTCGAAGTTAAAAACACCATTGTCGCTCCAACCGTGTTCATCATCACCAATTAAAAACCTTTCGGGATCAGCTGACAAAGTAGTTTTTCCTGTTCCGGAAAGTCCGAAAAATAAGGCCACATCATCCTTTTTGCCAACGTTGGCAGAACAATGCATGGCCATTACACCTTCGAGCGGTTTCAAATAGTTCATTACCGAGAACATCGTTTTTTTGATTTCACCGGCGTAACTTGTATTGGCAATGATTGCCATTCGACGAGAGAAATCAATGATTACACCAGTTTCAGTCAAAGTGCCGTCAATCCTTGGATCGAGCTTGAATTTAGGTGAAGCAATTAGCGTAAATTCAGGTACATGGTTACGATATTCCTCACGTGTGCGAGGTTTCATAAACATATTCCTTGCAAAAAGACTTTGCCAGGCTGTATCAGTGATTATTCGAATTGGTAGTGCATAATCCGGATCTGCTCCAACGTATAAATCTTGGACAAAAAGTTCTTCGCCCTGCAAAAAGGCTTGTATTCGGTTAAAAATTCCCGAAAACTTTTCAGAATCCAAGGGTCGGTTATATTCTCCCCAATTAATTCTTCCTGTATTGTTGGGTTCGTTTACAATGTATTTATCATTAGCTGCACGAGCAGTCCACTTGCCTGTATGCACAACCAACGATCCGCCCTGCATCATTTTGGTTTCGCCCCTAAAAATGGACTCTTCATATAAGGCTGGTTCCGGTAAATTCCAAAATACACGTTCAAGATAAACCAGACCATGATTGGCTAATTTATAATCGCCTGCCAAATCGCCTGCATTTTTTTGTGCAGGTGTATCAAATTTCAAATACTTACTCATACCCAGTCCCTCACTAATTTACGTTCTCCAATGTATAGTTCGTTTGGTGAATTGGGATCAAGCGCCCATTTAATCCTTTCAATTCCCTGAGTAATATCTTTGATAGTAGTGTTGTAAGATAGACGAAGAAATCCTTCTCTTCCAAATTCAACTCCAGGAACAACGGTTACTCTTACTTTTTCAAGTAGGAAATGGGCCAATTTCGTTGAACTTTTTTCATAGGCACTAAAATCGGCAAACATATAAAAAGTACCATCCGGTTTGGTTACATGTATACCTTCAAAGGCCTTTAATCTGGCATACATAACGTTGCGGTTGTTTTCGAGCGTTTGTCTTAAACTGTCAACTCCAGACTGTATACCGTTAAGAGCTCCAGCGGCAGCTGCCTGCAAAATGGGAGATGGGGCAGAGTTGGTATGCGCCTGGATATTTGTCATCACTTCAATCACCTTTTGATTGGCAATAGCCCATCCAACCCGCAATCCTGTCATTGCATATAATTTTGATACACTATTGATAACAATAATTTTTGAATTGTTATCATAATTTTTTGTAAAATCATAAACACTGTATGGTTTTTTTCCATCAAAAAGCAGGCGGTGATAAATATCATCCATAATCAGGTAAAGCCCTTTTTTTTCGCAGAATTCAACAATTTCGGCAATGAATTCTGGTGGATAATAAGCTCCAGTCGGATTGTTGGGACTGTTTATTATAATGGCTTTTGTATAGGAAGTTACACGCAGTGCAAGATCCTTGACCCGAGGAATAAATCCTCCGTCTTCGGCAAGGACAGGAACACCAACCGCTCCAATCATTTTTGCCATTTCCATATAGCTAACCCAATACGGTGCAGGAAATAAAATTTCATCCTGAGGGTTTAAAATGGCTTGCATGGCAAAGAATAAAGCTTGTTTTGCACCAACTGAAATCATAACCTGTTCGGGTGTGGGACGAATGTGGTAAAATTCTTCGGTATAACGGATTACTGCTTGTTTTGCTTCTACTGTCCCATCTGGTGGAGAATAACGGATTTCCGCACTATTCAACATTGCTGCTGCCCGGGTTATAGCATCTAATGGGGCTTTTCCTTTTGGTTCACCACCTCCTAAATGGATTATTGGTTCGCCTTTTGCTTTTAAGATGGCCGCTGTTTCATTGAGCTTCAAAGTTGCTGATTGATTCAATGAACGACCGATTACGCTTAGAGACATAAATTAATTTTTTAGAAATAATGATGTTTAGGTATAAATTAAATGTAAATATGAAGATATTATTTATAACAGAATATGACGTTTTTCATAAATGAAATTAATCAAGTTATATATATCTTAATACACATTTTTTTATCAATCACTTAATACAAATTAATTTTTTTCATTAAGATGAAGTGAAACATCTATTTCAGATCATCCAAATCAATAAAAACGGGCAAATGATCACTGTATCCACCTAAATATTTGTATCCACTGTAAGTCCTGAAATTCGTTTTTCCTGTAAAGTTTTCATCATCGATCAATAAAAAATCAGGATTGAAAATAAATGCATTCTCTTTTTTTGTAGATAGGCCATTTTTAGCATTTAACAAAGTTCCCGATACAATAATCTGATCAAGTATGCCCCAAACTCCTTCATGCTTGAGGCTTCCAATGTCACTTGTTTGCGCAATAAAGGCGCTTAGGTTGTATAATTCGTTATTCATAATGTTTTCGAAAGTTCGATTTGCTTTTAAAACGTCTGTTAAACTTCTGTTTTCTGGATAATCGTTTAAATCTCCCAATATTACAATTTTAGACCTTGGATTCTCTCTGAAAATCGAATCAACTTCATATCGCAATGTTCTGGCAGCTTCCATGCGATTTCGCTCTGAATCTAATTGACCGCCCCACCGAGATGGCCAGTGATTGATGAAAATGTGCAGCGTATCCTCATTATTTGTTACTCCGTATACATATAAAATATCGCGGGTAGTTGAACCTGGACTGAAATCGAAAACAACCTTTATAGCCTGATAGCTAATTGGCTTGAAAGTTTGCCTGCGGTATAATAAGGCAACATCTATTCCACGGCTATCATGCGATTCTTTGTGGATAATACTGTAATTTAAATTCGCCAAACCCGTTTTTTTGCAAAGATCATCAAGTACTTTCCTGTTTTCAATTTCGGCTAATCCAATAATATCAGGTGGTGTCCAACCACCAAGTGCTACAATTGTGGTAGAAATGTGTTGCAGTTTTTCCTGATAGCGATGGTAATTCCAATATTTCCCCTGATCAGGCAGAAATTCATTGTCATTTGTGAGGCTGTCATCTTCTGTATCAAATAGGTTTTCAACATTATAAAACATTAGCCTGAAATAGCGGTCTTTAAGTGCCAGTTTTTCAGCATTTTGACCAACAAGGATAGGATAAAAAATAAAGATGGTTAACAGCAAAATTATAGTTCTGAATTTCATTATTTTTCGAATTATTTTATGGGAGAATATATATTATAAAGTTAGATATTTTTTTTATTCTTAAGCATATCATAAATTTGTATAGCCTACAAGCAAATTAATAATTAAAGCCATGAACAAGATAATGAATCTGCCCAATACCAAAATTATTACTTTTGTAGCAGCAATATTTTTTTTTATAATTGGCTGTAGCAATAACAGTAACGACAACATCAATGAAAATTCAGGAGATTCAACTGTTTTTAATGAGAACCAGTTGAAAAAACTGATTTACCCAATTCCTACACCTCTTGAAATTTCAAATATGCTAAACAAAGCTGGAGCAAACTATATTCTTAATATTTCAAACAAACCGGAAAATGCAGACAAATATTTTACCGAAGAAGCAAAAGCCTTAAATTTAGGTGTTTATGGTGCAGATATAAGTTATTCGGCTACTTACAATAAATCGCAGGAAACTTTGAACTTTCTTGTATCTACCAAAAAACTTCGTGAAGAGTTAGAGATTCAAACATCATGTAACGCGGGTTTGTCAAGTAGAATGGAACGTAATATTGATAACCAGGATTCTGTTTATTTCATTTTAACTTGTGCATATAAAAATACCTTTGAATATCTTAATGACAATAATAAAGGAGCTATCTCAGTGTTGATATTAGCAGGAGGTTGGATTGAAGGTTTGTTTATTTCAACTGAATTAGCAGAATTAACCAATAAGTATCAGGATATTTATCAGGGAATCGCCGATCAAAAAGAAACCTTAAATAAGTTAATCCCACTAATGGAAAATTACAAAGGCAATCAAAAAGTTAATGAAATAAGTACAAAGTTGAAAGACTTAAAAAAGATATTTGATGAACTTATAGTGATTGAAGGTCGAGCCCAATTGTCGAAAACAAGTTTTGTTAAAATAAAAAAAGTTATAGATCCGCTTAGGAAGAGTGTGATTGAAACATACTAAAGCTATCACAAAAGCACATTTAATATGTTATAAAATGAAGTTTGTAAAAGAAAAAAGGTCAAACCTGTTTTGGGTTTGACCTTTTTTTAATATTGAGAATTGATGTTATCTTTTTTCAATTTCTTTCCAAACCAATGCACTTGCTCCAACAATTGCAGCATCACCAAGACTTAATTTAGATGGAAGGATTTTGATTTTATTTCTAAAAATAGGCATTAGATGTGCCTCCAAAGATCTTTGAGTTGGGCCAAAAATCAGATCTCCTGCAGCAGTTGGACCACCAAAGAGAAAAATAGCTTCAGGACTCAAATGATGCACGGTATCAGCCATTCCCTGGCCAAGATAACTTCCGGTTATTTCAAATACCTCATTTGCAATTTTATCTCCTGCCATGGCTGCATCATAAATCATTTTTGAATCAAGTTCATTAAAAGATTTATTTGCCAAAGCGCTTGAAGTATCATTATACAGTACCAATAATTCAAATGCAGTCCTTTTCATTCCTGGGGCTGAGCAATAAGCCTCGAGGTGCCCACGTCCACCACAACCACAGTGTCTGCCATTAGGAACTAATATCATATGTCCGCATTCGCCTGCAAAACCATCATTTCCATAAACCAAATCACCATTGACGACTATTCCACTTCCTACACCAGTTCCAAGAGTAAACATGGCAAAGTTTTTCATGCCTTTTGCTCCTCCATAAATCATTTCGCCAAGAGCTGCTGCATTGGCATCATTTGTAAGTGCTATGGTCTGGTATTCTGGTAGTTTTGATTTTAATAAATCCGAAAAAGGAATTATACCTTTAAATGATAGATTTGGAGCATGTTCTATTGTTCCTTTATAATAATTTGCATTTGGTGCACCTATTCCAATTCCCAATATTTCCAAGTCTGCATTCAATAATTTAACATTCGATATTTGCTTTTTAATTGCGGTTGCTAAATCATCGATGAACATTTGGATATTTCCATGATTTGGAGTATCGATAGTATCTTTAACCAAAACATTGCCTAATTCATCAACAACACCAATGGCCGAATTTGTTCCGCCAATATCAATTCCAATTGCTACTTTTTTCATTTTTTAAATATTTGAATAATAGTTAAGTAATGATTATATTATTTTTTATTTAAACTTAATAAATCCATCATAAATTAGAAAAGGAGGAAATAAGTAAACCAGTGTTCTCATTTCCTCTTTATCCATTATTGGATTATCCTACATTTAAATTTGATGATCTTATTTTGCTACCTTTTAACGCAAAGAAAGCGATATAAGCGTAACAAAGAATTGGAATTAATAATGCCCAACGAGCTGTGAATAAATCTGTCAGCGAGCCCATTAATAGCGGAATGATAGCTCCACCAACAATTAAGGTATTAATAATCCCTGATGCCAAAGGCATTTCGGAAGGATCCAAATCCCTTACACTTAGAGCAAAAATATTGGGGAACATGATAGAGTTGAAGAATCCTATTGAAAGTAGGCACCACATCCCGATTGTAGCAGGAACCATAGCTGCCGCAATGATCAGGAGCATATTTACAGCTCCAAAGATTCCAAGTGCAACATTGGCTTTACCTTTTCCAAGCATCATTAAAAAGAAGTTTGCAACTGCAATAACAAGAAAAATAAGACCGTTTAATGGCTGCGATTCAAATACAAACTGACCATTTGTAACCGATGCAGAAGTAATGAACCATCCTACAAAGAAAGCAAATACCATAACAAAAGCAGAGTATTGATATTTTTTGGCTAAAGAAAGTCCACTAAGCAATATTGAACCGTAAAAACGACCAATCATTGCGCCGCCCCAGTATATAGCCGAAAGTTTGACAGCAACATCGGTTGCAAATCCACTGTCTTTTAAATAAGGAGCAATTTGCGATGCAGTTCCTACTTCTGCTCCAACATAACAAAAAATACCTATAGCTCCAAGCCAAACTTGTGGTTTTTTAAAAACTGATTTCGATGAAATAGTGCTGTCCCCGGCAATTGTCGGAAGTTTTATAAATGCTATTCCAATAGCAATTAATATAACTATGCTTCCAATAATTATAAAAGGCATTTGTACAAATTTGGCTGCTTCAGCAGCTGTTGATCCGTTATTTATTGCCAAAACTGCAGGTGCCAGAACCAAAATACCAGCAAGGAAAGGTGCAATTGTAGTTGCTACTCCATTCAAAGCTTGTGTAAGATTCAATCTGGCAGGAGCTGTGTCTTGGGGTCCCAATGCTGCAACGTAAGGATTAGCAGCAGTTTGCAGAAATACAACCCCTGTTGCCATTACAAATACTGCTAATAGAAATAAAGGATAAGAAAGCACAGCTACAGCTGGAAAGAACATATAGCTACCTAGGGCAACAAGTGCAAGACCAGTAATTACACCACTCTTGTAACCAATTTTTTTAATAATCATCCCACAAAGAAAGCTGAAAACTGCATAAGCTATGAAAAATGAGAAATTGACTAATTGTGCCTCAAAGTTAGTTAGGTCAAAAGCTAACTGAACTTGATCTTTCATAGCAATGTTAAAGTTGGTTATAAACCCAAAAATGAAAAAGATTGATGCCATAAAGGTCATGCCAAGGCGAAGATTACTGTTTGTTTTCTGTTCCATAAATTAAATTTGTTATTAGGTTGTAAAAAGTGCGGTTTAATCGCAAAATTAGGCTCAAAAATATGACTTTTTTCCAATAATAAAAATCTTATTCCCAAATAAAAGATGGTATTAAAATTATTTAAAATGTGATTATTTATTCAGTGTAATGTATTAAATATCTGAATTATCAAAATAAAATAAATATTTAAACAGTTTGAGCAACGGACGTGAAGTACAATTGAACTTTTTTAACGAATACAATTATATAATTCAAATCCGAATTAGTGCTTGATTATTAAAGCATTATAATTTCTAAACTTTATTTCATTTTCATACAAATGGATAAAATCTGCTCACTTTAAAGATTATTTATTAAATTGCGGATTCAAAATTTTATGTTTTTTTTCAATCATCGAAAACCTGAAGAATGAATGAATCGATTTTACGTGCATTGATGAGATTATTCGCCATTGTAGCGAATGTAAATAAAGACGGGGTATCTGTGAATGCCCGACAGATAGTGGAATCATATCTTGGTTTGCAATTAAACAGTTCATTGGTGCAAGAGTACCTTTTTCTTTTTGACGAATATTTAGGTACTCACCATAAAAAGTCTGCAGAGGAAGTTCAAAAAGAGCGAAAACGAACATCCCTTAATTCTGTCAAGGTTTTAATGATTTGCCATGAAATAAATGAGCAGCTTGAGCAACGGGAGAAAATTATTGTATTAATTCGTTTGCTGGAATTTATTCACGAAGATAATGCTGTTAGTGAAAAAGAACTGGATTTCATAAAAACAGTTGCGGATACTTTTAACATCAGCGAAGAAGAATATCTTGAATTAAAAGCGTTTATAATTGATGGCATAGATCAAATAAAAAACCAAAAGAAAGTTCTTTTAATTGATAATAAATCATTGGAAGAAGTATCTAAAATTGTTGCAAATGAAGAAAATGAAAATGCTATTATTCATTTAACTGACTATAATTTAAATGGTGAAATAGCATTTCTTCATGTAAGTTCTACCAATACTTATTTGCTTCAATATAAAGGAGAAGATAGTTTATATCTGAATGCCCAGAATATTAAGCCAAATCGAACCTATGTTTTTGAAAATGGCTCAGTTATTAAAGGAAAACGCATAAGTCCTGTTTATTATACCGATGTTGCAGGACATTTTATTCACGATGATGGATCTGCTAAAATCATATTTATTGCCGAGGACATTGAGTTTAAGTTTAAGAATTCTTCGAATGGAATTCAACATTTCAGCTTTTCGGAAGAATCAGGTAATTTAGTTGGTATTATGGGTGGAAGTGGTGTAGGTAAATCTACACTTCTTAATATATTAATTGGAAACATACCATTGACTTCAGGAAAAATTACAATCAATGGGTATGATTTATATAAGGACAAAGATGCATTGGAAGGTGTAATCGGTTTTGTTCCTCAAGATGATTTATTAATTGAGGAATTAACCGTATACCAGAACTTGTATTATAACGCAAAACTTTGCTTTAGTCTTTTTAATGAAGAAGAAATTCAAAAAGTAGTTGAACAAGTACTCTTAGACTTGGAACTTATTGAAATTAAGGAACTTAAAGTTGGAGATCCATTAAATAAATATATCAGTGGTGGGCAGCGCAAACGATTAAATATTGCATTGGAATTAATGCGCGAACCTTCTGTTCTTATTGTTGATGAGCCAACATCCGGTTTGTCATCTCAGGATTCTGAGATAGTTATGAGCCTGTTGAAAGAACAAACACTAAAAGGAAAACTGGTAATAGTTAATATTCATCAGCCATCTTCAGATATATATAAACTCTTCGACCGATTGTTTATTTTGGATAAAGGCGGCTATCCGGTTTATTATGGAAATCCTATTGATGCCGTTGTATACTTTAAAACGGCAAGCAAACATGTAAATGCCGATGAGAGCGAATGTGCTGTTTGTGGTAACGTTAATCCAGAACAATCATTGCAAATACTTGAATCTAAGATTGTTAACGAATATGGTAAATTCACTCGTGTACGAAAAGTAACACCTCAAGAATGGTATAATCAGTTTAAGGAAAAAATATACAAAAACATCAAGCTTCCTGTATTGACTGAAAAATTGCCTTTGCCTAAAAATAAGTTTAAAATACCTAATAAGTTTGAACAGTTTAAAATATTTAGTATTAGAAACTTATTGTCTAAACTTACAAACAAACAATATTTATTGATCAACTTTCTTGAAGCTCCATTGCTTGCAGTAATACTAGGATATTTTACCAAGTATATAAGTGGAACTCCTGATGATCCAAATGTTTACCTATTCAGTGAAAATGAAAATATTCCGGCATATTTATTTATGTGCGTGATAGTTGCTCTTTTTATAGGACTCACTGTAAGTGCAGAAGAAATTATACGTGATAGAAAAATCTTGAAAAGGGAATCATTTTTACATTTGAGTTGGGCAAGTTACTTGAATTCAAAAATTATTATTCTTTTTATTTTGGCAGCAGTTCAGGCTATTTCTCTAATTCTTGTAGGGAATTTTATTTTGGGAATTAAATGGATGACAATCAATTATTTTATTATTATTTTTTCTACAATTGCATCTGCAAATTTAATAGGGCTTAATATTTCGTCAGCGCTCAATTCGGTAGTAACCATATATATAACCATTCCGTTTATATTGGTGCCACAGTTGCTTTTTAGTGGAGTAATAGTTAGTTTTAACAAACTGCACAAAAATTTTATGTCAATTGAAAACGTGCCTATTATTGGCGATTTGATGATTTCGAGATGGGCATACGAAGCACTTGCAGTTAACCAGTTTAAAAATAATGAATATGAAAAATATTTTTTCGATGTAGAAAAAGAAATCAGTTTTGTATCATTTCAATCGATGTTTCGATTACCAGAATTACAATCGAGAGTAGACAGAAGTATAAAAAACCTTCAAAATGACAGTGTGGGATTTCAGTATGAAAATGACCTTCGACTAATTAAAAATGAATTTAATATCTTGAAAAATGAAGTACCTGAAGTGCCTTTTGAATCAATAGAAAATTTAGATTCTAAGAAATTTAATATTGAAACAGGTTCACTTGCTACTAAGTATATTGCTGATTTGACCAATTATTACCGAAATAAAACATATCAGATCAATACCAAAAAAGATGAAATTTATTCAAAATTAACAAAGAAATTGGGAAGTGCCGATAAAGTTTCAGCACTAAAAGAAGATTATTATAATAAGCGTCTTGCTGAAATGGTTTTGAACAAAAATGAGGTTAAAAAAATTGTAGAAACTCCAAAACATAAGCTTTTTCAAATAAAAGATCCCATTTTTAAAACACCGGAAACAAATTATGGAAGAGCACATTTTTATGCTGCTGAAAAAATCATATTTGGTAAATCCATTGACGCAGTATGGTTTGACGTGGCAGTAATTTGGTTCGCTATTATTATGATGTATTTTTTTCTAATATTTAATGTGTTAAAAAGACTTGTTGATTTTCTATCGGGATTAAGTTTGGAGAGAACAAAAGAAAAATCTTAACCTTAAATTAATTAATTATCAAAATAAAAACCTGAAGATCAAGTAGATAATCTTCAGGTTTTTAAGTTTTATTCTCTATTGAATAACTTTTAAATACCAGGGAGGCTCAAACCTAATCTTTTTCCTTCTTGCAGCATAAATTGAAAAGCTTCTTCGTAATTATTCCTGATTTTTCCATCTAGAATGGCATCTTTGATGCTTTGCTTTATTTCGCCAACAACTTTAGAAGGTTTTAATTTAAAAGTTTCAATGATCAATTCGCCAGAAATTGGGGGCTGAAAATTACGGATGGCATCTTTTTCTTCAACTTCTTTTAGTTTTTGCCTCACTAACTTGAAATTTGCCATATACTTTTTTACCTTCCCATCGTCTTTCGACGTAATGTCCGCTTCGCACAAAACCATTAAATCGTCTACATCGTTCTCTGCCTCTGCCAAGAGCCTTCTTACAGCTGAATCGGTTACAACTTCTTTTGCCAACGCAATTGGCCGAAGATGAAGCAAAACCATTTTCTGTACAAATTTCATTTTTTGGTTTAGGGGCAATTTCATTTTTCTAAATATTTCAGGTACCATTTTAGCTCCCAATGCGTCATGTCCATGAAAAGTCCAGCCAGATTCAGTATATCTTTTAGTTTCGGGTTTGGCAATATCATGTAAAATGGCCGCCCATCTTAACCATAAATCATTTGTGTTTATGCTAATATTGTCTAGTACTTTAAGCGTATGATAAAAATTATCCTTATGTCCTTTGCCTTCAATTTTTTCTATTCCTTTCAATTTAGCCATTTCCGGAAAAATAATGGGAAGCAAACCTGTTTGGTCTAAAAGTTTAAATCCAAATGATGGAATTGAACCCAATATTATTTTATTCAGTTCATCCATTATCCGTTCCCCGGAAACAATATTTATCCTATCGCATTGATTTTTAATAGCATCAAGAGCTTCAGGAACAATTGTAAAATGAAGTTGCGATGCAAACCGAATAGCTCGCATCATACGTAAAGGATCATCAGAAAAAGTGATTATTGGATCAACAGGTGTCCGAATTATTTTATTTTTCAAATCGTCTATTCCATTAAAGGGATCCACGAATTGTCCGTATGTCTTAGGGTTTAGGCTTATTGCCATAGCATTAATGGTAAAATCACGACGGTTTTGATCGTCCTGAAGTGTTCCATTTTCTACAATTGGTTTTCGCGAATCAAGTCTGTATGATTCTTTCCTTGCTCCAACAAATTCGATTTCCCAATCATTGTATTTGATCATGGCAGTGCCAAAGTTTTTAAAAACAGAAAGCCTTCCCTGTCCAGGGATTCTTTTATTAATTTTTTCTGCCAATTCAATGCCACTACCAATAACAACAATATCAATATCTTTTGAGGGCTTTCCAAGTAATGCGTCCCTTACAAATCCGCCCACAACGTAAACCTGTGTATTTTCGATGGCAGCTATTTCTGAAATAATGTTAAAAACGGGGTGTTTTAAAAATTCAATCACAAAAATCTTTATATTTGAAAAACAGACAAATTAACATATGTGAATCTGTCAATATATCAGTTTCTATTTTAATTAATTATTTATACTCCAAAATGAATGACAAAATTACAATAATTTAGCTATAAATTTGAAAAAACATTTAGGATTTCAATTTGGTATATGGTTTGAACCAACAGCGAAATATTTAATAAATTAAAATTAATAAAATGGCTAAAGTTGAGTTTTTAACAGAAGAAACCTTTAAACAAAAGGTATTTAATTTCGAAACAAACAAAGATTGGAAATTTGAAGGTGAGCTGCCTTGTTTGATTGATTTCTACGCAGATTGGTGTGGGCCATGTAAAATGGTAGCTCCGATTTTGGAAGAATTGCAAAAAGATTTCGATGGCAAAATAAATATCTATAAAATAGATACTGAAGCAGAACGAAATTTAGCTGGTATGTTCGGAATTCAAAGTATTCCTTCATTATTGTTTGTCCCAAAAGATGGTCAACCTCAGATGGCTGTTGGTGCAATGTCTAAAGAACAATTTAAAGGAGCAATTGCCGATGTTTTAAAAGTTGAGGCTAACTAAAAATTGAAAGAACAGTTTTTTCCGGATTAATTCCTTATTTCACTGACAAGATTTATTGAATCGCACAACTTGCAATTTATTGATATTGAAAGTTTTAAAAACGCTGTGAATTGATTGTACAAATTAGTGGAATTATAGAAAGTTAAAATGGTAATTATATCGGTAAAAAATATTTAATTTTCATCATTCTAAATTGAAATCAAATTTAAATTGCAATAAATGATCAAATTTAAAGTTTTATAACTGAATAGAATAAATTAAAATATTAAATAACAGATTTGGTAAGATGAAAAAAATAACATTGCTCGTTGGATTATTGATTATTGTTGGCTTTACAACCTTGGCTCAAACACCAGAACACCTCGATGAAGCTGGTTTTAAGTCAAAAGTTTATGATTTTGATAAAAATAAAAGTTGGAAATACGAAGGAAATACTCCAGCAATAGTTGATTTCTATGCAGATTGGTGCGGCCCTTGCCGTTATGTTGCTCCTTTTCTTGAGCAGTTGGCAAGCGAATATGGCACAAAGATTATTGTTTACAAAGTAAATACTGATAATAGCCCAAGAGTTGCTTCAGCATTTGGAATAACAGGAATACCAACTTTTTTATTCATTCCTGTAAAAGGTGAACCGAAAAAAATGGTTGGAGCTATGGAAAAAGCTGGTTTTGAAAATGAAATCAATGAATACATGAAAGTGAAAAAATAAGGAAGCGTTTCCTTATATAAATGCCTTGATGAAATTAGATAAATTAATAATTCTGATTTTATAGTATATTTTTAAAATGTGAAAGATTTTGTTTGTGAAAAAACAAGATTTTTCACATTTCTATTTTTATCCATATTGATTCCATTTTTTAATAGTAAGTTTGCTTAATTAAATCTTAAAGTTGAAGAGATTTAAAATTCAGACATAGCAAGTCTTTATGAATATTTAAATCGGAATGATTTATGAAATGGAAAGAGAAAAGCATCAAATTTAAATCAGGAGTGATATTGATAGCAATTTCTACCCTGTTTTTTGTTTTACTCATGATATTCCCATTTCTTGCAATTGAAAAGAGAATTAAAATAACCCTTGCAACTATATTGTTTATATTGGCTGAAGTGCTTTTCTACATGGGTGGATTTTTATTAGGAAAAGAAATATTTAATAAGTACAAATATTGGTTTAATCCATTGAATTGGTTTAAAAAGAAACCTGGAAATGCAGATTTGAATGAATTAATAGAAGAGGATTGAAAAATAAATTTAGCTATTTTTGAATTTTAGGAGCAGAAACTCCTAAATACAAAAGACTTAACATTAATTGATGGACAGCTTATTTTATGCAAGGTGCGTTTAAGAACATTGATTTAGAATTGAACAATCCATGGTTTTCCATATTTTTTTTTACAATAGTAAGGCCAATTCCTGTTCCACCGTATACTTCTTTTCCATAGTATTTTTCTTTTACGCACTTCTCCAAATTTTAATTGAAGCATAGCGCAGATTGCAATAAAGGGAGTAATTAAAATGAATTTATTTTTTCGTAATTGGAGAATTTAATTGTATTTTTCAGATAATTAAAACATGATTCTAAATCGATGCAAAATAGCAGTAACGCATAGATGGTAACAAATTAACTCCAATTCAAATTATAAAACAAGTAATTTATTCTTATTAAATCGTTAAGATTATATCTATCCTATAATAAATATTTCAACCCAAAATCAATAATATCATGAATAGAATCCAAATTATAAATTATCGAGGTAAAAAAATTTTCTTTCACGACTATTCCACCATACAGTCAAGTGATGATATTGGTGAAATAATGAAAGAAGTTAAAGCATATATCCATGCCCAACCGGTCTCGTCGGTTTATTCTTTAGCTTCCATTGAAGGAATGCATTTTAACAACACTATAAAAGACATGTTTAATGAATTGCTTAAAAGCAACAAGGCTTATGTAAAAGCCAGTGCAATAGTTGGGGTTACAGGTCTTAGACAAATTGTTTTTAATGGGATTATGAGAATTTCAGGTCGTGATGTAAAGGCTTTTTCATCACTGGAATTGGCTAAGGATTGGCTTGCTCAGCAAAACTAATTATTTTTTCGGCATTTTTTTCTTTGCAAATACTACTTTTCGTTTTTTGGTTCGTTATTTTTTATTTTTCAAATAAAATACCTCACCGAAAGAGCCAAGGTATTAAAGTGAAAAGATTTTCTTATATTTAGCTTCAAGCAACGGGGAATTAGACTCAAAATCCCTACAAGATGTGCTTTTGGAATCAGTTCTGCTTGATAATTTTAATGAGCCTTCAACTTTTCAAATTATGGTCACGCTAATTTAACCACCTTGTATAAACAATTAGAAAAAAAGATTGAAATTATCAAGTCATACAAATTTCACAAAACAAAATTCTAAATCTAAGCAATCAGCTTTTGACCACCACAGTTATTGCGTTTTAGACACTTTTTGCCATATTAATTCAACCATTTATTTGCACATAATATATATAAATATATCGTTTACTTTAATTAAAGTGTTTACTTTGTATATTGAAATAAAATGACTGAATTATGACCTCAGAAACAATTACTCAGGAAAAAACAGATAAAGGAGCTGGCGCTACTTTCAGAATTTTCAAATTGTTAAGTACTGAAAATCTGAATTATATTTATAGAGGAAATTTTACAAAAAATTTTACAAAAAATATAATTGCACTGGCCGATAACAGTTTTAAAGATGAAATGGCACCTTCTGATTTGAAGAGGAAAGTTTACCATGTAATGGTCGAAGGAGTACAGAATATATCAAGGCACCAAGCCAAACCAAGTCAGATGGAGGATGTCGTATTCGCTTTTTTCACTATTAAACATGAAACCGGAAAATATTTTTTGACAACCGGCAATTTGGTCGAAAATAGTCAAATTGACAATTTAACAAGCCGTATAAACCAGGTAAACAATTTGACAAAAGAACAGTTAAAGGATTATCACAAAGAAGTACTACGAAGTGCAAGAATATCGCAACAAGGAGGTGCAGGACTTGGATTAATTGATATTGCAAGACGGTCTGGTGATAAGTTAAATTTTCAATTTAATCCAGTAAGCGATTCATTATCCTATTTTTATCTTCAAACTGAAATTTCTTCCGAACAATCAAATCCTGAAAATCAATTTAATTCGAATAACAATTCGCTTTTAAATATTATCAACCTGCATCCTTTGTTAAACGAAGAAAACATTTCCATTATTTTTTGCAATTCCTTTTACCAGGAACATCTACTGGATATGTTATCATTTCTTGAAAATCAAATGGCAGATAGCAACAAATTGAAAAGACAGATTTTTAATATTATGATTGAAATGTTTCAGAATATTATTAAACATGCCTTTAATATTGATGGTTCAACCTCAGAAGAAAAGCAAGGAATATTTTATATCTCCGAAATAGAAAATAAAATCTGCCTTACTTCAGGAAATTATGTTGAGGCTAAACAGGTTAGCAACATCATTAAACTCATTAATAATATCAACAACCTTGATAAAGTTGAACTTGATAACTTTTATAAACGCCAGCTTTTTGATACCAATCAAACTAACAACAATAGCGCAGGACTTGGCCTGATTGATTTAAAAATAAAATCAGGCAATCCTTTAATTTATAATTTTCACGAGATCAATTACCAGTATACATTTTTCACATTGAAAGTTCAAATTTTAAACCAGGAATAATAATTGAAATAGTCCTGAGTGGAAATTTTAACATCAGCCGAAAATCTTTATTTTATGTCGTATTCTTTATAACAAAATAAAACAACTTAGCCTAAGCTATCTCTTTAACGAAGTTAAAAATCAAAAAAAATATACACATGAACGCTTTAATAATAGAAGCCGGACAATATACGCCAAAGGTAGTATTGAAACCAGATGAACAAATCTTTTGTTTTTTTGGTAATTCTTTTCCAGTTAATCCAACAGATTTTTATCAACCCATACTTGATTGGTTTTCAGAATTCTTTAAATCAATCGATTTAACGGACGAATTAATTGTAAACTTCGATTTTGATTATATCAATACTTCTTCTTCCAAACAAATTGCATACTTATTAATGTTTTTCGAAAGCTTAACAGCAAAAGATAAAATACTTATTAACTGGTATTATGACCCAAATGAAAACGATATGTTAGAAACAGGAGAGAAATATCTGGGTTATGCAAACCTGAGATTTAAATTTACAGATAAAAAAAATGAAACGCCAATTCAAATTGCACTTAACCTAATTTGATTATTTTAAAACCAGAAATTTAAAGAAAATCCAGATACACACGTACTGATTTAAAATAAAACATTTGCTCATTATTGCAACCTTGCACATGGATACTGGTTGGCACTGCAATTCTAATGTACTTGAGCAATCCAGTTATTCGCCACAGTTCGTAACAATTTTAAAGACGAACCCTGTCAAATTGGGTCCATCTTTATTCCAAACTCTAAAAACTAAATACTACCCCTCCCATAAAATTAATCCCTGCCTGAGGAAAATAACCGTCCATATTATAATAATTGTTTTGATAAAAATAGCGATAAACCCAGGCATCCGTTTCATATTGCTGGCTAAATATATTGTTTGCAATCAATTGGATATCAATCGATTTAATAAATTTTGTTTCGATTCGATAATTAAGCCTTATATTATTTACAAAATAGGCATTTAGCATCCTGTCTGAAGCTGAGCTGTTATCAATAAATTGCTCTCCAACATATTTACTGATAATTGCGATTTCGAAGTTTTTAAATGGAGTGACCGCAAACTGGCTTCCTACAATAAGCTCAGGAGAAAACGACAAATTACTTACTCCTATTTTATTTTCGTTTTGGCCACCTAAATCCCAATTATCAACGTATTCAGTATAATCCTTGATTTTATTCCTGCTCAATGTTGCATTTATCTGCCAATCAATTAATTTTGATAATTTTATTCCTTCTGTTAATTCAATTCCAGCCCTATAACTTTTTGGAATATTAACCATAATGGCTTCTCCTACATCATTAATTTGTCCGGTTTTTACCAATTGATAGAGATAATCCATATAATAAATATTGGCATTAAATCGCATATTTTCCAGCGCAAAGGTATATCCAATCTCATAATCAGTCAAAGTTTCATAACTTGGGGTTTTGCCTTTAGGAGCATCTTTAAAATCACCACGGGAAGGTTCACGGTTAGCTCTTCCAATGGTAAAATAAGCATTCTGATTGGGTTGGAAATTATAATTCAACCCAAATTTTGGATTAAAAAAATTAAAATTATGTTTTTGACCCATATCCAATAGATTATCATCTATGCCATCAATCTTGTAGTTAATCAGTCTGTATTGAATATCAGCATAAACATTTAACTTTTCAAAAAACAAATACTCAAATTTGCCATAGATATTAAAATCCTGTTTGTCGCCTGTATTATAATACCATTGATGGTCTATTTCTGACGAACCAGCTATTCTTGCCCAAATTACATTTCCGTAATGTTTGCCAAAATAATCCTGATAAGAACCACCAACAGTGGCTTTTAATGCATTTTTTTGATAATCAAGAGAATATGTCACGACATAAAAATCATTATCCAACCATTTTCTTCTAATCAAATCGGAGGAACTAATTGTATCTACGCCAACAATCACAGGTGATATTTGATAATCTTCGAGGATTTGATCTTTTGCATATTCTTCGTAATAACCTTTTCCTTTGGTATAATTAAATGCAAGGTTCAAATTTAAAAAAGGACTAAGCTCATGAGAGAAAAAAGCCTGATAATGTGTTTGATTGTAATTATCAACCTGGTTTTTATAGGTGTAAAAATTATAGGTACGGCTATCTGAATTCAGCATATTTTGCGTTTCCACTTCAGTATAAAGTCCGTGGTTTTGATAACGCATCATACCGTCAACATCGTTTTCGAGCCTAACTTTAGGAATTCCATTCCAAGCTTGATAAGTATTTTCATGGCCCGAAAATACATTCAACTTAATCAAATTCTTTTTATCGGAATAAGAAACCGATGAAAAATACGATTCCATATTTGTTTTTGCCCGATCAATAAATCCATCAGAATGGATATTGGACAAGCGCAAGTCGAAAGCAAAGTGCTTATTAATTAGGCCTGTACCTGCTTTAAGACTTGTTTTATAGCTATTAAAAGAACCATACGAAGCAGCCATTTCGCCATAAGCCTCTTTTCTCAACTGGTTTGTTTGTAGGTTGATGTTAGCACCAAAAGCAGAGGTTCCATTTGTTGATGTGCCTACACCTCGTTGAATTTGAATATTTTCTACTGAAGATGCCAAATCAGGTAAATCGACCCACCAAACTCCATGCGATTCTGCATCATTGAGCGGTATGCCGTTAGTGGTCACATTAATGCGTGTAAGATCTGTTCCCCTTATCGAAAGTTTAGTATATCCCATTCCGGAACCGGCATCGGAAGTAACTGTCATTGAAGGCATTAAATTTAACAAATAAGGCACATCCTGACCCATGTTATTTTTACTGAGTTCTTTTTTTCCTATTTCAGAGGATGCTATTGGTGTATTTCTACCTGCCCTAAGTGCATGAATGACAACTTCTTCCGTTAGATTAGCAGATTCCTTCATCACTATTTGAAGGGAAACGTCCTTATTTACAATTTCAACTTCCTGATTTATTTCATCATATCCAATAAATGAAATGAGAATAGAATATTTACCTGGTTTTAGGTTTTCAAAAACAAAATCACCTTTTGAATTGGCAATTATAGAATGATAAGTACCTACGATTTGAACATTTGCACCAGTAAGTCCTTCGGAATTTTCATTTTCTATGTGCCCTTTTAATGATTGGGCATTAACAATTATTGATAAAATGGAAAATGAAATAATTAACACTATCTTCTTCATATTTAGAAATTTAAGTAATTATTGTGATTACTTTTGAAGTGGATAGTACAAAGGGATCAAAAAAACGCTAATTCTAAATTCCTACGGCAGCATTACCTGCTTCAGGTTCAACGGGTTTGATCTCAGCCTGAGTTTTAAGGCACCCCAAAAGAATAAAACAAATGTATAACATTTATTCCAATCCAGAAAATGATTGGAGAAAGGTAAACTTGAGATATCATCAATTATAAATGCAAAAATAGCTAAAAACGTAACAGATAATCAATTCGGATGAATTCCCAAGTAAAATTTTAATGTTCAGTTTTTCAAGGTCAAACTTTAACAATTCTTTCAATAATTAAATCTTCTGATTGTTCCTTAAACATATAATAATAAGCACCTCTTTTCGAACTGCCTGTATCTTTTATTGTCAAACGTTGCAAAAGATTAAGCGATGAAAGCTTTTTCCGGAAATTTCCTGCATCAAATTTCCGTTGAAATATCGTATTATATAAATTATGCAATTGCGTTAATGTAAATTGTTCTGGAAGTAATTCCTTTCCAATTAATTTGTAGCTAGCAGTTTGCTGAAGTTTTTCAAGGGCAAGTTTTACCATATCATCATGATCGAAGATCAGCTTTGGCAAATTCGAAATTGGAAACCATTTAGCACCATATGAATCAACCAAATCTTTATCATGCTGATCGAGTCGGATAAGGGCATAAAAAGCCATGCATATAACTCGTGCACCTGGGTCTCTTTCCGGTTTTGAAAATGCATGAACTTGTTCCATGAAAATATTTTCGAGGCCAACGGATTGTTTTAGCACCCGGATGGTTGTTTCTTCCATTGATTCATCTTCCTGGACAAAACCACCCATCAATGACCATTCTCCTTGCGAAGGTGGCAAATGGCGTGGATAAAGCAATAGTTTCAACTCATCATTTTCATATCCAAATACAATACAATCCACAGCAACATTGTATTTGGGTTGATTTTGATATAAATTTAAATAGTTCATTCAATTAAATTAGATAACAATTGAAAAAATAAAATACCTGAATAAAACTAAAAAATGAAATGATATTTCGAAGAAAAAAAGCCATCCGATTTGGATGGCTTTATCAATAATCCACAGTAAATATTATCTCATTTTCGATCCTTTTAATGCAAAGAAAACAATATAGGCATAAAAAACGAATGTAGTTGAAAACACTACAGCAAAACTTTTAAATGTTGGGATTAAAGCACCTGCTGCATCTGTTATGCTAAAACTATCTGCAATGCCGCCTTGCAAATACGTCCATAAACCACATGAAATAACTGCGGTACAAAGAATTCCTGATCCCATTTTTGCATGTTTGCCAAGCCCTTCGGTAGCTAAACCAAAAATGGCAGGCCACATAATAGAATGGAACAATCCAGGAAGAATGATTAACCACATGGATAAACTTCCGGTAGTTATTAATGAAAGGAATACCAATAATGCGGCAACACCGGCATAAATAGCCAAAACATTGCCAGTTTTATATTTTTTCAAAACTCCGGCACCTACAAAACGTCCAATCATCATACCCAACCAATACAATGAAATCATAAATACAGACGGATCTTTAGGTGCAAGGAACTTTACCAATCCATTATCTTTTATTGATGCAATGAAATCAGGATTGATTGTTTGGATGTATTTTGGCAAAAAGCTGGGAATAGTAATTTCAATTCCCATGTAAATGCCGATAGCTACTGTGCCTAAAATCAGATGCTTATAACTCCAAACACTTTTATTTGCAGCGATCGTTTTATCCTCGTCTGAAACTTCACTGATTATTTCTGGCAATTTAAGAAAAGCCATCGTCAATCCTAAAATCAGAGTGATAGCAGCAAAAACAAGGAAAGGACCTTTTACTGCTGATGCATCGGTTGTGGTACTAGCCAATATTATCCCGGAAACGAAGATTGGTGCAAAAAATGTGGCCAATGAATTAACTCCTTGTACCAAAGTTAAACGGCTCGAAGCTGTTTGAGGATCGCCCAAAGCAAGGATATAAGGGTTTGCTGCTACTTGAAGAATAGCTACACCAATTGCTACAATAAATAGAGCCGAAAGAAAGGCGGTGTATCCAAGATCTACAGCAGGATAGAACAACATAAATCCCATGGTAATAAGCGCCAAACCTAAAACGATTCCTTTTTTGTAACCGGTTTTATTTAATAGAAACCCGATTGGAATTGACATGATGTAAGCCCCATAAAACGCAGAATTCACAATTTGAGCTTTAGCGTATGTTAGACTGAATGCGTCTTTTAAAAATGTGATGAGCGAATTGCTCATGGTAGTAATGAATCCGAATAAAAAGAATAGTGAAGTCATCACTATTAAAGGAAACAAGTACTTAGAGTTTTTATTTTCTTCCATAATTTAAGAATTAATTAGTTAAAGGTTATTTTACTGAAAATTTATGCAAACAAGTATGTTTATAGGTTTCTCCCGGATTTAATATGGTAGTTGGAAAATGAGGATTATTTATCGAATCAGGAAAATGCTGTGTTTCAAGACAGAAAGCCCAATTTTTTTGATACTTTTTGCCACCTTTCCCTTTTTCGCCATCAATCCAGTTAGCTGTATATAGTTGAACCCCTGGTTGGGTGGTAAAAATTTCCATCACACGGCCAGATTTTAAATCCGTTGCGACTGCTGCAAGACCCAAAGTACCTGTTCGGTGATTCAATACCCAATTGTGGTCATATCCGAAGCCAAACTTGAGCTGTTCATCTTCCAGGTTAATATGCAATCCAATTTTTTTTGGCAAAGTAAAGTCCATCAGAGTATTTTTCACACTGCGAATTTCACCTGAAGGAATAGAAGTTTCGTCCATTGGTGTGAAAAACTTGGCATTAATCATCAATTCTTGATCGTAAATATCGCCGAAACCTTCGCCAGCTAAATTAAAGTAGGAATGACTTGCAAGATTTATCACAGTTGGCTTGTCCGAAGTTGCTTGATAATCAATGCGAAGCTCGTTATCATTAGTCAAAGTGTACGTAACCAGAACTTTAACATTGCCTGGATATCCTTCTTCTCCATCTTTTGATAAATAAACCATTTCTACTTTTGAATCGGATGAACTTTTAACATCCCAAACTACCTTACTAAATCCAACCAATCCTCCATGCAAATGGTTTGGGCCATTGTTCACTGCAAGTGAATATTCTTTCTCTCCAAGTGTAAATTTACCATTTGAAATGCGGTTTGCGCATCTTCCACAAATTGCACCCATATAGGGATTGTTGCCTTTAATATATTCATCAATAGTATCATATCCTTGCACTATATCTGCGAAATTTCCATCACGATCCGGAGCAAATATACTTACTATGATGGCGCCATAATTTGTTAGTTGTACAACCATTCCATTTTTGTTCTTTAAGGTATAAAGTGCAGTCGATTTACCTTTATGCGTAGCTTTAAAAGCTTCCTCTATTAATATTTTCATTTTTATCGATTTTATAACTCAACTTTTACAGAACCTTTTTGTCTGATAAATAAATTGTGACAAGACGATTTACCATAAATATGCTCCATTGTGCTAACATACTTATCCAAAAGGTTTTGAGGTACAAAAGCCTGGATGGTTCCAGCAAATCCGCCTCCATGCACACGCCATGCACCTTGTCCTTTAAGTATCATCTCACTTAAAGCCAAAGCCAATGACACTCCTTGTTCCCGAACATTATTAACTGGAAAGATATTTTGGTTATACATGTATGAACTGTATCCTGATTCAATTACCATTCCAAGGAAAGATTTAAAATCATTTTTTTCCAAAGCTTCTACCTGATATACTACACGTTGATTGTCGCCAAGGAAATGATATGCACGAAGTAGAGCACGATCACCAACTTTTTCTCTAATTTTTGGGGCAATTTGAACAACTTGTTCCAAAGTAACTTGTCTGAGCACTTTTGCACCAAGTTCGGCTGCAACTGCTTTCATATCGGATGGGAGTGAAGCATATTCGTCATTCAAGTCAGCATGGTTTCCACCTGTATCGGTTATTACCAAAGAAAAACCTGTAGCTACAAAATCAAAATTTACTTTTTTTACAATCGGCTTGGAAGGATCTTCAAAATCAATTGTAATTAAACCTCCCATTGCACAAGCAGTTTGATCCATAAGTCCGCAAGGCTTTCCAAAGAAATTATTTTCGGCATATTGGCCAATTATTGCATTTTGAACTGGGTCCAATTTGCCATTGTTAAAAAGCTCACTAATGATGGCTCCAATTAAAACTTCAAAAGAAGCAGAAGAGCTTAATCCTGAGCCTTTTGGAACTCCACCATCGATACATGCATCAAAACCTCCAATCGCAAAGCCCAATTCTTTCAATCGTGCACTGATTCCCCGCACCAGCGATTCGGAAGAATAGTATTCGCTTTTATTTGGAGATAAATTTGATAAATCAACTTCAAACTTAGGATAGCCAACAGACTCAATCCGTACTATGTTGGAATTATTTTTTGCCGCAATGGCTACATTGTCAAGATTTACTGCTCCAGCCAACACACGTCCATAATTGTGATCAGTGTGGTTTCCACCAATTTCAGTACGCCCGGGTGAGCTGAAAATCAAACCTTCATCATGTTTAAACGAGGTTTGGAACTGCTTGATTAAATCAGAATAGCGGATTGCTTGTTTTGTAAGTGTCATGCTACCTGAGCCATACAGCTCTTTAAAGGCGTCATTATTTCCGTTGTTGAGTTTGGTAATCAGTGTACTAATCTTTTCCATGGTTATCATTGTGTTTTAAATTAAAGATTATGAAATATATAAAGCAATGAATTTACTGAACAATTTATTTGATAATTTTCAAACTCAAAATCAACGTAATCTAATGCATTACTGTATTTTTAAAGATTTTGATAAAAATTTAAACTGCTATTAACAAAGAATTATCATACAAATATAAATTTAATTGTACTTATTACAATTAATTAATTAAATTTTTTAAGAATTAATTAAATTTATTTTTGTATGGATTTTTATCAATGAATTTGAATAAAAAACTAATTAGTGTTCATCGATAAACTCAGATAATAAAAATAATAAGCCACGAATGCGCAAATAAATATTTTATAAAATTCAGAATATTAATGAATTGAAATAAGATTAAGCCAATGGTTAATTCAAAAATTCGTGCATTCGTGGCTAAAAATTATTTTGTGGATGTACATAATTACGCAATAATAAACTGGAAAAAACAGCATGGAAATAAATTGGAAAAAACTTCAGAATGGTTCTGATATCAGAGGCGTTGCAATGGATGGCGTAGCCGGGGAATCGGTTAACCTAAGCTGCGAAATTATTGAAACTATTGGTAAATCGTTTGTGCTGTGGCTTAAAAATAAAGGTGCAACTCAATTAACAATTGCCGTTGGTATGGATTCGCGGATTTCGGGCAAGAAATTAAAAAAATCATTTTCAAATGGTATGGTGAGCCAAGGTGCCAATGTTGTTGATTGTGGTTTGGCTTCAACACCAGCTATGTTTATGGTTACGCAAAGTGAAAAAATAGCTGTGGACGCAGGTGTGATGCTCACCGCAAGCCATTTGCCTTTTAATAGAAATGGATTGAAGTTTTTTACAAAACAGGGTGGGCTCGAAAAAAATGACATCACTGAAATTCTAGAAATTGCGTCCGCTGGCCAATTTTCAGTTTCCGAACAAATTGGAACCATTAGCGAATATGATTTTATTTCTGATTATTCCGAATTATTGGTCCGGACCATTCGCGAAAAAGTGAACGCGCCCAATTATGATAAACCACTTGACGGCTTAAAAATTATAGTGGATGCAGGAAATGGTTCCGGAGGCTTTTTTGCCTATAAAGTCCTTACACCTTTAGGAGCCAATATCGAAGGAAGCCAATTTTTGAATCCCGATGGTCGATTTCCAAACCACATTCCAAATCCGGAAGATTCAAAAGCCATGGACTCCATTTGCGAAGCAGTTAAGCGCAACCATGCTGATTTTGGAATTATTTTCGATACCGATGTGGATAGATCTGCGGTTGTGGATCAAAATGGAAATCCAATAAACAGAAATACTTTGATTGCACTGATTTCCGCAATCATATTAGAAGAACATCCGGGAACTGCAATCGTAACGGATTCAATTACTTCGGAAGGATTAAGTTGGTTTATCAATACTAAATTAAAAGGAATCCACCAACGCTTTAAGCGAGGCTATAAAAATGTAATTAACGAAGCTGTCAGGCTGAACAACGAAAATAAGCCAAGTTGGATAGCCATTGAAACTTCGGGGCATGCAGCTTTAAAGGAAAATTACTTTTTGGATGACGGTGCATATTTGGTAGCCAAACTTTTAGTCAAACTGGCTCAGATGAAATTGAAAAACCAAAATTTAACCAACTTGATTGCAGATCTTCCAGTACCAATAGAAAGCATGGAATATCGCATTTTAATTAAAAATCGTGAATTCTCAAATTATGGACAAAATGTGATTGAACAGGTAACTGAAATTGCAAATTCAACACCAGGTTGGCAAACCGAGCCTAAAAACTACGAAGGAATTCGTGTAAAATGCAATAATCTGGATGAACAAGGTTGGTATTTGGTCAGGATGTCGCTCCACGACCCAATTATTCCGATAAACATTGAAGCTGATGTGAAAGGAGGAGTTGATATAATAAAAAATAAACTTAGAGCTATTTTGGAAGAATTTTCGGATTTGGATTTAAAGCATTTTGTATAGTAATTAACTGCCAACAATGCTTTTGTGTTTTTTTGTAATGAACAATTTGGTCAATATTTCAGAATTAAATATGGGTTTTTCGAGCATTTAATTATAACTGTATAATGCCAAAATAGGATTTTATATTTGGCAATATACTCCCTTTAAATTCTCAATCAATTCGCCAACTTAAATTTCCAAACGAAAAGTATTAAAAGATTTACTTTCTAATTTGACTCTAAATACCTGTTTATCAATACTAAAAGTCATTTCTTTGTTTTCTCCGGCATTGTAGTATATAACGACAACTGAATCATTGTTTTTAAATGCCAGACAGTTTTCATTTCCTTTATCAATTGCAATTTTTCTTGCTCCGGACTTTATAAAATAACTGAAATGTTTCATTAAATAGAATTCGGGATTGTATTTTATGGACTTGTCAGCTGAATTAATACTGATCATTGAGTTTTGTTTCCAGCCCCATTGGCTCTTGCCAGTTTCATTCAAAACCATATTCCAATACATATAACTGTTTGCGCCATTTTCGAAATAATGCTTCATCAATCCAAAAGTATGTTCGGCTGCTGCCCAGTCATTTGAACCAAAGCCACATTCGGTTTCAGATTGCATCAACTTGAATTCTGGATATTTTTTATTTACAATAGGTATGGCATCTTTTCCAGCCCATTGAAAACCTATTCCTTTGATGTATTTTTTCGCTAGCAGATTTTGAAGTATGGTGTCAATTCGTTCAATTTGAGGACGTTCAATAGTTCCAAGCCAGATTTCGGTATTGGGATTGTTCTTTTCAAGTTCCGGCCCAAGATAAGAGCCGATGAATTTGGCAAGCGATGCTGGAGTCCATATGCACGAAGGAAAGTTTTGACACGAATTGGGTTCATTTTGAACATGAACAGCAAATATGTCAATACCTTCCTTTTTGTAGGATTTCAGAAATTTCGAAAAATACAATGCATATGCATTTAAATATTTTTCGTTCATCATAAATTGATCTTTCATTTCAATACCTGCCTTAGCCTTTGATAAATCATTCACAGTATCTGCCCTACAAGCATAATGGCTGTTCGTTTTCATCCACGATGGCGGACACCAGGGCGAAGCCCATAATTTCAAATCAGGCTTATAAGTCAGTGCTTTTTTAATATACGGAATTAATCTTTTTTGATCACGATCAATTGAAAAATTGACCATTTCAAAATCTCCGGCAGTTTCATCATAACTATACCAATCTACAGAATAATCATTTGCTCCAATTGGCATTCTGCAAATATTAAAGTTACATCCAGTAATTGAATCAAATATATTTTTTATAATTTGCTCTTTTTCTGATTGTTGGAGTAGATTTAGAGCTTCCCAGCCCAGTTCATTGAAACAACCTCCAAATCCATCAATAACTTGCTGTAGATTAGTCGATTGAATTAATACATCAACATTACTATCCTTTGATTGAATTATATCTACCGGAGTATTTATTATCCAGCGATTTGCTTCGGTTGTACTGGTCCATTCCACATTTTTTGGGGTATTTGAGCAACCCAAAACAAATAGCAAAAAGGGAATTAACGTATAAAGTTTTTTCATTTTGCTTGTCTTAATTGAATCTACTAAAAAGTAATTTGAAACTATCAAAAAACAACAAATATAATTCTTTCAATCATTATTTGATTTAAATTACTTTCTTTAATTCACTTAAAATATGAAATACACCTGGACAATATTCAGCGTTGATAACGTGCAGTTTAGTATTTTTTATAAATTCATAATTGTTTGTATGTGGATATTCCCTGCATGCTTTTGGCCTTACTTCGTAAATATCACATTTATTGTCTATTCCAAGAAAAGTACAGGGCGATTTTTTCATTATCCTATCATAATCTTCGTCTGTTCGGATATATTCTTCTTCAAACTTAGAAACTTTTAATCCCAAATATTTGGCAACTCGCTTGATATCCGTATCATTTAAAATGGGAGGAATTGACTTACAGCAATTTGCACAATCCAAGCAGTCAATTTTTTCAAAAACAGCATCATGTATTCCTTCAGCTAACTGATTCATTTTCTTTTCGTTAAGCTTTGAAATTTTCTGCACTGTTTTTTTGTTGGATGCATGAACTTCTTCTTTCCTCTTTTTCCAATCTTCAATCAGGTTTTCCATCGTCAATTTTACTAGCTAAATCTATTTGAAATTCAATTTTAGTTGTGCAAATATAATAATCCTCCTTCAATTCAACCCAATCGTCATTTGCCAATTTGGATTACAGTTATTGATGTAAAATAAAAAAGCCGACATCGCAAAATTGCAATATCGGCAAACCCTCAAATTTAAAAACCCTATTTTGCAAGAACCAGCTCTACGTCTAATTTAAACTCATCGCTAATCACTTTGTCGCCTATATCTTCAAAGAAAGTTTTTGAACCATATTTTACATCAAATTTAGATCTATCTACCACTATATTAGCAGAATAGGAATCTGCATTTTTTGTGACTGTAAAAAGGATTGAATTCGTTTTCCCTTTTATCGTCAAATCACCTCTAACATCAGCAGTATTGCCTTTAAAAGCTGTAGCTTTGGTAATTACAAGCTTAGATTCAGGAAAAGTAGCGACTCCAAAAAAGTCATCCGATTTTAAATGCCCAACTAATTTTGCATTGTATCCGGCATCCTGTAAATCCAAGTCAGTAATGCTGTTCATGTCAATCACAAATGTTCCCGCAGTTATTTTTCCGGATTTTAAAGTTAAACTTCCTTCTTTTAAAGCAATTAACCCATGGTGTTTACCTGTTAATTTTTCACCTGTCCATTTTATCGTCGATTTTACAACGTCTGCCTTAAATTCCTGTCCATGAACAAGGGCTCCAACCAACATCAGCATTGTAATTAAAGAAAATCTTATTGTTTTCATAGTTTTCATCATTTTTGTTATTAATTTATTTATTTGTGTTTGTCAGGTACTTCAATATTGATTAAAAATGAATCCCTGATTGCTTTTATATTAAATTCTTCTGTGTCGTAAATTCCAATTGCATCTTTTTCAGTTAAATGTTCGTTTTCCATTTCTATTTCACCTTCAACTAAAAAAACAAAACAACCATATGAAGATTTATTTATATGATAATCAATTGATTTGTTGGCGCTCAGTTTAGTTCTTGATATCTTCGCCTTTTGATTGATAGTCAAGGAGCCTTCAATTGAATCTGGCCCTGAAACAAGGACTTGCCAATTATTGTTTGATCTTTCAATATCAAACATTTTTTGATCATATCTGGGTTTTATATTCATTTGGTTTGGATATATCCAAATTTGAAGCAAACTACATTCTTCAATAGCACTGGCATTATACTCTGAATGAAAAATACCATTTCCGGCACTCATCACCTGAACTTCATTTTCCTTTATTTTTTGCTCATGGCCCATGGAATCTTTATGGCTCAATGTTCCGGATATTGGAATGGTAATAATTTCCATATTATCATGTGGATGTTTTCCAAATCCGGATGATGGCTGAACTATGTCATCATTTAACACACGAAGTGCCCCAAAATTCATCCTCAATCTATCGAAATAATCGGCAAAACTAAAACTATACCTGGTATTTAGCCAGTCATTTTCGAAATGACCTCTAGTACCTGCGCTGTATAAAATTGTTTTCATTAAAATTGTCAATAAATTATAATGCAAAGATAGAAGCATCACAAAGGGTGGACAATGTCAAAATCCGATTAAAAAATGTATTTATCCGATTATTTAAAAAATTCTTTTTCAAGGGAAGTTCTGAAATCAGCAAATGATTGATTTTCGGCATTTTTAAAAAACCGACTGAAATGTGAAGGATCGTCAAATCCAAGTTGATAGGCAATTTCTTTAGAGGATAATTCAGTGTGCAACCCAAGGCGTTTTGACTCTAAAACAATTCGCTGCTGAATAAGTTCCTTTGCAGTTTTTCCAATTCCTGATTTAATAGCATTGTTTAAGTAATCTGGCGAGATATTTAATTGTGTCGCATATTCGTTTACTTTGTGCCATTCTATAAAGTGCAGCTCCAACAAATCTTTAAATTTTCTTAAAATCGATTTCGACGATTGAATAGTCTGTGTGTTATCAGATTTGGCATGATGTGCGAACTTATTACACTCAATTAAAAACAATTTAAGGTAGGCTCCAATTGAATCAAAACGGAATGGTTTGTCCGATTCGAAAGTATCAATCATATCCTGGCTTATTTTCATTAATGCTTTTGTAGTTTTATCATCAATTTTAATAGGTGGTGATTCGCCAATTTCTGAAAACAAGCCAAGGTTTGATATAAAATTCATATCGATAAAATTTTTATCTAAAAACGAACAAGTAAACAAAATAACAATGCCTCCAGGATTGTCGTTGTGCAATATCTGGTGAACTTGATTTGGGGTTACAAAAAATATTTCGTTAGCCTGCATTATGTATTCTTTATAATCAATTCTATGTATTCCAGAAGTGTTCTGAGACCACAATACAGTAAAATAATTGTGCCGGTGAGGAACATCATTCAATGGTCCAAACAATTTCACTACCTCGTCAACTGAACGGATAGCGAAATCAACAGGCTCGCCGTTATGAAGTAGCTCATATGATGGTATTTTAAAGTTTAAATTACTCAATCCTAAATAGATTATTTTTTTTACAAGATAAAAAAATATAATGTTATCCAATTCAAACAACTTGTATTTTGAGTAATAATAACAACATTTTTTTTCAATCAAGAATTATTAATTGATCAATAAAAAGGAATGTATCTATTAACCATAAATATCCACTGCTGTCCACTTAAAATAGACTGAATGCCAATTGGTTATATATTTGGATTCGGACTACATTCTCAGAACTTCACTAAAGAATTTTATCTTTAAGTGTTGCTTGATCCATTAAAAAAAAGCTCTACATGCCAACGGTTCTTATAACGAAAAGCTATCTCAATTGCAGACAGTTCAAAATTGTTTGTAAGGTAAACCAAAGTACGTTGGGTTTCTTTATCGAAATATTTTACCTCCGTATTTTTCCTGGATATTGTTTAGAAACATAGAAACCTGTGAATTTGCCAATTTGGTCGCTTAAAACACCAGTGCTTTTATGAATTTTATTAGAATAGATATGCTTAAATTTAAAATTAGATTTAGCTCTTAAACCCCAATAATTTTGCCTAAATCGTTTCCGAAAGATGAAAACTTTCAAAAAGTTTTCATCTTAAATCAATAGGAATTATTATATTTGGCCTATATGAATAAATCAATTCTTTTTCTTTTACTTATAGCTGGACTGGCTCTATCGCTAAATGCACAGGATACTATTTTTTTATCCAAAGATTCGTTATTGCCAAACCCCACTTCTATGATTTTTTTTAAAGGCGATACAAGTATTATCTTAAACACTTCAAAACAAGTAATTGAAGGTATATTATTAAAAGACACTTATTTATGGACTGGCAGGCGATTGGTCTTATTTAAAGGAGATAAGCCAGTTAAATTCAATAATAAAGGTAATGTGGTTTCAGCCTATCTGGTTGAGAGAACTTCGTTGTGGACAGGTAGGCAGAACTTAATATTCAAGAACGATTCCAGAGTTATTTTCAACGATGAAGGGGCTTTGATTGAAGGGCAATTATCGCGCGACCAGGAATTGGATATACGTGGAGCAAAAATCGTTTTCAAAAGAGCTGAACCCATCGTTTTTGACAATTTTGGAAATGTGCTAAAAGGTCAAATTGATAAAAGAGAGCATTTGTTAAATGTTCAGGGTAAAGTAAAGGCATATAAAGCCGGAACTATACTTTTATTTAATGAAAAAGCTGAAGTAGTGGGTGGCGAAGAGGAAGATGAAGAGTGATGAGTTCTCGATTTGAAATTGATTTATTTTTTGATTCAAACCGCACTGTCATTGGAAGCGCAGCGAATCAAGCGGCCAAAACCTGTCCAACAGCAATAGAATGGAAAGAACTGATTTTTAATTCATTTCAAATCTTCAAATTGACTAATTTTCAAATAATTTCATATCATATTCACCTCAAACTCAAGCATCACCTCGAAAGTTTGAAATACATCTTCTCTAATCTTTTCAGCAAGTTTAATTATTTGATCTCCTGTGGCATTGTTTTTATTAATAAGAACAAGCGCTTGTTTTTCATGTACTCCTGCATCTCCAAGCGATCTTCCTTTCCAACCTAAATAATCAATCATCCAACCTGCAGCTAATTTTATATCACTAGTTTCAGTTTTATAGGTGGATATTTCGGGAAATTCTTGCTTTAAACGTCCAGCATGTTCTACCGAAACAATCGGGTTTTTAAAAAAACTACCTGCATTTGGAATTTCAAGTGGATTGGGAAGTTTTGATTCACGAATATTGATAATAGCTTTTCTCACAGATGATAAGCTAATATCTCCCATTTTTTTTAACTCATCTTCAACCGATCCATAATGCGTTTTCAGTATTGGATTTTTACTCAATTTAAAATTTACAGCAGTGATAATATATTGATCTTTAAATTGATTTTTAAATACACTAGTTCGATAACCAAACTGACAATTCGTTTTTCTAAATTCTTTTATTTCACCGGAAAAAATTTCTATAGTCTCGACTTTTTCGATACAATCCCCTGCTTCAACACCATAAGCTCCAATATTTTGAATGGGACAAGCACCGACAGTTCCAGGTATCAGCGATAGATTTTCGAGTCCCCCAAATCCTTGTTCTACAGTCCATTCTACTAAATCATCCCAATTTTCGCCAGCAAATGCTTTAATTATTACATCGTCTTTGTTTTCGGTTGTTATTGATTTGCCCATAATTCTGGGATGAATCACAAGTCCATCAAAATCATTAATAAACAACATATTACTGCCGCCACCGAGTATGAGTTTTTTTTCAGTGTTATAGTTAGGTTTACTTAATACATTTTGAAGTCCATCAATTGTTGATGGAGCAACATAATATTTGGCAAATGCTTCAATAGCAAACGTATTATAATTTTTTAATGAGAAATTCTTATGCACTTCCATATTAAAAACAGTTTTAAGCTTGTAAATTTATTAATTTTACCGTCTGAACCCCAAAATCAAACAGATTTATTTACATGATCGAAAATTCAATTTTGTCAGGCAAGAAAGCCATACTTTCCATTACAGGCAATTTACTAACCGATCAAAGAGTGCACAAAGTGGCTTCCAGTCTTCAGAAAATGGGCATGGAACCAATATTGATTGGACGAAGGCATGTCTCTTCGTTACTTCTTGAAAATAGAAAGTTCAAAAACATACAAATTAAACCGTTTTTTCATAAAGGTCCGTTGTTTTACGCCGAGTACAATTTATATTTATTTTTTATACTTTTATTTTCAAGAGCAAGCATATTAATATCCAATGACTTGGATACACTTTTAGCCAATTATATGGCTTATAGAATAAAAAGATTAGTTGGTATAAAACTTAAATTGGTTTATGACAGTCATGAAATCTTCACAGAAGTTCCTGAATTAAATAATAGAAAATGGGTTAAAAAAGTTTGGTTTATAATCGAAAAAAAGATACTTCCCCAAATAACAAACAGCTATACAGTTTGTGAACCAATTGCAGACTATTATAAGCAAAAATATCGCATCAATATGCAGGTTATTAGTAATTTGCCTTTATGCAATCCATTGCCATCCCCAATAATTAAAAATCAAATTAGAATACCTGAAAACAAAAAAATAATACTTTACCAGGGAGCATTAAATATTGGCCGGGGAATTGAGCATTTTATTCCATTGATGGATAAAATCGAAAATGCAATTTTCGTTATTATTGGTAAAGGAGATATTGAAAAACAACTTAAACAAATGGTTGCTGGTTTAAAGTTAGAAGATCGAGTTCTTTTTACTGGAAGTCTAAGCCATGAGCAATTGAATGTGTTTACCCCAAAAGCTGATATTGGACTGGTCCTTCAGGAAGATATCAGCTTAAGTTATCATTATGTTTTACCAAACCGTTTATTTGATTTTATTAATGCTGGAGTTCCTGTTTTAGCGTCTGGATTACCTGAAATAGAACGGATTGTAAAGAATGAAAACATTGGAATTACTGTAAGCGGATTTGATCCGGATATGCTATTAGAGAATATTAAAATAATGCTCAATGATTCAGTTGCTATTCAAAATTTTAAGCAAAACTTAAAAAAATGCAAAGGCAAATATTGTTGGGAAAATCAAGAAGAGGTTTTGTTAGATTTTTACAGGAATTTGAAAGATTGAATGTATGAATGATTTAATTTCTAAAGATTTTACTGTACACTTAGCGGATTCAAAGGGTTAAGTTCAAATGACTAATTTCTGGACTATATATCAGCAACATTAATCTCTTTCACCTGATTATTTTCAATTTTCAAAATCCTGCCCGGAAATTGTCTGATTAAACCATACTGATGAGTGGCAATGATTACACCACTTCCTTTTTGTGCAATGGATTGTAAAATCCGCATTATTTGGGTCGAAGAATCCGGATCAAGATTTCCTGTCGGTTCATCAGCTAAAATGACAGGAGGTTTGTTGAGCAAGGCACGGGCTACTACAACCCTTTGCTGTTCTCCACCCGAAAGTTCATTTGGTTTGCTAAACTCTTTGTCTAAAAGTTTTACTTCTGAGAGCACTTCTTTAATTCGTATATTAATTTCATCCTCATTTTTCCAATCTGTAGCTTTTAGTACAAACTTTAAATTGTCGTGAATATTCCGATCGGTCAATAATTTAAAATCCTGAAATACAATGCCCAAAGTTCTGCGTAAGAAAGGAATGTTCTTTTGTTGAAGATTTTCAAGCTGAAAACCATTTATATCTGAACTGCCTACCAATAGCGGTAATTCTGCATACAAGGTTTTAATCAGACTGGTTTTTCCGCTTCCAACTTTGCCAATTAAATAAACCAGTTCATTCTTTAACAATGAAAAACCAACATTTTGCAAGATGATTTTTTCGTCCTGTACCACCGAAATATTTTGAACTTTTATTAATAGGTCGCTCATTTTAATAGGTTTATGATATAATCGGCCAAATTAATAAAAATCAGATGTATTTACTAAAAATGTTTTAAACATGAATTTGTTAAAATGTTAGAATTCTGAATGAAACTGATTCTATTCCAGTCTGATAGCCGTAACTAATTTTGGATAGTCAGGGTTTATTGATTTTGCAATCATATCAATTTTGCTTTGGCAAAAAAGGCGATATGTGTTTTTTTCTTTAATTAAATCTTTATCAAACATTTCAATGAGCATATATAGTGCTTCAAGCCAAAATTCAAACGATTCAAATAAAATTGTCCTGACCGGATTATCATTTTGCCAGTGTACAATCTGTCCGGGTCTGCCATTAAAACTCCCTTCGGAATCGATGCAAACGAGTGAATTTGAAAAATCAGAAAGAAATGGAACATAACCGGAACTCCACCATGTTTCTGAAACCCAGTTTTTGAATTTACCTTCCTTTTGCATTTTATCCAGAAGGATTTTCTCATTTAGAATGGCACTTAAAGGTAATAGTGACATGGATAACCATATTGGGGCTCCTGATGAAACACTGCCATTGAAAATGCTGTAAAATTGATAAAATATTGTAGGTAACTCTATATTTAATCTTGATTTAAACTTGCTGAAAGTCGCATCACATGCCCCAAAGTTAAGTTTTTCAAGAAGAATTTCCTGTTTGTCTACAATAAGATTTCGAATATTTTGTATGATGAGTTCCATAATTTAGATTTATCGGTAGAAATTTATTCCCAATTAAATTTAAGTTTTTAAAAATTACTAATTAAGTGCTAAAATTAATATTCTTATATTTATATCGATAATATTTTTAGCTGTAACTTTGCCAATGAGAAGAAATAGAGCAAATTATCAATAAAGGGAAAATCATTTAATATAATTAGTGATGAAAAAATTTCTATCAATAATTTTTCTGGTTTTTGTTCCATTATTAATTTATGGACAATTAAAAACAAGCGAAGCTGTATATCGCCGTAGTTCTTTATACACAATGATGATCAATGAGCCAAGTCGAACCTATGCTGAAGTTATCCGTCAAACATTTATAAACTCACCCATTCCGGATAAATTTAACAACCATCTTTTAGAATCACGCGAAATTGAAAATGCAATTCCTGTTTCTGCAAATTCAAAAGAAGAAAAAGTCCAAATCCAGAGCGAAAATATAAACAATTATTTAACTACTAATAATGTTGCTAAAGCAATGGTTTCGAAATGGTTTGACCGATCAATAAAAGGTACATTTGATATGAACCTTGTGGCTGAAAGAGGATCTTACAATGCTACCGAAATGGACGTTGATATAGCTAAAAGCAGTAAAAGAGGACTTGCGCTTTTAGCTGATGCAGGAGAAGAGCTAATTGCCAATACTTTTGTGGTGGTCAATGATTTTGATTATGTAAGTAAAGAAGAAGTTGCCACAAAAATTAAATCTGGAATTTCACTTTTAAACCAAGTTGCTGATAAAGTTGATGTAAATATTGGCTCAAAAACCGAATTGATTGATGAAAGTGTCACTTTCGCAGGAAAGGGATATGTGGTAAGGACGACTTCCTATTTGTACCAATTGGTTTGGAACGATTCAGTTGCAGCTGTTTTTTACAACGATTATTGGATGGACTCAAATTCTTTTGATCCAAAAAGGAAAAAAGCATTTGATAATTCCGAAATTTTCACATTGAAATTGATTGGAACCGAAGTGGCCTGGGCTGATTTGCAGGCAACCAGTTATACTAAAAAATCAGAGGAGGATCTAATTGCAGTCGCAACTGTTCGGGCTATTGATAATGTAATAGCAAAACTTCAAAGAAAATACGAAGTATTCAGGACTAAAACTCCACTTTATAAGAGCGATCCTTTATGTGCAAAAATTGGGTTGAAAGAAGGTTTGGAAAAAGGTGATAAATTTGAAGTACTCGAACAGGTAATGGATGATGAAGGCCACACCAGGTACAAAAGAAAAGGAGTTATTAAAGTTGAAAAAGACAAAATTTGGGATAACCGTTTTATGGCTGAAGAAGAAAGAAAAGTAAGCGGAGATTTAACGGAGCCTTTGGAATATACTTTGTTCAACGGAGCTAAAAATTACTATGCAGGTATGTTGATTAGGCAGATAAATTGATGGTTTACAGTATTGTTGAATTATCTAAAAGAATACTTATTTTCAATGAACAATTCAATCATTTTCTTATTTTTGAAAACAGAATGTATTTAGTTTCAATAAACAATTTTTAATATTTATAGATGGAAAATTTTAATTTTTATAATCCTGTAACTATTCTTTTTGGAAAAGGAAAAACCCGTGAAATAGCTTCTCATATTCCAAGAGATGCAAAGATATTACTGACCTATGGTGGTGGAAGTATCATGCAAAATGGAGTTTACAACCAGGTAAAAGAAGCGGTAAAAGGCTATCATATTATCGAATTTGGAGGAATTGAAGCCAATCCAACATACGAAACCGCTATGGAAGCGGTGAAAGTTATTAAAGAGAAAGGTCTTAATTTTATACTTTCAGTTGGAGGAGGATCTGTATTAGATGCCAGCAAATTTATTGCAGCTGCAGTTAAATATCAAGGCGAAGATCCCTGGGATATTCTGGCAAAAGCGAAACCTGTAATTGATGCTTTGCCCATTGGGGCTGTGCTCACGCTTCCCGCAACAGGTTCCGAAATGAATGGTAATTCAGTGATTTCAAAAAAATCGATTCAAGAGAAGCTTGCTTTTGGATCGCCAAAAGTTCTTCCCAAATTTTCTGTTCTTGACCCTGAGTTTACTTATTCTTTGCCCAAACGACAAGTAATTAATGGAATTATTGATGCATATATCCATGTAATGGAACAATATTTAACTTATCCGGTTAACTCTCCAATTCAGGATCGATTTGCTGAAGGTATTTTATTAACACTGATTGAAGAAGGAATTAAAGCTGTAGAAAATGAAAAACCTAATTATGAAAACAGGGCAAACATTATGTGGGCTGCTACTATGGCGCTTAATGGTTTAATTGGGGTTGGAGTTAAGCACGATTGGGCAACGCATACAATTGGTCATGAGCTAACTGCATTCCATGGAATTGACCATGCAGTTACCTTGGCAATTGTTCTTCCCGGATTATTGCGCAAAATGAAAACCAAAAGAAGAGAAAGGTTACTTCAATATGCTTCAAGGGTTTGGGGCATTAATGAAGGTTCAATTGATGAAAGGATAGAAACTGCGATAAGCAAGACTGATGAATTTTATAGAAAATTAGGTGCCAAAACACTTTTAAGCGAACACAATGTTGGTTTACCAACAATCCAAAAAATTAAAACACGTTTTGAACAACGTGGTATGAAGGCTGTTGGTGCCCAACAAGATATTAGTTTACAAGAAATGGAAGAAATTTTAGAGTCAAGGCTTTAATCAAAAAAATAGTTGTTAGTATGCTTGATAATAGACAATTACGATTTTTAGCGCATTCTAATAGTTTCAAATTTCAAATATCTTATTTCAATTTCAAATATCTTATTTCTAATTTCCAAATAATTAAGTACTTTTGCACTCTTATTTTTTAAAGTAAAAGATTGATGAGAATTATATTTCCGGATAAAAAAGTTAAAGAATATCCTGTAGGTATCAATGGATTGGATATCGCTAAAAGTCTTAGTAATAGTTTGGCTAAAGAGGTTGTAGCTGTTGGAGTAAATGGTGAAACCTACGATGTTACGAGACCTATTATGCAAGATGCAGAAATTCAGCTTTATAAATGGGAAGATGAAGAAGGCAAAAATGCATTCTGGCATTCATCAGCTCATTTGATGGCCGAAGCGCTGGAATTCTTTTATCCTGGAGTTAAACTGGGAATTGGGCCAACTATCGAAAATGGATTTTATTATGATATTGATTTGCCTGAAGGTTCAACAATATCAGATAGTGATTTCAAAAAAATTGAGCAAAAAATGCTCGATATGGCTCGTGAAAAAAGCACATTTATTCGTACTGAAGTTAGTAAAGAAGAAGCACTGAAATATTTCACCGAAAAAGGTGATATCTATAAAATTGAATTGATTACCGATTTAACCGACGGTACAATTACTTTTTACAAACAAGGTAATTTCACCGATTTATGCCGTGGCCCACATTTGCCCGATACTGGTTTTATTAAAGCTGTTAAGCTGATGAAAATTGCCGGTGCATACTGGCGTGGCGATGAAAAGAGGAAACAATTGACCCGTGTATATGGTATCAGTTTTCCTAAACAAAAATTACTAGATGATTATTTGTTGTTGCTTGAAGAAGCTTTAAAACGTGATCATCGTAAAATTGGAAAGGAACTTGAACTATTTGCATTTTCTGCAAGGGTAGGGCAGGGATTGCCACTTTGGCTTCCAAAAGGTGCATTGTTAAGAGAAAGACTTGAAAATTTCTTAAGAAAAGTTCAGAAGAAACATGGTTACGATCCAGTAATTACTCCGCATATTGGACAAAAAGAATTGTACGTAACGTCTGGTCATTATGCCAAATATGGAAAAGACTCATTTCAGCCTATCACAACTCCTGCTGAAGGCGAGGAATTTTTATTGAAGCCGATGAATTGTCCTCATCATTGCGAAATTTACAGGACAAAACCTAGGTCTTACAAAGATTTGCCAATTCGTTTTGCCGAGTTTGGAACTGTTTATCGCTATGAGCAAAGTGGAGAATTGCATGGCCTTACAAGAGTTCGCGGTTTCACCCAGGATGATGCACATATTTTTTGTCGTCCCGATCAATTAAAGGAAGAGTTCATAAAAGTAATTGATATTGTTTTGTATATTTTCAAAACACTTGATTTTGCAAATTTCGAAACACAAATTTCTTTGCGCGATAAGGAAGATTTGAGCAAGTATATTGGAAGTGATGAAAATTGGGAAAAAGCAGAAAAAGCAATTGTAGAAGCTGTCACTGAAAAAGGACTCACCGCTGTTACAGTTTATGGCGAGGCAGCTTTTTATGGCCCCAAACTTGACTTTATGGTAAAAGATGCTATTGGTAGAAAATGGCAATTGGGAACCATTCAGGTTGATTATAACCTTCCTGAAAGGTTTGAACTTGAATATATTGGCAACGATGATAAAAAGCATCGCCCGGTAATGATACATAGAGCACCATTTGGTTCTATGGAACGTTTTGTAGCCGTGTTGATTGAACATACTGCCGGAAAATTTCCACTCTGGTTAACTCCTGAGCAAGCAGTTGTTTTACCAATAAGCGAAAAATTCAATGATTATGCTAAAAAAGTTTTGAATGAATTAAATAATTACGATATTCGCACTGTCCTAGATGAAAGGAATGAAAAAATTGGAAAAAAAATCAGGGACAACGAATTAAAGAAAATACCATATTTACTTATTGTCGGCGAAAAAGAAGAAGCTGATGGTAGCATTTCTGTTCGTAAACAAGGCGAAGGCGATATGGGTTCTATGGATATTAAAACCTTTGCAGATCATATTAATCAGGTTATTGAACAACAATTATCGAGTTAAAGATTTGAATTTTAGAAACTTTACTTTATTTTTGTAAAGTTTTTTTATAAAAAAGAGATGTTTAACAAATTATAAGGAGGAAATTACAATAGGAAAACGAATTTTACCCCCGAGAGGCCAAAGTGATAATGACACCAAGTACAAGATTAATCGATATATCCGTGCTCAGGTAGTCAGGTTAGTAGGCGAAAATATTGAACCAGGCATTGTTTCACTAGATGAAGCGCTTAAAATGGCTGACGAGTTGGAACTTGATTTGGTTGAAATTTCTCCAAATGCTGTTCCTCCTGTCTGTAAACTGGTTGATTATCAAAAGTTTTTATATCAGCAAAAGAAGAAACAAAAGGAAATAAAGTCCAAATCAACTAAAATAATTGTTAAAGAAATAAGGTTTGGGCCTAATACCGATGAGCATGATTTTAATTTTAAATTAAAGCATGCAATGAAATTTCTTGAAGAAGGTTCGAAAGTTAAGGCTTATGTCTTTTTTAAAGGACGTTCAATATTGTTTAAGGAACAAGGAGAAGTTTTGTTGTTAAAATTAGCGCAGGAACTTGAGGAATTTGCAAAAGTTGAGCAACTTCCAAAATTAGAAGGTAAGCGCATGATCATGTTCTTTTCGCCAAAAAAATAAATTCAGATTTGAAACATCTGAATTAAGAAATAACATTCTAATTAATTATTAAAAAGACGAAAAATGCCAAAAATGAAGACAAATTCCGGAGCTAAAAAAAGGTTTATCCTTACTGGCTCTGGTAAGATTAAAAGGAAGCATGCTTTTAAAAGTCATATTTTGACTAAAAAATCAACCAAAAGGAAGAGAAATCTTACTTATTTCACAACTGTAAGTAAAGCAGATGAGAAAAATGTTAAGCTTATGCTTACCATTTAATAAGTTTATATTAGTTAAATAGTTTATAACCAGAGATTTAGTATTTAAGCTTTTTGAAATAGAAAAACACTAAATATCAAAAAAAAATAAAATTATGCCAAGATCGGTAAACGCGGTAGCATCAAGACACAGAAGAAAAAAGATCCTTGACCAGGCAAAAGGTAATTTTGGTTCAGGTAGTAAAGTTTACACAGTTGCGAAAAATATTTTAGAAAAAGGCTTGCAATATGCCTATCGCGACAGAAAAACCAAGAAAAGAAATTTCAGGGCACTTTGGATCCAAAGGATTAATGCTGGAGTAAGATTATATGGAATGTCTTATTCTGAGTTTATGGGAAAAATAAATAAAAAAGGTATTCATTTGAATCGTAAGGTTTTAGCTGATTTAGCTATGAATCATCCCAAAGCTTTTGAAGCCATTGTTAATGAAGTAAAATAAATATTTAAACTTAGAATGTTATAGATGCTGTCAGAATTTTTCTGACAGCATTTTTTTTTACGATTTTACGATTTAAAATTTCTTGGAAGTTTAGTAAAAAATAGCTTAATTTAGGAGCTTATAAATTAGAATCATATGAAAATTGCATTAATCGGTTATGGTAAAATGGGCAAAACAATTGAAGAATTGGCAGAAATGAATAACCATACCATTGAATTAAAAATTGATGAAAATACCCTTGAGGATTTCACCGAAGAAAACCTAAGAAGAGTTGATGTAGCAATTGAATTTTCAACTCCGGATGTTGCGTTTGATAATATTATTAGATGCATCAATTCAGGAGTTCCTGTAGTTTCAGGAACAACAGGCTGGCTTCATAGGTTTGATGAAGTTATTGAGCTTTGCAAAACTGAAAATGGAGCATTTTTTTATGCCTCAAATTTTAGCCTGGGAGTTAATATTTTTTTCAAACTAAACCAATATTTGGCAAAAATGATGAATAAGTTCCCAGAGTTTGATATCTCTCTTGAAGAAACACACCATATTCATAAACTAGATGCACCAAGCGGAACAGCTATTACTCTTGCCGAAGATATAATCAAAAATCTGCAACATAAAAAGAGTTGGGTCAAAGAAATAGCTTCTGATGTTAATGAAATTGCCATAAAATCGCACAGGATTGGCGAAAACCCTGGTTTGCATGTTGTTCATTATGACTCACCAATAGAAAGTATTGAAATAATTCATTCTTCCAAAAGTCGCATTGGACTTGCAATGGGAGCGCTCACTGCTGCCAGTTTTATTATTGGTAAATCCGGTGTGTTTGGAATGGATGATTTACTTGAGCTTTCGTGATTTTATGAATATAAATCCACATAAAGGTTTTCTATGAAAAGATTTATAATTTCATGGACTTTACCGTTTGTAATGGCTTTTGTTATTGTTGTTTTTTTGAAGTTTTTTTTTATCCGTATTGATTTAGTTTCTGATTATGGAATGACCAATACTTTAATGAAAAATGACAAGGTGGTTTGTTTAAGTGTAAGCAAAATTGATCGGAACACTATAGTGATTTTTCATTTAACCAATGAGAAAGAAACAAAATTTAGACGTATTGTTGCACTTCCATCAGATACTATTCTAATTAAACACTCCATTCTTTATGTAAATCGTAAGCGTTCTGATGACAACAGAATAATCTCATTTGAATATACGTTATCCACCGATAGTATAGCATATACTGCTAAACTTTTGGATACGAACGATCTAATGTTTAATCCAAAATTGGCCACTATAGGTGTTTTTCAATTTAATGCTGGCTTAAATGGGCTTAAAAAAGTCAAAACTGATTCCCTGCATTTTAATGTAAAAAGAATTATTGAAGATCCTGCTGTTGCAGAAAGCGGAAACATAGTATTTCACTCATCATTGTATTGGAACAAAGACAACATGGGGCCTTTAATCGTACCGGGAAAAGGAAAAAGAGTAAGATTGCCTGGAAAGGTTTATTATCTCTATAAAGACATTATAGAAAAAGAAAGTGGAAAAAAACTTGAGCTTATAAATAATCAAGCTTATTTAGCAAAAAAGGTTTTAGATTACTATGCTTTTAAACAAAATTATTATTTTTTATTAAGTGATAACAGGCAGGATGCAAATGATTCACGCACCAATGGGTTTATTTCTGAAGATCAGATTATAAGTAAGTATTGGTTTAAATTACCTTGGTAAAATTCCACTACTCAAAGAAGCTATTAAAATTTCTTTTAAATATATTCTGATTTAAAGAAATTTGCTGAAATTTCCTTTAGCAGAATATAAGTTTAGCATCAAGAACCGACAACGTGTATTCAAGGTTTGCGTGAATTTAATTTTCAAACTGCCAAATTAATATCTTTTATATTCCCAGAAATGAAACTCTTGATGTTTTTTTCAATTCCATTCAAAAGCTTTATCCTGCTATTTAGCGATGCCCATGCAATATGAGGAGTTATCAATACGTTTTTCAAACTTAACAGTTGGTTATTTTTTGCAATTGGCTCTTGTTCACATACATCAATTGCTGCAGCTCTAATTATTCCGTTCGAAAGTGCTTGTGCCAAATCTTCTTCATTAACAATGCCTCCTCTGGCAACATTAATAAGGATAGCTGATTTTTTCATTTTCTTGAATTCACTATGTGTAAATAAATTTTTAGTGTTTTCTGATAACGGTGTATGAATGGTTATGATATCGCTTTCTTTTAACAAGACTTCGAATTCTATTCTGTTTTCGTTTCCATAATTAATTCCTGGACGCTTTCCTATTAATACTTGCATTCCAAATGCTACAGCGATGCTTTCTACCTTTTTTCCAATAGTTCCATAACCAATAATTCCCAATTTTTTGCCGGCAATATCATCAAATGAATGATTGAGCATAGTAAAAATAGGTGATTTGGACCAAGCTCCATCTCGTACATCTGTAATATATTCATATAGAGAGTTTTGAAGTGCCAATATCAAAGAAAATGTATGTTGAGCTACAGAATCTGTTGAGTAATTTTTTACGTTTGAAACCACTATGGATTTTTCCCTGGCTGCTTCCAAATCAATTATGTTAAAACCAGTTGCAGCAACACATATTAATTTTAGTTTTGGAGCTTGCAATAATTCGCTTCGTCCTATGATTACTTTGTTTGTGACAATAATTTCGGCATCCGCTATCCGTGTATTAACTTCTTCCTTATTGGTGGTGGAATATATTTCCAGTTCACCATATTTAATAAATTGAGATAAATCGATATCCAGACCGAGTGTTAAAGCATCAAGCACTACAATTTTCATATTTTCTTTTTATTACAAACAACAAATATAAAAAATACATAATCATTAAATCATTTAATCTATGCATTTATAAATTAAATCCCTGATATGTTGTTAATCATATATGGATTTATAATGTACAGATAATCAGGTTAATATAAATATAAAAAGAATAAAAATAGGCATTTAAACTTAAAATTTTAATTTATTAATAGAAAGATGTATCTATATTTGTCTACATGAAAAGAGGATTTGCCTGTTTTTTCTATTTTTTGGTGTTTTCTAAGTAAAAAATGGAATAAAATGACAAAAAAATCAAAAAAACATGATGAAATTTCAAAATATATTAGAGCAATATTTTTTTACTGATGAAAAGCTGATTAACTTTTAAGTATAAAAAAGTTTAATAGCAATCTTAACTCATAATTTATTAACTATAAAATCCATTCAAATGAAACCAACTTATATCGAACACATTGGAATAGCAGTAAATAGCATCGAAGAAGCTAAAACATATTTTGAAAGTGTTTTAGGCCTTGAATGTTATTCTGTTGAAGAAGTAGCTGATCAAAAAGTGAAAACTGCCTTTTTTATGATTGGTCAAACAAAAATTGAATTATTGGAAGCGACAAGTCCAGAAAGTCCTGTTGCAAAATTCATTGAAAAGAGGGGACAAGGTATTCACCATTTAGCTTTTGCCGTTGAAAATACCGATGAAGCACTTCAAAATGCTGAAAGTAAAGGCATAACTTTAATAGACAAACAATCGAGAAAAGGTGCTGAAGGTTTAACTATTGGTTTTTTACATCCAAAATCAACATTTGGAGTTCTTACTGAGTTTTGCAGCAAATAATGTATTTGGTTTAGGAATAGACCATATCGTTTCTTCACAGAGTTAACCAATAGAAAATAAAACAATCATCAAAAGATTATGGATATCCAGGAAAAAATCGAACAATTGATTCATTTTCGTCAAGAAGCCAAATTAGGTGGTGGCGAGCTTCGAATTGCAAAACAACATGAACAGGGAAAACATACTGCTAGAGAAAGAATTGATATGTTACTTGATGAAGGAAGTTTTGAAGAAATTGACATGTTTGTGACCCATCGATGCACCGATTTTGGAATGGAATCACAGAAATACATGGGCGACGGTGTTGTAACCGGTCATGGTACAATTGATGGACGTGTAGTTTATGTTTTTTCACAGGATTTTACTGTTTTTGGGGGCTCATTATCAGAAACATATGCTACAAAAATATGTAAAATAATGGATCAGGCTATGAAAATGGGAGTTCCTGTTATTGGAATAAACGATAGTGGTGGAGCAAGGATACAAGAAGGCGTTAACAGTCTTGCCGGTTATGCCGAAATTTTTCAAAGAAATATTATGGCTTCGGGAGTAATCCCGCAAATATCTGCAATTTTTGGTCCATGCGCAGGTGGAGCAGTATATTCACCAGCGTTAACCGATGTGGTATTAATGGCAGATAAGACAAGCTATATGTTTGTCACTGGCCCAAAAGTTACAAAATCTGTTACTGGAGAAACCATCTCCACTGAAGACCTTGGCGGAGCAACCATTCACTCAAGTAAGTCAGGTGTGGCGCATTTCAAGGCAGAAAGTGAGGATGAAGGTATTTTACTTATCAGAAAAATGCTTGAATATTTTCCACAAAACAACCTTGAAGATCCAATAGTTACAGCATGTAACGACCCAATAGACAGGCTTTCTGATGAGTTAAATGAAATCATGCCATCGCAATCTAATCAAGCTTATGATGTTAAAAAAATAATATATGCCATTGTGGATAATGGTGATTTCCTGGAGTTCCACCGTCATTTTGCAAAAAACATAGTGGTTGGATTTGCCAAATTTAATGGCCGACCAGTTGGAATCGTTGCCAATCAGCCAAATTATTTGGCTGGAGTATTAGATATAGATGCTTCGCGCAAAGCAGCACGTTTTGTCAGAATGTGTGATGCGTTCAACATTCCATTGGTAACATTGGTTGATGTACCCGGATTTTTGCCAGGTAGTGCACAGGAATATGGAGGAATTATTATCCATGGGGCTAAATTATTATTTGCTTATGGCGAAGCAACTGTGCCCAAAGTGACTGTAACATTAAGAAAATCGTATGGCGGAGCGCATGATGTAATGAGCTCTAAACAATTAAGGGGAGATGTTAATTATGCATGGCCTTCTGCTGAAATAGCCGTAATGGGAGCTAAAGGCGCCATTGAAATTTTGGAAGGTAAAAAATTGGCAAGCATTATTGATCCCGAAGAACAGGCAAAATTCTTTGCTGAAAAAGAAAAAGAATATCTTGATAATTTTGCAAACCCTTATCAAGCTGCAAAATACGGCTATATTGATGATGTTATAGAACCAAGAAATACAAGGTTCAGGATTATTCGTGCCCTGCAAACTCTGGCAACAAAAAAGGATGTGAATCCACCCCGGAAGCATTCAAATTTACCTCTTTAAAGATTTTAATATAAGAGCTATGAGCAAATTATTATTAAATATAAGTGATTTAAATATCGAAAACGCAACAATAGCCTTTGTTGGAATGGCAATTGTTTTCGTTGCTTTGATTGTTTTATATCTTTTTCTTAAAGCAATACCCAAAATTATTGAATGGCAGATTAAAGCACGGGTCGAAGATAAAGAAATGTTAAAAGGACAGACAGTAGAAGAATTGCAATTGCCTTCGGGAGTTGATGCTGCTATTAGCGCCGCCCTATATCTGTATTTTAACGAAATTCATGACGAAGAAAATGCCATTATGACCATTAAAAAGGTTTCAAAAACTTATTCACCGTGGAGTTCGAAAATTTACTCTATGAGGAAACCTTTAAGGTGAATTTTTAGGACAAGATCCTAATTACAAAATACCTAACAATTATAAAAAAATGATATTTATAAAATATATATACAATGAAGAATTATAAATTTACCATTGGGGGAAGTATTTACGATGTGGAAATTTTAAGTTTTGAGGGGAAAAACATTAAATTGGAAGTTAATGGAACCCCTTATTCTGTAGCTGTCGACAGGGAAGTAAAAACCAGTAAAACACCAGTATTGGTTCGTACCAGCGTTCCTGAGCCAACCCGTAGCGAAAGCAAAATAAAGAAAAACATAAGCTCAAGTGCCACGCCGGTTAAATCGCCATTGCCTGGAACTATTTTATATGTATTTGTAAATGTTGGAGACGAGGTTAAAGTTGGCCAAAAATTAATTTGTATGGAAGCCATGAAAATGGAAAACAATGTACTGGCTGAAAAAGAAGGGAAAGTTACTGTTGTCAAAGTAAAAGTCGGCGATTCTGTTTTGCAGAATGATCATTTGCTTGAAATTCTGTAATTGAAATTTATAAAACCAATCATCATCTTTTGTAAGTTATTATTCAATTGCCTGCAAAAGCTAACTCAAAATATATGAGAAAATTTTTAACAGTCATTTCCATTCTTGCCCTTTTGTTCCTTATACAGAATGTAATATTTCAGAACGACAAATTAAATGCAGGCCAACAGCAAACCAACCAAATATCAAAAGAAAATCCTGTTAAGGATAACGGAATCATAGACGGCATTCAAACTTTTTTGAATTATACAGGTTTTGCTAATGCTACAAAAGGTCATTTTATCATGATTTTGGTTGGCTTATTTTTCATCTTTCTTGCTATTAAATTCGATTACGAGCCACTTTTATTAGTGCCAATTGGCGCAGGAATTCTGTTGGGAAATATTCCCTTTATGGAAGGAGCGAACCTTCAGATAGGTTTGTATGAAAATGGAAGTACCTTGAACTTTCTATATGCTGGAGTTGTTAGAGGAATTTATCCATCCTTGATATTTTTAGGAATTGGAGCAATGACAGATTTTTCAACACTGATATCAAACCCAAAATTGTTACTACTTGGAGCTGCTGCTCAACTGGGCATTTTTATTACTTTCTTTGGTGCCTTGGCCTTGGGTTTCCATCCTGCTGAAGCAGGCGCTATTGGAATTATTGGTGGAGCCGATGGTCCTACAGCAATATTCGTAGCCTCCAAACTTGCAAATGGAGTAAGTGTATTGTCTGATGGCACGGTGACTCGAAATCTGATTGGACCAATTGCAATTGCGGCATACGCTTACATGGCTTTAGTTCCGATAATTCAACCACCAATAATGTATTTACTGACTAGTAAAAAAGAAAGACAAATCAGGATGAAGCCTCCCAGGGCTGTTACCAGGCTTGAAAAAATAATCTTTCCAATTATTGGATTGTTGCTGACTTGTTTCATTTCACCAAGTGCATTACCGTTATTAGGAATGTTGTTCTTTGGAAATTTATTAAAAGAATCCGGTGTTACAAGGCGTCTTGCTGAAACTGCCCGTACAACTTTAATCGATATCGTCACCATCGTACTTGGTTTAACAATAGGTGCATCAACCCAGGCAGATGTTTTCCTGACTTATCAATCCATTTTGATTTTTGTTTTGGGTGCAATATCGTTTATTATTGCAACTGCGGGTGGAGTTGCATTTGCTAAATTAATGAACGTATTTTTGAAAGGAGATCGAAAGATTAATCCTTTGATTGGGGCAGCAGGCGTTTCAGCAGTTCCAGATAGTGCCAGGGTAGCACATATGATTGGATTAAGAGCTGATCCGAAGAACCATTTATTAATGCATGCTATGGCTCCAAATGTTGCTGGAATAATAGGCTCGGCTGTTGCCGCTGGTATATTGATAAGTTATTTACTGTAAAAATCAATAAAAATCTCCTCAAGTTTACTTTTTTTTTGGAATAAAGGGCTTAGATTATTCGAGGCCTTTTATTTTTTTTGTACCTCAGTAAATAATTGAAATCTTTTCGATTGTAAAACATAATTTTATACATTTGGTTAAAAAAGAATATGAAAATTATAGCAATTGGTCGAAATTACATTGAGCACGCAAAAGAACTAAACAACCCTATTCCAAAGGAACCTATGTTTTTTATGAAGCCAGAAACAGCCATCATTAAGAACAATAAACCATTTTTCTATCCTGATTTTTCAAAGGATATTCATTATGAAACTGAAATAGTTTTGGTAATCAATAAAGTAGGCAAAAATATAGAGCCCAAATTTGCACATCGTTATTTTGATGAAATTGCGCTAGGTATTGATTTTACTGCCAGAGACTTGCAACAAGTGTGTAAAGAAAAAGGCAAACCTTGGGAAATTGCCAAAGCCTTTGATGGCGCAGCTCCAATTAGCGAATCCATATATAAAAATAAATTTGAAGATTTGTCTAATCTGAATTTCAGCCTTGAAATTAATGATCAATTGGTTCAGCAAGGAAATACAAGGGATATGATTTTTACTTATGATGTGTTGATTGCATATGTTTCGAAATTTGTAACGCTTAAAATTGGCGATTTAATTTATACAGGTACTCCGGCAGGTGTTGGTCCTGTTAAAATTGGTGATCGACTAGTTGGCAAAATTGAGAATACTGTTCTTCTTGATTTTTTAATCAAATAAAATAAAAAAAGTAGTGTATAGACTCAATATGTATTGAGTCTATACACTACTTTTTTATCCATGGAACAGTGGAACCATGGTAATATAAATACCTGCAATAATTGCAGTTGTAATAACACCGCAAATGTTTACAGCAATAGCTTCGGGCAAAATAAAGGCTTCGGGATTAACTTTACTTACTTCTTTTTGAGCAACTTTGGCTGTGGTAGGAACACAGCTGACAGCAGCTATTCCAATAACTGGATTGAAATTCCCCCTTTTTATAAAATACATGATGTAGCCACCCATAATTCCACCAATTCCTGAAAGCAAAAGTGAAATAATGCCTAAAACCAGCAACAGTAATACTTTAGGGTTTAAAATTAAATTGGCTTCGCAAAGCACACCAAGCGTTAGTCCAAGAAAAAATGTAGAACCATACAATAATGGACCGCCTATAAATGCAATAATATGGGTCAATCCTGATTCACGGATGGCTACACCAATAAATAATGAAAAGAACAAAGGAGCAGCAACAGGAAACAACAAGCATAAAATGGTGCATAAAACCGAAGCAAAAGCCAACTTTATGCCCGATGAAATTGGTTTTACTTTTACCTGTTTGCGCTCCATCTTTATACCACGTAATCTTTTTGGCACCAATAAACGGATAAGATACGGATATCCTCCATATGTCAAACCTAAATATAAGTAAGCAACAACTGTGATTGGAACGAATATTTCCTTCGAAAGGCTTAAAGAAGTGAACAGAACCATTGGTCCATCGGCACCTCCAACCATTGCAATTGATGCAGAATCGTTCAGGTTTAGACCCATTGCCAATGCAATTGGAATTGTGGCAAAAGTACCCAATTCTCCGCAGAATGCAAGGAACATACTCATATATGGACGCTGAAGCACGTATCCAACATCAAGTAAAACCCCAATGCCCATAAATACAAAACATGCTATCAATCCATTGCTGAATGTAAGCGTGTATATTGGTTGTAGAAAATTAATTTGTAATGTATCTATCAATTGATTGTAATCGGTTACCAATGGATCTACAAACAAATTCCCCTGTTTCCCTCCAGGCATAAACATGATTCCGGCATTAATGGCAGCCATTCCCAAACCCATTGGAATCATCAATAAAGGCTCAAGAATACCTTTTTTACCAAGATATATCAACAATAAACCCAACAGCATTAAACCGATACGTGCAATTAAAATGGTGGTATCAGATTTTACCAAGGTTGCAATACCTTGAAATAAACTTAAAAATTCATCAAAATTCATGTTCATTTGTTATTTAAATCGTTTTTCTTCCATTTCGATAAAAAATCTCCTTCGTCCATCATACTTCTTTTACCATAGTAATAATCCACAATTTCACTTGACTCCATTGATTCAATAGCCTTTATGTCGTTAATAATCCGTTGCATACGAATCTTTTTAATTCGTTTGGCACGATCATATTCATCTTTCAATTTTTGATCATAATACTTACTAATTGTTGTTGATGTAATAATTGCATACAACATATGTATTACAAATGCCATAAACATGGAAATGACAAATGCTACAATCGCCATTTTTAAAACAAATCCAACCATTTTTTAAATATTAATTTTATTTATAATAATTGAAATCAAATTATGCTTTTATTATATAGGGCGCTAGTGATCCCAATTTCAAAAGTTTGAACAAATGTTCGATTCTTTAAGAAAAAAAATCCGTTCAAATAATATAGATATGTATGAATATTATGAAATACTATGATTAGCAAAAAAGGCAACATCTACGTTAAAACTAATGATATAAATGAAGTTTCGTCATATTTCATATTAATTTAACAAAAGTATTAATTTATTTAAGCTTAATTATGACATATATCAGCAAGTCCATACGTATATTAGTTGCAGGTTTAATTTAATGTAAAAAAAGGAATCAGCGAAAGCCTTGGTATCAAAGGGAAATTCTATCTTGATTTAGTTGCAAATTCAATCTTGATCTTTCCAGTTTTCTAAATACTAGCCTCTTATGTTATTAAACATACTTAAATTAACTAATTATAATAACAAATATCGTAAATTGCTCATTTATAATATTATATAAGTATTTTTCGTAAGATTTATATTTTGAGAGATGTTGTATAACACCTAACGAATTACATGGATATTGATCAGTCAAAAGGTGAAGCTAAACTCCTCTGGATTTCTAATCCAGAGTGGTTTAGTTTGATAGACTGAATTATTCAATTCGAGGTCTTCCATGAAATAAACAATATGGTCTGAAAAATTTCTCATCCGATATTAATTCTGTTTTGCACAAATTTATATATTTAATAACTGTAAGAATTGTCTAATTATTTGATTGTCAAATGATCAAATTACTTCTCATAAAAATGCATTTCCATTATATATTCCCATGCCTTTGAAGGTATAAAAAAGCGTACATCTTTCTTGTCTTTAATGGCTTGTCTGATAAAACTAGATGAAATTTCCATCAAAGGTGCTTCAATTATTTTTACTGAAGGATGATTGTCAAATTCAGTAACAGGTACTTCGGGACGAGGATAAACATAGATTTGGTAATGCTTTAAAATTTCTTCGTAATTTTTCCATTTTTTAAAATTGACCAGATTATCGGCTCCCATTATTAAAACAAACTGTTTATCAGGATATTTGTCAAATAAATAAGCTAAAGTGTCAATGGTTCTGGATGGTTGTGGTAAATGAAACTCAACATTCGATGCTTTATAATTACCGGAATCGCCAACTGCCAAGTTTACCAATTCATATCTATGGTAATCGGCCAATAGGCTTTTCTTTCTTTTAAACGGATTTTGAGGACTGACAATAAACCAAACTTGCTCTAAATCAGTGAACTCGCACATATAATTGGCGATTGCCAAATGCCCGATGTGAATGGGATTAAATGATCCAAAATAAAGCCCGATTTTCAATTGTAAAATGAATTTATGCTTAAATGATTGAATGATTATGAGATTATATGATTTGAATATAAATCTCAAAAGGTACCAACTTCTATTTTCTTAAAAACTTCGTCACCTGCTTAATAGTTTCTTCAATTGCAAAATTAAGATTAATATTTAAAATAATTGTGTCGAATTCGTCTGCAAAACCAAGTTCATGTTCTGCTTTTTGAATGCGTTTTGCAATTTGTTCCACAGTTTCCGTAGCTCTGTTTTCCAATCTTTTCTTTAATTCTTCAATAGAAGGCGCTTTAATAAATATAGCAAGTGATTGTTCTTGAAATTGTTTTTTAATATTCAGGCCACCAATCACATCAACATCAAAAACAACATGGTTTCCATTATTCCAAATCCTGTTCAATTCACTTTTTAGCGTTCCATAAAATTGATTGGCGTACACTTCTTCAAATTCAATAAATTCCTGGTCTTCAATCTTTTTTTTAAATTCTTCAACACTTAAAAAATAATAGTCCTTTCCATGAACTTCACCATTACGAGGTCCTCGACTACAAGCTGAAATTGAGAATTCCAGATTTGAAACCTGTTTTAGCACTTCCTTTACAATAGTTGTTTTTCCTGAACCCGACGGAGCTGAAAATATCAATAATTTGCCCATATTTCCCATTTTGTTGTAAAGATAAAAACTTATTTTATTCTGTTTCAATTCAAAATCCTAATTTTAAGGAATTGATATGAATGAAAATTAGTATATTTAAACTTTAAAATAATTCTGTCAGCAAGCTTCAAAATGAAACATCAATTATATAAATCCTTAACCAATAAGAATTTAAATGTCATGGTTATTTCAATTGATTACAAAAAATATTAAAAAGCAAATAAATGAAAAGATTTAATGAAGATTTCAGGACCAAACTATATGATACGATCAAAGAAATCGAAAATAATTCGCTCGTAGAAATTGTAGTAATAATAAAGCCGCAGTCTGGTTCTTACAAAGATGTAGCTTTATGGGCAGGAGTTTCATTTTCGTTCTTACTATATACTTTTTTCATGTTTTCTCCTGTTAGCTTTGATGTTTTTCTAATTTATGCATTTACAGTATTGGGTTTTTTAATAGCGTATGGATTATTTTCGGCTATACCTGAACTTGAATCTAAATTTATCAAACTAAAACGTAAAGAAAAAAATGTTGAGATTGCTGCCCGTGCCATTTTCCAAAAAGCAGGTATCCGTTTTACCAATGAAAGGATTGGCACTTTAATTTATTGTTCATTGTTTGAGAAACAAGTATATGTATTGCCAGATCGTGGTGCAAAAAATGCAGTTCCTGCGCAAGATTGGATTAAAATTGAAGCAGGTTTTCAGTCTGTTTTCGATCATCAAAACCTTGCTGAAGCACTTCTGGCACAATTGGTAAATTGCAAACCCATATTTTCACAATTTTTGCCACCAGTCGAAAACGATATCAATGAACTTCCAGATAATATGGACATTGAATTATAATCAAATATTTTCATAATAAATGGATATTCAAAACTGCCACAATGAAACACTTTAACAATAAAAACCTGGTTTATAAGATAGTAAGTTTAAGTATTATATTATGTTTGGTATTTTTTGTAATACCCGAAATGGCATGGGCCAGACCAGGTGGTGGACATTCTTATTCTGGGGGCAACAGTGGTGGTGGCGGTGGTGGCGACGATATCGCAGGATTATTGATCTATCTGCTTCTTTCTTTACCTCCCGAAATTTCAATACCTCTGGTAATTATAATCATTGTATTATATTGGTTAAGTAAACGCCGTAAAAGTGGCAATGCACAAACAATTTCATCGGTTCCAACTTATCAGAATAAAAGTTCTGAATTGCATCAAATTGAAGCAAAAATTGAAAGGCTCAAAATTTCAGATCCTAATTTTTCACGCGTTTTGTTCCTCGATTTTATAACTTCAATTTATTATAAATATTACAGCAATTTTAGTAAAAAAGAATTCAAGGACTTAAAGCCATTTTTATCTGAAAATTTATTTCAGAGTTCAATAAAAGTTGCTCCCTATAGTCGCTCAATTAACGAAATAGTAATTGGAAATATAAATCTGGAATCCATTTTTGAAAACAATGCGTATTTGAGTATTACTGCAGATATCAATTCCAACTACACTTTGAATATGGGTGGAAGAAATACGCGTTTCATTCTTACTGAACGATGGACATTTAACCGTAAAAAAGGATTGGTTTCGAAAGGTCCGGAGCAGATGCGCGATTTAAAATGCCCCAATTGCGGAGCAGCTTCTAATTTCTCCGATACCGGGCAATGTGCCTATTGCGATACTTTTATCGAAAGTGGCGAAATGCAGTGGATGGTTGAACAAATTAATATTTTAAGCCAGGAAACATTTACCAATCAAGGTCTTGGATATTATGCACAGGAAGTTGGTACAGATTATCCAACAATTGTGCAACCTGCTATCAATGTATATATTAATCAATTTGTAAGCAACCACCTATTGAGTGATTGGAACAGTTATTGGACAAATTTTACCGATAATATTGCAGTTCGATATTTTAATGAAATTTACAAATCGTGGAGCAATTTGCAATGGGGAAAAGTACGACACTTACTTGCTGACCGTTTATATGATTCGTACAATTTTTGGATTGAAAACTACAAGAAAAATGAAATATACAATAGGCTCGAAAAGATTAATATTCAACGGATTGACATGGCTGCTGTGGAAGTAGATCAATATTACGAATCCTTTACTGTCCGTATTTTTGCTTCGTGTTTGGATTATACCGAAACTACCTCTGGAAAACTTATCGGTGGTTCCAAATCTCAGCCACGTTTGTTTAGTGAATATTGGACATTTATACGCAGAACTGGAGTTGAAAAGAAAGAATCCGAGTTTAGCCTCAATAATTGTCCAAATTGTGGTGCTCCTGCCGATAAAATGGGACAAGCGGCTGTTTGCGAATACTGTAGTACTAAAATAAGCAATGGTGATTTTTCCTGGATTTTGGCAAGGATAGTGCAAGATGAGGAATATACTGGCTAGGATTTCTTAAAAATCAGGATTAAATTTTGAATAGATCAGAATAACTGAATTTTATGGACAAATATCTATACATTTTTGTCCATCATTCCATGTAAAAGGAAAGTTCACTTCCAGCATGAATTATTTTCGAAACTCATAAAGATTTGAACATATTTTGTTTAATTTTGAGTGGCAATTCGATTAAAATTCAATTTTACTATTAACGCTGCATTCTGAATTAAATTTTAACCCAAATCAAATCATGGCTAAATCAAAAAAACTTTGGATATTTATTATAATTCTACTTATCGCCAATATTGTATATTACATAGGCCAATGGGGCGGGGAAAATGTATTGCAATATATTAGTGATTCATTGCCCATTCTTTGTTCATTCATTTCTGTTATTTGTTTATTCATAGCATTTCGGGGATTTAAGGAATTTGATTATACCAAAATAGCTTGGTTAATGATACTTATTGGTATATTTTTCTTCTTTTTAGCTGAAACTATTTATGCTTATTTAGAAATTGTTATAAAAACGGACATGAATAATGTATTTCCTACATTAGCTGATTATTTTTGGTGTACTGGATATATTCCTTTGTTTATTGGTTTGGCAATGATTTTTATTGGGTACAAAAAAAGTGGTCTTCCAATGGGAAATTCAAAATTATATAATGCTTTAGCCTTTCTGTTTTTTATAATTTCAGTTGCAGTTATTTATTTTTTACTCATCCCAATAATTAATGACTCAGAAACCAATATTATTTCTAAAGTATTCTATCTTTTTTACCCAATTGCAGATTTATTATTGGTTATACCTGCGGCTATTCTAATGTATATCACTAGTTTGTTTGGTCTTGGAAAAATATCAACACCATGGAAATTTCTGGCATTCGGATTTATATTGTTCACATTTGCCGATTTGCTTTACTCATATCTTGGGTGGCAGGATTTATATGGTAATGGAAACCTGATTGATGTTGCCTGGCATGCAGGGTATCTTTTCATAGGCCTTGCAGGTCTTTATCAAAAAGAATTGGTTGAATCATTAAATAAAGGTTGATATTATGACAAAATATACTAATCCATATGCACAAAAAGCTTATGAAATTATCATGCCTTTAATGGGTGATTTAATGACCCAAAATGTATTAAAAATCCAGTCAAAAAAAATTGGTAAAGAAGCAGAATCCTTGCGTCGAGAAGATATGTCTATATTAGCAGAGTCTATGAAAACTGGGTTGGCTATCTTTTTAGGTTCAGAAGCTGCAAAAACTATTGCAATGAAAATTGCACAGATTAGTTAGGTGAAGAGTCTTTTTATTGTGAATAGAAAACCATAAAAAAGTATTTAAAAAAAGATATATAGGTATAATGATAAAATTATTGCATGCAGACAAAAAACATGTTCCACCCTCCAAAAGCAACGGATTACTATCTGATATTAATCGATTTGTACTAAATAATCCAGGAATTCCAACTTTAATTAAATTCAAAACATTATCAGAAAGACTTGATTATAGTCAAAGAATAATGCAAAGACTTGGTATTGAAGTTAATACTTATGGAATTTTAAATATGCACCAAATTGGTATTGATGCTCCTGCAAAATACATTTTTGAAGAATTGTTGAAATGGAATGGCGACTCTTCCTGCTGGCCAAACTACATTGCCAATGTTGAAAGAGTTGATAATCATCTTGAAAATATCCACATCTTTTTGTTTGGAAAAAAAAAGTATCCCTTTGGGTTAAAAAATAGTTTCCTCGGTCTTAAGTTTGTCCCTTTGTTTGATCTTACATCTATTCGATTCAAAGATACACCAGATCCAATGGATGTAGATAATGCACGCTATCTTTTGTATAAATGCAGTGGAGGTTATCCTGTGGGTGTTTTTTCAATGTATGTCCGTTCGTCAATCAATGAACTAAAGGAAGAAGAGCAGTCTCAATTATTTCTAATGGTAGGATTTAATTTTTATGGCAGTAAAAATTTGAGCAAAATAAATATCATCAACAAAATTTGGGAAGGAATACATAATAGGGTCACTGCAAATACAATGAACAGGCTGAAACAATTTTGTGAGTGGCATTTTGAAAAAATGAGGCAAGAAATGGAATGTTAAAACATTTCGATATGAATTTTTTGAATCTAAACTACCCTCGCTAAAAGGCATATATCATAAGACAACCTATCTGTAAATAAAGTTATAATCCTTAATATTGCTATCCTTCAAAATTAAATCAACGTATCTGTAGAACAATGTTGTTTCGATATTCTTAATTTGCCTCATTTAATAATATTTCTATATTTGTCAGGAAAATTTTAAATAATAAAAAATGAAATATAACCTAAGATTAATAAACTTTCTGTTCTTTTTTGTTACCGTTTCATATATAGCAAATGGACAGGCAAAAATTACAGCTTCTGAAATAGGCGGACATATTGGTTTTTTAGCTTCTGATTCTTTGAAAGGACGAAAACCAGGCACTTCTGAATCGAAAATAGCAGCTCAATATATTTGTGATGAATTTAGTCAGGCCGGATTAAAGAAATTAGGAAAAGATGGCTTTCAATATTTTGAGATTAAATCGGGCTTAAAAATTGGAGAGAATACGCTATCAATAGATGGTTTTCAGGTTGAATTTCAAAAGGACTTCACTGTTCTTCCTTATTCCGAAAGTGCAAATATCAATTCAAATGTAGTATTTGCGGGATATGGTTTTGATATTCAGAATGATAAAATAAATTGGAATGATTATCAGGGTCTTGATGTTAAAGGAAAATGGGTTCTTATTCTACGTGGCCATCCTGAACTGGATCAACGTTCAAGCCCATTTGAGGCATTAGCAAGCGACAGGGCAAAAGTATTGACAGCCAAAGATAAAGGTGCTGCTGGTGTTGTGTTTGTTTCAGCAGTGAAATTGGATGAGAAAGACGAGTTGGTGCCATTAAAAATGGGCCGTGCAGATGTAAAGTGTGGATTGCCGGTTTTGCAGGTATCGCGTGAAGTGGCAAACCGTATCATGGCAAAATCTACAAAATCTATCGAGGAACTTGAAAAAAAACTGAATGAAAAGCGTCAACCCCTTTCATTTGATTGTAATTCAATAATTTCTGCTAAAACTGAAATTGATTTTCAAATGGTGAAAACTCAAAATGTAGTGGCTCTGCTCGAAGGGAATGATCCTAAGTTGAAAAATGAGTACATTATAGTTGGAGCACATTATGATCATTTGGGATATGGAGGAAAAGACAGTGGTTCCAGAATGCCGGACACGGTGGCTGTGCATAATGGCGCTGATGATAATGCATCAGGAGTTGCTGGTATGATTGAAATGGCAGAATATTTAGCATCGGTTAAGAAAAAGCTTAAAAGAAGTATTTTGTTCATTGCATTTGATGCCGAAGAAGAAGGATTGCTTGGTTCTCAGTATTTTGCAAATAATCCGTTGATTGATATTAAACAAGTAAAAGCAATGCTTAATTTTGATATGATTGGCCGTTTAAACGAAGAAACCAAGGAATTATCTATTGGAGGAACAGGCACATCAGCGGAATGGGAGAATATTTTGAATACCTTTCAACAAAAATCTGACATGAAATTTGCCTATTCTAAAGAAGGATATGGGCCATCGGATCACGCCAGTTTTTATTCAATTAATATTCCTGTACTTTTCTTTACATCTGGTGTGCATAACGATTATCATACTCCTAATGATGATGCTCAATTCATTAATTCAAAAGGTGAAGAAAAAATTAGCACACTAGGTGCACAAATTGTTTTTCAACTTTCTACACAAAAAGAAAACCTTACATTTCAGGAAGCGGGTCCAAAAACAAGAACAGGTGGTCGCGAAGGAATGAAAGTTAAGTTAGATATTATGCCCAATTTTGCATCAAGTGACAACAATGGTGTGAGGGTTGATGGCGTGACAAAAGATGGCATTGCTTTCAAAGCTGGTATTCTTAAAGGCGATTTTATTATTGGAATAAATGGCGAAAAAATACTCAATATTTATGATTATATGAATCGTCTGAAAAAGTACAAACCTGGAGACCGTGTTTCTATTGATGTATTGCGGGGTACCGAAAATAAAGTATTTATTGTTGATTTATAGTAATTTACACGAATTTAAAATAAGATGATGAAAAAATATTTACTATGGGGTTTAGCCGTAATAATAACATTAACGGCGGTCATTTATCAACGCATGACGGGTCCTACTTATCCAAAAAGAGTTAAAGTAGAATTGAATGGAAAAACCTATAAATTGAAATTGATAAGGAGTCATGGTGGTAATGACGATGCACCAGTTGAGCTTGCTATAAACGAACCCATTAAAGCAACACTCAATTACAAACCATATCCCGAAAATAAGGATGACCAATGGAAATCTGTAAATTTTCAATCGATTAATGGAAAATTAGTTGCAGACCTTCCAAATCAACCAGCTGCTGGAAAATTGATGTATTATATCAGTTTTGAAACAAATTCAGGCATTGTTGATATTCAAAAAGAAGCTCCAGTTGTAGTCCGCTTTAAAGGTTCAGTTCCTGATTTCATTTTATGGCCACACATATTCTTTATGTTTTTTGCCATGCTTTTATCAAATGTAACTGGTTTGTTTGCTCTTGGAAAAGTTGACAGTTATAGAAGATATGCTTATTTAACCTTTGGAGCACTTACCATTGGTGGGATGATATTAGGGCCGGTTGTTCAATTATATGCTTTTGGCGATTTATGGACAGGAATTCCTTATGGATGGGATTTGACTGATAATAAAACGTTGATTGCCTATGTTTTCTGGGTTTTGGCAGTTGTTGGAAATCTTAAAAAAGACCGGCGATATTTAGCTGTTATTGCAGCAATTGTGGTTTTGGCTATATATTCTATTCCTCATTCTATGTTTGGTTCCGAATTAGATAGAACATCAGGCCATGTTACTCAGGGGTTTATACAAATTCTTGACTTTTTTAGATAATCCTTAATTTATATCTCAGTATTTTGATTTGAAGTTATCCAAATCAAAATACTGATTTTTTTATTATTTTATTTTTTTATTGCTTTTAAGTCTCCATTAGGTGTAAGTAAATAGTATTCATTATTTTTTTCATCATAAGGGTTTTTTAAAGTCAATTTCAAATTCATTGTCAAAGCATACTGAATAACGGGCTCTGTAATTATTGGATTAAAAATAACATCATAACCTTTATACGAAACTGGATCATAATAGTATGAAGTGTTTTTATTAACCTGAGTTACACCTGAACTCTTTTTTATCGCCTCCAAAGAACTGCTGTTAAATGCCTGATAACTTGAATATTGTTCCAATGGATATTTAACAAATGTATTTTCGGAAATTTGCGTAAATGCCGTTTCAATGGATATGCCAAATTCTTTATAATCCTTCAATTTTTCTTTAAGTACTTTTTTTGCTTCAATTCTAAGGCTGTCATAATAAGCTTTGCTGTTTTCAGAATAATATTCGACTTTCACCAAATCATATATTTCATACTGTGCACAAGCTGCAATCAATTGATCCAGCGTTTTGCTCTTTCTGTATCTTACATGAATATTTTTTTGAAGCCTAAACCCTTTTGGGATTTCATTGTAAGATTTACTGAATAACTTTTTTTGTACCTCATACTCATATTCTGGAACAAAAGTGATCATATCTACATAAATATCGTTCGCTTTAATTCCTAAATCAAGAAATTCCTGCTTAACGCCATTTAATCTACCATCCATCATGCTTGTAGTCAAAGCAGCACTTTCACCAAGCTGATTGACATTGAAAACTGCGACGTAATCATCAGCAATTGCATTATAAAGTGCACTCACTTCAACCATAACGGTATTGTTTGTTTCAATATCGGCATAAGGAATTTGTTCTCCAGTTTTTTTCTCAGAATAAACCACATTGCCCGATGCCTGCGCGCTCAAAATTGTACAATAAAATATTGTTACAACCAAGATTAAAATTATTTTTTTTGCATTCATAAGTTAGGTATTTATTGATTTGTCGTTTAAAGGTATTGAATTTCTCTGTGATTGTAGTAAAAAAACTAAAAAATGTAATGATGAAAATCTCGTCTAGCCTTTAAAAATATAAGTTCATTTTGCAATTAATAAAACTTATTTAGCTGGTATTTCTGCATTTTAGCTATCAGATCTCATTTAAAAAAAGTTTTAAACTATTTTTGAATTTCAATCTCTAAAATAAAAATAATTGAATAAAATGCTATATAACAATTATTTGTATTGAAATAATTAAACATTATTGTATTTAGACAGTTTATTTTTAATTTAGCCAGCCTATAAATTCCTTCTCTATGAAAAATTATATATCTTTTTTGTTCATCATACTTTTTTTCCTTACAAACAATACAATAAAAAGTCAAGGTAATATTTTACCTATGGCAGAGTTAAATAAGCAAAAAAAATACACTACTGTTGATGAAGCCCTTAATAACAAAGAGACTGTATATATACTCTCACTTTCCAATCAATCATTAAAATCAATTCCGGAATCTATATTTCAACTTAGTAAGATTCAATATTTGGATTTAAGAAATAATCAACTTTCAGCAATTCCAAAAGAAATACTTTTACTTAAAAATTTGCAATATCTTATCCTTTCTGAGAATTCATTGATTAATGTTCCTGCTTTTATTACCAGTTTAAGTGAATTAAAAGTTTTGGATCTTGCAGGAAATAAAATATCTTCATTGCCTATAAGTATTAGTGGATTGACAAAGCTTGAAGAACTAAGTATCGAAAATAACCGTTTTCAGAAAATGCCGAATGAAATATGTAAAATCAACACACTTAAAATATTGAAAATATGGGATAATCCTTTTGTTGAAATACCTAATTCTGTTTGTAAAATTGAAAAAATGGATGAGCTTTTCATCAATTCAGATCAACTTTTGGGAATTATCAATATGGAGTCTAGTGGCTCTGATCCTAAAACTAATTCAAAACAATGTATTATTGATGAAAACGAAACAGATGAAAATCAAACTACTAAAAATGTAGTAAAAAGTAATATTGCAAATTTAAAAAAATTGCATATACGAAAAAAAGCAATGACCACTGACCAGCAAAAAACCATTGAAAAAGCGTTTAGCAAAACAAAAATTATTTATTACTAAAATATTACTACTCTTATTTAGATTAAATTAGAATAATATTTTATCTTTGTTATCATGATTACAAAATTAATATATAGCGCTTGTTGTTGCACTACCTTATAGGTCTGTCCGGCAAGTGAATATATTCTATATCTATAATTTTATAGCCCGGACAGAACTGTTCGGGCTTTTTTTATAAACTAAAATAAGAATGATGAAAATTTTTGATGATGTTACAGGAATTATTGGGAGCACACCGATGATTAGACTGAACAAGCTCAGTAAAGGTATTGACGCCCAAATCTATGTTAAACTCGAAAATCAGAATCCCGGCGGCTCTGTTAAAGATCGCCTTGCCCTGGCCATGCTTAGGGATGCTGAAAGAAAAGGATTGATAAAATCTGAAACTGAAATTATTGAACCAACAAGTGGAAATACCGGCATAGGCTTGGCAATGATCTGTGCTGTTAAGGGATATCGTCTAACTCTTACCATGCCAGAAAGCATGAGTATTGAAAGGAGAAATATGCTTATCGCTTATGGAGCAAATTTGGTTCTTACTCCGGCCGATAAAGGGATGAAAGGTGCCATTGCCAAAGCCGAAGAATTGACAGCCACAAATCCTGATTCATTTATGCCTTATCAATTTAAGAATCCCGCCAATGTTGATATGCATCGAGAGACTACAGCCATTGAAATCTGGAATGATACAGATGGTAAAATTGATATTTTTGTTGCAGGAATTGGCACAGGTGGAACTTTTACCGGGGTCGTTTCAAAAATAAGGGAATTTAATCCTAAATTAATAGGAGTCGCAGTCGAACCAGCTTCTTCACCTGTATTATCAGGAGGGGCAGCTGGAAGCCATAAAATCCAAGGAATAGGAGCAGGGTTTATTCCAGAGATAATGGATACTATGCTTATTGATGAAATTTATAAAATGGAAGATAATGTTGCACTGGAAACAGCGCGAAGATTAGCAAAGGAAGAGGGTATTTTCTGCGGTATTTCTGCGGGTGCAAATGTTGCAGCAGCAATCGAAGTGGCATCTCGTCCTGAAAATAAAGGAAAAACAATTGTGACAATTATTTGTGATACCGGAGAAAGATATTTAAGTACTGTACTTTTTAACTTATAATAAGATGAACACAAATATATTGATTGAAAATGCCGTGATGGAATTATCATCGGATAAAGATCATTCTGTTTTCTTCACCAGCAAAAGGAATGATTCGCCTATGCCAGATATTGAGCAATTGAGAATGGTGGTTGAACTTCTTAATAAAATAATTTTCCCGGGATATTTTGGTGAGTCTACAATTAATCCTAAAAATTTGAGATACTATATCGGAGTGTACATTGACAGCTTAAAAACTATCTTGGAGGAGCAAATTAAAAGAGGTCTCTGTTTCAACTGTAGCAATGAGAATAAATTAATTAATTATACACAGATTGCCGATGAAAAAACGCTTGCATTCATTAATTGTTTACCTGAAATAAAACGCTTGCTTCGAACAGATATTGAAGCTACTTTTCTGGGAGATCCTGCTTCTAAAAGCCATGGTGAAATTATTTATTGTTACCCTGGAATAAGAGCTTTGACCAATTATAGAATAGCACACGAATTGGTGAAATTAGAAATTCCATTAATTCCCAGAATAATTTCAGAAATGGCTCATTCAGCAACAGGAATTGATATTAATCCAGGAGCACAGATTGGAGAATATTTTGCAATAGATCACGGCACGGGGGTTGTTATTGGTGAAACATGCATTATTGGGAAAAATGTGAAAATTTATCAGGGTGTTACTTTGGGTGCAAAGAGTTTTCCATTGGATGAACAAGGAAATCCAATCAAAGGAGTTGACCGGCATCCAATTGTAGAGGATGGTGTAGTTATTTATTCTGGAGCTACAATATTAGGAAGGGTAACTATAGGAAAAAATTCGATGATTGGAGGAAATGTATGGTTAACGCATAGTGTGCCCCCTGATTCAAAAATTCTCCAAAAAAAGCCCCGAGAAAATGTTTTTTTTGATGGTGGAGGTATATAAAATATTGAAATTCAGATAGTAGGAATTGGAAATTAGAAATCGTACTTTGGTGTATAATTTTAATGTTTCCTTGGCTTTTAATATCACAATATCATTGAATCAACAAATTTCATTATAATATCTAATTGAAATTTAAGCAATTAAATAAAATGTTAAATTTTATGTTAAAATTTATTGCAAAATATTTCACGTATAAAAAAATTGAATTATCTTTGCGGCACGAAAAGCGAGAGTAGCTCAGTTGGTAGAGCACGACCTTGCCAAGGTCGGGGTCGCGGGTCCGAGTCCCGTCTCTCGCTCAATTTTTTTTATAATTATGGGAAGCCCAGATGGCGGAATTGGTAGACGCGCTGGACTTAAAATCCAGTGGCCATTGCGGCCGTGCCGGTTCGATTCCGGCTCCGGGTACTAAAAAACAAAAAAAGCTCATCTTGCGATGGGCTTTCTTTGTTTTAGGTATATCGGGATTTATCCCGATTTTTTCGGTAAAAGTTGTATATTGGGATTTGTCCCGAATTGTTATCAAATAAATTCATTATACTCTTCCTTGATATAAGTCCATTTCCAAGCCTTAATTTCGTTACAAAGTTTTGCCTTTACTGGATTGTATAAAATATAAGAGATTATCCGATATAATTCATTTCTATCTCGTACAAAATGGTCATAACTTTCCGCCTGCCAAAAGGATCCCGTCTTATTCAAAATCAAATTACATTTTCTACTGGTATTTCCTTTTACTAATCTCATAATATCGGCTAGATAGTAATCTTTTGCACTACCTTTTTTTTCTAATTCTTTAGGTGTATAATGCTTTGTATCAATAAGCAAATGAACATGATTTGGCATAATACAAAAACAAATTAATTTATATTTCTTATTATCAAATTCAAATAATTTATTTGACACAATCTTCGATAATTCTTCATTTTCTAACCATTTTACTCCATTTTTAGAATTTGCTAATAAATCATCATATTTTCCATAATAAATTTTTTCAATATCCTCTTTCCTTTCACCTTTACCAATTGCATTTTTCAGGCGCTCTTCTTTTTCGTTTTGCAATCGTTCAATTACATTTATTGGCAATGCTCCATTTAAAGTAAAAGTCACAAAAAATTGAGCATCATCGGGTATTATATGTGGTAAATTTCTGCGATAAAATAATTTTTTCATGGGTGTCTTTGAATTTATCCCGTATTTAATTTCACAAAATCTCGGGATAAATCCCAAGATACACCTATTTAATCATCTCCAAAAACTCATCTTCTCCAATCATTTTAATACCTAACTTTTCAGCTTTCTCCAATTTGCTTGGTCCCATTTTGTCACCTGCAAGAATAAAGTCAGTTTTTGCTGAAATGGAACCTACATTTTTACCACCGTTTAAAATAATCAAATCCTTTAATTCATCTCTGGAATATTTTTCAAAAACACCTGATATAACAAAGCTTTTGCCTTCCAGTTTATTCGATTTTTGAATATTGTTTTCTTCAATCTGAAATTTCAGGCCTGCAACTTTCAATTTATCAATCAAATTTTTACCGGAATCAGATTTAAAATACTTGATAACACTTTCGGCAATTCGATCACCAATTTCATCAACTGCAATTAAATCTTCAAATGATGCTTGTGATAAATTATCAATATTTTCAAATGCAGCGGCCAGTTTTTTAGCCACGGTTTCACCGACAAAGCGAATTCCCAATGCAAATAATACTTTTTCAAATGGTGTGTTTTTTGAAGCTTCTATTCCATTGATAATATTTTCAGCAGATTTCTCGCCCATTCTTTCTAAGGGAACTAGCTGTTCCTTTTTTAAATCATACAATCCGGTAATATCTTTAATCAATCCTTTAGTATACATTAAATCAATGGTTTCCTCTCCAAGCCCATCAATATTCATTGCTTTGCGGCTGATAAAATGCTGGATCTTCCCCTTTATTTGTGGTGGGCAAGAGAACTCGTTGGGACAATAATGTTTGGCTTCTCCTTCTTCGCGAATCAATTCAGCTCCACATTCAGGACATTCTGTTATATAAAAGATTTCAATTGCTGATTGATCTCTGCTTTCCAAATCTACTCCAACAATTTTAGGAATAATTTCACCACCTTTTTCAACATAAACCAAATCATTGATTTTTAAGTCAAAAATAGCAATTTGATCAGCATTGTGGAGAGAAGCTCTTTTAACAGTTGAGCCAGATAGAAAGACTGGATCCAAATTCGCAACAGGAGTAATGGCTCCGGTTCGCCCTACTTGAAAATCGACTGAAAGCAATTTTGTTGCCACTCTTTCGGCCTTGAATTTATATGAAATTGCCCAACGCGGCGATTTTGACGTAAAACCGAGTTGCCTCTGCTTGCTCAATGAATCTACTTTTATTACAATTCCATCAATATCATATGGCAAATTTATTCGTTCCTTATCCCAATATTGAATAAATTGCCATACTTCATCAATATTTTGAGCTTTTTTAATATGTTCAGAAACTTTAAAACCCCAAAGTCCTGCATTTCTGAGATTTTCGAAATGCGAATCGGATGGAAGTTTTTCACCCAGCATATAGTAGAGGTAGCAATCAAGTCCTCGTTGTGCAACAGCTGAAGAATTTTGCATCTTAAGTGTTCCGGCAGCAGCATTTCGAGGATTTACCATAAGCGGATCTCCATTTTCTTCCCGCTGTTTATTTAATTTCTCAAATGCAAAGTGCGACATAAATATTTCGCCTCTAATCTCAAATTCATCCGGAAAATTATCGCCAATTAACTTCATAGGTATACTTTTAATGGTTCGTACATTGGCAGTTACATCATCGCCAAATTCACCATCTCCACGGGTTATTCCTTTTATAAAAACTCCATTTTCGTATGTTAAACCTATTGCTGTTCCATCAAACTTTAATTCGCAAACATAAGGGGCCGTTTCCATTAAAAGTTTTTGTACGCGGTTATCAAAATCGCGCAATTCACCTTCGTTGTAAGTATTTGAAAGTGAGAGCATCTCATATTTATGCTTTACCTGAATAAATTCCATGTTTCTGTCGCTACCAACCCTTTGTGTTGGTGAATTTGGATCAAAAAACTCAGGGAATTCAATTTCAAGTTTCTGCAATTCTTTCAGTTTGATATCATAATCATAATCAGAAATCACTGGCTGAGCAAGTACATAATATTTATGATTGTGATATTCAAGTTCTTGTCTGAGTTCTTGAATTCGTTTAATTGCTTCTTCTCTAATCATACAAGTTTCTTAATTAAAGTTTTTTATAGAGTTCAGGTCTTAATTTTTTAGTTCTTTCTATTGACATTTCCATCTGCCATTTTTCAATTTCCTTTGTATTTCCGGATAGCAAAATTTCAGGCACTTTCCATCCTTTGTACTCAGCTGGGCGGGTATATACAGGTGGAGCCAATAAGTTATCCTGAAAAGAGTCGCTAAGGGCAGAAGTTTCATCAGAAATTACACCTGGAATCAATCTTACAACACTATCTGCAATTACTGCTGCAGCCAATTCGCCTCCGGTCATTACAAAATTGCCAATTGAAATTTCTTTTGTTATCAAGTGTTCCCGGACTCGATGATCCACTCCTTTATAATGTCCACAAATAATAAGTATATTTTGTTTGCACGACAGTTGGTTCGCCATGGATTGATCAAAGAGTTCACCATCAGGAGAAGTGTAAATAATTTCATCGTAAGTATATTTACTTTTCAAGTAATCAATTGCCCTTTCAACAGGTTCAATTTGTATTACCATGCCAGCTCCTCCACTAAAAGCGTAATCATCAACACGTTTGTGCTTGTCTGTTGAAAAATCTCTTAAATTATGGATTTCAATTTCAACAAGTCCTTTTTCTTTCGCCCTTTTTAATATAGAATGATTAAATGGGCTTTCAATCAATTCTGGTAAAACAGTTATTATATCTATGCGCATTGATTTATTTTGAATTGCAAATTTAGGGAATAAAATCGATGTGTCTATGATCATTACAAGATTAAGCAAGTATGAATCTGAGAAACAGAATCGTAACTCAAATAGTTCAAGTTGAGGAATTAATATTGGTTTTCTCCATAATTTCAATAGAATGAATTTAGTCCTAAAATAGAAAATCTTTATGAAACTTGAAACTCAGAATATAATTTATAACGATTTGTAAGTTCCAAATTCGTGAATATCTGCATAATGCTGCTATTTAAGGTTTATTTTCAATAAAAAAAGTTAATAAATATGTTAAAATTTTGAGGTTTAGCCTGTAATTATGTACTTTCGTGAGTTTTTAAGTGAAGCTTTTAATGTCTAATTGGTTAATAACCACGATCATAATTAAACCAAACTAGTAACATGGATTTAATTTAGCGTAATTTTACTTTGAAATGTCAAATTACTTTATTTTTGCAAGCGAATAATTATTAATGCTCCAGGTGAAATATGCCTGTCTAAACTTATGATTTATGAAAACTGATGATTTACTGGAACCTACAAACGAAGAAATTAATAATTCGGATAACGTAGAGAATGAGAATGTTGAAGATGATGCTTTAAAAGCTTCTTTAGAACAGGAATTGACTAAAAATGAAGACCTTGATTTTCTTGAAGAGAAAAAGGAGAGTGCTGCAGAAATAATAATAAAAAAGCTGGAGCAAAGCCGACTTAAGAAACAAGAACTAAGCAGTAAGGAAAATATCGCTGAAATCTTGAAGGAGGTAGCTGAGCAGCCAATTGAAGAAAGTATAATAATCAACGAAGAAATTGAAATTGTTGACTTAGCCGAATTTAAAGAATTCAATGAAGAAGAAGTTGAACATTTACAGGAAGAACCTGAAATTGAAGAAGTTGACTATTCAACTTTATCGTTAGAGGAACTAGTAGATCAGTTAAAATTGTTAACTGAAAAATCAAACATTCAAAAAACCAAAGATCGTATAGAAGCTATCAAGGTAAATTTTTATAAAAAACACCATGCTGAAATTGATGCAAGAAAAAAAGAATTTATTGAATCAGGTGGACTTGAAGAGCAATTTATTCCGCAAATTAATCCTGTTGAAGAGGAGTTTAAATCACTCTATTCTATCTTTAGAGAAAAAAGAACTGAATTCAATGCAAACAGTGAAAAAGCAAAGCAATCAAATCTTGCACTTAAATATCAGATCATAGAAAAAATTGAACAACTAATAACTGGAAAAGAATCTTTAAATAAAACTTTCCACGATTTTAAGGAGATACAAAAGCAATGGCAAGAAATTGGAATTGTTCCTCAATCTGAAGTAAAAAAATTATGGGATTCTTATAATTATCAGGTTGAAAAGTTTTATGATTATGTTAAAATAAATAAAGATCTGAGAGATCTTGATTTAAAAAGGAACCTGGAGTCAAAAATTGAATTGTGCGAACGTGCAGAAAAGTTATTAATTGAACCCAAAATTGTTACAGCATTTAGGGATTTGCAAAAACTCCATTCAGTTTGGCGTGAAATTGGCCCTGTTCCGGTTGATAAAAAAGATGAACTTTGGGAACGTTTTAAACTAGCAACCTCAAAAATCAATAAAAAACATCAGGATTATTTCGAATTCCTAAAAAAAGAACAAATTAACAACCTCAAAGCCAAGACTCTGCTTTGCGAAAAAGTTGAAGAAATAATTGCTGCAGGACTTTCTACTCCAAAATTATGGGAAGAAAATGCCAAAGAAGTTGTTGAATTACAAGGACTTTGGAAATTAATCGGATTTGCCCCTAAAAAAGAAAACAATAAAATATATGCAAGGTTTCGTAAAGCCTGCGATTCTTTTTTTGATGCCAAACGCGAATTCTATTCAAAAAACAAGGAAGAAGAAGAAAACAATCTTCAATTAAAAACTGAGTTGTGCATTCAGGCCGAAAGCATGCAAGATAGCACCGAATGGCGTAAAGCAACGGATTTATATATTGAACTTCAAAAGAAATGGAAAACAATTGGTTCTGTTCCACGCAAAAATAAGGATGACATTTGGAATCGATTCAGAAACGCCTGTAATGCATTTTTTGAAAAGAAATCGAATCATTTCTCTTCAAGAGATGATGAGCAAGAAAAAAATCTGGAGCTAAAACGAGGTTTAATTGAAAAGGTTAAAAATTTTAAAACAACAGAAGATAATCATGCTGATTTTAAATTTTTAAATGAAATTCAGAAAGAATGGACAGAAATAGGACATGTTCCATTGAAATTTAAGGATGAATTATTAAGCGAATTCCGTGAAGGATTAAACAAAGTTTTTGAAAAATTGGAACTGAATGAAAATGAAAAGACCAATTTAAAGTTCATGTCAAAAATTGAAGGACTTAAAAATACACCACAGTCATTCAATAAAATTAAAAATGAAAGAGACAAAATGGTTCTTCGACTCGAAAAATTGAAAACCAATATAGTTTTGTGGGAAAATAACATTGGTTTTTTCGCCAAATCGAAAAATGCTGAATCGATGATAAAAGACTTTGAGTTAAAAATTCAGCAAGCAAAGGAATCGGCAAAAGATCTTGAGAATCAATTAAATATGCTCGACGATATTTTATAAATAATTTAAATAAAACAGATTGTCTAAAACAAAATACATATTTGTAACAGGTGGAGTAAGTTCATCCTTAGGAAAAGGTATTATTTCGGCTTCATTGGGAAAACTTTTGCAGGCCAGGGGGTATTCTGTAACAATTCAAAAACTTGACCCTTATATCAATGTTGATCCGGGAACACTTAACCCTTATGAGCATGGCGAATGTTTTGTTACGGATGATGGGGCAGAAACTGATTTGGATCTGGGACATTATGAGCGATTTTTAAATATTCCTACATCGCAGGCAAACAATATTACAACTGGAAGAATTTATCAATCAGTTATTTTGAAAGAAAGAAGGGGAGACTACCTGGGCAAAACAGTTCAGGTAATCCCTCATATAACTGACGAAATAAAACACAGAATTAAAATTCTGGGAAATAAATTTAAAAACGATTTTGTAATTACGGAGATTGGGGGTACTGTAGGTGATATTGAATCACTTCCATATATAGAAGCTGTTCGACAACTTAGATGGGAAATGCCAGGAGAAAGCTTGGTAATTCATCTGACCCTTGTGCCGTTTTTGGCTGCATCAGGTGAACTAAAAACCAAGCCTACCCAGCACTCGGTAAAATTGCTTCTTGAAAATGGAATCCAGCCCGATATTTTGGTTCTCAGAACCGAACATCAGTTAACAGCTGAACTACGGGCAAAAGTTGCAAGATTCTGTAATGTTGATATAGGTTCCGTTATTCAATCGATTGATGTATCGACAATTTATGAAGTACCTATTTTGATGGCCGAAGAAAAGTTGGACATTCAGGTACTTGAAAAATTGAAACTAGAAGTGAAAGAAAGACCAGAATTGATACAATGGAAGGCATTTCTGAAAAAAATGACTGATGCATCTGAAAAAGTCATCATTGCGCTTGTTGGAAAATACATCGAGTTGCAAGATTCATACAAATCAATTGTTGAATCTTTTGTGCATGCTGGGGCTGCAAATGATGTGAAAGTTAAGATTAAATGGGTTGATGCTGAAAAAATCGACGAACAATCGATCAACTCAATTCTTACGGATGTTGACGGGATACTAATCGCTCCTGGATTTGGACATCGTGGTGTGGAAGGCAAAATTCTGGCGGCTCAATATGCCCGTGAAAAAGCAGTACCATTTTTCGGAATTTGTTTGGGAATGCAATGTGCTGTAATTGAATTTGCACGCAATGTTCTCAAACTTGAAAATGCCAATTCAACCGAAATGATTGCAAATACTCAATATCCGGTTATTGATTTAATGAACGAGCAAAAATCAATAACTGATCTGGGGGGCACCATGAGACTGGGTTCTTATCCTTGTAAAATTAAAAAAAGTTCTATTGTTGAAAAGGCTTATAATGCAAAACTTGTCAATGAAAGACATCGGCACAGATATGAATTCAATAATGCGTACATAAAGGAATTCGAAGATAAAGGAATGATAGCTTCAGGAATCAATCCGGATACACAACTGGTTGAAATTATGGAAATTACAAATCATCCTTGGTTTGTTGGAGTTCAATTTCATCCAGAATATAAAAGTACAGTAGTAAATCCTCATCCGTTGTTTGTCAACTTTATTAAAGCTACCCTGGAAAATAAATTAAATAAGAAATAATTCATAAAATTTTAGAAACCCAATATAAGAAATGGATAGAAATCAGATTATAGGTATTCTTCTAATAGCTGTAATACTTATTGGTTACAGTATTTATACCAAACCATCAAAAGAGCAACTGGAAGTTCAAAGACAAGAGCAAATTGTGCAGGATTCATTACATAAAGTCCAGCTTGAAAGCGAAAAGCAAAAAGCAGCAGAATTGGCAAATACAGAAAATCAGGTTATTAATGGAACTCAGATTGGTCCGGCAGACACAAACCAGATTGATTCTGTGAAAATGGGAAAAATCAAGGAAACATTTGGTTCATTTGGCGAGTCTGCAATTGGAAAAGGAAAATTCATTACGTTTGAAAATGATCTGATTAAAATGACCATTTCAACAAAAGGAGGAAGGCCTTATTCTGTACAATTAAAAAAATATAAAAAGTTTGATTCCAGTCCATTGATTTTATTTGATGGTGAAGAAACTGTTTTTGGAATGAACTTTTTTGCCGAAAATAGGAAAATTGCAACAAATGATTTATTTTTTGAAGTAGAAGGATCTGATTCTGTTGTAGATGCAAGTGCTCAGAAAAAAACGCTTAAATTGAAGCTACATGCAGGAGATGGCAAATATATTGAATATATTTATTCTCTTGAACCCGGTAAATACCTTGTGGACTTTGATATTCACTTTGTGGGTATGGATCAGTTGATTGCAAAAAACACCAATTTTCTGGATATGAACTGGTATGTTAAAGCACCAGGTCTTGAAAAAGGAAAGGATTGGGAAAACCAAAACTCACATATGTTTTACAAATACTTTGAGGATGAAGTTGGTGAGTTATCTGTTTCAGGAAATGATGATGAAGTTTTAACAACAAAAGTAAAATGGATTGCTTTTAAACAACAATTCTTTTCCTCTGTAATTATTGCCAAAACGGCAATGCTTAATGGAAAAGTTGTGCAGAAAAAAATGGATAATGAACCTCATTATTTAAAAGAGTTCAATGCATTTTTTAGTATTCCTTTTGAAGGCTCAAGCGATGAAAAATTTTCTTTTGCACTATTTTATGGCCCAAACCAATATAAAATACTTAACAACATCCATGTTGAAAAAGGCGATAAATTGGATTTAACAAAAATGATCCCTTTGGGATGGACTATTTTTGGATGGATAAATCGTTTTGCTATTATCCCATTGTTTAATTGGCTGGGAAGCTTTATTTCAAGTTTTGGGCTTATCATTTTGCTTATGACCATCATTATCAAACTGGTACTATTTCCATTAACTTATAAATCATACGTTTCATCGGCAAAAATGCGTGTTTTAAAACCCGAAATTGATGCCATAAACGAAAAAATATCAAAAGATAAGGCAATGGAGCGCCAACAAGCTACCATGGCTTTATACAAGAAAGCTGGAGTTAACCCAATGGGTGGATGTTTGCCAATGTTGGTGCAGTTTCCTTTCTTAATTGCAATGTACAGGTTTTTCCCGGCATCTATCGAACTTAGACAAAAGGCATTTCTATGGACAACTGATTTATCCAGTTATGATTCAATCCTGGATTTACCGTTTAAAATTCCATTCTATGGCGATCATGTGAGTTTGTTCACCTTACTTATGGCAGTTTCGATCATTTTAAGTACTAAAATAAGTGGGGCACAACAAATGCAAGGAAGTTCACAAATGCCTGGTATGAAAATGATGTTGTACATGATGCCTGTTATGATGCTTCTCTGGTTCAATAATTATTCATCTGGTCTTAGTTACTACTATTTCTTGTCAAATATTATTACAGTTGGGCAAACACTAGTAATCAGAAGATTTGTTGACGATGAAGCTGTTCTGCGAAAGTTAAATGAGAACAAGAAAAAGCCAAAGTCAAAATCGAATTTTCAAGAAAGATTGGAGAAAATGGCTCAGCAAAGGGGTTATAATGCACCAAAGAAATAATAGAAAATAATTAACATGATATTGCCACGCCCTTAAAGGTGTGGCAATATTTTTTTATATGATTTTGGTTTTAGACTTTAAGCTTTTGCTTTAACATTCTGCTATATGTTAATAAGCTATAAATAAAAGAAGGATGGATCAATTTTTATATTAAATTTGACCTGTGAAATATAAAACTATGCACTATAAACGTGTAAAATATATAACACTGTTCCTTTTTATATTTATTGGATTTACAGGGATTGCACAGAAAATATTTTATGTGGGTATTCCTGGTTCCAAATTGAATTATGTTGGATCAATTCAAAAGAAACCGCAATGGTGTTGGGCTGCTTCCATTCAGATGGTATTAAATTACTACAATATTGCAATTAAGCAAGAACAAATTGTAGAACGAACCTATGGTCGCGAAGTTAACGGTCAATTACCAAATTGGACTGCAAGCATAGGAACTATTCATATGAATTTAAACAACTGGAGCGTTGATAATACAGGTAAAAGATATATTGTAAATGCACAATTTGGATATGGCGCACCTGAACCCATTTATTTAATTGAGGAATTAAGACAGCAAAGGCCCGTTATTATTGGATATCAGTCCAATTCAGGTGGACATGCTGTTGTGATAACCGCCCTAAGCTATTACGAATCTGATTATGGACCTGTAATAAGTTCTATCATTGTACGCGATCCTTATCCTGAACAAAATTGCGGAGCGTCAAACGGACGTGTAGAATATGATGCTGAAACCCTTGTCAACAGGATTACCGCCCATTGGTTTGTTCGTGTTTTAATTGCTGACTGATAAGACTTTTGTCTATTAATTTTTTCCATTCATCTTTTCGTAAGAGATATGCAGTGATTCAAGCATTTTATAAAAGATGTCGGTATTTTCTTGTATTCCTCCAAATTTTTCAGCTCCCGGGCCAAAAGCAAAAATTGGAACCATTACTCCTGAATGATCTTTTGTAGAAAATTTTGCTTCAACATTTCCTGTCTTATAATTGCCATCAATCAATGACAATCCTCCGGTTTCATGGTCAGCAGTAACTATCACAAGGGTATTTCCATCTTCTCTGGCAAAATCCAATGCTTTTCCAATCGCTTTATCAAAATCAATCATTTCCTGTTCAATGTATTCAGCATCATTATCATGTCCACCCCAATCAATTTGAGAACCTTCTACCATTAGAAAGAATCCTTTTTTATTTTGCTTCAAAATATCGATTGCTTTTTGGGTAGCAATGCTAAGCATTTCGCCCCTGCCTTTTGAAATGGGGGGATTATGTCCTTTGGCTGTAAAACCTGCTAATTTGTTAGTTTTAAGGTCTTTGAAATCAGTAATAGTATCAGTAACGGTATATCCCTTTTTCTTTAATTCATCAATTAAATTAACTTGATCCTTACGTTTATCAAAATTATCTTTTCCGCCACCAATAAATACATCTATATCTGTTTTTAAAAAATCAGCAGCAATCTCTTCATATTTGTCCCTATTGGTATTATGAGCAATAAAACTTGCAGGTGTAGCGTGAGTTATGGCGCTTGTAGAAACCAATCCCGTAGACATTTGATTGTCCTCTGCAATTTCAAGAATTGTTTTTAGAGCTTTACCGGCAGTATCGACCGCTATAGAACCATTTTTAGTTTTAGTTCCCGTTGAAATCGCTGTTGCACCTGCCCCAGAATCAGTTACATAACTACTGGCCGAATAGGTTTTGCTAAATCCAATTATTTTAAATTGTTCCAGGTTTAATTTTCCATGATTTACAGTTAAGCCAGAATATATCTGAGCTACACCCATTCCATCGCCAATAAGTAGAATGATATTTTTGGCTTTACTTCTATTCTGAGTAGAAGTGGAATCAAATGGAGGTATACTAATATTTGCATAAATATTTAATCCTGAAATAAGGATGGCTAAAGTAAGGATCAGTTTTTTGGTCATGGATTACTTTTTAAAATTATTGGATCACAAAAATATAAAATGAAATGGTTTTATATATTTTAATTTAATAACGGATAATTGTCTAACCCTGAAATAGCTTGACACCAAATCTAACAAGAAATGGCTATGTACATGTACGGAAATGACCTCTAATAAGCAAGACAGGCTTTGCTTTTAAGGAATAAGTTTCTATATTCATAAATAGTTGGTAAATAAAATTGAATTATTGGGATTTGGATTTTGGGAAAGTGTATATTTGGCATTGCCAGAATAAAACAAACCCTAAAAATCGAAAACCATTGAAGAAAAAAGCCCAAAAGGATAATCCAAAGCAAATTAGAATGGAAAAGGCCCATCAAAAGAACCTGTATCTTAAAAAACTTAAATCGATGATGGGCATTATGGGAAACGAATTGGCCTATGATTTAATTGATCCCTTAACAATTGAAAAAATTTTTTATTTACGGATTCATCCTATTAAAATGAAAAGTAGGATTTATAAAAATGCAACTATCAGTGTAAAAGAATTGGATCTTATAAATAATAATTTTACAAGATTACTTAATGAGGAGTTTATCAATATAGGTATTGATAAAACACCTGTAAGTGTATACAATTTTTATATTTATATCGAAACAATATATCTACTGTGGAGAAATGCAGATAAAATTAACTTTCCAAAAGCTGAAAAGTTTAAAGAAATGCTTCCTGCCTTTAACGATAATTTTAAGAAGATAAGAGAAAAAGCCCATGCGCTTGTTGAGGAAAGTGCTAACTTTATTGCCTGGATGTTTTCTAATACAATGCACCGGATATTTTTAATGAAACATGAAAAAAGCGAACAACATTCCAATATGATGGATAATTCGGCTTGTTACAATTACTTTTATATTTATATTGAAAAGCCTGAAACCATATCACTTGAAATAGATAATAAAAAAAGAAATATATATAGGGTGGGGTCAAGCATTCCTTTAGAAGGAATTATATGGTTATTCACAACTCCCGAAAATCTTGGAATGAAAGGTATTCTGAACACACTGCCCCTGAAAATTTATATCCAGCAACATGCTATTGAGCGTTTGAAAGAAAGATTAGGAGAAATATTTGATAATTTTCATTATTTTATCATATCATCGGCAATATTGTCAAATGAAGTACATCAATCCGGTGATGGAAGTTTTATGTATGCAGTAAAATATTTATCGATAAAAGTTGGATACCTCAAAGCTACTATAATTGAAGATAAATTATTAATCCGCACATTTTTGTTTGTTACCAACAACGGAACTCCAGAAGGAAAAAAACTGGCAGATTTGTTGGGAGTTCAGAAAGAAGACAAAAAATATTTGGGCATTGATAAATTAAACACGTTTATCAATTCTGATATTGAGGAGGATGAAAAACTAAAACAGATATTTTGCCAAATTGGATGCGAGGGTTTGTTTTCGCTTAAGAAACATTTGATAAATGAACAGGACAAAATTATGCATTGCGCCAATTATTTTTCGCAATATTTGGGATTGGAAAAGAGAGAAGAAATGATTGATATAGAATAATAGGCGAAACCTTTTTGAAGGTTTCGCATGTTGATAAAATAAAAACCATATTTCAATGCCACCAGTTTAATTCTTATAAATAAATCCTAATTTAGCCTCATAAAACGCTCAACAACAAATGAAACTAAACTCAACCGAAATATCCAAAAGCCTTAATAAAGCCTATCTAAAGCAGGATTTAACCAGAGAGCAGATTGAGACTTTTAAATCTAATTTGAAGGTTTTGTTTTCGAAAGCGAAAATTGCAGGGGATAAAAAGGAACACGAGGAGCATTTTAAAAATATTGTTTCGGAATTTTTGAAAGATACGTATTACAAAAACAATTTCGAGATCAACATCAACAAACGCAAGGATTTAGTTATCCATAACGGCAAATCGCCTGCTGATTCTGTTGGGGTCATTATTGAAGCCAAAAAACCATCGAACGAGGTGGAAATGATTTCGGCAAAAATGCCAAACAGCAAAGCTTTGCACGAATTGATACTTTATTATTTCGAAGAACGCGAAGGCAATAAAAATGTTGAGGTAAAGCATTTGGTTGCCAATAATATGTACGATTGGTTTATTTTCGACGAAAATGAGTTCGATAAAATGTTTTATCGGAATAGTTTGCTTCAAAAGCTTTATCAGGCTAAAGTTTCACAATCGAAAGACAATCCTTTTTTCTATTCAGAAGCAGCAAAAATAATTGACGGTCTGGATATTGAACTCAAATGCACCCATTTTAATTTTAAAGATTATGAAAAGGCCGCATTTAACAACAGTAATGCGGATGACACAGAATTAATCAATCTATATAAAATACTTTCGCCCGAACATTTGTTAAAAAGGCCGTTTGCCAATGACAGCAATACACTGAACAAGGCTTTTTATAACGAATTGCTCCATATTATCGGGTTGGAAGAAAAACCGGAAGGTGGAAAAAAACTGATTACCCGCAAAAAAATTGAAAACAGGGATGATGCAAGCCTATTGGAAAACACCATCAACAAATTAAAGGTTGACAATTGCCTGGGCAACTTTGTCCAACCAGAGCAATTTGGTGATACACCAGAAGAACAAATCTATAGTTTGGGTTTGGAGCTTTGCATTACCTGGCTCAACCGTATTTTATTCTTAAAATTGCTCGAAGGGCAATTGATAAATTACCACAACGGAAACAAGGAATTCGGTTTTATGAATATCCATTCCATTGCCGATTTTGATGAGCTAAACGAGTTGTTTTTTGAGGTATTGGCCGAGGAATATCAAAACCGTTCTAAAACAGTAAACGCCAAATTTGGATATATTCCTTATCTTAACAGCTCGCTGTTTGAAAAGAGCGAAATTGAGAAAAGGACTTTTTCCATATCCAACTTAAAGGATCGCCTGGAACTTGGGCTTTATCCCCATTCTGTAATGTTTAAAAAGGATGAGAACAAACAATCAACCAAGAAAATAACACTTCATTACTTAATGGAGTTTTTATCAGCCTATAATTTTTCGAGCGATAGCAGCGCAAAAATACAGGAAGACAATAAAAACATGATCAATGCCTCTGTACTGGGTTTGATATTCGAAAAAATCAATGGTTACAAAGATGGTTCCTTTTTTACACCGGGATTCATTACCATGTATATGTGTCGCGAAACCATTCGTAGGGCTGTTGCCCAAAAGTTTAAAGAACTCGAAAACAAGGATATTGACAATTTTGAAGATGTAAAAAACTACAGTGCACGTTATTTTAAAAAAGAGGACCTTGCACGTTTCAATAAACACATCGATTCGTTGAAAATTTGTGATCCCGCGGTTGGTTCGGGTCACTTTCTGGTTTCGGCACTCAATGAAATCATTGCAATTAAAAGTGAACTGAATATTTTGGTTGATCAAGAGGGAACTCCACTTGAATATGAAATTACTGTTGATAATGACGAACTTACCATACTGAACAAGAAAACCAACAAGCCTTTTGAATATTTATTGGGAATAGACAATAAACCACCAAAAGCCTTGCAGCAGGTACAAGTCAGCTTGTTTCAGGAAAAACAAAAGATCATTGAAAACTGTTTGTTTGGAGTGGATATCAATCCCAAATCGGTCTTGATTTGCCGCTTACGTTTGTGGATTGAATTATTGAAAAATGCGTATTACAAACCTATAAATGAGGGTTTGACTCAAAGTCAAGCCCTCATTGCACAAGAACTGGAAACCCTTCCCAACATCGATATCAATATCAAATGCGGAAATTCTTTAATTAGCAGGTTTCCCATAAACAGTAACCTGAAACAACTGGCAAAAACCTCGAAATGGACAATATTTTCGTATCAAAATGCTGTACAATCATATAAAAAGAGTACGGACAAGAACGTGAAAAGGGATTTGGAAAAGCTCATAAAAGATATCAAATCCAATTATGTAAATGCTATACAGCAAAAGAACCCAACGCTCCAGAAATACTATAAACTAAAGCAAGAGTACGATTATAAATTCCCAGAAAATGGCCTTTTTGCCCATGAGCCCGAACAAGATTACGGCGGAAATAAAAAGAAGCGCGAAGATGAAAAGTTAAGGCTGGCCACTGAATTGAAAAAAGTAGAAGTCGAATTGACAGAAGAAAAACTATTTTTCGAGAAGAATAATGCTTTTGAGTGGCGCTTTGAATTTCCAGAAGTATTGAATGATGATGGCGATTTTGTGGGGTTTGATGTGGTAATTGGGAATCCGCCTTACGGAATTAAATTCGATGAAGGTGAAAGATTATACTATAAAGACTTCTTTAAAAATATTCATGTAAGAACGCCAGAATCGTTTAATTACTTTTGGGGCCTATCTACTTATATTTCTGACATTAATGGTTTATGTACTTATATTACCCCTTCAAGTTTTTTATCACAAGTTGAATTTGAAAAAACCAGAAAGTTAATACTTGAAAACTATAAATTATACCAGGTAATAAACCTTGGTGATGATGTATTTGGAGACGCTGCAACCCCAACATGTATAACAGGCTATTTAAAAAAGAAGGATGAAGGTAAATCTTCTTATTCCAATTTATCAGGAGTTGAACGAAATCTATTACCTAAAACTTTGGCGAAATCTGAGAATAAAATAGACATTTCGTCTTTTTCAAGCAATGAGTCATTCTCGTTTGTTTATAAACCTTACAAATCAATTCTTGATAAGTGTTACAAATTCCCTGTATTAAAAGAAGTTGCTGAAGATGTTGCAACTGGCGTTAGTCCGGGTTTGGGAGATGCTTTTGTAGTTGATGAAAAACTGGCTGAACACTTAAAATTGGAAAGAGATCTATTAAAAAATCTAATTATCGGAAGCGAAATAAATCACTATTCTATAAGACCTACACTGAATAAAAGATTAATCTATTGTACATTAGATACTAAATTAAATGATTTCCCAAATACTAAAAAGCATCTCACTACATTCAAAACAAGACTTGACCAACGAGTTGAAACAATAAGTGGTACAATACCCTGGTTTGTAATGTTGAGACCACGTAGACAAAAATTGTTTGAAAATCCTAAAATCCTAATACGCCAAACAGCTAATAAGATTATTGCTGCATTTGATAAAGATAAATGGTACTGTCTCAAAAGTGGTTTAATTATTCAACTTCCTGAGAATTCGGATATTCATTATTTGTATTTATTAGCGCTGCTTAATTCTAAACTTTTCGATTTTCTTTATCATGACTTAGTAAATGAAGACAATAGAATCTTTCCAGAAGTTAAAACTGTTCAATTATTTAAGTTGCCCATTTGTAAAGGAACGAAAAAACAACAGTCATCTATTATAAATTTAGCCCAAAATATACATGATGCTAAATTGAAAAAAATTGAAACCATTGAATTAGAAAACCAAATCGACCAATTAATCTATCAACTATATGGTTTAACACCAGAAGAAATTGCAATTGTGGAAGGGAATTAATTACTTTATTGAACAAGTAATAGCTAGTTGTTATGAATATGCAATAACTCAATTTTTAAAATCCTAGTAAATTTGTTTTCAAGATTTGGAACTGTGATAAAAGCATTCTTGATTCAAATCTGTCAATATCCTTATAAGGAGATCGACGTGATCCTTATAAGGACATTGACACGATCCTTATAAGGGGATCGATAAGATCTTGAATGGGAAGAGCAGGATGTTTTTCAATTGGAAGGTATATCCAATAAAAAACCCGGCATGTGCCGGGTTAATAAAGAACTTCTTGATAAATGAACTGGAATTAAGCTACATTGAGCGTTTGGTCCAATCGCCCTATTCTTAATCCTTTGCCGTTGTGTGCACGGTTTCTTACCTCAATTTTATAGGTTCCTGCAATAATGCTTTCGGGTATTTCAAATTGAAGGCTTTTGGGATAGTTCATATAAAGGTAATTTACCTTGGTTTCTCCTCCACCGTTTTCCGAAACAATAAAAATACCTTCGTCGGCAGCCGTTTCATCAATTTTCAACATCAAGCCTTGTAATTCGGCCATTCCACCGGGCGATAGTGTTTGGTCGCTGGTTTTTGATTTTAAATCAATGATGTTCTCGGGCCTCGGTTTGTTTTCTTCGGCAATTACTTTTTCGAGCTTGGCTTCGGCCAGGCTTTCTTTCCAAGGTTTTCCGGGGTTAAGGTTTGGATAAACCATATGTCGGTTAACATCGAATTTATCTTTATCGTTTGTAAAAACACCCGATATTTCAATCCCCAACGAAAAATACTCACTACGGAAACTGATACCTTCAGCCAGATTCATTCCCAGTTTTCGGAAGAAAGCATCAATTACAGCATAACACTCGGTTTGTTTTAAAATGGAACCTTCATTGGTAATCTGTTTTACAACATCATCGATTGAAAAAGTTGTACGGTTTACCACGGTTGCCTTACAATCATCAGGATCAGGGGTCATCAAGTTCGGGTGCAATACATAATTGATTTTCATTGTTTTAAATTTTGGTTTAACATAAAACTAATTTAATAATGTATTTAAAACGTAAACAGATATTTATCGGGTATTGAGATGACTGACTTTATATATTACTATTTCTATGACTATTTCTATGACTATAATTTATACTTTGATTAAATTTACTTTTTTGTGATATCTTTTTAGGGCATTTTAAATCAGTGAGACAATAATTTTAAAAGTCAAAGATGCATTAAAATTATTCAGTCGAACTGATCCCAAAAGCGAAGCATGAAAGTATCTTGAGTCTTGTTCCCAGCAGCTTACAGCGGAATATAAGAAAATTTTTCACTTCAATGCTGGGTCTGCTTGCAGTGTGGGAGTTTATTGATATTACTAGTTATGATTAAAAAATAAAATAACTGTTCAATTCTAATAGTTATTTATCTGAATTAGTCCAAGCGACAGGAGAAATAAAATCAACTTATAAATTTCCGTTTACTCCTTATGTCAAGATAAGTAAAGAAAATGAGACACTTACCTATGCTTTTCAGATTTCAATCAATTTTGAAAAAGTATAAAAATTTATTAATTGCAATAATCAAGATGTGCGCGGGTGTGACATTTGTGCCGGATCTATGAATAGTATTATCCAAAACTATTTTGCCTTAGGATTCTTTTTAAAATTTTCCATAATTGCCAACAGATCAATTTTTGCACAATCTGTTAAGAGGTCTTTTACAATATCTAAAGGCATTTCATCTTTGTTTCTAAAATTGATGCAGCCTTTCTGAAATTTTGCTTTGGTTAAAAGGTTTTGGTACTTCAAATGGAGTTTTGGTATTGCATAAATTGGCATGGAATGCAACGACATATGGTTTTTTACACTGGCCAAACCATATTTAAAAATGCCTCCGTATGTATACAATATCATTTCATTTCCCATCATTTTGCCAACTTCAGCTTTTATTAATTTATCGGCAATAATAATAATTTCATGAATTGAAGAGAGAATTTCTTTCCTTTCGGGTGATTGTAGTAATAAAAAATCATCGATTGACATAAGCTGGATTTTTAAGTTTAGATTTGAAAAAGTAAATCTGTTAAGTAAACTTTCATTTAGTCAATCAAATATAATTGAGTTTGGATTCAGAATCAATGATTTATTTGGATTTAATCCTGAAAATCCAATAATAAACTATTACTAAAACTGATAATTTATTGATAAATGAAGATTTTGCAGATTGTGAACTAATTAATTTTCATGATTTTAATTTTCAGTTAACCCTAAAAATGGGTTTGTTGATGCATTTTAAACGTTTGCTGATATTTACGGATATAAATTTGACAGACCAGGTTTATTACTTTGAATGGAATTGGAGGATATCCAAAAAAAATCGAATAATAGAAAGGACAATTGAGTGAACAGACTTTTCAACTAGCCACTCTTCCTTTTTTTTACATCACCTCTTTAGCCAATAAACTTCAGTTGTTCGGAATCAATCTTTCATATCTTCACTTTTCTTAATCATTTCTTTTTCTTCTTCCAGAGATTTGGGGCTTGCATATTGGAGTTTACCATCCATATTGAAAATCCTGATACGGCCTCCATATCCTGCACAATAGATAATTCCATTTGCTGATAATGCCACCATATCTTCCTTGCATAAAGCGCCACCATCCAACACACTATTTATTAATACAGAGGTGTTGGTGCCATCAGCAGAAACCTTCATAAGCACTGACTTATCGGTTCCATCCGGTGCAAAAATATAATAGGCATTACCTTCTTTATCGCCAACCAATTTATGTTTAATATACCCTTTAGTAGCTTCTTTTAGATAAATCTGCTTTCCGGAGCGATCATATTTTGCCATATGATAATAACTTAAAAGATAATATGATCCATCGAGCCCTACACTAATTTTTACATCATATTCCCTGCATTGGTAAACCTTGTCTTTTATTTTTTCAAAATAAGGAGCTTCACTCATACCCGAAAACGCTTTCTTTAATGAACCAAAGAAACCTTTGCTTTGTGTTTCATCCAATCCCCAAGGTTTATGCAGGTATGCATCTTTATCAATAACCATGAATTCGCAATAAGCGTCTGAATCTGAATCTTTCCGTTCGCGGTTGATCAGTGCAAAATAATTACCATCAATATCCCCGGCTATATAACGGCATTGAGCAAAATCCATCAATGTGTTTTCCTGTTTGTCTGTTCCTTCAAATTTTTTTCCGATGCGTTTTATTTCCAAACCATCAATTGTAGAAAGTAGGAGCATGGTATTGCGATCTCCACTCCACACCATTAGTTCGCCATTGGCGGTTAACCCCAATTTTGCCTCTCCGCCCGAAGTTGTGGTTTTGAATTTTAAATTATCCCTTTTCCATTTAACAGTAAGATCTGGTTTTAGCGCCACCACACATAGGTCACCATTAGAACCCCAAATTGGTTCAACACTAAGATATAAAATACCATCGGCGTCAGTTGCCATATCCCACAGATCGGAGTCCCAATCAAATGTTGATTTGTTTTCATCAAACCAAAAATAGAACCGCTGTTTTGTTTTAACAGGGTGCAGTTTTTGCCATACTTCGTCGGGGATAAAAGATTCAGTCGAACAGAATTGGCATTTTAGCAATCTTTCAGAACCGTCAATTTGCATGGAACCACCACAATTAGGGCATTTAAACGGAATAATATTTCCTTGCGGAACTTGATCGAGCACTTGTGATGCTCCATTGTAAAATGGAAGTTGAGTGAAATCTTCGCAAAGCAAGTGGGTGACATTCGGACAAGCTTCCTTGAAATTCTCAGGCAATGGCCTGATAGAATGTTCCATATTGGTTTCAGGATTTACTATTTTCCCAATTGTGGTGTATTTAATAATTTCGGCAGCATCTATATATTTTCTAGTATCAAGGAATTTAGGATTTTGCCTTCCATACATGATGCTGTAATTCCTTGCACCCATCACTGTTGAAGGTGTGCCATCGTTTTCGTTATAATTTGGGCCTTCTTTAAACATCGATTCCAGTAAATCTTTCCATTCATTTACCGTGAATGTGTTCTTGTGCATACATTGGGTACAAATAATATTTTCAACAAGAGCATTGATTGGTAGCGGCTTACCACAGGAGCTGCAAGTGGTTTCAGCTTCAAAACATAATCCTATCATGATTAATAAATTTAGAAGTTTAAGATTAATGATAAATAAAGGTACAAAATGTATAGAGCGTATATAAACCTTTAAAGCTGTAATTTGGATTGCAATATATTTTTACTTATAAAATTGTATGAATAAGTTTTATCCCTAATGGATTAGTAATAACTGTTTAAATATATCGTATTTATTTAGAACAGCCACATTATAAAGTTATAGTCCTATATTGATTGAGTGTTATTCAACCCTTTCAAAATCGATAAAACCGGATTGAACATCAACATTTACAAGTCGTACTTTTATTTTATGCCCCACTTCTAATCCTTCAAATCCTTTCACTAATTTTCCTTCGAGATGTGGATTCAAAAGCTTGATCCATGTTCCTTTTGCTGCAGCTCCACTTACAATGGCTTCAAATATCTCACCTATTCTCGTTTCCATTAACATTGCATGAGCAGACTTTTCGACTTGACGTTCTACTTTCTTTGCGTCGTCTTCTTTTACTGTACAATTCTTTGCAATAAGCTCAAGTTGTTCTGCTGAATAAGGAATATTCTGACCCACCATAGCAGATTTAAGCAAACGATGAGTAATCAAATCAGGATAGCGACGGTTTGGAGCTGTTGAATGTGAATAATTTTTCACAGCCAGACCAAAATGTCCTTGTGGGGTGGAACCTGGCAATTCCATAACATACTCACCACCACCCATTAGTTTTAGCACACTAAACGAAAAATCGGTATAATGTTCCGGTAGGTTTTGTTTAATAAATTTAAAACATTCTGAAAGAGATTTGGGGTCAGGCTCAGTGGGCAGCCTAAAATTATGCTCTGTGGCTAGTTCAACTATCCTATCCCATCGCTTAGGTGTACGAACAACCCTGCGCAACGAAGGAAACTTCTTTGTTGCCAGATATTGTGCTGTTATTCCATTACACGCAATCATGAAATCTTCAATCAGGCTTTTGGCCCTGTTTTTCTTTTCACCTTTCATCTCACACAATCTATCTCCATCAAAGACAGGTCGGGACTCAATAGTTTCAAAATCTAATGCACCATGTTCATACCGCAAATCTTTCATCTTTTGTGCAACTTTGTCCTGGAGTATTATATTTTCAGCCAAACCTTCCACTTTCATTATTTCGTCAGGCAAGGGTAAGGTTCCTTCAAGCCAGGCGCCAACTGGGTTATAATCAAGTTTTGCATGGTTGCAAACAGTTGCACAATAAACATCCGATTGTATCACCGAACCATTATCATCAACGATCATTTCAACTACAACTGCATAGCGGACTTCATCGAAACCTAAAGAAGTAAGATCTGTAGATAATTTCTCAGGAAGCATAGGGAATATTTGTGCTATTGTATAAATGGTAGATGTATTTTGGCTAGCATAATGATCAATATTGGATTGGGCGTTGACCAGAGCGTCCACATCGGCAATGGCAACCAATATACGCACCTTGTTTTCAGGTAGTTGTTCAGCAACTGATAATTGGTCGAGATCGCGTGATTCTTCATTGTCAATAGAACACCACAACAAGTTGCGCAAATCTTTTACTGTGTTCTGTTTAGAATTGAAAGGATCCTTTATTTCCATTAATTCATCAAGTACTTCAGAAGGAAAATCCGTATTAAATCCTCTTTCAATCATTACTTTTCTAGCAATTTTCTGTAGAGCAATCCGTTGAGTATTCTTTTCCATGGTAGCCTTTATTTTATGGTGGTGTGTTTTAAAAGCCTAAGATAAAAATAAAATCGATAATAAAATCCATCTAATAATTTGGATTAAGGGTCGAATAAATAACTACGAAGTGGTCAGATATATACGGTGAAGCCCTCAATGGCAATAAAGTTTTTTTGGGGAAACTTTTTTGTAAGTTCTCGTCTTAATAGGAGTATACGGGTTTATGCACCTTTTTAATTCTATTATATATTTTACTGGATTTATTTATACTTTTGAAAATTTTAATAAAAATACATTATGGAAAATTCTGCTGTCCGTTTTTTTCTCGAAAACAAGGATAATTTAGCCGAATACATTGGCAAAATAAAAATAAATCGTGAAAAGACTTTGGTGAAATATGGATACCTTAAAGATAAAAGTCTTTCTGTTACAATCATGACTTATGGGCCTTTGGATGAAACCATCACAGGTTACGAGGAAAAAATTAAATGTATGTTCAATAGCAAAGAAGATATCAATGATTTAAATGAATTTATTGAAGGAATTAATCTGCCATATACCTTTCTTTTTGGTCCTTTTTTAAATGTGACCAAAGATAAAGGAGTTATTACCCATGCTTTTAATATTACTGCCAAATTTAAAAAAGATTTAAACAATAAACTGTCCTAATGAGTTGCTAAGCCATTGAAATATTGTTCAATGGCTTGACGATTAATTGCGACAAGTTAATTTGGTTCTAGACTTTTTATATAATATTAAACGGGTAATAATTTGGTTTGATAATTTATTTCAGGATAAAATCGCCTAATATCTTTTTTATCGTGATTAATTTTTCTGCCAGCATCTCATCTGTCTTTGCCTCAACCAACAACCTCAAATAAGGTTCTGTATTTGAGGGTCTAATGTTAAACCACCAATCGGCGAACTCGATTCGGTAACCATCAAAATCATAAAAATGAAGTACTTGATCATTTTCTGTAAAATATTCTTTTAATCGAAGCATAGCTTCCATCTTTTTTTCGATAGTAAAATTGATTTCACCTGAATTGCTGTATTTAACAATTGATTGTATCTGTTCCGAAATTTTTTTGCCCTCAGCTTTGAGTTTGCTTAATATTTCAAGAATAATCAGACAAGCCAGAATACCAGAATCGGAAAAATAAAAATCCTTAAAGTAATAATGTCCAGCTAGTTCACCTCCAAAAAGGCCATCTATTTCTTTAAGCTTAATTGCAGCATAAGCACGGCCCACCTTCCACATATAAGGGATTCCACCTAAATTTTCAATATATTCTATTACTGATTTTGATGTTCTGATATCGTGGATTACCAAAGGTTTTTGCGATTTATTATTTTTAAGAAAATGAGGTGCCATCAATGCAATCATCAAATCCGGAGGAATAAATTTACCGTTTTCATCAACAAACATTACTCTATCAGCATCACCATCGAAAATAACTCCAATATCACTTTTGTTGTCAATTACCGCTTTTTGCAATTGTTTGACGTTATCCATTACCAAAGGGTTTGGTGCATGGTTAGGAAAACTGCCATCAAGATCGTCAAATAAATAAAGAGGTCTATTGCCCAAAATATCTTTAATAAATAAGCCGGCCATTCCATTTGAACAATCAATAGACAAATTCAGATTTGAAATATCCGGCAAATAGCTTTTTAAAAAAGTTAGATAATCATCTTTTGCATTGAAAGGAATAATTGCACCTGGTTTTTCAGTGATAATAATCTTCCCAGTATTCATAAGGATTTCAAGCTCTTTTAGACCATTGTCGTATCCCACAGGAGCAGCACCTGTGGTTGAAACTTTTAATCCATTATATTCCTTTCCATTATGAGATGCTGTTATCATTACAGAAGCATCAAATTCATATTTTGCAGTTGCAAAATAAATCATAGGAGTGGTTGATAATCCAACATCATAAACATTTGCTCCACTGTCAATTATACCTTTAGCCAAATACTCGAAAACTTCTGGAGATGATAGCCGAACATCCCTGCCTACCAATACCCGGTTGGTTTTTAAGAGCCCCGGCAAAAAATAGCCTATTTTGTAAACATCATTTTTATCAAAGTCCTGGTTGTATATTCCTCTAATGTCGTATGCGTGAAAAGCCTTCATTTGCTATTGATTATTGATTATTGATTACTTGTTATTTGTTATTTGTTATTTGTTATTTGTTATTTGTTATTTGTTATTTGTTATTTGTTATTTGTTATTTGTTATTTGTTATTTGAATTTCACTTTTATCTTTTTCCTTTCATCTTTTATCTTGAAAATTTCACCTTTTTATTCCCTTTTTATTCAAAGCCAATTGATATTTCCTTGCATAAATATTATGTTGAGTTAGGTTGGTCGAAAAATTATGGTAACCCGAAAAATCTTCTTTGGCACACATAAAAATGTAGTCATGCTTTTCGTAATTTAAAACGGCATCAATCGATGAAATTTCAGGCAAATTGATAGGCCCTGGTGGTAGTCCCGCATATTTATAGGTATTGTATGGCGAATCAATTTCCTTGTCGCGATTAAGCACCCTGCGTATATTAAAATCACCTATTGCATAAACAATGGTAGGGTCCGATTCCAGCAACATGCCTTGCTTAATTCGGTTTATATAAAGCCCTGCCACTCTTGCTTTTTCATCATTTCGCACTGATTGTTCAGCTTGAACAATGGATGCAAGTGTTGATACTTCTAATTTGCTTAATTTTAATGATTTAAGCTTTTTAAGGCGATTAATGTTCCAAAACTTTTCATATTCACTATTCATTTTTACAAAAAACTCCTCAGCAGTTTTATTCCAGTTAAACTGATAGGTATTGGGAATAAACATACTAATTACAGACTGTGGGGTAAATCCATATTCTTTAAGATAAACTCTATCATTTAACAAATTAATCAGCGATAATGAGTCAAATTCCAATTGGTCCGAAATCTTTTTTGCCAATTCAGATTTTGTACGAATTGAATTGAAAGTCAAATTTACGGGCTTTTGATTTCCAATTCTAAGCATGTTAACAATTTCATTGTTACTCATTCCGGGTGTAATCTCATATCTTCCTGCCTTAATTTTGTTTTCATATTTCTTTCTGTTAGCTACCCAAATAAAACTTGCAGTTTCCTTTAAAACATGATTATTTTCAAGTGAATCAACAACATCTTCAAATTTACTGTTGGTAGGAATGTACAAATAAAAGGCTTTAGCATCGCCAATTGAAACATTATCGGTATAAATTCTCTGATAGAAAAAGTAAGCCACTGTAATTGCTAAAAGCATAATGATTAAGATCACAAGTAGTATACTTCTAAAGATTTTGTTTTTAAATAGCATATCTTTAACTTTAGTTGTTATATTTTTAAAAGCTTTTTAATAGTTTTGAATGTACAATGATTCCAAATTTGACAATTGCTGCAAAATTAATAGAATTAGATATGGAAATTAATTTTTTTTTCGTTATTTATTTGTTATCAAATAATAAACTATGAAGAAGTTATTATTAATACTTACTACTATATTTTTAAGTTTATTGACTCCATGCAAATCATTTAGTCAAATTGGTGACATTAAGGATCTTGCCAATGGGGCAGGTGATATTTTTTCAGGTTGTTCAGGCTCTGATGTTGATGCAGGATGTTCTGCATTAAGCTGCTGTTGGGATGGCGGATTTTATTTCATTGATTTTTTGATTGATCATCACAAGGAAATCATGAATATGCGCTATTTGGATCCCACTGTTTTATCTTTCGAAATCAATGGACAATTTGCATATGCACTCCATTTTGCTCATGATACAGTCTTTAACTACATTAATTATTTGCCGGAAGTAAGAGGAAATCTGGGCATTTTTTCAACCGATTTCAGGTTTAATATGTTAACTGAATATACCAATGATTTTCCCAATTCATTTAAATCGTGGGAACTTTTGTTCCTATTGAATATTATACCTGATGAAAGCTTTAAAATTATCTTTGGTTCTGGAATATACAACGAAACGTTTACCGATTCATATTACAATGAGAATTATCTTGAATTTAAAATAGGTATGCCAAATCAACATGATTTTATCGATATGGATTCTCGTGTTGTTTTTGATTATTCAACTTCTAAACTTCCTTTTTTTGAAGGAGGAATAAGGTACAACACACGGATAATCAGTTTCAGCCATGTTTATGCATATATTACATTGGGAGCTATGTATCAAAACTACTATAGTTCTCATGATATTTGGGCTGCCCGTGGAGGAATTGCATTAAATTTTCATTGATAATGTTTTGATTTTTATTAAACAAGTTATTCACCTCAAATCACAAACAACATGAAAAACCAAATTCAATTACCGACAATATTTGCTATTATTATATTTCTTTTTTTTGAATTTTCTTTAAGTGCACAAATTCAGGATATTAAAAAAAATTCGAACGAGAACAAGAGTAATAATTCAAACAGCAACTCATCAAATAGTAGTTCTTCAAGCTCAGATATTGGAAGTGAAATAGCTACCGGGTGTTTCAGTTCAATATTTGATATTTTTACAGGTTGTCTTTTTTCCGGTCACAATAATTCTGAAAACAATAATGATAATGTTGTGAATAATAATGTTCAGGAAAATCAAAATCTAATTCCTCCGGATAGTGCTGTTATACCATATAAAAATCCCGAGAATAATGTGATTACAGATAATCCCATAATAAACAATGAAAACCAAAATTTAAATATTAAAAAAGAACCGAAAGAATTTTCATTGGACTTGAATGCCAATTTTGCCTTAGGTTTTGAGTATTCGAAAGAAAAAACTTACAAATATTACGATTTTTTACCTGGCATTAGGGCTAATCTAGCGTGGTTCCTCATTGATTATCGTTATAATATACTTACCGAATTTAGCCAGGATTTACCTGATGCTTTTAAAACATGGGATTTGTTGTTTTTATTAAATCTAAAGGCAAACGAAAATGCAAAATTGATTTTTGGGGCAGGAATGCATAGAGAAGAATATAGTCAAACCACTTTTTTTGAATATTATTTGGGTGCGAAATTTGGCCTATTACAAAACCGCGATTATATAGATATTGGTGGAAGAATTTCAATCGATTTTAATGATGCTGCCAACCCGGATGACAATGTATTTCCTTTTACAGAAGTTGGTATTCATTATAACAAGCGTTTTATGAATGCTAAAAACCTAAACGGTTACTTCTCTGTAGGTGGAATCTATCAAAACTATTATAGTTCTACAGATATTTGGGCAATAAAGGTAGGTGTCATTTTGAATTGGCATAATTGAATTGATAATTCCAGTTCCTTTTTTTTCCTTTTAGCTGCTATTTTTTCAATAGATGTAAAAATAGTTTAAATTTGCATGTCAATCAAACTGTATATTATGCTCCAATTATTACGAAAAGAAATTAGTAGCTTTTTTAGTTCCCTAATCGGTTATATTGTAATTGTTGTTTTTTTGCTGGCAACAGCAATGTTTCTGTGGGTTTTTCCTGGCGAATTTAATATTCTCGATAATGGATACGCCACTCTTGATCCACTTTTTATATTAGCTCCATGGGTTTTCCTTTTTTTAGTTCCGGCAGTTACCATGAGGCTTTTTGCTGACGAAAAAAAATCCGGCACTATTGAATTGTTGTTTACCAAACCTTTTACCGATTTACAGATTATATTGGCAAAATACTTATCAGGATTGGTTTTGGTATTGTTTTCACTTATCCCTACATTTATTTATTATATTTCAGTTTATCTGCTTGGTAGTGAAGTTGGTAACCTAGATGTTGGAGGTACATGGGGTTCATACATAGGATTGTTTTTTCTTGCCGCTATTTATGTTGCAATTGGCCTTTTTTCATCTTCACTTGCTGAAAATCAAATAATTGCATTTCTTATAGGTGTTATACTATCTTTCTTTTTTTATATAGGTTTTGAATCTATCAGCAGTTTGAGTTTTCTTGAAGGGATATCTGAAACAATCCTGAATTTAGGAATAAATGAGCATTATAAATCAATGAGTAGGGGAGTGCTTGACATACGTGATATTGTATATTTTATAAGCGTTATTATTCTATTTTTATTTACAACTAAAACTGTTCTCGAAAGCCGTAAATGGTAATCCTTTTCTAACCAAGGTATATTAAAATTTGAAGAGAAAACATTCGGATCTTTCTAAATGATAACTCCGCAATAATAAATTGAACAAATGGATCGAAGAAAAATTAAAAAACAAAATATCATACAGCTAATTTCAGTATTCATCATTGTATTACTGCTTAATTATATTGTTTCGTTTCTTATTGTTAGGCTTGATCTAACATCAGAAGGGCGCTATACACTTTCTAAACAGACCATTAGGCTTCTTTCAGAGATAGATGATCAGGTATATGTTAAAGTTTATCTAGAAGGAGACGATCTTCCTGTTGGATTCAAAAGAATGCGCCGGTCAATTAGCGATTTGCTTGAAGAATTCAGCTATCATGGCAAAAAAGAAATTAATTTCAGGTTTATCAATCCAAGCGAAAATCCCGATAAAAAAGTTAGATTTGGATTGTATAAACAACTATATGAAAAGGGATTAGTTCCAATAGAATCTAACGAAACGTCAGAAGAAGGCAAAACAAGCTCAAAAATGGTTTTCCCCGGAGTAGTTGTGGTTTACAAAGGAAAAGATTTAGGTGTTAATTTATTAAAAAATGATCCCAGATATCGTTCTGATAGTGAGGATAATATAAATAATTCAATCCAATCGATGGAATACGAGTTGACCAATGCCATTCGGAAATTGAGTGCTCCTAAAAAACAAAAAATTGCTTTTGTTGAGGGCCATGGAGAGCTTAACGAATATCAGGTAATGGATATAACTACAATTCTTTCGGAATATTATGAAGTACAAAGGGGAACCATGAATGGTACACCTGGAATTCTCGATCAGTTTGCCGCCATAATCATTGCCAAACCAATGCAAAGGTTTAACGAAAACGACAAACTAGTTATAGACCAGTATATTATGCATGGAGGTAAAGTGCTTTGGTTGCTCGAAGGCGCCAAAATGGATTTGGATAGTTTAAGAAATTTGCCTGTTACGGTTGCCATGCCTTTGGATTTAAATCTTGATGATCAGTTGTTTCGCTATGGAGTACGATTAAACCCAGGATTATTGCAGGACGTTCAATGTGCCTCAATTGGAATGACCAGGCAGGGTCCAGATGGAAGGCCAAAAATAGATTTGATACCCTGGCCATATTTCCCAATAATTTTATCGGACAATTCGCATGAAATTAATAAATATTTAAATCTTTTAAGGTTGGAATTTGGGTCCACTCTTGATACGGTTGATTCATCACCTGAAGTTAAAAAGCTTATTTTACTTACTTCTTCCGATAAATCGAAATTTGAATATGCACCGGCACAGGTTTCTATCGAAAATATTCAGAGACAAGTTGATGAAACCCAATTCAAAAGCAGAAAACTCCCTGTGGCTGTTTTGCTTGAAGGTAAGTTTGAATCAAATTTCAAGAACCGTTTACTTTCAGGTTTGGCGCTTACAAATGAAAAAATAATTAAGTCAAGCAAGCCAACAAAAATGATAATTGCATCCGACGGTGATATTCCGGTTAATAAAGTTTCGTCCAAAGGTGAAGTTTACCCGATTGGATTTGATGTCAACTCCCAACAAACCTTTCAGGGAAATAAGGATTTTATGCTCAATGCCATTAATTATTTGTGTGACGATGAAGGCTTGATGAGTATTCGGTTAAGAGAAATTAAAATGAGGTTGCTTAGTAAAGAAAAAATTTCTAAAGAAAAAGCATTTTGGAAAGCTGAAAACACGGCATTACCAGTAATAATTATCGTTTTATTTGGTTTATTAGCGAGCTTTTTAAGAAAAAGAAAATATACCAGATCTTGGTAACCCATTAACATTTCTATAAAAAAATAGACGAGTGAAACAAAAACCATTTCTTTTGGTTGCCATATTCTTAATGGCATTGCTAAGTATTTACTTTGGTTTTTTCCGAAATCATACTACCTATGACGAAAAAATGGAAATTGATCTTCGGGATACAGACCAGATTTCGGAAATTAGCATTACTCAAGCCAATAATGTAGTAAAAATCAGCAAAGTGGCTAATAAATGGTTGGTTGATAAAGTGTACAATGCCAATGAAGTTGCAATTAAAAGATTGTTTCGCATTTTCATGAATCTTGAAATTGGCACTCTATTGCCTGAAATTGAACATGATAGCATAGTGAATCATTTGAAACAAACTGGAATTGCAATTAGCTTTTATGAAAATAAAAACCTGCTGGCAATTTATTATATTGGAAACTATGACGAAAATAAAAAAAGTACTCTATTAATGACAGATGAAGAACTTCCAATATATGTATCTGCACCTGGTTTAACATCTGATATCCGAAAATTTGTTGAGGCTGATCCTGTTTTTTGGCGGAATAAAAGAATTTTTCAATTTGAGCCAACTGAAATAAGCTCCATTATTTTTTTTGATTTTAGAAAACCTGCCAATTCGTTTCAAATAGATATTCAAGGTGAAGATTATCATCTTTTCGATCAAAATCATCAGCCATATCAATTTGATAAAGAAAAAGTTTCGCGCTATATCAGTTATTTTAAAAATATTGATTTTGAGTCTGTTGCAGATGGACTTTCCTCGCAAAAAGCCGATTCTGTAATTAAGCAATCAGCTAATTATATGATAAAAGTCAAAAGTAGCAATGGCCAAGAATCTGAATTGAAATTACTGCCAATAGCAATTCAAAATCAACAAAATCAATATGATTTGAATAAAGCGTACGGAATTATAAATAACCGGCAACCCATAGTTGTGATTAATTATTTCGCAGTTGACCCAATAATAAAAGAAATAGACTATTTCAAGAACAGTATTTCTGAAAAATAAATACTGCTTAAAAGCTTTTGAAGCTAATTACCACCAAGCATTTTACACTAAACCAAGAAAAAGTAGCGTTAATCAAACTAAAATTAATTGATAACTAGATTTGCTAATTTTGTATAACTAATACTCAATTGTAGTTTTTTAATTGATTAGGAAAATTTTAAACATTAGAGAATGAAAAAAATCATTATTTTAACTATTATAATTGCTTCAGTAGCGCTTTTGGTTCTTTCAGCCAAACCATACTTTCTCAGCCAGGAAGAAAAAGAAATTCAAAATGATATTGAAGATGAAATTACAACGATTGAAAAACCTAAGCACATATTAAATGTAAATGGAGAAATTATTTCAAAAAATGATTATACTACTATTTTAAAGGTTTGGGGAACTCATAAGGAAAGAGGTTTTGCATATGGTTATATCCTGGGTGACAAAATAAAAATGGTTTACGATGGTTATGTTGGAAAAGCAATGAAGCAAAATCTTGCTACAGCAAAAAAAATAGTCGCTTCCAATCAATTCTTAAAGATAGATGCTAAATATATTGAAGAGTGTAAAGGAATTGTTGATGGCATGGATTCTGCTGGCGTAAATGTTGACAATTTCAGCTATATTGATATTATTATTGCAAACTCTTTTCTGGATTTGCAGGCACTGACAAAAAGTAATGAATTATCAAATGGTTGTTCAAGTTTAATGGCTTGGGGCAGTGCAACACAGAACACAGAATTAAAAGGAAAATCAATTATCACACGTAATCTTGACTGGACTGCAGCTAGCAAACTAATCAATAATAACCTTATTTTAATTAGTATTCCTTCCGAAAAGGATGAACAACCTTGGTTGACAATTGGGTACATTGGTAACATAGGTGCTTTATCCGGAACTAATAAAAGCGGATTATCAGTTTTTCAACATGTAATGTACGATAAGTTTGATGTAAAGAAATTCTCAAAATATGAGCCTGTTTGGTTTTCAATCAGAAAAGCGCTAGAGCAAAAAGACTTTGATGGAAGCGGAAAAAATGATGTAAACGATCTAAAATCAGTTATTTTAAAAAATAAAGATGGTTATGCCAGTGGATATATTTTAACCGCAATGGCTCCGTCTACTGCTGGAGCTGACAGTTTAATAGCAATGGTGGCAGAACTTGGTCCTGACAAACCCTATTTTACATTCAGAAATTCAGATTTTGACGATAAAATTGAAGGAGATATTCTTTATGCCGCAAACTATCCTATTTCGCGGAATAATGAACATCGTTATTGTACAAGATATGATAATACAATACGTTCTTTTGATAATAAAACACAACTCGATCCAGCTAAATCATGGGATATTATGGCTACTTCTTCTTGTCTCAAAGATGTTAACCTTCAAATGATTCAGATAATACCTGAATTGTCAATTTTAAAATTATCAGTATGGAAAGATGGCAAAGGCGCATTCAATTTCCAACCCGAAACTTATAATTTAAAAGATTTTTTCAGTCCAATTACAATTAAGAAGTAAATAATTTTATCATTGTTGATAAGTTTTTTTATTCCGTGCAGCCAGATGTAGCGATAATTTATCAAAATGCAAATAAAAAAATGAAAAGGATATTCAAAAAGAACCTAAAATTTATTTATTTTGCACATTCATAATTGATATTAATCACACAATAACTAAATTAAAAGTCGATGAAATTTGTTATTTCAAGTACAGAGTTGTTAGGTCATTTAGCTTCTATAAATAAAGTGATTAGCAGCAAGCATACTTTGCCCATTTTAGATAATTTCTTATTTAACCTTCAGAACTCGGAGCTTGTGATTACAGCTACCGATTTGGAAACCACTATGATTACCAGGATTGAACTTGACAATGCTGAAGGTGAAGGAATTATTGCGCTTGAAGCCCGCAGGCTAACCACCATGTTAAGAGAGTTTCCTGAGCAACCTTTAACTTTTGAAATTGATATGGATACCTTGAAGGTTGAAATACTAAGTGAAAATGGTAAGTTTTCAATTGTTGGTCAGAATGGTGAGGATTTTCCACAATTACCTGAAATACAGGAAGAAAATAGCACCAGCTTAAAATTAAGTTCCAATATGTTTTCTGTTGGAATCAATAAAACGCTATTTGCTACTGCTGACGATGAATTAAGGCCAGTAATGAATGGTATTTTTATTGAAATTCTTCCAGAAAGTATCACATTTGTAGCCTCCGATTCGCATAAATTAGTTCGTTATCGCAGATTGGATGTTAAACTTGCAAGTTCTGCCAAATTTATTTTGCCAAAGAAACCCGCTTCATTATTGAAGAACATTCTTCCTTCCGATGAAACTGAAATTACCCTTCAAACTGATAAAAACAATGCATTTTTTAGTATTAACGGATATCAGTTAATCTGTCGTTTAGTCGAAGGCGAGTATCCAACTTATGATGCAGTAATACCAACAAATAATCCATATAAAGTTATAGCCGACAGGTTGGCAATTGCAAATACAATTAAGCGTGTAGCTGTTTTTTCGAACCAGGCCAGCAATTTAATTAAGATAAAGCTAGAACCCAATCAATTGATTATTTCTGCTCAGGATATTGATTTTTCAATTTCAGCTTACGAAAAATTAAATTGCCAGTATGATGGCGAAGAAATGGAAATTGGTTTTAAATCTGTATTTCTCACAGAAATATTGCTAAACATAAATTCAAGCAGTGTAGTTTTCGAATTATCAGATCCTAGCAGGGCTGGACTAATTCTTCCATTAGATAAAGACAACACTACCGAAGATGAGCTTATGTTATTAATGCCAATGATGATTAACTCTTAATAATTGATTTTATAGATGAAAAGGTCGGTCATTCCGGCCTTTTTTATTATATTATCTCCATGATTAGCAATTTTATCCATATCGTCTAATGGTGCATAATCAATAACATGGATGAATCTAATTAAAAATTCTTTACTTTTTTTATTTATCTTTTTTTATAAATTTGTCGCAACTATTTAGTTTTGAAAACTGTATTGTAAAATTTACGATTAATGATGGTAGTGCAAAGATTTATAAGGATTTTTATTATTCTAATTTTAGCATCAAACCATATTAGTGCCCAGGATATTAAAAATGATGATGATAAAAAAGCATTGTTTATTAAAAATCGTGGTTATAGTCTTGATGCTTGCTATAGATTGGCAGAGGATTTCCTGAAAAGCCAAACCGAACAAAGAAAAGCAATTCCCTACCTCGAATATATTATTGATGCTGATAAATCGGTTAAACCTGAAGTATATTATATGCTTTCTCAATCTTATTATTATAATGGATCATATGATTTAGCTGTAAAATTACTGATGGAATACATGGAGAAAGAAAAAAACATCAAGTTAAAAAAGGAAGCCAAAATTGAACTGGAAAAATTTGAGAATGCAAAACGACTTGCTGCAAGTCCGCTCAATGTTATTCTTATGGATTTAGGCCCACAAATTAATAGTAAATATGCAGATATCAATCCTTATATAACATCCCTGGAAAATTTATTAGTATATAGTTCTAAGAGAAATAATAATTTTGATATTTATGTAAGTAAAAAAAACTCACCATCTACTTTATGGGAGCAATCAAAACTTGCCGGTAATTTGGTAAATACTGTAAATGATGAATTTGTAGCTGGATTATCACCATCTGGTAACGAATTATTTGTTCATTACAATCAGGTTAGCGGTTTTGAAGACATTAATCAAAGTCAAAGAAGTAAGGGCTTATTCCGTGAATTAGAAAATCCAGGCACCAAAGTCAATTCCGAGTATCGCGAAGAAGGAGCTTGTATTTCGCCCGATGGTCAAATTATGTACTTTGCCAGCGACAGACCTGGAGGATTTGGTGGATTTGATATTTATTATTGTTTTAATCTTCCTGAAGGTATTTGGGGTCCAGCTATTAATATGGGAAAACTTATCAATTCTTCTTCTGATGACAATTATCCAAATCTTTCTTTAGATGGGAAGAAATTATATTTTGCGTCAAAAGGTCATGGCTCAATCGGAGGTTATGACGTTTACTATTCTACTTATGATACAATTGGAAAAACCTGGTCGGCTCCTGTAAATTTTGGTTATCCGATAAATAATGCATACGACAACAAAAACATTGCTTTCACACAAGATGAACGATATGCCTATATTTCAACTGTGGACAGAAATTCATTGGGTGATTTCGATATTTATAAAGTGATTTTTTTAGATAAAGATCCTGAGTTTCTAATTATTAAAGCACAGGTTTTTATTGATGAGAACAATGAAAAAACTCCATTTGTTAGTGAATTTCAAGAATTATCTCTTACCGCATATAAATCGAACGAAACCTATGGGATTTATTCATTTGATAAACGTAATAATTCATTTATACTTGCCTTGTCTCCAGGTGAATATATTCTTGAAATAAACTCAGAGAATTTCAAACCGTTTAGAAAAAAAATAACCCTGGATGAGAATTATTATTTGAATCCCCAAAAAGAGATAAAGATTTATCTAAATAGAAAAGATACAAATTAAAGTTTGTTTTTCTTTTTAGCCTTATAAATAATCTGCATTATTATTTCTCTCGCATTGATTAAATGCTACTTTTGCAGCTTGTTTCTATTTATTCTGATTTAAAATTTCTTCTTAAATGTTCTGAAATGATCTTAAACTTAAGTAAACCAATTGCATTTTTCGATCTTGAAACTACGGGTATTAACGTAACTAAAGACAGAATAGTAGAAATATCAATTCTAAAAGTAGCGCCAGACGGAACTGAGATAATAAAATCATGGCGGGTAAACCCAACCATTCCAATTCCGGAGAAAGCTTCAAAAATACATGGAATTTACGATGCAGATGTAGCTGATAAACCAAGTTTTGCTGAACTTGGAAAAGAAATAAATCAATTTATTGATATTTGTGATTTAGCAGGTTATAATTCAAATAAATTTGATGTTCCATTGTTGGTTGAAGAATTCCTGAGAGCAGATATTGATTTTGATATTAAAAAAAGGAAATTAATTGACGTTCAGGTAATATTCTTTAAAAAAGAACCACGTACACTTGGAGCAGCATATCGTTTTTATTGCAACAAAGAACATGAAAATGCACATTCAGCCACAGCAGATGTTATAGCTACTTATGAAGTTTTAAAGGCGCAAATAGAAAAATATGATGACCTAAAAAATGATGTTGGCCATATATCAAAATTTTCATCACAAATGAATACAGCTGATTTTGCAGGAATGGTATTGTTTAATGAGCAAAATAAAGAAACATTCAATTTTGGCAAGCATAAAGGTGAAACTGTAGAATCAGTTTTTGAAAAAGAACCCGGTTACTATAACTGGATTATGAATGCAGATTTTCCATTATACACAAAAAAAGTACTCACTACAGTAAAATTAAGGGCAAGTTTTGGTGATATGGTGAAATAATTATAAGAATATTCTTAATATTTGAATAAGAATTTTGAAAATATATTATCAATCCCAAACAATAAACTCAGATTGTGAAACAGTTTATCTTTGATATCTTTGCACTACAAATTGTAGAATTATGGAAAAAGATGCAAGAAAACTGATTTTGGTAACCAATGATGATGGTTTTCAGGCGAAAGGAATTTCGTATTTAACCGAAATTGCAAAAGAGTTTGGTGAAGTGGTTGTGGTTGCTCCTGAAAAAGGCCAATCGGGAATGTCTCACTCCGTGAGTTTAAATATACCATTATTTTTAAAATCGCATAAGAGCGATAATGGACATTTGTTATATAGTTGCAGCGGAACTCCTGCTGATTGTGTAAAACTGGCACTTCATAAAGTACTTAAACGAAAGCCCGATTTAATTATTTCAGGGATTAACCATGGTTCTAATGCCTCAGTAAGTGCAATTTATTCTGGAACCGTTGCAGCTGCGCGAGAGGGAAGTATGCATGGAATTCCTTCTATTGGTTTTTCTTTGCTTAATCACTCTTCAGATGCCGATTTTACTGCATCATCTCATTATGTAAGAATTATAATTGCTAAAGTGTTTGAAAATGGGATACCTGATCATACTTGTTTAAACGTGAATATTCCTGATTTGGACCTTAATGAAATTGTAGGCATAAAAATTTGCAGACAAACAAAAGGAAAATGGATTGAGGAATTCGATCAGCGTACAAATCCATCAAAACAAGATTATTTTTGGCTTACCGGACAATTTTCAAACATGGAACCTCTTGCTGAAGATACTGATGAATGGGCACTTTTTAATAATTATGTTTCAATTGTTCCAATCGAAGTAGATTTAACCTCCTACCATGTTTTGAATGAATTAAAAAAATGGAATTTTTAAATTATTTATGGAAACTAAAAAAATAGATAAAATTAATTCTGAAAAAGTCGGACTTTTCATTGGCCTGATCGTTCCAATTTTAGCAATTTTTATACTTTATTTTTATTTGCAACCAGGAGACCTTGGCCTATTTCTTAAGCAAGCTCTTTTGTATGGCCTATATAACAAATTAATAGGATTTGCAATTGTACCTAATTTTTTGTTGTATTTCTATTTCAGATTAAAATCTCAACTTAGAGCAGCTGAAGGTATTAGTATTGCATCACTGATTTATTTGCTTCTTTTTGTTATTCTTAAATATGCTACATAGTGTGAAAGAATATAAGTACAATTAATAATTATAAAGATTTTTTGAAAGTGCAAAAATGATGTTTTATTAGAGCTGGTTTAATTATTTGGATGTTGATTTGTGTAAAACCCTATCAAATATTAATATTTTTTTGTGGTAAATTCAATAAGAACAGTCCTTTTTCAAAATAAATCTTAAAACTTTCCTATGAAATACTATATAATTGCTGGTGAGGCATCGGGAGATTTGCACACTTCAAATTTGATGAAAGAAATAAAATTGCTTGATTCAAATGCAGAGTTCAGATTCTGGGGTGGTGATTTAATGCAAAGTGAAGGTGGAACCCTTGTGAAACATTACAGGGATTTGGCTTTTATGGGTATGATAGAAGTTCTGCAAAATATTTGGTCGATAAAGCAAAATTTTAAAATCTGCAAGTTTGATCTGCTTGAATTTATGCCAGATATACTTATTCTTGTCGATTACCCTGGTTTTAATTTGCGCATTGCAAAATTTGCGCATGAAAATCAAATTAAGACCTATTATTATATTTCGCCAAAAATATGGGCATGGAAAAAATCAAGAGCTTGGAAAATAAAGAGAAATATTGATAAAATGTTTGTTATTTTTCCTTTTGAAAAAGATTTTTATAAAACATATGATTATCCAGTTGAATATGTCGGAAATCCATTACTTGACGAAATAGAAAAGAAAAAACTACTACTGCAAAATAGTTCGGACTTTATTTTAAATAACAAACTAAACGAGAAACCAATAATTGCATTACTTGCGGGCAGCAGAAAACAAGAGATTAGTATCATTTTGCCAGAAATGCTTAAAATGGTCAATCAATATCCCGATTATCAATTTGTGCTTGCAGGAGCTCCATCATTTAATATGGAAATTTACCAACCGATCATTGGCAATTTGCCTGTGAAAGTGGTATTTAACCAAACTTATGATTTACTTAAACATGCGCATACAGCAATTGTAACTTCAGGCACAGCAACGCTTGAAGCTGCATTGTTTAATATCCCCCAGATTGTTGTTTATAAAATGATTCAATTTCAGTATGATATTGGAAAATATTTTATCAAAGTAAAATTCTTTTCACTTGTAAATATCATAATGGACAAGGAGATAGTAAAGGAGTTGCTTCAAAATAATCTGGAACAATTAATTAAAATTGAACTTGACAGATTGTTAAACGATAAAATTTATAGAAATCAAATGCTTGATAATTATAAATTATTAAAAGATAAGTTAGGCGAAATTGGAGCATCAAAAAGGACTGCTGAAATTATTGTTCATGATTTAAAATCAATTGTAAAATAAGGAATTTAACGCAAAATCGTATCATAAATGAAATTTCTGAAATTATTATTTGCAATCATTTCCATTTTTATTGCAGACCAATTAAATGCTCAAAAAATTGATATTGGAATATTGAATGATAGAAATCCCAAAAAGCTATTGATCGAAGCCTCGTCAGGAAAATATAAAATAAAGTCAGAAAATAGAACAGTTTATCGTTTAAAAAAAGGGCGTTCCATCATACTAAACTATACCAAAGGATATATTAATGTAAGCAATGCAAAAAGAGATTTTGGTTTATACCAGAATTTGATAATTACAGATAAAAAATATAAATATGAAAAAAGCCATGATCAAACTAATTCAAAAAAGAATTGTGAGCTTACTTTGAAAATCATTGAACCGAAGATGGATGCCCGGATTTATCAAGGCAATATTAAGTTTTCTGTTAAAGAAAAAAATATGGTTCCGGTTAATCAAATTGGATTATCTGATTATTTATCAGCTGTAGTTGAGGCCGAAAGTGGGTCTAAAGCTGAATTGGAATATTATAAAAACCAGGCAGTAATTTGCCGTACATATGCGCTTAAAAATCCTGAAAAACACAAACCTGATGGATTTAACTTATGCGATGGAGTTCATTGTCAGGCATATAAAGGAAAGAGCACATTGAATCCTTTAATACAAAAAGCTGTTACTAATACAGATGCTATGGTTGTGGTAGATGAAAACAATGAACTAATTTCTTCTGTTTTTAGTGCGAATTGTGGAGGGCAAACAAATAATTCAGAAGATGTTTGGACGAATAAAGTTTCCTATTTAAGGTCTATTCAAGATCAATTTTGTATGGATCAAAGGCAAGCAACTTGGACAAAAATTATAGATGCAAAAGAATTTATTAGCTTTTTAAAAGAAAAATCAATTCATATTCCGGATACGATCCCCTTGGATTCATTGAGTTTTGAGCAATTATCCAGAAAAATTTCATATACGGTAGAAAATCAGGAAATTAGACTTACAACTATTCGATCAGGATTAAATCTCCGTTCAACTTTTTTTAGCATTAAACCTAATGGGGAGCAATTAGTTTTTTCAGGAAGAGGATATGGTCATGGTGTTGGAATGTGTCAGGAAGGGGCAATGAATATGGCAAAAAAAGGCTGCAAATTTGATGATATTATTAAATATTATTATCATAATGTGAATATAATTCCAATTAAGAAATTAAAAGAAAAGGTACCATATTATAATTAAAAAATAAGCATTCATTTTTCCATTTGAATCATTTCTAGACAAAAAAAAACCATCCAAAGATTGGATGGTTTTTTTAAGTTACTTTATATGACTACAATACCTGTCCTTTTAATCCGTATGCAGCTGTTTTTGTAGTTATTACACCTTTGTCGCTTACAGTAGTAGTAGAAAGGATTACCTGTTTATTAAAATCACCTTTATCCATGTATTTAGGATCAATGGTAACTAAGATACCACCCTTTTCACCTGGTTTAATAGTTTCTTTAATAAGAGTAACACCAACTCCTGTTGGGAGAGTAAGTCTTCCAACTTTCATGTCTGTTGTTCCAGTATTTTGCAACTCAATAAGGAAAGTTGCAGGCAGATTTTTAATTACTCCAAAATCATGCACGTTTGCAGATCCAATGCCTCTAGAATTGCTAAATGAAAACATTTGAACTTCTTCGTCTTCAACCTGGCTTATACCTGCAAAAGAAAATACAAACAAAAATAGAATTAAAGCAGAAATGTGTTTAAGTTTCATAATATCGATAATTTAAGTTTATAATACAAATTTAAGAAAAAAAACATTGTTTGCCTAGCTAAACGGTTTATTTTGCATCCTTATTGTCTTTTTCCTACTATTACTTGATGAAAGTAAAGAATTCTGTGATAAAAGAAATGTTTTCTATGAAATAATGAAGTATAACAAGTTTTAATAATTGGTGCTTTCATTCTTTTTTAAGTAAAGGAAATCGAAATAATAGAGGAGACGAATGGAAAAGCTATTATAATTGGGGCTTTCTAACATATTATCTATTGTGGAAAAGTAGTCGTTGGTTGATGGAATACCCTTTTTGGAAAACAAGTTTTTCCAGCCAATTGAAAGTTGACTTCCGGGGGCAAATTCCCATTTGATTGCGAAATCGAGATTAAGCATCTGAAAATCAATATCCGCATTATAAGGAATTTTATCTGATGATTCTAATTTCCCCTCATTATTTAATAAGTAATATTTATTGTGAACCGCTGTTGACCAGTAATGCCTGACTTTAAGATTAAGCCATGCTTTATTTGTAAATGAATATATGATTGTAAGTGTGTTGGAATAAGATTGTAAATCCCTCTTCCCCATATATATACTGTCATTAATTGTATAAACATGTCCTATTGAATTATTGAACTTGTCATAAAATAAATCTAGTCCAACCTGAAAACGGCTTTGAATTCGCAAATATGGAGAGACTCCAATGGTATTCCAAACCATTCCTATTTTGGCTGTATTTCCCCAATATCGATAAAAAACACTTGCAGATAGCATTTTGCGAGGATCTGTATTTATTTTAACAAAACCAGAATAGGAGGGAGCCTTAATAAAAACTTGTCCGGGTTCTCTTGCTTCGTAATAATCATGATTTCCCTTAGGCCTCCAAAATCCATAAATGATTAAATTAAACTGGTTCGAAAATAATATCTCAGTATTGATGCTTGTTTTAAAATCAACAAATGATTGTGGTTTATATAAACTTGTATATCTTGCTTCAATATAATTTTTCCAGCTCAAAATTTCCCAAAAAGGTTGATATATATTGTATTCAAATTTTGAAAAACTGGAAATTTCATTTACCCAGGGTAAATAACCCATGTCGTTTTGATTATAATTTTCGCTTATTATTTCATTGCCCAAGCGAAAAAGAAATTTACCACTTGTCTTATCAATATAAAAGTTAGATTTAAAACCAAGTTCAATACCATTAATAGTATCAAATAACTGACTAAGTGCACCAATTCCGCTAATTGCATATGAGTTTCCATCATTGGAAAATTTGAATTCTGTGCCAGTTACATTTGAGACATATTTCATATTGTCTCTGGACAAATTGGTATTGATAATGCTAATAAATGAATTGTTTTGAAGCGATTTATCCAATGCAAATACATTGTAATTAGTAAAAGATTGTGTTTCAACTTGTCTTTGTAATCCTGTTAAAGTATCTTTAAATGTTGCAAATCCTGGCTTACTCATAGTGTTTACAAATCCCAAGCCTAACTTTTGACTGGTCCGTCCGGTAAGTTTTATGGCATTTATTATATCAAGTTGCGCTGGATTTTCTATTATAATTTCATTTTTTTGCAAACCACCAGCTATGCTTAAATATTTTTCTGGAATCAAGGCTATTCTTCTTGAATAAAAAATATTGGCTTTTGAAAACATTTCTGCCCCATCATTAAAAAATTGCCTATGTTCATCATATTTTGTTTCGATAGGACTCAAATTTAAAACTACATCATCATATTCTACTTGGCTAAAATCGGGAAATAAAGAGGCATCAAGAGTAAAAGCCTGGTTAATACCATATTTAAGATCAATACCAGCATTGTAATTCTGTTGCCATTTATTCAATGCTGGTCCTCTTTCCGTATTGGTGCTGGCCCAGGGTGATAGAGATAATCTAAGTGGAGCTTTAATGTTTTCAATTCCAATAAGTTGACCAGATTGATTTATTACTCCAGAAATTTCACGATCAACAAAGTTCCATGAGCAAGTTTCTTCTTTTCGTTTGATTAGACGAAATATATTTAAACTCCAAACCTGAAAAATATTTTTTGAAAAACGGATGGCGGAATAAGGAATTCTTATTTCAACTACCCATCCTCTGTCAAGTATTCTGGTTCTGCTTTTCCAGACTGCGTCCCAACTTAAATCTCTTGTGTCATAGTAATTTTTAAAATCGGATTGTACTCCGGAGCTTGAAACCATGAAAGAAAAGGAGTTAATTCCATCATCATATGGTCCTATATCAACAATAAACTGATCTGCATTCATGTCAAAAGCGTCATCCCGCCTACCCAGCCCTGAGCGGATTGAATCTGGATTATCATACAAATAAGCTGCTATATAAAGCGCCTTGTCATCATATAAGATTCGGAATTCAGTTTTTTTTGAAGGCTTTTTACCATTATAAGGAGCGTATTGAACACTTAAGCTATCTATATCAGCCATATTCCAAATATCTTCGCCAATAAAACCATCAATATCAGGAGATTCAAAAACACGTTTTGCTACATAAAGATTTTTTGGTGCCTGCGAATATAGCATATCCATACTGAAAATCAGTATCAATAAAATAATGATATGGAAGTACCTTATAACTCTCAAGTTTGTATTTTAAATTCAATCTTGTTATCACAATCCATCAATTGAATAAAAGAGATGTTTAATGATTTTGGAATCTGATTTTATAATTAAATGGTTTGATATCAACTAAATTATTGTATTGCAGAAATTATACCATTTTTTTATTGTTGGAATTAGATGAATTTGCGATTGAACGTTCTTTATTACTTTTGGCTGCTGATAAAGGAAAATGACGAGATGCGCAATCCAATCGCATTTGAGATTTGAAGTGGTTTTTGGAAAGGAATATTTATAGATATATTTAATAAAAAAAGCCATACAAATTCAATTTGTATGGCTTGGTATTAAATAAAGTAGTTTTTAATCTTAATGTTTCGCTTCTTCTTTTTTGACCTTAAAATGCTCACCTTTTTGATTGATAATTGCACGGTAATAGTCGTCACCATATCCTGGCTGTTCAATTGTTGGTGTAACATATTTATAATTTTCAGGTACAGCTTTCTTTGTTTTCACATTTCCATCCATGTACTTAGTAAACAGGTAGGCATATAATCCTTGCCATGTTTTTACTGTATAATTTCCCTGATTAACAGAAAAATCAGTTAAATATTCAACAGCAAGGTTCTTGTCTTTTTTATATAATTCTGCAGCAGCTTTATCTACACCTGCACTATATGCTACATATTTGTTTTCAAGTTCTTGTTGTAGTTTTTGAATTTCAGGATGAATTAAACTATATCGGGTATATGCAAAATTGCTTACTTGATTAAATACCCAAAATGCAGCATCAGGTGAAAAATCCATCATAGAACCATTGCCAACTGCAAATGATTCAGGAACTCTTGTAATTCCACAATACATAGGAGTATATACAGTGCTTGAAGCATCATCAACACCAAACCATATAATACCGCCAACAGGATTTGGTAAAAAATTTCTGCTTTGGGCAATAAATGAAAATCCTGTTTGCTGAGTTGAAGTAGCACGTTCATTGCAATATTCAACACTATCGACGCTCCATGTTAATGGTCTCCATCGATAAGGATTCTTAAATGGGCCAGCACCTACATCTTGAGTCATGTCAAGCACTGTACCTTCATAATGGTCGCGCATCAATGACATTACATCCTGGACTGTTAGTTTTCTATCAGGTTTGATCCACAATGGCATAGCGTTATTTGCATTTTCGCCTGTAGCATAATTCTGATACATGTCCATTTTTGAGTTAAATTTTCTAAAACCTGCCCAAACTCTGGCTTCGCAAAAGCGCATACCATCAAAAGTCATCGGATCATAAGCATCAACAAAGCTGAAATTTTCATTTTTTTTATCTTTGTCATAGTAACCTTTATCCTTGGCAAAAGTGAAAATGTCTGAAGCATACAAACAATTGGTAGGATCGTTAAGCGGAAACTGCCTGGTTCTTGCATGGTTTGCATGACCTGAGATGTATCCATCAGGAATTCTTTGTGCAACCCAAACTGCCCCTTTGTTTCCAGGACCTTTTCCAATCATTTCCATTATCCAGACTTCATTTTGGTCGGCAATTGAAAAAGACTCACCTTCACTTGCATATCCATATTCAGCAACTAAATCGGTCATGATTTTAATTGCTTCACGAGCTGATTTAGCCCTTTGTAATGCAATATATATTAAACTCCCGTAATCCATAATAGCACTGGGATCAACAAGCTCTTCTCTTCCACCATAAGTGGTTTCGCCGATAGAAACCTGATTTTCGTTCATATTTCCAACAACTGAAAATGTATGTGCTACTTGTTTGATTTTACCAAGATACTTGCCAGTATCCCATTCATAGATATCCAGCATACTTCCTTCAGGATAATTTGCTGCGGGCCAGTAATAAAGTTCTCCAAAAAGTACATGTGAATCAGCTGCATACGAAATCATGCATGAACCGTCAACAGTGGCGCCTTTTGTAATTAAAAAATTTGTACAAGCATCTATCTTTATTAAGCTAAATACAATTAAAATTAAACTTAATAAAGCACGAAATAATATTTTTTTCATCATAATTATTTGGATTATTATTTGAATATGGGCAAAAATAGATTTTTTATTCGTTATTTTTTAAGACTTAAGTCATAAATCAATGAAAAATATCGCAAGACAAATAAATTGAAAAGTTAAAGCATAATTAAATTATATAAACCTAGCGTTATTGTTGTAGTTAACCTATTTCCAGTATGGATATTAAATGTTGTCGATATCATTAAGTTTACTTAAGCTGTTTTTTCTTAAAATATTGAGAATCTAAATAATACAAAACACGTAACGAGAAACTATTTGTTTGTGGTAAACCCAATGTATTCGTTAAATTTTTAAAATAATGTTTTTCAATTTCATTTGAATCTGTGTTAATTGAGTTTTTCCAAACCAATGAAAGTTCACTTCCAGGCGCAAAAATCCATCGATAGGCTACATCTATTGTGAAATAATTGAAATTTATATCCGAATTCCCATTGTATTTATCATCATTATCTAGTGTCCCATCTAAATTTAATGTGTAAAATTTATCATATTTTACAGTTGACCAATAATGTCTTAAATTGAAACTTAATGAAGCATTTTCAGTGAAAATATATCGTGCCTCAATTGTGTTTTCCAACTCAATAACATTCCTTCTTCCAAAATATATAGTGTCCTCATTCATAGTATTATCTACATATCCAAGATCGTTTTTATTATCTGATAAATTCATTTGTAGGACAAAAAGTAACCTGTCATTTGGCTTAAATCTAGGAGCTATACTAATATTAAGCTTACTTTGGCTGATACTATTTGTTGGCGAAATTCCAAGCTGTATTTCCAATGCGAGTTCCTTTCTGAAATCTGTCGAAATCCATGGTTCAAAATGAATTGATGCGGGCCTAATAAATAAGCGTCCTGGCACTCTTGCTTCAAAATAATCATGTGATTCGATAGGAACAATACCAATAAAATACCCAACAGTAAAATGGTTCCTGAAAGTTGCATTGGAATTTAAATAAATTTCAAAACCAGTATATTTATATGGCCTATAAAGTGATGCATGCCAAAAGGTTAGATTGTTATAAAAATTTAAAAAACGTCCAAATGGTTTGTAGAAATTATACGATAGGTTGATGCTTGAAGAAATTTCATTTGGATTCATAATATATCCTAAATCATTGGGGTTATAGGTGTCACTTTCAATCCGATTGTTTAAAGAAAAACGAAACTGACCGCTTGTTTTTGAAAAGCTTAAATGGGAATAAAAACCTAAATCAGCTTTTGAATTTTTGTTGAAAATCTGACTTAATGCACCTGATCCAAATATGGAATATGTTTTGCTGTTATTGTTCAATAGAAATTCTGTTCCTGTAACATTAGCATAATATTTATCGTCAAAGCGTGAATAATTTGTATTGATTATACTAGCATAAGAACTGTTTTTTAATGATTGATCAAAAACAAGTACATTATAATTGGTAAAAGGTTCAGTCATAAATTCTCGTTCACCTCCATTTAAAGTATCCTTGATTTTAGCATAAGTATTTATGGTCATTGCATTAAGAAAGCCAACTCCCAGACCATTTGTGTTTCTCCCTGATATTTTAGTGGCATTGATGAGCTGCGATGCGGACGGATTTTTTTCTATTACTTCATTTGCAGAAAGCTGTTCTTCAACATTATAGAATTTCGTGGGTGTGTTTCCAATTCGTCGGCTATAAAAAATGTTTGCTCGATTAAATAATTCATTGCCTTCAATAAAGAATTGCCTTTTTTCGTCATAAAAAATTTCAAACGGGCTAAGATTCAATACCACATCATCAGACTGGACTTGGCCAAAATCAGGAATAAGCATCATATCAAGCGTATAGCTTTCATTTATGCCATATTTTAAATCCATTCCTGCCCTATAAAAATTAGTCCAGTTCTCATTATTTGGATTTTTTTCAAGATATGTTGATATGTAAGGCGTAACAGATAAACGGAGCGGTGGTACAACATTGCTTATTCCTTTTAGCACTCCTTGTTGACGAACCCAGCCTTGTTTTTCATTATCAATAAAACTCCAACTGCTATTTTCGCGGTAGCGTGCAATATTCCTGAAAAAATTTAAACCCCAGACCTGAACATCTGTTTTTGGAAATCGCAATGCCGAATATGGGATTTTATATTCTACAACCCATCCACTATCCGTAATTTTAACTGAGCTTTTCCAAACAGCATTCCAATTTCCATCTTCATTGCCATCGCTTGATGCGGCCATATCTACCTGAACATTCACCGGGGTTACAAAAAATCCAAAAGCATTTAATCCATTATTATATGGATCAATATATATTCCAAAATAATCCGAAACATTTATTTCGTCACGAGGAGTATACTGTTTCATAATACTATCCGGTGCAGGATCGTATAACATTGCTCCAATATAAATAGCTTGATTATCATAAACTATTTTTACTTTAGAAGGATAGCTTGCTTTTTTGCCGTTATTTGGTCTTAGTTGTATGAAATCTGAAGCAGGTTCAACTCCTTTCCAACAATCATCGTCCAAAACTCCATCTATTATAGGTGAAATGGTAATTCGCACTGCTTGTGCTGTTTTTATTGAATCTTGCGAAATAAGTGCTCCGGATAAAAGGAGGAAAAATAAAATTAAAATGCTTTTAATCATATAATTAAATACTTATTTATGAAATTATAACTAATGTTAAAATTAAATACGTGATACAGATTTATTAAAAATGTCCAAAAGTAGTATTTTCTACTTCTGGACATTGTTAAAATTGCTCAGGTGATAATTTCTTGATTTCCTTAAGCAATAACTGTTTAGTAGTTGTTTATTTGTGTTTATTTATTGGCCAATTTAACAGGTTCATCTTCTTTTAGCCCTGCTTTTATTAATTTAGTAGTATCTAAACCAGTAAGAATCTGAATATTAATTCCATCTGAGAGGCCTGTTTTAATATTTATCTTTTTGAAAACCTGAGGAGAGGTCTCCACTTCAACAAAGGCTGAATCGTCTTTGAAAGTAATCAAGCTTTCCTTAATTGCCAATACTTTATCTTTTCTATCGAGTACAATATCTGCATTTGCACTGTATCCGGCACGAATAAATTGCGAAGGTTTCAACTTAACATCAGCTTTTATTTCAAATTGAATCGCTCCATTTTCTTCAACACCTTTTGGTGCGATATATTGAAGAGTAGCATAAAAAGTATCCGTTTCAATTGCTCCAATGCGCAACATCAAATCCATTCCTTGCCTTATTTTTCCAACTTCGGTTTCATCTACTTTTCCTTTAAAAATAATATCGTTCATATCTGCAACAATTGCAATGGTAGTGCCGGCATTAAAAGCATTGCTTTCTATTACTGAATTTCCGACTTCAACTGGAACACTCAATACCATACCTTCGATTGTGGATCTGATTAATGTGTTTGTTGCTTTGCCCGATTTCTTTAAAACACCTTCTTTAAGCAATTCAAGATTATTTTCTGCTGCCTCAACTTCCTCTTTTGCACTGCTATATTCGATTTCGTTTTTTTGAAATTCTGCTTTAGCAATTACACTTTTTTGAAATAATTCTTTTTGTCTGTTGTATACTATTTCAACATCTTGCAATTTGAGTTTTGCTTGTTTGAGTCTCGATTCAGCATTGTTAATACTTAACATATCAGGAATGATAATAACCTTAGCTAGTAGATCGCCTTTTCTGACTATTTTACCTGCTTCAACATAAATTTCATCAATAATACCAGATATCTGAGGCTTAATTTCAATTTCTTTACGTGGAACAACAGAGCCTGTAGCCACAGTCTTTTTTATAATATTTGTAATAAATGCTTTTTCTGTTTTATAAATTTTTGGTTTCTCCTGAGATTTCTTGTAAAGAAAAACAATGGTTGATATAAAAATTACCAAAACAATTACAATTAGGGTTATTCTGAGTACACGCTTCATTTTAATTGATTTTATATTAATATTTTATTTAGTGCCTGAAGTTAAAAAGGTAATTCTGATGACCATAATAGATTCCAATTACTCATCGCGAAGTGCATCGATCGGTTTAATGCTTATTGCCCTTTGCGCAGGTATCATTCCTGCAAAAATGCCTGAAACAACAAGTATAATTAAAGCTGAAATAGCTATATTAAAATCCACTCCGGGATGTTTAAACATATCGGTATTTGCACCTGACGTTTCGAGCAAATAATTGATGGCTTCGATTAAAAAGACTCCAAAAACCATACCTATGTATCCTGCAAATGCAGTTAGAAACACAGATTCCATAATAATTTGGCTAATAATTTTTGCCGGTGTTGCTCCTAAAGCCCTTTGAATGCCAATCTCCTTTGTTCTTTCTTTAATAATAATAAGCATGATGTTACTTACTCCAATTACACCAGCCAGAAGCGTTCCTACGCCTACAATCCACATAAGAGCAGCTATTCCTTTAAAAAGCCCTCTCATTTTATTAAATTCTTCTTCGAGGTTAAAGCCGCCGACTGCTTGATCATCAGCAGGGTTTATATGGTGTCTTTCACGTATTAAGTCTCTACATTTTTTATCTACAATAGAAACTGGAATATTCTCTTTAGCGGTAACAGAAAAATAATGCACTTCATCTCCAAAATTATAAGCTTTCTGAAGTGATGTAAAAGGTAGAAAAATAGTTTGCTCCTTGTCACCACCAATATTAATCTTATTTTTAGGTTTAAAAACTCCTACCACCTGAAAATAAACTCCTTTTATTCGAATATATTGACCAATTGGCTCTTCTTCCTTATTGAACAAAACTTCAAGAACGCGAGGGCCTATCACACACACTTTTCTGCTTTCTTCAATATCTTTGTCATTAACAAACCTTCCTTTCAACATTTTGTTCGGATCAATCAAATTTATTTGAGGATAATCCCCCTGAATGTTAAATGCTCCAGTTTTGAGGCCTCTAGTAACATTATTCTGTCCATCGCCTGCAGCCCAGCCTTGAAGCCTAGGTGAGAGTAAATCGATTTCATCAATATTATCTTTAAGAGCCTTCATGTCGTCATTGGTGAAATTATAATTTCTACCACGCGGATATCCTTCATAAGGCATACTGGTTTTTTGAGCCCAAATAAATGCACTGTTTGATGCAAAATCGCCCATATCTTCAAATACAGAATTTTCGAGTCCTTTACCGGAACCTAACATAACCATTAGCATAAAAATACCCCAGAAAACTCCAAAGGCAGTGAGGAAGGTTCTAAGCTTATTGCTCTTTAATGCTGTGTAAATTTCCTGCCATCTATCCAGATCGAACATATTGTATTGATTATTGATTATTGAATATTGATTATTGGAGAATTTTCAATTTTTAATTTCTAATTTCCAGTGACTTATTCATCGCGCAAAGCAATAATTGGTTTTATTCTAGCCGCTCTGTTTGCTGGCACAAATCCTGCAATAGCACCGGATATAATCAATAATAGTGTTGCGTAAATTGCTACTGAAAAATCTGCTTGTGGATCTTTGATAAAAGGAACGTTCTCCATAGCTTTTGAAAGAAGCTGAAGCAGCCCTACTCCTAAAACAAGTCCAACATAACCTGCAAAGCTGGTAATCAATACACTTTCAAGCAAAATCAAAGAAATAATAGATCCCGGCGAAGCTCCAATTGCTTTTCTAATTCCAATTTCTTTGGTTCTTTCTTTAACAACAATCATCATAATGTTGCTAACACCAACGATTCCTGCTATAATAGTTCCGATTCCAATAATCCATACAAAAATCCGGATGCCTTTAAACATGTTTTGAAACTGTTCGTATCTTTCTAGGGTATTGTTTATATAAAGGGCTTGCATATCAGTTGGATCAAAATTATGCCGTTTTGCAAAATCGTTTCGTAAATACTCAACCAATTTTTTACTTTCCTCTGGAGTTCCAGTAGTCGTAAATGAAAGGTTATGAATGGTATTGCCTCCGTTAAATACTTTTTGTGCTGTTGAAACGGGTACGTATATTCGATTCATGTCGCGCTCGTTTGGATCTGAAAATACCCCAACTACCTCAAATGGTATTCCGTTCACCTTTAAATACTTTCCAATAGGATTTACGCTATCTTTAAATAATGCATCTACTACTTTTAATCCTATAATTGCAACTTTTCTAAATTTTTCAATATCGGGCTGATTAATGAATCTACCCTCTTTTATACTTGCATTTTCAATTTGTTGACAGCCAGGATTACAACTAATGATATCAAAACTGCCATATTCGTTTTTATACGAAATACTACCTGACCAACTTGCATTAAACCTGGCAGAAATGTATTCCAGATCCTTTACATTTTTGTTTACCTCATCATAATCATTATTTGTCATTTTAATTTGTCTGCCCAGCGAATAACCTTTATAAGGTATACTCGTTTGGCCAGGATAAATCCAAATGCTATTAATAGCGTCTTGTTTAAATTCAGTTTCAACACCATTTTGAAGTCCTTTTCCTGAACCTAGCAATATAATAAGCATAAATATACCCCATGCAACACTAAATCCGGTTAAAAAAGACCGAAGCTTGTTTTTCTTAATGGTACTTAAAATTTCCTGCCATTTATCTTGATCAAACATTGCTCATTTCATTTACATGATCTTCAACTAAAATCTTTGTTCCATTTACCGACTCAATTAATCCGTCTTTTAAGCGGATGATCTTGTTGGTCATTTCAGAGATGTCTTTTTCGTGGGTTACTATAATTACAGTAATTCCTAAATCATTGATTTCTTTGAAAAGTTTCATTACATCGTATGAAGTTGCAGTATCAAGTGCACCTGTTGGTTCATCGGCAAGAATTATCTTTGGTTTTGTGATCATTGACCGAGCAATGGCAATTCGTTGTTTTTGTCCTCCCGAAAGCTCATTTGGCAAATGATTGGCCCAATCCTTTAGTCCCATTCTATCTAAAAATTCCATGGCTGCAATATTCCTTTTTTTTCTGCTCACATTTTGATAATATAGTGGCAGTGCAACATTTTCCATTGCATTTTTAAATGAAATTAGATTAAACGATTGAAAAACAAAACCGATGTATTTATTTCGTAAAAGGGCGGCTTTTTTTTCAGACATTTCAGTAATCAGCATATTGTCAAGGTGATAACTTCCCTGATCATAATTGTCAAGAATGCCAACTATATTTAACAAGGTCGATTTTCCAGAACCTGAAGAGCCCATGATTGAAACAAGCTCTCCGGCCTCAATCCTTAAGTCAATACCTTTAATTACATGCAGTTTATTTACGCCTGTTGTATAACTCTTGTGCAAATTTTCTATTCGGATCATGAAAATAATTATAAGATAATGGTTGAAATTGAATTTACAGTTTCCGTGCCATTTTTTATAATATGTTATAATTCAAATGTTTAATATGATTTGTTGTAGATTGTGGAAGATTTAAATATGCCCGAAAATGAACACATAATCCCATTTTCGGACAATCCCCACAAAAAATTTAATTAAATATAATTACATAAAAGTATTGCATATCAGGTAATTATAAGTTTTGGCACATTACTTGAATAAATCTATGCGGTTAATGAAGTTATCCTTTTTAACTAAACATTTTCAGAAAAATATTGGATTGTTTGGCTAAGATTCGGATTAATAATTAAAGGTAATAGGTTGGAAGCCACTCTTTTGAGTGGCTTTTTTTATACAACCATTTTAAATTGCCCGGTTATCAATTTGGGGTTATATTTATTAAAATATGATTATTTAAATGTGCAGCAATGAATGATGATGATATCAGCATATCATTTTATAAAGAAATTAGATACTTTTGAAAATGAAATACTTATTGCTGAATTAATAATCGGATCTTCATTTTTTTCTTTCAATTAATATGAAAATTAGAGACTAATTTCGAAATAAATCTGAATTAAAAATATCCCAATTCAAAAACAAAATTCAAAAATGCAGATGGACAAAAACTTTTTATTAATTTTGGACGTTTATCAAGCACATAATTTTAAGCATTTCAAAAATTAAGGTGGATTAAATTGTTAATACTGCAAACATCACTTTTTTGAGGCCAAAATGACAGTCTATTTTTACAGACAAAGAAAAAATGAATAGATTTGAAGGATGATTAAATAAATTCGAAAATTAAGTCAATTTGGAATATTTTTAAATAATACGCTCAAAACTAAATCATTTACTTGTGAAAAAGCATATTTTATATTTATTTTATACTACAGCAATATTGTTTCTTTTGTCATCATGTTTTCCTTTGACAACTACTACATCGAATGATAAAAAACAGGTTTCAAGTGCAATATATAACCCGTTTATTTATCGTATTCATCCAGAATATTTTGTTTATCATACTGAATCACAAAATAGTCGTTTATACACAAAAATTTACCTTGATGAATTGATGTTTGCTCCTATTGGCCCAAACAGAAGTTCACAGGGAAAAGTTAAAATTGAATATCAAATTTATCCTTTCGATAATCTATCAAATTATATTGACAGCGCTAGTGCATTATACGAAATAAAGAAAAGAAAAGATCAAAACAATGCCATTACTTATCTTAATATTAAAGAAACAGGTTTATCGAAATATTATCTACACATTATTACTACCGATGTTTTAAGACAAGCAAGTGTTGAGGAGTATATTCTTGTTAATAAAGAAGGTCTTGGCGCACGACAAAATTTCCTGATTGAGCAAAAAGGCACCAACCTGCCATATTTTAAAAATTATTTTAGAAATGATCAGGTATTTGCAATTCACCATAAAAAATCTGTTGATAGTTTATATATACGATATTGTAGTAGACAAGAACCATTGCCATACCCGCCATATTCATCAATGATTCGACCACCAGTTGCTTTAACTACTGATAGTATATTTTCAGTTAGTGGACAAAATGAGTTTCAGTTCAGAGAACAAAAAAATGGTTTTTATTTTATTCAGGTTGATACAAATTCCGTTGAGGGCTTAGGTTTATTAAATGCGGGGGTTGATTTTCCATATCTCAAAACAAGCGAAAGTCTTGTATTTCCTTTGGAATATTTGACCAGTACAATCGAATTCAATGAAATATTAAAAAGTTCTAATAAAAAATTATCGGTCGATAAATTTTGGTTAGGAGCTGCCAAAGATATTAACAGATCGAGGGAGTTGATAAGGATTTATTACAATCGGGCATTTTATGCCAATACTTACTTTACTTCTTTTACAGAAGGTTGGCGAACTGATAGAGGAATGATATATCTTATTTTCGGACCACCAAAATCAGTTACAAAAACTCCAGAAAAAGAAACCTGGATTTATTCTGATAAACTAAACTCCAGATATTTGCAATTTGTTTTTAATCGGGTGCCAAATCAATATACTGATAATGATTTTTTATTGGAAAGAAATATTGATTTCAGGCAATTCTGGTCAAAAGCCGTTGAAAGCTGGCGCGAAGGAAAAGTTTATAACGTCTTTAATTAAAAAATAAATATTCAATAATAGAGAAAAGGAATAGAATGGAAAAAGGTAAAAATTCAATTTTTGGTATCAGGGCAGTTTTGGAAGCAATAAAGGCTGGAAAAGAAATAGATAAAGTTATTATTCAACGAAGTTTAAATAGTCCTTTAATTAAGGAACTACATCAGGCAACAAAAACTTATGGAATTCCTTTTCAATATCTTCCAGCTGAGAAATTTAAGGTGTGGGATTCAAAAAATCATCAAGGAGTTGTTGCCTTTCTTTCAGAAATAGTTTATTACGATATTCAAACCATTTTACCAGGAATATATGAAGATGGCGAAGATCCATTTATTTTGATACTTGATCAGGTTACCGATGTGAGAAATTTTGGTGCAATTGCAAGAACGGCTGAATGTGCGGGCGTTCATGCAATAATAATTCCGGAAAAAGGAAGCGCTGCGATTAATGCTGATGCTATAAAGGCTTCGGCTGGAGCATTGCATAAAATTCCAATTTGCCGATCAAAAAGTCTTTTGAATACCATAAAAATGCTAAAAGATAATGGCTTGCAAATCATTGCGGCCACAGAAAAATCCACAACCAACTATAATTCGATAGAATATTTAAAGCCAACAGCTGTTGTAATGGGTTCAGAAGATCAAGGGATATCTCCTCAACTTTTGGAAATTTCGGATCAACTTATATCGATTCCAGTTTATGGTTCAATTGAATCGTTAAATGTTTCAGTAGCAACCGGAATATTGCTATATGAGATGTTAAGACAAAAAAAATCAATTCAATAATGTAAATTTGAAAATCCCAGAATTGGTTTTTTGCAATAGTTTCAATTAATTTCTATTTTTTTATCTTCTTCATATAGTCCGAATATATAACTTATTTATTCATAAAAACTATTTTACCACTTTCAGTTACACTTTTATCAATGGAATATTTATATAAATAGATGCCTGTATTTAAAACATCATTGTAAATTGAACTCTCATATTCACCTGCATCTAGTTTAGTATTAACCAGTTCTTTAATTAAAATGCCATTGGAATTATAAATTTCTAATTTTACAATACCCGCCTTAGGTACTTTATAATAAATGGTGGCATTGCCTGAAACAGGATTTGGTATAACTCTTACTAATTTACTTTTTGCATTATTTGAAATTAAGGGTGCATTTACTGAATATTCGCTTATCGGAAATGGTCTTGCAATTCCATGTATTGGCACTGCGAGTTTACAAAGGGTTGCAATAGTTGCTTTTACTATATTGCTCATAAATGTAAAATTCAACGAGTCAATTACATCAGTGGCTGTATGATAATTTTTGTTTCTAAAATTGGCACCGTCGTTAATCATCAACGCTTTGTAGCCTCCATCCCAGAAGCTTGAATGGTCACTACGTCGGAGATCTAGAGTGCTTTCTCCCACTCCAGGTGTAGCAAGAGAATATACTTTTAATTGAGGAACAAATTGTGCTGCACAATTATCAAAAACTATTTTTAAATCGTTTGATGCAACATTGGCAACATTAAAAGCAAAATCACCTTTGAAATTATTTGCAGCAACTTGTTGATAGAATGTTGGGAATAATATATTAAATCCATCTGGGATTTCTTGGGTATTTGGAATGTCTTTATAGTATCCAATCATTTCAAAATTTAAAACTCCAGCCAATTGTTCATTGGCTGGAATTGCCTTACTAACGTAATTACGACTTCCGGTTATCCTGGTTTCTTCCATGTCAAAACCAATAAACCTAATGTTTTTTTCAAAAGGAATTATTGACAGAATCCGGGCAGCTTCAAGTACACCAGCTACTGCAGATCCATTATCATCAGCTCCAGGCCCCCAACCTACGCTATCATAATGACCATCAATAATATAGTAAACAGTTTCATCATAATTTCCACATAGTTTACCAATGATATTTTGGCCAAGATATTTACTTCCATCATCATTTGTGTAAGAAAATTCATCTTTTTCCAGATTTAAACCATATTGAAGAAACTTGTTTTCGATTAGATCTTTTACCTCTTGCAGATGCTGCACTCCTTCGGTTCTATGTCTAATTCCCTGTATAAAACTGAGATTTTGATAAAGACTGTTCATATCTACCTGATCAACAATCTGTTGAATATCATAATCATGCAAATCATCTGCAACCAGTTTTAATATAAATCGCCCTGAAATTAAGCTATTAAAACTTACAGTATCTGGAAAATACCAAAGAATAGTTTTACCTGTTCCGGGTTTTACCGGAAACCCAATATCTCCATTAGCTACTCCAACAGGGAAAGTGTAAGTTTTTCCTCCATTGTTTGAGATTTTTAGACTGATTTTAATATCATCATTTTCATTATCAACTAGATCATATACTATTTTAACAAAGTTATCTCCTGAATTTAATTCAGTACCATACTTCAATATATCCGGAGCTTGATTTTGGGCAAATGCACTAAATTTGTATAAAAATATCAGGAATATGATTAGTGAATTTTTCATAATTTTGATTTATTAATTTAACACATGGGTCAATAAATTGTTCATTGAAAATATCATGACCAATAAAACGACTGTTGCTTATTGAATAGTTTTCAGAAATTAACACTTTTAAAAGTATTAATATAAACATCATTTTAACTTAAATAGTATTTCTTAAATCAAGAAAAAGTTTGATTTAAGAAATCGTAATTTTACACAAAATCAGATAAAAGATATGATTGGTTACACAAATCTACAACAAGTTTTAGTATTTCAGGATATAACAGAGAACAACACTTTTACATGCAGTATACACTTTTAAATCTTAACAATTTCAAAATTTCAATTGCTTAACTGATAATTTAGAAGCATTTTTTTTTCAAAACTTGCTATAAAGCATGGAAGTATCTATATTTGACCCTTGTTTAAAAAACAAATGATTAATTGGTAAATGAAAAAAGTACAAAATGATAAAATTGATAGAAAATAAACCAACGCGTAAACAGTATATTAAATTTGCCATTGTATCAACTCTTTATGTATTGTGGATTTTATGGATGCACAGTTATTGGATGTTTATTGGACTGGCTATTATATTTGATATTTACATTTCTAAAAAGGTAAAATGGAATGTATTTAAACAAAAAGAAGGTGAAAAGAAAAAATGGAAAGAATGGGCCGATGCTTTAATTTTTGCACTGGTGGTGTCTTCCTTAATTAAAATATTCATTTTTCAACTGTATGCTATCCCAACTGGATCGCTCGAAAAGACACTTTTAATTGGAGATCGTTTATTTGTGAGTAAATTAAGCTTTGGTCCTCAAATGCCAATAACCCCTTTGGCTGTTCCCTTGGTGCACAATACTATTTTTGGTGTTAATTCATACCTGGACTGGCCTCAATGGGACTATAAGCGATTAACCGGATTTGGTAATGTTGAACGGGATGATATCGTTGTATTTAATTTTCCTGTTGGCGATACTATTTTGGTAGGAAATGAAAATCCCGATTATTATGCTCATATTTTATTAAATGGGAGAGAGGCAGTTCAGAATAATTACGAAATAAAAACTAGGCCAATAGATAAAGAAGAAAATTTTGTTAAGCGATGTGTTGCTTTACCTGGCGATACTTTAAATATTATTGACAGCAAAGTTTTTATTGACAGTAAGCCACAGAAGGCATATAAAGGTATCATGTACAAGTATCTTGTAACAACTGATGGTTCAAGCATTAATCCTAAGACTTTTGAGCGTCTTGAAATTACAAGCAAAGACAAAGAAAATATTGGAGGAACAGCAAATTATCAAATAGATTTGACTGATGAAAAAGTGGCTGAATTAAAGAAATTTCCATCCATTACTTCAGTAGTAAAAATGATAAGTCCAAAAGGTGAACCAGATATGTTGATTTTCCCGCGAGATCCTAAATTTAAATGGAATAATGATAACTTTGGACCATTGGTAATACCTAAAAAAGGAATGACCATTCAACTTACCGAAGACAATATTATTTTATATCGAAGGGTAATTGATGTTTACGAGTACAATAATTACGAAGAAAAAGGTGGAAAAGTATTTATCGATGGAAAACAGGTTGAAACATACACCTTTAAGCAAAATTATTACTGGATGATGGGTGATAACCGCGACAACTCTGCAGACTCACGTTCATGGGGATTTGTACCTGAAGATCACATTGTTGGAAAACCGGTTTTAATTTTCTATTCATTAAATGAAGAAAAAAGTTTCCCTTCAAATATTCGTTGGGACAGGCTTTTTAAAGTAGTTAGGAAAGAATAATGAGATAACCCTTTCTGTTTTAAGCGCTTAAATAATTATATTAAAACCCCAAGATACTTCAAATCTTGGGGTTTATTGATCCTCAATAGATAATATAGGTTATTACATTTTGTTTTGACTAAAGTGTTTTATAATTATCAGGATATGATAAAATAATCCTATTTTTTCTTACTCAATCTCGGTTTTTTCTTATTTTTGAGAAATTCTTCATTTTGTTTGAGTAAAGCCTTCCAATTGTTATCAGTATCTTCTGTAAGATCAAGCGTTGTATGATAATCCTCTTTGTCAATTTTCGTTTCTGTTATTTCTTTACCTAGAAAATCTTCTATCTCTTTCAGGACTAATTTTTCTTCTTCGCCACAAAACGAAACTGCAAATCCTTTTTCTTTTCCACGCCCGGTTCGCCCAACACGGTGTACGTAATTTTCAGGCACATCAGGTAAATCATAATTCACCACATATTCAACATTTGGTATATCTATTCCTCTCGCGCTAATATCAGTGGCAATCAGCATTTTTACTTCACCCTTTTTAAACTGGCTCATCACATCAAATCGATCATCTTGTTCTTTATCGCCATGGATGGTCACACTTTTAATATTTACCCTTTCCATCGCTTTGAACACACGTTCTGCCCTTACTTTTGTACGTACAAAAACCAATATTTTGCTCTCCGGATTTTCATTTGCCAACCGTTCCAAAAAAAAGCGTTTATCGTCCATTTTAATGTAAGCAACAGAGTGATTCACATTTTTTGACACAGGATCGTTGGGTGAAATTTGTATCCGGATTGGATTTTTGACCAATGAATAAGCCAGTTTCTTTATTTTTTCGTTAATAGTTGCCGAAAAAAACAAAGTTTGATGTTTGGAAGGCAATTTCCTTTTAACATCAATGATATCTTTAATAAATCCCAAATCAAGCATGTGATCGGCTTCGTCTAGAATAAGTATTTCGATACGATCAAGCCTGATATGCCCTTGACTTATTAAATCGAACATACGGCCTGGTGTTGTAATGAGTATATCAATGCTTTCTGAAAGCCTTGATATTTGAGCATCCTGTTCAACCCCACCGAAAAGACTATATGATTTCAGCCTGGTGTGTTTGCTCAACTTTTCAAATACATCAGCAATCTGTTGAGCAAGTTCACGCGTTGGAACCATTACCAGGCATTTAATACCGTCTTTACGGTCGGTGTTTTTTCGCTTAGCCAACATATCAATTACCGGAATAGCAAAAGCTGCCGTTTTACCTGTTCCTGTTTGCGCAATTGCGAGGACATCTTCACCCTTTAATATTGGAGGAATTGATTTAAACTGAATGTCTGTAGGCTTTATAAAACCTAATTTTGACAGGTTTTTCTTTATTTCATATGAAATATGGTAATCTTCGAATCTCATCTTAAATAATATTATTGCTGCAATAAAACAATGATTATTGCCTGCATAAAATTAGCTGCAAAGATACATTGTTCTTAACAGCTTTTAAAGCTTGCTAATCAATTAATTTAGGAAAGCATTAATATTTGAAGGATTTTACTTTCATTTGTTCAATTATAATCGCCTATTTTCAGAAATTATAATCTATTTGGATAAAAAATTGAAATGTTTTAATAACTTTAACCTAATAATTACAATGCTTTTTATTTTTAAAATAGTTTTCAACATGAGCCTGAGCTTTATTACACATAAAGGGAAACGTATTATGTTTATTGATTATACGAGCTGTAAAAACATTGAAGAAATGATAAAAGTACTTGAACAGGTAATAATGGAATATGAAAAACCTGGAGGCCAATATCTCACTCTCAATGATTTTACGGGTACTTATGGGAGTACTGAATTTATGAATGCAGCATCAAAACATAAAGAATTGTTTGATTCAAAAACCATAAAAACAGCTGTTCTTGGAATTACCGGAATAAAAAAAATTCTTTTGAATGGTTATAATGCTTTTGTCAAGAAAAAACAAATGCCTTTCGATACGAAAGAAGAAGCACTTGAATATCTTGTCAAATAAAAAATTCATTATTTTTTACGGATAATTAAATCCATGCTTTTATCGTAAAAACCATCGTGCAAACCCGGATGAGCCATTTTAAGAAAAGATTTGAAACGTTTTTCTAGCTTAGCCATTCTCAACCACTGGTATTTTTCATATTGAATTTTGCTACTTACTACATCCAATTTTGAGCTGTCACCCATAGTCAGGTCAAATTCATGAAAACTTAAGCCACGACCTCTACGTAAAAAATGCAAGGCAGTTTCATCATTATATTCGCGATAGATGCCAGAGAATTCTTTTCTGGGGCTATATTTCGAATATTTAAAAGCCAAATCATCGGGCAACCATTGAAAAAATGGTAATCCTGAAGTATGTCCATCAAAATACCACATACGGTTTGGAGTTTCAAGCACAACCCAAAGTGCACCTGGTTTCAACATATTCCAGGTTTCTTGGAGTGCAGTCATTCGCTCTTCATGAATCATATGTTCAATGGTTGCAAAAAAGATAACAAAATCAAAATCAATATCTTTGAAGGTTTTATGAACTTCAACTGCATTTAAATAATGAAACTGAATGTCGAGATTATAAAGCCTTTTTCGGTCTTCAGCTACTTTTAACGCATCCGTATCCAAATCAACACCTATAACTATAGCTCCTTGCTCAGCAAGTGCGATGGAAGAAGAACCTGTTCCACAGCCGATCTCAAGTATTTTTTTTCCTTTTAAAGAACCTGCTGCATTTAACCAGGGAATAATCCTGCGTCTGTCATCTTCAAGACGATTGATTAAATGTGCCTGCAAATCTTCTTTGTATGCTTCAGGAGTAAATTTAGCTTCACTCCGCCAACCTGTATGATAATTCGTTCTGATAGATGCTTCTATCTCATTCATCTTTTCTTTAGATAAATATAGGTGATTTTTCTTCAAACCATCAGGAATGGGGAAAAAATGATTCTTCAATTTTTCCTTTAATATATTTTTTAGACCCATTGAATAATTTTAGATTGTTTTTATTGTTTTGTATCTGTGTTTGGGAAAAAATGTTTCATCAGAGCTTCTTTTCGCTGAATCGGATTCATATGTTTGGTATCTATCCGATTCTTGTTCTTAATCATAAACATTTCAATAATACTCGTTTTCATAATCACTTTAGCAGGGTTTCCCATAACCACTGAATTATCAGGAATATTTCCCCGAACCACAGAGCCTGCCCCAATAATGCAATTTGAGCCAATTTCTGTTCCTGCCAGAATAGTACAATTCATTCCTATAAATGTATTGTTTCCGATTATAATCCGGCCAAAAATCGTAAGATTTGGGTATTTTTCTCTAAATATCCAAACTGCTCCATCATGAGTTATGAAAGTTGTACCGGCTGATACAACCACATGATTACCAATGGATATTAGATAAGGTTCTGTTGAAAACGCAATAGTGAAAATCAAACAATTTTCGCCTATTGCAGCACCTTTCGATCTTAAAAATTCAATCCTAACTTTATTACTTGCTGTTTTAACCCGGGCTTTGAGAATTCCGTTTTTTATTTTTTTATAAAGACCATTAACCATTCATCTCGTATTAAATATCCATCATTCACTTTTACCTGTAATTGGCTTTGAATCACCATTACCAGATATAACATCTATAATTCTCTGACCAAAATAAGGCACTACACTTGCAGCAAAAGCCTGGCTCGGATGAGAATCACCTGGAGACGATGAATATTCATCTTTGAAATACAATCCACCTTGGGTTTCAAGTTCATAAAAATCCCAGAGAAAAATATTGTCACCTTTTTCATCCCATACATTTTTAACCCAATTGGTCCACTCTTTCATGCGAATTGCATTCTCTTCTGTAGTATTTGCCTTAACATGAGTTGCACCGGTCCAAACCATAAATTTGGTATCCGGAAAACTCTTCATTTTTGCCTTTAGTGCATCATATTGTAGTTTGTAATGCTGGATTTGTTTTTTTTCAGATTCAATATTAGCAATATCACTATCCGCTTCGATTGCACTTACTGGATAGCAATGTTTGAATATGATTAAACCATATTCTTTAGTAAGCATTTCAAGAGTTGGTTCTTCCATATAAGGTTTGTCACCAGCATGTTTTACCCAAATATTGTAGTAGTCTACTGGTTGATTTCTCCATCCATATGGTTCTTTTTTCGGAAATTTTAGATCATCAACAATTAAATTACTTTTATTTTTTTTGTTATATGCTTTTAACCACCTGATAAATGAGCCTTCTTTAAATATTTTCCATGAGATTTTTGATACATCACCTCGTAAAACTGTTTGCCCAGTGCTGTGGTGTATAAAAAGAACCTTATTTGTTTTTGCCATTTGTTCCTGATTTTGATTTGAATCATTACAACTAATTAATATAATGGCGGATAATCCTGCCAATAAGTTTGATAAATTTATAATTTTCATTACTTATATTTTTGTTGTTTTACATTTATATAAGCCAATTGTTAGAGATAAATTTAAACGTATTATTAATAATTCCTAATTTCTAATTCTTTCAATAATTAGAATGAAATTCATTTTAACAAATATATATTTATTGAGTTGCTTATAGAAAGCATTTTTGGTAGAAGAGATTAGATATTTGACTACTTCCATGATTTTTTTGAAAAAGCAGACGAATTGCAAGATTTCATGACAAGAAAAATGACTTGTGTTAAATTAACTTGACTTAAATTTGACAAAAAAACAAACAACCTTTTTTAATTAAAGTTAGTCCATTGTTTTTAAAACTAAACCAAATTACTAAACAAATGAAATTTATTTTCAAAATTATCATTTTCCTGCTCATCACAGCAACAATGAAGTCTCAGGATGGATTTATTGTCGACCACACCAGCACAGATATTTCACAAATTCCGGATACATGGATTGCTGCTGCAAAACAAAACTTAAAAATACGATACTTCAGGCGCTCACATGGTAGCCAGGTTGACATGGGTGGAATGGCTGCACTCAGAAGGTTTTCAACTGATTATTATTCAAAATATAGCTATGATACTTTAGGTGCTAATGGTAATTTGCTTTTATCAGTACCTAAAAATTCGACCGTATGGGTAAGCCTGGATGTTGAAAATGCAACCTGGGTGAAAATAACCCGTGATTATTTGGATAATCCGGTTAATGCACAAATTAATGTAGTGATGTGGGCATGGAGCAGCAATTTTTTTCAATGCAGTGTCGAACAATATGTTAATGACATGGAAATGCTTATTGGGGAATATGGCCCAAATGGCACTAAAATTCTGTCGGGTAAAAGAACTGTGCCCGTTACTTTTGTTTTTCAGACAGCTTGTGGGCAAAGAACAGTTGGTCGAAATGATTTGGTGTTTGCAAAAAATGACAGCATTCGAAATCATTGTATTAGTCATAACAGAATATTATATGACTTTAACGACATTGAATGTTATAATCCCAATGGTGTTTATTTTGGTGATGGTGATGCGAATGGTAATTATACTGATGTGCGTAGACTAAATGATGATTTAGCTTACATTTCTTCTTCACCAAGTGGTTCTGTTTGGGATGGATGCCGCAATTGGGGAATTGATTGGATGAATGCAAATCCAACTTCTGAATTAACTAAATTGGCAGCAGATACTATTTGTACATCTTGTGCACATTCCGAAGGTACTGCTGAAGGAGAAATTAAAGACAATTCCCGTTTGCACTGTGTACTTAAAGGCAGGGCAGCATGGTGGTTATTTGCACGGCTTGCCGGTTGGCAGCAAAAATCATTGACTATCAGTTCGGCTTTGGTAGAATCATCTTTAAATAACGCAACCATCAATATTTCATTAGTTGGAGAAACGTTTGCAGATGCTACGCTTTCTTTATCTAATTTTCATTTAAATGGAGCTCCTCCAGGAACTACTATTAAGTCGGTTAATTATAATGGTGCACAAAATGTTACTTTAACTCTTGCATATGATGGAACAGACTTCGACATTGATTATTCGCAATTTAAGATTACTATTTTAGGATCTGAACTTTCTGGTGGTGCCGACATGATAAGCAATGCCCTGAATATACATGGTCTTAAAGAGAGCGTAGCCATTACCTCAAATAATGCTATGACTGAATTCAATTTGACTAATGCAGTGTTAACTGTTCAACTTACTGACGAATATTTTATTGATAACCAAATAAACCTGAGCAATATCCAATTAGTCAATGCGCCTCTTGGTTTGTCAGTTGCTAGTTATACATATATAAACAACCAGCGCGTTCAAATAGCTTTGAATTATAACGGAACCGACTTTGATGTAAATTATCCATTATTTAAAATTACCATTCTGGCTGCTGAATTGAGCGGTGGCGATAATCTTACCAGTAATTCGCTAAATATAGCGGCATACAATGAAAGTGTGACGATTACTCCAAATACTTCACTGAATGAGAATAATTTGGCTAATGCAGTTTTAACGGTCCAGCTTACTCAAGATGCTTTTATTGATAATCAAATAAGTCTGAACAATATTCTACTAAACAATTCACCCCCAGGATTTTCAGCTGCATCAGTCACTTATATTAGCAACCAACAAATCCAAATTGCATTAGATTTTGATGGTACTGACTTTGATATCGATTATCCGCATTTTACTATCACAATAAATGAAATTGAACTAAATGGTTATCATAATTTGACTAGTAATGAGTTAATAATTAGAGGTATTGATGAAAGTAGTCCAAGTGCAATGCTTGATACTACTGGAAGTTTAATAGAATCAAAACTAAATGGTGCAATCCTTAAAGTAATATTAAAGAACGAAACATTTAACCCAAATGGAATAATATTGGAAAATTTTGCTCCTGAAAATGCACCATTGGGCTTAAGTTTTGGCAATATTCAATCTATTAATGATACGTTGGTTAACCTGACAGTTTTATTTGATGGATCTGATTTTGATGCAGATAGCAGCAATTTTCGTGTTTTGGTAGGTAGAAATGCACTTGTGGGTAATAAGGATCTTTTAACAAATGCTTTAACTATACTTGCAGAAAATGAGAATATCATTATAAATCCTGAAAAAGAAATTAACATAAAATTATTCCCAAACCCTGGTAAAGGAAATTTCACTATTGAATTTTCAGACCAAAAATTCAATATTTTGATAATAGAATTGCTCGATTTAAATGGGAAAGTAGTATTTAGCCAGAAATATAATTCCATATCAGAAAACCATATAAATCTTGATTTTAGCAGTTATAAAAAAGGCAATTATTTGATTATTTTAAAAGATACAAAAAACCGGTTCGTCAAATCACTGATTATTGAATAGGAAAATGAATTAATTTTATTTTTAAATTATTGATGCTATGATGAAAACGTTAATGCTTTTAGCGATATTTTGTATGACAACTATTTTGAGTGCACAAAGAGGCTTCATTATTGATCACAGGAATACTGATCTTTCAAAAATTCCGGCTCAATACATCAATGAAGCGAAAAAGAAATTAAAAATTCAGTATTTCAGGCGCTCACATGGCAGCCATATCGATTTTGGAGGAATGGCTGCATTAAAAAGATATTCAAAAAATTACGAAAAGTTATATGGTTATAACCCTACAGGAGCCAATGGCGATCTTTTTTTATCCACTACTTGGCAAAGTCTTGATTTTGAAAATGATAAATGGGTCGCAATTACCAGGGGTTTTCTTGATAATCCAGCCAATGCCCAAATAAATGTTGTAATGTGGGCTTGGAGCAGTTACCTCTATAAAGCAGATGCAGATCAATATTTGAAAGACATGGAAACGCTTATTGGTGAATATGGTCAAGGTGGAAGTAAAGTTAAGTCCGGCAAACGGAAAACACCTGTTTTATTTATCTTTCAAACTGGATGCTCACAATCATCTGATGATCGAAACAAAATACTCTATCTGGATAATCAAAAAATAAGAGAACATTGCAAAAAAAACAACAGGGTATTATTTGATTTTAATGATATTGAATGTTACAACCCTGATGGAGAATACTTTGGTGACGGAAGTGCAGATGGAGCTTATACCGGTAAATTTTTACTAAATGACGATTTATCGTATAAAACAAAAGGTGGTCGTGCAAACTGGGGAATTGATTGGATAAAGAAAAATCCAGATACAGAATTGGCTAAATTATCAAGTGATGATATTTGTGTTAAATGTGAGCATTCAATGGGTGTGCACGAAGGCGAAACCAAAGATAATTCACGTATCCACTGTGTGTTAAAAGGCCAGGCAGCTTGGTGGATGTGGGCCAAACTTGCAGGCTGGAACGATGCTTCTGTAAACAAATAATATAAATAGTAATTAGAACGATTAAAATAATCTTACCTATATTTAAAACTTAAATTTACGATTATGAAAACCTATTTTCTTTTTTTATTCCTGATTTTCAGTCAGTTTATATTTTCGCAAGGAATTGTCATCGATCATAGAAACACGGATTTGAGTCAGATCCCTGATGTATATTTAACTAAGGCAAAAGCAAACCTGAAGATTAGATATTTTAGGAGATCGCATGGAAGCCAGGTTGACATTGGTGGAATGGCAGCTATTCGAAGATTTTCATTAGCGAATTCAACCAAATATGATTTTAATAAAACAGGCTCTGGAGGTGCTTTGTTTTTGTCAACCCAAACTTCGGCAGAACCATGGAATAGCCTTGATATTGAAAATGCCACTTGGGTTGCAATTACGAGGTCATATCTTGATAATGCTGCTAATGCACAAATCAATGTTATAATGTGGGCATGGAGCAGTGATTTTTATAAATGTAGTGCACAGCAATATGTCGATGATATGGAGATGCTTATTGGGGAATATGGACCGGGTGGCAGCAAAAATCGAGCTGTTCCAGTTACTTTTGTGTTCCAAACTGCATGTGGCCAAAGAACTGCCGAGCGGAATGTTTTGGTTTTTGCTAAAAATGATTCCATCCGTCAACATTGCATCGACTATAACAGAATTTTGTTTGACTTTAACGATATTGAATGTTATGATCCCAATGGAAATTATTTTGGAGATGGAACAGGTACGAATAATGAAACTTATACAAATATAAGAAGGCTTAATGATGATATGGCCTACACTTCTTCCTCACCAGGAGGCTCTGTTTATCCTGAGTGTAGAAATTGGGCAATAGATTGGATGACAGCTAATTCTAATTCTGAATTAACCAAATTATCAGCGGATAATATTTGCCAGAGTTGTGAGCACAGCCAAGGTGTTTTTGAAGGTGAAACAAAAGATAATGCACGCTTACATTGTGTCCTGAAAGGTTGTGCTGCTTGGTCCCTTTGGGCCACCCTTGCCGGATGGAATAATCCAAATCCGACAGGAGTTCAAGAAAATGGAAAGGTTGAAAATACTGAATTAAAAAATTATCCCAATCCATTCACCAACAATACATTGATTGAGTATTCTTTAAAAGAAAATGCAAAAGTAAAATTAGAAATTTGGAACAGTAATGGTCAATTAATTAAAGTGCTGGTTGACAAAAACCAATCCATTGGTAATTATCAGATTCCAGCTGAAATAGCAGCTAATAAAGGCATTTATTATTACACACTTGAAGTAAATGGCATAAGAACAGCTAAAAAGATGATAAAATTATAATTGATTAAAAAAAGATATTTAAATAGCTCCCTTTTATTAAATTTGGGAGCTTTTTTTATTAATATAACTGCAATGGCTAAAATAGGATGGAATGATTTTGAAAAAGTTGAACTTTGCATTGGAACAATTATCGAGGTTTTACCTTTTCCAGAAGCGAGGAAGCCGGCTTATAAACTTACAATTGATTTTGGATCTTTGGGAATAAAAAAATCAAGTGCACAGATTACTCATTTATATACAATCGAAGAACTAGTTGGAAAACAGATAATTGCAGTTGTCAATTTCCATCCAAAACAAATTGGGCCGTATATTTCTGAATGTCTTGTAACTGGTTTTTATAATGAAAACAATGAAGTTGTGCTGGCAGTTCCTGATAAAAAAACCGACAATGGATTGAGATTAATGTAATTAGTATTATAATTTTTATAATAATCCATTTCAATTTGTACCTTTATGTTTTAGTAAATGATATCATATTAAAATAAATTTTCGACCTATGTTTTTTTTCAGGATTAACAAGTTAAGAATCATTGATAACAAAGAAAAACCAAAGTATCTTGGGCTTTTCGGACCAGATATTGCACAGGTAAAAATTATTAGCTTTGTGACCACGGACAACATGGCATTGCCAGATATGACTGATTTTTTGCAAACCAACGATCCAATATTGCGAAAGAATGTTTTAAAAGCCGCTGTTGCACAAGTTGTTGAATCAAGAATTCTAACTATGGTAGACAATATAAAGGACAACCATATTATGTTTTTTGGCGATACGGGTTACGTATTATACCATTCGAAAAACATTCCAGAGCATTTCGACTGGCAATTTGTTGTTTACGAAAGCGATAAATCCCTTCGCGATACAGCGCTGATGATAGAAGATATTGTTAACGATGCTGAATTCGATACATTTACTACTAATCTATCAACACTTATTACAGGTTCTGTTAATCCTGCATACACAGCATCAGTTGCTATAGGAAAATTTGCTACTAAGGTGACCCTCAAAATAGCAAGTCAGAACAAAGACGATATGATTGGTATTGTTTACATGTCGTTGAACAGATGGGAACATTATCCTTTTGGTGAACGTAAGAAAGATGATGTACCAGATATGACCAATAATATGCTGGTTGATTATTCTATATTTGGTTTTGATCAATAATTATTGGTATTACAATTTATCGTTAAAATTTCCATGATTGAAATTTGTAATGAACTTCGAATACAAATGAAACAAACTGTACTTTTTTTTTGTCGTCTTACAATATATTTATTATGTATTACACCAAATGTTTCAGCCCAAAATATAAAGAATAACAAAAAGACCACTTCAGGCAACTCTTTAATTTTAAAGGATACTTGTATCATAGTAGGTCATACCTTTAAAATGATCGATTATAAGTCTACAAAAAAATTAAAGGCATTTATAAAAAACAGTCAAATTTTTGTCATAAACCAAGGGTTGCAATATGCAAAATACAGAGTCACCTATTATGTTTTTTCCTCTATGGATGATGAACAAATGCCTTCTATCCGACATTTTGATCAAAGATTATCACCCCCGGTTTTGCAAGTTTTAAAGGATGCAACGATTGGCAATCAATTTCTTTTCGAAGAAATTGTGGTAGTAGATCCTTCTAAAATTGAATTAACAAATGCTGTAAGACCCATTCTTATTGAAAGAATTAAAGATTAATTCTCTCTTTCTCTCAATCGTCACCTATATTATATCCGAAATATTTATATTGGTATCGATTAAAATACTAGAGAAAAGTCAAAGGATTTGTATTTTTTTTATAAACTCCTTCAAAACCTAATTGGTAAATGACTTATGCTATAAAACATGATTTTATCAATTAGTTTGTTTATCATATTTAGTAATACTATATTCGTAGAGTGAAAATTTTATTTAGCTTTTATCATGCCTGTTAGATTCACTTTCTTTGTAAAAATGTTATTTTTTTAATGAATACTGTTTTTTGACAGCTTATACTTGCATAATGCTCATTTACCAAATCGTGGAAATTAGAAATTTGTAATTTTGAAATATGGCCATGCCAATGATTTAGATAATTGATAATGGTTATTTATAAAAAATAAAATCTGAAAAATGAAAAAAAAACCTTACATCATCATCGGGTCAGTTATTTTAATTGTTGTGTTGGCAACTTATTACTTTTCAAGCAGTGAGGTTGAAAGTAATATGATCACGGTGCTTGTTAAAAAAGGAAATTTTGAAATTGGAGTTACCTCAAGTGGAGAATTGGATGCCGAAAATTCCGAAAACATTTCAGGACCGGCAGGTTTGATGCAAATAAGGGTATATAATGTTAAAATTACAGATTTAATACCAGAGGGAACTGTTGTTGATTCAGGAGCTTATGTGGCTACACTTGACAGATCCGAAATATCAGGAAAGCTCAAGGATGCAGAGTCTGCATTGGAAACTGCACAATCGAATTTTACAAAAGTTCAACTTGATACAACTTTGGAATTGAGAAGCTTACGCGATGAATTGATCAATAAAAAATACGAGCTGGAAGAAAAAAAAATTAATCTGGATCAAATGAAATATGAAGCACCTGCAACCATTCGGCAAGGCGAAATTGATCTTGATAAATCTGAGCGTGCCTATGATCAAGCACTAAAAAGTTATAAGCTAAAAACCCAGCAATCACAGGCGAAAATGAAAGATGCAGAAATTGAATTACAAAAACAATTACGGTATAAAGATGAAATATCACAAATTATCAATCAATTCGTCATTACTGCACCCAAAAAAGGCATGGTAATTTACTTTAAAGAATGGAATGGCAATAAAAGGAAAGTAGGTTCAACCGTTGATCCCTGGCAAAATATTGTTGCAACGCTACCTGATTTGAGTAGTATGATGTCAAAAACCTATGTAAATGAAATTGATATAAGGAAAATAATAAAAGGTCAAAAGGTGAAAATAGGAATAGATGCATTTCCAGATAAAAATTTTACCGGTGAAATTCGTTCAGTCGCGAATGTCGGTGAACAATTACCTAATAGCGACGCTAAAGTTTTTGAAGTAATGATTAAACTTAATGAAACCGATACTGTTTTGAGGCCATCCATGACAACCAGCAATACCATTTTAACCAGAACAGTTAAAAATGTACTTTTTATACCCATTGATGCGCTGCAAACTGCTGACAGCACAGTATTTGTTTATCTAAAAGATGGTTTGACACACAGAAAGCAATTGGTTAAGACAGGCGAATCAAACGAAAATGAAATTATAATAACCGAAGGTTTAAAGGAAAACGATGTTATTCTATTGAATGCACCAGCTGATGAAAAGAAAAAATAGCACGGAAACTAAAAATCCATTGAATTTAATCAATTCTAAATTGGATAGATATTTACACGACATTAATATTGCTTTTGATTCTATTTTAGCCAATAAACTGAAATCGGTATTGACTGCATTGGGGATTATTTTTGGGGTTGCAGCAGTAATAAGTATGCTTGCCATTGGAAAAGGTGCCCAGGAAGAAATTTTGAGACAAATAAAAATGGTTGGTGTAAACAATATTATTATTACTCCAGTGCTTGATGAGGATGAAGCCAGTCAATCAGGCAATGATGAAAAGCTAAAACAAAAATATTCTCCCGGTCTTAATTTACTTGATGTTATTGCGATTAAAAGTATTTTGCCTACGGTTAAGGAAATTTCTCCTGAAATTTCGGAGGATTCATATGTAATACAAAAAGGGAAAAGAAAATCAGCACGACTTGTCGGTGTTACCCCCTTTTATTTCGAAATTTTTGGACATCAGATAGGTGAAGGTGAACTGTTTAACAATTATCATAACACCTATGGTAAGCAAGTTTGTGTTATCAGCGATGGTTTAAAACAAAAATTATTCAACAATGAAAATCCTATTGGTAAGCTTATTAAATGTGGAAAAAATTGGCTGCAAATAATCGGTGTGCTGCAAAAGCGTTATTTAGCAGAAAATACAGAAAATTTGCATTTAAACACTTCCAATGAAATCATTTATATCCCGCTAAATACAATGCTTATGCGATATAAAAACAGAGCATTAATAACTTCTTCAAAAATTCGCCAGGCAAATAATAACAATAATGGAGATGAAGAAGGTACAGAAAAAGAAAAAAAAGCAGTAAATTATCATCAATTAGATAAAATTGTTGTACAAGTGAAGGAAACAGAATTTCTGATACCAACTGTTGAAGTAATACAACATATGTTAATGAGAAGACATTTGGAAGTATCTGATTTTGAGATTACTGTGCCTGAACTCTTGTTGAAACAACAGCAAAAAACCAAAGACATATTTAATATTGTTTTGGGTGCTATTGCCGGTATTTCTTTGGTGGTTGGAGGCATTGGAATAATGAATATTATGTTGGCATCGGTAATGGAACGTATTAAAGAAATTGGCACACGTATGGCAATCGGTGCCCGTAAATCAGATATAATTGTTCAGTTTTTGGCCGAATCAACTATGATTAGTTTTATTGGAGGATTGATTGGAGTTGTTTTAGGAGTAGTAATCTCAAAATTAATCACCCAATTTTTTAATATCCTAACTATTGTTTCGCCATTTTCGGTTTTGATTGCATTTGGAGTTTCAGTAACCATTGGAATAGCATTTGGCTACATGCCGGCGAAAAAGGCTGCTGATAGAGATCCTGTTGAATCCTTACGACATGAGTAAAATACCATTTTTATCCTAAATTCAAAATATCAGAGATATGAATAGAATTTATAAGCTTTTCATTATTACCATTTTATCGTTTATATTGACAAATTTAAATGCTCAAGATACTCTTCATGTCTTTACTTTAGATGATGTTATTCAAATTGCCACGGAGCAGTCTCTCGATGCTTTAATTGCCAAAAACAGTTTTAATGCAAGTTACTGGCAATATCGTTCGCATAGAGCTTTATTGCTTCCTTCTTTAAATATGAGTGCAACTATTCCTGATTTTAATAGGGCAATTTCACAAATTACAATGCCCGACGGATCTCTTGGATTTGTAAATCAAACGAATATGAGCAATTACCTCAATTTTAATATAAATCAAAATATAGCGCTTACAGGGGGGCAGTTATACGTAAATACAAACGTGCAACGACTTGATGTAATGACAGATAGTGTATTGACATCCTACCTTACCAATCCAATTAATATAGGTCTGCGCCAACCAGTTTTTGCATACAATAGCCTGAAGTGGGAAAAAAAAATTGAGCCTTTGAAATTCGAAGAAGCCAAGAAATCTTATGTTAGAACACTGGAAGATATTAATATAAAAGCAGTTAATCGTTTTTTTGATTTAGCCCTTGCTCAAATTAATCTTGTCATTTCTGAAACGAATTACAAAAATAACGATACGTTGTATAATATCTCGCAAGGAAGATACAATATGGGAAAAATAGCGCAAAATGATTTGTTGCAAATGGAATTGAATTTATTGAATTCGAAATCTGCATTAAACGAAGCCCGATTTAATTTAAGAGACAAAGAGTTTGGGTTACGTTCATTTTTAGGGATAAAAGACGATGAAAACATTGAACTTGTGATACCTGACAGTATTCCTGGAATGGAAATAAGTGTTCAAAAAGCAATTGATGAAGCAAAAAAAAACAATCCTGAAATTGTTAGAATGTCGCGAGAACTTATTGAGGCTGAGAGCAATGTAGCCCGTGCCCGCGCAGAAAACCGATTTAACGCAAATATTGTTGCAAACTATGGATTAACTCAAAGTGCCTCCAATATACCTGATGCTTATAAAGACCCCAGAAACGCGCAAACAGTAAGTTTTGGAATTGAAATTCCAATTCTGGATTGGGGTTTGGGTAAGGGAAAATACAAAATGGCAAAATCGAACCAGGAAGTTGTAAAAAATCAAATTGAACAGCAGGGTATTGATTTTGAGCAAAATATTTTTCTTGAAGTTGCACAGTTTAATATGCAGGCGGAGCAAGTTGTAATTAGTTTAAAAGCAAATGAAGTGGCACAAAATAGTTACGAGGTTTCAAAAAACAGGTTTTATATTGGCAAAATAACAGTTACAGATTTGAATCTTGCACTTAAGGAAAAAGATGGTGCCAAACGAACCTATTTATCTTCATTATGGCAGTTCTGGAGCTATTATTACAATATTCGAAGACTAACTCTTTTTGACTTTGAAAAAGAAAAACAACTTACCGAGAGTTTTGATGACTTAATTAATAAATGATAAAAAGGATAATTCCAGAAACATTTTATCGAAGTTAAATCAGTGAGACAATGATTTTAAAAGTCGAAGACGCATTAAAATCATTATGTCGAACTGATCCCAAATGCGAAGCATGTCGGGATCTAATCGGGTTATATTCCCCACCGCTTGCGGTGTAATATAAAAATAATATACTGTAGAGATACCCCGTCCACTTGTGGTGGGGAGGTTCATTATTCCAAAGAATGTGTTTGATTGCCGATTTTACCCATTTTGAAAAGATTTGGAATCCTTTTAGTATATGAAAAATTGAATGCCTTCATTTTTCTCACCCAAATAATTATTGTATAAGTTCCGAAAATCGTGTATTATTTGAAAGGAATTTTTTCATTTAGTCAACGAAAAACTGCGATTAGTAACCAATTTTGGGTTTTTTCTAAACTATTTCATTTTTGATAAAATCAATTGAAGTAATTTCGGGTCAATTATCAGTACTAATTAACATTTAAACCATGAAAAAGATTTACTCTATTATTTTTGTCTTTTTAATATCAGCTTTTCTCTATACAGAAGGCGGATTTGCCCAAAGAACTTGTGCCTCGCATGAACATATGTTGTTTCAATTTTCTCAAAATCCAGAAATGAAGCAAAAATCGGTTGAGCTAGAAAACTTTACCCAACATTTTGTAATTAATTATTCAACTTTAAAAGCCACTGAAACCAGAACTATTCCAGTTTATGTTCATGTGATTTACAGATTGGCGCAGGAAAACATCAGCGATGCCCAGATTGCCTCTCAAATAGCTGTATTAAATAAAGACTATGGAGCAACGAATCCTGATTTGTCATCAGTTCCGTCTGAATTCACTGGTGCTACCTCTCCAGGTACAGGAATTCAGTTTGTTTTAGCAGGCATTGATCGTAAATATGTTAACAAAACCACATGGGGAACAAATGATGCAATGAAAATGCCATCTCAAAATGGTGTTGCTCCTATAACGCCAGACACCCATCTCAACTTGTGGGTTTGTAATATTGGTGGAGGAATTCTTGGTTATGCCCAATTTCCGGGAGGAAATGCTGCAACGGATGGAGTGGTTTTTTCACCTCAATATTGTGGAAGTTCCGATTATAATGATGGTTCATTCTATTTAAGTGCTCCATTTGATAAAGGAAGAACCGCAACCCATGAAATTGGCCATTATTTAAATTTACGACATATTTGGGGAGATGGACCCTGTGCCACTGATTATGTTGACGATACACCAACTTCAGGTGCCCCTTATTATGGATGCCCAGCTTATCCCCAAGTTTCTTGCGGAGGAAGTAATATGTTTATGAACTATATGGATTATGTTGATGATCCTTGTATGTTTATGTTTTCAAAAGGTCAGGAAGCCAGGATGTGGGCTTGTTTGAATTCGAGCAGGATTAATCTTGGCAATACAGGAGGAAATCCAGCACCGGTTGCTAATGCAAATGGTCCATATAATGCCTTGATAAATGTAGCTATTAACTTCAGTAGTGCAGGATCAACAGATTCAAATGGAACAATTGCATCATATCTTTGGTCATTTGGTGATGGAGCTACAAGCACACTTGCAAACCCTTCTCATGCTTACACTTTGGCAGGTTCGTATACTGTAAATTTAACAGTTACCGATAATGAAGGTGCAACAGGCTCAAATGTTACAACAGCAACTATTTCAGCAGGTTCAACAAATCTGCCACCTGTTCCCCATCCTAATGGACCATATACAGGAGTGGTGGGAACAGCAATTAGTTTTAGCAGCGCAGGAACAAACGATCCAGATGGAACCATTGTTAGTGGATTATGGAATTTTGGCGATGGAGTAACAGTTGCTAATGCTACAAATCCAACACATATTTATTCGGTAGCAGGCACATTTACGGTTTCTCTCTCTGTTACTGATAATAAGGGTGCTACTTCAACAGCAAGCACAACTGCAACAGTTACCGGAGGCTCTACAAATCTCTCTCCGGTTCCAAATGCGAATGGACCATATGCTGCACTAGTGGGTGTTGCCATTAATTTTAGCAGCGCCGGAACTCATGATCCTGATGGCAACCTGGTTAGTGGATCATGGAATTTTGGTGATGGGGCTACCAGCACTAATGCAAATCCAACTCATGTTTATAGTACTGCAGGAATTTATACTGTTACTTTATCGGTAACCGATAATAAAGGAGCAACAGCATCAACAAGTACAACCGCAACCATTACAACCAACAATCCAGTTAATGTGGTACCTGTTGCACATGCAAATGGACCTTATTCCGCATTTGAAAATATTTCAATCGCATTTAGCAGCGCAGGCTCAACCGATTCTGATGGCACAATTACAGGCTATATGTGGAACTTTGGTGATGGTAGCACAAGTACCGCAGCTAATCCATCGCATTCATATACAACAGCCGGCACTTACAATGTTAATCTCACTGTAACTGACAATGCTGGTGCAACTGGTAGTAATTCAACAACTTCTACGATAACCATAAATCCAGGTGGCTCAACAACTGTTTTAATTGAGAGCTATTTTGAAACAGGCTGGGATGGTTGGTCAGATGGTGGTGTAGATGTTGATCGATACTCAGGTCCTTATTCATATGAGGGTTCATATTCACTTGATCTTCAGGATAATTCAGGAGGAGCTTCTTCTACTTTGTCATCAACCAGGGATATTCGCAGCTATAATCAAATAACTATTGATTTCTATTTCTATGCAGTTAGTATGGAACCTGGCGAAGATTTTTTTGTTGGCTACTTTGATGGAACGGTGTGGAGAAATGTGGCAACATATGTTTCAGGTACAAATTTTATAAATGGAAGTTTTTACCATGGAACTGCTGTAATCAATAAAACAAGCAATACTTTCCCAATTAATGCTAGATTTGCTTTCCAATGCGATGCTAGTGACAATGATGACGACATCTATATTGACGCAGTGGTGATTAAAGGAATCACTGGTAGCAGTAAAATTGTCGGAAACTCAATTGAGAAATTGAACGATATATCTGATGCAAGGCTCTCTGATTCATGGTCAGACGGACTTCAGATTTATCCAAATCCAGTACGCGAAATCCTAAATGTGAAGTTTAATGTTGATGAGAATACAAGGGCTGAAATTTATACGGTTAATGGAAACTTAGTTAAAACTGTACAATTAACTGAAGAGGTTTCAAATATTGACGTATCTAATTTAAATTCAGGTGTATATATAATAAAGGTAGTCAATAATGATCAATCTGTTTTTAATAGGTTTATTAAAGAATAGATTGACAGACAGCAAAAAATGAAGGGCAAGTTCTATACTTCCCTTCATTTTTACAATTAAGTATTCAGTAGAATCATATAAAATTGAAAATAAACTCAGCTTTTCTTTTGTTCCAGCAACCAATCGTAAATTTCCTGGTTTCCAAAAATATTGGCAATGTTATGTCCTCTTTCTTCCAATCTGGTATATTTTATGTTAGCGTTGCATTTCATAAGGATACGAATTAATCTTTCTGTTTCGTCTACCGGTATAGCTTTATCCAAAACTCCGTGAAAAGCCCAAATTGGAATTTTACTTATTTTACTGATATGGGCAGAATCATAACAACCGCCACAAAGTGGTATCAATGCCGTTATTTTATCCGGATAATCCATGGCCAAATGCCAAGCACCGTATCCACCCATGCTCATACCAACTACATATACTCGGCTTTTGTCAATATTATATTTGGATAATAATTCAGCAAATAATGGTTCAAACCAATTTTCGGATAACCACGATTTGTTCGAAGGACACTGAGGAGATGCAATAATGAAATTATACTGCTTTCCTTTGCTTACATAATAAGGTAATCCATATTTTTTTAGCTTATTTATATTGCTCCCTTTACATGATGCCCCATGGAGGTAAATTACAAGAGGAAATCCATCAACCGGCTTTTGACAATCTTTTGGTACGTAAAGCAGATATGGATACTTCTTTTTAACTTTTTTAGTATTTTGGGCATATATGCTATTGCTAAATATTAGAAGACCAATAAAGAGATATTTATAAAGATTTTTCATTTTTAGATTTGATAATATTGTTTTATATAGTTTCTCAAATTCTTGGATATTGCAAATTGGTTCGCCCTATTTTTAATAGTAAAACCTGAAAAGATTTTCTTTTTCAGGTAAAAAGTGATTAATCCGCAATATTAACTTGGAAGAACAAATTCTACGGACGATCAATTAAAATGTTAATATTGTTTTTTGCAGTTTTGTTGCCACTCCATATCTCCAAAGCCTTTCTGTTATTTAAAATAGCCAGTTTGTTTTCACCAAAATACTGGTATACAGATCCCAGATTTGTGTATGCAATTGATAAATGTTTAGGAGTTTCTTTTTGTGCCTTCACAATATTATCAACTCTTTTATTGATTATATCTACCAAGTTCTTACTTTTAAAAATGGTATCTTCTGGCATATGGTATTCATCAATCTTTATAATGATTTCATTTCTTGATAATTGAGCAAATTCTCTTAGCCACTGTTCAAATATAATTATGCTTTTTGATGCAAAAAACTTAGCACTATCAAGAAAATTCCTTTTTAAGGAATCATTGTGTTCCGAAACGGCTAATGTAATGTAGATTACAGCTTTACTGTTTTGAAGGAGTCCCACTTCATATGAATTTTTATAATCATCATATTTTGAATAAATCATACCAATACTATCAAGGATTTTAAAAGCATTATTATAATCCTTATTTTTTATCATTTCATCATACTTGCTATATTGTATAATCGTTTCCGTAATTCTTGGATCTTCCGATTTTTTAGCTGCCCGGTAATAAAATATAGAAATAAAAACCACAGATATTACTATCAGAACCGCTATGAATATGATAATTTTACCTGATTTGGTAATTTTTATTTCAGTTATATGTTGTTGCATTTATAATGAAATTTTATTCTGATTAATTTAATGCAATCATAATGTAAAATAATCAAATACGAATTATAAAATAAAATTTAATTTCATTTAGATGCCAATAATTTAGAATATTACAGATGAAATATCAATTATATGTATCTATTTGTCAGGTTTTTATGGCGTCTGTTTTATATTTAGATGCAAACAAAAAGAAATTTGTTTTTGTTTGCAAAAATATGTTCGTAATATGATAACAGCTGGAGGTAAAGTTTTTTTTGCAATTTGTAGTTTTTGAATTCGAAAAATAAATGTAATTTTAAGGAAGTTAAATTCTGGAAATTTGGATTCAATCATCGATATTCTTAAGATAGGAAATGGCCCATCGAGTAGTCATACAATGGGACCAAAAAAAGCAGCCGAAATTTTTCAAAAACAAAACCCTTTTGCAGATCATTATAAAGTGTTGCTGTTTGGAAGCCTTGCCCTTACAGGCAAAGGACATTTAACAGATGTTGTGATTGAAAAGACATTGGAAAAAAGAACAGAAATAATCTGGAAATTTGATGAGCAATTGCCACTTCATCCCAATGGGATGATTTTTGAAGCTTATGATGAAAATGATTTAAAAACCAATGAGTGGGTAGTTTATAGTATTGGAGGTGGGGCAATTCTTGATGAAAGCACTATGCCAGAATGCAAAACAATATACCAGCAAAAAACGATGGTCGATATTCTTTTGCATCTCGAAAAAAATGGAGGAACCTTCTGGGAATATGTTTATAAAGCCGAAGGTGATGAAATTGAAGTACATTTGCGTAATGTATGGAAAACCATGAAAGAATCAATCAAACGAGGCCTTGAAACCGAAGGCACTTTGCCTGGAAGTTTAAAGTTACAAAGAAAAGCATCATCCTATCATGTAAAAGCATTTATGCAGAATAAATTTGCCGAAGATAATACCTATTTGTTTTCGTATGCATTGGCGGTATCAGAGGAAAATGCTGCGGGAGGAGAAGTAGTGACTGCTCCAACCTGCGGTTCATCAGGCATTTTGCCGGCTATCTTATATTTGTTTTCGAAGAACTACAAATTTTCTGACCAAAAAATAATTCATGCTTTGGCCACTGCCGGTTTAATTGGAAATCTGATAAAGGAAAATGCATCTATTTCAGGAGCAAAAGTTGGTTGCCAGGGCGAAGTAGGGGCTGCATGTTCTATGGCCGCAGCTGCTGCAACTCAATTGCTTGGAGGAACAATTTACCAAATTGAATATGCCGCTGCTTCCGGACTTGAACATCATCTCGGATTAACCTGTGATCCAATTGCTGGTCTTGTTCAGATTCCCTGTATTGAAAGGAATGCTTTTGGGTCTCAAAGAGCACTAGATGCTGCTTTGTATGCCATTCATTCAGATGGCAGACATTTTGTATCATTTGATAATGTAGTAGAAGTAATGGAACAAACGGGACACGATTTGCCCAGTTTATATAGAGAAACTTCCCTTGGCGGACTTGCTACTATGGGTCTACATGGACGTAATTCATTAATTAAAAATCAAATTGATTAACCATAAAATATACAAAGCATGGAACAAGAATATAAAAAAGTTTATGACAACGCAATGAACAATGTGTTATTGGAATTATTTTTGCCCGAAGACAAGAATTTTATCACTAAAACAAAGGTTTTCCTTAGCGAAATCAAAGAATTGGATACAAAATTAAATATTAGCGATAAGCTTTCGAAAAATATCTATTTTATTTGCTCTGAAATGATTCAGGCAGTAGTCCATAATGGAGTTTTTTCCAATGATTTGTTTACCAATTGTGTTAAGCTTTGCCATTTCGATAATAAGTTTTACTTAATCAGCCAAAACCTGGCTCATAACAGTAAAATGGAAAGAATAAATATGAAATTTTTGGAAGTTAACAGCTGTTTTGATTCTGCTGATTCTAAAGAAGAAATCCAAACAAGGTATAAACACAAATTAAAGAACACACCTATGGCAAAAAGAGGCGTAAGTGTTGGTGTACTTGACCTTGCCAGGCGGTCAATGAATAAATTATTATACAGTTTTAAACCTGTAAATGATCAATATTCAATTTTTTCAATTATCTGTACGGTTGAAAATGAATAAATAGTGCATTTTAATTCTACTCTGACGGATTAATTATTTTATTGATTTTCGAGCTTTTTTCATTCCTTACTATAAGGTTGTAAAACTGAAAAATCAGATCGGTTCCTATAGTTGTCGAGGATAAAAACAGAATGAATGTTTTGAAAATTTATTGGATAGCTTTATTTAAAAAGGAATGTATTTCAATTTCAAATAAATTAAGATTGAATTACTTTAGAATCCACAACTATTAATTGTGGATTTTTTTATCATAATACACTGTGTAATCTTTTGAATATAATCTTAAAAGATATATTATGCAGGATTAATTTTATCAAATCTGCAACTTGTCGGCATAATCCCCAATTTATCCATCCAATTCGACAGCTCGTCGATTTTTGCTTTTTCTCCAAATTTTATATGCAGATATTTGTTGCATATAAAGCATAAGTTATGAAAACAATCCTATTTAATCTATTCATTTGTTTAATTTCAGTTTCAAGCTTTGGACAAAATTTTATTCAGGGAAAAATTTCTGACAATAATGGTTCACCAATAGCAGGTGCCAATGTGTACATTAAAGATACTTACTTTGGTAGTACAACCGATAGTCTGGGCAAGTATAAATTTGAATTCGATAAAAAAGATTCTGGAATTTTAGTTGTTAGTTTTATTGGTTATAAGATTTTTGAACAACAAATCAATAAAGCAACAAATCAAACCATGGAAGTTGTATTGGAAGAAAGCAGTACAAACATAAATGCAGTAACAATTACAGCAGGTTCATTTGACGCAAGTGACGAAAAGAAAGCAGTAACTTTACGTCCATTAGATATAGCAACTACTGCCAGTGCTCAAGCTGATATATATGGCGCATTAAATACGATGCCCGGAACCAATAGGGTAGGTGAAGAAGGTGGCCTTTTTGTTCGCGGGGGCGAAGGTTACGAAACAAAAACATACATGGATGGGATGCTTGTCCAAAGCCCTTATTCATCAACTATGCCGGACGTGCCCACCAGGGGAAGGTTTTCTCCCTTTTTGTTTAGCGGAACTGTTTTTAGTACTGGTGGGTATTCTGCTGAATATGGTCAGGCTCTTTCATCCGCTTTAGTTTTGAAAACCAATGCATTGCCAGAAAAGGATATGACAAGTATTATGTTGCTTTCTGTTGGTGGAGGTATTTCGCATACCAAACGCTGGGATAAAACTTCAATTTCAATTGATGCAGATTACACCAATTTATATCCTTATTTTAAATTGGTAAAACAGGATATTGACTGGAAAAAAGCCCCTGAATCAGTTGGTGGAACCATTCAGTTTCGTCAGAAAACGAGCAAAAGTGGAATGATTAAATCATTTGTTTCATACAGTCATGACAATAGCAAATTGGATTATCTGAACTATGAAATGGCCACACAACAATTGATTAAGCTTAAAAATGATAATCTGTACATCAATACGGTTTATAACGAAATGCTTTCAAAAAACTGGCAAATTATGTCAGGAGTTTCGTATACTTATGATAATGAAGCTATTCATATCAACAATGATCAGGTTTCAACAAGTTTGAATGATTACCATTTTCGTTTAAAGTTGACCAATTCAATAAATGAAGACATCAATATTAAATTTGGTACTGAAGTAATAAATTCCAATTATCTCCAGAATTACCATGTATTTGATACAGATATGAATTATAAAACTAATTTTAGTGATATAAACTGGGCCACATTTGCCGAAGCTGAAATTAAAATTTCAAGCAAGTTTGCTGCCAGATTGGGAGGAAGAATGGAGTATTCAAGTTTAAGCAATGATTATAGATTAGTACCACGGTTATCGCTTGCACGTAAATTAACTACATCAAGCCAGGTTTCAATTGCATATGGTGTTTTTCATCAGGCAGCTCAGGATGATTACCGGAAATTCAACAATGAACTTGCTCCTGAACAAGCATCACATTATATTCTGAATTACCAGTATTCCAAAGACGAAAGAACTTTCAGGGTTGAAGCATATTACAAAGACTATAACCATCTGGTTAAATACGAAACTCTAAATTTACCCATAAAAGAAAGCTATACTAACCAGGGTTATGGATATGCCAAAGGGTTTGATATTTTTTGGAGAGATAGAACAAGTATCAAAAATTCGGATTATTATATTTCTTATTCTTACATTGATACAAAGCGCGATTACAAAGATTATCCAATTGCAGCACCGCCAATTTATGCAGCAAAACATAATTTTTCAGTTGTGTACAAAGCATGGATTGATAAAATCAATACATTGATTGGTGTAACCTATTCTGTTTCAAGCGGAAGACCTTATTACAATCCAAACAATCCGGTTTTTATGTCGGACAGAACAAAACCATACCAGGATTTGAGTTTCAATGCAAGCCATTTAATGACTTTTCTTGGTAAACAAGCTATTATTCATCTTTCTGTAAGCAATTTGCTGGGTTTCGATAATGTTTATGGTTATAGTTATAGCCCGGAGCCAAATCAGAACATGGAATATCAGGCATATCCTGTAAAACCAGGAGCCAAACGCTTTATTGTTCTTGTGTTTATACTGTCGTTAAAATAGTGAAATCTTGAGACACTCTTTGCACTTTAGGCACTCCAAACTCAAGGCAATTCTTATTATTATAAATATTTAAACTTAATTAAAATTTGAAATTATGAAAAAAGCAGTATTGTTATTCAGCGTATTTATTTTGTTGACCAATGTTTATGGACAAAGCGATGCCTATTATAAAAACATGGGACAAAATCTTCAAAAGTTCGGAACTGCTCAAACCATAGAAGATTGGCAAACGCTTGCCAATCAATTTGACAGGATAGCAAATGTTGAAAAAACTGAATGGTTACCATCTTACTATGCAGCGCAATCAACCATTTTTATGTCATTTCAGGAACAAGATAAAAGTAAAGTTGATGCTTATTTGGATCAGGCGCAGAAATTTTTAGACAGGGCAATGGAAATAAAACAAGATGAGTCTGAAATACATGTATTACAGGGATTATTATATCAGGCTAGAATTGGTGTAGATCCAATGGCTCGCGGACAAAAATACTCTATGATGGCTTCAAGTTGTTTTGAAAAAGCTAAAGAATTGAATGCCGAAAATCCAAGGATTTATTATTTGGAAGGCATGTCGGTAATGAATACCCCCGAAATGTTTGGAGGTGGCAAAAAAAATGCATTGCCTTTGCTTCAGTTGGCTAACGAAAAATTTGAAAAATTTGCACCATCAACACAGTTATCTCCAAATTGGGGAAAAGAAAACAATTTGGAACAATTGAGTATTTGTTCTAAATAACTATTTTAAACAAAATTATCCAATACAATCGGGATAAATCCCGAGATACCTAAAAAATACTCATATAAAACCCATCAGATGCTTTTTATCTGATGGGTTTTAATTATTTCGACCTGTCATCATATATTTAACCAGTATTAAAGGAAGATAAGAGAATTGTCAGACTTTATTTTATCTCTCTTCAACCCATCCTTTAAATCTACAATTCATCCTGAAATTTAAACGACTTGTCGCTTTAAACTTTTACCAGCCGTGCTTTTAAGCGAAATTTGCATCATAAATAAATCTATTAACTATTAATCGAATAAAAAATGAAAAAATCTGTATTGTTTCTATTTGTTATTGTGCTTTCATCGATTGCATTTGGTCAAAGCCAGGATTATAATGTGAAGATGGCCGAAAAGCTATCACTTTTTAAAACTTCTAAAACAGTAGCTGAATTCCAGGTTCTTGCCAGCACTTTCGTTGTCATTTCAAAGGCTGAAGAAAAAGAATGGCTGCCTTTGTATTATGCTGCCATGGCGACCATTTTGATGACACAATCTGAAACTGATGACGATAAAATTGACATTTATCTCGATCAGGCGCAAAAGTATCTGGATATGGCTACAAAAATTAAAAACAATGAAGCTGAAATTTTAATATTACAGGGATTGTTGCATCAAAGTAGGATTAAGGTAAGTCCGATGAGCCGTGGGCAAAAATATTCGATGTTGGCCAACGAAGTTTTTGAGAAAGCCAAATTATTGAATGCTGAAAATCCACGAATTTATTACCTTGAAGCAATGAACACCTTTAACACTCCAAAAATGTTTGGCGGAGGCAAGAAAAATGCTTTACCTTTATTCCAGAAAGCAGATGAAAAATTCAATAAATTTGAACCCGAATCTCAAATATCACCAAATTGGGGCAAAGAAAATAACCAGAAGCTATTAAATATATGCCTAAATTAAATTGTGAGCAGAAGCAAAGCTCGATCAAAAGGGTAAAAATATTTCTAAGGGACCTATTAATTATATTGATGGTAGGCCTTTTAATTACTTATTTCTTTTCGCTTGATCTTAAAACTTTGATTGAAAATATAGTTCCAATTATGGCTTATTCGGCTTTTATGGGACTTACATTATGGAAAGGAAATGAAATTCTTTCAATTTGGGTACATAAAAAAGTAGATTGGAAAGGAAAGCCTGAAAGAAAATTCATAGTTGGCATTATTTTGATTATTGTTTATACCGTGCTTGCCATTTATTTTGTACAATTTGTTTTTTATTTTGTTACCAATGGTTGGGACATTGCCGGCTTTCAAGCTCCAAGATTTAAAGAGATAATACTTCTTTTGGGTGTGACTTTTATAATTGCGTTTTCAATCAATTTGAGGGAATTAATTATTGAAAAAAGGGATATTTTGCTCAGGGAAGAAAAGCTGAAAACTGAAATTGTTAAACTTGAATACGAAACACTTAAAAATCAGGTAAATCCTCATTTTTTATTCAACAGTTTAAATACATTGACCAGCCTGGTATCTGAAAATGACGATGCGGTTAAGTTTATCAAAAACCTGGCAAATGTTTATAGATATGTGTTGGATCAAAAGGACAAGGAAATTGTTAGTTTATCGGATGAAATTCAGTTTGTTAATGCTTTTCTTTATTTGCATAAGATACGATTTGGAAATAATCTGCAACTTCAAATTGACATTCAATCGATGAACAGGATGGTTGTTCCTTTGGCAGTGCAAATGTTGGTTGAAAATGCGATAAAGCATAATATCATTTCGGAAGAGGAACCACTTAAAATAGCTATTTACGAAGAACAGGATTATCTGGTGGTTGAGAATAATCTGCAACTTAAATCTGTCATTCACGATTCATCAAATATTGGTTTAAAAAATATTCAGTCGAGATATGCTTATTTGACTGATAAAGCATTTATTGTTAATTCATTGGCAAATAATTTTACAGTAAAAGTTCCATTGCTTGAAATGACCAAAAAATGAAAATAGTTGTAATTGAAGATGAGCATCTAGCTGCAAAACGATTAATTGACCTTGTTCAAAGATACAAAGCTGATATTGAAGTGCTGACTAAATTGGATTCTGTAAAAAAAAGTGTGGAATGGTTTAATAGTCAACCCCATCCTGATTTGGTTTTTATGGATATCCAGCTAGGCGATGGTCTTAGTTTTGAAATATTTGAACAAACACAGTTAACCTGCCCTGTTATTTTCACAACTGCATATGACGAATATGCTGTGCGGGCATTTAAAGTAAACAGCATTGATTATTTGTTAAAACCAATTGATTTTGAAGATTTATCAAAAGCGTTGACAAAATTTGAACAGGCATTCCCAATCGGCAAAGATAATTTGAGCGTAAATCCCATCCGGATTGAAGAAATTCTGCATCAATTGACCAAACAGTACAAAAGCAGGTTTGTTGTTAAGGTTGGTCTGCACATCCGTCCTATAGAAATATCGGAGATTCAATATTTTTACAGCATGGAAAAAGCTACTTTTTTATGCAACAATGCCAATAAAAGTTATTCACTTGATTATTCACTTGATCAGATAGAACGAATGGTTGATCCAAAACAATTTTTCAGGGTTAGTAGAAAATACCTTGTTCATATTTCTGCAATTCATGAAGTGGTAGCCTATTCCAATAGTCGTTTAAGGATTCAGTTTAAACATTCCGAAATTCAGGAAGCGATTGTTAGCCGCGAAAAAGTTGGCGATTTCAAAAACTGGTTAGAATAATTCCATGGCCGATTGTTTTCCCGAAAGCTCATCGATTTTGATTTTCCACATTTTAACGGTGTTGAGCATTTTCTCAGTCAATTCCCATTCTTTGCCGGAATAATGCAGCATGATTTGGTTCAAACCATATGATGCTTCTTCGAAATTGGTAATTTCAACTATTTTGCCATAACCAATCACACTTTGGTAGGTTGTAGTCCATTTACAGGCAATACTTTCATGCTCTATTGTTTTTACGTTGATATCAAACTCCATACAAACCAGATTATTGGAATGGATGAAATCAATTTTTCTGCCTTCTTTGGCGGTGTGTACATATAAATAAGTTCCATCATAACCAAAAGAAACAGGCACAATATATGGGATATTATCTTTCGAAAATGCCAAACGGCAAACCAACGAATCTTTTATAATTTGCTCAATATCAGCTTGGGTGGTAATTTGTTTATCTGTTCGTCTCATCTTCCGGAAATTTGTCAAATCTATTAAAATAAGTCTTATTTTTGTAGTGCAAACCCAATTTTAAATCAAAGAATGGAATTTTCATTGATAATCTGGCTGTTACCAATTGTATTTATGCTGCACGATTTTGAGGAAATCATCATGATGGATGCTTGGATGAAAAAGAACAAGCAATTGATCAGCAAACGATTTCCCAAATTGGGAAAAAGGATAGTTTCGAACTATGGAAATCTTTCAACTGCTTCGTTTTCAATGGCAGTTGCGCAGGAATTTCTAATTTTAGTTTTAGCAACAATACTTGCCATACAATTTCAGTCTTATTTGATTTGGGCTGCATGTTTTATGGCTTTTTCCATCCACTTAATGGTTCACATAGTTCAATGGTTGGTGATACGGATTTATATTCCTGCAATTATTAGTAGTTTTTTAGCCCTAATCTATTCCTTTTTTGGTTTTAAATATTTAATGGCTACCAATATCTATTCAGGTTCCGAAATGGTATTGATAAGTTTGGGCGGACTGTTTTTTATGATTATAAACCTTATATTTGTGCATAAAATGGCCGCCCGTTTCGAAAAGTTCTTGTTGGAATTCGAAAAAAAGAGCATTACATGAGTTTATCGAGTGCAATTACATTCAAAAAAAATAAAAGTTAGGCATGAACCAAATCATAGTTTACTAATACTAATATATTTAAGCATATAGGGAAAAACAGAAAAGGAATTCCTTATTATACGAAATTGCTGAGGTTTATGGGCGTTCTTTGACAAAAATCCGTCGGCCGTGCTCCTAGTAAAAGTAAAAGCACCGAGAAGGATATTTTTGTCTTGATTTTTGTTTCTTTTCATCAGAGGAAAAGAAAAAAGATTGAGCACAGCATTTAAAAATAACGAAAAAGTTTTATGTCAAAAGAAACATAGAGGATAAGATTCATTATATAAAAAACATTTCAAAGCTTAAGATAATAAATACTGAGACTAATTATGTATTAACTAACTAATATTCAAATTTTAGTGATAGAGCTTGATTTACCAAAGTAGTAGTTATAAAATAAATAATTTTAATAAAATACTCCTGTTGGAATATCACATCAAATAACAAAATCCAAATTAAATATTAATCCAAAATAAATGGAAGCAGTATATCTAGTAAAAAATGGAAAGCCAGAAGTAGCCTTCGAGCGAAAAAAAATAGAATTAAAAGAACCTGGAAATGATGAAGTTACCATAGAAGTAGAAGCTTTTGGACTTAATTTTGCTGATGTGCTCGCAAGGCTAGGTTTGTATAGAGATTGCCCACCATTGCCTACTGTGATAGGTTACGAAGTGGTTGGAAGAATCGTCAAAATTGGGAAAGACGTTAAAAATGTATTTGAAAGTGATAGGGTAGTAGGTTTTACTATTTTTGGTGGATATGCAACACATGTAATTACCAATGCAAAAGCAGTTGTAAAAATTGAACAGGATTATTCCACAGGTAAAGCCCTTGCCTTGGCCGTTCAATATTGTACCGCATTTTATGCTGTCAATATTGCCACCAACGTTTTAAAAAACGATAGGGTTTTGATTCAGGCTGCAGCTGGAGGAGTTGGTACTGCGCTGGTGCAATTGTGCAAATTGAAAGAATGCAAGATATATGGAACCGCCGGTTCACAGCAGAAACTTGATTATCTGACCAATTTGGGCGTTGATGTTCCAATCAACTACAATACCCACGATTTCAGCACAGTTATTAAAGAAAAAGTAGATGTGGTTTTTGATTCGATAGGAGGAAAAGCATTTAAAAAAGGCATTAAATTATTGGATTATGGTGGTCGTATGGTTGCTTTTGGAGCAGCTTCACAACTGGAAGTTGGTAATTTTTTCAGTAAAATTAAATTTGGCCTATCCTTTGGCTTCTATCATCCTGTTCAGTTTATTATGAATTCACGAACATTGGCAGGTGTTAATATGCTCAAAATTGGCAGATTTCAGCCCGATATTTTGCAATATTGCATGCAAAATGTGGTAGCATTGGCCCACGAAGGCAAAATTGATCCACATGTAGGAGGAATGTATCCAATCGAAAAACTTGGTGAAGCACATTTGGCACTCGAAAACCGCAAAACCATTGGAAAGATTGGAATTGTCTGGTAATTTTAGAACTTAGTTTATTGTAACTTAGAAATTGGCACTTCGACTCCGCTCAGTGACCAATCTCTATGTTCTATGAGCTGGTTGCTGAGCGAAGTCGAAGCAAAATCGTTGACGGTCACTGAACTAGTTGCTGAGCGAAGTCGAAGCACTGTCGAAGTGCCAATTTCTAAACTAATCCCAAACATACCTCCAATTCCCATTGGCCTGTTTTTTCCAAACCGTATGGAAATAACCTTTGTTTTCGATGGTTTTACCCGTTGAATCGCTATACGAAAAAGTGTATTTTCCATAAGTATAGCCCAAATCGCAAGAAGTTGCCACATCAACAAAGTCAGGTGACCATTTTAAAGATACATCCTTAAATTTCCACTTCAAATAATGATCTTTGATCTGTGCTTTTCCATGATTTAGATAATCGCCTCGGTTAATAACCGCGCTATCAGCAGCAAAGAATTCAAAAGCTTCGGCAACACCTTTTTCTGCGGCCATTTTTTCAAAATCTTTTTCAGTTTGCACAATCTGTGCTTTGCTTTCGGCCTGTAATTTTGCAGTATCCAATTTGGGCTGACAGGCAATTAATAACGAAAGGATCGTTAACAGAATGATGGTTCTTTTCATTTGGGTTTCTTTTTAATCGTTCAGCATAAAGATAGTATATAATTCAGTAATTTTTTACCTTCAAATTAAAATCACAATACAATTTTACTAAGAAAATGGATGATTACAAAGAGGAAACGACCAATTACATTCCTTGCAATGACCTCTGACAAACAAGAAAGGATCTCTGGTAGGTGTTGCAACGACCTCTGATTGGCCAAGAATGACCTCTAACATGCGTTGCAATAACCTCTGATTGGTTAGGGATGACCTCTGACATGCATTTCAACGACCTCTGATTGGTTTGTTATGACACCTGACAGGCATTGCAATGACCCCTAACATGCGGTGCAATAATTTGTATCCAACATCTCGGATGCCCCGAACGTACAACGTAGAGACGCAACATTTTGCGTCTCCAACATTTTGCGTCCCCAACATTTTGCGTTTCCAACATTTTTCGTCTCCAACATTTTGCGTCTCCAACAAATTTCATGTGTATAAATTAAGATTTGCACCTTAAAAATGTTGATGGTGGAGGGGGTTGTCAAAGGGTTGATTCATTCGGATTTATAATTGTTTTTGTTTTTGTTTTTTTTCGGAGACGCAAAATATTGCGTCTCTACATGGCCACCGCGTTCATTGCATCCACCGCATTTTTGAAAATGAAAAATATTGCGTCGAACAAATCAATTGAAATTTCCAATACATTTGATGCATAGAACGTACAACGTAGAGACGCAACATTTTGCGTCTACCAAATTTTGCGTACCAATCAACCCACCGCCAACAAATTCATTGCATTCAGCCCAATAAAAATCACACACCCATAACATTTATTACAACGCCCAATTAATAAATAACACCGGATAATTGTTTATTTCAATGATTGAATTTATCCGTATCCCAATTTTGTGGATTATGGATGGTGTAATTTTTTATGCGTTGGTATTCTTCTTCATTGCGTATAATATGGTCGTGAAAACGCTCTTGCCAGGTAAATCCAATTTGATTAATTGTGGAATAGGTTTTAACCCCTGTTTTATAACCGCGAATAATTGATCCCATATTTTGCGATTGCGGGCCAAATTTGTTTTTGGGTTTATCTGGAAGGTTGGTGATAATTGGTTCATTGCAAATAATTGGCACACATTCCTGGCCATCATCATCCTTGTCAATAATAACAATTCCATGCACATGATTTGGCATGACAACATAAACATCTAAAACTACAAAAGAAAAATGATCCGGGATTTCTTGCCAATATTTTTTAGCAATTTCGCCAATTTCTGAATATTGCATTTCCTTATTTACAATATTGCCGAAAAATAATTCTCTGTATTTTGTACAAATGGTTATAAAATATGCCCCATTCCATCCATAATCCCAATTTTGCAAACGGGTCGATTCTATACGGTATTTGTTTTGGAATTTATCTTTCATGCTGCTAAAATACAGATTTCCTTTACGAAATTTGGTTTTTTTATTTGAAATTTATTTTGGTGTTTTTTTTATGGAGACGCAAAATATTGCGTCTCTACCGCGTTCATTGCATCCAATACGTTTTTTGAAAATGATAATGTTGCATCGAACAAATCAATTAAAATATCCAACACATTTGATGCATCGAACGAACAATCCCGTAGAGACGCAATATTTTGCGTCTCCCAATATTTTGCGTCTCCCAATAATTCACCAACACGTTCATTGCATCCACCACATTTAAAATTATTTAATTTTATTGTATGGTTTGTATGCATTTTCCATATCAATCCACCCATATCTCCTGTGTTTTTAAATATGGTTTGTATATAAAAATTGTTAATGTTGGATGGGTTTGTAATCGGGTGGATTTTTTTTGTATTTTTTTGTTTTTATCGGAGACGCAAAATATTGCGTCTCTACATGGCCACCCTGTTCATTGCATCCACCGCGCAATATTTAATTTCCCATTTGGTTTTGGTATCCCAATATCCTGTAATATCGATAATTGATTTTCAATTCATGAAAAAATGATTTTTAAAATGATATTGAACCATCCAATGTATCCAATAACTTGGATGCATCGCACGGCAGTGCGTATCAACAATGCAACCCCGTTCATTGCATCCACCCCAATAAAAAAAACATTACTACTGCGCAATCAATCCAATTGACGAAAGGATGAGGATTCTGTGTTTTGTTTGCATTGGGTATGGTGATTTTAAAATTTATAGAATGCAATTATTCGTTGTAACTTAAATCCTGACAGCATTTCAAACGCTGTCAGGATTGAATTTTAGGGAATGAACTCTAAATAGCTTAGAGTATGCCTATTATTAAACGTTCTTTGAAATATTTGATTGTGGAAAATTGATTTTGTAATTGATAATTCGTATATTACCACGAATTATAAAAATTTACTGTATGGTATATATTAAAAAGAAAATACACCGCAGGAAAAATTAATGCTTGAATCTTTGAAAACGATGCCTTACGTTGAAGTGATTGAAAAGGAAGAAATCCCAAACGCAAAAACTTTAAAAGCAATGAAAGAAGCGGAAAAAGGTGATTTAAAAAGACATAAAACCGTAAAATCATTAATGAAAGATTTAAGTAATTAATGATTTACCACATAAGCAAAATTGTGAATTGCTTTCAATTTGTATCCTTGAGTTATAAATCAAAGCTAGATTATCAAAATTAATCAAGTCATTAGCCAAATTAAATTATAAACTAAAACCTTTTTTGCAATGACAATTCTTGAAAAAATTATTGAAAATGCTAGTAAAATAGAAGATAAACGCAAACAAGATAAATACCTCTTAGATCAAATAGAAGCAAACTTTGATGAAATTCCATTTTCAGAAATAGAAAAAATGTTTAAAAAGAGTGAAAAGGATGTTGAGAAATTGAATAAGAGGGTAGATAAATATATAACACAAAAAAAATCCGAATCGACCTATTTTTATTTGCAATCAAAACAACTCTTTAGCTTACAACTTTTAATGTGCCTTAAAAGAAACAAATGATGAATACCCAACTCACAGTGGTTTCATGGTTCTTTTAAGGCATTTGTTTTTATGATTTATTATTGTAATATTTCATAAATATGATTCATTGAAAACAATTTGCATAATGATTTTTTACCATCGTAATAAATTTTTTATTCAGAAAAATTCTTGAATACAAATATGATTAATCCGTATTGAATTTATCATCGTTCCATTTTGCAGGATTGGTTTGAATGTAATTTTTAATTTTTTGGTACGATTCATCATTTCTGATGATATGGTCGTGAAACCGCGATTGCCAATCGAAATTTGCATTTATTTTTCGGGCATGTATGGTGCAGATCCGTTTGTATTGGTTTATCACCACACCCAATGTGCCTGGTTTCCATTTTGTGGATGCGCCGGCGGTCCGGTTTTGGGGTGCGGTCGTAGAGACGCCCAATTTGGGCGTCTCTACCGTAGGCGCGGACGTATCATCCGGTTTATTAAAAACCAATATTCCATGCACATGATTTGGCATAACCACAAATTCATGCAAATGTACAAATGGAAAATGTTTTGGAATTTCCATCCAAAATTGTTGTGCAATGGTCCCAATTTCGGATAATTGCATCGTATATACGGCCAATTTAGCCGTATATACAATTTCCCCAAAATAATGAACCCTGTTTTTTGTGCAAATGGTTACAAAATATGGCGCATTCGATCCATAATCCCAATTTTGCAAACGGGCAGATGGAATACGGTATTTGTTTTGGAATTTATCTTTCATTTTTTTGTGTTTTACAATAGAGCAGTGCACAGATGGAATAGTCACGCTTTCAAGTTTTGTTGTGGTTATTTATTAAGCAAGGATAATGTGTCAGAGCTATTAGGAGTTTTATATTTAATTCTAATTTTTACTTTATAATTTTCTTCACAATCTCGTCTATTTCTATTAGTTCTTTAGCCAAATGCTTTTTAATATCAACACGCAAACGCCCTAAATGCATTGCGGTTAATTCCTGTTTTGGCGGATTATTTATCAAATACTGAGAAGTTTTTTCGTGAGCGACTTGACTTATTTCTGCCAATTTTAAATGATTGCTATCTTTTTCATCGAATTTTGGAAAGTAAACATCTAAGATTTTTTTATGGACATGTCTTGCCCCAAATAAACCTTTTGCTTGAAAATCTTTCATAAGTTCATTAGGTGCAGTTGAATTAAGTATAGCTGTTAAATAATATGCTTCCTTCTCGTTATTAGTATATAGCACATAGGCTACACTTTCAACGATAAACTCAAAATCAGTTGAATCACGTTTCACTACAGTTGCATTTGCATCTTTTGCGGACGAATTGTATAGCACTAAAAAACGAGCATTTAAATTTTGAGATGTAAGCTTATTTTGCCAATTCAAATAATTTTCACTGCTAATAACTTCATTCTTTTCAGTTCGGTGTATTTTCCAAATGTTTTCAGCATTCGTGAACCATCGCGAAGCATTAAGATATCCCTCATTTATAAGCTTTTCAGCTGAATGTAGCTTAATTTCCTTCTCATTTACATTATTTGTTTCAATAGTAATTGGCAATACTACCAAAGCAGGTTGATAAAGGGCAAATGGAAGAATGCTTTTAGATAATGCAGTACGAAAGATAAAACGGCTTTCAATTTTGCTCGAAAAAGCAATGTCCTTCCACGGAGCTTTTGCATCGGGCTTCACCGCATCAGCGGTTTTGAGATTAATTATTCGGTCTTCAAAATCAGGCGGTGTTTCCTGAGTAAGTTCCACAAAATAAAAAGTACGAGGAACAATGGTAGCACCTTGCTTGAACTTACTTTTGTATGGATTAACTGATGTTTGTTTTTTTTGTTTTTTGGTGCTAAATGCTGTGGCCTTGCCTTGTTTTGAATAGAACCAAGTTAGCTTTGTTTCAATTAGTTTAGGTTTTGCAGCGACATAATTGCAATTGTGTGCTGGCAGATTTCCAGAAAAAGACAGGCCATGCAAACCAGTAGAAGGCAAAGCTCTTTTTTCTTTGGCCTTTTCGGAGAAAAGTACGCAGCTTGGTATACGAAACAAGTGTGAAACATCATTCAAATCCCAAATATTGTTCAGTTTGAATCCTTTGGCTTTCCCACTTCGAGTATTGTCATGCTGACTGCCACTAAAAAAGCTACGTGGTAAAACAAAACTAAGTTTTCCTCCATCTTTTAGAAAATAATTATTGCAATAAGCTAAAAATATAGCTGCAATTTCAAGATGCGGATAATCAGCTACTTTAGTAGGTTTTACATCATATGTAGTTGCTAATTTATCAAGTATATCCTGATATTCTTCATTTTTGATGGAGCTATAAGTAAACCATGGTGGATTGCCAATAATATAATCGAATTGGTTTGATAGGAAATAAGGTTTATAAAGATTTTGGATGATAAACTTCCAAATACTATCACGGCCTTTTTCTTTTACACTTTTGAAACCTTTATATATTTCATAGAAACTATCAGTAATTTGCGAGTTTAACCCATTATGCTTTCGGTGTAATGTGAGTATTTTTATAAAATCATCTTTTTCTGTAATTTTTTTATGCATGGTTTGCTCTGCCAACTCTTCGCATAAATCAAGTGAATCGTCGAATAACTTTACATCCTCAAAGACTTGAGTGTTCAGAACATATTTTTCTTTATCAATAGGCATAGTAAACTGGCTGCCCCAAAGATTTTTTACACCTTCAGGAGCAAGCAAAGTATTCGCTAAAATAATATTTAGGTGAACAGGTTTTTTTGATTTACTTATGTCTTTGCCAAGAGCCAACAATAATGTTGTTTTTGCAATTTGAACAGATAAAGGATGGATATCGATACCATAAACTTGTGCATTTATATCTGCTGCTTCAATTGACGGATTGTTTTTTCTTATCTGGTGAATAATTGCCCTTAGAAATGAACCACTTCCGCATGAAGGATCTAATATTTTGTCGGTAGGTTTAAATTCAAACTCATTTACTATACGCTGACAAAGCCAGTCAGGAGTGTAATATTCACCCAATGAATGTCGGGTATCTAAATCAATAAGTTCTTGATAAACACCTTTTAAAATATCTTCGTCAACATTGGTAAAATCGAAAGTTGAGATTTCCTGTGCAATTAATCTAAAAGATTTTTTTAGGTTGTTAAAATTACGGTCGGTTTTTACCCAATGAAAAAAGTCATTATCGACAAAATTATTTATATTGTAATTATGAAATATAGAACCATCAAGCACTTTACGCATTTCTTCATCATCTATATAATCATCGTTTGACACAACTGCATAGGCCAGCATTTTGGAAAAAACGCTTAGGTATGTATGTATTAGAAAGTTGTTTTCACTGGCATCGAAACTACCATAGGCAATACTAAGGAACTTACGCCATTGCTCATATGATACTTGTACCTCACCATATTTTTTGGCTTCATTAAACCACGTATTCAATTGCCTAAAGTTTTCAATAAATACAGGACTTTGGTATCCAAAAGCTTCTTCAACCCTTTTTAATGTTGCTTTCAGATTTTCTTCTTTAAATAAAAACCGATCTATCCAATAATAAAAATCTTCGGCATTATGTTCAGTAAGTGAAAAAGAGGATTTTACTATTTCATTTAAAATGAGTTCATGTTCATTTAGAGTATCTAATTTATCAAGACATGAAATATCAGGGGCAAAAATTTTCCAATCTATAAAATCAGAACTTATTAAGGTGAAATTATAACCCTCACCTGAATTGAACTGACCCAACAAATACCCTGCTAATTGTTCTTTAGCATGTGCGCCAGAAACTTTAAGGTTATTTTCAAACTCAATAATGATCTTATTAAACAAGCTATCTGCACTGCCACGGTGCATTTTATCTTTACGAGGGATATTTAAAACTGAAGTTTCTGAACCAAGGGATATTTTATCAATAACTTTTTCAATTTCCTTATCATTACCATATAATCTATTTAAAAGGTCTTTAAATATCTCTTTCTTTGGTAGTTCTTTATTAGCAGCAATGATTTTTTGCCTGTATTTTAGTATCAATTCTATTTTATCCTTCATATTGTTGTTTTGTGAAAGCAATTATTCTATATTAATTCTTTATTATTATTTTTTTCTAATCTGTCAAGTCTTATAAAAAAGTGCAATAATTGACCAAAATTAAAAATATTTAATACTATTTGTCCAATTGAATAAAATATAACCAATAAGAACTTTTTAATTATTTTGAAAATGACGATTATTATTTTAAAAAATAAATTCATATTGTTCATTTAAAATGTCTAATCCCACCAATTCCATATATTTTCGCTCATTATTTCAATTGCTTTTTTTAGATCTGCTTTTTGAAGTTCCAATTCATTTTGTGAAACTCTTTTGCTTTCACTTTTATAATCAAAGGAAATCACTTTTTGCAATAATTTTTCCGTTTCCTGCATTTGGGCCATCATTTTGTTGTGCGCCGTTTTGTTATTTAAATAATTCTTTTCAATACATTTCCGAACCATTTTGATTTTAAATCTTATTAGATCTAAAATGAATTCATAATCCCAATCGTAATTGTATTTTATAAATTTAATATACTTCTTTATCCGCTTGGCATTTCGCTTTTTTTGCTTTTTTTTGGAAAGGATAAATGTACGCTTCTTTTTTTCGTTTTCTTTATTTTTCATGTTTTCAATTCTGTAAAGTATTCTGTTATTAAAGATAGATTTGGAAAATTATTCTAGTGTTTATCATTCATTTAACTGATGGGTTAACCCATCAGTTTAGAATTAACATTGCAACAGTTGTAATGTTTAAATCGATAAAGTCTGAATATTATTCTGGTTCATTTGTTTTGAATTTTTCATGAAGTCCCACTCTCAGCAAGTTTAAATTAAAAATTAAAATAACTTTGCAAATACTGTCGCACTTTCTGGTGTAAACTAAGTGTATTATCAGTGCCATAATCTGTAAATTTATTAAAGCAATTTTCAATAAAAATATTCCATGAATATAGAAGAAAAAGTCTACAATTTTAAAACAAAGAACCGCGAAGGATTTACCCAATCTGAAATTGAAACACTTCTGAAAGATTTTCCAGGAATTAAAATGAAAAAGTTTAATCAACAATTAAACGGAATTACTGTTATGGAAATTGATAATGAAATAATTATCTATCATATCGATATTTTACATGCGTTGATGTCATACTTGGGTGATCCTAATTCCAATAATTTGACTTGGGATTAATAAACATTCGTACTGCCAGTTTACTTGCTTTCAAGAAAGCCTTCAATAATTTTTGACCTGAAATCTTTGATTTTCGTTCCATGATAGCCATTGGTCGGATATTTTAAGCATTCATTGATAAACGTGATTTTTTTTTCTTTTGTCCAGTAATTGAAATCTTTTGGTATGTCCAATTCATCCCGTTCTTCAACACTTTTATGATTATCGGGCAATTTACCTCCTTGAATTTTATTTTCGATGAATAGTTTCAATTCTTCGGTTTTATCTTTTGCACTAGGGTAAGATACTGTATAAAGCGGATCTGCTTGAAATAAAATCTCAATTAATTCAGCCCTTTCCATATCAATTAAGTAATCAATAAGTTCCAGTTTATTTAATTTCAATAATTTACACATTCGTTCTTCCATATATTCAATTTCCCATTCCTTACTTTTGAATTTGTCGGACCTGGCAAAATTTAAAAGACCCAGATAAAAAGCTTTTACTATTTGCCCTCTGTCAACTTCTGCTTTGATAATACATTTTTCATCTCCATATATATCTGATATTGTGAAGACCTCTTTCTCATTGTTGATTTTTTCGAAATCAAATTTTATTACAGTTCCTTCGGGATTATAAGTAAATGATGCTTGCTGAACACCAATTGAAATTGCTTCCAACCATTGTTTTAAATCAAGCATCGGGTCAAAAACTGCTGAAAACACACTGTCAAATGTCTGGCGACCTATGGATATTTTAAAGTAAAGCCATCCTGCATCAATTTTATAAAAGTTAACTGTTAATAGTTCTGTGTTTTTGTTTGTTGTTGTCATTGATTTAAGAATAAAGAATTAATAGCAAAAATTGCTACTGTCGATTTATTATGTAAAGCTATCAATAAATTTTAATTTGTTGCCTGTCAAATAGATGAAAGAAACTAGGTTTGAAAATATGCAGGGCAATAACTAACTATCAAGCCCCAAAGGGGCGTCAATCAATAGCGCTGGGACATGGCCCTGCGCTATAATCAAACCCCCGACAGCGTTTGGAACGCTGTCGGGGGTTAAATGAATTAAAAATATATTTTCGGTTTTGCACAATAAAAAATATTTTCTCGATAACCTAAATTGAAGCAATACCTCATAATTTAATGCCGTTATTGAAGTAATTAAGTTCTTTGTTTTAATGATTTCTTATAATTCTCAATATTAATGTTTTATCATTTATTAATTAAACCTTAAAATGATTAATTATGAACTCACGACAAGAAAGTAAATTAAGTATGTATTTGGCGGTGAAGAACTTTTTAACCACCAATGCAGCCATTGTTAATCTTCTGCCTAATTTTTCGATTTTTTTTGCTGCTTTTATAAAAGCAATTACTCAAATTCAAACATTCGGTGAGGAGCAAACGTTTGATAAATCAGGTCTCAAAAAAACAAATCCCAGTTAAAAAACGCCCTTGCAATCCTCATTGCCGATACATCTCGAAAATTCCAAGCATATGCCAGGTTCGTTAACAACCAACTTTTGCTTAGCGAAACAAAGTACAACGAGAGCGAGCTTAAAAAAGCTTCTGATAACAAACTAAGGGATTATGCCCAGGGAATTTACGACCGTGCACAGGGCAATCTGGTTGCTTTAGAGCCTTATGGCATTACTGCCGATACACAAACAATACTTTTAAATGCAATTAATTTGTTTGTTGAAGCAATCCCTGCACCACGCTTAGGTAAAACGGATACTTCGCAAAACACCAAACAGCTTGCAAATGCAATCGCAGATGCCGATACTTCTTTAGCCAACATCGATTCTATTGTGGAAATAATAAAGTTGAATCAGCCCCTTTTTTACAATGGTTATAAATCGCTTAGAAAACCCATTTATTCCGGAACAGGTTCTTTATCAGTAAAAGGTTTTGTAACCGATGCCAAAACTGGCGAACCATTGAAAAATGCAATCCTTTCATTTGAATTGAACGGAAATGGAAACCTGATGAAAGTAGCCAAACTTTCGGATACCATAGTTAAAAAAACGGCTGAGAAAGGTGGCTTCAATATCAAATCGCTGGCACCTGGTATTTATAAAGTAACAGTAAAGAAAAATGGATATACCGATCAGGAAACTTCTATTTCTGTTAATGGAGGAGAATCTACCGATTTGAATATTCAGTTATAATTTAAAAAATATTGGTTGATTGTTGGTTTTAGTTTTAGTTTATTTTGGATGCAAAACCCTGCGAAAGCGGGGTTTTGTTTTTTGTGGCTACGCTGGGACTGCAGAAGTGCGGTTTCGGCTTCGCTCAACCACCTACTGTGCCCTGAGCGGAGTCGAAGGGTAAATTCCGAAAATGTGTTTCATTCTTACATTCCGATAGATCGTGCAATTTATCCAACTCCCCAGTAATCAGCGCCTCCTTCTTCTTTCTATTCCATCCTTGTACTTGTTTCTCTCTATAAAAGGCTTCATCAATTCTTTGAAATTCTTCAAAATAGACCAATTTTACCGGTAAATGCTTTTTTGTAAAATTGGCACCTTCACCATTTTGATGCTGTGCTAATCTTTTTTCCAAATCATTTGTACTACCTGTATAGTATTGGCCATTAGAACAAAGTAAAATGTATAGGTATCCTTTCATTGTATAAAAATTAAATAGTTGTCAAAATTAGATGCATCAGGTTTCGACTTCGCTCAACCACCAGCCGGGCCCTGAGCGGAGTCGAAGGGGCGATCACTGAGCTGGTCAAAGTGTCCTTAAATAGTCTCACCCGCTATTCTTCGATTGCGCAGTTTAGAAGCATAATCTCTTATCTCATCGCTTAATTTACTATAATTTGTCTGGAATTCTTCATTCGTAAAATTTACGTTTTCTTCCGGGAATCCACAATCTATAAATAATTCAAGATCTTCGCAAGAGGTAAGGTAATCTTCATATTCATCGCGAATGTGCACTGCATAAATAATCCATTCATCTGCATTGAGTTCTTTTAATTCTTCATAATATTTAAAAAGAATGGTTTGAAGCAAGTCAATGAATTCGAATTTCCGCTTCTCCTGCCAATTAAAATATTCAAGCAAGATTCTGTTTTCGTTATCACGATATTCTTCCCATTCCTTATCGTTTAAATATTCATACCAACAACGGTTGGTTTCGTCTACGGTATAGGGTTTTCCTGGGCGGGCATAAAATTCTACCCATTCGTCGAACTTTGGATATTTTTCACGAATTTTTACTCCATTATATTGTCCCTGAAGCAATGTATCTAGCTTTAAAATAAGGGTAGAACCAATGGTAATAGAAATATCATGGATAGCTTCTAATACCATCGGTCGTTTTTCTGTTTTAAAAACAGGATATTGTTCAAGCATCAATTCGTACAATGCTGGTGCTAGGTTATCTAGTATCTTGAAATAAATATTGCGATAGAAATGCATTTGTTCAATGCCCTTTTCAAAAATATCCCTATCTTCCGGTGGAATAAAGTCTTTGTTTAACTTAAACCATGCCCTGTAATTCTTGCCACCTTTCCCTGATAGTCCCATATCGTAATCATTTTAGATTAAATATTTATAATGTTTGAAATTGTTGATCTTAATTAATTCAGTCGAACAGATCCCAAAAACGAAGCTTGTTAGTATCTTGGGTTTTATTCCCCGCTGCTTGCCGCAAAATATAAGAAAACCTTTTAACTTCAATACCTCGTTCGCTTGCGGCGAGGAAGTCTATTTCGGATCCATTGCCTGTTACAACTTGAGGTGCTAACATTCACGCAACAAATCATTCAGTTCTTCACCCATGCCAGAAATATGTTTAACCAGGATATGCTGAAACTTTAAGATATTATCTGAAGATGAATTTAATAATTGGGGAAATAGGCCCAAAATTTCATTGCTAATAACCTTTTCCAGCCGTTCACAGATTAAAAAGTACTGGTTGGTACTTTGTTTAATATCTACAAGCGAATCATCTAAATCATCAACTATTTGATTAAGTGCTGATGAACTTACTCCTGGCTTGTTCCATTTAATGGCTTCAACATTCAGATCAATGTTGTTTTCTACAGCCTTATTAAAGATCATTTCCATATCGATGCCACATTGTTCCAGCTCCTTTACATATATAGATTCTTGTGGTCCCCAACCGCTTATTCTTTTTTTTAATCGTTCTAGAATAACAGCTCCTTCAGCAATGGTTTCTACTAACTGCTTTTCGATTATGTGGTAAGGAAGGTTAATTGGAAAGGGGTTTTCTGTGTTTTCTTCAGCATATACTAAGCTATTGAAATAAACACAATCAAGGCCAAATTCTTCTTTAATGGATTCCCAGCCTTTGTATTCTATTTTAAATTTTTTCATAATATATAAGATTATGTGTCAATGTTGTTCAAGTTAATATTTTTTAATTAGCATTTCGTTTCAACTCGCTCAATAAAACATTCTATAAACTGTTAACTAGAGCTGTATACATATCCAGTCGAAGTATTTTAAGTATATTAATGACATGGGATTATTTAAGGTAAAGGTATAATATTTTGGTCTTATTCTGGATTTATCAAGTTTTCATAACTCCAAAGATAGGATGTAATAAATGATTATTGTTTAGTTCCATTACGGTAGCTCTAAATCAACAAAAAACTTTTAATGTTGGCGATGAGATCTTTCAGGTTTTAAACCCGAAAGGTGGGGATTTAGGGGTCAAACGAGTAAATTAAGCTTGAAAGATATATGATTGAAATATTGATATTTATAAAATTATTTGGCTATAGCTTAGGTATTCTGTGTTTTTATAACAATTTGATTGCTAAAGTTTTTTATTGCGTTTTAAAATAGAATTATCAAATTATAATAGATCTATTTTGCCATATTGAAATATTACAAATGATAACATTTATTACTCTGCTAAAGCTTGTTTGAAACCAAAAAAAAGAAATTTCCTTAATAAACGAAATTGCAGAGGATAATGGGCGGTCTGCGACAAAAATCCGTCGGCCGTGCTCCAAACATAAGTAAATGCTCCGAAAAGGATATTTTTGTCTTGATTTTTGTTTCTTTTCATCAAGGAAAAGAAAAAAGAAAAATACAGAGATTTAGTGAATTGTAATGCGACTTCATGCCGAAGGAAAAGAAGTAAATAAGAATTGGTCTACCCGTGAAAATAAATAGATCAAAGGCTATCTTCATGGTTGATAATTACCAGATTATCTACACATTATTATCCATCTTTTCATCATATTAAACTTTATATACTAATCTGAAACAAATTATCATTTAAAATAAGGTTAGAATCACAGAAACCCTACACCATAGCCAATTATTTTAGAATTTTTAGCACACCACCCAAAAGGTCCGAAGTACACAAAAAAAAAAATCCACAAAGCAAAACCTTGTGGATTCCAGTTCTCAAATATAAAAACTAATTAACCTTTTTTGGAGCATCGCCTGATTTTTTGCAGCAAGATGATTTCTTTCCCTTAGTGCAGCATGATTTTTTATCAGTAGTAGTACATTTCTTTGTAGTTTTTGTGGTATCATTTAAAACGCTGATACTATTTACTTCATTTGAACTAACTACTTTTACAGGGCTGAATGCAAATGCTAAACCTACAAATCCTGCAAGAAAGACAACGATTAATAATTTCTTCATTTTTTTGTTTTTTAATTTATATTAAATTCAGGTTTCAAAAATAGTTCAAATTTTCATGATAAGTGCTTCGTTGTTTAAAATTCGTGTTAAGGCTAAGTTAAAAAAGAAATTGACTAATATTTTTTAAATATCTTTGCATGGATGAACAAAAAGAAATTACATTTTATTCTTATTTCTTCGACATTTATTTTTCTGTTGCTATTGCTTTATATTCAGATTAATCAGCTAATCGAGACTGCCGAAACTGAAAAAAGGCATTTTGCACAAAGTGTAAAACTTTCATTGAGCCTGGCTGCAGAGCAAATGTCAAGAGATCGGAAAATGTGCAGGAATGTGCAATTCTGTTTGCTCGATACACAATCATTTCACACCCAGGAATTAAAAAAACTTGAATGGCACCGGGTCGATTCTATCATTAAAAATAATCTGATACAGTATAATCTGGATTTGGCCTACGATTTTGAAATTATAAATGCCAGTGCCAATGATTTGAAAACCAGGCAAGATACTTGCGAAGTATGTTACTCCGAAAGCCTCGAAATTGCACTACAGCAATCCGGAACAGTTTTAATAGTGCGCTTTCCTGAAAAGAGCATGTTTATTATAAAGCGCATTGGTCCCATGTTTATTTCGTCCATCATGCTCATTTTTCTGGTAACAGCTTCTTTCATTTTAACGTTGAGTTTATATCTCAGGGAAAAAATGTTGGCCGACCGCATTAAGGATTTCATCAATAATATGGTGCATGAATTTAAAACCCCTTTGGCAAGTATTGGTTTTGCTAATCACCGTATACAAAACAACAAGGAAATAGAGTTGCCGAATAAACTGATAAAATATACAGAAATAATTGATAGTGAGAAAAATAAACTAGAAGAACAAATCGGTAATATTCTTGATTTGGCACTTCTTGAATCATCGTTTAGACCATCTGATTTCAGTGAGGTTGATATAAAAACAGTAATTGAAGAAGCCATAAACTCCGTAACATTGTGCATTAGTGATAAAAATGGGAGTATCGATTTCCAAAATAAGGCAACCGGGGCAATAGTTTTAGGAAGTAAAGCACATCTAATCAATGCTTTTTCAAACCTGCTTGATAATGCTTGTAAATATTCCAACGGTGATTTAAAAATTTCGATAAGAATATCTAATCTGTATAAGGAAATCCTGGTTGAAATTGCTGACAATGGAATTGGTATTTCAAGTAAACATCAAAAGTATATTTTTGAAAAATACTATCGGGTGCCAACTGGAAATGTTCACAATATCAAAGGTTATGGTATTGGTTTAAGTTATGTAAATGAGGTTGTTAAAATGCACCATGGAAAGATTGAGTTAAAAAGTTCCGAAGGTAATGGAAGTGTTTTCAGTGTTTATTTACCAATTTCAAAAGAAAAATAATAGTTTAAGATTCAATGTCATATAGTTATGGATTTTATTTTAAATTGCAATATCATTTCGACAAGCGTTTGGCTGAGCTCACGCCGAAGTCTTAACGTCCAGTACCTAAAATCTAAACGCTGAGCCTATCGAAGTGCGGACACTGTCGAAGTGTTTTTTCTAAACTAAAGAAGATTGGATTAAGATTTACTGAAAATCCTAAATGAATAAAAATTAGCATTACAAAAATGAATAAGAAAATAAAGATACTCCTTGTTGAAGATGATTTGAGCCTTGGGTTTTTATTGACCGAGTATCTTGAGGACAGTGGTTTTGATGTAAAATGTTTACACGATGGACAATCGGGTTTAATCGCATGGCAAACAGGTGAATACCAATTTTGTATTTTGGATGTTATGTTGCCGAAACTTGATGGTTTTTCATTGGCCAAGCAGATAAGGGAAAAGAACAAAACTGTTCCAATTATTTTACTCACCGCTAAGTCAATGAAAGAAGATAAAATTCATGGATTTAATTTGGGGATTGATGATTATATTACCAAGCCTTTTGATGAAGAGGAACTTTTGTGTAGGATTAATGCAGTGCTAGCCCGTTCGGTGAGTGTTAAAACCGATGATGTTGAAAATATGTTTCAAATTGGAAGTTATCAATTTGATAGGGCAAATCAGTCACTGTATTTTAGAGAAAACAGGAGACGTTTGACAAAGAAAGAAAGTGAGGTTTTGGAGGTGTTGTGCCAATCAAAGAATAATATTACCAAACGGAATGATATTTTGTTTAATTTTTGGGGAGATAATAATTATTTCGCAGGCCGCAGCCTCGATGTTTTTATTACCAAGTTGAGGAAATACTTGAAAGATGATCCAACGATTAAAATTGAGGGAATTCCAACTGTTGGTTACATCCTTTCAGATAAATAAAAAATAGGAACCATAAAACAATATAATCCATGAACAATAAAATAAAAGAAGCCAAGTTGATATTTGATTCCGGGTTTAATTGCTGTCAGGCAGTATTTACGCCATTTGCCATGGAACATGGATTAACAAAAGAAGCCTCATTGAAAATTGCCAGTGGATTTGGCGCAGGAATGTCATATCATGGCGAAACCTGTGGTGCTGTGGTAGCGGCGCATCTGGTTATCGGTATGTTAAATGGGGCAAGCGATCCATTTGATATTGAATCAAAAGAAAAGGCAAGAGGTTTAATAAATGAATATCGCGAAAAGTTTGTTGAAAAGAATGGAACCTGCATTTGCAAGGAACTTTTAGGTGCAAATCCTGGTGTTTCAGCTGAATATACTTATTTAAACGAAAATAATGTATTTAAAGAAAAATGTCCCGGATATGTTGAAGATTCGGTCAAAATGCTAACTGAATTGTTGGGCTAGGAATCTGAACAATTTTGAACTTCCGCAAATGCGCTTTTTATTAATTAAACTGAAAAACAATATAAATCTTAATTTCCAACATTAAGTAATAAATTGAATTTCAACAAGGCTGTCTGAAAAAGTCCTAAAAGTGATGGACATTGAGACTTCGGCGTGAGCTCAGTCGAATGCTTGTCGAAATGCGATGTGCTGAGTTTGTCGAAGCATATAAGTTATTGATTATCAATAATCGTTTCGACAGTGCTTCGACTAGGCTCAGCAAACAGCTCAACGTCCAGAAAACACTTTTTAGACAGCCTCTTACCATTTATAGTATAAAACCAGCATCATGAATTCGAATGCAATCAATTTGTAAACAATGAAAATTGGCAAATCAAAAACTTCTGAAAAAGAAGATTTTTTTCCAAAATGATTGATTTGCCAAGGCTTTTTATTTAGAATAATAAGCATACAATGTTATAATATAAGCTGCCGAACCATAGCCAACCATTGGGATTGTTCCAATATATTGATTCCCAACATTCCTGATACAATTACACCAAATATTGTTGGATTTAAAATTATCAGTCACTTTATCCATTTGTAATTTGTTGCTGATCATTTCAGGGATTGTGTTAAAATTTAACGAAGCTTGCTCTGTAATGAAGTTCAGCAATTTATGTGCATTGTTTTTATCACCAAATAAAAGGTACGCATTTGCAATGCGGAGATTGATAAATACCCACTCTTGGTTTTCATAGGGATCTGCTGTATTTAGGCGGATGTATCCGGGTCTGTCCCCTTTAATCCTCAAAACTTTGTCATATTCGTTCATGTGGGTCAAAAACATTTTTTTATCATTCATCAGTCCATTCGCAAAAATTTCATATACTCCAGAATCATAATATTCAGGATCTGTTTTTAGCTGATCGTTCCCATTGCCTTTGATGTATTTGTTTTCGCAAAGCATATGTTTTAAAATGCCCTGTTTTAAGGTTTCAGCTGCTAATTTGTATTTTTCGTATGGCAAGTGGAATTGCTGTTGCAACAACGCAAATAACTCAAGTCCTCTTGCGCAAACACCCGAAGTAAAAGTATATTGCTTAGGCATTTGAAGATGATGTTCCCATGGGCCGGAATCTGCCTTTATTAATGAATTTGTATCGATACAACTTATTGTGGCATCTGCAACTTTTGTGCACATTACCTGGTTCCATTTCCTGTAAAAAGTGCTGTCTTTGCTCATGGAAACATAATCTGAAAAAGCACACAAGAACAATCCGAAATCATCAAATTCAATGTTAGGACCAAATTCATTAATATCGCATTCTTCAGTGCCGTTTCCAAAATACCTTGTCAGTGAAACTTGATAGTCTACCCCGGGCCCATAATCTTTTCCATCCTTGTATATATAATGTTTAAAACGTCCGGAAGGGGCGTTCAACATAAACTCAAGCGCTTTCCTGGCTTCAGAATACATCCCCAAACGAGTCATTGCCTGAATCGCATAACTTCCATCTCGCACCCATGCAATGTGCCATAACCCTGGCCGCAAAGATGCCATTATTTGTCCATGAGAATAAGGAAAAATTTCGTTATCTGCAACCTGCGACATCTTTAAAATGGATATAGATTGTTCTACCGCATTTCTTTCCTTAACAGATAAGTTCTTAGGTATAATACATTTAGAAAAAAGATTTTGCATATACTTTACTTCATCATCCAATAAAGATGTTTTGGATTTGGATAATTTTGCAATGGCTTTGCTCACAATAGAAGTATCGGTATGCAAAGAATCGGTTAAGGAATATAAAAAATATTTCTCATAAATGTTTTTATCATATTTGAGCAAAATGTTTCCAGTTAGCACATTGCCTTTAATATGGATAGGTATATCCTGCAAATGATTTTCTAATAAAAAAATTCCACTTACCGCTTTTCCTTCACCGGTTTCGGCATTAAATGATAGGTTCTCTATCTTTTGTTTTTCGCCTCTTATGGCGATATAGAATATTTTATCACTGTTTGTGAATGATGAAAAATAGTTTACGGTAAAACCATTGTATTTTGCCGATATTACATGCGTGTTTTTTAGATATCCGGTAAATGTAGGTCGTTCGGTACTATTTAATGCAATATTGCCAACAAAAGGGTGTACATATTTACTCGAATCATAGTTAGCAAAAATATGTGGATAAACATCATCAATTCTATTTTCACGCGAATTGTAAACTGCTACTATCATACCATTGGAAGTAGTTAATTTAAAATAGGATTGCGCTATTGATTCGTTCATTTCCTGTGCAGTCAAAACTGTTGATATGGAAATAGAGATCAAAATTGCCAGTATATACTTCATCTTGATTAATTTAGGTTTAATCCTCAAAAAGGATGTTCAAACGAAAGATAAAAGAAAATGCCCATGTCATGAGCGCTTTTTTCTAGAGTAATAGGAACTGCAAGGCCCGGAACTATTTGAAGGTTTTTAATATTAATAGCAAACCTGAACCCAGGACTTAGAATTGTATTGTTTTCGGTTATCATTTTATTGTCAAAGTCTTTGTAGCCCCATATATTATGCAAAGCTTCAAACATAATATTAAAATTTGCACTTGTTAGCCAAATCAAACTTGCTCCCATATTTGAACTCCAACTATTACTTTTATAGATTGAGCCATCCGAGGCAGTTTTTTCGGCATTTGGTAATATTGTATAGCCAACATTTGCATGCAAGGCAAAACTATTCGACAATCTTTTACTGGCTGGAAGATTAAATTGAACTCCCCAAACTCCATTGCCCAATCCCTTTTTAAAATCGCCGGTTGGAATGATTAATGAAACTCGTGGTGCTAAAGTTATAAATGCATCATGACTTGTAAGTTGGTATCTGTAATTGATTAAAATATCTGTGAAGCCATTTATTTTGTTGGATTCTAAAAAAAGAAACCCAACAGTATAACTAAGTTGGTGTTTTTGACTAAAAAACGGCCATTCCTGTGTAAATGAATAGTTGAAAAATTTAGGATCAGTGGTTTTTAATGTGGCATTACTGATGTGTTGAACCACGCGGTCTTCCTGATTATAAGCTTCTTCGATATAATATGAATTATCTTCGATTGCTGTTGTGAATTTTGATTTTGGTTCGTCTTGCGCAAATGCCGATAGTTGAAGAATTAATAAAAATCCTAATAGTCCGTTTTTTTTCATAGAATAAAGTTTAAAGTTTTGTGCAAATGTAATTTGAGCCTCTTAAGCTGTAAATCCCTAATTATAGGTATTTAGCCTTTAAAAACAAAATGTTCCAATTATTTGATTGATTGAAATAATTACATTATTGTAAATTACAAGCTCTATTTATCAAATTTAATTTAAAATAATCACTTGACCAAAGAAGAAATGAAATCCACAGCATTCATTTTAATATGTCCAATTAAGTATTCTCTGACAATTATTATTTATCCCAAATTATGCTAAAATGAATGACTTTTTCATCGGTTTTATTAAATAATAAAAAAGTAAATTTGTATGAACAATTATCAAAAGAACCAGGTTCTCTGGGTATTCTAAAAGTTAATTTTATAGTATTGGTTAAAATTCACAAATCAAACTAATTATGAAAAACATTTTGCTAATCATCTCTTTCTTGCTAAGCATTCAGCTTTTTGCACAAAATAAATCCAAAATATTCTGGGCTGAAGATTTTACCGAAGGTAAATTACCCAATGGTTGGATAATTAAAGCTTTGAATGACTCCAATATTTTATGGGATATTACCAACCAGCCTTTTCCGGGCTCATACGGACGCGATCAACAAGCTCCGCCAATTGCATCAAATAGTGGAGGTTTTCATATGCAGTTTGCGCCAGGAGTAAAAGTTGATAAATATTATCGAAGGTGGGAAAAGAAACAAATCTGGCCCGATTCGTATTTTCAAACCTCAGCAATTGATTGTTCAAATAAAAAGTCCGTGGTTTTGACTTTTCAACAGAATTTTATGTGGAACGATTGGGGTAAAGTGGCGGAGAAAAACGGATTGTTTGTTTGTGTTTCAAACAATGGAAAAGATTGGATAGAATATGAAGTCCGAAACATTATAGGTTCTGAAGGCGATTGTCCAAATCCAATGAATGTGGAATTGAACATTACCAGTACTGCAGCAATGCAAAAAACTGTTTACTTAAAGTTCTATTGGAAAGGTATTTATGCCTGGTATTGGATGGTTGACGATATTGCACTTTCCGAAGCTTTGGATCTTGATTTGTCTGCTTCGAAATTGATTTCGCATCCAATAGAAAAAAACAATTTTACCAATCACGATATTTTCAAGTTTAATGTGGTGAATTTGAGCGCCAGAGAAATCAAAAAGCCATTTGATTGTTATCTTCAAATCGATAATAGAGCGTTACTGAAAGTTACTATTCCTTTTAACGACAAGAAAACTTTCCGAATCATTGATACGGTTCAAGCTGTTTTTCCAGCACTAGATCTTACCGATTATGGAATCCATCAAGTTAAGTTTTATACTGCTATGATAGATGATAACCGGAAAGAAAACGATACATTATCTCTCGAACTATATTCCAGAGCATACGAATTGGGTGTAGTTACCGGATTTAAAAGTTCAAAAAAGACATTCATTTTCGATTGTAATCATGCTAAAGTGATGGTGGATTTTTGCAGGGATGATATTTTCAGGTTGCAGATGTCGTATAATGGAGAATTTACAAATCCTGCAGGTAATGATTTGATAATTAATAAGCCTGAAGAAAATGTGGATATTGATTTTAGCGATAACGCTGATTATTATTTAATGAGTACAAGTAAAATATCACTTCGTGCCTATAAAAATCCACTTCGGTTTGCAATGTACAAAGCGGATAATTCAACTTTGGTTTGGGAAGAAACATCAAGCCTTTCCTATGGAAAAGAAACCGTGCAACATTTGAAGAGGGGCAAAAATGAATATTTTTATGGTGGAGGTATGCAAAATGGCCGTTTTTCGCACCGTGACAAAACCATTCTTCTTCAAATAGACTGGAATTGGGAAGATGGCGGAGCTCCAAATCCCGAAACTTTTTATATGAGCACAAATGGATATGGTGCTGTTCGAAATACTTATGCTCCAGGTGCTTATTCTTTTACCGATACACTTAGTTTGATGCATACCGAAGCACGTTTTGATTGTTATTACATGGCCGGAGAATCGTTAAAGGAAATTTTAAATACATATACTGATATTACTGGAAAACCTTTTCTTCCACCAAGATGGGCATTGGGCATGGGCGATGCAAATTGTTATAATAGAGGCGCAAACAATGGTAAGAACACCACTGGTTATAAAGGAATAACGCCAGATGTAATCCCATTGATTGCCGATAAATACATCGAAAACAAAATGCCCAGGGGATGGATTCTTCCTAACGATGGTTATGGCTGTGGATACACAAAATTAGATTCAGTAGTTATTGAATTGCGTAATCGTGGTTTTCATACAGGTTTATGGACAGAAAACGGTGTTGAAAAAATTGCAAGGGAAGTTGGTGAATATGGCTCACGACTTTGTAAGTTGGATGTAGCCTGGGTTGGAAATGGATATAAATTTGCAATTGACGGTTGCAAAGCAGCTTACCAAGGAATTGAAAAAAACAGTGATGCCCGTGGTTTTATATGGTCTGTTTGCGGATGGACAGGAACGCACCGCAACTCCGTAGTTTGGACTGGCGATCAAAGTGGAACCTGGGACTATATTCGTTGGCATATTCCTACGGTTATTGGATCCGGGCTTTCGGGCCTGAACTGTGCAACAGGTGATATTGATGGAATTTTTGGAGGAAGTGATAAAACTTTTACGCGCGATTTGCAATGGAAATGTTTTACCCCCGTTTTTATGTCCATGTCGGGCTGGGCACCAAAAGACAAACAACCTTATGTTTATGGCGAGCCATATACTTCAATAAACCGTAAATACCTGATGCTTAAAATGCGATTAACTCCATACATGTACAGCTTATGCAATGAAGCTTGGGAAAAAGGTGTTCCTGCTGTTCGAGGCCTTGTTCTTGAATATCCCAAGGATTCTATTACTTGGGGAAATGATACCAAATATGAATTCTTACTTGGTAAAAGCATACTCGTAGCACCAGTTTTTCGCGATGAAGCAAAGCGAGATAGCATTTATTTACCTACAGGGGACTGGTTCGATTATTGGGATGGCTCGATCTATAAGGGAAATGCAACTTTGAACAACTATCCAGCACCACTCGAAAAATTACCACTTTTTGTAAAAGCAGGTTCTATTATCCCCATGTACCCACAAATGTATTATGATGGCGAACGTTTGGCTGATACCCTTACATTGGATATTTATCCAGGTTCAAATTCAGAATTTGAAATGTTCGAAGATGATGGTTCTACGCGCGAATACCGACAGGGTAATTTTACTAAAACAAAAATGGAAGCTTCATGCTCTTCGGATAATAAGATGATTGATGAAGTGAAAATTTATGCTGCAAAAGGCGATTATAAGGGAAAACTATTAAGCAGGACATATATTTTACAGATTCATAGTTTGATGGTGCCAAAACAAATATTGGTTCAAAATGTTAAATTAAAGAATTGCAAGACAAAGAGAAACTATGAAAAAGCCAAAACTGGATGGTATTTGAATCCTGATGATAAAAAAGGAATACTTTATATAAAAACGGATTATCTATCAACAACAATGGATATGAAACTTAAAATTAAATATTAGAAGTGCTTTTGAATCAGATCTTAGTTTAAAAATATTAATTCAAACCATTAAAACTTTACAATATGTTTGCACAAAATACGTATATTCAACGAAGAGAGAAATTAAGAAAAGCAATAGGTTCAGGTTTAATTTTATTATTGGGCAATGATGAAAGCCCAATGAATTATGCCGATAATGGTTTCCACTTTAGACAGGACAGCACATTTCTATATTTTTTTGGATTAAACCATCCGTCATATTCGGCATTATTGGATTGTGATAAAGGCGAAGATTGGATTTTCGGAAACGATTTAACTATCGATGATTTTGTTTGGATGGGACCTCAACCTTCCATTGCTGAACAATCTTTACAGGTGGGAGTATCAAAAACAGGAACAATAGCTTCACTTATTATCCTGCTTGAAGATGCGCAAAAAAAAGGGAGAAAAGTTCATTTCTTGCCACCTTATCGTCCAGAAAATAAAATCAAGCTTTTTCATTGGCTTCATGTTTTACCGGAAGAAGCAAAGGTAAAAGCTTCAGCTGAAATGATTTTGGGAGTAGTCAATCAACGAAATTACAAGTCAAATGAAGAGATTGATGAGATTGTTAATGCTTGCAATGTAAGTGTAGACATGCACACTCTTGCCATGCGAATGGCAAAACCCGGAGTTACTGAAGCTCAAATTGCTGCTGCTGTTTACCAGACAGCACTTGCTACTGGTGGACAAATTTCATTTCCAATTATAGCAACTATTAACGGTCAAACACTTCATAATCATTATCATGGAAATGTGTTGAAGGATGGCGACTTGTTTTTGCTGGATGCCGGTGCTGAAACTACTTTGGGTTATGCAGGTGATCTTTCCAGTACCGTTCCAGTAAATGGAAAGTTTAATTCCCGTCAAAAAGATATTTATAATTTGTGTTTGAATAGTCACAATGCAGCCATTGAAATGCTAAAGCCAGGAATTCCATTCAAGGAAGTGTATTTTGAATCAGCAAGGGTAATTGTGCGAGGCCTTAAAGACCTTGGATTAATGAAAGGAAATGTTGAAGATGCATTGGTAAATGGCGCCCATGCTATGTTTTTTCCTTGCGGTTTGGGTCATATGATGGGATTGGATGTGCATGATATGGAAGATCTTGGTGAAGTTTATGTTGGTTATGATGGTGAACCCAAAAGCACACAATTTGGACTTAAATCGTTGCGCCTTGGTCGAAAACTGGAACCTGGTTTTGTACTTACCATTGAACCTGGTATTTACTTCATTCCAGAATTAATAGATCAATGGAAATCGAAAAATTACAATGCCGACTACATCAATTTTGAAAAAGTGGAAGAATATAAAAAATTTGGAGGCTTGCGAAACGAAGAAGATTTTTTAATTACAAACGAAGGCAAATTGTTATTGGGAAAACCAAAACCAAAAAGTATTGCTGATGTGGAGTCGGAGTGGGCAAAAGGTTAAAATCTGATAAGTCAATTATTAATTGGATTGAACATAAAAGGTGGAGTGAAGGATGATGAATATTGATTATTCATCGTCTTTCACAGTTTGGTTCACTTGAACTAATAAATCACTTTTTGTTAATTGGTATGCTACCGATTAACTTAGCCAGTTTCAATTTTTTCCTTATCAAAATCATGATAAAATAAATAACTGAAAGCGTAACAAGAAAAACACCAATTCCTAGAGCCTCTTCCTTTGCCAAATTTGATAGTAACCAAAAAATTGTGATAACTGAAATTACAGGTATAACAATACCAAAAGGAACCTTGAAAGAATCTGTAAGGTTCGTAGTATCCTTATTGATCCTCAGTTTAATTTGGGCAAGAACAACACCTAAATAGATAATTAAAATGGAAGCACTCGAAATGGTAGCCAACAACTTAAATCCACCAGAAATAGAAAGAATAAAAACAAGGAAACTATAAATAAATATAGACCAATATGGGGTTGCAAAGCGAGGATGAATTTTGGAAAGTACTTTCGGAAGTAATCCATTTTTTGAAGCAGCAAACAAAACCCGTGGAATACCTAAAACATCACCACTTATAGTACCAAAAATAGATATTACGGCACCTGCAGTTATTATTAAAACACCTATCGGACCTATTAATCTAGAAGCAAGTTCAGCTAATGGTGCTTCTTTATATCCAGGTAAGTCTGAACCAAGAACTCCCTGAGAAATGGATTGTATCAATATGTAAATTAATACTGAACCTGTTATACCTAAAAGCATTCCAATTGGAACCGTCCTTTTAGGATTTTTTATTTCTCCACCTGTTGATAAAGCATTCTCTGAGCCAATAAATGCAAAAAACAAAACCAATGAAACCTGTCCTAGATTAAAGGCTGAAGGCCAATGATTCCATTTTAAATTCGACATATTTATATGGAAAGTACCAACAAGAATCAATAGCATTAAAGGGATAAGTTTGGCGAATGTACTTAATTCTACTATGAACACACCATGTTTAACCCCTCTGAAATTAATTATCGAAAGTCCGCCAAGTACAATTAAAAAGAAAATTGCCCGATAAATGAATACTGACAATAAAGGTGCTGGGACAGCCAAAATATCTGCCAAAGCATTGGCAATAGCAGCATCACTGATAACCGCATAACCAAACCAATATAAAGTGTTTGCCAAAAATCCTGCATAAGGTCCAAACGCATTTTCAATGATAGTATATGCACCTCCGCTTGTAGATATTTTACTGCCAGTTTCGGCAAAGCATAGAATGATAAAAAAGATCAATATTCCACAAATTAGATAGGCTAAAATTCCTGATGCACCCAGTGCAGCTGCAACAATTGCAGGCAAAACAAAAATTCCACCTCCTATGGTATTATTTACGGCAATTGCGGCCAAAGCCCTTATTCCTACTACTCTTTTCAAACCTTCATCCTCTGTGTTCTTAATCATATTTAGGTCTTTAATTGAAATTATTCAAAATTGATCATGGAGTATAAACTAACAGATTTTATCTAACAACTACAAAATGATAGGATCTTAAAAGAATAGTTATGTATGAATAAAATATTGTCTCAGGTACTGGAGCGATTGCAAAACAAAATGAAGGGTAAAGCATTTTCTTGTTTTTATTCCAAATATTTCTGAAGTGTTAAATAAAGTTTGTTTGCACCAATTGGTTTAAGCAAATAGTCAGTAAATCCGACTACTTTAATTTTTTCAATTTCGTCTGTGTAGGAATGTGCGGTTTGGGCAATTATTATTGCTGAGCTCTTGTTTTTTCTTATATTTTTAAGTGCTTCAAAACCATCCATAACAGGCATTTTTATGTCCATGAGTATAATGTCAAAGTTGGGATTTTTATTATATAATTCCAAAGCTTCGAGTCCATTGCTTGCTCTTATAATTGTAGCATTCGTTTTTTTAAGATATAACTCGATTAAGATAAAATTTGAGTCTTCATCTTCAACGATTAATATGTTTTTATCCTTAAAATTTGGAATTTGCAAACCAATAAACTGAGTTGGATCTTTCTTACTCACAATATTTTGCATTTGAAATGGTATAGTAAAATGAAAAACCGACCCTTTTCCCAGATCGGATTCAACTCCAATAGTTCCACCAAGCATTTTTACAAGGTGTTTACAAATTGATAATCCTATGCCTGTGCCTCGATATAAGTTGCTTGAAGGGTTTTCGATTTTCCGGAACTGTCCAAATATTATCTCCTGATTTTCTTTACTAATCCCAATGCCTGTATCCTTAACAGAAAATTTTAAAAACTTTCTGTCGTTAATTAATTCAAAGCTTAATTCAACGAATCCTTTTGAAGTAAACTTAAAGGCATTATTGATGAGATTTTGAAGGATTTGTTTCAATCTGTTTTCATCCGAAATAATTACCATATCATTAAATTCTGGTGGAGATATGATTCGGAAATCAATTTCTTTATTTGAGCCTGAATTTAATTTCAACAATGTGTGGTTAGATAATTCCCTTATTTCAGCAATTATCTTGGACAAGTTAACTGGTGCTTCAATGATATCAACTTGGCCGGCCTCAATCTTCGAAAAATCCAAAATATCATTTATCAAATTTAATAGCGAATCTGAACTGCTCTGTATCATGGACTTAAACATTTCCTGTTCTTCCTGTTCTGCTTTTCCATCTATAAGTAGACCCGAAAAACCTACAATTGCATTTAAAGGAGTTCTTATTTCGTGCGAAAGATTGGCAAGAAAAGATGATTTTAATTTGTCGGATTCTTCTGCTTTTTGTTTTGCAATGACAAGCTGTTTTGTTCTTTCCTCAACAACTTTTTCAAGCTGTTGTTCATTTAAAGTCAATTTCTGATAAGCGGTTTCAATTTTGGCATGTTGTTCTTCTACAACTTCTTTTTGAAGTTTGATTTCTTCGTTCTGCTGTAAAATTTCTTCTTTTTGTTCTTCTAGTTCAGTGTTTGCATTTTTCAAATCTGCAGTACGTTCACTAACTTTTTTTTCCAAAATCTTTTTTTGCCTTTTTAATTGAGAGGTTCGCCAATTATAGAATAAAAATACGCAAAGTAAAATAGAAAAAGCAATTAAGGCCTTAAACCATAATGTATAATAAAAAGGAGGAGTAATTGTTATTTTTATTGATGTAGGATTTCCATTCCAAACGCCATCGTCATTAGTTGCTTTAACTAAGAAAGTATACTGGCCAGGATCTAAATTAGTATAAGTGGCATAACGTTTATTGCCTACAAAATTCCAATTGTCTTCAAAGTTTTCCATTCGATATGCATATTGGTTTTTCTTTGTGCGATTAAAGTTTAAAGATGCATACTCAAAAGTGAATACAGATTTTGAATAAGGGAGTGTAATTTCCTTGGTTTCAATGATTGATTGCTTTAATATGGAATCTGGAGAATTGATTGCAACAAGTTTATTAAATATTGAAAAGGATACGATATACAATGGTGGCTGGTATGAATTGACTTTAATCCGCTCTGGATAAAATGCACTAAATCCATTAGTTCCACCAAAATAAAACCTGCCATCTTTTGATTTTAACGAGGCACAATTGTTGAATAGATTTCCCTGTATGCCATCATCTATGTCAAAACTTCTGGTTATATAAGTTGATGGGGAGAACTTGAATATTCCTTTATTTGAAGAAATCCAAAAATCTCCATTTCCATCTTCCAGAATTCCTGCAATTTCATTGTTTATCAATCCGTTTTTTTCATTTATTACAGTAAAATCATCAGTAATTTCATCGTATTTATTAAGTCCACCACCTTGAGTTTCAATCCAAATCGTCCCCTTACTGTCTTCGAACACCCCTGAAAGGCTATTGTATGACAAACTTCTTTGGTTATTCGGATCATTTTGGTAATTTACAAACTTATCAGATTTGGCAATGTATCGATTCAATCCTGCATCTTCGGTAGCGACCCAAATCCGACCTTTTGAATCTTTAAAAATCTGGCTCACGTATTTTCCCTTAAATCCATTGGATTGCCTTATTTGTTTGACAACTTTATTTGTTTTCCAATCAAAAATATCTACTCCAAATGGCCATATTCCTATCCATAATAAATTCTTATCATCTTCCATAATCGACCATACATAAGGGCTTGCCAATGCTTCCGGATTTGTATTATCCCAACCCAAATAAGTGAATTTATTGGTTTTTTCATCAAACTTTACTAATCCGTTATTCCAGGTTCCAATCCAGATTATGCCATTCTTTGTTTGATAAATCGTTTTAACCACCTCAGGGCAAGCACTTTTCGGATTAGTTTCATCTGGATTATAATGAATGAAATTTCCTCCTAATTTATCAGGATTATATATTTGCATACCACCACCGTCGGTACCAATTAAAAAATCGCCGTCCATGTCTTGATATATAGCTAACACAGAATTGGATGACAAATCTGATTGATTTGAAGTATTAGGAAGATAAGTGGAAAACTGTAGTTTATTAGGATTATAAATATTAATACCGCTAAGATAAGTGCCAGCCCAAATATTGTTGTAGCTATCTAAATATAAACAATATACAGCATTGGAACTTAAGCTTTTACTATTATTAAAGTGGTGTGTATTGTGATAGAATTTGTTTTTTTCTACATCAAAAATATCAATTCCTCCTCCATCTGTTGCAATCCAGATTTTACCGTCATTGGTTTCCTGTATATCACAAATAATATTAGAATTCAAGCTGTTGGTATTATTTGGATCAGAAATCCAATGTTTAATAATATTATTTTTTAAATCATAATTATACAAGCCCGAAAAATTTGTGCAAATCCACAGAATGCCTTTTCTATCTATCAGCAACTTTGCTTTCAATTCTTCGAAATTTTGTTCATTCGAAAAAGATTTTTTAATGACTTTAAACTCTTTGGTTCTTGTTGCAAATTTGAAAAGTTCCAATCTTGTATTTACTATCCAAAGATTATCATCCTTATCGATAATCATATCAATACAATTATTAATGCAATTTGGTGGCAAAGAAAAAGAAGTGAATTTCCTCTCTTTCTTATCATAAGAATAGAATCCATTATCAGCAGTGCCTATCCATATCATACCTTTGCTATCTTCTTTGATACTTCTGATATTGTTTGAGCCTAAAGAGTCTTTATTCTGACTTATCTTATATCGTATAAAATTTTCATTTTTGTTATTATATATGTTCAAACCCTGGTTCCATGTTCCAACATAAAGAACACCTTTGCTATCTTCAAATAAAGTGCTAACCCAATTATCAGAAATAGTATGATCGTTATTTACAATGGTTTTAAATAATGTAAAATTATATCCATCATATCTGCATAATCCATTTTTAGTTCCGAACCATAAAAATCCTTTTTTATCTTGCAAAATATTAAAAACTGTACTATTAGGCAGGCCTTCTTCATTGGTTAAATGATCAAATGGGATATTTGGATTTTGCGCAAGAGCAAGTTTCCCAAACAACATCAGAACAGTGAAAAAAAGACCACTTAATAATACTCTTTTCATCCTAATATGAGTCTAGCTTTTAATAGAAAATATAGTTTAAATTGATTTTCAAACACAAATAATTCATAATGTTAATAGAAAAAACATACAAAATATCTTTTTGTTGACCACAATAAAAAAATTATGGATGAAATATATGGAAGTCACAATTATTAGAGGTTAACATTATAATTCAAATTTACAATAAATATTTCTGTGAAATAATATTTGTGATTACTTCTAATTTACTAAGTTAAAAATAATTGAATTTTAATATGTTGCACATGTACCGAAAAGTTTAAAAAATTACCACTTAGACACATAGTTAAAAAAACATGAAGGCACCTACTCCTAAATGCATATTAGAAAAAAATGTTCCTGTTGTGATTTTTTTCTATCTGCCTATGTGCTTATTTTTAATTATGTGTTGTAATTTCAAATTGTTTTTAACATCGTAAAGTAGAATTACAACATAATTTGAATTAACCACCTACTAATTTTATTCATTCTTTTTTTTAAAAAACTCTTTTAGAAGATTTAATAATTAGGTTGTTAAAATACAAAAAATTACTTTAATAGGGTAAAAATACAATAGTTAAAATACAATTTGCTAAAAGTCCTTTGGTGCTTTATATCTTCGCCAAAATTTGTAATGACTCAATGAGGTATTTGTAATTATTTTATTGAAAAACGAAAACTTCATTAAAAAATGCAGTAATCTGTATGCGCCATAGATAATTAACAAGGCAACAATAGATTGAAAGAAAAGATAAATGAGTTCAGCCCAAATTGAGTTTGAATGTATTGGAAATATTTGTTTATCTAACATTATTTTGAGAGCAAAAAATGGAATAATAGAAAAGACAGCCCACCATAATATGACAGTAAATCCAAATGCAGTTTCAATCGATCTTTTTGGGCAGTGATTCATACAATGCATGCAGCTTTCACAATCGAAGGTCCAAAACGGGCGGTTATCAATCATCTTAATCGCATTGACGGGACAGTTTTTAACACACAAACCACATTGGTTGCAATTTTGGTTTGCCACAAACGTCTTGGCAATTGCAAACCTTCCAATCAGATAATATCCTAATGAAATAGGAGCAATTGCTAAATCAAAAGGCAAGGACCAAAATGCGGTATATACTTTTTTACCGGATAATATTTTATCTGCAAATCTTAAAGCAATTTTCTTACATCTAAAAAAAATTGAATCGACAACTTTTTGCTTCAATCCGGGGTGAATTGATATCCAATTGGATGGCAAGTCCATTGGTTGCATCCCAACAATTCTGTAACCTTTTAATCGAAGCATTAGTGCTGGAAAGTATTGGGCAATTCCACTTAATCCCGGAAGGAACAATTTATATAATTTCATCCCTGCCCTTGTGTTTAATAGAAAAACATTGGCACCTTTCGATTTAGGAAATTGAAAGATAAACTGCAACATGATAGGCGGCAAGTTAAATCCATGGGTTGGAGAGCAAAATCCAATTAATGTTTGTTCATTAAAAAGGCTTTTTTCATCTATCTTATAATGATCAATATTTATCAATTCAGTTTGAAATCCTTTTTCAACAGCAGATTTGACGATCCATTCGGCAGCTTTTTTTGCGTTTCCGGTTCCGGAAAAATAGAATACGATCAATTTGGAGTAGTTTCTCATCAATACAGGGATTAATGGAATTAAATTTATTTCTAAAATACTCAAATTCTAAATAATATGAAAGGATTTTCTTCTTTTTTCTTTTTTCAATTAGTTGGATAATGGGCGTATGATTGTTTTCAGGTATCCTTATAATCTAAATAATAATGACTCTATATTTTTACATATATACACATCTAGATTAAAAATTTTATACTTTTATTTTTTACAATAAATATTTTATACTTCCTTTTAAATTTGATTGGTGAACATGCAAAAGATGATAAAAAAAGTTCTGGTAGCTAATCGTGGCGAAATTGCCGTGAGAATAATGCGTTCATGTCGTGAAATGGGAATTCAATCAGTGGCTGTGTTTTCTGAAGCCGATCGAACATCCATGCATGTGCGCTATGCTGATGAAGCCTATTACATTGGACCGTCGCCGTCAGCAGAAAGCTATTTGAAAATGGATAAAATAATTGAAGTAGCCAAACTTTCGGGTGCCGATGCCATTCATCCCGGTTATGGTTTCCTTTCAGAAAATGCAAAATTTTCGGCGCGTTGTGGCGAAGCAGGAATTATATTTATCGGACCATCTCCATTTGCTATTTCCACCATGGGTGATAAAATTACTGCACGAAAAACCATGATTGCTGCCGGTGTGCCTGTTGTTCCAGGAACTACCGAAAAAGTTACGAGCGATGAATTTGCGCTAAAAACGATCAAAGAAGTAGGTCTTCCAGTTATGATCAAAGCATCGGCTGGTGGTGGCGGTAAAGGAATGAGGCTTATTCGCGAAGAAAAAGATATTTTACCCGCCCTGAGGGGAGCAAAAAGTGAAGCAATGACTGCTTTTGGCGATGATGCTGTTTATATCGAAAAATATATCGATTCACCACATCACATAGAATTCCAGATACTTGCAGATAAACACGGAAATGCAGTTCACCTTTTCGAGCGTGAATGTTCGGTTCAGCGACGTCACCAAAAAGTTGTAGAGGAAACCCCATCCCCAATTATGACCCCAAAAGTGCGTGCCGAAATGGGCGCTTATGCTGTGGCAGCAGCAAAAGCGGTGAATTACGATGGCGCAGGTACTATTGAATTTATTGTGGATGACAATCTTAATTATTATTTCCTCGAAATGAATACTCGCCTACAAGTAGAACATCCTATTACTGAGCGTGTTGTAGGAGTTGATATTGTTAAGGAACAAATTAATATTGCGAATGGAAAAGTTCTGTCATTCGTACAGGAAAATTTAAAACAAAGTGGCCATGCTATTGAATGTCGGATTTATGCCGAAGATACCGATAATAATTTTATGCCAAATCCAGGTACTATCAAACATATACAAGAACCGCTTGGGCTTGGTGTGCGACACGATGGTTATGTATACGAAGGTTATACCATTCCCATCTATTACGATCCAATGATTTCGAAATTAATTGTTTGGGGACAGACCCGTGGTGAAGCTATTGCAAGGATGAGACGTGCACTTTACGAATATAAAATTACCGGTGTAAAAACTTCGATTAAATTCCTTGAGAGAATAATGGAATCTCCCGATTTTTGCATCGGAAATTACAATACCCATTTTATTGAGAATAATCTGGAAAGATTGCTTGCAGATTCAGAGTGCGATCTTAATTGTGAGGATATTGCACTGATTTCTGCTTTTATTGAATATTCTGATAAGTTAGATAAAGTAAAACAAACGGTTTCAATGGCAACATTAAGGCATGGAGCCGACTGGAAAGCTAGGGGAAGAAGGAGCGGAGTTAACCGACTTTAGAAATTTGTAATTGGTATATTAGAAATTAGAAATTTTAAGCTTAAATTTTGGCAATAATTAATTCATTTAATCATTCACTCATTCATTTAAGCATTCACTCATTCACACATTGATCATGAAACTAGACCTTAAAGTTAAAGACAGAACCGCAGCTTTGGAGCTGATTAAAAAAGAAGGGAATATTTTAAAAGTATCTGTAGATGGTAAGATATACGATTTGGATATGATAAAAGTAGCTCAAGGAATATATTCAGTGATTTATAATGGAAAATCATATAATGTAGAAATGGTACCTGGCAATTCAACTAAACACTACTTGGTGAATACTTTCTACAGATCCTATCAGATTGAAATCATTGATGCCGAGAGTAAATACATGAAAAACCGCAAAAGTGGAGATTCACATTTAGGCGAAAATTCAATTTCCACCCCAATGCCCGGAAAGGTTGTAAAAATATTGGTAAAACCCGGAGATGAAGTTGAAGCAGGACAAACTGTTATCATTGTATCTGCCATGAAAATGGAAAGCGAATTTAAAGTTCGCAAACCTGGAAAAGTAAAAGCCGTTCATGTCAAAGAAGGTGATTTGGTTGAAGGTAACAAAGTAATGATCGAAATTGAATAGATACCTAAATCCTATAATTAAATTATTATAAATCATAACATACTGACAAATGAAATCATCAGAAGAAAGATATATTAAATTCAACAACAAAAACCAGCAAGCCGAACTTGGTGGCGGACAAGAGCGGATTGACAAACAACATAGTGCAGGTCGTAAAACTGCCCGTGAGCGAATTTCCGATCTTGTTGACCCAGGAACATTTGTCGAATTTGATAAATTCGTTGTTCACCGTTCACGCGATTTTGGAATGGAAAAAAATCTGATACCTGGCGATGGTGTGGTTTCTGGCTATGGCAAAATAGATGGAAGGTTGGTTTATGTTTTTGCCCAGGATTTTACTGTTTTTGGAGGCACACTTAGTCGTGCCAATGCCGATAAAGTGGTTAAAATAATGGATCTTGCTCTTAAAATGGGTGCTCCTGTAATTGGTTTGAACGATTCAGGAGGTGCCCGTATTCAGGAAGGAGTGGAAAGCCTTGGAGGTTATGCCGATATCTTTTACCGAAATGTGATGAATTCAGGTGTTATTCCTCAGATTTCTGCCATTTTAGGGCCTTGTGCAGGTGGAGCGGTTTATTCGCCTGCGATTACCGATTTTATCATCATGGTAAAAGATTCGAGTTATATGTTTGTCACCGGACCAGATGTTATTCGCACAGTTACCCATGAAGAAGTGACCAAGGAAGATCTAGGAGGTGCTATGGCTCACAACTCAAAGAGCGGAGTTGCTCATTTAACTGCCGACAACGACGAAAATGCGATGATGATGGTGCGGGAATTGCTTGGTTATTTGCCATCAAATAACATGGAAGATCCACCAATGAAGCCATGTTTGGATGATATCAATAGGGAAGATGAAAAATTGCAAACGCTTATACCTGAAGATCCAAATAAGCCATATGACATGAAGGAAATTATTACCACAGTGGTTGATGATCATAATTTCTTTGAAATAATGCCATATTATGCATTGAATATTATCATTGGCTTTGCCCGACTGGGAGGACGTTCAGTTGGAATTGTAGCCAATCAGCCCCAATTTTTGGCAGGCGTATTGGATATAAATTCTTCGATAAAAGCTGCTCGTTTTGTGCGCTTTTGCGATGCTTTCAATATTCCGTTGATCACTTTTGTAGATGTTCCCGGATTTTTACCTGGAACTGCTCAGGAATTCGGAGGAATAATAAAGCATGGAGCCAAATTGTTGTACGCATTTGCAGAAGCAACAGTTCCCAAAATTACGGTTATCACAAGGAAAGCTTATGGTGGTGCTTATGATGTAATGTCGAGCAAGCACATTGGTGCCGATGTTAATTTTGCATATCCATCTGCTGAAATTGCAGTTATGGGCTCCGAAGGTGCGGTAAATATTATCTACCGTGATAAACTTAACGAGAAAGATCGACTGGAAGCAGTTCAGGATTACCGTGATAAATTTGCAAGTCCATATAAAGCAGCAGAATTGGGTTATATCGATGAGATAATCAACCCAAGAGAAACGCGTCACAAACTAATTCAATCTTTAGAAATGACACAAAACAAGAGCAAATCGAATCCGCCTAAAAAGCATGGGAATATTCCTTTGTAAGAAGCTTGTTTCATCCGCGCCACCTCTTGGAGCGGTGGCACGGATTCTATATTGTTGGTTATATCTTAATTCCAAACTTTTTCAAAATAAAAACAAGCACAAAGTAAAATATTACCATCACAACGATTGAAATGATCATGGAAACATAAAAGTTGATGTTTCTTTTTAGCAAAACAGGAAAAACCAGAAAGAAAGTGAGTGAGGGGATTACAAGCCAAAAAATGCCAGTTGAGAGCTCTGAAATCTTCTTGACATCTTTTGTGTCAATATAAAGCCAAATAAAAGCCAGCAATGAAACCAGTGGTATGGAAGCTGTAACACTTGCCCAAAAGTTATTTCGTTTTGATATTTCGCTGATCAAAACAATGATGATTGAAGAGGTTAGAACTTTTATAATGTAGTACCACATTTTTTTTATGATTAATGATTATTATTTCGATTTTTAGTTAATTGTATCCCTGGTTTCTCCACAAGTAAGCATCATATTTCCATAAAAAGGATTTTTAATTTGTTTCTCTGTACTTAACCAAAATGCTCCTATGTTTTGATTTGCCATCGGACAAAACTGGACATATGCTTTATTATTCCCTGTTCCAAAAGCTTTAAATATCTTAATCAGATTTTCGGATACCGTAATAAATGATTTTCTAACTTCATCAATGGTTGAATTTTGCTTTATTTCTTTTAATGAGGCAATAACTAACTTACTCTTTGTCAACCAATATACTTGCTGTTCACCAGATAAAAAGCCCAAATCTGTACTTTCCAATTGCTTACTTAGGTTTTGAGTTTCTGCAATTGCAGAATTCGCATCCGAAGCCACCAATTTGTTTTTAAATTGAATATAAGCGTTGAAAATCAGATTTAATTGGTTTGCAAGTTTTATTGAAGTCTGTTTGCGATAATCAGGAATAATTTCGTCTTTAACCTCCTTGTTTCTGTTCATCATACTTGTTTTTCCTGAAAGTTGGGCTGCAGCATCAACACTGAATACTCCGTTTGTAACCAGTTCCTCACCTTCCTGCAAACCACTTAAAATTACATAACTGTTACCCAATTCTGGTCCTAAATCAATTTCACGCATTTCAAAAGTAGGCATTTGCATACCTGGAATTTTTATATAGGCCACCGAACGTTTCCCTGTCCATAGAACTGCTGAACGTGGAATAATAATATTGTCTTTGAAATTTTCCAATTTGGCATTTACAATTCCTGTAGCAAACATCCCGGGTTTGAAAATTCGACCTGTATTGGCAAGCTCAATGCGGATTTTAGCCACTCTGGAAAAATCGTCAATTACTGGAGAAATAAATGTGATATTTGCTGTAAAGTTTTTTCCGGGAATTGATTGCAAAGAAAATTGAATTTTATCTCCTTGTTTAATCCAAGGCAAATCACTTTCGTAGGCATCGAATTGAATCCAAACATTTGATAAATCTGAAACCTCGTATAATGCAGAACCTTGTGATACATAATCACCCTGATTCACGATTTTTTTGGTTATAATTCCCGAAACGGTTGACTTGACTTCAAAATTTGAAATTATCTTTTCCGTATTTACAATTTCAGAGATTTGCGTATCGGTAAGTTTCCATTCACGAAGTTTTTCGCGCGCTGCTTCAAGGGCACCGGGTAAAGTATTTGCAAGCTTTTTTGCTTCAAGCAATTCTTGTTGTGCCTGTATAAGTGTTGGTGAATAGATTATAGCTATTGTTTGTCCTTTAACCACTTCATCACCTGTAAAATTGACCAATAATTTTTCAATCCTCCCGGGAATGTGGGCGGGAATGGTTTGCATCAAGCGTTCATCAGCCTCGATACGTCCATACATCCGGACTTCTTTTTCAGGTTTTTCTCGTTTTACAATACTTGTTTGAACATTTGCCAATTGTAAGGCATCCGTTGAAAGCTCAATTGTATTAGATCCGGAATTATCTGAATTTTGATTAAGTTGAATTAAATCCATTCCACATATTGGACATTTGCCTGGTTTATCCAGCCTTATTTGAGGATGCATGGCGCAAGTCCAAATGGTATTTAGGTTTTCAGAACTTGAATGATCATGTTTCTCGGAAGTTGTAGAATTAGAAAAAATTAACTTTCCTAAAAATAATCCGAAAAAGAGAATCAGTGACCATTGGAAATACTTGTTTTTGATAAGATTCTTCATGTTTTTGCTTATTAAATTTTTTTATATCTCTTTAGACTTTCCAAGTTTTGAAACTTGGAAAGTCAAATAACTTAATTTTTCGAAAGCAATTTTTGCATTCCTGCAATAGCTGATAATTTATCAACCTGCACTTGTGTTATATTTAATTTATAATCCAATAGTTGACGATATGATCGGATTAAAGCATCGAAATCGGCTCCCGATGAAGCATATTGCACCGATAATAAATCAAAACTTTTCTGTGTCAGTGAAACAACATCCTGATAAAGGGATAATTTTCTTTCTGCATCTTTCAATGCAAACTGATAACCCAAATATTCCATATAAAGCATATTTTCGGTATTATTTAATTGTTCGTTGGCCAAATTTTCCAGTAATTCTGCTTCTTTGATTGATGCACTGTATTTTTTGCGGTAAATTGGCAATTTCATTGTAATCATTGGCATAACCATGTCTTTACCATTCATTTCAGAGGTATTCATTGGGTTTTTGTTTATCAACATATAGTTTATTCCCAAGCCAACCATCGGATAACTCATTTTTTTCTTCATTTGTACGCCTTTTTGCGCTGCCAGAATATCCGCTTTATTCATTTTCATCATGGGATTATTTACTTTAATACTATCGAAAAGAGCAGGGTTTAGATAATCAAATGCTGGGATTTCCAAACTAGTAGGAACATAAATTTCAGACTTAGGCAATCTATTCAGATACATATTAAGTTGAATAATTAGCATTTGTTTTTGATCTTTCATAAAAGCAATATTGTCTTCCAATTCTTTTATTTCAATTTGTAAACGCAATAAGTCAGAAAAAACTGTGCTGCTACCCGCCATGGTTGGATTGTTCATGGAAGTTTTAACCTGCTGGTTGTTTTGATTTCCATTCATCGAATTATTTCGTTGATCTGAATTATTTGGCATTTGACTTCCATTACTTTGCGGATTTGTGCTGCCAGTGTTTATGGTTTTCAACCTAGTCAGTAGTAATTGCTCAATGCTTCTGAGTAAAACTAATGTTGTGTCATAAACCTGAATTTGTTTTTGGTTTAGATAAAGCTGATAGTAATTTGTTCTGACTGTATAAAATATTACTTCTTTTTCTGCCATAAACAATTCAAATGAAGACAGAGCCATGGCGGAAGCTTCGTCTTTTGACGCTTTCAATGTTCCAAACCAGGGAAACATTTGCATAAACTGAATTTGTCCCAATTGATTGCCCTCCATCAATTCCATAGGTTTGATGAAAAACCCGAATGTTATATCAGGATCTGGTAAACTACCAATTTGCGGAGCTTTTTGCAAATCAGCCATATATTTATTAAACTTTGACTTTAAATCTGGATTATTACGGGCTGCAATTTGCAGGAGAGTATCAAGGTTTTCCTGTGCTGTAGAACTAAATGGGATTGGAAGCCAGATAATAATGAATAATATTTTAAGTATCGATTTCATAGCTGTATTTTGTAGAATTAATTTTTATAAATCTTCCTGGACTGCATAAAGTATGATGAGCCTGAAAGACCTGTCATTGTAATTTGAGTCTGACACTGACAGGTTTGAAAACACTATCAGGTCATTGAGTTTGTATTAGCGTTATACCCTTCCGTACCCTTTTATTTCGAGTCTGCACCCAAGATTTACCCTTCTGTACCCTATCTTTAACCTTCCGAAACCTCTTTCAATCTATTTCAATATGAGATTCTATCTTTTTCCCATCATTTTTTAAACTTCTTTCCCTCCAAATAGCCTGAAAGACCGGAACTACATACATTGTCATCAATTGGATGATCATTCCACCAATTGTTGGGATTGCAATCGGAACCATAACATCTGCACCTTTACCAGTTGAAGTAAGAACGGGTAAAAGTGCGATTATAATTACAGCGGCTGTCATCATGGCCGGGCGAACACGTTTTTTACCGGCATCAACCACAGCTTCCCGCACTTCTTCAACAGTTGTGGGTTTACGCTCTTCAAATACTTGATGGATGTAAGTTCCCATAATTACGCCATCATTGGTAGCCAATCCAAATAACGAAATAAAGCCCACCCACACTGCAACACTAAGATTTATGGGATGCATCTGGAACAAATCGCGCATATTTACACCCGCAATTGAAAAATTCATAAACCAGCCCTGTCCATAAAGCCATAATAGAATAAATCCACCACCAAAAGCCACAATTACTCCAGAAAAATGAATAAATGAAGCGGTTACTGTTTTAAATTGAAAATATAAAAGCAGAAAAATCAACAATAAACTAATAGGTATTACAATAGAAAGACGCTTGGTCGCTCTAAGTTGCTGTTCATAATTTCCTGCAAAATGATAAGTCACACCTTTAGGAATAACCAGTTCACCGGTTTCAATTTTCGATTTTAAAAAATCATCGGCTTGGTTTACAACATCAACTTCAGCAAGACCAGGCTTTTTGTCAAAAATCACATATCCGGTAAGAAAAGTATTCTCACTTCGAATCATTTGAGGCCCAACTTGGTAATCAATACTGGCCAGCTCACCTAATGGGACTTGTATTCCAGACATAGTTGGTATTAAGATTTTCACCAAATCATCAGGAGTTGTCCTTAATTCGCGGGCATATCTGATTCTTACACCATATCGTTCCCTGCCTTCAACTGTTTTGGTCAGTTCCATGCCACCAATGGCCGATTGTATTATATTTTGGATATCTTTTATCGTTAATCCGTACCTGGCAATTTGCTCTCGCTTAATATTTATTAATAAATAAGGCGAACCAACGCTTCGTTCTGCAAAAACAGATGAAGCTTCAACCGATGGAATGCTTTTTAACTGTTTTTCAATTTCAATACCAGTTTTTTCAATAGTTTCCAAATCGGGCCCATAAACTTTAATACCCATTGGAGCACGCATTCCAGTCGATAGCATGATTAGCCGGGTTTCAATCGGTTGTAATTTAGGGGCCGAAGTCAAACCCGGTAATTGAGTAACTTTTATTATCTCTTTCCAGATATCATCCGGCTTGCGTATTTGAGGCCTCCATTGGCGGTAATATTCTCCATTGTCATCATGGATAAGAATGGCAGTATCAATCTTTTTAAAACCATCTTTGTCCGGATTATAAAAGGAACCATCTTTCAAAACAAAGTTTCCGGAACCATCTGTTTTAAATCTTTTCCTATGTCCATCATGGTCTAGCACATATTCTGGTTTGTAATTGATTATGTTTTCAAACATTTGGATATTTGCAGGATCAAGGGCTGAATTTACACGTCCCCATTTACCTACAGCCAGATCAACTTCAGGAATGTTTGCCAACCGGACATCCAACATTTTCACATAGTCAATATTTTTTTCAACACCGGAATGGGGCATACTCGTTGGCATTAACAAAAATGAGCCTTCGTTTAATGCAGGCATAAACTCTTTGCCCATTCCAGGAAAGGATTCCGATATACCTTGCCATACAGAAGTTTCCCGTATATTCCAACCAATTTTTTCAGATCCTATTGCAATAAAACCAAACATAGAGTTGAAACCAAGCCAAACAAAAATGCCAAACAAGGTTGTGAATAGCGGAATTGCCAGAAATTTAAATTTATTCGAAAGACACCATCTAAGCACTGGTTCGTAATATTTTACCATTAACGAAAGAAGCGATAGAACAAAACCTATAATTAAAACTACAAATAAAAAGTTGACGATGAAATGGTTTTGAGGTCCCAAAGGAAGCCATTCCACAATTAAATAATACAAGGCAAAAAGAATAACAATACCTTGATTAATAAATTCAGGCAAACGTTTATATTTTTCTTTCCATTTATGTTCCAGAAGGTTATTTACACCAATAAGAGCGAGGAAAAACAAAGGAAAAACTCCCCAAATTAAAGGAATTAGAATGCCTGCAACTATTAACGAAATATTCCAAATCTGATAGATTCTTTTTGTGTTGCTACGAATAGAAAAAATGAAATAAGCTAAAGTAGGCAATACAACAAATCCCAATAGGAGGGATGCCAGAATGGCGAATGTTTTGGTAAATGCCAAAGGTTTAAAAAGTTTTCCTTCGGCTGCTTCCATTGCAAATACGGGTAAAAAACTTAGAATTGTTGTTCCAATTCCAATAATTACAGCTGTTCTAACTTGGGTTGTAGCATTGTATATCAATTGCCGAAGTGGCTTTCCTTTTAAATTATGATTCCCAGGCATTTCCATATGCCTGATGATATTTTCAACATCAACAATACCAACGTCTGTCATCACACCAATTGCTATGGCAATACCTGAAAGTGCAACAATATTGGCATCGACACCAAAATAATACATAAAAATAAAGGTAGTGAGCACACCAAGGGGCAAAAGAAAAGCAACGACTATGGATGATCTTAAATTCATCAACAATACAATAACTACGATAATACAAATTAGTATTTCGTGGGTTAATGCCGATTCCAATGTTCCAATGGTTTCGCTTATTAACCCTGTGCGATCGTAAAATGGGACAATTGTTACTTTGCTTACAGTGCCATCGCAAGGGTTTTAGAAGGTAATCCGGGATCGATTTCAGCAATCTTCTTTTTGATATTGCTGATTACTTCCATGGGATTAGACTTGTAGCGTGCCACTACAACAGCACCAACAGCTTCAATCCCTAATTTATCCAAACCGCCTCGACGGGTGGCAGGTCCAAAATTTACTTTTCCAATTTGTTTTATTGTAATCGGAATATTATCTTTAACACTAACAACGGTTTGTTCAATATCTTCAATTGATTTGATATAACCCAAGCCCCTGATTATGTATTCGACCTGATTTAATTCAATGGTTTCGGCTCCGATATCAAGATTCGAGTTCTGAACTGCCTTCATTGCATCCATAACTGAAACATTATAGGATTTCATGGCATCGGGGTCAAGGTCAATTTGATATTCTTTTATAAAACCTCCAATAGACGCAACTTCCGAAACACCTTCGGCTGCGGATAAAGAATATTTTACGTAATAATCCTGAATGGTTCTTAGTTCTTGAGGATCCCAGCCACCAGTTGGTTTTCCAGTTTTTGGATCTCTCCCTTCCAGTGTATACCAATAAATTTGTCCAAGGGCGGTAGCGTCAGGTCCTAAAGTTGGCTGTACTCCCGTTGGTATTATTCCTGATTGCAAAGAATTTAATTTTTCCAGAACACGGGAGCGGCTCCAGTAAAATTCAACGTCATCATTAAAAATAATATAGATAAAAGACATTCCAAACATGGATGTACTGCGAATTGTTCTAACACCTGGAATACCTAAAAGTGCAGTGGTTAATGGATAAGTAATTTGATCCTGAATATCTTTAGGGGAGCGACCCATCCATTCGGTTTCAACAATTTGTTGATTATCTCCGATATCAGGTATGGCATCTACTGGAATTGGAGTGCGGGGCAGGAATCCTGTATTCCAATCAAAAGGTGCCGTAATTATTCCCCAAACAATAAACATAAATAATAAAATGATGGTCACCAGTCTATTATCAAGGAAAAATTTTATTATTTTATTTACCATTTTTTTGGGATGTTAATTGGAATTTTAAGATCTGAATCATTTATCTGTGCCACCGCTCAAAACGGTGGCACGGATGTATAGCTTTGGATGATTACATTTTTGTAGAATCCTTCACTTCTTCGGTTTTCTTTTCAATCAATTCCATACCACATTTTGGACATTTGCCTGGTTTGTCCTGCAAAACTTCTGGGTGCATGGAACAAGTGTATTCTACTTTAGCGGTTTGTTCTGTTTTATCTGCTGAACTTCCGCTGCATGCATTAAAAACCATTGCAGTTGAAACTGCAAAAACCAAGATTAAAATTGCTTTTTTCATAATTGTTTGGTATTAAAATTAAAAATAATAATTATTGGTAAATTATCCCTTCCACCGCACACAGGGATGGAAGGGGAAAAATATTAAATTCTATATTTGCAGCACTTTGGTAATGCCTTATAAGCTTTATCAGTTGCTTTAAATTTCTCATTATCATGTCCTGCGTTTGCAACGGCCTGATAAACATCTTCGGGTTTCACTTCCCCGTTTAAGTTCACTGATAATTGGTGTGTTTCAGTGTCCCAAACAGCAGATTGAACGCCTTTTACACCAAGTGCAGCCTTTTCAATTCTGTCTTTACACATGTCACATTTACCGTCAACTTTAAAATTTAAAGATCCTACTTTCATTATTTGTGATTTATTTGTTGAATCTTTTTCATGATTGCAACTGGTAGTTGACTTTTTGCTGTCTTTACCACAGCATTGTGCATTTAAAACCACTGTATTTATGGCAAGAATAACCATAATAAGTACTAAATTTCTAACTGTTTTCATCTTTCTCTGTTTTATAAAATTATTATTAATATTTCAAATTCAAGGCTTTATGGCATCATTTGGTGATCTTTTCTTAATGTTTGCATTTTATTATAAATATTTTCTACACCTTCAGTTTCTGTAGTCATCATATTGCACATATTCATTTGATTGTGCAAAAGACTATCGGTATTCAAGTAATCATGGTTCATCATGTTTTGTGATGTTGTATATAAACTATCCATGAAATTCATCATTTTATCCATATCCTGAGTATTACCCATTGTTCCGCCATTCATCATGCCTCCAGAACCCATCATGTTGCTGTTGTTTCCCATCATTCCACCAGTATCGCTCATCATTCCACTGTTCTGCATCATATCAATACAAAAACTAAAGAAATGCTCTGAAAACAAACTATCATTTTTATTGTACATCATTTTATTATAAAGCGTATCAGTGGTGGTTGAAGTGTTTGTTCCAGAATTTTTGGTTGTAATCAAAGCCATATGGAACTGATTGGCTTGCGTATAATCCTGATTAAGTTGAGTTTCGTATTTTTGCGTGTCAACATTGAACTTATTGTTCATCATATTGTCTTTCTGACAAGCTGCAAACATCAAAGCTACAGCGATTACCATTGTAAATATTGATTTTTTCATAATTATCAATTTTAGTTTATGTATTGTGAATTTTAATCAAATAGAAATGTGAATACTTTACTAAATCCTGATTTGAGAACTATAAAATCAAATCAACCTTCGACTTTTGAGTTTTACAAAAAAATCATAAGCTAATGTCCAAATAGATCAATTCTGGAAACAGTAATTTAAATAAAAATGGAAATCACAAACGGAATACCTGCAACATTGCTGTAGTGTTTTCAGCAATTAAAGGTGGTGTGTCACAGATTTTTATTTGAATAAATAAGTTGTTATTACTACTAGGATCTATAGTAATATGTAAAAGTAAAAAAGCAAAAGAAAAGTTATCAAAAATCTTATTTACAGCAGCTTTAAAATTCAAGGTACTGTTATTTGCCTCGTATTTATCACTAATTTTAAATGTCTTACTTTCATTGTGACATTTTTTGCAACTGTCATTGCAACATTTCTTAGCATGAAATCCAATTGATTCAGACACCAATGAGCCACCGCAATAATGCTTGTACATTGTTACACCCATCGTAGAAATGAGTAACAATATAATCAAACTTATATGTCCGGCTTTTTTAAGCATCAGTTATAAATGGATAAAAATATCTATTAACTAGTAAACGCAAAAATAAGAAAAAAGTTTCGAGAAAGTGTCAATATTATTTTATTGGATTTAAAGAAAATACTTTGGAGCAGATTTTAATGCTTGATATTCATGCTTATTAGATTTTTTAATGATGTTCGAGTTGAATGAAAACAATTTTTCCAAATCATGAATATATTTATCTAATTTAACTTCAATTTAACATGCATTTTAATCTTATTCTGTGGCTACTCCTTTATTATAATGATAGAACAATCAATTACTGTGTTTTTGTGTTCCAACCCAAAAATGAAAATATGAAGTATTTCTTTGATTTATTGTGCCTTATTAAAAATATTCAACAAGTGGAATAATAAATTAGGTTCTAAAATGTTTTAGTATTTTTTTCATCAAATTATTGATGTCGATGGGTTTGTGAACATAGTCATCGCAACCTGCCTCTCTGGCTTTTGTTTCATCTCCAATAAGGGCATATGAAGTTTGAGCGATAATAGGTATATTTGGCCTTATCTGTTTAATTGCTTTTGTGGCATCGTAACCATTCATTACCGGCATCTTGATGTCCATCAGTATCAGGTCAATTTGATCTGATTGCTTGCAATAATCCAAGGCTTCTTGTCCATTCTGTGCCCAGATAAGATTTACCAGGGTATCTTCGAAAATTTCTTCGAAAAACCTGTAATTGACACTTTCATCTTCAGCAATTAGAATGGTTTTGTTAACCCAATTGTATGAATTCATATTGTCATCTTTATATGAATCATTACTAATAGCGGATTTTAATTGTATATAAGGCAAAGTAAAATAGAAAACAGCACCTTTCCCTAATTCAGATTCAACCCATATTTTACCACCCATTTTTTCGCAATATGCTTTTGAAATAGAAAGGCCAACGCCTGTTCCACCATACCTGCGCGAAGAACTTAATTCAACCTGCCTGAAACTCTCAAATATGGATTTGTGGAAATTTTTATCAAGGCCAATTCCTGTATCGCTGACAAAAAATTCGATAGATTTTCCTTTAATTTGGTATCCAAACGAAATATTGCCCACCTGGGTAAATTTAAATGCATTATCCAACAGGTTAATTAGAATTTGTCTTAATTTTATTTCATCGGTAACGAATTCAATTCCACTCTTGTTAATGACCAACTCAAAATTGATTTTTTTATCAAGGCTCTTTTGATAGTACACACCTTTAACTCCTTGAGCAAGTTGATCAAGATTTACATTATTTTGTTCAATTTCAATTTGGCCTGCTTCAATTTTTGAAATATCGACCAAATCGTTGATAATAGATAAAAGTTGAGTGCTATTTTGCTGAATAATATCAATATAAATCTGTTTTTTATTATCATCAATTCCCTCTTTTGATAACAGACCTGTAAAGCCCATTATTCCATTCATCGGAGTTCTTATTTCGTGCGACATATTTGCCAGAAATGCAGTTTTCAATTTATCGCTTTCTATCGCTTTTTCTTTTGCAATGATCAGTTCTTGGTTCAGCTCTGATAATTCCACATTAAGCACTTGATATTCTTCATTTTGATTTTTAAGGTTTTGATCGTATTCCATTAATACTTTCTCTGCTTTTTTCTTTTCAGTTACATCGCTAAGTACAGTAGCAAAGAAGTCCTTTTGAGGTGAGTAAGCAATTCCATTGTAATATTTGCCTGATTCTTTTGCTTGATTTTCAAAATGGAAAGGTTTACCTGTTTTAGCTACATTACCAAAATTGATAATCCAATGTTGCTCAAAATTTGGAATAATTTCAAGGACAGTTTTACCTATTATTTTTTCCCTGGTAAACCCCATCAGTTTTTCGTAAGCAGGATTTATATCCAAAAACCTATAATCAACAGGGTTTCCATCTTTATTATAAATTGCTTCGTGCAGCGCAAATCCATCAAGCATTTCGTTAAATAAATCCCTGTATTTTCTCTCACTTTTCTCAGCTGTTTCTTTGGCTTTTATAAGTTCAATTTCTGTATCTTTTATTTTTTGTATGTTACGTGTTATTGAAATAATACAAGGCTCATTTTGTAATAAAATGGTTTTTGCTGACATGAGTGCTGTAATTTCTCTCCCGTCTTTCATCCTGAATCTTGCTTCAAGATTGCTGAAATAACCTTTTTTAACTAATTCTTTTACCAGCAGTTGCCTGTCATTGATGTCTAACCATATATTAATGTCGGTAGATGTCTTGTCTTTTACATCTTCTTCTGTGTAGCCTGTCAAAAGTGTAAAACCTTCGTTTATTTCGAGGTATAAACCATCTGAAAGTCTGTTAATATTAATAGAATCCGGACTGGTTTTAAAAGCTGCTTTAAATTTTTCTTCACTCAGAATCAAGGCTTCTTCAATCATCTTCTGCTCAGTAATGTCAAGCATGGTTATTATGTTTTGTTCGCCCAACGAAACAAATGAAAATTCGACTACTTTTTGGCTTCCATTTTTACAAGTCGGTTTCCAAATTTGTTTTTTTATATCTGTTTGATTGAGCATGGCTACTTCAATAGCAGCATTCCATTCGGTCATTACCAGGTTTCTGTACTCAGTATTAGGATAAGCAGTTTTAAACCAAATTTCTGAATTGGGTATATCTTCTATTGTGTAACCAAAGGTATTGGTAAATGCTTTATTATAAATAAGGTTATTATGGTTTTTATCCGTAACTACCATTGGAATTGCATTCATTTCAATGATTTTTTTGAATTCGGATTTCCTTTTTATCAGTGATTCAATTGCACTTCTCCTATCAGTAACATCTCTGCCAACTGATACAATTTCAATCACTTGGCCCTTTTTGTCAACGATAGCTTTATCAGACCATTTAATCCAACGCAATCCATTTATGGTTAATACTTTTTCTTCGTGTTCACATTCATTGGGATGTTCTTTTAGTTTTTCAAAAATATCATCTGGATTATCTGTCCCTTCATAATGAACTTTATTAATGAATGGTTTTCCTAGTAATTCATTCTCCGATTTTCCATAGGCATTACAGAATTGCTTATTTACAAATGTTATTTCATTGCTTAAGTTGAATTTTACAATGAGTGAATTTAAGTTTTCAACAATTTGGCGATAATTTTCCTCATTATCAATATATTCAAATATTTCCTCATTTTCCAATTTCTCGGGATTTGTTTCTACTTCTAATGTTTTTTGATAATCTATAATTGAATTAAGATAATTTATTTTCAAGCCATCTTCAATTATTCCTTTGAACTCATTTAAAATATCAATTTGAATTTCTGAAAAAATATGGATTTTATTATCATATAGATTAAGTGCTCCGAATAAAACTCCATTTGGCCAAATGAGAGGCACGCCAATATATGAAATTAGATTATTTGCTAAATCCGGGCTGTTTTTCCATTCAATATCATTTAACACATTTGAAATTTGTAAAGTCTGGCCTGTATTTAAAATCTTTTCGCAATAAGTTCCTGCAATATTTATCGATTTCTCATTTTTTTTAAAAGGATTTTCGGCAGTTTCACTGGTGATACAGATATCGATATTATCCTTATTAATACGAACAATTGTAATAGCAGCAACTTCAAAGATTTTGGCAAACTTATTTACTGAATTTTGCCATTTATCCAATATTTCATTTGAAATTGTAATGCTTTGATGATTTATAAACATAACTTTTAATAAGAATATATGGATGATTAACTTATAAGGATAAATTTCTGTACTAAATTATTATAAAAATATCAAAAAATCTGGTTAATTCTATCCAATTGTCTATTATTTTTGACAGAATTATTGATGTTTCTTCCTCTTGTACCTCGTTTTTCAGAATAACTGCCAATTAAAAGTATTTCTGTTGTGATAAAAGTTAACATAATCTATGTTTAAATATTTTGAATTTCCATTTATACGAGTATGGTTGTTTCATTTATAAATTAAATTTTCAGAGTTGAATTATATTTTATAGCAGCTGACCGACTGAATTCATTAGAAAAACGAAAAATATAAGATAGGTGTTTACGATTTACCGAAAATAAAAAGTAGTATCACAAAAACATTGTGTACCTTGCACGAAATTAATTATTAATACAATGAATAAAGGAACAGTAAAATTTTATAATGATTCCAAAGGTTTTGGTTTTATTAAGGACGGTGCATCAGATAAAGAATACTTTGTACATGTATCTGGTTTAAACGATGAAATTAGAGAAAATGACGAAGTTACATTTGATCTACAAGAAGGAAAAAAAGGATTGAATGCTGTAAATGTTAAAAGAGTGTAAACTATATAATATTTTATAAGACATTTATTAAGAGCTTTACATCATGTAAGGCTCTTTTTTTTTATAATTTCTGGTAATCCAACAATTGATTTGAAGGATATTATGGCTAAATTTGCTTATGCTTTTTTAGTAATAAATTTGAATAATTTTTATCATTAAAATGCAGACTATTTGCAAGATTTGAACCTGAAAATTGACAATCTATAGATTGAAATAAACTGAAAATATTGGAGCAATTTTTATTCATTAATCAAAACAGGAGGCTATGTTATGAAACATGAATGGAAAAAACTGGAAAAGAAGTTTTATCTGCCAAAAAATAATCCCGAGAAAATATTTATTCCAGGATTTAAATTTTACACAATCAAAGGTAAAGGAAATCCAAATGATGATTTTTTTTCTGAATATATTGGTGTATTGTATTCCCTGTCATATGGAGTCAAGATGAGTCCTAAAATAGGCATAGCTCCTGAGAATTATTTCGAATATATAGTTTATCCATTAGAAGGAGTTTGGGACATAGATGAAGAGGCCAAGAAGAAATATAGTGGAAAAATTGATAAAAACTCACTCTTGTTTAATCTCATGATTAGACAGCCTGATTTTGTAACAGAAGAATTTGCTAATGAAATTCTCGAAAGGACAAAGAAGAAGAAACCTCATGAGCTATTAGATAAAGTAACTTTTGAAATCATTGAAGACGGAAGTTGTATTCAAATGCTTCATTCTGGAAGTTATGATAATGAATCTCAGAGTTTTAAGCAAATGGAAAAATTTGCAGACGAACATCAATTAAAACGAAAATCGATGCTTCACCGCGAAATTTATTTATCGGATGCCCGAAAAACACCACCAGAAAAACTAAAAACTGTCTTGAGGTTTCAAATCGAATAAATTTTAATTTCTCTTTTTTTATGTATATTTTGCAGTTCAATCAAAGCATTTTTTAGGTATATTTTTTCCAGATACATTAATATGAGAATTTCAAGCAATAAAATTTTAATAACCGGTGGTGCAACGGGCATTGGTTTGGGACTGACAGAAAGATTTTTAAAAGAAGGAAATACTGTAATAATCTGTGGAAGGCGGGAGTCAGTGTTAAAGGAAGTTTCAGAAAAGCATCCATCTATAATTACAAAAAAATGTGATTTATCGATAGAAGGTGAAAGGGAGGCATTATTCCAATGGATTTTGGCTGAGCATAGCAACCTGAACGTTTTGATAAACAATGCTGGAATTCAACAATGGATGTCAATTTCGGACAATGATTTTACTAAACGTGCAAAAGATGAAATATCTGTGAATATTGAAGCTCCTGTTCATTTGACTTCGCTTTTTATCAATCTGAAATCTTTAAATACAATCATAAATGTCACTTCTGGACTTGCTCTTGTACCAATGATAAAAGTGGCAGTATATTCTGCTACAAAAGCCTTTTTCCATTCTTTTACTCTTTCGCTCAGACAATTATTGAAAGCTAGGAACATTGAAGTGATTGAAATTATTCCTCCTGCAATTAATACCGATCTCGGCGGTAAAGGAATTCATGATAGTGCACCACCTGTCAGCGATTTTATTGAAGCTGTTTTTGAGCAAATCAAGCAGGGTAAAGCTGAAATTACATTTGGATTCACTGATTCAATTTCAAAAGCAGGACCTGAAGATTTACAGAAGACTTTTAACAGGATGAATGGGATTAATTAATTTTATCCCAATTTCGTTTGGTTAGTGAAAGTAATATAATCCTTTTACCCTCGAAGCGGCTTGATTCTCAATTTCTTCTAGTGTTTTCGACCGCTTGAAGGATTCGATTACTGACGTGAAAAACAAAATTGATTTAAGTGGTAAAAATGAAAAAAGTATATACCACGGAATGTAAAATTCCCATCAAAATGTGGTTGGAGGATGTGGAGGAAAACGCCCTAATTCAGGCAAAGAACCTGGCCAACTTACCATTTGCTTTTAAACATATTGCTTTAATGCCCGATTGTCATTCGGGTTATGGAATGCCTATTGGCGGAGTTCTGGCTACAAAAGGAGTAATTGTCCCCAATGCGGTTGGTGTGGATATTGGCTGTGGAATGTGTGCAGTTAAAACTTCATTGAAAACCATCAATTCCGAAAAATTAAAGAAAGTGATGTCAGGAATCAGGGAGCTTGTTCCGCTTGGATTTAAACACCACATGGAAGCACAGGATGAAGCTTTAATGCCTTTGCTTGAAAATGTTCCCGAAAATGGAATTGTTAAACGACAATATGTTGCGGCCAAGAAACAAATAGGCACTTTAGGTGGAGGAAACCATTTTATTGAAATACAAAAAGGTTCCGATGGTCATATCTGGATTATGATCCATTCAGGAAGCAGAAATATTGGCTTGAAAGTGGCAGCCCATTATAACGATTTAGCTAAGAAACTGAACGAACGCTGGCATTCGGCAGTGGATAAAAAACATGATTTGGCTTATCTTCCAATCGAAACGCAGGAAGCAAAAGATTACATTGCTGAAATGCAGTATTGTGTTGATTTTGCTTTTGCAAACCGTAAACTGATGATGGAAAATATCAAATCGGCATTTCGTAAAGTGATGGGAAAAAAGTTCGAAGAACTTGAATTTATCAATATTGCACACAATTATGCACGATGGGAATCGCATTTTGGAACCAATGTAATTATTCACAGAAAAGGAGCAACCAGTGCCAAGGAAGGAGAAACCGGAATTATTCCAGGTTCGCAGGGAACCAAAAGTTATATTGTTAAAGGAAAAGGAAACCTTGAAAGTTTTCAAAGTTGTTCGCATGGTGCCGGACGAAAAATGGGGAGAAAGCAAGCCCAGCGTGAACTTGATCTTTCGAAAGAAGTATTAAAACTGGACAAAAAAGGAATCCTTCATTCAGTAAGGACTATAAAAGATTTGGACGAAGCGCCTGGTGCTTATAAAAATATTGATACTGTAATGGAAAATCAAAGTGATTTGGTTGAGATTTTAATTGAATTAATGCCTTTAGGGGTTATTAAAGGATAAATGATAAGTAGATGCACACTCTTTATTGAATGTTTTTTGTTTCCTGATTAAAAGCGGAAGAATTTTCCACTTTAGGATTTTACCACCGGGATAACCACTTGAATCTATAATGAGTTTATAGTTCTTCTTCCATTTGAGAACTTATAAATGGAAATTTCGGTGCTAGAAAATAACCGGTTAAACTCGCAAATAAAACTGGAATAAAATAAGAAAAACCAGTCAATGTTGCTATCAAAATTGTTGTACTAATTGGCGTGCGGGTTACACAAGCATTTATTGCAGCCATACAACTGATTATGGCTAATGATAGATTGGTGGATGGAAAAAGGTGATGTATTATTAAACCCAAAGTGGCACCAACAAAAAATAAAGGAATAATAAATCCACCTCTCCAACCTGAGGTTACAGTAATTCCAATAGCAATAACTTTAAAAATCAAAATGACGATCAATAATTTAACAGATATATTATCAATTAATAGTTGATTTATTTCATGATGTCCAAAATATCTGGTCAAAGGAAAGTAGAATGAAATTACTCCAAGCAATATTCCACCAATCAAAGTTTTTACATAGATTGGGAAGTTTTTTTTATCAAAAAGTGATTTTATGAATTTTGTAAAGTAAATAAAACCCCATCCGATTGCAGTTGCCGAAATAGCAAAAAGAATAGCATACACAAAATCAAAAATTCCAGAATAATCATATGTTGACAAAATCCATGTTGGGCCAAGGCCTAAATGAATAATCAACGCAAAAACGACATAACTGAAACAACTGGCTACGAGAGCAGGAATAATAGCTGTGTAGTATTCCATTGCGTGTTTATGATGAAGAATCTCTAAAGAAAAGAGGCTGCCACCTAATGGGGCACCAAATAGAGCAGTAAAACCAGAAGCCATTCCGGCAATGCTTAATGATCTTAACTCTTCACCTTTCAATCTAAATATTTTCCCAAGCCAACTTCCAGTTGAGCCGGTTACTTGAACCAATGGTGCTTCAGGACCAAGACTTCCACCACAGGAAATGCAAAGCAATGAAGATAATATCATGGATGGATTGTTTTTTGGCTCTAATTTTCCTTTATTAAATCGAATATTGTTTACTATGAGATTAAGTTCACCTGGATCGCCAATTAAATGAATTACTAATCCTGCCAATAGTCCACATATTGCCATTAAAGGAATCACTTGCCAACCAACAAAAAAGGATAATATATGTGTCATAAACTCAAGAACAATCCAATATAAACCTGCAATTATTCCGCCAACCAATCCTAAAAATGCCCATAATAAAAATGTCCTTCCAATTACAAATGGATTATATTTTATTGGTTGAACTAACATGCTTCGGTATCCTATTAATTTTCTTCTTCGTTTTAGTTTCATTTTAAGATATTTTTATAAGCTCCAACTTTTGTATATTTGAAGTCCAACTTCTGATTCTTCACAAATTATTTTATTTCAGCAGTTGTTGTTCCCATTCTAATTTTTTTTACTTTAATAAACTGAATCAATATTCGCTTTAGGCATATTGACAGAGCTGATTTTTTCAATATTTAGACATAAAAAAAATTCTATTTACTATATCTCATCAACTCATCAGCGCTCCATTTTCCATCAATTTTTTCTTCGTATTTAACAAAAATATGCGGACTGGCAACAGTAAAAAACAAATGATATTTATCAGAATCAAAAATTGATTGCCATCCTCCTAATGATAATTCAAGCTCATAGCATTCGAAGGTGCCAGCTTTGACGGTGACAGTTTGTTTGGAAATATTGCTGAGATTCATTGTCAGAACGTCGCCATACTCATAAATATAAGATTTGAATGAAACAGTTTTACCCACTTGAAAAGGAAAACCCCTGCACGAATAAAAAATAGCCAACGGAGAATAGATATTCGTCTCACTTGTAATGAAGATCTTTTTTACTCCTTTTTCGGCGCTATAAAAATAAACGGTATCACCTGATTTCCTATACGACTGGACTACTTTGCCAGTTCTAAGATCTGTCCGTTTTTCCGAAATAGTAGTCAGATCTGTGTATTTGATTTCAAAATCATTTTCAAAGAAATTGCCTTCATTAACATGGATTGTATAAAATTTTGAGTTTCCTTGCTCATTTAGTTTAACAGTGAACTTTGTTACAGCCCTACCGATTGCTGGATCGACCAATTCATAGAGATCAAACGATTCTGAGTCGGGTAATCCGGGATTTTTGAAAACCGGTTGGGCCATGCTGAGCATTCGACTACAGATTATAAAAGATAATGTTATTATGTATTTAGCCATAGGATAACTTCTTGACATTGTTTTTACTTTAAAATGAATTATTGCATTTGTGTAGACAAACTTCTAAATCTCAATTATTTCTTAACTGTTATAATTAGTATTTTAAATTTTTTAAGTAATCTCAGCAATCAAATTCCTCAACTTCTTTTATAAACAAGTCTATCTGTTTTTTAACTTGTTTGAGCTGTTTTATTTTTTCATCAATTGATGCCGCTTTTTGATTTAGAATTTCAATTTTGTCTTTTTTGCTTATTTGCTTACTATACCATACTTCAATTAATTCTTTTATTTCGGCTAAAGTAAAGCCAATCATTTTGGCAGCACCAATCAGCTCTAATTTTTCAATCGTTTCTTCATCGTAATAGTTATAATTGTTTGACTTTTTTTCGGGATTCTTTTTCCCTTGAAATAGCCCTGTTTTTTCATAGAATCGAATAGTATGGATTGGTATGCTGGTTTGTTTTGATAACTGATTTATTAATAGCATTTTATTATTTATTTTAAAAAAATATGAAGTATGAAGTATAGTCTAATGTTGCCAGTTACAAATATAGTGGCTACTTTTGAATTTCCAAATTAATAAATTTAATAAAACAAATAAATGAAAAATACAGCATTAATTACTGGGGCTTCAAATGGAATAGGATTAGAATTGGCTAAAGTTCATGCAAGAAAAGGCGACAACCTTGTTTTGGTTGCGCGTAATATGAGCAAACTCAATGATTTGAAATTGGAACTTGAAAATCAATATAAGGTTCAGGTCTACAATATTGCAAAAGATTTATCTGTGAGGAACTCTGCTCAGGAGGTTTTTGACGAATTGAAAGGACAAAACATTGAAATTAATTATTTGATCAATAATGCAGGATTTGGCGATTTTGGTATGTTTGCCGATGCCGATTGGGAAAAGACAGAGCAAATGATAAACCTGAATATTACAACCTTAACTCATTTTACAAAGCTTTTTGTTAAGGAAATGGTAAAACGAGGTAATGGAAAAATTATGAATGTAGCATCTACAGCAGCTTTTCAGTCAGGACCAACCATGGCTGTTTATTATGCAACAAAAGCCTATGTTTTAAGTTTTTCTGAAGCCATTGATAATGAGCTTAGACCGTCAGGAATTACAATAACTGCACTTTGTCCCGGAGCAACTGAAAGCGGATTTCAGGATGCAGCGGCAATGCAGGAAAGTAAATTGGTGAAAGGAAGAAAACTTCCAACATCAAAAGAAGTGGCTGAATATGGCTACAAGGCAATGATGAAAGGGAAAGTTGTTGCCATTCATGGATTGATGAATTATCTGATGGCGAACTCTGTTCGTTTTACTCCACGCTTTTTGGTTGTTAAAGTTACAAGAATGATTCAGGATAAATAGATAATAAATTTGCCATTTATTTCTTTGCTTTCAAACTGGAAATGAATTGCCAATATCAAATAATCAATCAATTAGTAAATGATTTTAAATGTGGTAAAATGGCACAAGAAATAGAACGGAAATTTTTAGTTAAAGGCGATTTCAAAAAGGAAGCATACAAAGAAATACGGATACAGCAAGGGTATTTATCATCAGTTCCTGCGCGTACTGTGCGTGTAAGAACTAAAGGAAATCAAGGATTTATCACTATAAAAGGAATTGGAAATGCTTCAGGAGCAAGCAGATTTGAGTGGGAAAAGGAAATTGCAATCAGCGAAGTTGAAGCACTTTTGCAAATTTGTGAGCCTGGCATAATAGATAAAACACGTTATTTGGTTAAATCTGGGAAACATACATTTGAAGTTGATGAATTCCATTGTGAAAATCAAGGTTTAATCGTTGCCGAAGTTGAATTAACCGAAGAAAATGAATCGTTTTTAAAACCAGCATGGCTTGGAATTGAAGTTACAGGAGATGAGAAATATTATAACAACATGTTAATGAAGAAACCATATAAAAAATGGTGAAAATGATAAACAATTATCGTTTTAAATAAATTTCTTATAAGTATAATTTATCTGTTTGATTATTCTTTCAAAACCGTAAATTCTACCCTTCTGTTTTGCGCTTTTCCCTCATCTGTTGTGTTTGGGGCAACTGGCTTGGTTTGTCCATAACCCTTTACCACAATTCGATTGCCATCGATACCATTTTTAACTAAATGGTTTTTTACGGCATCTGCCCTGTTTTTAGATAATTGCAGATTGTGTTCGGCACTTCCAACATTATCAGTATGTCCCGAAACTTCAATGACCATTGTATTGTTGGTTTTGAGCAGAGCAATAAGTCGGTTCAATTCAGAATTCGATTCCTGCTTTAATGCAAACTGGTTGAAATCAAAAAATATGTTGTTCAATTTAATTGCAACACCCACTTTGATCGGGCTTAATAACAGATCTTTCTGTATGTTTTGGTTTTTTGTAAATTTGGATAAATCAAGGTTTTCGCTTATGGAATAAAACCCTTTGGCTTCAGCCATAAAGCCATAAGAACTGCCAATGGGCAATACAATTTGGTAAGTTCCGTCATTGGGGTTGCTATGCGCTATTCCCATTTTTTTGCCTGTATTTAAGTTTTCATAATAAATTGAAGCTTCAATCATTTTATTATCGGAAGAGTTTAACACTTTGCCTGTTACGAAAACAACGGGCATGGATTTAGCGGTTTTGGGCAAGGGAATGCGATAAAGATCCAATAAACCAATAGCCTTGTAACCAGTTGCAATATAGGCATAATCACTAACTGCTGAAGTACAATAATAATACTCATCGTCGGATGTATTGATTGTACTGCCTAAATTTTCAGGTTCGGACCAATTTTTCCATGTTTCATCCAAACGGGTAGATTTAAAGATATCACGTCCACCTAATCCGCCATGTCCATTACTTGAAAAATAAAGAGTTTTCATGTCAGGTGCAATAAAAGGTGAATATTCAATTGTTGATGTGTTGATAGTGTTACCCAAATTTAGCGGAGCGGAATAAGTGTTATCATCCTGCAAAAAGCAAACATATAAGTCTAAATCTCCAAAACCAGTATTATTATTAAATCCTAATACCAAAGTGCGCCCATCACTGCCAAGACTGAATAATTGGTGTTCTGTTACCTCATAATCTTTTATTTTTACTGGTGTTGCAATACTCCAACCATTTTGGGTTTTATGCGAGATAAAGAGTGGATCCTCAGCACCATGTCTTGAAAAGAGGATGGTATTTCCGTCAGGTGTAACGCTTACAGGTATTTCGCCATATTGGGCTGTATTGATTGGTTCGCCAATATTTGTTTTGTTTGAGATTGTTCCATTTTCATCTATCGTGGCATAATAAATATCGGAATAATCGTTTACACCACCAATATTTTCTGGTAAATTGGTCACTGAAAAGTATAATGTTTTACCATCTGCTGATATAAATGGAGCAAATTCCGATTCCGCAGAATTGATTTGCGTTCCCAAACTTTCAGGTGCATATTCTTGTGCAGATATTGATATTACGGACATAATCAGAAGAGTTGAAAAAAATATTTGCATTTTCATTTTTTGGAGTTTTGGATTGTAATTGATCGCCACATTTTTTAAGTTTGGATATAATCAAAGATAAGTAATTATATTTGTATCTATCGGCAAGAATTACTATCTTTTTAGAATATAAGCAAATTTGGTAGATGCTTTATTTCCTAATATTAAAAAATTAACAGACCTTTAGTCAGAATTACACAAAAAATCAAAACTATGCGTGAGAAAAATGATATGAAACTGGCAGTTCTTATTGATGCAGACAATATTCCGTATTCAAATATTAAGGGAATGCTTGATGAAATTGCCAAACTTGGGATACCAACTATTAAAAGAATATATGGCGACTGGACTAAACCAACTGTGTCAGGGTGGAAACCTGCTTTATTGGAACATGCAATAACCCCAATTCAGCAATATAGTTATACAACAGGTAAAAATGCCACCGATTCAGCTATGATTATTGATGCCATGGATATTTTGCACAGTGAAAAAGTGGACGGATTTTGCCTGGTTTCGAGCGATAGCGATTTTACCCGACTGGCTGTCAGGTTAAGAGAATCGGGTATGTTGGTTATTGGTATTGGCGAAAAGAAAACGCCAAATCCATTCATCGTTGCTTGCGATAAATTCATTTATATTGAAATCATTGGGGGGGCTTCTAGTGTTCAAAAAGCAACAAAAGTAACTTCTAAAGCACCTGCAAAAACATCAAAAATTGATGCAGTAAACAATCAAATTATTCAGTTATTAAAATCTTCTGTCGAGGATTTGGTTGAAGAAAATGGATGGGCTTCATTGGCTGAGGTAGGAGGCTTAATAAATAAAAAGAAACCAGATTTTGATCCACGAAATTATGGGTTTCCAAAATTAACACCATTGATAAAGTCACTAACCGAGCATTTTGAAATTGATGAAAGGGTTGTTGAAAACTCACAAGTGAAATACATTTATGTGCGGATAAAAAAAGCTGTTGCTGTTAAAAAACGTGGTAAAAAATAAATATTATAGTCTGCTGATTCTTGTCTGGTAATCTATAAAAGTTAAAAATTTTAATCTATGATAAAAAGGTACATTATTTCAGTTTTAATTATTCCTTTCTGTTTTTTCATGAATGGCTGTAATGCTCAAATACAAAGCGATTCACTCAAATTAATTGCAACAATTCAATTGCCTGATGTAAATGGAAGAATTGACCATTTAGCGTTTGATAGTAAACGACAAATTATTTTTGTGGCTGCTTTGGCAAATAACACCATTGAAATTGTGGATTTGAAAAGAAAAAAAGTAATTCATACTATCAAAAATCTAGGCGAGCCGCAGGGCATAGTCTATATTCCCAAAAGCAATTATCTTTTTGTTTCAAATGGTGATAATGGCGAATGTGATGTTTTTGATGCGGCTTCATTTCAAAAAATCAATTCAATAAAATTACCAAGCTATGCTGATAATGTGCGGTACGACTCCATTTCTAATAAAATATATGTTGGTTATGGCAACGGCGGAATTGCAATAATTGATGCAACAAGTTTTAAAAAAATTGCCGATATAAAACTTGAAGGCCATCCTGAATCATTTCAAATTGATAGGTCTGCAAATAAAATTTATGTAAATGTTCCTGATGAAAAGCTGATAGAAGTGATCGATTTGGATAAAAACTCTGTCTCCGATAAATGGAAAATGATCGAAGCAAAATCAAACTTTCCTATGAGCTTGGATGATATCAATCACAGGTTATTCATCGGTTGCCGGCATCCATCAAAGTTATTGGTGTTAGATATTCAGACAGGAAAAACCGTTTCGTCCTTGGATATTGATAATGATGTTGATGATATTTTTTACAATCCAACAAGCAAGCAAATTTATATAAGTTGTGGCGGGGGTTATGTCGATGTTGTAAATCAGGTTGATGCAAATAATTACACTATTAACGGAAAAGTTTCATCACATTCGGGAGCAAGAACTTCACTTTTTACAACAGAACTTAACCAATTATTTGTGGCTTCTCCATCAGGTTTAAGTGGAAAAGCTTCCATACTAATTTATAGTGCAAAATAAAACTTTCGATATAATGCGAATTTTATGATATGGTGATAATTTGCTGATTTGAATAGGTTTGGTTTTTGAATTTCAAAGTTTGTTGAAATTGTTTCTTTATCGAGTCTTTACTTTCTTTTATCAATTCATATTTCAAAGTTTCAGTATCCATAATAATTGCCTGAAATCTCCCCATTGAACAAGAACCACTGTTGAGATAGCGCTTTTTTTGATTTAAATAATAAGTGTGGTGCGACTCCAGTTTGTGCGTGTGACCTAAAATTACCACATCGTGATCTTTTAACATTTTAAGGGCATAAGTAAGATACTTGATTGAGTTATAGCGCTTTGGAATGTGGTTTATTTGGTCGTCAAGGGCTACTAATTTAAAATAAAGGTTCATCAATGATTGCGAATGCGACATTTTTTTTAAAATCGAAAAGCCAAACCTGCCAATTGCTCGGCCTAATTTTGTTCCGTTAAGCAAATCAGCGTTATGGCCATGTTCAATGTGAATTGTTTGTCCCTTAGAATTGCAAATTTGAATATAATCAAGTCCAAAATCATTTATGATGTCGTGATTTCCTTTTATAAATACAAAATTTTTATCTTTAAAATAGTCCATCAGCATTGGATTAGCTTTTCTAATTTCTTCGAAAGTGTATTTATAAAGTTCAAAGGTATCGCCATTGAAAATAATTTTGTCAATTGCATGGAGTTCTCTTATGCGCTCTATTTGCATGATAAGATCCATTTCGTTCCATTTAAAAATACCGAACGCATCGTGCGTATCAATATGTAAGTCTGATAATACCAGAATATTCATTGTTGTTTTTTATTGTTGAAATTTTATTTTGCCCTCATTTTCTTCCAATTCACAAATTCATTTCACATTGCAAAAATACAATTGCCTTGTTACTTGAATGTTAATAAATTATCACGAATATGTTAATTTAAGAATGGCTAACATCAAAATAAATTGAAGTTTGTTATTCAATTAATATTCAATATATTATAGTTATGACACAATTTCGCGAAGTATTCATTTGTTTCCTTCAAATGAGATTGATAAATTAACCCTTTTAGCCTTGTATGTATTCACTTTCGTAAAATAAATCTATAAAATCAGATTTGATGGCAAATTTTTTATATTTTTAGATAGGTTTTATATTTCAAGTTAATCAGCCTAACGGAAAATGGACATGCTAAATAAGGATTTAACATTCGAAGCGCTCATTGAAAAAGTGTATCAATTGGAAAGCGAGAATAAGGAATTAATTTCAAAATTATCTTATAACACAGATGAGCATGATTGTTGTGAAAAATACAAAAATCTTTATGACGCTATTCCGTTGGGCTATTCATTAAACCAGGTCATTTTTGACAAGGAAAATAATCCTTATGACTATCTTATCCTTGAGGCAAATAAAGCTTACGAAACACATACCGGTTTAACTGTTTCCGAAATTATCGGTAAATCAATAAAAACCGTCAATCCAAAAGTTGACATGGAAATTGTAAAACAATTTTGCAATGTGGCGGTAACAGGAATTCCATTTTCATATGAGTATTTTTCAAAATCCTTCAACAGATATTTTAATGTTCAGATATTCTCTCATAGAAAGGGCTACTTTTCCAATATTTTTACTGATGTTACTATTCAAAAACAAGCCGATCTTCTTTTGAAAGAGAAAAATGAAGAGTATTATCAAATCAATGAAGAATTAAAAGAAGCAAATTTGACTTTACATTCTAAAATGGCGGAAATAGAGAAATCGAAAGAAAGCTTGGAGAAGAATGAAGAAAAATTCCGTATAGTTGCTGATTTCACTTATGATTGGGAATACTGGCTAAATGAAAAAGATGAATTGCTATATATTTCATCATCCTGCGAACGCATTACAGGCTATAAAACTGAAGAATTTATTTCAGATCCCGGATTATTTCAAAAAATTATATTTCCTGATGATAATGAATTGTTTGTCAGCCATTTTAAAAAGTATCAATTAGCAGAAAATTTTAATGAAGTTGGCGAAATAGATTTTAGAATTGTTAAAAGAGATGGTTCTATAGTTTGTATTAGCCATATATGTAGACCGGTTTTTGATAAGTACCATAGTTATATCGGAAGACGAATTAGTAACAGAGATATCACCGAACGCAAACATGCTGAAGATTTATTAAAACAAAGCGAATCACTCTTTCGTTTGCTTGCAGAAAATTCAACCGATATGATTGCCCGTCATGATGCACAAGGCATTTTTCTTTATGTTTCGCCTTCTTGTAAGATTTTATTAGGTTATGAACCCGAAGACTTAATTGGACATTCTGCATTTGAGTATGTTCATCCGGATGATATTTCAAAAGTTGAAAAATCCCGATCAACAATAGTTGAACAGCCTGTTTTATCAGGCACCATATTTCGTATGCGATGCAAGAATGGTAAATATATTTGGCTCGAGACAAATAGCCGCTCTATCATAAATCTTGAAACAGAAGCTGTTGTTGAAATACATGCAGCAAGCAGGGATATTTCCTCGCGTAAGCAAGCCGAAGAAGCTTTATTTGTGAGCAGGGCCAATTTGACTGCCATCATTGAAAATACTTTTGATAGCATTTGGGCAATCAACACTGCTTACGAAATCATATATATAAATGGCGTATTCGAACAAGCCTTCTTTCTAAGTTTTGGAATTCATCTAAAACCTGGAATGAATTTACTAAATGCAGTTCCCGAGCCAATTCGTCCCATGTGGAAGGAGCGTTATGATCGTGCATTGACAAAAGAGCATTTCATTTTCGAAGATAAAATAGATATAGGGAATATTGTACTTTATATCGAAGTATCAATGAATCCGATTATTGTGGATGGAAAAGTAATAGGAGCATCATTTTTCTCACGGGATATTTCAGAGCGTAAACAATCTGAAGAAAAAATCAGGGAGAGTGAGGAAAAGTTTCGTGCATTATTTGAAAGTGCAAAAGATGGGATTTTTCAGATAAGCCACCAAGGTGATATTGTCGCAATAAATGAGTCTTTTGCCCAAATGCATGGATACACACTTGAAGAATTGATGAAAATGAATTTGAAGGAACTTGATGCACCGGAAACTGCTCAACTGGCACCTTTACGAATGAAAAAATTGTTAGCCGGGGAATCTATGACTTTTGAGGTTGAACATTTTTGCAAGAATGGTCAAAAAATCCCTATTGAAGTATCAGCAAACCTTGTGAACATTGGAGACAAGAGGTATGTTTTAGGCTTTCACCGGGATATCACCGAACGCAAGAAAACAGAAAGAATGTTGAGAGACATCATTGATAAAAATCCGATGTCGATACAAATACTTGATAAAGAAAGTTATACACTAAGTGTAAATCCAGCGCATACAAAACTTTTTGGAGCAGTTCCTCCACCCGAATATTGTTTATTTACTGATCCTATTCTTTTGAACCAAGGTTTAGGCGAATTATTAATGCGTGCAAAAAATGGCGAAGTGGTTCATTTTCCAGATTTTTATTACAATGCACATCAAGTAAAAGAGGAATTTCCTGATGTTCCTGTATGGATTCGGATGCTGATTTTTCCTTTAAATGATGGAAGCGGAAAGCCGGAACGCTTTGTTTTGATGCACGAGGACATTACAGAACGTAAGCATGCTGAGGAATCATTACATGAAAGTGAGTTTCGTTTGGCTCGTGCAGAAAAGGTGGCAAAAATTGGAAATTGGAAATTAATGCTTGATTCTAAGCAGATGATAGCTTCAATTGGAGCAAGTATCATATATGGAGTTGATAAAGATAAAATGTCACTTGATTTTGTACAGAAAATCCCATTGCCTGAATATCGGGATATGCTGAATAAAGCACTTGTTGATCTGATTACTAAGGAGATACCTTACAATCTTGAATTTAAAATCTGTAGACCAAATGACGGTAAAATAGTTGATATTCATTCATTAGCTGATCATGACAAAAAGAACAACATTATTTTTGGGGTTGTATACGATGTTACTGAACGAAATATCGCAGAAAAAAAACTACGTGAAAGTGAAGAAAAACTTAGTACACTTTTTGGCTCAATGACAGAAATGGTTGTATTGCATGATTTGGTTTATGATGATGATGGAGAAGCAATAAATTATAGAATAACTGATTGCAATGAAGCATTCACTCAAATTACCGGCATTAAAAAAATAGATGCTGTCGGAAAACTGGCAACTGAAGTATATCAGGCCGAAACCCCGCCATATATAGAAGAATATAGTAAAGTGGGAAAAACAGGTGTCCCATTTGAGTATACTACCTTTTATGCACCTATGGATAAGCACTTTATGATTTCAGTGGTTTCGCCACAAAAGAATAGATTTGCAACAATTACTACAGATATTACTGCTAATCAACAAATACAAGAAGCAATTACAGCAAAAAACAAAGAACTCGAAAACTATCTTTATGTAGCTTCACATGATCTGAGATCGCCTTTGGTAAATATCCAAGGATTTAGCCAGCGATTGCAAAAACAGGCCGATTCAATCAATGCTTTTGTTGCTGAAATCCAGCTCGATAAGGAATCTCAAATAAAAATTAATAAAACTACAAATGAAGACATCCCTAAAACATTGAATTTTATTTTTTCCAATGTTACCAAAATGGATACTCTGATAAACGGTCTGTTGCAAATATCCAGAACGGGACGAATTAAAATGAACATTAGAAAAATTGATATGAATCAATTATTCAAAACAATTTTAGCTGTTTTTAATTTCCAGATAACAGAAATATCAGCCAAAGTGATAATCGAAGAATTACCTAATTGCTATGGAGATGAAAACCAATTGAATCAGCTATTTTCAAATATAATTGGAAATGCTATTAAATACCGTGACGATAAAAAGCAATTTACATTAGAAATTGCAGCCAAATTGCATTACAACAAAATTATTTATAGTATAAAAGATTCAGGCATCGGGATTGATCCTAGGCATCTTGAGAAAATTTGGGATGTATTTTATCGAGTAGATTCTACATTGCCAGAGGCAGGCGAAGGAATTGGACTGAGCCTTGCCAAAAGAATTGCAGATAAACACAAAGGTAAAATTTGGGCTGAATCTGAATTTGGAAGAGGAAGTACTTTTTATATCGAATTGCAAAGTAACGAATTTACAGAATAATTAAAAGGTGAAAAGAACCAAAAAATCATTGGTATGATTGATATTCCTTGAAGAATACACATTAATTTTAATATTAAAGAATCTTAATCCTATAAAAAACAATAAATTAAAAGTTAAACAAAATCTAATTATTGAATTATAAACTATTTATAAAATGGAAAACTATAAAGAAATGATAATACTAATTGCAGACGACGACGACGGACATGCCGAACTGATTAAAGAAGGGCTGGAAGAATCGGGCGTTTGTAATAAAATAATCCGTTTTAAGGATGGCGAAGAAGTTTGGAACTTTTTGGCCAGAACTGGTGGCAAAACTGAACGCGACAGAAATAAAAGCTATTTGCTATTACTAGATATAAATATGCCAAAAATGGATGGCATTGAAGTATTAAAAAGGATGAAAGCCAATGGCGAATTGAAAGATATTCCGATTATGATGCTAACCACAACTGACGATCCTAGAGAGGTAGAAGCATGTTATAAAATGGGTTGCAATTTGTATATCACAAAACCCGTTGATTTTATTAAATTTACAGAAACCTTGAAACGCCTGGGTCTATTTATTCAGGTTGTGAAGATTTAAAGAACAAACATAGATGGTAGAGAACATAAATACAATTCTCATAATCGAAGATGATGCAGGCTTAATTGAATTGCTTAAAGAAATTATTGAAGAAGCTGGAAAAAAAACAATCTGTGCCCAAACTGCGGAGGATGCTTTTGAGTGGTTAAGCATAAACAAGCCGTTTATGATGATATTGGATTACAGTCTTCCTGATATGAATGGCAAAGATTTTATTGCAAAATTAATTGCCAAAAAAATTCAATTACCACCTTTCATAGTGTCTACAGGTCAGGGCGATGAGCGCATTGCAGTGGAAATGATGAAATTAGGTGCCAGGGATTATATTATAAAAGATAATCACTTTCTCGAAATGATGCCTGTCGTTATTGAAAAAGTTGGCAGGGTGATCGAAAATGAAAAGAAACTCAGGTTAGCCGAGATGGCGCTGATTGAATCCAATCAATTCAACAATCAAATTATTCAAAGTGCAAGTGAAGGGATTGTTGTTTATGATCTTGACCTGAAATATCAGGTATGGAATCCATTCATGGAAAAATTAATTGGAATACCTGCATCGGAAGTATTGGGTAAATATCCTGCGGATTTATTCCCATTTTTATTGGATGCTGGCGTTATCGATCAACTGAAAAAAGTGCTTGTTGGAGATAAAGTCTCTGAAATTGATTTGCAATTTACTATTCCTATTTCCGGAAAATCAGGGTGGGCGTCTGATACTAGTGCCCCTTTAATTAATGCTTCGGGCGATATTGTTGGCGTAATTACCACCGTTCGTGACATTACCGAGCGCAAACAAGCAGAAATAGCCCTACAGGAAAATGAAGAAAAGCAGCGCGCTATGATTGCCAATATCGCTGATGTTATCGCTATTGTTGATAGCGATGGAATAAATAGATATAAAAGCCCGAATATTGAAAGATTATTTGGATGGAAACCTGAAGAACTTATTGGCACCCACACATTGGAAAATGTTCACCCTGATGATCAAGAGCATATCCAGAAGGCCTTTTACGATATATTGGTTAATCCAAATGCCACCAATAATTTAGAATTAAGATATAAATGTAAGGACAAAAGTTATAAATGGATTGAACTGACCGCTATAAACCGAATTGCTGATCCAACAATTCGAGGATTGCTTTTAAATTATCATGATATTACGGAGAGAAAACGTGCAGAAGTAGAATTATTGGAAAGGGAAAGCAATTATACTGGACTTTTTAATACTGTTAAACAAGCTATTTATATTCAAAACCCCGATTTGACCTATATAGCGGTTAACCAGGGAGCTGTTGATATGTATGGTTATGAAATAGAACAATTAATTGGTAAGACTCCTGAAATACTTTCGGCACCAGGAAAAAATGACATGAATAAAGTTACGGAATTTGCCAATCTTGCATACCAGGGCAAACCGCAGAAATATGAATTTTGGGGGATTAGAAAAGATGGAATTGTTTTTCCAAAAGAAGTATGGATGGTAAAAGGAAAATATTTCGGCAAAGAAGTTTTGATAACATTGGCAACCGATATTACAGAAAGAAAAAGGGCAGAAGAAGAATTAATCGTTTCAAGGGAAAAAGCGGAAGCAAGCGAACATAAAGTACGAAGTATGTTCGAAAATACACTTACTGGTTTTTTATTTTTTACAGCTTCCGGGCAAATATTGGAGGCAAATCCGGCTGCAATAAGAATTTTGGGTTCTCCCTCATTGGAAGCCACAAAACAAATAAATGTAATGACATTTAAACCATTAATTGATAATGGTTTTACACATGAAATAAATAAATGTCTGAGAAAAAAAATAGTGGTGACAAATGAAATGTCATACACCAGCAAATGGGGAAAAACAGTTTATATAAAATACTTTCTGATACCAATTTTCAGGCAAAATGAAATAATAGGAGCCTGGGCAAATTTACAGGACTTAACAAATTTGTGGCAAACACAAACTGCTTTGGAAATAGCAAAAGAAAAGGCAGAAGAGAGCGATCAGTTAAAAACAGCATTTCTTAACAATATTTCTCATGAGATAAGGACACCACTGAATTCAATCATTGGATTTTCTAAATTTTTAATAAGTGATACCGTGGATTCTTGCAAACGTGAAAACTATTTTCAAATTGTTCAAAAAGGGTGCAATCAATTGCTTGATATTGTAACTAATGTTATTGAAATTTCCGAAATACAAGCAAATCAAACCATATTATATCAGAAAAAAGTAAACTTGCAATCTATTTTCGACGAAATTTACAATCAGTACAATAAACTAGCAAATGATAAAAATTTAGAATTGCTATTCAATATAAATCTAAAACATAACCAATTTGAAACCATTTCTGATAGTTATAAATTAACCCAAATAATCAAACATTTAATTAATAATGCAATCAAATTCACATTTGAAGGAACAATTAAAATAGGTTGTTGTCTTTCGGAAGAAAATGAATTTGTTTTTTCTGTAAGTGATAGTGGTATTGGAATTCAGAAAGAAATGCAACAAAAAATATTTGAACCTTTTAGGCAGGTTGAAATTGGATCAACCCGTAATTTTGGAGGAAATGGTGTAGGATTAAGCATTGCAAAGGCATATATTGAACTATTGGGTGGAAAAATAGAGTTGAAATCTGAAATTAATAAAGGAACTACTATAAGTTTTACTATGCCTTTCAAACCTGCAGAAACAATAGAAAAGATAATAGTTCAGCATTCAACCGGATTTAATTTTGAAAATAAAGTGATCCTAATTGCAGAAGATGAATTTTCGAATTTTTTACTCATTAAAGAATTTCTAGAGCCTTCAAAAGCTAAAATTTTGCATGCTACTAATGGAATAGAAGCCGTCGATTATTGCAGGAATATGTCAAAAGTTGATATTATTCTGATGGATATAAAAATGCCCAAAATGGCTGGGAACATAGCGGCAAAAAGGATAAAAGAATTCAGGCCAGGAATGCCGGTTATCGCATTAACCGCCTATGCACTCGAAAGTGAAAAAGAACAATTTGCCGATATTTTTAATGATTATGTTACTAAGCCAGTTAATGAAGAAGAACTAAAGCAAAAACTGATCAAATACATTGGTGTAAAATGAAATCCATGTTTTCAAAGTTGTTTGATAAAAGAACTAAGCGGAAGATTTATTGATTTAAAATTTTTAGAAACAATTTGCAAAATAAAATTTAGAATTGAAATAAAATACAGAAAAGTAATAATGCAATGACAAAAATAAAACCAACATATCAGGAATTAGAGAAAGAAATCGAAATTCTGAAAAAGCTTTTATTAAATAAAAAAGATATTGAGCTTTCACTAATTGAAACTGAAGGAAAATTCAATGAAATTGCAAATCAGGCAACCGATGGTATTGCTCTGGCAGAAATGGATGGAAATTATGTTTTTGTAAACCAGAAGTTTTGCGAGATGACTGGTTATTCATCTGCTGAGTTATTGAAAATGAGCGTCTTTGATCTGAATGCAAAATCACAACCACATATTTTTAATGAGAGTAAAACCAATTTGCAAGGCTCGCCATTGGAAGTAATTTTACAACGTAAAGATAACACCCAATTTTGTACGGAAATAATTGGGAAAGTAGTTAAAATAAACAATAAAGATTTTGTGCTCGGAACAGTGAGGGATATTACTGAGCGCAAAAGGGCTGAAGGCATTCTAAAGGAAAATGAAGAGAAATATCGTATGCTTTTCAATGCGAACAGAGACAGTATTACCATTTTAACGATTAATCCAGATGGCATGCCATCGAATTTTATTGAGGCTAATGATGCATCATCTGATATTCTTGGATACCCCAATCAAGAATTGATGAATTTGAGCATTAAAAATTTATTGATAGATGTTCCAGATGAAATTATAAAGGATAGAATTAAAGCCATAAAAATTTTAGGCAAGCTTGATTTTGAAGTAATTATTAAAGACAAATTAGGAATACATCGAAATACAGAAGTATCCGCAATATTAATCAATTACAAGAATAAACCCGCTTTAATGAATATTGCAAGAGATATAACTAAGCGTAAGCAGGCTGAATTAGAACTTCGTAAATTGAAAATTGCCGTTGATCAAAGTCCTGTAACTATTGCAATAACAAATTCCATGGGCGAAATTGAGTACATAAACCCTTCATTTACTGCAACCACCGGTTATTCTTTTGAAGAAGCAAAAGGCATTAATCCACGCATATTAAAATCAGGAAAAACCAATGAAGCAGTCTATTTAGATTTATGGTCTACAATTAGTTCCGGTAAAACATGGCAGGGTGAATTTATAAATAAAAAGAAAAATGGAGCGTTTTATACTGAGGAGGCAATTATTTCTCCGGTGTTGAATGAGCAAAATGAAATAACCGATTATATTGCAGTAAAAACAGATATCTCCGGACGAAAACAAGCCGAAGAGGAACTAATTAAAGCCAAAGAAAATACCGAAAAAAGTGAACGAAATTTAAAGGAAAGGATTAAAGAGCTTAATGGAATTTATTCATTGGGCTTACTCACCGAACAGTTTGAAAATCATGAGGATGTTTTTAACGAATTTGTAAAAATTGTAGTTCCGGAAAGCATGCAATTTCCTGATAAAGTTTATGTTTCGCTTGAAATCGATAATAAAAAATACTGCAATATTGAAGACTTTAAACTATTAAAAAGAAGAAAATATTTATCTGCACCTATTTATATATTAGGAAAACAAAGAGGTGAATTAATTGTAGCATATACCCAGGACATTAAATTTATTGATATTTTTGAACAAAGGCTTATAAATGCATATGCCGAAAGGATTTCAATAATCCTGGAACGAATAAAATCAAGGAAAGAATTGCAGGAAGCCAAAGAAAAAGCTGAAGAAAGTGATCAATTAAATAAAACATTATTGAAAACCATACCATTTGGAATGGATATCGTGGATGAATCAGGAAATATTATTTTTCAGAGTGAAAATTTGCAACATATTTTTGGAGAAAGAGTGTTTTCTACAAAATGTTGGGAGCTTTACCGAGATGATAAAAAACAATGTTCAGATTGCCCCTTGCATTCCGGGATAAAGTTAGGCGAAACTAATATTTATCAATCTCATGGTGTTTTGGGTGGAAAAATATTTGAAATCATTCATACCGGAATGATTTATATGGGAAAGAAAGCAATGCTGGAAATTTTCATGGATGTTACCGAGCGCAAAAAATCCGAATTAATAATTCAACAGCAAAATCAGGAACTAAAAGAGCTTAATGCTGATAAAGACCGGTTCATTTCTATTCTTGCTCATGATTTAAAAAGTCCTTTTAATTCCATACTTGGTTTTCTGAACTTACTAATAAAAAAAATTCGAAATTATGATATTGAGAAAATTGAAAAACAGTTACATATAATAAATAATTCGGCACAAAAAACGTATAAATTATTGGAAGATATATTAATGTGGGCCAGAGCTCAATCTGGCAAAATACCTTATGAACCTAAAATATTGGATTTTACAATAATTTGCAATGACATTATTGATAATATGAAACTGGCAGCCACTAATAAAAATATAGCAATAAAATATTTATCTTCAGAAATATGCCACGTTAATGCAGATGAAAATATGTTAAAAACAATATTGCGCAATCTTGTTTCAAATGCAATAAAATTCACAAGTGATAACGGACAAATTAATGTTGGTGCAAAACAGGTTCAAAATTCGATTTTGGTATCAATTTCTGACAATGGTGTTGGAATGTCGCCCGAAACATTGTCAAAACTATTTGGTATTTCGCACGAAGTTACAATTAAAGGAACAAAAAATGAAACAGGAACCGGTTTGGGTCTATTGCTCTGTAAAGAATTTGTTGAAAAACACGATGGAAAAATTTGGGCTGAAAGCGAATTAGGAAAAGGCAGTACCTTTTATTTTACGATTTAAAGATATTAATTTATAATTCACATCTCAAAAATCATGAATACGCAGGATAAAACCAAGGAAGAGCTCATACAGGAATTGGAGATATTACAACAAAAGTATGAATCTTTAAAAACTGAATTAAAAAAAGAACCTGAAATCATAGAAAATGAAAAGACGATTTTAGAAAAGCTTATCAATGCATCTGAAGAGTTTATTCAATTTACTGATTATAAACCTGATTATGAGAAAATTTTGCAAAACATCCTTGATATTTCAGGTGCTACTTATGCGTCATTTAATATTTTTGATGAAAATGGAATTGATTATACAACAAATGCCATTGCAGGGATTAAAGAAAATATAAAAAAAGGATTGGCTATTCTTGGGTTTGATGTGATAGATAAAAAATGGAGAAATGACACACAACGTGCCGAAAAAATAAAAAATCAAACCATAACCGAATTTGATCATTTACATGATTTAACTGCAGATACAATTCCTAAAAGTATAATTCAAATCATTGAAAAAACTTTCAATATCGGAAAAGTTTTTATCGCGAAAATAGTTAAAAATGACAAAGTAATTGGTGATTTTACTTTACTTTTTAATACAGGGGAAACACTTAAAAATAATAAATTCATTGAATTATATGCCCACCAGTTAGGAATGTTTTTAGACAGGAATAAAGTAACAAATTCCTTACGGCTTAGCGAAGCAAGGCATATCAAAATGATTGCAAATATTGGCGATGTAATTGTAATAATCAATCAGGATGGAACCAATAGGTATAAAAGCCCAAGTATTGAGAAATGGTTTGGCTGGAACCAGGAGGAGCTTATCGGAAAAAGCACTTTTGAAAATGTACATCCGGAAGATCTCGCAAATGCACAAAAATTTGTGATTGAACTCATGGGTAAACTAAATGCCACAGGAACTACAGAATGCAGATACCGATGCAAAGATGGAAGCTACAAATGGATAGAAATTACTTTGGTTAACCTTTTGCACGATTCTGATATTAAAGGTGTTCTAGGTAATTATCATGACATTTCGGGGCGAAAACAAACTGAGACCATGCTGAAGCTAAGTGAAGCAAAATCTTTGGCCCTTTTACACGCAATGCCCGATATGATTTTTATTCAGAATGAAGATGGTGTTTATCTCGACTTTTATTTACCTCCAAATACTTTAAGATGTATACCTCCAAAGGTTTTTATTGGGCAAAAAATGGAAAATGTTTTACCGAGAAAAATCATAGAGGATTTTGTGCCCATTTTTAAAAATGCCATAGCATCTAAAAAAATGCAATTTTATGAATACCCTTTATTGATGCCTGATGAGAAACATTATTTTGAGGCAAGAATAATGGCCTACGATGATAATAAAATTTTAAGTTTAATCAGGGATGTAACATGGCAAAAAAAAGCTGAAAACTCTTTAAAAGTTAGTGAGGAAAGGTTCCATGCCATTTATGATGCGTCTTTTGGCGGAATTGCTATCCACGACAAAGGATTTATAATGGATTGCAATCACGGACTTTCAGAAATAACCGGATATACTTTTGATGAGCTTATAGGGATGGATGGATTGCTCCTTATTGCTCCAGATTGGCGGGATTTTATAATGGACAAAATAGTAAGTGATTATGATAAGGCATACGAAGCAGAAGGAGTAAGAAAAGATGGTTCCATATATCCACTACAAATAAGAGGAAAAAATATTACTTATCAAAACAGAACAGTTAGGGCTACTGAATTTCGTGACACATCCTGGCGCAAACACGCTGAAAATGCATTGAAAGAGAGTGAACAACATTACCGCACGATTGTTGAAAACACAAACGATGCCATTTACATACATGATTTTGATGGAAATATTATTGACGTAAATGATAATGTATGCAAAATGCTGGGTTACGAAAAGTCTGAACTTATTGGAGGCAATTTAGCAGACTTTGGGTCTGCTCAAAATGCACTGGATATGCCAGCAAGAATTGAAATGTTAAAAATTAAAGGACGTTTAAGGTTTGAAGCAACAGATATCCATAAAAATGGATCACAAATTACAGTGGATGTAAGTTCAACAGTTGTTTCACATGGAGGCAGACAGCTTATCCAGTCATTTGTGAGAGATATTACTGATCGTAAAAATGCAGAATTATTAATCAAACAACAAGTTGAAGAACTTAAGGAACTTAATTCTACAAAAGATAAATTCTTTTCAATAATATCGCACGATTTAAGAAGTCCGTTTAGTAATCTGTTAGGAATGAGCGAATTGTTGTTGACAAATTATCAAAATTATGAAGATGAAAAGCGGCTAAAATTTATTTCGGCTTTGTATGAAACATCAAAACAGTCTTTTACATTACTTGAAAATCTTTTGGAATGGTCACGAATGCAACGCGGTAAGTTTGATTTTAACCCGGAGTTGATAAATTTGACTAATCTGATTATTTTTGAAATACAAAATCAAGAAAATATCTCAAAAGCAAAAAATATAGAAATAAATCTGTTATCAACAGATGAAAAAATGATTTTTGCTGACATGAATATGTTAAAGACAATATTGCGCAATTTAATTGGTAATGCTATTAAATTTACACAAACAGGAGGTAAAATTTTGATTTACACAATCGAAAACAATGGTTTTATTGAAATAGCAATTTCAGATAATGGTGTAGGGATTTCTCCTGAAAGCATTCAGAAATTATTCAAATTTGAAACCGATTATTCAACAGCTGGAACAGCGAATGAAAAAGGAACAGGTTTGGGTTTGGTTCTCTGCAAAGAATTTATCGAAAAGCATGGTGGTGAAATTTCGGCTGTCAGTGAGGTTGGAAAAGGAAGTGAATTTAAATTTACTTTACCTTTGAAAATTGTTAATAATGATAATTGATATTTAAAGCTAAGAAAGAGCCTAATTCTTACTGAAAATATACAATAATGGAAAGAAAATTGTAGTATTTTAGAAATTCGAAAATTCTATTTAAATGGATTACCGGCTAAAAACCAAAGAACAACTTATTCAAGAGTTGTTGGAATTGCAGCAAAAGGTAGATGCAGTTAATAGAAATTATGCAAAAAAAACAAAAAACGATTTTTCCCCTCATTCAACTGAAAGTTTAGTCCATGCAATAAATAACGCAATATCACTACTCCTGGTTAATAATAATTTGAATGAAGCAATCGAAATTGGATTGGCAATAATTGGAAAAGCAAGTGGAGTAGATCGTGCGTTTTTTTTAAAAATTCCAATATTAATTCAAATATAAGCCCGAAAATAGAATGGATTTCAGATTTGTCGGATTCACTAATGAACAAAAGCGACATCCAGCAATTCCCATTTGCAGAAATGGATGTTTTTATGAAAATAATTAACAATGGTGATTCATTTATTCAAATAGTTCGGGAACTAAAGCCATGCAAAGCAAAGGAAATGCTACAGATGCAAGGCATACTTTCCATTTTAGTTATACCTATACTTATTGAAAAAAAATGTTGGGGGTTTATAGGTCTGGATGAATGTAAATTCGAAAGAAAATGGCCTGATGCTGAAATTTCTTTAATAACGACTTTCGTAAATTCCGTTACCCGAATTATAGAACAAGGTATTTTTGAGCAAAAATTAATCGAGAGTGAAGAACGGTATAAAAGGATTACCGAAGGTATTACAGATTATCTATATACAGTAAAAGTTGAAAATGGTAAAGCGGTTGAAACCATTCATAATTCGGGTTGTTTACCTGTTACAGGATATACTTCATTCGAATTTGAGCAAGATCCTTATCTTTGGATTAATATGGTTGTTCCGGAAGAAAGAAATCTTATTGCTCACAGGTTTTCAGAAATTCTAAAAGGGAAAAATTTGCAAAATACTATCGAGCACCGTATTATTTGTAAAGATGGAAAAATAAAATGGGTAAGCGATACCACTATACCAAAACACGGCGAAAATGGACAAATCGAATGGTATGATGGAGTAATCAAAGATATTACTGAACGTATGCTTGTAGAAAAAGCATTAAAAGAAAGTGAAGAAAAGTTCAGGCTGCTATTTGACACTATAACCGAAGGAGTTGCTTTAAACGAAATAGTGTATGATGAAAATGGAGAAATGGTGGATTATCGCATTCTAGAAGTGAACAAGGCTTTTTATTTAACAGCCAATCAGAGCAACACCCAAGTTTTAAATAATTTAGCATCAAAACTATATGGTATATCGCAGGAAGTGATTAACTGTTTTTGGAAAAACCACAAAGAAAAAAATGAAACAGAATATTCCGAGATGTTCAGCCCGTTAACCAACAAGTATTATTATATCTCTACATCTCCATTCCTAAATGACAGGTTTGTAACAATTTTCTTTGATATTACGAGTAGAAAACAGACAGAAAAAGCACTTAGTGAGAATGAACAAAAATACAGATTGATTGCCGAAAACACTACAGATGTTATTTGGACTTTCGATATGGAATCTAAAAGATTCACCTATATCAGTCCTTCAATGATTCATTTAACGGGCTTTTCAGCAGAAGAAGCTATTGAAAAAAGAATTGAGGATATGATTGGAGCTGAATATGCAGATTTTATGATGCAAGGATTAACAAAAAGAATTTCAAATTTTTATGCCGGAGATAATTCAGAAAAAACACAAATCAATGAATTGCAGCAAATTTGTAAAGATGGCTCATTAATTTGGGTTGAAATGGTATCAACTTTTGTGTTGAATAACAAAGGGAAAATTGATTATTTACTTGGCATCTCAAGAAATATACAGAGTAGAAAAAAGAATGAATGGAAACTTACTCAATCACAGAACCGCTATAAAACAATTTCACGACTAAGCTCCGATTTTTCTTATTCATGCTTCCATGGAATAGATGGATATGAAATTGATTGGATTACAGAGGCATTTTTTTCAATTACAGGCTATACAATACAGGAATTAAAACAACAAAAATGTTGGCTTTTTGCAGCTCATCCCGAAGATCGGAGTGATGCAATATCAAAATTGAACCAAATTCAAATTGGCGAAAATATTCAATTGGAATTCAGGATTATTTCTAAAAAAGGCAAAGAACATACAATTATTAACAAAATGGAGTGTATGCCTGATGACGAGGTTCCTGGCCGCAAAAGGGTTTTTGGTGCTGTACAAGATATTAGTGAGCGAAAACTGGCAGAAGAAGAATTAAAACAAAACGAAACCAGGTTGCGAAGTTTGGTCGATATTTTTCAATTTGATATTGATTCTGTTAATGAAATATTGGATTTAACACTCGAAAAATCAATTCAACTTACAAAAAGTAAAATTGGATACATCTATTTTTATGACGAACAAACCAAAGATTTCACCCTTTTTTCATGGTCAAAAGATGTGATGAAAGACTGTAAGATTTTGGATTCTAGACTGACGTATCAACTCCAAAACACAGGTGTTTGGGGTGAAGCAGTCAGGCAACGAAAACCAATTATGTTAAATGATTTTCATGCACCACATAAATTAAAAAAAGGATATCCAGAAGGTCATGCAACACTTAATAAGTTTTTAACAGTTCCTGTTTTCTCGAACTATAATATTGTTGCTGTAGCTGGTGTTGCCAATAAAGAAACGGATTATAACGAAGCAGATATTCTGCACCTAACACTTTTAATGAATTCAGTTTGGAAAGTGATTGAGCGCAAAAATATGGAAATAGCACTTAAAGAAAAAAATCGTGAATTGTTGGAATTAAATCTAGATAAAGACCGTTTTGTTTCAATTCTTGCACATGATTTAAAGAGTCCGTTTAATTCCATCCTGGGATATTTGAATTTATTATGCAAAAATATTCGCAAATATGATATTGATAAAATTGAAAATCAGATAAATATTATTAGCAGTTCGGCGCAAAACACATTTAATTTATTGGAATCCATTTTAATGTGGGCGCATACGCAATCTGGAAAGATAAAGTTTGAACCTCAGCAATTGAATTTCATCAATGTTTATAATGATATCATCAAAAGTTTAAAATTGAATGCCGAAAACAAAAAAATTGCAATTAACTATTCCTCAAATGAAGAAATTATTGTTTTTGCCGATTTGAATATGCTGAGTACAGTTTTGCGTAATTTGATTTCTAATGCAATTAAATTTACAAATTCCGGTGGACAGGTTAATGTTTATGCAGTAAAGATGCCATCAGGCATTGAAATTTCAGTTCAAGATAATGGAGTGGGAATTGAACCTGAAAATCTTTCAAAACTTTTCGATTATTCCCAGATATACACTACAAATGGTACAAACAATGAAAAAGGAACTGGATTAGGTTTGGTTCTTTGCAAAGAATTTGTTGAGAAACATGATGGCAAAATTTGGTTACAAAGCAAGGTTGGAAAAGGTACTGAATTTAAATTTACAATTCCAACTAAATGTGATAACAAAACCTGTTAAAATACATATAAAGTATTGATATATATCAAATTATGTCATCATGCTGGAACTATAAATTTAAAGTATTCTGTAACGGAAAATCAAATGATAATGGAAGCTTTAATTTTATCTGAATTGATTTTCTAATTTGAGTTGCAAATAGTTCTATACCGTTAATCAAATAAAATGTACTTTTTAGTTTTGATTTTGTTATATTAGATGCATTATTTTGCCTAATAACATCATTCATAAATTGCTTTAAAACGATGATTGTATTGAAAAGAGATACTTTTGGAAGTACTTTTAAATTTTGACTAAATAATTAAATTACTGCTCCAAAATAACAATCAAAGGTACAAACGAAATAATTTAGAATTATATTATTCGTATGTTGTATGTTAAATAACTAGAAATGAATGATATTGCTTATAATCAGATTTAATTAATTGTTGAACTAAATATTTGTTATACTTCAATAAAGACAACGATTATTAGTCTTCTTTAAAAAAAAATATCTAATTTAAACCAGTTTCTTAATTATAAATTCGGTTGTAATGAATGACACAGAAAAACAACTATTAATAGAAAACAATAAGAGGGTTAAGAAGCAATGGGATTTACCTAAGATTTTAAAACATTATGAAACAACTGATTTCGCAACCAGGCAAAAGGTAAGGTTCGTTTATTTTTTGTGTTTTTTTGTTATAGCAAGTATGTTTTTTATTATATTATCCTCCAGTTTTTTACAATTAACCAATCCCATAAATAATAGATTAAATATTTTTATAATTCTCTTAGAAATAATTCTATTGATGCTTTTTTTATTATATCTGGTTCTGTTAATAAAAGGATATTATCATGCAGCATCACATTTGATTGTAATATCTGCATTAACTTGCGTGTGGCTGATTTTGTGGATCGATAATGGCGATACTTTAACGCGTTTGGATTCAATTGTATTCATTTTAGGTATACTTGCAATGTCACCATTATTGGTAAGCAAAAATAAATTTCTAATCTTATTTTATACATTTTTTAACGTAGTCATGCTATTTATATTCTCACGAATAGTTGGTAAACAACTTAATATTTCAGCAAATTCGTTAAATGATTATACTATCGATGTAAGTATCACAATTCTATTTATTGGATTAGTTGGCTACAGCATTTTTAATATCAATAAAAGATCGCTAGACCAGGCTATGATGGACATTAAGGAGCGAAGGCAGGCTGAAGAAGAACTAAAACAAAGCCGTGATCAGTTTCAGTCTCTTGTATCCAATATTCCAGGAATAACCTACCGTTGCCTTAATGACAATGATTGGACTATGCTATATATGAGCTCCGAAATTGAACAGTTCAGTGGTTATCCTTCTTCTGATTTTATTAACAACAAAGTACGTTCATACGAAAGTATTATCAAAAACGACGATAACTTAAATAATATATTACTGGTTCAAGAGGCAATCCAATTGGGGAATCCATGGGAAATGGAATACAGAATACACCATAAAGATGGTACTATTCGTTGGGTCTATGAAAAAGGCAGGGGTGTTATTGGCTTTGATGGTAAAGTTGATTTTCTGGATGGATTCATATTAGACATAACTGAGCGGAAAGAAATGGAAACATTGCTTCGCAAAAGTGAAGAAAAATATAAAACATTAATAGAAACTTCGAAAGATGGTATTTCATTGATGGACTTAAATGGGGTTATTCTATTTATCAATCAGAGAAAAGTAGAAATGGTGGGGGCAAATAATAGTGAGCAACTACTTGGAACAAGTGCGTTTAACCTGTTAACTGAGAGCAGTCGCATGTTTGTTGAAACCCAAATGCCTGAAATTTTGCAACAGGGATTTATGGACAATATTGAATCAGAAGTGCTTCGCCTCGATGGTAGTATTTTTAGTGCTGAATTTAATGTTACAGTTTTAAAAGATTTAGAAGGAAATCCATGTTATTTTATGGATACAATGCGAGATATTTCAAAACGTAAAATTGCTGAAACTGATGCCCGTAAAAGTGCAATGAGATACAAGAATGCGCTTGAAGCCCTTCCTGTCGGTTGTTTGCTTTCTGATGTTGATGGAAATGCAAATTATGTTAATCAAACTTTTACCAATATTTTTGGTTATACTTTAAATGATATTCCAAATTCCAATGCGTGGTTCCATTTGGCACATCCCAATCCGGAATATCGTAAAAGAGTAATTGAAGAATGGAACAAGGACAGTCGCAAACTGCATGTTGATGGTCTTTCAACCGTTCCACTTGTCTTTGATGTTACTACTAAAAATGGAGAAATAAAAACAATTGAATTCAGGCAAAGTCTTTTTGAGGGCGAGTTGCTGGTTCTTTTTAGTGATATTACTATGCGCAAAAAGGCTCAAGATGCTTTAACACAAAGTGAAGAACTCTTTAAAAGCCTTATTGAATTGGCACCTAATACAATTGTTTTAACTGATATGGACGGATGCTACCTAATTGTTAATAATACTTTTTTAAAAGAGACAGGTTATACATTAGAAGAAGTAGTTGGAAAAAAATCAAATGATATTGGTCTGGGATTGGATGATAATGTAGCAGAATATATTCATCATGAAATTATTACGAATGGTAAGGTTGAGAACATTGAGACAACAATTACTGATAAATTAGGAAATAAACATGATATTTATTACTCAAGCAAATTAATACAGTTAAATGATAGGCCTGTTATATTGAGTTCAACCATTAATATTACAGAAAAGAAAAAAATTGAACGCGAACTTGATTCCTATAGAAATCATTTAGAATCGGTTGTTAAAGAACGAACTGAAGAGCTACAACAAAATATTGAGGAATTGCAGACAACCCAGGATTCCCTTGAGACTAAAAATAAAGAATTACATCAAGTTCAACTGGAATTGCTAAAAGAAAAAAAGTTGATTGATGCCTTGATGGATACTATCCCTGATGCAATTTATTTCAAAGATTTACAATCACGTTTCTTGAAAGTGAGCAGATCGATGCAGGCCAATTTAAATAAGGAAGATAAATCTGGAATTTTAGGAAAAACTGATTTTGATTTTTTTTCAGAAGAGCATGCAATCGCAGCATTTGAAGATGAACAAAGAATTATAAGTACAGGTATACCAATTGTTGAACTGATTGAAAAAGAAACCTGGAAAGACGGTCATGTTACATACGTATCAACAAACAAACTGCCTTTATATGATTTAAGTGGAAAAATTATTGGAACATTTGGAATTTCACGCGATATTACCAGATTGATAGAAATGGAGGCAGCAATTAAACAACAGAATGAAGAATTGATTGCTCAAAGGGAAGAATTAGCAAAAACCGTTACCAACTTAAAGCAAGCCCAAAAACAACTTGTACTTTCAGAGAAAATGGCATCTTTGGGGGTTTTGGCTGCCGGAGTTGCCCATGAAATTAACAATCCCCTTAACTTTATAAATGGCGGCATTTTAGGTTTGGAAAACTATTTTATCGATAATCTGCAGGAACATTTTGAAGAGGTATCTCCTTTAATTAATGGAATACATATTGGAATAAGTCGGGCTGCAGCAATTGTGACCAGCCTAAACCACTACAGTCAGCGCGACGATCTCCCAAGGACTGAGTGTGATATTCACTCGATTATTGATAATTGTTTGATTATGCTGCAAAGTGAGACTAAAAACAGGATTGAAATCTTGAAAAATTATTCGAAACAAAATTACAGGTTAATTTGTAATGAAAGTAAATTGCATCAGGCAATATTTAACATTCTTGCAAATGCTTGTCAGGCTATAGAAACTAATGGTAATATTTCAATTACTACAAAAATTGATTTGAAAAAGCTATATATTATAATTGCTGATAATGGTTGCGGAATTAAAAAGACCTTGATGCCAAAAATTTTCGATCCTTTCTTTACTACCAAAGATCCTGGCAAAGGCATCGGATTGGGTTTATCCATGACCTATAATATAATACAGGAGCATAATGGAAATATAGAATTAGACTCTAATGAAGGAAAAGGTACAACAGTAATCATTCGATTACCTTTAAACAATAAAGCTGAAAAAGGATTTTAGTTTGTCGACTGGCTTAGTCATTTTCTTTTATTTGGGATATTATAGCCTCATTTAATTTATAAAACAATCAATTAATAAGTTTTAATATAGCGTGATTACAAAAGATACATTTTGTTGAATAAATTCATTGTTTACAACTAATCATTTATTGTATAAGCCTTTATAAATTTCTTGGATCATTTTAATTTGTTCCTTTAGATGCCCAGTTTGACACTCGATATTTACATAGTTAATATTTGCCTTACCACAATAAACACTAAGGGAACCATCGTCTTCAACATTTATATTATCCTGCAAAACAACGTTGTAACCACTGGCTTTTAAATATTCATATTTTGATTTTTGGGTAACCAAATAAAAATCATCTTCATCCTGATTTGGATTGATATTAACTTCTATGGCATCCTTTTTTGATGAATTTGTTTTCAAAAAACTTTTAACTGAAAAATCACCGTCGCTGCTATTATGCACAGCTACTAATAACTTCGCTTTAGTTAAATAAACAAGTAATTCTTTAGCAAAAGTGTTGACCAAATCCATATTGATTTCAGAAAAACAATGATAATTTTTAAGTGTCTTTTCAATCCCTGTTTTGGTGAATATTCTGTTGGGATCGAAAGAAATTGATTGAGCATTCAAAAAAACATTGAGTTCTCGTTTGTTTCCTGTTTGGATTCCAAAATATCTTCCGTTTGATTTTAATAAAATCTGTTTGATTGCAGTTATTGAAGTCTTTTCGTTGTTGTGGAGATTTACAAAAATCAACGAATCGCTTTTTCCTGCAATATAATCAAAGAATACATTTACAGAACCAATTTTTATAACAATAGAATGTTGGCTAAATAAAATTTGATTCCATAAAACAAGAATTCCTAAAACAAGGGTGCAAATTTTCATAACTGAACAAATTAATGGATAAAATATTGCAGGTTTCCTAAAACAAACTAATAAACAAGGCAATATTTAAAACCGCAACAATTGCCCCAAGCGTATAAAGTGTAATTTTAGATATCAATGAATTTTTGTATTTGCCCATTACTTTAGCAGAAGATGTTAAATAAACCTGTAAAAAAATAGTAAATGGCAATTGGATACTTAAAATCATTTGTGAAATAATCAAACCTTGAAAAGGGTTGGTTATCAAATAAATAATTCCTAGAGCAATTAAAAGTGAAATAGCGACTCCCATTCTGGAATGGTTATCTTTAATATCGTAAGGTTCTTTATACATTCCGGCAAAAATACTACCCGCAGCCATTCCTGAAGTGATTGTGGAGGCTATTCCTGAAAATAGCAGAGCAACTGCAAAAACTATTGCGGCATGGTTTCCAAGCAACGGAGCCAAAAGTTGATTTGCCTGTTCCAGTTCCGAAACAGGTGATTTTGTTCTAAAAAAGGTTGCAGCTGCCAATAGAATCATTGCGCTATTAATTGCCCAACCAATGAGCATTGAAAAAAGTGTATCAAGAAATTCGTAATTCAACTGCTTTTTAATGATCTTCTCATTTTGCAAATTCCACTGCCGGCTTTGGATAATTTCGGAATGTAGAAATAAATTATGAGGCATTACTACTGCCCCTAGAACACTCATAATTATAACCATTGAACCTTTTGGAAATGATGGTGTAACCCATCCGGCAATAGCGCTGTTCCAATCTATATTTACCAGTGAAAGTTCATATAAAAACGACAAACCAATAACAGAAACAAAAGCAATAATCCATTTTTCAATTATCTTATAAGAATTTGTGTATAACATAATTACAACAAAAACAGTAACTAACAATGCACCTGCTCTTATTGGTATTAAAAATAACATATTAAGTGCTATTGCACCTCCCAATATTTCGGCAAGTGAAGTCGATATTGATGCCATCATCGCCGATGATAGCAGAATGGCTGAATATCGTGGTTTGAGATGAATTGCTGCTGCTTCCGATAAGCAAAGGCCTGAAGCAATACCCAAATGGGCAACATTGTGCTGCAACAATATCAGCATAATGGTCGATAAAGTGACCATCCACAAAAGTGTGTACCCATAATTAGCTCCTGCTGCAAGATTTGAAGCCCAATTTCCGGGATCGATAAATCCTACTGTAACCAATAAGCCTGGACCAATATATTTGAATATTTCAAGTCCACCATATTTGGGCTTGTAGGTTTTGTTGTCAATATTTTTAAAAAGTTTAAACATAATTGAAACTGATTATTTTAATCATTATTATAACCTGTTTGAATATGGCCATTACAATGCAATTTTATTAAAACACAATTTATATATGACAAATATAAACATTTTTAAAAACTTGGTTCTCTTTCATATCGTGCTGGTTCAGTAATCTGTAAATCTAACTTTCAACATTAGTATTATTGCGATGAAACAAATTACCGAATCAAGATTTGATGTAGTGAATGTTTAATTATTTGATAAAGTGAATTGAAATATGTGTTCTTTCCGGAAATATGAACCAGAATTATAACTGATCAATATTGAACAGCATAAAATCAGAAGTTCTTAGTTTTAAGTATCTGAAAAATCAATATATTTATTTCTCATGTTATTGTTACAAAATTAATCAGAAGTATTCTCGAATAATTTTAACACTTTAAAAATTACAGTTTTTAAGTATTAATAAAATTAAATATTGATTAAATTTGACTACATTTACATGAAATGAATTGTTTATGAATGAATTAGAAAACCATAGTTTACTGTTTGAAACTTTAAAACAAGGAGTGATCTACCAAAATCGCTACGGACAAATTATTAAAGCCAATAAAGCAGCAGAACATATTCTTGGTTTAAAAATTGACCAAATGCAGGTTCATTCTTCTCTTGATCCCCTTTGGAAAACAATTCATACAGACGGGAGTGATTACCCGGGTGAAGCCCATCCTTCCATCATAGCACACAATACCGGCAAACCGGTTTACGATGAAATTATGGGAGTATTTCATCCTCTAAACAATGAATACGCCTGGGTAAATATTAATGCTATACCACAATTCAGATCTGGCGAAACGGATCCTTATCAAGTTCTTGTAATATTTGAAGATATTACAACTCGCAGAAATGAAGAAGCAGCCCTTACAGAAAGTCTTGCCCGAAACAAAGCCCTGCTTGATGCAAATCCAGATATAATGTTTATTTTCTCAGCAGATGGAATAATTGTCGATTATCATTCAAATGAAGAAAGTGTTTTGTACTTGCAGCCAAATGAATTTTTAGGCAAGAGCCTGAATGATATATTACCGCCAGATATCACACTAATGAGCATTGAAAAGATAAACCAGGTTTTAAGATCTGGGCTCGCTGATTATTCTACTTATCAATTGGAAATTGAGAAACATACTCACGACTTCGAAGCCCGCTATGTTCTTCATAGTAACCATACTGTATTAGCTATTGTCCGCGATATTACCGAACAAGTTAAAGCAAAAAATGATTTGGTCCACAAGGAACATCTGTTAGAAGCAGTTGCAAGTGCCAGCAATAAACTGCTTTCGGAAAACCCTTTAGAGGTAAATGTGAATGATGTACTAAATCGAATTGGTATTGCTACCAATCAAGATAGAGTTTATGTATTTGATTATCATAAAGATTCCTTGACAGGAGAGCCTTTGATGAGTCAACGCTATGAATGGGTTAAAGAAGGAATTACAATTCAAATCGGAAATCCTGAACTTCAAAATATGCCTGTAAATGAGATTGCCCCGCGATGGTATGAAAATATGAACAAAGGAGAGATGATTAGCGGCAATGTTGTTGATTTTCCAGAAATTGAGCGAAAAATACTTCAGTCGCAAGATATAATTTCAATCATTTTATTTCCTATAATGGTCGAAAACTTCTGTTGGGGCTTTGTTGGATTCGACAATTGTCATTCAGAAAGTGTATGGAGCAGTTCGGATATTTCTATTTTATCATCCACCGCTTCATCCATTGGTATGGCGATAATAAAGCAACGAAGAAAAGATGAGTTACTGAATGCCAAACAATTACTTGAAGAGCGCGAAGAAAGGTTTCGAATTGTAATCAATAATTCATCGGATAGAATTGTAATTATCAATTTAGATGGAACGTATAAGTTTGTGAGTCAGGCAACTGAAAAAATGTCAGGATATACACCGCAGGAATTGATGGGTACTTCTTTTATGCAATTTATACACCCCGAAGATGTTCAAATTGTTCGTCAAACTTTTTCTGAAGGTGTTCAAAATCCAGGAAAACTTCTAAGCGTACAATTTAGATCTGCCCACAAATCAAAAACGTGGGTTGATTCAGAAGCTGTTGGGGTAAACTTGATTAATGAGCCGGCAATAAATGGAATTCTAATAAGCATTCGTGATATTACAGATCGAAAGCAAGCAGAAATATCTCTTAAAAATAGCGAACAAAAGTATAAAAGGCTTCAGCAATTATTCAGAAACCTGGCTGACAACATGCCAGATATGTTGTGGGCTAAAGATTTGGGAAAGAAATATATTTTTGTAAATAAAGCCATTTGCGAAAAATTGCTAATCGCCAAAGACACAGAAGAGCCAATCGGAAAAACCGATATGTTTTTTGCAAACCGTCAAAGGCTTTTGCACCCCGAAAACCCCGAATGGCATACCTTTGGTGAAATTTGCGCCGATACTGATTCAATTGTTATGAACTCAGGCAAATCGGGACAGTTTGATGAATATGGAAACATCGAAAATAAATTCCTTTTTCTTGATGCAATAAAAACTCCTCTCAGAAATGATAATGGCGAAATTATTGGAACTGTGGGTTCAGGCAGGGATGTGACCAGTAGAAAACGGGACGAAAAAATCCTCAATATTCAATACAACATTGCAATGTCAATGGTTTCAGTTGAAAATATACAGCAACTCTTTGAAATTGTGAGATTAGAGTTAAGCCAATTGCTTGATACTACCAATTTTTTTGTTGCCTTATATGATAGTGAAACCGAATCACTTGAAAAACTCTTCTGGAAAGATGAGATTGACCAGTTTACTAAATGGAAAGCCGACAATTCATTGTCGGGTCAAGTGGTAAAACTGGGAAAAACCATATTGATGAATAGAAATGAGATTGATCAATTTGCGAGAGAAAATCACTTGAATCTTTTGGGAACCAATGCGGAGTGCTGGTTGGGTGTTCCCCTGAAAATAGAAAACCAGGTATTTGGTGCCATGGTTATTCAAAGCTATAACAATAATAATGCTTTTGATAATTCAACCGCAAGTTTACTTGAAATGATTGCTCATGAATTAAGTATCTTTATTGAAAAGCAGAGAATAATGGAAGATTTAATTAAAGCCAAAGAAAAAGCAGAAGAAAGCGAAAGGCTGAAAAGTGCATTTTTACAGAATATTTCGCACGAAATAAGAACACCAATGAACTCAATTTCAGGTTTTTCGCAAATGCTAAACAAACCACTGCTTACAGAAGAAAAACGCAAAAAATACACTTCAATAATTATCAATAACAGTAATCAGTTACTTTCTATCGTAAATGACATACTTACCATTTCTTCCATTGAAACCAAACAGGAAAATGCAAGTATCGAAAGAGTTTGTATAAACCACATCATCTATGATTTATTGGCCATATTCAAAGTTCAGGCAGTTAATCAGAATATTAATATCGATGCCAGGCCACAATTATCTGACAAACAATCTGAAATTTATACGGATAAAACAAAACTAATTCAAGTATTGACTAATATAGTTTCCAATGCACTAAAATTTACGCATGAAGGATTTGTTGAATTTGGTTATACGTTGGAAGAGAAGCACGGCTGTGCATCTGAACAAATGCAATTTTACATAAAAGATACAGGAATAGGAATAAGAGAAGAACAACAAGCGAAAATTTTTGAAAGATTTAGACAGGCAGATAGTTCCATACAAAGTAATTACGGTGGTGCAGGATTAGGGCTTTCCATATCTAAGGGTTTTATTGAATTATTAGGTGGAAGTATTTGGGTAGAAAGTGAAACCGGTAAAGGTTCAATATTCTACTTTACAATACCATACAAACCTGCTAATGATATTGAAAAAAAAGCACATCAATCTAAAAATATTCAAAAAGCCAGTACAATATTGATTGTAGATGACATTGAAAACAATTCACTTTTCCTGGCAGAACTTTTACAAGACTTTGAGATAAAACTAATTCATGCCAAAAACGGAAAAGAATCTGTGGAAATTTGTAAATCAAATCCGCGGATTGAACTAGTTTTAATGGATATTAAAATGCATGGAATGGATGGTCACACTGCGGCAATGCTAATAAAAGAATTTCGCCCTGATTTACCAATAATTGCCCAATCGGCTTATGCCCTGGAACATGAAATTGATAAATACAAAGGTTTTCCTTTTGATGATTACCTTACTAAACCAATTAATGAAAATGAATTGATTTCGAAACTAAAAAAGTTTATAGACTAATATTATATTGAATATCAAAAAATTGAATCATCCAATCGAGGGCAAAAAATTATTTTAACTAAAATTGAAACCTAAGTAAAAAAACATAAAATAAACCAAGTTGATAATCAAATTTTATGGACGCTGTTTTTACATCATAGGTTTCGAGCAAAATATTTTCATGACCTGTAATATTCTGAATATCAAATGCGATTTCTGTATTAAATTTCTTCCTGTTCAGTTTAAACGAAATTCTGGTATCAATTCTAAAATAAGGAGGATATTGTGGCTCATATGCCTTTGAATAATCGAGAACTTTGGCACCAGTCAATTTCGATTTTTCGAGATCAACTGGAATATAATGCCTGCCTCCTGCATTAACAAATTTAATATCGAGGCACAAAGCACTATATTTACCTACGTTAAAAGTATAACCAGATAAAACATTAAGCACATAGTTTCCATTATAAATGGTATTTCGTTCAATATTATCACTTCCCTTATACAATGATTCAAAAGCCGAAGCAGTTAAAAGAAAGTAGTAATTATTGCTTAGAAATTTTTCAAGGGTAAGTTCCAGCCCATAATTTTCTCCAAAACCATTATTCACCAAACTATCAGATCTTTCAGAATAAAACTCTGAACCGTAATTGATTATAGAATAATAGGAAGACTTAACCTCAACAGGAATCTTGTATAGATGCTGATAATAAGTTTCTAGTTTCAGCCTAAGATTTTTGTTAATCAAATAATCATATCCCAAAACAAACTGAATACTTTTTGAAAAACCGAGGTTTCTATTTGTTTTGACAAACGAACTATCAGGAGATAAGGTTTGCAGAAAATAAAATAACCTTGGCTGAATTTGGCTATGCAAACCAAAACCAAAACTTAAGGAATGTTTTCTGTTCAATGTCCATTTAATACTTGCCCGTGGCTCAATAACCTGCGATGCATTTAAATTGAAATATTGATAATGGAGCCCTGAATAAATTACTAGTTCATCGCTAAATTTATGCTCAAATTGGATAAAGGATTGAAACAACATTACACTTTCATTATCGGTATCAGATAGTCTTCTATAGGTATAATCAGGCATCAACACACTATCATTATAAAATATTTTGAATAAATCAGATGTAAAGCCCAGGCTGAAATTATTTTTAGCATTTACTTTTTGGATATATTTTGTTGAAAATGAGTATTTTATTTCGGAGGATTCATCACCATAATAGTTTAACGAAGGTAAATTAATATAGGCAGAATCAGCTTTGGCAGTGGCACCGGTATATGAAACGGCAAAAACAGATTTTATCCGGCAATTGGTATTAAAAAAATAAAGATGCGAAAGTCCGATAACTCCCATATCAGAACCGAAACGGAGATCGAGATTGTCGCGACCAAAAGTCCAATCGTTTGCTTTTTTATTTTTGTTAAGAATTTCTATATAACTACTGCCACCTACTCCAAAAATTGAAAATTTGCCCAATTTTGTATCAGGAACATTAATTTTAAATGAAATATCCTGATATTGCGGAATACCGGAAATACCAAAATTGATTCCCAAAGCATCAAAAATGGCTAACGTAGAATACCTGTAACTTATTAGATATGAAGCTCTCGATTTTTTTGTAAAGGGCCCTTCTGCTCCTAATTCAAAGCCATTCATTCCAACCTGGGCAACAAATTCATGCTTTTTATTATTGCCGCTACGCATGTTTAAATCGAAAACCCCTGAAAGTGCATTTCCATATTCAGCAGGCCAAGCACTGGTTAAAAAGTCAGAATTATTGAGCAGATTGTTGTTTAATATACTGATTGGCCCACCCGTTGTACCTAATGTTCCAAAGTGGTTGGGATTTGGAATATCTATGCCTTCGAGCCTCCACAGCAAACCAAGCGGGGAATTTCCTCTGATTATAATATCATTCCTTTGATCGCCCGCTGTCATTACACCTGCATAATTCGAGGCCATTCGGGCTGGATCGAACCATGTGCCTGCATATCGTTCTGTTACTTCAACTGTAAATGATCTTGCACTAATTTTGGCCATTTCATTTAGCGGGCTATCTTTTTTTCCATAAGCTTTTACTACCACTTCGTCAATGTTAATGACCATCTCTTCAAGCTCAATTTCGAGCATAAATTCTTTTCCTGATTTAATTAACTGGTTGCCAATAATTACAGATTTATATCCAATATTATCAAAGCTAATATCATATCGTCCAATTGGCACTTGTTTTATTTCAAATTCGCCATTATAATTGGTTGTGGCAGCTTTTAAAGGATTTGTATTCAGCAGAATAATATTGACCCCAGGTATTGGGCTTTTTGACCCTGCATCTATCACTGTTCCCCTTATAGTCTGGGTATATTGCTTTTCCTGTGCAATAATATTACCAGTTTGAAAAATAAGTAGAATCAATATGGAGCAAAATATTTTCACCCGGTAGGATTTTTCTATAAAATTAAGAAAAATCTATTTACGTTACTTAACTTTATAGGTAAAGAAATTTTAACAATAGTGCCTTTTCCTTGAATTGAATCGAATTCAATTGTGCCGCCATGCTCTTTAATATTGTTGTATGTAATTGACAAACCCAATCCAGTTCCTTTTCCAGGGTTTTTGGTAGTAAAAAAAGGATCTAATATTTTGGATAAATTCTCGTTACTTATTCCATAGCCTGTATCTTCAATTGAAATAAAAAGTTTCTCACCATTTATTTTAGTTGTAATTGTTATAGTTCCTTTATTGTCAATTGCCTGAACTGCATTTGCCAAAATATTCAGCATCGCCTGATGCAATTTACCTTCGTTACACAACAAAGTAAAATGCTCTTGTGAATAATGAAAATTTATTTCTCGTTTTTTTGACTTCCTCAATAATCGATTATACTTGATCTGAACAATTCAAATAATAAAATTTAACAAAGAATTAATATTATCATAATATTTACTTAACTTTAATTAATAAAGGAATATCTACTTTTGCGAAATTTTAAATTTAATTAATCGAAATCACTTATGAAGAAAATTATTTTTTCAGCAACATTAATCTTAATATGTTCGGTACAATTCGCATTTGCTCAAGATGAAGTAAAAAAGTTTGAACCAAATGGGAAAGTTCAGGGCACAGTATTTTTTAATTACCACTATGATTTGACAGAAAATGCTCAAAAGAAATCACAATTTGAATTGCTCCGTTCTTATTTTGGATATAGTTATAATTTTAGTGAACAATTTTCGACCAGGATAGTTTTTGATGTTGGCTATGATTCAAGGATTGATGCCAATCAAAAGACTAAAAATTCTTACTCGGCATTCTTGAAAATAGCATCATTACAATGGAAATATAAAGATTTGTTTACTGCAGAAGGTGGTATGATTCCAACTAATATGTATGATACCCAGGAAAAGTTTCTCGGATACAGATACTTGCTTGAACCATTACAAGATCGATATTTTCCAAGTGCAGATTTAGGTGTAAGAGCCTCATATAAGCCAGTTAAAATGATTGAATTGCGTACCGCTTTATACAATGGCGAAGGATATAAATCAATTCAGGATAATTATGGCCTGCAAAAATTTACCGCAGATATTATTATCCGGCCAATTGAAGGATTAACTTTTAAAACTTATTATGATATAATGTCTAAGAAAGATACACTTGGCGGCCAGGTAATTAAATTAGAGAATAAACAACTATTAAATTTCTTTTTGGGATACGAGAAAAAAGATATGTTCAGAGTTGGAGCTGAATACGTTATACAGCAAAACAGTGATTTTACTAAAGATAAAACCGCTAATGGAATAACAGCCTATGCAATATATATTATTAAAAAGTTTGAATTGTTTGCCAGATACGACCAAACCAGATCAAATACACTTGAAGGTAAAACAGAAGATTGGAACCTTTCCAACGACTTTGATATGATTCTAGGAGGTGTACAATATACACCGGTTACCGGAGTTCGAATGTCTATGAATTATCGTCATTACATACCAATTAAATCAACTACACCTAACACGTCTTTTATTTATCTAAACTTTGAATATAAGTTTTAATCAGACTAGATTGATTAACTTAAATAAAAAAACCTCTTGCAAATTTGAGCAAGAGGTTTTTATATTTAGTTGATTGCGAATATGTTGCTATTTCACTCCAACATACTTTTTAAAATATCCACATTCTGCAATTACATCTTTATAAAATTTAGTAGCAGAATATTGTGTTTTAAGTGTTACAAATCCATCCCATGCCAAATAATCGGCAGGCGGATTATTCCAATCCGAATTGCCTGAATTAGTGGTATAATATTCATTTCGCTCGCATTTAGCCAACATATAAGTGCATTTGGCTCTTTGCTCATCATTGGTTGCCGCTTCAAACGCTTTTTTGTAATATGATTTTGCTTGCTCTACATTATTAATAATTGTTTCATAGTACTTGTCATAACTATCAATAATTTTGGTGGTGTAGAAAAATCTGGCATTGCCATAGTAGCTTATGTTATAAAAGGAGTTTGCAAGCAATAAGTAATTGTTGAAAACATCTTCGCCTTTCGCCACTTTCGACTGCATAATTTGTATTATTTCAATGAATCTTAATTTACTATACTTTGTTTTTTGAGCTGCCAAATGATCGCAATCATGGCAATCCTGAATTTTACCATTGAATGGATTACCCAAAAGAAGCTGATCTTTAAGTTCACCGGCTTTTCCCATGGATTCAAAAGCCAAGTCAATTTTGTTTTCAAAAGTATACATAATGGCTTGATATTCAAAAATATCGCTTAAGTTTATTGAATAAATGCTTTCTGCTAGTTTTTCAAAAGGTGTTTTATTTTCTTTAAGTAAAAAGCTTTTCATAGCTTCCAATTGGGTTGAATTTTGATAAAAAACATTGTTTTGATTAAACAATTCTGCAAATACAACATTGTTTTTGGCTGCATAAAGTGCAGAAACATAGCGCTTACTCCATGCAATAGCTGCACTACATCTTATATCGCCAGTTGTTCCATCGGTAGATTGGGAGTACAGCCAGTCAAGTTCAGGAAGTAAAATGTTTTCATTGGTTGAATTCATAACATCCATTTCGCTGAGTGTATTGATTAAGTGTAACAATCGTAATTGGTTTTTGACCGATTGCGTTTGTGGTATTTGTTTTTCAGCTTTTGCCAAATAGCTTTTAGCCAGTGAATAATTTCCGTTTAAAGTTTGCAGATAGCCGGCTGCCATGTTCCATAGATATGGTTTGGCAGTTTTTTCTGATTGTGCAATAGAATTTACAACCGAAATTGCCTCTTGATTAAGCTTATTCTTTAATTCTGTTTTATATTTTAATGCTGATTCATTGATTTCAATCCTTAGATTTTCCTCTTCTAAATTGACAAGGCGTGTGAGCAAATAATCGATATGTGGATTTTGAGGATTGATTTTGAAAATCTCGTTGATGGCGCGGGCAGGATCCGCATAATATCCTAAAAGAGCCCATAAGGCAGCTTTTTCGTCATTGGTTTTTGCAAGATCCAATGCTGTTTTCCAATCATTCTCTTCCTGTGGATGGAAATTATAAGCGGTAACAACACGCAACGGCAAACATTTATCAAAAACAATGCTGTTTAAATAATTGGATTGGGCATAATTATGATCTTTATAATAAACGCCAGCGATATAAGCTAAAGCCCTATAATATAATGTGTTTTTGGGTACTTCGTTTTTGGTTTTTTCAAAAAAAGTAATGGTTTCAGGTTTTGAATTGCTATAAAAAAAGGCTTTAACTGTTTGAAACCAGTATCTATCCTTAATAAAGGGATTTGTACTCGTTTGATATTTTTTTTGAATTTGCGAAATGAGTGTTGCATCCACTTTAGGAGGTTTAGGAGCATTTTCGTAATCCCATGGATCGTAAGTGTTTATAGAGCTTTTTTCAACCTGCCTTGCAAAGTATATAAATTCGATGAAATCCTTGACTTTTTGATCGGTGAGATTTATTTTGCCATTCCATTTATTAAAGGATTCATTTTTGGCATTTTTAGAAATGAATTGATACAAACCTTCAATATCGGCTGTGCTACTGTCGTTTAAAAGAAAATAGTTTACCTGATTTTGATTTAGTTTATTTTCTAAATAAGTAGTCCAGTCATTTTTGATCTCATCATTAAATCTTGTAATGTACTCCTCATCGTGACCAATGCCATAAAACATTTCGTTTGCGGAATAGAATAATGGAGAATACGATTTATCTACAAAAGTCTCTGGTGTGAAATTTGAATAACCGAACCAATCCCAATCGCCACCTGCGCAAGCAAATAATATTCCTAATGAAGCACTGATAACAATACTAAAAGTGATTAATAATCTTTTTAAAAATTTGGCTTTCATCTCTGTATCTGTTTAAATTAGAAGAATCTAAATCGTAAAATATAATTTCTTTGGGTTTGTGTTTTAAATTTTGACTTAAATCGTTTGCCATTTCATTTAGATCATTAAAGCTAATAATTTCTGGTTTAATCTTGTCATTTTCCTTAAAATAATACCCGTATTTTATAGTTGAATTTTTAACTAAAACGAAATGATTATCTTGAATTATAAAATTGGTATCATTTGAAAAACTGATTTCATTTGCTTTATTAATCAGGTTAATCACTCTTTTGTTCCTAATATGCACACCCCATGAATAAATGGGAAGTGCTACATCTAAATCAAGTGGATAATTTTTAAGACTGCTTAAATATTTTTCAGCATTTTCCTTCTCATATATTGAGTTAAGGGTATCTGCGGCAATACTCCCCATATTGTAATACATTAGAACACCCCGATCTACATTTGGTATTTTGGTTTGGAGATAGTATTTTATCTGGTGAAGCCGTATGGTTGCCGAAAGCCTCATTTTACTGATGGCTTTAAAGATTTCAATGAATTTTAAATAATTGTTTCGGCTTTCCATAGTCCAATCACAATCAATTTGTATTTCATCGCATGTTATTCCTGCTTGTTTATTGATTTGTTGAATATAGCTAAATGTTTTTTTAGCCAAGTCTTCTATATCTGCATTTTTCTGAAGCAATACCTTATTCTTTATATACACAACAGGAATAACTCTTAGATTTCCTATTTTTTGTTTATAAACAATTGGACTTAATGGAATAGGTTTTTGGTTATTGGGATTGATATCAATGTCAAAGTACCTAATATATATATTTTTAACATGGTTTTCTTTCAATGCAAGATTTTCATTTTCTGACAGCTTAAAAATAGTTTTCCAGTAATAAAACGAGATGTCGGTGGATTCTTCCGCAGAATTACAGCTTAAAATCCCAATTAATAAGCCAATTATCCCAATTGAAAATATTTTCGATTGAATAAAGAAACGTTTGTAGCTGAATATATTCTTTTTCATTTTGATTTATACTGATTGCACATCTACAAATATATCCCAATTAATTTACTATAAACTGCATTTAATTCTTTTACACAATAATTATAAGGCTATAAAGACTGGACAATGATATTCTAAAAGTGCATATTTCCAAATTCTCTTTTCAAATAATTAGGTATAAAATAGAAAAACCGTGTTCATTTTAAATAATGATTAATTTTTAAAGTATCTATTATATTATCACCATTAAAAAAAAGAACGAGCATATATAAAAACAGTAAAATAAATTAATAGTATATTAAAAAAAAGGATACTAAATAATAAAAAAGATAATAAAAATGAAATTAAATATAAAAAATAGGGGGTAGTATCAAAATAAATACATATTTTTGCATCGATGAAACAATATTAATTAAACTTTTGGATTATGAGAAATTTCAGAAACACATTTTTGGTTTTAAGTGCGATTTTTATGTTATTTATAACAAAACTATCCGCACAGGAAGAACCAGCAACGGACGAAACCACTTCTCCATTTACAGTTGGGGCCGATGTGGTTAGCAATTATGTTTGGAGAGGTTCAAAATTATCACCTAATCCATCATTTCAGCCTACTGTAAAATTTGCAAAAGGTGGATTTACCGCCGGAGTTTGGGGGTCATTTGATTTTGCTTCAGGTTATGCCGAAGCTGATCCTTATATTTCTTACTCTACAGCTTTTGGGCTAACATTAGGTTTGAGCGACTATTACTTGTGTAACCTCGAATTATTTAATGTTTCAGATACATTAGGCAGTCATGGCCTTGAAATTAATGGTGGATATACAATAAAAGGATTTAGCCTTAGTGCAAATTATATAGTAAATGAAGCCCCAGGTGTTGGAACAAAAGGTGGTGATACTTATTTACAATTGGGCTATGCCTATAAAAACTTCAATGTTTTCATCGGTGGTGGAAATGGATGGTATACAAGTAACAACGATTTTAAAGTTTGCAATATAGGTATTGGAGCAACTAAAGAAATTGCAGTTACCGACAAATTTAAAATACCTGTATTTGGGCAGGTAATTGTGAACCCTGATAAAGAGCAACTCTTCTTGGTTGTTGGCTTTTCATTTTAATTGATTTAACCAAAAATCAAAATTATTGTTTAATTTAAAATTTAGGATATGAATTTAAGAAAAGACAGTGATACCCGAAAGGGTAGAGTTTTCGCCAGGATAAGCGAGAACTTATCAAAACCTAAGAATTGGAAGCTTGGTTTAACAATCCTTGCCGGAAAAATGCTCGGTTTAATTGTTGTGTTGGCAGCAATGAAAATTATACCCGGGTTTTTGGATGGCACGCCAGCCATGGCCCAGGATACATATACCCCCCACGAAACTGCAGTAATTAACACAATAAATACGGTTTGGACACTTATAGCTGCCTTTTTGGTATTTGGAATGCAAGCTGGTTTTGTGATGCTCGAAGCAGGTTTTGCCAGAAAACGCGAGAGTGTAAACATTTTGGTAGAGTGCATTTTAGACACCGCAATCTGTGGCATTTCATTCTGGGCCATTGGCTATGCATTTATGTTTAGCACAGGTAACGGATTTATTGGATACCATTGGTTTTTTCTGCAAGGTGTGCCCGAAACATATGGCGCAACAGGTGTAGCTCTACTAGCCCATTGGATATTCCAGTTTGCATTTGCTGATACAGCTTCTACTATAACTTCGGGTGCAATGATTGGGCGTACAAGTTTTCGTGGAGATATCATTTACAGCATTTTTGTTACCGCTTTAATTTACCCAATTCTTGGTCATTGGGCATGGGGACCTGATGGATTCCTTGCCTTGATGGGAACTCCTGATCACTTTTTACCTTCATTGGGCCAAGGGTTCCGCGATTTTGCTGGTTCAACAGTGGTACATACCATTGGAGGTATGGTTTCTTTGGCAGGGGCTGTTGTATTGGGCCCCAGAATTGGAAGAACTTTTTTCCGCGATGATAAACTTAAAGGCGGTTTGCCTGCTGCCCACAACTTACCTCTTGCTGCTGTTGGAGCGTTTCTTTTATGGTTTGGCTGGTATGGTTTTAATCCGGGAAGTACACTTTCGGCTATGGATTTTCAGGGAATTGGACGTATTGCCGCAAACACAACACTTGCAGCTTGTGCCGGGTCTTTAGCTGCAATGGCTTGCGCACTCTGGTTTGGTCCTTTTAAAGGAAAATTTGATACCGGATTTGCTGTAAATGGTCTGCTGGCAGGTCTTGTAGCTATAACTGCTCCATGTTACTGGGTATCGCCTTTTGGGTCTATTATAATTGGTTTAGTAGGTGGGATAATCGTATTTCTCGGCATTTATTTAATGGAACATCTTAGGATTGATGATCCTGTTGGTGCTGTTTCTGTTCATGGTTTCAATGGTATTTGGGGAACTTTAGCAATTGGACTGTTTGCAAGTGGACAATATGGTTTCACTGGCCCTTTGGGTGCAGATAATACAGCTCCGGTTCGAGGCCTTTTTTATGGTGGTGGATGGGATGTGCTTGCAGCTCAGGCTATCGGTAGTTTTATCATTACTGCTGCTACTTTGGTTATTTCGCTGGTACTTATGTGGGCTGTAATGAAATTGCCATATCCATTCAAACTACGTGTTGAACGCGAAGGAGAAGTAGGAACTGGTGGTATTGATGTTTGGGAACATGGTGCAGAAGCATATCACAATTAGAAGTTCTGCTTCATTCCATTGGTTTTTTGTAAATTTGAGTAAATTATAGCAATACGGTATTATCCATTGCTCAATTAGTGAAAGTAATGATATAACTGGCTTTTTAAAAGATATATAACATATAAATTAATTAAGATATGAAAAAGATCGAAGCAATAATAAGGGTATCAAAGTTTCAGGAAGTAAAAGAGGCTTTGCATGCAATTGACATTGATTTTTTCTCCTATTGGGATACAACAGGAGTTGGAAACGAAAAAAAACGAAGGGGCTCGTATAGGGGCACTTCCGATGATACTGAATTTATATCAAGAAGAACACTTTCCATTGTAGTCCGTGATATCAATCTTCAAAAAACGATAGACTGCCTCTTAAAAACAGCCTACACGGGTAAAGTTGGCGATGGTAAAATATTTGTTTATGATTGTGAAGAATCGTATCGAATACGGACAGGCGAAAGAGGGGATGAATCTTTGTATATCAAGGAATAGTCCGTTTGCAATTGTCGGGATAAAATATAGATTTTTAAAATTTTGTTAGGTTTATTAATTAAATGAGAGTTTTTCATTTGCATTGAAAGGGGCTATTCCATAAGTAGCCCCTTTTTTGTATTTAGTAGGTGTGGCAACGTCTGTAAGAGGTATGACTGTCTCTAACCGAGAGATGACAGCCTGTGTCAGATGTCTGACCGCCGCTGTCAGATGTCTGACTTCCTCTATAAGATATCTGACTGCCTGTGTCAGATGTCTGACATCCACTGTCAGATGTCTGACCGCCTCTATCAGATGTCTGATTACCCCTATGAGATGTCTGACCGCCACTGTCAGATATCTGACTGCTCCTGTCAGATGTATGATAGCCTTTGTCAGATGTCTGATTACCCCTATGAGATGTCTGACCGCCTCTGTCAGATGCATGATTGCTTGTGTCAGATGTATGACTGCCTCTGTTTGGATTGGAATTTGTTGAGACGCACGGTCGTGCGTCTCTACTGGAACGCATGCACAGCCGTTCGTCTCTACTGGAATGCAAAAAAAATGTCTGACGGCTACTATCATACATTGATCCCGACCACAATTTTTGAATAACGTATCAAATTGTTAATTTAGCAAACTTCAAAGGTTAGAAATTAACCTGCCGAAATCACTTATTAACCCACTTAAATGTTTAAAATGAAAAGAAAACTTGCAGCTCTCATGTTCTTATTATCCATCTCTCTTGTCGGATTTTCGCAAGAGATTTATCAATGGTGCGGAACATCCCGCGATGGAATTTATAATGAAAAAAACCTATTAAAAAGTTGGCCAACAAATGGCCCCGGATTACTTTGGTTTTCTGAGATTATTGGCGATGGTTATGGTTCACCATCAATTGCAAAAGATATGCTTTTTATAAATGGCGAAATGGACAGCATAAGCCATGTGTTTGCATTTGATTTAAATGGTAAACTACTGTGGAAAACTCCCAACGGGAAAGAATTTACAGGAAATGGGTTTTCTAATAAGTTTCCAGGTTCGCGCTCCACTCCAACAATAATTGGTGATTTGGTTTATGCTTGTTCGGGCAACGGAAGAATTGCTTGCTTCGAAAAAAAATCAGGAAAAGAAAAATGGGCAACAGACATGCTTGCCGATTTAAATGGGATAATGCCTAAATTCGGTTATAGTGAGTCGTTGCTTGTTGACGAAAAGAATGTTTATTGTTTTCCGGGTGGGGTTAATACAAATGTTGCAGCGATGGACAGGTTTACCGGAAAAACAATTTGGACTTCAAAAGCTTTAAGCGATACAGCAAGTTATACCTCACCAATGTTAATTAAACTACCGTTGCGCAATATTCTTGTAACATTTTCGAATTATTATTTAATGGGTTTTGATGCCAATACCGGCGAATTGTTATGGAACGAAAAGCAGGAAAATGTAACAAACAAACAACAGTGTAATACTCCAATTTTTGATAAGGGGTTCATTTATTATGTTGCGGGTGATGGCAATGGTGCTGTTAAATTAGAACTTGCCGCCGATGGAAAGAGTATCAAGCAAATTTGGCGAAATGATAATGTTGAAAATAATTTCAATGGTTTTGTAAAAATAAACAATAGTATAATCAGCAGCGATCGAAGCCAAAAGTTAAAATGCCTGGATGCCAATACCGGTGCGGTAACAGATACATTAAAAGTGGGAAGGGGAGCTTTAATTTCAGCAGATAATATGTTGTATTGCTATTCCGATAATGGAGATGTGAATTTAATCAAGCTTACCGGAACAAAGATGGAAGTTATAAGTAAATTTAAATGCGACAAAGGAACCAAAGAGCATTTTGCTCATCCGGTTATCAATGATGGGGTTCTTTATATCAGGCATGGCAAAGTGTTGATGGCATATAATATTAAGGAAAAGTAAAAGATTAAGATTTTTAAAAAACAGACCCGAAAGGTTTTTAAAACCTTTCGGGTCTCGTTTTTAAATCCTTTCGGATCTAAAAAAATTGAAATACAGTTATTTCACAATTACAACTTTCTTCCCTTCATATTTAACCTGCTTGTCAATTTTGCAAACATTGATTCCGTTGCCGCTTTGTTCATTTATCCATATAATATTGAAAACACGTTTTTGTAACATGCCTGAAAACTGTCCCTGAACATCTCCAATAATCAATACTTGCTGCTTTTCATCCCAATTAAATTGGATGGTCGAATATTCTCCTTTTTCGTAATTGTAATTATCGCCTTGGTCTTCGTATAAACTAAAAGTGCCATCAGCACCGGAATAAACTCTTATCTCAAGTGTGTCCGATGATTTTTGATTTGTATATTGGATAAATTTGCCCATTGGTATAATTGAGCCAGCCTTTACAAATAATGGTATTTTGCTGAGTGGGGCAGGAGTATGAATGGTTTGTCCTCCTTCAAATCGTTTGCCTGACCAGAAGTCGAACCAGCTTGATTTTTCTGGAAGATATACATCCCAAACAGAAACACCAGGTTTTGTAACCGGGGCAACAAGAAAAGCCTTTCCAAACATGTATTCATATTTATGGTTCAAGGCAGTATAATCGTCCTGAAAATCCATTACCAAAGGGCGCATCATAGTAGAGCCATTTTTTGTAACCATCCAGGCTTCGGAATATATATATGAGATCAAACGATATCTGAGGTTAAGCATTTTAAGCATATTGGCTTCTACTTCTTTGCCATATTTCCATGGCTCTGTTTCGGATTGATAGCCATGAACCCTAAAAATTGGGTTTAAAGTGCCCCATTGGAACCACCGGGTTAAAAGCTCGTGATATTTTACATCAGTATATTGCGATTCTCCTGGGCTAAATTGAGGTAATCCGGGGCGGAAAAAGCCACCAATATTACTTGTCCAGTAAGGCATTCCGGTAATCGTATAATTTAAACCTGCAACGATTTGTCGAGTAAATGCATCCCAGGTGCTACCAATATCGCCCGACCAATTGATGGTGGCATATCTTTGCTGTCCGGCAAAAGCAGACCGTGTTAGTATGCAAACCCTTTTCTCATCTGTAGTTTTTCTTTGTCCTTCATAAATAGCCTGGCTTGCAAAAAGCGGATAGGTTAGCCGGTTAAAATCGCCCAATCCTGCCGAAGTTTTCTTTTCATGCAATGCATCATTTCCAGGATCTGTTGCATCCATCCACCATGAATCTACGCCATAACTAAACATATTTTTGTTAATTACATCCCAGTGGGCTTTGCGTGCCATAGGATTAAACATATCTAGCCATAGGCTATTCGGAATATAATAATTGTTGTTAACGTAACTTTTACCTATTTCCGAAAATTTATCCACATTTTCCCAAATTGATACAGATAACCGTGCATTCAATTTATGAATCTGTTTAATAAATCCGGCAGGATTTGCATATCTTGTTTCATCAAATTTTGGAACTCCCCATCCGTACTTTCCCCAGTATTGCCAATCCTGCACAATTACATCCATTGGAATATTACGATCTCTGAATTCTTTAACCGTCTTTACCAATTGCTTGCCGGATGTGTATCGCTCGCGACTTTGCCAAAACCCAAAAGCCCAAAGCGGCAACATGGGAACATTTCCACTCAAATTTCTGTAGGATGCAATTACATCATCAGCTTTGGGGCCATAAAAAACAACGTAATCAAGGTTTTTTGCATTTGGCGATTGCAAAGTTGTAAACTTATCAAGCGGTTTCCACCTGAATTTTGGGCTACTGCTCCATTTGCATACTACTTCGATACTATGTTCACCTGCATTTAAATAAATTTGGGTACTCACCGCTGGCGTAAGCCAATAGTTACTTTGCTCAATTACAGGTTCACCATCAATAGAAACAAAATGGAGGTTATCCATATCTCCCAGGTCAAGGAATATTGTATAAACGCCACTTTTATCAATTTTTAATTTGCCCATGTGATAGGCTTGTTGTTGAGATACTTTCTGCGAGCCGTTTGTGGTAGTAATTTCCATCAAATAGTCCGATTTTTTTGTTGAATCCTGCTGTTTCACTAGAACTACTTCATTTTCTGGCAGATTGAATTCTGTAAGACCATATTGGTGCCAAAGCAAACCATATCCTTTATTGGAATATAAAAAGGGAATTGAAATTTGGGAATTGACCTGAACCAGCTTCCTGCTCACACCTTTGAGGTTTAATTGCCCATCTTGAAATTGACCTAACCCAAAAAGCGCTTCATCATCTGGAGACAGGAAGGTTTGTGAAGCATTATAACAGGGTTCACCTGATATGGAATCAATTGTTAGTTTTCGACCACCTGCTTTTTCGCGCAAGAATACATTTCCAATCTTATCGGAATAAGACAAAGCTCCTGTTTTTTTATCAAGGTAAACTGTTATGCTTTTAAGCGATACAACAATATCAGAATCAGATTCTTTAACATCAAAAGCTGGAGTTTGAATGGTTGAAGTAATGATAAGTTCAGGAATTTCAATTTTAGTTCCTACTGAAAATTGAATTCGGGCAGCATTGTCACTCAAAGGAATAATATTCAGGATTCCGTTCGGAAGAGTGACTGTAACTTTGTCTTTATCCCGTGTGAAATTTTGCACCGGTTGGCTATAGCAAAGCACTGGAATAAAAAAGAAAATGAGTAGAAGTTTCATTATTATTTTTTTATAGTTGAAAGTAAATGTATAGTAACAAGGTTTTCGAATTGATAATTGAAATCATTGTATTTTATATCTAGAAATCCATGAACCAATTTATTCAATAGCAATTTTATCACTCAATATTTCGCCGCTTTGCAACAAAATTTTGGCTGAATATAAACCCGGTTTGAGTGATTTTATATTCATCTCAAATTCTTTGGAGTCGATTTCACTTTTGTCAATTGATTTCTCTCCCAGAAAATTATAAATTACTACAGAATGAATAGGTTTATTTGATGTAAAAGAAAGAATATCTTTAGTAGGATTTGGGAAAATTGTACAAGAAGATTTTGCATTTTTAAATTCCGGTAAAATTGGGTCTGAAGTAATCAGCATCTGATCGTCAAGCCAAGCCAAACGAGTTATAATCCAGTTTTTAAACTTAGATGTTTCACCTTCAAAAGTATCAGGAATTGGATCCACTTCAGGTGCTCCAACATTTTCGCCTAAAATAGGCCACTTTTGAAAATGCCTGACTTGTGCATCTGCAATCAAAGTATTTACTGAATCGATATAATTTATAAGTGAAGCATTACTTAAAATGTTTTTACGCAAAGATGTATATCTTAATTTTAGCGCATCAACAAATGCCGGATCTTGCATTAATCTGGGAATCCAGCCTGTTGGGGTTGGCCAAGGGTCACATCCTAGAATTTTATAAGCCCAACCGGAACCATCGGTTGCTGCAAAAATAGAACAATCCCAAATATTTTTCCAGGCCCAATCAAAATCCCAAATTGGCCCAGCAGCAATTTTGCCACCTTTTGAATTCCTTGATTTGTTATAAAAACAACTTTTTTTATATCCGTCTACATTTCTGGCCAGCTCGTTTACAATAAAATAATCTATAAATGATTGAACATCAAAATAAGTAGTATATCCTATATTTTGATCTTTAAATTCAGTTCCATATAGATTTTTTTCAAGATTTGTTACAAAATTCTGGATGTAAGTTTTTTGGGTTGGGCTAATTTCATTAGGCTTAGGGAAATTATACACAAAATAAACTTGCTTGTTTGGATATCCAAGTGGAGCATAGCTTCCAAGCCATGAATCTGACCAATCGTAATAATCAATTGAAAATACATATCCCCCGGTTAGCTCATCACCTGCATTTTGAGTCGAAATAAGTTTATCGATATTAAGCCTGTCATTATCTATTTTTATTTTTTCTGTAAGATTATAAATGCCTTGATAATTATCGTCAACAATTACCTCGCAAAGCTTTGTTCTTGGGGCATAGTGTCCCATGTCGCGGAAGATTTTAAATGCCAGAGAATTTCGAACAAATGATTTATCGTTATAATTGGCAAGCAAAATCCAATCATTTTCTTTTGGCATATCTAAAAGAGAAACATTAAGATTTTGTCCGAATGAATCCCTTGTTTCAAATCCATAGGGCTTTTGAGGTAAACTTGCTGAATATCTGCCTCTTATTTCAATCCCAATTTCTCCGGAATAGATATTTCCTGTATCATTGGGGCAGTTTTTTTTGTCTAAGCCGTTTGAAATAATCCTCATCGAAGCAGTTATTTTGTTGTCATCAGGTATTATCATCCCGTGGGTATCAATTATAATCAAGGGCAAATTTGTAGAATCAAGCGATTGCGCTTGAACCTTAAATATGAAGAAAATAATTAGTCCGATTGAAAATAGTTTTTGCATTAAGTAGAATTGAGCGATATAAATTATAGGTGCAAATTAAAAGAATTTCAAACAAACAGGTGATGGAATTGTTACCGATTTTCCTGTTTCAACCAGTTTGCCTGTTGCTTTATCAATTCTGAAAGTAACAATATTGTTGGTGTTTTGGTTTGCGACCAGAAGGAAAGTTCCGGTTGGATCGATAACAAAATTACGCGGTGTTTTTCCACCGGCTGCCTGATGGCCAATAAATTCCAGTTCGCCAGATTCTTGGTTAATTGCATAGATTGCCAGATTGTTTTTTTCTCCACGGTTTGATGCATACAAATATTTTCCCGAAGGTGCAATATGGATATCAGCACAAGATGCCGGCCCGCTGTCGTTGGCTGCCAATGTTGAAATGGTTTGAAAACGGTTCCAATTAGCAAATTTCTGACCAGTTTCAAAAGCTTCGATAGTTCCGTTTAACTCATTGATAACATAAGCCCATGGTTTTTTCGGATGGAATTCAATATGCCTTGGGCCCGAACCATTTTGCGTAGGAATATGAAGTAGTGCAGGTTCAAGCTTACCATGAATTGTATCAAGTTTGTAAACCCAAACCATATCAGTTCCCAAATCACTGGAATAAACAAATTGTTCACCTGGGCCTTGAATTATCATGTGAGCATGAGGCTGAACTTCAGGTCCATCGGTCATTTTTCGCATATGTTGGTGCATTGAAATTGATTCGGATAAAGAACCATCAGCCTTGATCGAAAACAGAGCTACAGTTCCATTACCGTAATTTGCCGCCATAGCATATTTACCAGAATGATCAACGTTGATATAACAAGGAAAAGTTCCCTGCGATGGAACAGAATTGATAAATGGTAACTGCTTGTTTTTAAGATCAATGCTAAATGCGCTAATGTAGCCTTTTTTATCGCCTTCACCCACTTCGTTAACTGCATAAAGCCATTTTTTTGAAGGATGGATGACTAGATAAGAAGGATTAACAGTTTCGGGCGAAGCACAGACAAAGCTTAATTCACCTGATTTTGGATCCAATTTGTACACATAAATACCTTTGGATTTTTCAGTTGCATTAACTTGATTTTCAGTGTAGGTACCAACAAAAACAAAAATTGGTTCTTTTATTTTCAAAATGTCATCACTGTCTGATTCTCCAATATTTGAATTTCCGTGATGACATGAATTGAATGCCAGACCAACAAATAAAAAGAAGATTGAACAACGAAGTAATAATTTGATATTCATATTTAGTATTTTTAGGTTTAAATAGAAAATTATTAATTTATTATAATAAAAGTTCATTAAAAAATATCCAATATTTTTGAATTATCAGCAAATATACACATCATTTTTAATTCTTGTTTTTTTATTTAAATCATGCGCTATCAAATTGTTAATTGCATGATTATTGTCATTCAACAATGCTTTTGAATAATATCAAATTAAGCTTTTATGATTTAGATTATTTCTCTAAAATTTATTTAATTTTGATATTATCGATTTTTATATTCACTTAACTTTTTTGTATACAATTCATTGTTTAAAAGCTATTTATTACAATCATCTACGCAAAAAAAATGGAGTTATGAGAATACTTATACACGAGAATTTTGAAAGATTGAGCATTTGGACTGCCCATTATATTGTTGCTAAAATAAAAGCAGCTAATCCCTCTTCCAAAAATCCATTTATTCTTGGATTATCCGCCGGATCATCGCCGGTTGGAGTTTATAAAAACTTGGTTGATCTATATAAAAAGGGCAAAATATCCTTTAAAAACGTAATAACATTTAACATGGATGAATATGTCGGAATTGCTGAAGATCATCCACAAAGCTATCACTATAGTATGAACTACCATCTATTTAGCCATATTGATATTCCAACCGAAAACATAAATATACTGGATGGAAATACTTTAGATTTGGAAAAGGAATGCAATGATTATGAGGAAAAAATAGCAAGTTATGGCGGAATTAATTTGTTTTTAGGCGGAATTGGGCGTGATGGAAATCTTGCCTTTAACGAGCCTGGTGCTTCATTGACATCCCGCACCAGGATTAAACCGCTTACCCACGAAACAATGATTGCAAACAGCCGTTTTTTTGGTGGTGAAATATCTAAAGTGCCAAAAACTGCACTGACTGTTGGAGTTGGTACAGTAATGGACGCAAAAGAAGTTTTAATCATAATAAATGGTTATGGAAAAGCACATGCTGTTAGAAAAGGAATTGAAGAAGGGGTAAACCACATGTGGACCATTTCAATGCTTCAATTGCACAAACAAAGTGTAATTTGCTGCGATGATGAATCTACCATGGAACTGAAAGTGGGAACTGTAAAATATTTTAAAGATATGGAATCTGAGACACTGGCTAATATTCCAGCTGTTTAATCGTTTTGTTATAGTAGATATCGGTATAATTACAAATGCTATGAGTTATAGAAACATCAATAAAGATGAAATAGCAACCTTGGTTCAACAGGGCTGTTTAGCTGATGATTGGTCACAAGTTTCAGTTAAAGAAGGCTTTAACCCTTTGTCAGTTTGCAACTCGCAATTTTCCGGCGATATTAAATTGGGGGTTTTCAACAATAAAATGGAATTAGAAAAAGGAGTTCTAAAATCGACTGGTGTTTATCATTCTTTTATTCAAAATTGCGTAATAGATGACAACTGCCTGATTTCGAATGTTAGGACGCTTGCAAACTATCACATTAAAAAAAATGTGGTGATAGATAATGTTGGAAGCATGTTAGTTACAGGACAATCAACATTTGGAAATGGTACAGAAATAAATGTTTTGAATGAAGGCGGAGGCCGTGGACTCGCAATTTATGATAAGCTTACAGCCCAAATTGCATATTTTATGGTTATGTATCGTCATGATTTTGAAATGATTGAAGCTATCAAAAAATTGATTGAAAATTATGTTTCTTCAAAAAAATCATATATCGGAAGGGTGGAAAATAATACACAAATTTCAAATACGGTTACAATAAAAAATGTCAATTTTGGCGAATTTGCTAAAGTTGATGGTGCATATTTACTCGAAAATGGCAGCATATGTAGTACCTCTTTTGCGCCAACAAATATCGGACATGGGGTGTCAGCTAAAAATTTTATTATACATTCGGGTTCAATTGTAGAAGAAAGTGCATTGGTTTTGAATTGTTTTGTAGGCCAAGGTGTACAGATTGGAAAACAGTTTTCAGCTGAAAATTCTGTGTTTTTCGCAAATTGTGAAGCCTTTCATAGTGAAGCTTGTTCTGTTTTTGCCGGTCCATATACAGTTACTCATCACAAATCTACCTTATTGATTGCCGGGTTATTTTCATTTTACAATGCAGGAAGCGGCACAAATCAAAGCAACCATATGTACAAAATAGGACCTGTTCATCAGGGGGTTCTTGAACGCGGTTCCAAAACAGGATCGTATTCATACCTTTTATGGCCATCCAGAACCGGTGCTTATTCTGTTATTATTGGTAAGCATTATGCCAATTTTGATAGTTCTGAATTACCTTTTTCTTTTATCAATGAGCATGATGGAAAAACAAAATTAACTCCAGCTTTTAATCTTTGCTCTGTAGGTACAAAGCGTGACAGTATGAAATGGCCCAAACGTGACCGGAGGAATGATAGAGAGAGACTTGATTTGATAAATTTCGAACTTTATAATCCTTACATTATCAGTAAGATAATTGCAGGTACAAAAGTACTTAAGCAATTGAATGAAAAAGCAAAAAAAGATCAGGAATATATCATTTATAAAGGGGTGATCATTTTTAACCTGATGATAAAAACTGCCTTGAGTTACTACGAAATGGCTACTAAAATATACATTGGCAATGAAATACTTTATAAGTTGGGCGATTTTTATAATTTAAATTCAATTGAAACAGTTAGAGTTAAGCTTAATTCACATCCCGAGGAATATTTTGAGAAATGGATCGATGCATCTGGAATGATTGTTCCATTAAAAAAAGTCGAGGCCATTTTAGAGTCTGTAAAATCTTGCGAAGTTAATTCAGTAACATCACTGTCGGAATCGCTTCAAACAGAGTTTTTGAATTATCGAAAATATGCATGGTCATGGTGCGCTAACCTGATCAATCAATTTACTGGTTTTGATATAAATAACGTTACAACTGCTCAATTAATTCAAATTATTAAGGATTGGAAATTAAATGCCACCCGCTTGAACAATTTAATATTAAAAGATGCAGAGAAAGAATTCAATGCCAATAGTCATGTTGGATATGGCATTGATGGTGGAGACGAAACAAAGGATAAAGATTTCGAAATGGTTCGTGGGACTTTCAACAACAATCATTTTATTATTGAAGTAATGGACGAAAATGTTGAAATTGCTAGAAAAGCAGATGATTTGATTGAAATATTGCAAAAGATGAAATAATTTCATTTTGTTGATGAAAAATATATACTTTTCTCACTTTTTAATTATGTTATAAGTATTAATAGTTAGCTAGTTGAACATCCAAGGTGAGAAGTATTGTTTACATTTTGGGAAGCTATTTATTTTGTATATCTTAGAAATCGATTTAAATTTGTTTGTATTATTAATGCAGCTCCAATTACATTACTACTAATATGAAAAACACAATTACTCTAAGCCATGTGCTCGATGTTGATGAAGAAAAATGTGTGAATTGCCATAAATGTATTTCAGTTTGCCCAATTAAATATTGTAATGATGGCAGTGGTGAAACTGTAAAAGTAATAAATGATATGTGTTTGGCTTGTGGGGCCTGCATAAAAGCTTGCACTCATGATGCACGGAACTATCGTGACGATATTTCACAATTCATTGATGCCATCCGCAATAAAACCCGGATGGTAGCCGTGGTCGCTCCCGCAATTGCATCTAATTTTCCAAATCAATATTTGAAAATAAATTCATTTTTAAAAGAATTGGGAATTGAAGCCATTTTTGATGTAAGTTTTGGCGCTGAACTTACCATAAAATCTTATGTTGATCATCTTAAAAACAATAAGCCAAGGTCAATAATTTCGCAACCTTGTCCGGCAATTGTTACTTATATCCAAATTTATAAACCGGATTTGATACCATACCTGGCACCTACTGACAGCCCGATGATGCATACCATGAAGATGATTCGGAATTATTATCCTCAATATGCCCATCACAAAATTGCTGTAATATCGCCATGTGTTGCAAAACGCAGGGAGTTTGACGAAGTTGGAATAGGCGATTACAATGTTACCATTAAATCACTAAAAAAATTAATTGACGATAATGACATTGATTTATTGCAATTTCAGGATACCGAATATGATAATCCACCTGCCGAACGTGCGGTATTGTTTTCAACGCCAGGTGGCTTGTTGCGCACTGCTGAACGCGAAGTTCCCACAATTGGCCAAATTTCAAGAAAAATTGAAGGCCGTGAAGTAATCTATCCTTATTTAGAAACTCTAAACAAACAAATCAAAGCAGGTTATGCGCCGGTGCTTGTAGATTGCCTTAATTGTCATGCCGGATGTAATGGCGGTCCAGGAACATTGAATGAGGACAAGCATCCCGATGAAATTGAGTTTCATGTTGAAAAGCGAAACAGGGAAGCTCAACGAAAGTACACTTCGCCCAAAAAGGTAGATAAAATGCTCAACAGTTATTGGAAACGTGAAACCTATGCCAGAAGTTATAAGGACTTGTCGGCTAATAATCGTGTTATTATACCATCCGAAAAGGAATTAAGCGGTTTGTATATTGAAATGCAAAAACTAAAAGAAGAAGACTTTTATAACTGTGCCTTTTGCGGATATGATACATGTGAGCGTATGGCCGTTGCTATACATAATGGGCTTAACCGGAAAGAGAATTGTTATCATTTTAAAACAAACGTAATTTCTGGTTTGGCTATAAGTGTGAAAACAACCTCAGATATTTTGCAACAACAAAGTGAAAAAGTGAAGTCGTTTATTATTCAAATGCAACGGGTTACATTGTTTCTGAAAACTGAATTCAATGATTTATTGCAAACCGTAAATTCTAATAATAGCAAATTAAATGAGTTTGACAGAATAGCACACAGCATTTCATCGATTGCACGACAAACCAATATTTTATCTTTGAATGCAGCTATAGAAGCTGCCAGGGCAGGTGATCTTGGACGGGGATTTTCGGTAGTTGCAACCGAAGTAAAGCATTTGGCTGAATCATCTGGAAATGAATCTGAGAAAATAAAACCTTATTTGCAAGAGATTGCCTTGCTTTTTTCAGATATTAAATCAAAGATAAACGATGCTTCGACTAAATTTGAAGCTTCCAATCAATTAAATAACGAAATGAGCGAAAGCTTGGAGACTATTTCAGATATGATTGTTGAACTAAACCAAAAAACTGGACTATTTGTGAATGAGACGCATAATATTTATAATGAGTAGCTTATTATTTTTTTGGCGAGTGATCATCTTTATTTTATAGACTTTAATCAATTAAGCGAAATACAATGTTAAAAAAAGGAGAACACATAGAAGGAATACCAAATGAACTTGAGGTTTTGCTTGATAAAGATGAACAAGCTAAAACTTTTTTCGAAACCTTGGCCCAATCATACAAAAAAGGTTACTGCGATTGGGTTGGTTCAGCAAAGCAGGAAGCTACCAGATTGGTAAGGGCAGAAAAAGCACTAATTATGTTAAAAAATGGACAAAAGACGCTAAAAACATAACAAATAATTATAAAAACTATGAAAGTAAAATTGATATTGACAATCGCATTGTTGGGATTTTTAACAACCAGTTTCGGACAACAAAATTCTACCTGGGAAAAATGGAATTGGTTAATTGGCGAATGGGTTGGCGAAGGAAGCGGAGAACCTGGCCAAGGAGGTGGAAAATTTTCTTTTAAGCTAGATCTTGATCAAAATATTCTTGTCAGGAAGAGCCATTCCGAATATCCTGCAAAAGATGGAAAACCCAAAGTTATCCATGATGATCTGATGATTGTTTATCTTGATTATACTGGAGTTCCTTCAAAAGCAATCTACTTCGATAATGAAAACCACACTATAAATTATACAATTACTTATGACGAGAAATCTATTGTTTTAACAAGCGAAAAAATCCAAAATGTTCCTATTTTCAGATTGACTTATACTTTATTGGACAATAAAATGGTCAATACAAAATTTGAAATGTCGCAGGACGGAGAAAAATTCATGACTTATATTGAAGGTAAGAGCAATAAGAAAAAATAAAAATTATTCCCATTATGGAATGAACACTCTTTAAAAATAGACAACTTGAATATTTGGATATTTTAATAAGAAATCAATAGTAGTTATTAAATAGAAATTACCCCTGATAGCGCAATTTTATTTAACTTGTGCCAGCAAAGAAAAGATAAAGAGCCTTGCCCACCAGCAGGGCTTTTAAATGTAAACAATTATAATAGTGCAAGATATTATTAGTTGTTAAAAATGTAAAATAAAAACGTTAAATTTGTAGTAGAAAAAACAATAGAATTTATGAGTATAATCGAAAAAAGGGATTTTATCCATAGCTACCTGCACTATGCAAGCGAAAACACGATAGATGAATTTTATGAAATACTTCGTAAAGAAGCAGTATTAATTGCCAAGCTTGAAACCCGTGCTAAAAAATCGGAAGAAGACATCCTTACTGGAAAGTTCTTTTCAAGGCAAGAAATAGAACAAAGGATCCTATACGTCGGCAAATAATGAAACTTGTTTACACCGAACAAGAACTTAACGGTCTTGAAGAAACATTAGGATTTATTGCAACTAAGGTAACACATTAAAAACTTATCGAAATCAGGGACAAAATCCTGGATAAAGCGGACACATTGCTTTTAAACCCATTTAAGGGCCAGAAAGAGCCATATTTAGAACATTTAGGCTAGACCATCGCCGTATAATCGAAAGCCATTACAAAATAATTTACAGGGTTATCGGGGAATACATCTACATCACAGATATTTTTGATTCAAGGCAAGATCCTGATAAAATGAAAGAGTAAACCTCCCAATGGCCGAAGTGGAATATAAAAAGAGAAGCTTATATGAACTGCAATTTCATTAAACAAATTTTTAATGGTCAAAATTGATGGCACAATTTCAAACCACACACATTTAGAAAAGAAAAGGTTTTACGTTTTAATCGATTTAATTTACACCATTCCCAAAATGATAAAAAAAGCCGTAAATTTGATTGGCAAAATTTGAATACTATGCAATTTTGAGCTTAGTCCAGTTTGCAATTATTCTGGATTTATTAGCAATAATAAGGATTTCTTTGTTGGAAATAATAAATTATTCAAATATAAATTGATTTAAAAAGGAGGTTATTATGACAACTCAACAAGAAACTGATGCAATATGCTGTCCAAAATTTGACCCTGCTCCATGGGATGACAAAACATTTGAATGGACCAATAAAAAATTCATAAAGGACTGAATATTTACCTTTTTTTATATGCCAATGAATTTTGGCAAAGTTATGAAAAGGCTAAACGAAAAACTTACTAAAAGTGGTGCAAACTCACCTGATTGGATTTGCCTTTCAGATCATACATCCAAATGGAACATTGACGTTTATCTTGCTGTAGACAAAGAAATTGCCGATGCTGAAAATACAACACTTAGCGGCAAATTTTACAGCAAAGTATACGAAGGGCCATTCAAGGATACAGGTAAATGGAGTAAAGACTTTGAAAACGCTGCAAAATCAAAAGGATTTAACATCAAAAAGTGGTTCATGTGGTATACAACTTGCCCAAAATGTGCCAAAAAGTATGGCAAAAACTATGTTCCAATTATTTCACAAATTGGATGAATTTTAGCGCATGGAAACGGAATCAAATCCATGCACAATTATAGATTCTGAAAATATTTCTTTTAGCTTTGCAATGATTTTGTCCGGAATAGAAATGAACAGATTTTTAAATTGTTAAGGTAAAAAGAAAACAAAATGGCTATAAAAAGAGTGGCTCAAATTACCCTTGTTGTTGACGATTACGACAAAGCAATAGAATTTTATACTCAGGTTTTAGGCTTTGAACTCGTTGAGGACACCCAAATGTCAGATATCAAAAGATGGGTTGTGATTAAGCCACAAGGTACGAATGAATGTTGCCTGCTACTTGCAAAAGCTGCCAATGAAGAACAAAAAAGCCGTGTTGGAAACCAAACCGGTGGCAGGGTTTTCCTATTTTTAAATACCGATAATTTGCAAACCGACTATTATAATTTAAAGGCAAATGGAGTAAAAATTGTGCGTGAGCCATCTAATGAAAAATACGGAAAAGTTATGGTTTTTGAAGATTTATATGGCAATTTAATTGATATGATTGGACCGATTTAATTGAAGGAAACTTTTTTCATTTTATGATTTTTTCATTTTTTTCAAAAAAACACACACCTTCATCAGCTGTTTATGATTTCCTTTAGAATTAATTCATTAATTTGCAGCATGAAAATTCTGATTATTGAAGATGAAATCGAGTTTCATTGCTTTCTAATTTTACCTATTTAAAAAATTGCTTGAAATGAAAATTATAAGTTTTATTATTTTAATATTTATTCTTTCAGGGAACATCATATCCCAAAAACGAGATTTGAATTTTTATCTGGATCAGGCAAAAGTTAATAGCCCATTAATCAATAAAAGTAGAAATGAAATTAAAATTGCGGAACTCGATCTGCAGCAAATTAGAAGTATGCTTTCAAAGCCTGAAATTAACATAGAAGCTAGCATTCTGTTTGCACCAATTGTATCCCACGATAATGGTACAAATAAATTTCAATGGGTTTCTGAAGGTGCTGATAATTATACTGGTTACGATTTGGCAAGTACTGATGGCGGTCAATACCAGGCTGTTGTTTCTATTAGTCAACCCATTTTTACAGCTTCGAAATTCAGGAGTTTTTCAGAAAAATCGAATATTTTACATCAACAAAATGAAAATAGCATTGCCATTACAATTCATGAGTTGGAACAAATTGTTAATTATCAGTACATTCTCTGCCTTAAATCGAAAATTGAAATCGAAAACAATTTGATGATACTATCACAATTGAAAGATGACCTTCAAACATTGAATAAGTTGGTTGAAAATGCGATTTACAAGCAAACCGATTTATTGCTTTTACAAATTGAATATCAAAATTATGGAATCGAAAAAAATATTTTTGAGGACGAATATAAAAGCAATTTGTATGATTTGAACCTGATTTGCGGAATTTCAGATACCTTTTCAGTTGACCTTCAGCAAATTAATTTGCAATTAAAACCAGATACAACAACTGTTTCAGCATTTTTAAAATCATATATGCTTGATAGTTTAAATATCCAGGCTGAACAATCAATTCTTGAATTAAAATACAAACCACAACTGAACTTTTTTGCCAATGCAGGTCTTAATGCCATTTACATTCCAACGATAAACCGTTTGGGATTTAGCACTGGCTTAAGTTTCGTGATGAATATTTACGATGGAAACCAGCGGAAAATTGAAAGGGAAAAATCGATTGTAAATCAACAAACAATAGAATTTGAGAAGAGTGATTTCAGTAGACAAAGAAATATCAATAAAAACAAAATACTAAACCAGATTCAATCACTTGATAAAAAATTATTAATTATTGAAGCGCAATCAGATCAGTATATTGAATTGATGTCTATGTATATAAGGGAGTTAGGACTAGGTGAAGTATCAATTATGGATTTCAAAAATCTGATAAAAGATATTTATGCGCAAAACCGAGAAAGAGAATTGATAAAAATTGAAAAACAAATCCTGATCAATTCTTATAATTATTGGAACTTTTAGGAAGGGGTGAATCCTTAAATGCGAAAATAATTGAATGAAAAAAATAAAATATGATTAGAAAACTATTATTATTTAACTTATTGATTTTATTTGGTTTAATTTCTTGTAACAATGGCAAGTCAGAGGAAACTGAAGAAGAGCAAATACCAATAATTACAGTTAAAACGGTGACTGTTTTGCAGGGCGATATTGAAAATAATATTACTTTAAATGGTAAAATTGTTTATCTGAAAAAGAATTTAATTATTTCGCCGATAACTGGTTACATCGAAAAAATTAATGTAAAATTTGGTGATATTGTCCATAAAAACGATATTCTTTTCGAAATTCAAACCAAAGAGAATAAAGCTTTAGAAACATTAAATTCAATTGCCATAAAAGTATTGGCCTCATCAGATGGAATGATAAGTGAACTCAATATTAATGGAACAGGTGTATTTACAGTTGAAGGCGGACCATTATGCAGCATTATTGAAAATAAAGATTTGATGGTACAGGTTAATATTCCTTTCGAATATAATTCTTTAATTAAAACAGGCACAAAATGTAAAATTTTGCTATCTGATAATTCTTCAGTTGATGGTTCGATCTATCAGATATTACCATCGGTTAACGAATCGAATCAGACTCAAAATGTGTTGATTAAACCAATTTCAAACAGACAATTGCCCGAAAATTTGAACCTGACTGTACAATTTGTTAATTCACTTCACAATAAATCAAATATACTCCCAAAAGAAGCAATTATGACCAACGAAACCCAAAGCGAATTTTGGGTAATGAAAATTATAAATGATAGCATAGCAACTAAAATTCCAATCAAAAAAGGAATTGAAAATGATAGCTTGATTGAAGTATTTTCTTCTGATTTAAAGATTAATGATTTAGTAATCAGCGAAGGTGCCTATGGATTACCTGACAGTTCAGTTGTAATTATTGTAAAATAATTTGAACCTGAACCATTTGAATTATAACCGATAAATTCTAATTTCCAATTGCTAATTTCTAAATAATGGAAAATATCTTCGTCAGGTTTAAAAGTCCGATAGCTGTAATTTTACTGCTTATTCTAATTGGTGGTACATTATCCTATAACGCTACAAAAACATCGTTGTTTCCAAACGTTACTTTTCCAAAAATTAAAGTGATAGCCGAAAATGGAGAGCAACCTGTTGATAAAATGATGGTTACGGTTACCAAACCTATCGAAAATGCAATTAAAAAAGTTGAAAATCTCCATTTAATACGAAGCATTACCAGCATGGGAAGTTGCGAAATTTCTGCATTTATGGATTGGGGTTCAGATATAGATTTGGATAAGCAACGAGTTGAATCGCAAATTGCACAGATAAAAAGCAGCTTACCACCTGATGTTGAAATCACTATCGAAAAAATGAATCCTTCCATCTTGCAGGTTATGGGATATTCGCTTCAATCCACATCAAAAAATCAAGTGGAATTGAAACTAGTAGCAGAATATCTTGTTAAACCATATTTGTCAAGGGTTGTGGGCGTTTCATCAATTGAAGTGATGGGAGGAAAGGAAAAAGAATTCAGGATTGTTTTAAATGAACAAAAGTTAAGCTTATTAAAAATAAGTCCGCAGGACATCAATAAAGCTTTACAGGAAACCGATTTTATCAAATCAAATGGCTATACAATTGATTACAACCGATTATATTTAACTGTTACCGATGCTACCATTAAAAATAAGCAACAACTCGAAAACCTTGTTCTGTTTGATAATGCAGTACGGAAAATAAAAATTTCAGATATTGCTACTGTTGAAATTTCGGAACGTAACGAATATGTTAAAATTAAGGCCGATGGAAATGATGTTCCACTGGTTGTTGTTTTTAAGCAGCCTAACAGCAATTTAATAGATGTTTCGACTCAAGTAGAGGAAAAAGTTAAAGAACTGAACAAAATATTGCCAAAAGGCTATGCTCTGAAACCTTATTATAATCAGGCAGAGTTTGTTAACAGAAGTATAAGCAGTATTATCGATGTGCTTTGGATTGGTTTAATGCTTGCCATTGTGGTTGTTATCATTTTTTTGCGCTCATTTAAAGCGAGCACGGTAATTTTAGTTACAATTCCATTAACATTGGCATTAACATTTAGTAGTCTCAGTTTTATTGGATTTGATTTCAATATCATGACTATTGGAGCCATTGCTGCTTCCATCGGATTAATTATTGATGATGCAATTATTGTGGTTGAGCAGATTCATCGCACACACGAAGAATTTCCTGATAGAAAGCCCAAAGAATTAGTTGGCAAAGCCATTCGTTTTCTTTTCCCATCCATGGTTAGTTCATCATTGAGCACAATTGTAATACTTATTCCATTTGAGTTGATGACAGGTGTTGCCGGTGCGTATTTTAAAATCCTTACCGAAACAATGATTATTACATTGCTTTGCTCTTTTTTTGTTACCTGGCTTGGTTTACCTGTCATTTATCTTGTCTTTTCAAAAGATAAAGAGTTTACAAAAAAGAACCATGGTGAAACTTCAAAAAATCATAAATGGATTGAATTTTTTATTGCTAAACCATTTATCAGTGTGGCTTTTACAGCACTTTTAATCATTTCAATTATTTATATAGTTCCAAAACTTCCTACAGGCTTTTTACCCGAAATGGATGAAGGTTCAATCGTTTTGGATTTTATATCGCCGCCGGGGACTTCGCTCGAAGAAACCAACAGAATGTTAAACGAAGTGGATAAAATAATTGAAAATACACCTGAAGTTAAAACATACTCAAGACGAATAGGCACGCAAATGGGTTTTTTTATTACAGAGCCCAATACTGGCGATTATCTGATTGAACTAAAACAAAAGCGTGACAATACAACCGAAGAAGTTTCGGATGAAATCCGTTCAAAAATTGAAAGTACGTTGCCCGCTCTCGAAGTTGATTTTGGACAGGTAATTGGCGATATGATTGGTGATTTGATGGCCAGTGTACAGCCCATTGAAATTAAGATATTTGGAGACAACCACGATAAATTAAAAGAATTAGCGAAACAAATTGCCGATAGCGTTGAAACAGTGGAAGGAACAGCCGATGTTTTTAACGGAATTATAATTGCCGGGCCAATGTTGAGAATTATTCCAAAAGAAGATAAATTGAAACAATTTGGATTGACTGCTGCGGATTTACAAGCGCAAACCGAAACTTATCTGGCAGGAACTGTGGTTGGTTCAATTCCCGAAAAAGAACAACTTACTGATATCAGGATGATATTCCCACAAAATAACAAAACGCCCATAGAAAAAATAAAGCAGGCTCGGATTTGCACTTCAACAGGCGATTATTTTCTTTTAAACCAATTTGCCGATTTCAAAATTGAGAGCGGTGTTGCAGAAATTGAAAGAGAAAATCTGCAAACTATGGGTGTAATTACAGCGCGGCTTAACAATCGCGATTTGGGAAGCGTAATTAAAGACATTCAAAAAAAATTGAGGAAATTAAATCTTCCACCAACTTATCAGATTGTTTACGGCGGCTCTTATGCCGAACAGCAAAAATCATTTTCGGAATTGCTTAAAATATTGATTCTTGGTGGTTTGCTGGTTTTTACTGTCATTTTATTTATGTTTAAAAGTTTAAAACTCTCATTAACTGTACTTTTTATAAGCATTTTAGGAATTTCGGGCAGCGTGTTAGCCTTATTTATAACCCAAACTCCGTTAAATGTGGGCAGTTATATGGGGTTGATTATGATTATTGGAATTATTGGTGAAAATTCCATTTTTACCATTCAACAATTTTTATCCGAATTAAAGAATTCTAATGTAAATGATGCGCTGAAATTTGCAATTTCGGCTCGTTTGCGCCCCAAATTGATGACAGCCATTGGAGCTATTGTTGCACTAACACCACTTGCTATGGGCATTGGAACCGGAGCGCAAATGCATCAACCATTGGCTATTGCCGTAATTGGCGGTTTGATAGTTGCATTGCCATTATTATTGATAGTTTTACCAGGTTTATTAAAATTAATTATAAGAAATTCAATAGTAGAAAACCTGAAACCTGAAAATTAAAATATGAAAAACCTCTATCTTCTGCTATTCTTATTAATTACTTTTGTAAGCAATGCCCAGATAGATTCTTCCAAAGTTCAGAAAAGCAGGAAATGGAAAAATTCATCTTTACAGGGAATGTATCAGAAAGGCTATGTTTTTCCAACGAATGATTTTTTAAAAGGAACCAACGATGAAGCTGCTGTAATTAATGCATTTCAGGCATTCTCAATTAAATTTTCCACGCAATCGACAGGTGACAAGCTTTGGGAGCAGTTGTATAAATATCCAAACTGGGGAATTGGATTGTATGTTGCTGATTTTTATGATCCTGAAGATATTGGATATCCAATTGCACTTTACGGCTTTTTCAATTCACCTTTTATCCGATGGAAAAAATCATCCTTCAATTATGAAATTGGTTTCGGCGCCACCTTTAATTGGAAATCATATAATCCAGTCACCAATCAATATAATATTGCAATTGGTGCTGGTGAATCTTTTTTGATCGATGCCGGATTAAATTATGAATATTTATTAAGTAAAAGAATTGCTATTGTTGCTGGATTTAGCCTTACCCATTTTTCGAATGGAGCATTAAAAAAGCCCAATTTTGGAATCAATATCATTGCACCCAAAATAAGCATCAGATATAATTTCTATAATCCACCGGATTTCCAAAAGCAAGAAGTTCCAAAATATATCAAAGAAAATGAATGGCTGATATCCGCTTTTGGAGGCGCAAAAAATGTTATTTATGATTCGGTCAGTGTCAATATCAAAGAAAAATATGAAGGTGTTTTTTTCCCTGTTTTTGGGCTGTCAACAGCTTACAATAGACAAATCAGTTATAAATCAAAAATCGGATTTGGAATGACATTTTCTTATGATGGTTCAGTAAATGCGCAAGTAGCAGTAGATAATAATGAATTGGTTGAAGTTAAAGTGCCTTTTGGTGATAAACTTCAAGTCAGCATTTACCCTTCGTTTGAATTGGTTGTAAATAAATTGTCACTAATCTTGCAACCCGCATTTTATATTTATAGAAAAGATTTAAAGAATCAATCACCGGTTTTTCATCAAAGAATTGGTTTGAAATATCACTTTTCAGATTATTTTTTTGCTGGTATAACGTTGAGGGATTACGCATTTCATGTTTCTGATTTTATTGAATGGAATGTAGGTTATAGGATAAAATGGAAATAATTTCAACTTTAGAATTTCATTAGAATCACCTTTTAATTTTACCTTATTATTAACTTTAAACAGTAAAATATGAAAAACTTATTAATGGTAATTACAATCGCGGCATTTTTTAGCTTAAATGCTATTGGACAAACAGATAAAAATGTTCCTGCTAATATCAAGACAGCTTTTGCACAAAAATTTCCAAAAGCCACAAAAGTTGTATGGAGTAAAGAAAATGACAAAGAATGGGAAGCTGAATTTAAGATGGACAATAAAGAATATTCAGCCAATTTTGATGAAAATGGGTTGTGGAAGGAAACCGAATATGAAATCAGTTTAACTGATATTCCAGAAGTTGTAAATTCAACCTTATTCAAAGAATTTGCGGGATGCAAAATCTCTGAATCCGCAATTTCTGAAACTACAGATGGAAAAGTTTATGAATTTGAAATTAAAAAAGATGGCAAAAAAGTCGAAGTCAGCATTGATATCAATGGAAAAGTATTGAAGCAGGAGCAAGGCAAAGAAGGAGATGAAGACGATAAGGATTAAACATCAAATGAAATGAAGGCTTGGAAGGTTCAAGCCTTTTTATATTAAGTTTTAACATGAACACGTTTATTTATAATCATTAAAATGATCTAAAACTTTTTTTTTAATCATCTTCTATTTTCATTTATTATTCATTTAAAACGTGTAAGAATGAAAAACTTATTTATAATCGCAGTAATCTTATTGTTCATTCATTCAGATGTTTGTGGACAAAAAGTTAAACCAGTGCCAACAAGTGTTAGAAAGACTTTCAAGCAAAAATTTCCAAATATTAAAAAAGTAATTTGGGATAATGAAAACTTGCAAGTATGGGAAGCTGAATTTAGAAAAAATGGGAATGAATATTCAGTACTCTTTGATGTCAAAGGTATTTGGATTAAAACTGAACATGAAATTGATAGAAAGGAGATTCCCTCAAATATAAAAGCAACTTTATCGAAGGAATTTGCTGGCTACAAGATTATTGAATCTCTTTTTTCAGAAACCGCCAATGCAAAAGTGTATAAAATTGGACTTAAAAAAGATGGAGAAAAATTGAAAGTAACTCTCGATATCGGCGGCAAAATTTTAAAAAGAGAAAATGGAAATGGAATTGAAGAAGATAATAAAGATGATGAATCGAATTCGTCGCCCGAAATAAATTAAACCCTTTAATATCATTTCAATCAGAACTTATTTATCAAATTTAATAATAAATGCAGATATCTCTATCTAAAAATTTCTATGAAAAAATTTATCATTCTTCTATATTTTATTGGAATAAAAACATTATTAATTATTGGGCAAAACCAAAATTCAGGAAACGTTTCAGGAACTATTATTGAAAATTCAACCAAGCGGCCTATTGAATTTGCAAATGTCAACATTCATGAAAAAAACAACGATTCCATTATTCAAGGTACAGTTTCAGATATAAAAGGCAAGTTTGAATTTGGAAAAATTGCAGATGGCGAATATTATCTTAGCTACAGTTTTTTGGGATATGCTAAAAAAAATACGGAATCATTTACAATTGGCCAACAGAACAAGAATTATGATGCTAGCGAACTGTTAATTGAACCAACAGCAAATGAGATAAAAGAAGTTGAAATAACCGGTGAAAAATCCACATTCACCAATTCAATTGACCGTAAAGTATTTAATGTTGGAAAAGATTTATTGTCAACAACGGGTTCTGTAAGCGACCTGATGCAAAATATCCCATCATTACAAGTTGATATTGAAGGAAATGTAAGTCTGCGTGGATCTGAAAATGTAATGGTTTTGATAAATGGAAAACCTTCAAGTCTTATGGGCGCTAACCGGGCTGCGGTTTTGCAGCAGCTTCCGGCCAATATGATTGAACGGATTGAAGTTATCACAAATCCTTCAGCCAAATATAAGCCAGACGGCACATCCGGAATCATCAATATTGTGATGAAAAAAAACAAAAGCCTGGGTTTGAATGGATCAATTACCGCCAATGCCGGTATTGACAACCGGTATAATGCAAGTATTATTACAAATTACAATCCCGGCAAAATCAATTTTTTTGCCAATTATAGTTTCAGACATGATTATCGTTATCGATATTCTACCGATTTCCGTCAGCGAAAAGACAGTTTTTCAAATGTGTTGAGCAAAACCGATCAAATCCTTACAGATCATTCTCAGCCATTTTCACACATTGCCCGTGTTGGTTTCGATTACAATATAAATGAAAATAATTCATTGGGGATTTCAGGAAATTACAACTATCGCAATTTTGTTCGAAATGAGCTAAACTCTTATAAAATTTATGACGGAAATGACTCAATTACTGATCAATATGAACGTAACCGGATAGATCCTGAATATGAACAGGATATTGAACTTAATGCAACATTTCAACATATTTTTTCTGAAGAACATGAGCTAAATATCGAACTCAACAAATCACGTTCAAACGAAGAAGAAGACAATCATTATTCAACTGATTATACTATTCCAGTGCAGCCAGCAGGATTTTATAACACACTTATTAAGCAGAATGAAGATGAAACCCAATTTTACTTGGAATATAAAAAGCCAATCTCGGAAAATACAAAACTTGAAGCAGGATATGTTTTTGAATCAAGGAACAGCGATTTGAATTTTTATGGTGAAACATTTAATTCAGCTGATAACGCGTGGATGCAAGACATCGGGATATCAAATCATTTTAAATATAACGAAAATATCCATGCACTTTATAGCTCTGTTGAACACGAAATAGGCAAATTCGGGTTTCTTGCTGGATTGCGTGCAGAACAGGCTTATGTAAAATCGGAATTGATTACAAACAATACAGCTATCCATACAGAATATTTTAAGGTTTACCCAACTTTGCATATGGCTTATAATTTGAGTGAAAAGAACGAAATTCAACTAAATTACAGTCATCGAATCAACAGGCCCGAAGGTGACGAATTAAATCCTTTCCCCGAATACCAAGATCCTTATAACCTGAGGGAAGGAAATCCTTATCTCAAACCAGAGGATATACATTCTGTAGAACTTGGTTATCAGTATAAACAGAGCAATACCACATTTCTAACAACAATTTATGACAGGTATACTTATAATGGAATTACCGAAATCAAAAGATACATTAACGATTCTGTTCTGCTTACAACCCGCGAGAATTTAACTATATCAAATTCTGCAGGGCTTGAAGTGGTTATGTCTTCGACAATTGCCAAAGTGATTTCATTTAACTTAAGTTCAAATATATTCTACAATCAAATTGATGCTTCGAATCTTGGATATACCGAAAAAAAGTCAAATATAGTTTGGACATTAAACCTTAATGCCAATGTCAACTTTACTAAATCTACCATGTTTCAGATCAATTCAAATTATAGTTCAGAAAAGCTGACACCACAAGGGAAACAACTTCCTACTTTTGTTGTAAACATGGGATTGCGACAAGATTTGTGGAAAAAGAAAGCGGCAATTATTATAACTGTTTCAGATGTTTTCAATACCCTTAGATATAGATCTGAATTAGATACACCTTTTTTATACGATAAACTGATGCGTAAGCGCAGTCCAAGGATTATTTATGCTGGTTTTACCTATAACTTTGGCAAAAAAAACAAGAAGCAAAAAGATGAGCAAATTAAATTCGATAATCAGTTATAAATTCAGTCAATATTTAAGTTATGACCCCTAAATTGTTCTGTTGGACGAATTGCAGTTATCGCTGAAGAAGATTCTGACTTACCTGCAATTCGAAGCATCAACCAAATCAATTTTTTCAATTTGAAATCGTAGGAACAATTGTAATATACTTTTCACATGAAAATCAAGCAAACAGCAGCATCAATCTTCTTTATATTCCACTTAGCTTTGTTAAATGCACAGAGTTCAGACAGTATAACTACTAAAAGAATGATCAAAACGGCAATTATTCCTACTGCATTAATTATTTCGGGTTCAATAATAAATGGAAGCCAACTTGAAAAAGATTTTCAGGCAAACCTGAGAAATAAAGTTGGGAATACTTATGAATGTAGAATCGATAATTATCTTCCGTTTGCTCCGATCGCCGAAATATATATTGCAGATATAGCAGGTGTAAAAAGTAAAAATAACTGGTTCGACCAAACTAAATATTTGTGTATTTCAAATCTTATCACATCCGGCATTACGCACATTCTAAAATATTCGACATCAAAAACAAGACCTAAAGGTGGCTCTAATTCTTTTCCATCAGGTCACACATCTTTTGCATTTACAAATGCAACCGTTTTGTTTAATGAATTCAATCAAACTTCAAAAGTTTTGGCTTATAGCGGATATGCTTTTGCCGCAACTACAGGAACCTTCAGGATGTTAAACAACAAGCATTGGCTTTCGGATGTTTTGGTTGGCGCAGGAATTGGGATTTTAGTTACCGATTTAGTTTATTATATTGAACCACTCAAAAATTTCAATCCATTTAAAAATTCAAAACATGTTTCTTTTGTACCTTATATTGATGATAATAATTATGAAATCTATTTTGCATATCGATTTTAAAAAATAATCAACCATTAAGAAATAATCGGAACATTAATTGCCATAAAATGGATTTTACATTGAAAAATATTTTTTTCATAAAACAAAAAACTTACTTTTGCGGTGCAAACCAAATCATTCAAAAAGATGGACGAAGGGCCGGCGGGTATATTAATTATTAACCTGATATAGCAAGACAGTTGCTCTTTTGTGCACTCCTTTCTATATCATAAATTAGGGAGGTGCATATGACATCATTCACCACATTTTATTTAAGCAGAGTAATCGGAAAAAAAGTATTCGATACCAATGGAAATTATATTGGTATTATTAAGGATTTATTGGTCGATTCCGATTCATCAAATCATACTTTAGGGCGTCCGCTGGTTAATGGAATTAAGATTAAATGCAAAAAGAAAATAGCATTTTATTCTATTGAATGTTTACGTATTGAAAAGGTAAAACATAAAATAAAGGTTTTTTGCGAGAAATTAATAGAATTATCTTCTCATCATATTGATAATGACCTTTATCTGGCTGAAAATATTCTTGATAAACAGATTGTAGATATTAATGGACGTAAGCTTGTTCGTGTAAACGATGTACGTCTGGCTTCAATTGCAAATGGTACTTTTGCAGTAGCGGTTGACATTGGAATTGAAGGGCTTTTGCGTAGAATTGGCATAGCAAAACCACTAAAATCCATATTGTCACTTTTTGGAAGTAACATTCCATCCAAATTTATACTTTGGGAAGATGTGGAAGCAATTGATTTCTCAAACCTTAACATTAAACTTTCAAAAAGTTACTCAAAGCTTCAAACGCTTCATCCTTCGGATTTGGCTGACATTATTGAAGATTTGGACAGAAAAGCGAGTGCTGAAATATTTATGGCACTTGATGAAGAAAAAGCCGCAGATGTACTAGAAGAATTAGAACCTGATACACAACTTCAAATCCTCGAAAGCCTTTCCATTGAAAAAGCCGCTGATGTTTTAGATAAAATGCCCGCTGATGAAGTAGCCGATATCCTTGATGCATTGGAAGACGATAAAGCAGAACTACTACTTAACGAAATGGAAGAAGACACTTCGCAGGAAGTTCGGGAATTACTTGATTATCCCGACAACTCTGTTGGAAGCATCATGTCAACTGATATATTGTCATTCAATGAAAATAAAACCGTTGAAGAAGTACTTCAAGAACTTAGGGGCAAAAAACCTGAAGCAGCAAGTTTGTATAATCTCTTTGTTACTACTGAAAAAGATGAATTAATTGCTACTTTTTCATTGAGGGATATCGTAATTTCCCTGCCTGAAACAAGGATCAATCAAATTATGAAACCATCTCCGGTGAACCTATACGATTACCAGCGGATTGATGAAATTGCAGAGATTGTTTCAAAATATAACATGCTTGGAATTCCAGTTGTAGATGAATATGATGTTTTACAAGGCATGGTAGTTATTGACGATGTTATTGAAGATTTAATTAACAAACGAAGAACGAATAAATAGGTGAGGAGGAATTTGTTATGTTTAAAAATAAAAAAGCCTTTTTTCGTCGGCTCGCCATATTTCTGGCTATTTTAGGGCCGGGAATTATAACTGGAAGTGTTGATAATGATGCAGGAGGAATTACAACCTACTCAGTTGCAGGTGCGGTTTATGGATATAATCTTATTTGGACACTAATTCCATCATTCATCGTACTTTTGGTTATTCAGGAAATGAATGCACGCATGGGAATTGTAACTGGAAAAGGCCTTGCAGACCTTATCCGTGAAAATGCTGGCGTAAAAATCACTTTTTTTATATTTATCGGTTTGCTTATTGCCGATATTGGCAACACAACAACTGAATTTGCAGGTGTAGCAGGAAGTATGGAAGTATTTGGAGTAAGTAAATACATTTCTGTTCCTATTGTGGGAATATTGGTTTGGCTTTTGGTTGTTAAAGGAACTTACAAAATTGCCGAAAGAATTTTTATACTTTTCAGTGTTTCGCTATTGATGTATGTGGTTTCGGCATTGATGGGCAAACCTCATTGGGGAGAGATAGGACATTCTATTGTTCATCCTCAATTGGAAATAAACACAAAAAGCCTGGCAATGATTATAGGTATAGTAGGAACAACCATTGCTCCATGGATGCAGTTTTACATGCAATCGTCAGTTATTGAAAAAGGTTTAAAAATGAATCAATACAAATATTCGCTCATTGATATTTTTATAGGATGCGTAGCCACCATAGTTGTTGCTTTCTTTATAATGATTGCCTGTGCTTCTACCTTGCATGAAAATGGCATTCAAATCAATGAGGCAAAAGATGCAGCTTTGGCTTTGAAACCACTTGCCGGTGCACTGGCTTCGGAGGTTTTTGCTTTTGGCCTTTTCATAGCTTCTGTTTTTTCGGCCACCATATTGCCTTTAGCAACAGCATTTTACGTATGCGAAGCTTTTGGATTTGAAGCAGGCATTGATAAAAAGTGGGACGAAGCCAAAGAATTTTATGTGCTTTATACCGGTATACTTGTTCTTGCAGCTGTTTTTATTTTAATTCCAAATGCGCCACTTATCCTTATTTCGCTATGGTCGCAAGTAATTAATGGTATGCTTTTGCCAGTTGTTTTGATTTGCATGATTTTGTTGGTTAACAATAAAAAAATCATGGGTAAATATGTAAACAAACCGGTGAATAATATAATAGGATGGGGCGCTATAGCAGTTCTGGTTTCTTTATCGGTTGTATTGCTTTTGTTGCCTTTGTTTGGGAAATAGTGTTTGAAATATTCATAAATTTACAGATATATTTGTGATGATAAGTGTAAAATCAAAAATCCCAATCGGTGAGCACTGATTGGGATTATATTTTAAATGGTAGTTTGATTTAATAATCAAGAATAAATCTCTGTGTCAACGACTTTTCGCCAAATGTAAAATTAATAAGATAGGCTCCTGACTGCATGTTTGATTCAATGGCACTTAATTCATATTTATATTCACCTTTCTGATCTTGATTTTTTACAATTTCTTTCACTTTTGTGCCAGCAATACTATATATTTCAATAGTAACTTTCTGTTGTTGGGGAATAAAATAATTGATATTAACTTTGTCTTGAGTTGGATTTGGAAAAACACGTAATCTCATTTCTGTAACTAACTTATTCACTTGAGATGATCTTAAAGTAATAGCTTCTTCGTTATAATATCCATTATTTGTGATTGTAATTTTTTCACCATCATTAATTTCGGTATGAACCAACGAAAAAACCGGATATCTAAAATCCATTGTATACCAAAGATATTTTGTGATTGTCCATTCGGTTGTTTTGCAGCTCGATTCGCTAAAAAACTCAATTGATTTTACTCTAAAAGCATCGTTTATGCTCACTCCATTTGGCAAAAGAAGCGTTCCTTTTGAATCTGCTTCAATCGAGTAATTACCAGTTATAGAGGTATATACGGTTCCGTAATGTATGCCTGTGCCATAAAATGTTCCATCAAATTTATCTTTATATTGAAAAGGATATTTCATCCTTATAATAGGTTTATCTAAAGTAATAATTGCATTTTCTGTAGTATATCCAAGATATTCTAATTGACTTTCATCCACTTTATAAAAGGCCTGATTGCCGGGTTCGCCAATAACCAAATTTGCATTTTCCATAAAACCAAAATCGCTGCTTTCATTGGCATCTTGTATTTTGGAAAATGAAATATTACCACACTTTAATTTACTGAAATCCCAATAGCATTGCTCTCCAGACATACCTTCGTCTACATTTTCAATTTTTTGGGTTATGTGAACATATCCTGCCTGGATGGCATGTGTTTCGTATTTAATAAATGTTTGTCCATATGATTGAATCAATCCTAAAAAAAGAAAAATTAGATTTATTATCAAATATTTCATACTTATCATTTTATAAATTCAAAACTTGACTATTAATTTAATAGTCCTGATTTATGAGGCTTTGGTTGCATTAACAACTAAAGCGAATACCAAAGGTGTATATAAAAATCTTATAATAAAACCTATTGTTTGTATTGGTTTTGCAAAATTAAAAAACAGCCACAAAAAATTTATCTTTGTGGCCGGATCTTTAAATTCATTAGTACCTCTAATCCCTAATACACCTCACTGGTAATGCATATTTCACATAAGTATTGGCATCGCGGTTCACTATATCCGAATTTGGGAAGAATGAACGTGTATATGCAAAGCCTTCATTGGTTGGAGTCGACGACCAAATGATGCAGACATCATCCAGTTTATAAAAATTATTATCATATCCGTGCCTAAATCCACTCATTATAATATCCAGGCCACTGCTGCCACCCAATTTTAGCATTGTTGCTTGTTTGGAGCCTCTGTTATAATCTGTACTATTCAGTTCTTCTTCGGGCATACCCAATGTTTTTTCCAAAATTTGCCAATCACCATCTGTCGGTAAATGCCAGCCTGCCGGACAAGCTGTTAATGCTGCCTTCCAGGTATATAAAAGTCCGTGATTTATTCCGTTCTCTGCTTTGTTTTCATAATAATATGATTCATCAGTTTTAAAATTCAGGTTTTGAGCCATCCATGTTTGGTTTCCAATTTTTACACTTTGGTAGGATTTTCCATCTCGTAAATCCGTAAAATTTTCCTTTTGAGTTAGAACTGAAAAAAATGTTATTTTTTTATCTGTGTTAAGTGTATAAATTACGCCATCTTTAAAAAGATGATAAGTATGTTCTTCAATGTTTTGGATGGAATCGTAAGTTGGATCAAATACAAATTTGCCATAGTAATCGATGAAACCCCATTTTTTGTTTAATTTAACCGGAGCCAGGCCAAAGTATTCAAAGGATTTTGCATCTTGAAATTGAAAATCGATCAGTTTATAACCGGTTGGTAAAATAAAACCCCATTTTCCATCTTTTTTTACTGCTGCACAACTAGTATTAAAATTTAGTGCAGCATCATAATCGCAAGCAATTTTTATTTTTTGATCTTCCGTTGCAAAACCATATTTGTTGTTTTCTATAATAATCATCAATTGATCACTTAAATAACCGCCTTCGTTGAATACAACTGTTTTTCCTTCTTTTGTACCAATCATAAATGCCTCTTTATCGAAAACTAGTTTGTCAAAAACACAAGGAATAATTTCATTTGTTGATTGGTCTATTAAACCATATTTTCCATTCAATTTAACAATATATATATTGTCAAAAGCCTTTATTTCTTCATATTTAAAAGGTATAACTATGTTGGCAAAAGCATCAATAAAACCATATTTCCCATTTTGCATGCACGGTATCATAGATAATCCTTCCTCATTTAAATCTACTCCATGATTGTATGATTTGTCAAGTGTATATTGGGTTCCATCTGTTTTCATTACGGTTGGATTTCCATCAGCCATAACAAAAAACGCTTCCTTTTCTGGCAAATAACAAAGTCCATTGTCTAAATTTAAGTTGGTAGATTTTGCAATTTGAAAAGGTTTAGAAAATTTGCTGGTAATTGGATTATACATCTGATAGTTTTTCCCTTTTTTTACAATAAAGAATGACCTGTTATCAGCTTGTGGAATTATTTCGTCATATTCTGCTTGCAAAATTATCTTTTCGGGGAACTTTAAAAGTCCAATTTTCTTTTTAGATTGAAACCTGATATAATCTTTATCGTCAAGAAAAGAAGTGTCGGAATTGATCTTCAAGTATTCTGTTGTTTCAGCCAATTCAATAATATTTCCTGTTATCAGATTTACCAACGAAGGAATTTCTTTTTCAGCAATCACATATCCAGGAGAGTAGGAACAACGATACAAATCAGGATACTGTGATGTTACTGGCGTTTTACCAGAATTATCGATTAAAGAAAATGAATCCTTATCTTTTAATATTTCTATTTTTTGCGCTTTTGAGGTTAAAGTAGATGCCATTAGAATAAATAAGGAAAGAATAATTTTTTTCATATCATTTAAAATTGGGTTTAACCAAATTTACAAATAATTTGCAGTAAAATGATTTTGCAATATGTAAATTGTATATTTTTATCAAAATAAAGTATAAGTTGATTGAACAAAGTTTCACTAAAAATGAAAATTTTAACCCTAACATCCACAAATTCAATTCATAGAATTGTCTCGAAATATATTAAATTCAATGACACAAAGTAAACCTTTAGCTTATTTATCAATAATATTATTTGTTTTTCAACCAATTATAGAAAAGGTTCAGAACAATTCAATAAATGAAAATGAAAAGCAGATGATCCATTATTTTAATATTTCAGTGGATTTTTATAGTATTGGACAAGGTACAAATAATGATGCCGAAGATGAATTATTTAATTATATCAACAAGGTTCAAAAGCAATTTAAAATTACAATTGATTACGAAAAGCATAGGTGGGGAAGAGAAGGAGAGCAGTTTGTTTATATGGATGTTAGTAGTTTGCCAATTTTAGAAGAACAGATATTTTTAAATAATCTAATAAAAATGTTTGTTGACAAAAACAAAATGGCAATAGTTCGAGCCAACTTATATTATGAGCCTCAATACAATTATCTTACATTGGGAATAATGCTTTATGGACAAAATAAAGAGCGTGAAAATGTAGTACTCAATTATATAAATGGATACGAAAAGGCAAACAATGTAAAGATTAATTATGGTACTATGATTAATGAAACATCAATTCCGGAAGATCAGGATAAAAGATATCAATTTAATTTAAATGAACTTACAGAAACTCAAAGAATTGAAATTATCAATAAAGTTAAGGAACTGATGAAGGTTTCAATTTCAGAAAAATAAAAAATTGTTGAATAAAAACTAGAATTTAGCTTATTGTTCAAATTTTAATTTTATAGTTTTTTCTAACTGATAGCTGTAAAAGTTCAATGCACTAAACCAAAATATGTAATATGGATAGACGAAGATTTATCATAAAGAACAGTATTGCACTAGCAGGCATTACCGTTTTACCACATTCAATTTTGCCATCGGAAATCTTTAAATTTAAAGATGATTTTCCAACGAACCGCCCACCAAAGGGAAAAAGAACTTTTATCTCTGATTCAGTTGAAATGCTGATAAATGAAGTTAAATCAAATATATTGGACAAAGAATTGGCATGGATGTTTGAGAATTGTTATCCCAATACCCTTGATACTACAATAGATTACGAAATAATTGATGGACGGCCCGATACATTTGTAATTACTGGCGATATTGACGCCATGTGGTTACGTGATTCCACAGCACAAGTATGGCCGTATATGCCATTAATTAAAAAGGACAAAAAAATTGCTGATTTAATACATGGTTTGGTTAACAGGCAGGTGAAATGTGTTTTGAAAGATCCTTATGCCAATGCGTTTTACAAAGATTTGACTAAGGAATCGGAGTGGAAAAGTGATAAGCCAAGTCCAATTCAAGGTGTTCATGAGCGAAAATGGGAAATTGATTCTTTGTGTTATGTTATAAGGCTTGCATATAATTACTATAAAATCAGTGGCGACAAATCGATATTCGATAAAGATTGGGACAAAGCCATGCATTTAATAGTGCAAACTTTCCGAACCGAACAACGTAAGGACGGAACTTCTCCATATTATTTTGTAAGGATGGGGACCAACACCATTGATTCGCCAACTTTTGGTGGTACAGGAAATCCCGTTAAACCAATTGGGCTTATTTGCTCAATGTTCCGTCCATCAGACGATGCTACTATTTTTCCATTTTTGATTCCTTCAAATATTTTTGCAGACGTTTCGCTTCGTCAGCTTGCAGAGATTTATAAAAATGTTTTGAATGATAAAGAGTTTGCAAACGAATGCAACAGTTTTGCTCAGGAAATTGAAGAAGCAATTAAGAAGTTCGCTATATCTGAACATCTTGAATTCGGTCAAATATATGCCTACGAAGTTGATGGTTTTGGGAACAAATTATTTATGGACGATGCCAATGTGCCGTCATTGATGTCGTTAAGCTATTTAGGTGCCCACAAGGCTGAAGATGCATTGTATAAAAATACACGTAAATTTTTGTTGAGCGATTCAAATCCATATTTTCTGAAAGGAAAAGTTGCTGAAGGCCAAGCCAGCCCTCACACAGGCAAAGAAAAAATATGGCCAATGGGTATCATCCTCAGAGCCATGACAAGTACCGATGATGCAGAAATCATACATTGCCTTACCATGTTAAAGATAACCCATGCCGGTAAAGGATTTATGCATGAAGCTTTTCATAAAGACAATCCTGCAGATTTTAACCGTTCATGGTTTGCATGGGCCAATACGCTTTTTGGTGAATTGATAATTAAGGTTTATAACGAAAGAAAGCATATTTTAACGTTGTCGTTTTAAATAAGTTAAACTAGAAGCCAAATTAATATTAGAAATTCATTTATTTTCAAAATATATTATACACTTCTGTAATAAATTGGCATTAAGGTATAGAGTTTTAGCAATATAATACTATCTTGTACACCGAAATTTAAGGACCGAAAAGCAATATTTATGTTTGAAATGCAGTTATGCATCAATTTGTAATTTTGAATGATTTATAGATGGGATAAAGCTTTCATATATCAATAGAGTGTTAAAATATGAATTATAATAATCAAATGATAACCAAAGGATTAATTGAAAAAAAGGCTTGATGAAGATAAAAATTGATATTAGTACAAGTAATGGTAAAATTATTTCGATTGAAAATCAACCAAAAGAGATACAAGAATTTATCAGAAAGATTGATGAGAAATATCCTGATTGGGAAGAGTTTATTTTAACAAGTCATAAAACAAAACAAGTACGATTATTAAAGCTTGCAGACAAAGTTGCCTTTTTAAGTAAAACATTGGTAATCGGTAATTTAATTTCCTATTTGGATAGTTACAATAGCAATTGGAAACGTTTTGGAATTAGCAGATCAGATTTTCCAACCATTCAAAATTATGTATTTGATAAAGGAATGTTAATCCGATCTTCTATTGGAAATACACATCCATATGCCTTAGTTGCTGATGTTTACGGGGATAAAGTAAGTTGTTTGCAAGAAGGAACTGTGTGGGAATTTGATGTAGAAATAGTTAAAAAAATGAAACACAAATTCAAACTTCTCTGCAAAGATCTGGTCAATAAAAATGAATTTGTTTCTTTTGATTGGCCTGACTCAAAAAAAGACAGGTAAGGATTAATTTCGATGTAAACACATTGCAAAATACCTCAAATGAAAATTGAAGAGGAACGTATTATTTTACCTCCATTCACAATGGAATCTGCGGTAAAAATTGTTCAAATATCAGAAAATTATTGGAATGCAAAAGATCCTGAGAAAGTTTGTTCTGCTTGTACAATTGATTCAGATTGGAGAGATAGAACCGAATTTATAAACGGGCAGGAAGAAATAAAGCATTTTCTAATAAAGAAATGGAAAAAGGAATTGGATTTCAAACTCGTTAAAAAACTATGGGGTTTTAGAAATAATAGAATGGCTATAAGTTTTGAATGTGAATGGCACAACTGCAATGGTCAATGGTATCATAGCTATGGAAATGAACTGCTTGAGTTTGACGGAAATGGATTAATTGTAAAAAGAAATGCATCTATCAATGACTTGCCAATTGCTGAAGCGGAGCGAAAATTAATCTGATCTAAAATACAATTCAAAGCTGCTGAATTAATTGATATGCTTCCTGAAAAGAGAGAACATCCAAAAGAAAAATCAAAATTACATCCCCGAAACAAACATCGTGAGCGATATGATTTCAAACAACTTATCGGAAGTTGTGCTGATTTGGCTCAATTTGTAATATTAAATATTTACAACGATGAATCCATTGATTTCTCGAATCCGGAAGCAGTAAAAATGTTGAACAAGGCCTTGTTGAAGCATTATTATGACATCGAAAGTTGGGATATTCCTAAAGATTATTTATGTCCGCCAATTCCTGGAAGAGCAGATTATATGCATCATATAGCAGATTTGCTTGGCAGCAAAAACTATGGAAAAATACCAACTGGTATTAAGATAAAGTGTCTCGATATTGGCGTTGGCGCGAACTGTGTTTATCCTATTATTGGAAATAAAGAATATGGCTGGTCATTTGTTGGTTCAGATATCGATTCGGTTGCCCTAGAATCTTCAAAAAATATTATAGAATCGAATCCTGTATTAAAAGAAAAGGTTGAAATCAGATTTCAAAATAAATCAACGGATATTTTTAATGGGATTATTCAAAAAAATGAATATTTCGATTTGACAATTTGTAATCCTCCGTTTCATGCATCTGCTAAAGAAGCCAAATCGTTGGCTTTGAGAAAAGTAAGCAATTTAAAGAATAAAAAAATAACCAACCCAATTCTTAATTTTGGAGGACAAAATAATGAGTTGTGGTGCGAAGGTGGAGAGAAAAAATTTGTTCGCGACATGATCCTTCAAAGCAAGCAATTCTCAACTTCTTGTTTTTGGTTTTCTACTTTAATATCAAATCAATCCAATCTTAAAAGTATATATGAAGCACTTACAGAAGCAAAAGCTGTTGAAGTAAAAACAATACCAATGGGACAGGGAAATAAAATAAGCCGAATTGTTGCCTGGACTTTTCTTAGTGCAGAAGAACAGAAAAAATGGACTGCTAACTGGAAAAAATAAATTGATTATTTAAAGCACTTATAATTGATAAATTTTTCCATAAATCATCACTTCAAAAGCATTTATCTTATATATTTGCACACTGATTTATGAAATTTTTTACTGTCATATTATCCCTTTACATTTTGGCTCTCACTGCAGTTCCATGCATTGACGTTCATGGGATTGATACATCAAATAAATCAGAAGAATTTCAAAAAACATCGACTGATCGCTCTAGCGGCATTGATCATTGTTCGCCATTTTGCACATGCGATTGTTGCGTTTCACCAGTTCTTTATCAGGATTTTAATCTTCATTTCAATTCCTTTTCACTCGATCAAAATCATTTTACCCAATATTTTACTGATTACGTTTCATCAATATTTACATCTATTTGGCAACCGCCTAAATTAGTATAATCCAGTTTTCTTTTACTTTTTAATTATTTCAGTGTTTAAATATTTGGGAGATCGCTTTATTTCCTGATTTCTAAGTATTTATTGAAATTTCTATAAGTAATTGCCAATCTTCGAATTTTTCATTTTCAAATTTTCAAATTTATTATGATAGAACGTATCATTCATTTTTCAATAAAGAATAAATTTATTGTTGGCTTATTTTTAGTGGCTCTGATAGGGTGGGGAACCTATTCGTTGAGCACTTTGCCCATTGATGCAATACCTGATATTACCAACAACCAGGTACAGGTAATTGCACTTGCACCTTCATTGGCAGTGCAGGAAGTAGAGAGTTTTATTACTGCACCCATAGAGGTTGCAATAGCCAATATACCTGATATTATCGAACTCCGATCCATTTCACGATTGGGCTTATCTGTTATAACCATTGTATTTAAAGATGGTGTAGACGTTTATTGGGCAAGACAACAGCTTAGCGAACGTCTCAAAGAAGCAGAAGAAGCAATACCTGCAGGCCTTGCAAAAATAGAACTTGCACCCATTTCTTCGGGTCTGGGTGAGATATACCAATATCGACTTGCTGTTGATAAAGGTCTGGAAAAGAAATACAATCCAATGGAATTGCGAACAATCCAGGATTGGGTTGTCCGTCGTGAAATGCTTGGTACTCAAGGAGTGGCTGACATAAACAGTTATGGCGGTTTTGTTAAGCAATATGAGATTGCAGTAAATCCGGAAAGGCTACGAGGTATGAACCTCACGCTAGTTGATATTTTTCAGGCTCTCGAAAAAAACAATGAGAATACAGGTAGCGCTTATATTGATAAAAAGCCAACCGCTTATTTTATCCGTGGAATCGGGCTGGTCAAATCATTGGAAGATATTGAAAAGATTGTGGTAAAAAATAATCCTTCGGGTATTCCTGTTTTAGTCCGCGACCTGGCAACCGTGCAATATGGAAGTGCAACCCGATATGGTGCATTTGTTGTTGATACCACAGAAGCCGTTGGTGGTGTGGTTATGATGTTGAAAGGGGCAAATGCACACGAGGTTATTGAAAATGTTGAAATACGTATAAAATCCATCCAAAAGTCATTGCCAAAAGGTGTTACAATAGAACCGTTCCTTAACCGTTCTGATTTGGTTGGAAGAGCAATTGGTACCGTTTCAAAAAACCTGATAGAAGGTGCATTAATTGTTATTTTTATCCTGGTTTTATTGTTGGGAAACCTTCGCGCAGGGCTTATTGTAGCTTCGGTAATACCGCTGGCCATGCTTTTTGCTTTATCGCTGATGAATCTTTTTGGAGTTTCGGGCAACTTGATGAGCCTTGGAGCTATCGATTTTGGATTGATTGTGGATGGCGCAGTAATTATTGTGGAAAGTGTGGTGCATCGAATATCAATGAGCAAACATCACCATCAGGGAATTTCGCGGCTATCGCAACAGCAAATGGATGAGAATGTTTTGGACTCAGCCAAGCGCATGATGAGTTCGGCCACTTTCGGTCAGATTATCATCCTGATTGTTTACTTGCCTATTATGGCCTTGATTGGCATTGAAGGTAAAATGTTCCGGCCCATGGCACAAGTTGTTGCTTTTGCATTATTGGGCGCTGCCATTCTTTCACTTACCTATGTACCAATGGCTTCTGCTTTATTCTTGAGCAAGAATACACAGCACAAACGCAATTTTTCTGACAAGCTTATGGATTGGTTCCATAAAGTTTTTAATCCAATGATTGCCTTTGCGCTTAAGAGAAAGTTACTTGTATCCATTTTGGCAATTGGTCTTTTCATTTTTAGCTTATTGTTATTTAACAGTTTGGGTGGCGAGTTTATTCCACAGCTTGAAGAAGGCGATCTAGCTGCGGGGGTAATTACTTTGCAAGGTGGATCACTTACCAACACTGTTGAAATGGTAGAAAAAGCCAATAAGATTTTACTTGATAATTTTCCTGAGATAAAACATACTGTTTGTAAGATAGGGGCTGGAGAAATCCCTACAGATCCAACCCCAATGGAAACAGGCGATTACATTATTACGCTTAAAGACAAAAGTGAATGGACAAGCACCAAAGATCGTTTGGAATTGATTGAGAAAATGGAAGAAAAATTGGTTGTATTGGCAGGTGTAAAATTTGAATTCCAGCAACCCATTCAAATGCGTTTCAACGAGTTAATGTCTGGTTCAAAACAAGATATTGCCGTAAAAATTTTTGGTGATGATTTGAATATTCTTTCAGAAAAAGCTGCTAATGTTGAAAAAATTATACAAAGCATTGAAGGTGTTGAAGATATAAATGTAGAAAAAGTCACTGGTCTGGCCCAGGTTCAGGTCGAGTTTAACCGTGATCGTTTGGCGCAATATGGTCTTTCGATTGATGATGTAAACATTGTTTTGCGATCAGCTTTTGCAGGAAGCCAAGCAGGAGTGGTTTTTGATGAAGAAAAACGTTTTGGTCTTGTGGTTCGTTTGGATAAAGATTATCGTCAAAGCCTTGATGATGTAAAAAACCTTTCGGTAGCCCTTCCAAACGGTGGACAAATTCCATTCGAACAAATTGCCAATATCGAAATTAAATCTGGGCCTGCACAGGTTTCAAGGGAAAATACCAAACGCCGTATCACCATTGGTTTTAATGTGCGTAACCGCGATGTTCAAAGCGTAATATCCGAAGTAACTGAGAAAATCGACAAACAAGGGAAACTTCCAACAGGTTATTATGTCATGTATGGTGGCCAGTTCCAAAACCTGGAAGCTGCCAAAGCAAGGTTGTCAATTGCCGTTCCGGTTGCTCTGCTTTTGATTTTTGTGCTATTGTATTTTACCTTCAATTCTGTAAAACAAAGCTTGTTAATTTATACAGCAGTTCCTATGTCGGCCATTGGCGGAATATTTGCGCTTTGGCTGAGGGACATGAACTTTTCGATTTCGGCAGGTGTTGGTTTTATTGCGTTATTCGGTGTGGCAGTGCTTAACGGAATTGTTTTGATTGCAGAATTTAACCGCCTTGAAAAGGAAGGAATTATGGATATTACCGAGCGGGTTTTGAAAGGTTTGCATATTCGGTTGCGCCCGGTAATTATGACAGCTGCAGTTGCTTCTTTGGGATTTCTCCCTATGGCTTTATCAACTTCTGCTGGTGCCGAAGTTCAAAAACCTTTGGCTACGGTGGTTATTGGCGGACTTATTTCGGCTACTTTTTTAACCTTAATCATTCTGCCTGTTTTCTATATTATTTTTTCTTCTCGTGAATTTAAGTTTTCATTTAAACAAAAATCGATGAAAGCATTGTCTATTTTGGTTTTGCTCACAACAGGACTATCCTTTTTTAATGAAGCAAAAGCGCAGCAGCCAATAACCGTCAATCTGAAAGAAGCGGTTCAAATGGCTTTGGACAGCAATCTGGCAATTCGATCATCGGTTTATTCCGTGGATGTTCAAAAATCATTGCGTGGAGCATCATGGGATATTCCCAAAACTTCAATTGACGGACAATTCGGACAGTTTAATTCGTATTCAAAGGACAATAGTTTCACCATTTCGCAATCGTTCAATTTTCCTACGGTTTATATCAACCAGAAAAAAATAGCAAATGCAACTATCAAGAGCAGCGAATGGCAATTGAAAGCTTCGCAGCTCGAAATTTCAACTCAGGTAAAACAAGTGTATTGGCAATTGGCTTACTTATATTCAAAACAAAAGCTATTTATTTGGCAAGATAGTTTATATACAGGATTTATGAAGGCTGCAGAACTTAGGGCTAAAATAGGCGAAACCAACCGATTGGAGATGATCAACGCACGTTCGCAATGCATGGAAATGAAAAACCGTTTGCAGGAGGTTAAAGCTGATTTGATCATTTTTAACCAAAAGTTGCAGACGCTTTTAAATACGCAATTGACCATAAACACTTTTGATACATTGTTGCGTAGGATTGAGTTTTTACCAATTTCCGACAGCTCCGAACTTTCAGGAAACCCTGCGTTGGGTTATATGCAACAGCAGGTTGAGGTTTCGTATTTTGAAAAAAAACTGGAACGCAGCCGTTTAATGCCTGATTTCAATATTGGCTATTTCAGCCAAACCATGCAGGGTGTTCAGGAAGTTAATGGAATTCCCCGAACATTTGGAATTAATGATCGTTTTACTGGAATTCAGGCCGGTATTACTATCCCACTTTGGTTTATTCCTTATAGGTCTAAAACAAAATCAGCAAAAATAAAAGAGCAAGTTGCGCAAACCAATGTTAGTTATTATTCAAAATCGCTTTTGGGAAATTACCAGGCTTTATTAAGTGAATATGAAAAATACAACAACAGCGTAAATTATTACGAAAAACAAGCAATTCCCGAAGCCGACATAATTATAGATCAGGCCACCCGAAGCTACAAAGCAGGTGCAATGGATTATCTGGATTATATCCTAAACCTTGGCCGAGCACTTGAAATCAAACAAAACTATCTAGATGCAATGAATAATTACAATCAAACCATCATTAATATTGATTTTATTACAGGTAAAATATTTTAAAAGTAAAACATTATGATACATTATAATTTTATTAAAGCAACTGTATTCTTAGTCTTTTTCGTTGCCATATTCTCATGCAATGGAGAAAAAAAGGTTGAATCTGAAAATGAAGAAGTTGAAGTAATTCCTGAAGATATTGTTGAATTGCGCGACGATCAGATAAAATTGGCAAATATCGAAACCGGGGCAATTGAAATCCGCTCATTAAGTGGAACACTAAAAGTAAGTGGTAAAGTTTCGGTAGCACCACAAAACTATGCAACGGTTTGTATGCCATTGGGCGGTTTTGTTAAAAGTACAACTTTGATACCAGGCAATTTGGTAAGCAAAGGTCAAACACTGGCAGTTCTTGAAAATCAGGAGTTTATTGATATCCAACAAAATTATTTGGAAGCAAAGAACAAGTTCGAATATGCTGAGGCTGAATACAAAAGGCATAACGAATTGTATAAAGACGATGTATATTCTCAAAAGAATTTACAGCAAGTCACTGCTGATTACAAAAACCAAATGGCGCTTGTAAAAGCATTGGAACAAAAACTTGCACTCATCGGTATCAATCCCGCAAATTTACACGAGGATGATATTAGCCGCTCGGTTGCCGTGGTTTCTCCAATTTCAGGTTATGTTAAAACGGTAAATATAAATATTGGTAAATATGTTTCGCCGTCGGATGTTTTGTTCGAAATTGTGAACAGCGATAAGCTTTTCCTTGAACTTACCCTTTTCGAGAAAGATGCAGATAAAGTATCTATCGGCCAGAAAATACGTTTTTTTATCAATAACGAAAACGAACAGCACGATGCCGTTATTTACCAAACAGGCAAATCAATCAACACAGATAAAACATATACTGTTTTTGCCAGTGTTTCAGGTGTTTGCAAAAACACTTTGCCAGGTATGTATGTAAATGCCATTATCGAAGCAAGCGGAAATAAAGTAAATGCATTGCCTTCTGAAGCCATTGTTAGCTTTGACGATAAAGATTATATCTTTATTTTTGATAAAAACAAGGAGGAAGGTGGCAAACCCTTTACAGAGTACCGAATGATAGAAGTTTTAAAAGGCGTTACTGATGGTGGATATACCGAAATAAGATTGCCTGAGGGTTTTGATTCAAAAACTGCCAAAGTTGTTTTAAAAGGAGCATACAACCTGCTTTCGGCCAAAAAAAATGCAGGTGAAATGAGTTGTTGATGATAATATTGGATTAATAGTGTTTAATTCTTTAATTTTGAGACTCTAATACCTTTAATTAAAGGTGTTTCACCGATAATGTTTGTACTTATTTTTGTGATAGAAATTCGTTGGATAAATTTGACAAGCAATTTTTAAGTTTGTTGCAATTTCATCTGTAGAAAACAGTTTGGTATATTTAAACCAACAAATAATCTATTAATATTATACATTTTGTATATATGATTACAGCTCAAATCCAAGAAATTAAAAATATAGTATTTTATCATATTAAAGATCTTGAAAATAAACGACTAATTCTGCTAAGAAAAGTTGAGCATAATAGATACTTTTTTGCTTTTGTACTTTTTATTGGATTACTCTTGTTTTTTTTGAAGATTCATGTCCAATCAAAAAAAATTGAAATAGAGATTATCCTTGATGGAGTGATGACTTCTATTGTTGTCGTTCTTTTTTTTAATATTAAACCCTTAGAGTATCTCAGTACAAAGCAAAGAGCCAGTCTTAAAAACAATTATAAATTCAAGATAATAAAAACAATAATTCAAAATAATAATTCTGAATTTCAATATCATAGTATTTATAAAACACATAAAAGTACTTTAATTGAAAGTGGATTGTTTGGTGGTAAAATAGATGAACATATTGAAAATGATATAATTATTGGAGAAATAGATGGTATTAAATTTAATTTATCACAATTGTATATTGGTAAAGGCTTAGTGTCTATTTTTCATGGGCTATTTGTAAATATTTCAGGATCTATTCTGTATAATTCAAGTTTGGGAATTCAAAATCTAATTATTGAATCAATTATTGATTTTAATTATACGAGCGGTAATGAGGTGAAAATATCAATTAAAGGAAAGAGGATTTATATAGCTATTACAAATAAATCAGAATTGTTTGATTTCAATATTCAAAAGTCATTATTTGATTCAGAATTGTTAGAAAAGGATATAAAAATATTATTTGAAACTTTTGAACTAATCAGACAATTAACCAGAATCCCACAAAAAATATTGCAATGAAAAACCAATTTCTTTTTGTTATAATTTCAGTTATGAGCATAGCTGCATTCTCACAAAACCCAATCAAAGAGATCAATCCCGATTTAAAAAAATATTACGATCAATATTTAGTGAAAGGTTCATTTATACTCTTCGATCAAAACAAAAACAAGTACATTATTTGCAATCAGCAACAAGTAAAAGAGAAATAAAGAAAACAAATAAATTTAGTTTCATTTTCAAATAAACATAAAAAATTAAGTAAGTATGCTGAACTTATTAAAAAAATATTGAAAGTTTTATTGATTTTTATGCGTTTTTCAAGCCTTAATTGTAAATTAAGTATCAGATATTCAAATGATAACATAGGATTTAAGTAATATCGAAAAATTACAATATAATATTTGGTGGCTTGCTTTGAATTTTTACCTTTGTTTTTGTAATTTTTAGTCTGAATTTAATTTTCAATTTTTATAAACCTAGATTATGTCGAATAATAGTCCTGATGTTAAAATTGCTCCACCTAAAAGCAGTTATCTTTTATCAATTACCATTATTGGTGTTTTGTTTTTTATTTTCGGGTTTGTTACCTGGTTAAATGGAATATTGATACCTTATCTTAAAATAGCTTGTGAATTGACTAATTTTCAAGCCTTGTTTGTTGCCTTTGCCTTTTATATTTCATATGTAGTTATGGCATTGCCCTCGTCATGGGTTTTAAAAAAGACAGGTTTTAAAAATGGTATGATGGTGGGTCTTTTTGTAATTGCAGCAGGAACTTTAATTTTTGTACCAGCAGCCGAAACCCGTATTTATGGTTTATTTTTATTCGGGCTTTTTGTAATGGGAACCGGGCTTGCCATTTTGCAAACTGCATCTAATCCATATATCACTATTATTGGCCCTATCGAATCTGCAGCCAAGCGGATAAGTATTATGGGAATTTGTAATAAAGTGGCCGGAGCAGTGGCCCCGTTGATTTTAGCTTATTATATTTTAAGTGATGGCGATGCATTTGTTGCCAATCTTAAAACGCTTGCAGAACCTGAACGTATTGCTGCCTTAAACGGGCTTGCAGCAAGGGTAATCGCACCATATCTTATTATGTCAGGTGTTTTGGTACTTTTAGCTATAATGGTTAAAATGTCGCCTTTACCAGAAATTGAAGATGAACCTGAAAGTGAAATTCATGAATCCATTTCGTCTAAGACAAGTATTTTTCAGTTTCCACATTTAATTCTTGGCGTAATGACCTTGTTCTTTTATGTTGGAGCTGAAGTAATTGCAGGTGATACCATCATCAGATACGGTATTTCGCAAGGAATTCCAATTAGTACTGCAAAAGTGTTTACATCTTTTACCTTGGTTTCAATGATCGTGGGTTATATTTTGGGGATTCTTCTAATTCCAAAAGTAATAACTCAACGTAAAGCTTTGCAATTTTCTTCTATTTTGGGTGTAATATTCGCACTGGTTGCTATTTTTAGTCCACCAATGACTTCGGTTGCTTTTGTAGCCTTCCTTGGGCTTGCCAATGCATTGGTTTGGCCAGCAATTTGGCCACTTGCTATTCATGATTTAGGCCGTTTTATAAAAACAGGATCTGCTATGTTGGTAATGGCAATTGCAGGTGGTGCTTTGCTTCCACTTTTATGGGGTTATTTGTCTGATGTTTTCAATTCACAGGAAGCTTATTGGATTTTGGTCCCTTGTTATTTGATTATTTTTATGTATGCCACTAAATGGTACAAACTTAGATCGTGGAAATAGTAAATACAATTATTATATATTTATAAAATAAAAATGAAACCAACTTTATTGATTTTAGCTGCCGGTTTGGGCAGCAGATATGGAGGAGTTAAACAAATGGACAAAGTAGGTCCATCAGGCGAAAGCATTATCGATTACTCTATTTATGATGCCATACGTGCTGGATTTGGTAAAGTTGTTTTTGTAATTAACAAAGCCATTGAAGCAGATTTTAAAGAAGTTTTTGAACCTAAATTAAAAGGCCAGATTCAAACAGAATATGTTATCCAGTCAATTGACAATATCCCAAGTGGGTATTCTGTTCCGGAAGGTCGTTTAAAACCTTGGGGAACAGCACATGCAATTTTAGTTGCCAAGGATATTATAAATGAGCCATTTGCAGTAATCAATGCTGATGATTATTATGGAGTTGATTCCTATAAAACTGTGTTTGAATTTTTCAAGAATCGGGAATCTGAAATTCCAGAATATTCCATGGTAGGTTTTCAACTTGAAAACACAATTACCGATTTTGGGACCGTATCGCGTGGTATTTGTAAAACTGACAATGAAAACTATTTAACAGATGTGCTGGAATGCACCAACATTCAGCGTGTTAATGGAATTATCGGTTATCATGATAACGATAGTAATTGGATAGAATTGGATGGAAAAACTACAGTTTCAATGAATGTTTGGGCTTTTAAACCGGATATCTTCAAATTTATTGAAGAAGGTTTTAAAAAGTTTTTATCCGAGAATGTTAAAAATATCAAAGCTGAATATTATATCCCAACTATCATAACCGATTTGATTCAGACCAACCGAGCCAAAATAAAAGTGTTGGAAAGCACCGATCAATGGTTTGGAGTAACTTATCAGCAAGATAGGCCATTTGTAGTTGAGAGCATAGCCAAACTTGTTAAAAGTAAAGTATATCCAGAAAAACTTTGGACATAATTTATTAATCCAATCAAATGAAGACCATCGAAACAAACAAAGTCGCTAATCAATTTGTATTTACCGGAAAAATAGCATCAATCTCATCATTTGGTGGTGGGCATATCAATGATACTTTTTTAGTTGAAACAGATTCAAACATTAGATATATCCTTCAGAAAATCAATAAAAATGTATTTAGGCAACCACTTCATGTAATTCATAATATTGAAAAATTATTGAATCATTTTGCAAATATTGACCAAAATACATTAATAACATTTCCTAATGTAACCGGTGAAAAATTTGTGGAGGATTCCAATCAGGATTTCTGGAGGCTGTATAACTTTGTTGAAGGAACCCAAAGTTACGATGTAATTCAAAATAAATCACAAGCCTATGAAGCAGCCAGAGCTTTTGGTTCTTTTCAGCTTAGCACACTTGGGCTAGATGCGGATGATTTTTACGAAACAATTCCCAATTTTCATCACTTGGGCAAACGTTTTGAAAAGTTTGATGTTGTTCTTGAAAATGATCCCAAAAGCAGGATTAAACTTGCTGAAAATGAAATACAATTTGCACTCGATCATCGTAAAATAGCTATTATAACTTCCGAGTTTATTGCAACGGGCCAATTGCCGGTTAGGGTTACACATAACGACACCAAATTGAACAATGCATTACTGCATTACCAGACCGGCAAAGGAGTTTGTGTTATTGATCTTGATACAGTAATGCCTGGCTTGGTTATGTATGATTATGGCGATATGGTGCGTAGCTTTACAAGCCCGGTTCCTGAAGACGAAAAAGATATTTCAAAAGTTCACCTTAGAAAAGAAATTTTCGAAGAGTTAACAAAAGGATATCTATCTGTACTTTCAAATGTTTTGACAAAAACTGAAAAAGAAAACCTTTTGCTCGGTGCAAAATATATGACATTGATTATGGGATTGCGATTTTTAACCGATTACATCGAAGGCGATGTTTATTACAAAACCAAATATGAGGATCACAACTTGGTGCGTGCCAAAAATCAATTTGCATTACTTGCCAGCCTTGAAGGGCAAGAAGATGAACTTCAAAAAATAATTTTGGCGAATATTTAGTCTCAGTATTCACAATTAATATAAAAAATGCCTTCCGTATAAGTAGAAGGCATTTTTTGCTTTCAGAAAATTGAATGACTTTTATGGGTAACTATTTAGCCGGATAAACCTCAATCAAAAGGGATCGGTTAAATTGACCTTTTATTGTAGGATTTTTGCTACCTGAAACTTCAATATTTCCAAAATCCTTGTCGTTGACATAGTCAAATGCTTTGTATTTTCCAGGCTTTAATCCGCGTAGTTCTATGTTTCCATCCCAATTTGGACTATAGAAAGCGTAGAATAAGGTATCACCTTTTTGAATTACATGAGTTTCGGGAACATCATACCCGATATCATATAATCCACCCAGATATTCGCCTTTTGATAACATTTTTTGGTTGTAGAGCGAAATCCACTTTTTCCATATTTTTTCATGTGCTGGAGTCAATAAGCAAGAACCTTCAAATGCAAAAGGATTGTCTTTTGGATAAGTGAATTTTGTTCCCAAAACCGCACCAACACCAAACTGGCTTGCAAAATCGTTTGCGCTGTCACTCAACTCAACATGGTCGCCATAGTATGCAGTATTTGGAATCAATGCTTTATACGTTTTTCCTTTACTTCTTATTTGTCTACTGCTAACTGGATCTGAAGCTACTGTCTGATTCAAATAGGGTAGGTGGTAAAATGACATCACGTCACCACATGGACAATTTTGTATGACCACATTTTTTTTGTACTGTTGAGCAGTTTCAAATATCATTTTGAAAAATTCAGGCAGTTTTTCAGGACCTTCCTCAGGATTATTCAAATTAGATTTTGAACTATAATCTGGTGGAATGCAATTTTGGTGCTGGCCATCCATTTTTAACCCATCGTAATCCCAATCAGAAATGAAAAGTTTAACCATATTTTTTGTATGTTCTATGGTTTTTGAGTTAGAAGGCGACATGTAATAACTGTCCCACCATGTGATATATCTTGGAGAACCATCTTCATTTTGCAAAATTATATTGGGATTATTTTTATATAGTGCGGCTCCCGGATCAACAGCCAACGGAGCCCACCAGAGTTTTGCTTTTAGACCGTAAGAATGGATTTTATCAACCAATTTCCGCATATCGCTATTTCCATTTGGGAATTTAGAGCGGTCAACGTCCCAATCTCCTTCGGCTATCTGGTATCCATCATCCACATCTACCCACTTGAGGCCCATTTCTTTTACTTTTGGCAAAGTTCCGAGAATTTCATTCACAGTAAATTTACGCATATAACCCCAGGCGCACCAAACAGGCTCAAAAGCTGATGGTTCAGAAGGCGGCATCACAAATCCTCTTGTTTTCATAAAGGCTGCGTATTGTTGCATGGTTTTATAATAATCGCCGGAATGGGCGCTGACAAATGATTCAATGGTATTAATAGTATCCAGTGAATTAAAAAGATGTTGATTTGGATATTTTTCAGAAAGAGCAATTTCTGAATAACTATCATTGGCATCCATTTGAACTGGTAAAGAAACCATTTTTGGCACATTTTCAAAATGGCCAATGGCAATTCCGGCATCTTTACGCCATAAATCAACGATTGGGATTCCGCCGCCATAATCGGAACCTGTAGAACCCATATAATTTTCACGATAAAATCCGGTATCAACAGGTAAAACCCAGTCCATACGTGCGCTAGACGATGATCCTTGAAAAGAATAAAAGGCTGGTGAATCGGAAGCACTTACAATTTGATAATGATTATTTGTCCAGCTTGTTACGTTAATTCGTTTTTTGCCAGTGTTGATATATTGCGTTTTAAACACAAGCATATCGGGAAAATCATTGTATGCAGTAATTGTAACAATTTTTTTTACTTTATATTCATTTTGTTCATACACGCCAATTATTTTCAATTGGCTTGCTTTACCTGATTTATCTTCAATTTCAGAAACATCTGATTTCTTGAATTTAAAATCCAGAAAATCCCCTTTTGTAGTTGATAAAAATTCCGAATAGCTAAAATCATTCATTAAAGCTTTGGAACCTTCTTTGTTGAAACTCACTTTCGATTGCAATTTGTCATTGAAATCGATTCGAATAGCATTGCTGGTAATGCTTACCTTCGAATTGTTTTTGCATGAAATCAGAAATAAAGAGAACAAGCTTATTAATACAATCGTTTTTTTCATAACAAAAGTTTTAAAATATTAAATTTTGTTTAAACTCAGAAGTTTTCAAAATACTGATGTATATCTTTAAAAACTTATTTTTTACGGTAAAGAATATTCATAGCATTGGTATAATAAAGTTTCTTCAATGTTTTATCTGATAGGCCTAATCCATTGCACGCCCAATGATATCCAAACAAATCAATTGCATAGAAATGCTCATCTAGCGATTCAATCACCCTGAAAGTGATGTTATACATTTCTTTGTCGGGGTCATTGTCTGTGCCATATAAAATCTTATTTTGATATTTTTCGTGAAAAGCAGCTGTATAGCGAGGAACGACAGAACCTTCACAAAGTCTGGCGGAATTATCGGCATACAGGTTTGGGTATTTATCCAATAATCTGCCCAGTTTTTCCAAATCATGGTTGCAATTGGCATAGTGGCAAGCTATAAATGTAGTTTTGGGATTGTCACGGACGGCATTTTCCAACGTTTGGATTAAGGCATCAAAACCCAAAAAATCTTTTTGAGATTGATCAATTTTCCATTCGTAAGCATTCATCAGTCCATCATTGGTTGAATCCATAGGTTCGTACATCCAAATTGGATCGGCAACATGAATATTGATGGGCATTCCAAGTTCTGCACATTTTGCCAGCAATGGTTTCATTCGTGTATCATCAATATGCAAACCAATACCAGGCTGAGGTTCAGAATATATTTCGCCAACGCCTTTATCGCCCAGCTCTCCAACGCCTTTTGCTCCAACTTTATAGCATCTTTCCAGCTCTTTTACTGAACGTGCAGCAAACCCCGGTTTATCATAACCTGTATAATCAAATCCGCACCACACATCAAAGTGTTTTCCATATTTTGAATAGGCAGCATAAATAGAATCAAATTTATATCCTGTTGCCATAGTTAGGATGATGGTTTTTTCAATGCCTGATTCATCCATTGTTTTAACCCATTCAGCAATTTCCTGATCACTTTTAGCATACGGATGCGAATGCATATCAATGGCAGAATATTTTGCTTTTTTTATATTGCTAATTGGGGTTTTGTATATTGATTTGGGACGATAATCTTTAAGTTTTAAATCAGAAACTGATTGCGCCATTAGTACGGAAGTGACTAATAATAAATATATTATTGTAGTAAAACGATATAGATTTTTCATATTTAGATTTTTATTTTAGAAGTCAAAATATTTTCAATTTTATTAACTTTTTATTTGCCAGAAATCACCTTAAGCTTATAACTAATTAATTCCGTTACAGCCTCAGTAGCTTTTGGGAAAACTTTACGCAAATCAATTTCATCGGTTTGCATTAAAAGTCTTTTCAGTTCCAGCATAAAAGTATTCTTGGTTTCTGTGGCCAAATTAATTTTAGTAATTCCATTTTTAATTGCTTCCTGCAACATGGCATCAGGAATACCGGATGCACCGTGCAAAACCAAAGGAACTGGAACCTTTGATTTTATTTTTGCCAGTAATTCAATTTCAAGTTTTGGCGCTTGTTTGTAAAATCCATGGGCTGAACCAATTGCTATTGCCAATGCGTTAATACCTGTTTTTTCGACAAATTCAAGTGCTTCGGTGGGTTGTGTAAAACCATGTCCTTCGGTTTGCTGGCCTAATTTTGCAACAAATCCGAGTTCCGCTTCTACATTGGCTTTATATTTTTCGGCCAGTTTAACCACTTCTTTGGTAATCCTGACATTTTCGTCGAATGATTTTTCGCTGGCATCTATCATTACGGAGTTAAAGCCTTCATCCAAACAACGGGCGGCCAATTCGAATGAAGCACCATGATCCAGATGTAACCATCCTTCAACACCAAATTCTTTGAGTGCAGTGAATGCCATTTTTGCGGCTATTTTCAAACCAATATAATCAATTGAACTTTCAGAAAGTTGCAGTATGATTGGGCTTTTAAGCGTAGCGGCTGCTTTTAAAACACCTTGCAATGTTTCTAAATTATAAAAATTGGTAGCCAAAATAGCCTGTTTCGATTCTCTTAGCTGAAGCAGTTTGTCTTGAAGTGACATCATATATTTAAATATTATAATTGAATTTTTCCTTGGTAATATCTTTAATACTTTGCAAATTTTGAAATGCTCCTGTTCCTCCCGCTGCTGTGGTATTTAAGGCTCCAGTTAAGGCACCAAACTCTATACATTCAAGTAATTTTTTACCTGCCACAAATTTATTGATAAATCCAGCATTAAAACTATCGCCTGCACCAATACAATCCACAATTTGGTTGTTAGCAAAAATGGGTTGTTTGATAAGATTTTCGCCATCCCACAACAAGGAACCTTCACTTCCATTTTTAATGATTAATAAGCGGGGCAATGGTTTTAGCTTTTGAATTGATAATTCAATGCTGTCTGATTTTGTTATGAATCCGAGTTCGTTTTTGTTTGGCATAAAAATATCAAGATAAGGCATGATGTTTTCCAAATCCATTTCCCATTTTTCTTCCGGATCCCATTGTGGATCAATCGAAGTGGTTAGTCCCATTTCTTTTGCCTTGCGGAAAATTTCAGGAATAGACTTTTTAATTCCTGGCTGCATAAATATTGAGGAGAAATGCAAGTGTTTCGCTTTTGCAATAAATTCAAAATCAATATCATCGATTGTTAAATCATTCATTGCACCTGCATAGGTAACATTGGCGCGATCTTCGGAATAGTTTAATACAATTGTTGCACCGGTTTTAAAAGTAGATGAACTTATAACATGGCTTGTGTCTACTTTTTTACCATTCAGACTATTTTTTACCAGTTCAGCAAAACTGTCATTGCCAACCTTTCCAATAAATGCAACTTTAGAGCCCAATGAACTCAAGTTACTTGCAAATATTGCCGATGAGCTACCCAATGTAACCGTCATTTCATTGGCAAGTATTTCTTTGCCAATTTCCGGGAATTTCTCAATCCCGTTGAGGATTATGTCCACATTTAATTCACCAAGAACCACAACGTCAAATTCTTTTTCCATATATTGTTTTATAATAGATCGTTTAAATTTACTAAATTAAATTGATTGAAATATTTATCCATGTTTTTTTCAATGGAACTTTCAAGTATTTTAGTTGCATTTATGCCATTGGATTCCAAATGATAAAATAGCTTAGAACGAGAAGCGAGAACTTCCGGATTTTCCCAAATATAGCGGCAACCGGTTTTGATCAACCATTCCTGCCTTTCTCTTGAATTGGAATAAAAATCGTTTGGGTTTTCAGATTCATTGAGCCATTTTTTCCAACGGTCCGAATCAATAACTGCTTTCCAAAGTTTTGATTTTAATTCAGCACTTTTGGCAATTTTCCCTTCAGTAAATAGTTGTTTTTCAATTTGATCGAGCTCCATCAGGGCTTCATATTCTTTTTCAGTAAATTCAGGGCCAATATTAGCAGCTCCCATTCCGGATAAAGGATAATCCTGCGGATTTGAAACATTGTCTGAATAATGGCCTTTTATAACACTGCCATAAGGTTTTACAGTTTTGGTTAAGAGCTTAGCCATTTCAGGATCAAAGGTGCTTGTGTGGAGATCTGTTCCCACTTTTCCAACAACAAAACATGGCCAAACATCTTTCAAATCCTTATCTTTTAATCCTTTCTTTAGTAAGTCGAGGAAAAGGGTAAAAACCTTCATGTCTGCCAAACCACCATGAACTTCCTCTGTTCCAACTTCATATGCAATTCTTGGAAAACCATTTTTTACCCTGAACTTTTCGCAATGTTCTATAAGTTCCAAAGTTCTTTCAGCAACCGTTTCAATTTTTATAGTTTCTCCTTTTGGAATAGAAATATCAACAGTAGGATCTACGTGGATCAAATCATAACCTGCTTGAATAGATGCTTCAAATGACTTTTTTATCCAATCCATGCAAGCTTCCAAATTCCATTTTTCTTTGGATTGAATATCTTTTAACCAAGGACCACCATGGTCAACAGCAACAATAACAGGCGATTGTAAATTAATTCTTGCAGCCTCAAGCTTAATGGTCTTTACAAATTCCATTTGCGTTAAACCTGTATATCCGCCGTCGAGATCGACTTGGTTTAAAGTTGCAGCAAATTTGATAGGTGCATTATTCCTTTTAGCAGAATTTAGCGCACAGCGCAAAACAGCAATGGAGTTTGGGCATGCTGCAAAAATGGTTCGATTAGTCGTCGATTCCTTTTCTACTTGGGAAATTCTTTTTAGGATATAATCCATAAGCGGCATATTTTCCAATGCCGCTCTTTTTCTTAATTCTTTGTTCATAATCGATTGTCAAGTTCTTTAATTGATTTTATTTCGTAATCATATATTGTCACACCTTGTACAACCCTTGAAATAGAGCCACTTTCCGAAGGACTGTCCGGTTTATTTCCAAGATGCATGGATTTAAAAAATCCAATCAATTGCCCTGGAATTACCTGGCAAACTGCAAGTAATTCCTCGCTTAATTTCTTAGGTTTTTCAGATAAAGTAATAAGGAGATCGAGCGATAGGTTCTTTATTTCATTTTCGCAAATGCCCATTTGAAAAGCAGGTTTTTTGCCATTGGTCATTGCTTTAACCAGATCAACCTCGTATTTTTGTACATATTCCGAATTAGAAAACAAGTAGACTACCAGTGTATGCTCATCAACAACTGCTTTAGGGCCATGCCTAAAACCTAAAAAACTTTCATTTTTGCAAATAATCTTTCCATCGGTCAGTTCCTGTAATTTCAGATGCGATTCTGTGGCGGTGCCAAATAATGGTCCTGAGCCCAGAAATACCGCTCTTTTATAATCTTTTTCCGCAATTTGTTTAATTAATTCCGCATAATCTTTTATTATCCTTTCACCAAATGCACACAAAGTTTCAATTTGACCTTTCATTGCAACCGTTTTCTTGTAATGGGCCATTAAAATTCCCGATAAAAGCATTCCTGAATAACTTCCGGTCATAGCTAAGCTTTTATCATTCGATTCGGGAGGCAATACGAAAACATACTTTTGGGAATTGGTTTTATACCTGGCAAGTTGTCCATTTGTATCGCAAGTAATTATAAGATGGATGACTTTTTTGCAGATTTGATCAGCTAACTTAACAGCAGCAACACTTTCGGGACTGTTTCCAGAACGGGCGAACGATATTAAAAGTATAGAAGTTTCTTTACCAAAATAATCCTCAGGATGAGTAACCAAATCTGTAGTTGGAATAGGTTCGGTAGTTTTTCCTGTGTTGTTTTGATAAATTCCTTTTAGGGAGAGCCCAATATAGGCACTTGTTCCCGCACCAGTTAGAATTATTTTATCAACAGAATCGATTGATTTGGACAAGAAACTTTTAATTTCTTCCTGCTGTTTTTCAAATTGGAAGTATATTTTTTTCCATAAATCGGGTTGTCCTGCAATTTCTGTCCCAGTAAATATGGCTCCTCTCTTTTCTAATTCGTCTAGACTATAACCAAGAATATTCATAATAATGATATTAAATTGATGTATTGATATATTATCTTTTGCAAAATTACAAATTGAAATTTAAATAAACAAATAAAACGAAATATAATAATAAGTATACGAAAGAAAACAATCATTTGAATTCTTATTAAAATACAATTTAGCAGCTCTTTATATTCATTATTTTACTTTTTTATCCTACTTTTGTTTCTCTAATTGATTTATTAATTGCAACTTTGATTTTATCATGCATATCTTAATAGAAGGGATTAATTGAAAATAAATTTGAAATACAGTGAAGATTCATATCTTCAAATACTTTTGAGTGGTGACGAAGATGCCATTAAACTAATTTTCGATCACTATTACGACGGCCTTTGTTTATATGCCGAGAGTATTATTCGAAATCATCAGGTTGCTGAGGAGATAGTTGAAGACATTTTCATTTATCTCTGGGAAAACAGCAGCAAATTGACAATTCAAAGTTCTGTGAAGAATTATTTGTATCGGAGTATCCACAATAACTGCATTAAATATTTAAATAAGTTAAAAACCCAGAAAAGCAAGCTGGATTTGGTTAGCTACGCCATAGATGATGTAAACATTTTACATCCATTTACTGAAGATTTTCCTATTTCTGATCTAATTGTTAAAGAGCTTGAAGAAAAATCGCAGGAAATTTTAAATGCACTACCTTCGCAATGCCGTGAAATATACGAATTAAACCGCTTTGATAATCTGAGTTATTCCGAGATTGCTGCTAAACTTGGAATTTCAAGCAGCACAGTAAAAACGCAAATGGGCAGGGCTTTTCAGCGATTTCGTGAAAACTTGAAAGACTACGTGCCATTGATTGTTGCGATTGTATTGTTTCGATAATCATTCCTTTTTTAATTGAATAATTTGTCGATTTATAGAAATTTATCTATGAATCGGAATTGTTGGCTTTTGTTAAAATATCTTAAAATTAATGTATTTTCCTTGTAAACCACTTTGATATATTTTGGGTCTTATAAATAACAACATAAAATGAAAGCAAATAATTTTGAATATCAAGAAATGGACGAAATTCTAATCAAATACATATCCTTGTCGGCAACGGATGAAGAAAGGGACTATGTTCTGAATTGGATAAAAGAAAGTAATGAGAACCTAAAATATTATGAGCGTTTTCGTAAATTTTATCAAATATCAAAATTAACTCAAATTCCTTCGGGGTACAATAAAACCGAAGGATGGAACCGGGTTAAGGCAGGTTATTATAAAGCACGCTTTTTAATGAGTGCCGAGGAGAAGCAAGAAATGCTGCGAAAGGTAATCAGGCGAATTGCCATACCTGCTGCTGCAGCTGTATTTATAGCATTTTTTGCTGGTATTTGGACAAGTGATTATAGGAAAGACAGTCAATTATCCGGCACTATTTATAATGAAATTTCTGTTCCAATGGGAGCCAAATCACAATTAACGCTCAGCGATGGTAGTAAAATATGGTTAAATGCCGGAAGCAAGTTTAGATATCCGTCAATTTTTTCAGGAGAAACACGCGAAGTATTTCTTGAAGGTGAAGCTTATTTTGATGTTAAACACATTGATGACAAATTATTTGTAGTTCGAACATCAGGAATTAGCATTAAAGTTTATGGAACACAATTTAATGTAAAATCATATCCAGAAGAAAACAAGGTAACAACAACCCTTGTAAATGGTTCAGTTGCCATTGAAACACCGGATAAAACCAAATCGATTATTTATCTAAAACCTAAGGAAACAGCAACTTATTATTTAAAAGAGTCCAAAATAAAGCCAATAGAGGGAAATTCTAAAAAAAATAATAAAGAAGTGCAAACTGTTCCTGCAAAAGAGATAGTTGTTATCCCGAAAATAGATCCTGTGCCAGTTGTTTCATGGAAAGATTCTAAATGGGTTATAGTTTCTGAAGAACTGGGAGATTTGGCAGTAAAGCTCGAACGCCGATATAATGCAAAAATAAGTTTTGATAAAGAACAATTAAAAAAATATAAATTTTCCGGAACCTTAACGACCGAAACTTTTGAACAGGTTTTAAAAGTAATTCAACTCTCAGCCCCAATAAATTTTTCGATACAAAACAATAATGTAATCTTTTACGAGGATCAGGCGTACCGGAAAAAATATGATAAAATGATTTTGAAATAACACCTAAACTCCTAAAACAATATGCTTATGGATGAATAAAAAAAAGAAAAAAAAATCGCAGAATGTTGACGCATTCCGCGATCCAATATTTTAATGTCAATTAAAGTCATTTCATAATTTGCAGTTAAGAAATGGCTATTACTTACAATAAAAATCTAGCAAATTTATGAAAAAAAATGATTATTATGCCCATAGTGGGCTCAAAGAATTTTTATTTATTATGAAAATATTCTTATTTCTGAACTTCTGTTTTAGCTTGACCCTGGCCGCTAATACTTATTCACAGAAGACTAGTTTAACTGTGAATTTAAAAAACACCAAGATTAAAGATGTATTTAAATCGATTGAAGATCAAACTTCATATCATTTTTTTTACAACGACGAGTTATCTGATGTTAACCGGTCCGTGGATCTTGTAGCGAATGCCAAAAATATTGAGGATGTGCTTAACGAATTATTTGCAGATACTGAAGTTTCCTTCACTATATTGGAAAATAATTTGATTGTTATAGCTCCAAAGCGTACACTATTTCAGCAAATAAGCATTACCGGAAAAGTTACTGATGCTTCTAGTGGTGAGGCTATTCCAGGGGTAAATATTTTAGTAAAAGGTACAAGTACCGGAACATTGACTAACCTGGACGGGGAATATACAATTGAAGTTGAAAGTCAAAATACTATTTTAAGTTTTTCTAATCTTGGATATAAAACACAGGAAATAGAGGTTTCAGGAAAATCTATAATTGATGTTCAGCTTGTACCTTCAGATGAGAACATTGACGAAGTTGTGGTAGTCGGTTATGGAACCCAGAAAAAAAGAGATTTAACGGGTGCTATATCATCAGTGAGAGCAGCAGACATAGAAATTTCTTCAAATTCAGATATTGGCCATGCATTAAAAGGTAAGGCTGCAGGATTAATGATCAGAGAAAATAGTGCTCAGCCTGGCGGTGGTTTGGATATTCTGGTTAGAGGAGCTGGTTCAATTAATGCAAGTAATGCTCCATTGTTTGTTGTTGATGGATTCCCGATCAGCGATTTGGAGCAGCCAGAAAGTGGCAACAGATATCAGGCCGGTACACAAAGTATATTGAACACTTTTAATCCAAATGATATAGAATCGATTGAAGTATTGAAAGATGCCAGTGCAACTTCTATTTATGGCGCCAGAGCTGCCCATGGGGTTATTTTAATCACAACAAAACGAGGGATGGAAGGCAAGCCAATCATTCAATATTCAACATCTTATGCAATTCAAAAATATAAAGATGCCTTTGATGTTCTACCATTAAATGAGTGGATGCAGGTTAGAAATGAAGCAGCCTGGGAACAATGGAATTTTAGTAACAATGTAATTCCATGGGGAACCAGAACACTTGCAGAAGCTCAGGCAAATCCCGTAGGCGGCGACTTTTACAAACTTTACACCCAGAATGCTATCAATAATGTTGGCAGAGGAACTGATTGGTTAGGCCTTGTTACTCGTGATGGCACTATTAAACAACATAATCTTTCAATTGCCGGAGGCAGTAAATCAACTAGATTTCTTTTATCAGGAAATTATTATGATCACGAAGGTGTAATTAAAAATTCTGGATTTCAAAGATACACGATTAGGGGAAATATTGACCAGGAAATAAATAAGTTTTTTAAACTTGGATTTAATTTTTCATACAGTAGAATAAATAACGATAACACTTCATTGGGAGAAGATCAATATGAAAATTCCGGGATAATCAGGGCTGCCATCCAACAGGGACCGCATATTATGGCAATCGACGAAAATGGGAACTATCCTTTAAATCCACAGCTTTCTTTACAACCAAATCCATATTCCTTGCTAACTATCACTGATAAAGGGAGGATTGAAAGAACAATGGTAAATTCTTTCCTTGATATTATCCCTGTTAAAGATTTAGTAATTAAGCTAAAAGCAGGTATAGACAAAGGCCTTACCAATAGATGGACCTACTTGCCAACAACAACTTTACATGGTGAACTGGAGAATGGAAAAGCCAGTATTTCTGAAATTGATAAAAATAGCTATTTGCTAGAAGGCACAATAAATTATTCCAAGAAAATTGGAGCCGCCCACACTATTAATTTATTAGGAGGAGTTTCTGAAGAAAAATTTATTGATGCATCCAACAGTAGTGGTAATACAGGCTTTATATCTGATGCTTTTTTATGGAATAACCTCAATTCCGGAAGTGGTACAAAAACTGTCAGTTCTTCTGGTCAGGAAAATATGATTGCTTCTTATTTCGGTAGAGTAAATTATAACTTCAAAGACAGGTACCTTGTCACATTTACTATTCGTACGGACGGTTCCAGTCTTTTTGCAAAAAATAACAAATGGGGCACATTTCCATCATTGGCACTTGGATGGAATGTGGCAGAAGAATCTTTTTTTAAAAGCATGAAAAAGGTCGTTTCACAGTTTAAAGTTAGATTAAGTTACGGCCAAACCGGTAATGCATCAATCGGCAGTAATGCTTTTGCAGCTTATTCAGCTTATCCTGCATGGCTTTCGGGTGACGAAGTGAAAAATATAGGAGTTTCTTTATCACGCTTAGAAAATCCTGATTTGAAATGGGAAACAACTACAGAAGCCAATCTTGGATTTGACTATACCATTTTGAATGAAAGAATTAGTGGTTCTTTGGAAATTTATCGTAGAGTGATTTCGGATTTGTTGGCATGGAAACCAATTAACTCATACAATGAAATTAATGGTGTTATGGCTAATGTGGGTGAAACACAAAGTCAGGGTTTTGAACTTACAATTATAACTCACAACCTGAAAAAAACTGATTTTCAATGGAAAACCATGTTCTCGTTCTCGAAATTTAAAGATAACTGGCGAAAAAGGGCTGATGACTGGAAACCTTCTGTTTATGAAAGCGAAGGAGACCCGTTACGGGCAATATATTCAAGGGTATCCGATGGCATAATGCAAATTGGAGAAGTAGTTCCCTCACAACCAGAACTTAAACCAGGATCTATTAAAATTGCCGATATTGATGGATTTAAGCGGGATGAAAATGGAAACCCAACGGTAGACGACAAAGGCCGATTTATTAGATTGGGTGCTCCCGATGGTATAATTGATGATGCAGATACCAAACTGATAGGAACATCTGATCCAAGTTTAATTCTGGGTGTTACCAATATTCTAACTTATAAGAATTTTAGCCTGAATTTTGATTTTAATGGAATGTTGGGGCGTAAAATAGCTGATCCCAATTATACCGCTTATGGTGTAGGTGCCGAAGGAATTTATACTTATGGATATAACGCATTGAGAACAGTAAAAGACCGTTGGACTCCAACTAATCCTTCAACCACTCATCCAAGTTCATACTATGGATGGTCTCCATATGGTAGTGGTGATTTTTTCCTGCAAAAAGCATGGTTTATCAGATTACAAAATATTTCGTTGGGATATAGTCTTCCTCAAAAGTGGATTCATAAGGTATTTCAGGATGCGAACATACATGTTGATGCACAGAATCTTTTTGTAATTTCTCCTTATACCGGAGTAGATCCAGAAACTGATTCATATACAGCGGCTTATCCTAATGTGAGAACATTTACCATGGGAGTTAACCTTACATTCTAAATTAACTTGTTAAAAGAAAAATCATGAAAATATATAAAATAATAATTTGTATAGCAACAATCACGCTCTTAGGTGCTTGTACAAAGAATTTGGTATCTGTTGACTATTCTGAGATAAATCCCAGTATTTTTCCGCAATCTGAAGCTGATGTGCAAGCCATGGTAAATGGTTGCTATTACCCGCTCAGAGGAGCTTGGTGGGATGGAATTAATTCAACTTCAGAAAGAGGGCTTATGTTTGTTTGTGATGCTACCACCGAAATTCTTTCTGGAAAGTTTGATATACAGCAGTATGGGCATTTGCTTAATTTTCATCCAACAGATGAGTCGGCTGTCTATTTCTACGATTGGTTCTATAATAAGATTAGCCTGATGACGCACACCATTTATCTAATTAATGAATCAAAAGTAAGTGATGAAACGAAAAGGAAGGCAATTGCAGAAGTTCGTTGTGCCCGAGGACTTCTTGCATATGACTTATTCGATCTTTATGGACCTATTGTTATTGCTCCAATTGAAGTATTGAATAGTCCGATGGAAGAGAAGCCGCTTGCAAGGCTCTCAAATGACGAGATGGTTTCTTTTATTGAAGATGACCTTACTGCTGCAGCAATTGACTTGCCTGATCCACAGGATACAGAGTATGGAAGGTTTAGTAAAGGCCTGGCCAAAATGGTTCAGATTCGATTGAACCTGCACGAAAAAAGATGGGACAAAGTAAAAGCACTTTGTGATGATATCATCCAATATAATTATTATGAAATTCAATCAGATTATGTTGGAATGTGGGGACTAAATGGTGCCCGAAACAGCAAAGAAGTGATTTGGGCCGTACCATGCGATTACGATGGCACAAGCGAAAATCAATGGCAGCTAATGGTACTTCCTTCTAACTATCCTCCATCTGGTGGTTGGGCTACAGTACAAAGTACATGGTGGTTTTATGATTCATTTGAAAGTGCAGATATTAGAAAAACCATGTTGATAACTGAATATACTGGCACTGATGATGTTGTATACAACAGGAGTAATCCGGGAACAAATATGGATTTGGGACCCATTCCTTTAAAAATAGATCCAGATGCAGCAAGAACAACTTCATTGTCTACAGTTGATATTATTCAATACCGGTATGCTGATGTTTTATTGTCGAAAGCTGAAGCAATTGCCAATTTAACTGGCCCTGATGCTGAATCGATGGAGCTTGTAAATGTTATTCGCCGAAGAGCTGGTTTGGGCGATAAATTGTTATTGGATTACAATACTTTGCCTGCCTTTAATGACATGATCCTAACAGAAAGAAGCCACGAATATTGGTGCGAAAATGGCCAATACCGTTCAGATTTAATTAGGCATGGAAAATTTGTATCACGTTGCATAGAATTAACCCAATCAACTTATGCAAATGATTACAAAGTAGTATTTCCATTTTCATTATCGAAAGTTAGTGAGGGAAAAGGATTGTTCATTCAAAATCCAGGTTATAACTAGAAAATTGGTAAGGAAGTATGCTTAATCCATTGGAGTTTTAAATCCGGAAAATGCATACTTCTATTCAATATTCATTTGTTTGTTTAGTATGAATTTTAAATGAATAAACTTATTGTTCATGATTTTAAGATTAAGAAGTAAACTTACAAGGAAATTCTATTCGTAAACCGAACCAAATTGAATTATCAAATTTACAATGGAGATATATTATCGATGAAAATAAATACTTTTTTTAAAGAAAGCACACTATTTAATATAAATGTAAGGAAAGATGCCACTAATCATAGGATGCTAATAATGTGCATGTTGCTTTCGGTATTTTTCAGTTGCAAAAAACAAAAAGCAGATGATAAAGATGCTGCCTATAATGTGATAACTTATGAGCAATCGTTAGACATCTTTCCAAATCCGGAAAGGGGATTTATCCACAACTTAATTGTTTATTCAGAAGGTGATGGATTAAATCTGGTTCAGATGCAGGTGCTCAGAGGTGAAAATGTTTCAATGGTATTGCGTTTCTATTACTTGGATATGTTTAAGGATGTGGCAATTAGTGATATTGAACTGTCGCTGATAACAAATGATATGCAAATATTGCGCGATGCAGGTCTCAAATGTGTTTTGCGCTTTGCCTATACCGATGATATGAGTGGAACCGATGCCCCGTTGTCAATAATAGAGCAACATCTTGATCAACTCAAACCAATTTTTGAAGCAAATAAAGATGTTATTGCATTTGTACAGGCCGGATTTATTGGGGCTTGGGGCGAATGGCATGATTCCAGCAATGGCTTGGCAACAGTTGACAATGAGAGAACCGTATTGTATAAATTGTTAAGCGTTTTACCAACTGAAATTATGGTTCAGGTAAGGACACCGGGTGCTAAGCAAGAAATTTTCAGTACAACAGTACCAATTGAATCAGCCATAGCTTATACCGATGATAAACGTTCCAGAGTTGGACATCATAACGATTGCTTTTTAGCCGGAGGAACTGATTATGGCACATATTCCAATATTGAAGTGGATAAGCAATACATTAGTCAGGAAGCACTTTATGTTCCCACTGGTGGAGAAACTTGTCCACCTGAAGGAGTTTACCCTGATTGTTCAACCGCCCAGACTGGAATGAAATTGTTGAAGTGGACATATCTCAACCTGGATTGGTACCAGCCAGTAATTGATGCATGGAAAAGTGGTGGATGTTTTACCGAATTCCAGCGGAATCTTGGTTATCGGCTTTCGCTTGTAAATGCAAAATTACCAAAACAAGTTGTTGCCGATCAAGATTGTAATGTGGAAATTTCAATTACTAACAAGGGATATGCTCCAATATATAATTATAAGATTGCAAGTCTTGTATTTAAGGACAAAATATCAGGGAATCTTTTTTCGAGAGAATTAACGGTTGATTTACGCGACTGCAAACCAAATGGTTTATTAACGATAAATGAAACCTTAAATTTGGTTGGAATACCTCAGGGCGACTATGATTTGTATCTCAACATAACAGATCGGTCAGAGAACTTGAAAAACAGGATTGAATACTCTGTCAGGCTAGCAAATACTGGCACCTGGGAAGAGTCAAGTGGAATGAATAACTTAAAACTCCAATTAACAATTACTGCAAAGTAAAAGAGTCTTTAAGTATATTTAATGAATTACTAATCATAATAATACACAAAAATATGAAAAAAAATAAATGGTTTTTATTAGGCATTATTTTTACCTTGCTTATAGCTATTTCGTGCAAAAAAGACGATACTTCCAATAGTTCTAAAGCGGTATTCAGCTATGTTGCTGATGGTTTTAAGGTAAATTTTACAAATTTTTCTACAAATGCAACATAATATGTTTGGGACTTTGGTGATCAATCTGAAGGTTCCAATCAGTCAAATCCGGTTCATGTATTTACGCAAAAAGGGCAGTTCCTTGTTTCGTTAACAGCCAGTAATCAAACCGAAACCAATACTTTTATTGATACCGTTTTAATTATCGGCCCAAATATTAAAATTGATGGCGATTTCACCGACTGGACTTATGTTAATTATACCTACGAAAATGCAGTAGGTACAGGTGGATCACTTCTAAAAGTAAAGACATTTGCATCGGCAGGTTATCTCAATTTCTATCTCGAAGGAACCACAGACTTATCGCTTACTATTGTTGATATCTATCTGGACTCTGACAATAATCCCGAAACTGGTTTAAAAACATGGATGTATCCTGCCAATTCAGGGGCTGACTTTTTGTGCGAAGGATCTGTACCAGGTGGCTGGGGTGATGTGCTTGAGCATGTTGGCCCAGGCAACGATTGGAATTGGAATCCTATCTTATCATTTAGCGAAGTATTCCAATTTTCTGATATTAAAAGTGTAGACGCGAATAAAGCCATAGAGTTCTCAATCAAAAGAAGTGCGCTGGGAACTATGAGTAATTTTGTAAATTTTGCGATTATCGAAAGCAATGAAGGTTGGACTGAAATTGGAACACTTCCGGTTAGCCAGACTCCAGAGTCGAAATTTACACAGATTGAATTGTAAAATACTATAAATCTGAATCATATATTTTTTCTCCAACTTAGATTTTAGTATTTAGAAATTTCTTTGATGAATTATATAAAAGGGTATTATCAGGTTTGGTTTTACCCTTTTTTAGATAATTTGATTTTTATAAAAGCCCATAAAGGTCATATTGCATACTATTTCGACCACATTTTTGAAACCAAAATTCATATGAAAATGAAAAGCTATAAATCTCAGACACTTAAAATTGTTTTGACCCTATTCATCATTGTTGGTTGTATTTGCTTCTCAACCTCAGCAACCGTAATAAAATGGCCAACTTCAACTATTCGAATTGAATATATTCTTCCTGAAAATCCCTTATCTCAAGGCATTGAAATACCTGTATTTGATGTAATAAATTCGGCAAATATTAGGATAACTACATACAGGAATGCAATTTATCAGGTTGTTCTTCACGAAATTGACAGGGGAAATTTCACCGAAATCAACGGCGAATTGGAATGTCTAGCTAATGTTCCTTCTTGCGTTACATTGCGTATATGTATTCCAGCTAAAGGTGAAAAATGGCAATGGCTTTCCGGTTTTGATAAATCAATTCAAATGAAAAGTGGATCAATGTATTTTGATACTATTTCTGTGAATACAACTATTCCGCCGGATGGTGCATTTAATGGTAGTACTTTGCCTGATGGAGGATATGGTGATGCCGTTGGCCGGGGAACCATGTCGTTTTATCCATTGTGCGCCGTCAATTGTGATGGAAAAGGAAAGGGTTTGGGAATAGATCCAGGAATACCATTGGTATACAGGTTAGGCGCTTTAAAGGAAAAAGGATTAATTGCTGAATTTGATGTGGCAACTAGCCCATTAACAGATAAATTTCCAAACCGCGCTTTTTTTAAGCTCTCTAATTTTTCTTTTGAGAGCAAATGGGGAATGAGAGCGGCACTCAAACAATATTATACCATTTATCCCGAATCATTCAAAAAGAGAGTTGTAAATGAAGGCATCTGGCTTCCATTTACACCGCTCAGATCAATTCCACATTGGGAAGATTTCGGTTTTGCTTTTCATGAAACTGCCTGGAATAATAACGACAAGAAAGATAGTACCGAGATGTCCAACATCCTTTCCGACAAGGAAACCGGAGTGCTTAGCTTTCAATACACCGAACCATGGGATATCCAATTGCCAATTCTGAAAAAGAATATACCATATGATACTTTGATATCAGATAAAATGATTCCCAAAGAACATCGGGAGTATGTCAACAATAGTGCAACCGAAGATAAAAATGGAAAAATTCAGGCAAGGAGATTGGAAACACCTTGGTTTACTTCTGGATGGGCAATGAGTATCACAACCAATTGCAATCCGGATCTCCCAGGTTTTAATCGATATCAATATGTATTACAGGATGAAATAAGGCCAGCGATTAAATTGAATGTAGATGGAATTTATTTTGATTCCATGGAATGGAACTGGCACCATGATTTGAATTACCGCGATGATCATTTCAAATATACCAATTATCCATTAACGTTTTCAGGAAATGTTCGCAAACCAGCTATCTGGAATTTTACCTCAGAATTTGAATTCATGAAAAAAATTGCAGATGAAATGCATTCACAAGGGAAACTGGCAATGGGAAATGGCCATGGGTGGAATCCATTTGCAGCTGCAAATCTTGATTTATTTGGGGCAGAATTGAATTGGTACTCTTCTGATGATCACGATGTTGATGCATTGGATTTTAAACGTGCAATTTCATTTCAGAAACCCATTGTGTTTTTATTGAATGAAGGCTTAAATGATAAAGCTTTTACTGATTTTCCTTATAAAGGGTACGAAATCTATTTCGAAAAACTAATGGCTTATGGATTCTTTCCATCATTTTTTAGTGTTGATGCTTCTAATGATCCATATTGGCAGGATAATAAAAAAATGGAAAACGGCCGTCCGTTTTTTAAAAAATACATCCCTATTATTAAGCAAATTGCTGGTGCAGGCTGGGAACCGGTAACTTTGGCTGTTTGCGATAATCCTTCGATTCGGATTGAAAGATTTGGAAAAGACGGTAATGTTTTCTTTACCATAAGGAATAATGGAAATCAAGATGTAAAATGTGTTGTGGTGCTTGATTTAAAAGAGCTCAAAATTTCAACACCATTGTCTGCTTTCGAAATGGTAAACCAACAAAAGGTAAAAGTTGAAAATAATAAATTATATTTAACTATTCCTGCGCTCAGGACCCAGGTAATTAAAATCTCAAAATGATGAAAAACTATCAATATCTGGTACTCTTGTTTTCAGTTGTTTTTATAAATAAAGCCTACACTCAGGATTGGACTCACTATGTGCGAACATCCGGACATGGATGTGACATAAATCAAATTCACGCTATTATGGATGATGCCCGGCAAACACATCTATTCGGCATTGAAGTAGATAATGATATAACCGGAAGGTACAACAGTTTACTTATTCCGGATACAAAACTACAGGCTATAAAAGCCATGGCAGATAGTGCCCATGCAATCAAAAACTTTGCTTTTGTTTATACAGCGGGTTTAGAATGTATTACAGATAGCGTAATGCCACATTCCCGGACTTTTCTGCGCGATCATCCCGACTGGTCGCAGCGGAACAAGGCAGGAGATCCGGCTGTTTTTGGATTCGGTGATGCCTTTTGGATAGATGAAAATTCAGAGGATGTCTGGATTTCACCTTATGCGCCTGAATGGAGAAAGCTATACATGGAGAGAATCCGGCAAATCGCTGCGACTGGCATAGATGGGGTTTATATTGATATTCCATACTGGATGACACATTTCGACAAATGGGAAGATACATGGGCAAGTTTTGACACCTACACTGTAGCAGAATTTAAAAGAAGAACAGGATTTGATGCTTTCACCGATTTTAAACCCGGCGACTGGAATGATCCTGAATTTATTGCCTGGGTCGATTTCAGGATTAGCAGCATGACTGAGTTTATGGCGGAAATTGATAAAAATGTAAAATCGGTTAATCCTGCGTGTAAAACCATTGCCGAAATATATCCGGGAATAGGCGAAGAGGTTGCCCGTGTTGGGGCTGATGTTTACGAAATGTATCCGGTAGTTGATGTAATTGCCCATGAGTACAATGTTGGCGATAACAGTGCAATGCGCGAACCGCTGGATTGGATGGAATACATGATTGGTATGTACACTTTCCGTGCTTTCGCTGAAGGTAAACCATCATGGATGCTAAGCTATAGCTGGGATGGCCAAGATAGTATTGAACCTGCCGATGCGATTGAAAACCTTGCTATGAGCCAGGTTATGGCCGGAACCAACTCATGGGACGCCAAACGCTTTGTTATGTCTGGTTCAAATGATTATAAGGCCAGGGCCAGTGTGTATAAATGGCTAAGTGAAAATGAAAAGATGATTTATGCTCCCCGTAAAACATTGGCCCCGGTTGGGATTTATTTTTCTCCTAAAACAAGGAATTATTTTTCAAACGAATGGATTGAAGCTTATTTGGGTATATTTAACCTGTTACTGAAGGAACATATTGAATTTGAAATTGTTACCCCTAGAACTTTAGCCACCATGAAATGTAATCTATTGATATTGCCTGATGTAAAATGCATAGGTGATAAAGAATACTCACAATTGATAACGATGTTAAAAAGTGATAAAACATTGATTTACACCAACGAAACCGGATTGTATAATGATAAGCGTGAAATTAGCGCGGATAAAGACAGGATGCAGAAACTATCCGGTATTTACCCGAGTGCAATAGCAATTAATGGTAATCCTGAAAGTACATTTTATAACTTTTTAAAAGAAAACTTTAACCAATCTGCACATATTGGTAAATATCCTGCTTATGAAAACAATGAATTGAATCAATTACTCTCCACGATTTGTAACAATAAGAATTATTCCCCTGCCATAGAAATTCATAATGCTGATTTATGTGTTGTCCAAATTGCTTCAGTTGATAAAAAGCCCACCATTTTCATTGCCAATTTTTCAGGATTGAAAGGTAGTAGCAAAGCCATTCAGGTTCCGGTCAGGGACATCCGTGTAATTTTTTACAATGTAAAGAGGAATTCAAAAGCTACTTTCACACTATTTCTCGGTCAATCGCAAAATATAAAGGGAGAATGGAAAAATGGAAACCTGACAGTGAGTTTACCTGAAATTGCACGAGGGGCAATTATTCAACTTAATTAAAGATAAATAACTACAACTAAAAATGATGAATACTTGCTTTTAATTGTATGGATTTTATTGTTAGAATACGAATATAAAATATGATGTTGATCTAATCTCCAAAGCCCAGAATGACTTAACGGGAAGTAAAAATAGACTGGATTTTGGAAATTACTTCCTGTAGCCTGTATTAACTTGCAAAAAAAAATTGGTACTTCAAAATATTTTCAGCTTGTTGCATTACAGTAATACAAAATTATCGTCTTCAGCCAGATATTAATTCAAATCTTTGTGATAAGATGAAAATATTTAATTAATAGATAATATAACGAAAGTAAATAATAATGTTTCGTAATATAATATAATTTTAAATGTTTAAATAAGTTTAGATTTAGGAAGTTGGGTTCAACTTAGAATAATAGCTTAAATATTTGACAAAATAAATTGGTTAAAATCTTAATACCATTTATAATAGAGGTAATTAGATTCAATTTTATTTCTAATTGGTTTGAAATTTAGTGATTTTATGATTGCTGAAAATATGAGATTGATATTTGCATTTATTAAAGTAATAAAACTCCCATAAACCTATATTAAATCAGGCTTACATAATATAAACCTAATTTGTAATTTGTTACAAACTTTCATTTCGTTAATTATAACTTTCGATAAATAGATTTTGAAAGATAAAATAAGTTCCTTATATTTGTTATTGAATATTTAGTAAAGATTTTAATGTAATTAATAACATTTAGAAAGAAACTTGTATTATGAAAAAATTATCAAAGCCAATTATTCAAAAGCTCAGTCTTTTGTTTTTATTGATCCTCTTTGGAGGGTATTCTTTCGGACAGATTACCATTACTGGTAGTGTTTTCTCTGCCGAAGATAATCAATCGATTCCTGGAGCTTCAATCCAGCTAAAAGGAACGAGTATTGCTACTATCACTGACCTGAACGGGGAATTTACAATTACTGCTACAAGTGCGCAGGATATTTTGCAAATTTCATACATTGGTTATAAAACACAAGAATTAGTAATTGGTGACAAAACCAAATTTACCATCAATCTAGAAACAGATTTGCAAAAAATAGATGAAGTGGTGGTGATGGGTTACAGTACCAAAAAGAAAAGTGAGATAACCAGTGCGGTTACTACACTTTCGTCCGAAAAACTGATGGATATTACGTCTAATGACGTGGGAACAATGCTGCAAGGAAAAGTGGCAGGTATCCAAGTAATAAACAGCTCAGGTGCCCCCGGTTCCACATCTGAGATAAGAATACGTGGAATTTCTTCTTTTAGTGCACCACAAGGGCCATTGTTTGTAGTGGATGGTATCATTGGCGGAACTTTTGACCCAAACGACATTGAAACAATCACAGTTTTGAAAGATGCAGGTGCAACTGGTATGTATGGTTCGCAGGCTAACGGCGGTGTTGTTGTAATAACTACAAAAAAAGCCAAATCCGATAAACCTCAGTTCGAAGTTAAAGCGGTTACTGGATATCGGGTTGCCGACCATGGCAATACAAAAATGATGGATAGCAAAACATTGTATAATTACCATAGAGAGTACTTTAGAGATCCTGTCAATTTTGTGATTGATGATCGAAAATTCAAAGCAGCCAGACCGGATTCTTTGTTGAATGTAAATACAAACTGGCTTGATGAAACCTTTAATCCTGCTTTTATGCAGAATTACTATTTATCAACATCCGGAAAATCTGATAAGTTTTCTTATTATGTTGGTGCAAATTTTTACGATGAGAAAGGTACTTTTATAAATACAGATTTTAAGAGTATTAATTTAAGAGCAAATACAACTTATAATTTCTCCGACAGGGTTACATTAACAAATAATATCAACCTGGGTGGTTCTAAAAATCGGAGTGCCGATTATATGAATATTTACTATGCATATACAAGTATGCCCTGGGATAATCCATATAATGCAGATGGAACAGCCCGAAGCTTTAAAACTGCAACTGGCATTTGGTCAAAAGACAAGATTAATCCGATACAGTCTGCCGAAAATTCAGAAATCAGCAACAAATCCTTTAATTTTGACTATGATATTGATTTGAATATTAAAATTATGGATTGGTTGACATTTAGCACCACTAACCGTTTAAGCGCTGCAACTGCTATGGATCAAGTATATTATGCAAAAGCTGCTGACAACCTAACTTATTTTGGAACCGGTTTTGTAAGTTCACAAAGTAATTTTAATTATAGCGGAATAACTACTAATTTACTTAAATTTAATTACGAAAGTGGAGATCATTCAATTGGTGGCTTAATTGGTTTTGAGGCTCAGGCTTCTAATGATGATTACATTTTAGGTTCCGGTATGGGAATTCCTGAAGGACTAAGAGTGCCTTCGGTTGCATCCGGACAATATGCCATTGGCGGAGCTCCTTCAAAATCAGTCATGCAATCTTTTATATCGCAGGCTAACTATAATTACAAAGGCAAATACTTTTTATCGGGTTCTTACCGGATAGATCAATCATCGCAATTTGCACCAAACAAAAGAACTGCAAAATTTCCAAGTATTTCAGCTGCATGGTTGGTAAGTAACGAAGACTTCCTCAAAAAAAATCCCTTCATTTCAGACTTAAAACTAAAAGCAAGTTGGGGTAAAACCGGTATGAAAGATATTGGTCCTTACCGATATATGGAAATGTTCAGTTATTCATCGCAATACGATGGACTGCCAGCATCAGTGCCCACTCAAATGGCAAATCCTGATCTAACCTGGGAGCAAACCAATCAATTGAATGCCGGTTTCGAAATCGGATTATTTAAAAGGTTTGATATTGAATTGAATCTTTATAGAAATATGACTCAGGATTTATTGGTTAATCGCGCTTTATCTCCATCCGGTGGTTTTAAATCACAATGGCAAAATGTCGGTAAGGATATGAATACAGGTGTTGATTTGAGTATCGGGGCAACTATTGTCAGAACAAAAGATATCAACTGGACTATGGATTTTTCAGTTGGTTATAATAGAAATGAATTATCCGGATTTGGAAACGATACCATACTCACAACCAATTCATATGGGGTGGTTCAGGTTTATCACGATGGTGCATCTTTATATACCTGGTACGCAAAAGAGTTTTATGGTATAGATCCTGCGGATGGCTCTGTGTTGTGGGTTGATAAGGATGGAAAACAAACACATGAATATAACGATGCCAGATACGTTGAGGCAGGAAGCCCAATGCCAAAATTTCAGGGAGGATTTGCCACTGAGTTTAAATATAAGGCATTTTCACTGCGGGCCAATTTTTCGTATCTAACAGGAAATAAAATATTCAATTATTTTAGAAGATATGTTGACCACGATTTGCAAGAAACACAGTTCAATGTAATGATGCCCCGTGATGATTACAAGTTATGGCAACAACCTGGTGATATTGCAACCAAACCACTGCCTCAGAATGCAAGAAACTCGTTCGATCCTTCAACACGTTTTATTGAAGATGGCAACTTCTTGAAATTGAGAAATGTTACACTTTCATACGAACTGCCACAAAGCGTTTTGTCAAAATTGAAATTAGCTGGCATGACGGTTTCTGTTTCAGCGGATAATATGTTTACGTTTACCAATTTTTGGGGACAGGATCCTGAGGTATCCATAAGTCCGGGATCTGGAAATTTGCCAGGATATGCGGAGTTTAAATATCCAAATAACAAGCAATTTCTGCTTGGCCTGAATATACGTTTCTAATAAAATAATATGAGCAATATGAAACATCCGCACAATAAAAGTTTCAGCGCAAAAGGTAGTTTGCTTCCTTCAATTGTAAAAAACGCTTCAAGAAACTGTATGGATGTTCCATCTGACTTATTAAAAACAACTAAAATAAAAACAGATGAATAATATAATAAAATATTTCGGCCTGATTATCATAGCTATAACTCTGGCAGAATGTAAACTTGATGTAATTCCACAGGATGCGCTTACCAGCGATCAGGTTACAACAACTTCCGATGGCCTTTCAAGTCTTGTAAATGGGTTTTATGCCATTTTTAAACAAGTGGACGGTAACAACTGCTATATCCGTCAATATTATCAAATGAGCGATTTTGCAAGTGACGATATTGTTTGCGCCTATAAAACCGAAGATGATTTAATCAATAGTTTCAGGTTTAAAGACAGGGCGGCAGAAAAATCGAATATCAATTCATTTTGGGAATTGTCGTATAAAATTATTTATGGCGCCAACGTAGCCATTTCAATGGCTGATTTAAAAGGAAGTGATCCTTCGACCAATCAATTGAAAGGCGAAAGTTATTTTATGAGGGCTTTTGCAACACATAATTTGGTGCGTTTTTTTGCTAAACCTTATAATCAGACAAATAAAACACAGCCAGGCGTTATTATCCGTCAAAGCAAAGAAGATAATATGCCAAAAGCAAGGGCAAGTTTGGAAGAGACTTACAACTATATTATTGCAAGTTTAAAAATGGCTGGCTCGCTGATGAGCGAAGAAATGCCTGCAGACAGGATTAACGATAATCACCGATTTGCAAGTAAATATTCAGTTTGGGCAATGCTTTCAAGAGTTTATTTATATAAAGGTGAATTGGATAGTTGTATCCTGTATTCCGATAGTCTGATAAATTCCGGTAAATTTTCGTTGGAAACTGCCGAAAACTTTCCTTCATACTTTGCCAATGCAAAAGGCAGTTCCGAAAGTATTTGGATTATTCCTTTTAACCCAATCGACGATATGTTGAATGCATCAGTTGCTTCAATGATTTATAACGGCAATAATTGCTGGGGTGAAGAAGGTGCAAGTGAATCATTAATGCAAGACATGCAAAGCAGTTTTTCTTACGGAGTAGATCAACGTAGGCAATATATTCTTACTGGTGAACCCATTGTAAAGAATGGTGTTAATATGTATTACATCACCAAATTCTCGGGACAAGATGGTTCTCCAACCCTAAGTTCACCGGTTATGTTTCGTTTGGCGGAGGTTTATCTGAACCGTGCCGAGGCATTTGCCAAGAAAGCTGATGTAACATCGGCAGTTGCTGATTTGAATACATTGTTGACTAACCGGTTAACTCCTGGCGAAATGCCAATTGATTATTTTCTTTATCAAGAAGCATCGATTACCACTGACCAAATTGTTGATATCGTATTAAGGGAACGAAGGATTGAACTTGCTTTTGAAGGTCACCGGATTTTTGATTTGTTAAGAAATGGAAAAGATATTGTACGCAATTATTGGGGTTTCCACCTTGACAGTTACAATGGTGTTCCTCCAACATCCGAGCCAGGGCTGGATGCAGGTGGTGTAGTTTTTCATGCTACTGATCCCTGGGTAATCTATCCAATTCCTTCGAGCGAGATAAGTACAAACAATCTTTGTGTACCAAACCTATAAAAATTATTAACTATGAAATACTTCAAATTTATACAATTATTTATCGCAGCATCGCTCATGCTTATAGTCATGTCGTGCAAAAAGGAGGGTGAGTATACTTTAAGCGATTCTCCACCTCTTGATTTTCGTTCATATTATGATGGACTTACCGTTACATTTGCAAATGCTGCAGATAATGCAACCAATGTTTCCTGGGATTTTGGCGATAAATCAGCAACTGTAACAGGAGATTCGGTGGTTCACACTTATGCCATAACCGGAAACTATGTGATTACTTTGAATGGAACAGTTGATGGGAAAGCCTATGTATTTCATACTGTTCTTAGGGTTGATAAACCTTCGGTGGTTGATCTGAACGATGGCGGTTTTGCTGATTGGGATGGAGTTACTTATCCTGATTTTATCTTATCAGGTAAAGGTGCAATTCTTTCCGGTAAAGTAGATTATGATGCCAATTACGTTTATATTTATGTTGAATTCGATTCTATTGCTCCAAATGCAGGTTTGATTGATCATATTTTTGGTGTTTATATGGATGTAGACAATTCAACAGCAACTGGATTTTCAATGAAAGAAATGGGAGTTGATTATGGATGTGAAGGAAATATATATGGAGGATGGTTTGCCCCAAGTATGGTAGATTTAGTTAATGGAGATCCAGGTTGGCCTTTCATGGGCTTCGATAATCCGGATGCTATTGTTCCTGGTTATATTGTTAAAGAAGTGAATACAATTAAAATGGAATTTGGCATTTCTCGAGAAGTCTTTAAAATAAATTCAGATGCAATGTCATTTTCAATGAGCATAATGAATTCTGATTGGTCGGATGTAGGAAATTTGGTTACTCCTTTACCTGATTTTAGTGAAAAAATTCCTGTTTTGATGAATAAACAATAATCCGTTTTCGATGTTTAACGATAAAGCCCGGTTTTGCCGGGCTTTATTGTTTCCAAACACATCGTAAAGTAAAGGCGAACCCTTTCTAAAAGGGTTTGCCATTTTTCCTATCTAATTGTTCAAGTTTTCATTGTACAAGTATAACAAACTTAAGAAGTTTAAATAACCATTCACTGTTTCAAATAATGGATAGCCCATTTTACAACTAATTTTCGAATACAAGACTTTCAATAATTGAAAAATTGATATGATTTTGGTTAAAAGATTTCAAAACAACCAAAATTCCAAGATTGTTGGTTAAAAGATTTCAAAACAGCCGGGATTTTTTGGATTTTGGTTAAAAGATTACAAAACAGCCAAAATTCCAAGATTTTTGGTTAAAAGATTTCAGGACAACGAAAATCCTATGATTTTTGGTTAAAAGATTACAAAACAGCCAAAAGAAATTCTACTTTTCCACAAAAGGATTGAAAAACAGCGATAATTCAACCAATTCTCACTATAAAACAAAACGCCAAAGGAATAAAGTCTAAAATCTTTGGCTTTTATTGGATTGAATTGTACTTTTAAAACCTGAATAAGCTTTAAACGATAGCAACTTGGTTTAAGACAAAAAGAAAATATTAGAATTTTTTTTGAAGTTCAAATTACAGAGATATAGATGACAAAATATAAACAAGTCGTTTAAAAGTTATACGAGTAAGGCAATACTTGATACAATTGATGAAAGCAGAGAAATTGGAAGAGATTGAGAGACGAAGCGGGGTTTGGTCACAAGTTAGGTTTAAGCCTAAACTTGCGCCATTTGGGCGATTGAATTATTAAAAAAATCCCATGCAACGATCGTCACTGCGAGCGAAGCGAAGCAGTCCTGGGCAATAGCACTCCTAATCAATTTGTTTCAATTGGCTGCGTAGCATATTTAGGGAGTTTGCTTCGCTTCGCTCGCAAAGACGTTGGGTTTGTTAACAGCAATGCAGTTTCAACATTCTCTCTAAAGCACGGAAAAACTAAGGCTCAGGTTTTACTTGCAAAAAGAACACATAGTGGTTCAAGTTTTCAAAACTTGGACCAGCTAATCAAACATACAAGATAGCCTTCAGCTGAGTTATTTATCTTATACTTAAACTACTGCAAATGGGTTTGGTCACAAGTTAGGTTTAAACCTAACCTTGCGCCATTTGGCGATTGAATTATTTAAAAAATCCCATGCAACGATCGTCACTGCGAGCGAAGCGAAGCAGTCCTGGGCAATAGCACACCGAATCAATTTGTTTCAATTGGCTGCGTAGCATATTTAGGGAGTTTGCTTCGCTTCGCTCGCAAAGACGTTGGGTTTGTTGACAGCAATGCAGTTTCCACATTCTCTATAAAGCACGGTAAAACTAAGGCTCAGGTTTTACTTGCAAAAAGAACACATCATGGTTCAAGTTTTCAAAACTTGGAC
>JANYKN010000124.1 GCA_025361565.1 Bacteroidota bacterium | reverse complement strand
AGGTCGGTATATGTAATTGCCTTCGTCAGCCCGGGATAGCTGATCAATCAATCCCAGCTTTTCAGTCGGGCTGTCGGCCAACGCACATGCTGTCATGGTTTTTGCAATGATTTAGAAACATTATCTTGAAACGAAAACTCGCTGCCGTCTATGGGCCTTTGCAAAAACACATGCCAGCCCGATGCGGACGGCAACTACACATACTGCCAAACGTTATGGGCAAGTTTAAAACCTGCACTTGCACATTGAGATGAAAAAGAACGTCAATTTATTCTATGATATAACTTGATGAAACATCGATGATAACTAATTATCACACAATGGAATGATTATCGGTGGATGTTCCATGTGGCAAATAAAAAATAATTATAAACACATAAAAAAGAACTTTATTATAAGTGGAGACCAGAGACACTTTAAAAACGGGGCGTAACTGAAAAGCCATAAGAGTAAGAAAGTCAAATATAAAACATTATGAATAAAATTAGTATTTTAGCTTTTGCATTCAGCATTTTTACAAGTTTCAACCTTTTTTCACAAGACACATTAAAATACACTGAGTTGCAAAGCGGAGTTAAACCTAAGGGAGATTTTTCTTGTTATCAAAGTAAAAGTGGATATGTATATAAAGTTGGAGATAGATTAAAAATTGGTGTTCCTTCATCAAATAAAACATTTGCTTTTATTACGGAAGGTGATGGAATATTACTCCCAATTACTCAATTAACAGCATCAGCAAGTGGACAGGATTCTGAAATCAAAAGAATATGGATTGGTGGTACTAAACGGTCTGGTTTTTTCGCTATGATTAGAAGTAAAGGCATTATAGGATTGTCAAATTATACAATAACGTTTGAGAATGCTGTTGAGACAGGCGAACTTAAATCTTTTGGTAAAACGAGCGACGAAGCCTTAGCTGAACTAAAGAAAGCAAAAGATAAGCTTGACTTAGGATTGATAACTCAAGAAGACTATGATAAAATTAAAGCTGATTTAGTTAAATACATTAAATAATTGTGTAATTTTTGGATTGAAATAAAACCAGCCCATAACACGCAATATAGCCAAAAAGGGCATTAGTGGTATGCGAAGTTCATCGCCCGCATCAAGTTCATTGTATCTTGAAAGTGACGTTCTCCGCAATCCCTTTCTGGCCATATTGCCATTCGTTGGTTGCAAGTGAATGAAAAACAAATAAAAGAGGATCCGGTTGAAATTCTAACCTGAAAAGGTTATAGCCATTTGGGCAGAATTCTGGATGAGGAAATTAATTTATGAATTAAGAATTTGCCCGAAGTGGCAATGATTTTGAAATAAATCATGAATTTCAAACGGATACCAATTGACAAATATTGTTTTTCATACGATATTTTTGAACCATGATTACAGTCGATTATCGAAGGTAATCGCAATAATCATCGGGGAGGATTCAAAAATACTCACGAACAACCAACATGCGGTAAGCCCAATTGACAGCCTGCCACAGGCGTCACACAGGCTTCAACTGAGCTTACCGCCATCGTTAGGCAACATTGAAAAAAATCACATAAACACTTGATATTATGAATAAAATGAGAAACTATTTAAACTGGATTGCAGTAATCTTTGCCCTTGGATTTGTAATTGGATTGATTCTGAAGATTAATAGCCTTTATTTGATTGGTATTTTGGTTGTATTAACGATTTGGGGACTTGAGATTCTCCAATTTATAAAAGAACAAAAACAGATCAAATCAAATAAAATTCAGATATTCCAAGAAAAATATAACTCAAGTAGTTTTCTTTCATATGCTACTATTCTATTTGCAATTGGTTTGCCTTTGATTGATTGGATAAATAAGGAAATATCAATCAGGTCAATATTTGTTTCTATAGTATTTTTAATGATTGGATTTCGGAGTTTCTTTTTCCCATATCAATCTGGCCGTGTGATAATAATATCTGATTATGGTTTAACATTTGGATTTATGAACAGATTTATTGAATGGAATAATATCAGTTCTATTCAATACGAATCTAATATTATTAAACTGGATTTAAAATCTGGTTTTTGTAAAAAGATAGTTATTGATTTAGGTTTACATGAAAATAAAGAAATGATTGTTGGATTAATAGAATCAAGAATAAAAATCAACGTTGCCTAACA
>JANYKN010000106.1 GCA_025361565.1 Bacteroidota bacterium | reverse complement strand
GAAAAACGATCGGGAAATATTCATGAAGACCTCAAGATTATAAGGGAACATTTGGAATATTTCAGTGACATTATGCATCATAGCGCCAGCACGAAGCTTGAATTGATTGTGATTGTTTTAGTATGTATTGAAGTGTTTGATATCATTTATAGAGGTTATATTATTAAATAAGAATAAATGGTAAGATTTGAAGATATTGATAATGAGATTGGCTATAAAGCCAATATTTTGAATTAAAACTACTAAGCAAATAGATATTAAAATTATGAAGACTATATTAATGCTTTTATTTGTCCTGGTTTTTATGGTGATAATGCCTTCCAATGCACAAGTAAAGATTTCGGATACAGGGAGTACTTCGCCCGGTGCATACTCCATACTGGAACTTGAAAGCACCACAAAAGGGTTTCTTGGACCCCGAGTGACTCTAACGGATTTATCCCTGGTTACACCATTAACGGGTACGGTTCCGGCAGGAATGCTTGTTTATAATACAGGTGGAACCATTACCAATGGTTATTATGTGTGGAATAATACCAAATGGATGCCTTTTGCAACAGGTATGGGTTCAGTAAATGTGGTTGCCAAATCAGCAAATGCCACTCTTTTAAAAACAGAAACATTTATTGCTGCAAGTGGTAACATAACACTTACATTACCGGTTATTACGAGCACTGATGACGGTTTGGCAATTACAATTAAAAATATTGGCACTTATACCGATCAAATTTCTGTTGTTGGTAATAGCGCTGCCACTATCGACGCTAATGATACTGTAAAACTTTACCGTTGGAGAGCCCGCACTTTTGTTGCCTATAACGGCAAATGGCTTAGAAGAGAAAAAGATATCAATTCCGATAACGTGTTTGATGTATCTCCTACGGGGAGTTGGACAACCATAGCAGAAATCATTGGATTCCTTGGTTTACATATGACCCAGGAAGCTGTTGTGAAACTTGATGGTGGCACTTACGAGATACCTGCAACTCAAATAATAAATTTACCATTCCATCTTACTATTCAGGGAGCCTCGTATGGAGAGGTATTTATTGTACCTGTTTCGGGAATTAGTAATACCCCATTGTTCAGGTGTCAATCCCCCTGTTCCTTTAAAATGATCGACTTCGATGGATCGTTACTTTCCCTATATGGAAATACAAGTGGCCAGGATGCCATTCATTTAGAAACAGCTGGTTCATGGTTTGAAATCAAAGATTGCACTTTCGAACATTTTAATAAAACAATAAACGTAATGGCAGCCGTCGATTTATGGTTTTTCGAGAGCGATGTGTCAAATGCAGTTGTTTCGGGGATTGAACTCGCAGCGGGGGCAGCAGATAAAATTACCTTTAAAATATCGGAAACGGATTTTACGAACTGTGCAAAAGGGATCAATATGGTGCAAGGCATGGGGTCAACTATATCAATACAAAATTGCAGTTTTTATTGTAGCGCGGGTCAAACAGGGATTGTATATATACCCCTTACTTTTTTAAACACGGCATCTATGTTTATTACCAATACGGCATGGAACAATGCAGTTGGATCCACATATATGAGTGGTTTTGATTTTACACGACCTGATGGAAGGGATGCAAATATTGAAATTCTTAACAATGCAGGTATTGGTAATAAAAACCCGCACTGTAAGATTAACGTTACGAATAACGTTTTACCGGATTCTACCAAGTGTACAACTTTAAATGCTTGGTATAAAGCTAAATGGAATTCAAATAAACAGTCTGTTATTACAACAAACTGGACTATTTCTAGTTCAGTTGGCACCGTTGGCCGCATGACGTTTCAACCAAAAAATTCGAAAGACGTTGTTTTTCATATCGCCGGAAATCTATCAGTAAATAATCCCGGTTCAATAGTTAGTATTTGTATAATAAAAAATGGGGACAAAACCACCCGTTTTGGCGAAACTACCCTACGTTCTTCCTTTAAAGCAGCAACTGATGACCCATTTCAATTTTCAACAGTTGTGTATGTGCAAAATGTCAAACAAACCAATTACTTTGATTTATATGTAACTACAGACCTAGCTAGCAATTATATTACTATTCTGGATTTAAATATTTAAGCAACATCACAATAATACATGACAATAATGGATGAAAAAGATGATATAGTGAAGGAGTTCTCAAAGTATTGTTCGCAATGCGATGGGCTATGCTGTAAAAGAGGAGTGTTTACTGTTTTTGGCTGGGAAATGGAAAAATTGTCACGAGAATATAAAGATTTTCAGGTTGCAGATGTGTTTGATCAAAGAGGGTCATGCAAGGATATCGCACTTGGCGGATTATGCATGTTTTATAATGGAAATGGTTGTAAGTTGCCAATGAATCTTCGTCCAACTGATTGTATCTCATTCCCATTTTATCCTAAACTGAAGGAAAACGGAGGCGAATTGGAAATTGATGCTATTTTAGTACAAAATGAGTGCCCTTTCAGTGATGAAATTTCCAAAAACAAAAAACACTAAAATTATATGCAGA
>JANYKN010000051.1 GCA_025361565.1 Bacteroidota bacterium | reverse complement strand
CCTCCGTGTATAAGGCTTTCAAAACCATAATCAACATATTTTTCGTACTTAGATCTAAGCCTTCGTGGGTGGTCAGGTAGTTTATGCGGATAAACCAGTGTATCAAGCTCATTCACTGCTTCCGATATATGTTCCCATATTCCGCCAAGGCTTTTGCCAAGATGCTTATAGGACATGCTTTTTCCGTTGTGCAATATCTCCGTAAAGGCATTGAATATCCACGCATGTATAAGGTATTCCTTTTGTTTGTCCTCTTTGATGTGGCCGCCATCATCAAAAGTGTAATCAAAAAAGAAGTCGGCAGCTTTGCTGTCGCTGGTTATGATCCGTTCAATAAGGTTTCGCTTGGCAATTACATAAGGGCTTCCACCAATGGCAGTGCTTATAAGCACTTTAATATCCTGGTCTAATTTTTCGTAACAAACCATAGCTGGTTTATCTGGCCCAGGATGCCCAATTGTATATACTTTTTTACCAGTATCAGTTTGTTTTTTAGCCCTTTTAACTGCATGTTCATAATTAGTATAGCTCATAATCTCAGGCATATCAACCTCTTTACCGTTTATTTTGGCTTTATATTCAGAATACAGCCAATAGGCAGGTATGCACAACTGATTATTGATATATGTAATTTGATTTCGTTCCATAAGGCTAAAAAAAATGTGCCCCCACGTGTGCCGATGTATACGCTTACAGGTTTTTACACCAAGGGCATTAATATTATAAACAGGCTCCTATTAGTATTATTATTAAAAGGACAAATCCAGCGGCTGCCACCTCTTTAGCCCACCGGTTAAATGATTTTTCGGCACATTTGCTGCAAAGTACCTTACCATTCCAAAACCTTTTCATTGCAGGATACTCACCACAATTCCTACAGGTTTTTAAACAATCGTTCTTGGGCCTTATAATAGGCAATTGGGGTTTATTGTTGATTGGCTTCATATTCAGGGATGTATTTTTCAATTTCCTTTATATTGTCTGACATAGCCTTGCAACTGCTGCGCATCTCTACCAAAGATTGCATCATGATTTCAGTTAAGGCAAAATGCATCACATTAATAACTTCGTCAACACTATTGTTTTCAGGAATTCCATGAATAGGATCCAGTGGATATAAATAATACCTCTTAATTGTATTATTACTCAAGCCCCTGACTCCTATAAGCTCATTAAACTTGGCATAAAGTTTTAATCTGAAAGCTCTTTCGCTTAAAAGCGAAAAAACTTTACCATCAAGTAGTATTTTGGGAAGAGTTTTTTTTCTTTTTTCCAAAACACTTTCAAATAAATGTTTTTTGTTTTCTGCAATTTTCATATATTTACCGTATTAAGTATTAATAAAATGTTTCAATAAAAACATGTACAAATGTAGCTAATAATTTAACCATTCCAGATAAAAATGGATAATATTTTAACCATAAAAGAAAGAATTTTACAATTAGCTAAAAATCAAGGATATACAATTGAGGATTTTTGCGAAAAAATAGGAATGACATATGGTAATCTAAAAGGTGCTAATAAAAAAACACCAATTAACTCAAATGCCATAGTTAACATATTATCTATAATTCCTAATATGAATTTACTATGGCTAATAACAGGAAGAGGAGAAATGCTTTCAAGTAATTATGAAAACATGAACATATTAAAGGATAGAACTGCAAATTATACCCAGACTTCTGATTTGTCTGAGTTAAAGGCTAATTACGATCAGTTAAAGGATAAATACATAAGTACAATAGAACAATTATCCCAGGCAAAAGAAGAAATTTATAAACTTAAAGAAGAAATTGCCGCATATAAAACGAGAAAATTAAGTGACGAACAATCAAAAAAACGATACGGATAAACAGAACACCCCCTATTTTCAGTAAAACAATGCTAATTCTATGTATATCTGCCTGATTATTAATTATATATATCAAATAAATATATCAAAATAAGTGGGAGTTTCTATACTTCAATTCATCAAAAAGTATTGTTTTTTGCTTATTTTTAAGCATTTTATATACTTTAATTCGTGTTAAAATACTGCTTTTTTGCCGTCTGTTCTGCCGCCTGTTATGCCGTCTGTTGTATTTTTTAAGGTTATTTTCACCAGGTTTGCACCCGGTTTTAGGGCATAAAAAAAGCCACTTTTAGTGGCAGTTTAAACAGTATTTCAATAGTATGTTTGTAGCTTATTTTGCAGGTTTATGGCCTTCTTCAGCTTGTTTTGGTGCAAGTATTAACCTTATCGTTTAAACTTATTGCAACTTTATGCCTATCATTAACCCTAAATTAACTCA
>JANYKN010000032.1 GCA_025361565.1 Bacteroidota bacterium | reverse complement strand
GGTTTGCTGTCAATGAGGTGTTGCTTTTTATTTTCATCGCTTTCGATGATTTCATCCAGCTTTTTTTCTATTTCAACATTGCACTGGGCTATTTTTTCCTGTAACACCTCATAGCTTTCCAGTTCTTGCCTGAGTGCAAACAAATAGTCTTTTCGTCCGTTTGAGTGCAGGGCTTTTGCTATCTCTTCCTCGCTTTTGCGGCAATTGTAATGCCGGTATGAAGCCAGCACTTTGGCATCGCTCTCGCCCTGGCATATGGCATGGATGATTTTTAAGCCGGTCAGCCCGCAAATGTCATTGACCACTACATCCAATCTGAGGTTTAGTAAGCGTAAATACATCTGCATTTTTTTTGAGGTGGATGCGGCATTGCGTATCAGGTTTTCGCGATGCCGGCAATAGGTGCGTAATTCTTCGGTTTGTCCTTCGGGTAAAAAACTGCCCGATAATAAACCGAGGGTGTGCAGTTTCTGAATCCATGCACAATCTTTTACATCAGTCTTTTTCCCCTTGATGTTTTTTGTGAATTTGCCTTTGCATAAAACCACCTGAAATCCTTTTGCAATCAACACTGAATAAAGGTTTTGCCAATAGGTACCGGTACTTTCCATGGCTACGGTTTTGATTTGTTTTTCTTTAAGCCACTTGGCCAATGAAAACAAATCTTCATTATAAACCCCAAACTCCCGGATGTCGCTTTCTTCCTGGCCTACTGAAACCCAATGCGAGCGACTCCCGATGTCGATTCCTGCGGCATGGGGATTGACTACTTCTAACGAAACGGTTTGTTTTTCTTCCATATCCTTAACTTTTTAAACTCTCAGGGGATGTGCTTTTGGCAAAATAAATATCCTAATCGAGGTTTCCGAATATTCAGAACCGTCACTAAAGTCACCGCAAACATCCCAACCAGAATTGAGCCTCGTGCTTTGAAGCAACATTCTGAAAAACGGCCTTGCAAAGAGCTTTTCAAAGATATTCTTTTTCTATTACTTGCAACCGACCGTTAGCTGAAAAAGTCAATCAATGGGTTTTTATAGGGGGAATTGGCTATAACGGAACTGCATTAAGTTCCGGGACTGATTTTGCTTCTCCGTTTTCCATTACAATCCCCGCAGGAAATACTTCGGCCAAAATAAACCTAAGTTCCATCGATGATGTTGTTTATGAAGGCAATGAAACAATCGTTGCTGAAATTACAAGTGTGGCTGGTGTTGAAATAACTGCAAATGCAGATCAAAAAGCAACAATAACAATTATCGATGATGAATCAGAACCAACGGTTTCATTAAGTGCAAGCCCTGTAAAAATAAGTGAAAACCTGGCCGTTTCAGAAATAACCGCCACATTGTCTGTCGAATCCACAATGCCGGTTACGGTGGTTCTTTTTTATTCAGGAACTGCAATCGGATCAGGAACAGATTATACCGCAGCTTCAACAACAATTGAAATCCCTGCAGGCAGTTTAACAGGTATAGCAACTGTTACATCTGTGGACGATCCGATTTACGAAGGAAATGAAATTATTAAGGCTGAAATAGTTGCCGTGACCAATGCAACCGAAAACGGAAATCAACAAACAATTATTACCATAGAAGATGATGAAACTCTTCCTAAAGTAACTTTGAGCGCAATTTCATTAAGCATACTTGAAAACGGCGATGTTTCTACATTAACAGCAACTTTGTCGGGAATAACCACCCAGCCGGTTACTGTTTTTATTGGTTTTACGGGAACAGCTTCCGCTTCTGATTACACCATAGGTTCGCCAACCATTATGATCCCTGCAGGAAGTATATCCGGAACCACAACTGTTACTTCTGTAAATGATGCTGTATATGAAATAAGCGAAACTATAATAGTGGATATCACCGGGGTAACTAACGCCACCGAAAACAATTTGCAAAAGTCAACCATCAATATTCTGGACGACGAAACTGCTCCAACAGTATTGTTAAGTGCAAATCCAACCTCTGTTATCGAAAATGGTGGAATTGTCATTTCCGCCTTAACGGCAACCTTGTCTAATGCAACCTATCAGCCCGTTTCAATAACAATAGGATATTCCGGTAATGCGGTATTGGGAACTGATTATTCTTCCCCTTCAACTATTGTTATTTTGGCAGGGAGCTTAACGGGTTCAATAAACTTAACCGCAATAAACGATGCCAATTATGAAGGCAGTGAAACGGTTACGGCTGATATTGTTACTGTTCTAGGCGGTGGTGCAACCGAAAATGAAAATCAAACGGCTTCGATTACAATAAATGACGATGAATTGGCGCCTACAGTTACTTTAAGCGCCAGCCCTGCAAGTATAGTTGAAAACGGTGGGGTATCCATGTTGACAGCTTCTCTATCAAGTGCTACGTACGAGAATGTTTCTGTCACAATCAGTTATTCGGGAACAGCATCCAACGGAACTGATTTCGCGGCTTCTACCATTATATCAATAGCAGTGGGCCAAACATCTGGAACAATTAATATATCATCTGTTGACGATCTTCATTTTGAAGGAAATGAAACTTTTTCAGCTGAAATAACTTCCGTGTCGGGCGGTAATGCAACAGAAAATGGCATACAAAAACAAACGATTACCATCACCGACAATGAGGCTGCACCAACAGTTTCGCTTAGTGTAAGCGATACTCAAATGGGTGAAACCGGTGGAAGTTCAGACGTCATGGCCATTTTATCGGCAACCACTTATCAGGATGTTGTTGTAAGGTTGGGTTATTCGGGCACAGCCGAAAATGGAACTGATTATGTCGGTTCAGACATTACCATTTATGCAGGTCAATTATCAGGGACAATAAACATAAATACGGCAGACGACTATATATACGAAGGAACCGAAACTGTTGTTGTTGACATCATTAATGTAATAGGCGGCAACGCAACAGAGGATTCCCAGCAACAGCAAACCATTTCAATTATTGATGACGAAGAAAACCCGGTAGTAACTTTGGCCGCAAATCCTGAGTCAATTGGTGAAAATGGAATGATTTCAACGATTACTGCCAGTTTATCATGCATAACTTTTGAAGATGTGGTGGTAACCCTTACATACACGGGAACTGCCAAAAATCTAGATGTTGATTATAGCGCTCCAACAACAATTACTATCCAAAAAGGAAATTTAACCGGAACCATAAATGTAACCTCAACTTATGATTTGATTTATGAAGCAAACGAAACAGTTATTGCTGACATAACCAATGTGTTGGGCGGAGGGGCATCTGAGAATCAGTTCGCTGATGAACAAGCTACCATTAATATTATTGAAGAAGGAATTGCACCAATAATAACGCTTGCTGCCAATGATGCCGTAGCCAGTGAGTCGGGAAGCAACAACGGACAGGTAAAAGTGTCGATGACAAATGCCAGTTCAACTGCCACGGTGGTTAATTTAAGCATTTTGGGCACCGCCGTAAACGGAACCGATTATTCCACAATTCTTGAAAAAGTAACCATTCCCGAAGGAGCTACAGCGGCTTACATAAATATTGTTATTGCCGACGATGCTGAAGTAGAAACAAGTGAAACGGTTGTTTTTAAAATCACTTCAATTGATTCGGGCAACGATAAAATTACATTAGGTAGTACCTTGGGCGGAATTGTAACTATCTCCGACAATGATGCTTCAACCATAACAATATCAGCAACTGACAACGCAGCCAGCGAAACTGCAACCGATAATGGGCAATTTACAGTAAGCATGACAAATGCAAGCTCAACCGATACCAAATTGAATATAAGCTTGTCGGGAACAGCAACAAATGGAACCGATTATATCGAAATTCCTGCTACAATAACCCTTCCTGTCGGTTTAACCTCCGCAACTTTTAATGTTCTTGTAATCGACGACGAATTATTGGAAGCCGATGAAACGGTAATTGCCAAAATAACTTCGATTGCTTCGGGTGACGATCAAATTGTATTGGGATCAACTTTGGTTGGAACGGTAACAATAGCCGACGACGATGCTTCAATCATTTCTCTAACTGCCAATGATGCAGCTGCCGATGAGTCGGGAACCAATAACGGACAGTTTACAGTTAACATCACAAAAGCAAGTTCAACGCCCACCATCATCAATTTAAATGTTTCAGGAACTGCAACCAATGGAACCGATTATGTCAATATTCCAACCACAGTAACTATAACTGCAGATTTAAAAACTGTAAATATTGATGTTTCAATAATTGGTGATGTTCTTGTAGAAGCCAATGAAACAGTAATGGTTACAATTGTTTCAATAGCTTCGGGCAATCCTCAAATAACTTTAGGCACAATCCTCTCCGGAACAGTTACAATTTCAGATGATGATGTTGCATCCATTACAATTGCCGCAAATGAAGCTGTGGCTGATGAATCAGGCAGCAACAATGGCCAGTTTATGGTAAGCATGTCAAATGCCAGTTCAACAGAAACTGTTATAAGCGTAACCATTAGCGGTACCGGCACCAATGGAACCGATTATAATGCTATTCCTGTTTCGCTAACAATCCCTGCCAATACTAAAACAGCATTCATAAATGTTGATGTTAAAAGTGATTTATTGGTTGAAGCCAATGAAACCGTAATTGCAACAATTAATTCAATCACTTCAGGCGACCCACAAATTGATTTAGGCCTTGTTTTAAATGGAACAGTTACCATTTCGGATGACGATGTTGCTTCCGTTTATATTTTTGCAAATGACGAAACTGCAAGTGAAACAGCAGGAAACAATGGTCAGTATACAGTGTCGATAACAAATGTAAGTTCAACAGAAACTGTTATTAACCTTGCAATTACAGGTGCCTCCATAAACGGAACAGATTATACCGAAATACCGGCAACTGTAACTATTCCTGCAGGTTCTGCCTCTGCAACCATCAATTTATTGGCAACAGACGATATTATATTGGAAGCAGATGAAACTGTTGATCTTAAAATAGAATCAATAGAATCAGGCGATGATCAAATATCTTTAGGTACTGAATTAACTGCAACTGCAATTATCACCGATAACGATGCATCCATCATCACCATTGTAGCAAATGATCCAGGTGCCGATGAATCTGGTGCAAATCCCGGACAATTTACTGTATCCATGACCAATGCAAGTTCAACCGAAACAATTATCGATTTAATTCTATCGGGAACTGCTTCAAGTGCAACGGATTATACCGAAATCCCTTTATTGGTGACTATTCCTGCCGGTTCAACATCAACTACAATAGATGTTGTTGTAGCTGGTGATGATTTGGTAGAAGCCAATGAAACCGTTATTGCCACCATCAGTTCGATAGCTTTTGGAAATCCACAAATAACCCTGGGCACAACTTTAGTTGGAAAAGTCACCATTACTGATGACGATGTGGCCACACTTTCAATTGCAGCCAATGACGCTTCTGCCGATGAATCAGGCAGCAACAACGGTCAGTTTACAGTTACCATGACAAATGCAAGCTCCACCGAAACAGTTGTCAATTTGGCAATTACGGGCACTGGCACAAATGGTACCGATTATAGTAATATTCCTGCAACTGTTTCCATTCCAGCCGGTTCAACTTCAGCTATTGTTGATGTTGCAGTGATTGATGATGTTTTGGTAGAAGCCAATGAAACAGTATTAATCACTTTATCATCAATTGCTTTGTCTGATCCACAGATAACTTTGGGCTCTATATTATCCGGAACAATTACCATTATAGATAACGATTATGCAACCATTTCACTTTCGGCAGATGATGTTGATGCCGGTGAAGCAGCTAGTAACAACGGTCATTATACAGTTAACATGACAAATGCCAGTTCAACAGCTACGGTTATTAATTTGGTTATTTCCGGAACAGCCATAAATGGAACAGATTATACAAATATTCCTACTACAGTAACAATTCCAGCGGGTTCAACAACTGCAACTATTGATGTGCTTGTAACTGATGATGCTTTATTGGAAGACGATGAAAACGTAAAAGTTGAATTGACCTCAATCAGTTCTGGTGATCCTGAAATAACATTAGGTACATTATTGTCAGGAATCGTTAACATTACCGACAATGATAATGCAACAGTCTCCATTACTGCCAATGATGCCGATGCCTGCGAAACACCGACCAACAGCGGCCAGTTTACCGTAAGTATTACAAACGCCAGTTCAACGGAAACAATTATTCCACTTACTATTACAGGAACAGCAACAAACGGAACAGATTATGCCAATGTTCTTTCAACAGTAAGCATTCCGGCAGGTTCTATTTCGGCTTTTATTCAAGTTGTAGTTACCGATGATAATATTCTGGAAGCCGATGAAACTGTAATCGTCACCATCAATCCGATAGTTACAGGTGATCCCCAAATTAGTTTAAGTACTGAATTGGAAGGTACAGTTACAATTATCGATAACGATGCTTCCAAAATCACAATTTCAGCCAATGATGCAGTTGCCGATGAGTCGGGAACCAACAATGGCCAATTCACAGTATCCATGACAAAAACAAGCTCAACCGAAACGCTTATCAACTATACCATTACAGGCACAGCAACCAATGGAACTGACTTTGCAAATATTCCTTCGAATGTAACCATCCCTGCGGGTTCAACTTCTTCGGTTATTGATGTTGCGGTTATAAATGATAATTTGGTTGAAGCCAATGAAACAGTAATGTGTACTATTACATCGGTTGCATCCGGCGATCCCCAGATTACTTTAGGCACCACATTATCTGGAACAATTACCATTGACGATGATGATGTTGCCAAGGTTACAATTGCTGCCAACAAGTCCGCAGCTGATGAGTCGGGAACCAATAACGGCCAATTTACCATAAGTATGACAAATGCCAGCTCAACGGCCACTGTTATCAACTTTGCCGTCACAGGAACAGGAACAAACGGAACAGATTACAGCACTATCCAATCTTCTGTAAACATGCCGGCAGGTTCAACAGAAGCCACTATTGATGTTTCTGTAAACACCGATGCCTTGGTTGAAGCCAACGAAACCGTAATAATCAATTTATCTTTAGTGTTTTCGGGCGATCCACAAATTACTTTAGGTGATGAATTGACAGCGATGGTTACAATAACCGACGACGATTTTGCTACTGTTTCTATTTCTGCCAACGATGATGCTGCAAGTGAAACAACAGGAAACAATGGTCAATTTACAGTAAGCATGACAAAAGCCAGTTCAACCGAAACGCTTATCAATCTTACAATTTCGGGCACTGCCATAAACGGAACCGACTACACCAATATACCTGCAACAGTTGCTATCCCTGCGGGTTCAACCACTTCAACCATCAATATTCTTGCAACCGACGATGCCTTGCTCGAAACGGATGAAAATATAACAATCACAATGGCTTCAATTGCTTCTAGCGATCCACAAATTGCACTGGACCTTCCAGTGATGGTTGAAGTTGTAATATCCGATAACGATTTGGCTTCCATTACAATAACTGCCAATGATGCTGCCGCAGGAGAATCAGGAACAAACCCTGGCCAGTTTACAGTTTCCATGACAAATGCAAGCTCAACCGAAACAGTTGTCAACTTTACCATTACAGGCAATGCCACCAATGGAACAGACTTTGCAAATATTACACCGACCGTAACTATTCCTGCAGGTTCAACTTCTGCAATTATTGATGTTACAGTTTTAGGCGATGCTTTGGTAGAAGCCAATGAAACCGTTATGGCTACGATTGCTTCAATAGCTTTGGGCGATCCACAGATAACCCTGGGCTCCACATTAATAGGAACGGTTACAATTACCGACGACGATGTTGCCACCGTTTCAATTACAGCCAATGATGCTTGCGCCGATGAATCTGGAAGCAACAACGGTCAGTTTACGGTTGCCATGACAAATGCAAGTTCAACCGAAACGCTTATCAATTTAGCAATAACAGGAACAGGAACCAATGGGACCGATTATGATAATATCCCTACAACTGTTTCCATTCCTGCGGGCTCAACTTCAGCAATAATAAATGTAACTGTAAACGGAGATGTTTTGGTCGAAGCCGATGAAACCGTAATAGCCACTATAACTTCGATAGCTTTGTCTGATCCTCAAATTACTTTAAGCTCCACATTAACAGGAACAGTTACCATTACCGATGATGATAATGCTACCGTTACAATAGCTGCCAATGTGCCTGATGCCGATGAGTCCGGAACCAACAACGGACAATTTACTGTAAGCATGACAAATCCTAGCTCAACGGCCACTGTTATTAATTTCACCCTTAATGGCTCTGCCACTAACGGAACGGATTATACCGATATCCCAACAGTAGTAACTATTCCGGCTGGTTCAACAACTGCAAACATCAATGTAAATGTAATTGGTGATAATTTGGTAGAAGCTGACGAAACAGTTATTTCAACTTTGACTTTGATAGCTTCAGGCGATCCCCAGGTTACTTTAGGTGTTGATAAATTAGGTACAGTAACCATTTCAGACGATGATGTTGCCATAGTTACAATAACCGCAATTGATGATGCTGCCGATGAAACAGGAGCAAACAACGGTAAGCTTTTGGTGGCCTTGACAAATCCAAGTTCATCAAGCACAGTTATCAACTTGAATATTGAAGGAACTGCCACAAATGGCGTGGATTACAATACCATTCCAGTTGCTGTTACAATACCTGCAGGTTCAAAAACTGCAAGCATTAATGTGAATACCATTGGTGATGTTTTGGTAGAAGGTACTGAAACAGTATTAGTTACATTGGTTTCAATAACGCTGGGTGATCCTCAAATTTCCATAGGCATTCCTTTGGCAGGAACAGTTAATATCCTGGATAACAACGTGGCAGGATTTACACTTAGTAAAGCTACATTAAATACCAACGAATTCGGCATAACCGATAATTTTAACATCGTACTTACTGCTCAGCCAAATTCAAATGTTGTTGTCAATTTTGAATCGGGCAATATTGCCGAAGGCACATTAAATGTAACTCAAGTTGTTTTTACCCCAGCCAATTGGAATGTGCCTCAAAATGTAATAGTTACAGGAGTTGATGATTTGTTGGCCGATGGAAATATCACATTTAACATGACTGCAAGCGTAGCAAAAGATTTTTCGGACGATCATTTTGATCTGTTTCCCGACAAAACCATTTCTGTTACCAACGCGGATAATGATTCACCGGGCGTTACAGTATCGGCTATTAGCAAGAATACTTCCGAAAGTGGAATCCAGTCAACTTTCACAATCGTTTTGAATACCCAACCAAGTGCTGATGTTAATATATCCTTGAACAGCAATGATGTTACGGAAGGAACAATTGTGGTTTCAAACCTTAACTTTAACTCTGTTAACTGGAAAACTCCGCAAACAATAACCGTAACAGGTGTTAATGATGTATTGGTTGATGGAAATATCGCATATCAAATTGTTACAGGTAATACTTCATCAACTGATCTCAATTACAATAATATAGTTGTTGCAGATGTTGAAGTTGTTAATGATGATAATGATTTTGCAGGATTTGCACTAAATAAAACAGTTGCAAACACCAATGAATCAGGTACAACCAACAATTTTAGCATAGTACTTATTGCGCAACCAACCAGCGATGTAATAATTGACTTGGTTTCTGGGGATTTAACCGAAGGCACAATTGGTATAACCCAAACAACTTTTACATCCTCCAATTGGAATGTTCCGCAACAAGTAACTATTACGGGAGTTGATGATTTGGTGGCCGATGGAAATATTACCTATTTGGTTACTGCGAGTATCAATATTGGAGGCTCAGACCCAAATTTTGGTTCTTTGTTTGCTCAAACTGTTTCAGTTACCAACGCCGATAACGATACGCCAGGAATCAGCATTTCTGCCGTAAGCAATCATACACACGAAGATGGAACACAAGCAAACTTTGCTGTAGTTCTTAATACACAGCCAACTGCTGATGTAGCTGTTTCGTTGACCAGTATTGATTTGACCGAAGGGACAATCAATGCTTCAAATCTGATTTTCACCCAAGCCAATTGGAATGTAGCTCAAAGCGTTACAATTACAGGTGTCAACGACCAACTGATCGATGGAGACATCACTTTCAATATTGTTACCGGAGATGCTTTATCAGCCGACGGAAATTATAACAATATGGTAGTTGACGATGCAACAGTGGTTAATGATGACAACGATGTTGCCGGATTCGCAATCAACAGGACTTCTGCCAATACCAATGAATTTGGCACTACCGATAATTTTGACATAGTACTTAATATCCAGCCAAATACAAACGTGGTATTCAATTTAGCATCAAGCGATTTAACGGAAGGTACAATTGGTACTTCGCAAGTTACATTCGCACCTGAAAACTGGAATACGCCTCAAAATGTAATCATTACAGGCGTTGATGATTTATTGCTTGACGGAAACATTGACTTTGATGTAATCGTAAGCGTAAACAGTGCATGTTCCGATGCCAAATTTGGTGCATTGGCAGCTCAAATGGTGGTGGTTACAAATTCCGACAATGATTCACCCGGCGTTACCGTTACAGCCATTAGCAAGCATACAACTGAGGATGGAACACAGGCCACATTTGGCATTGTTCTAAATGCCGCACCATCCGCTGACGTTACCATTTCGTTGAACAGCAACGATGAAACTGAAGGAACAATATCTGCTTCATTGGCAACATTTACCTCCGCCAATTGGAATTCTGTTCAGAGTTTTACAGTTACCGGAATGAACGATGCATGGATTGATGGAGATATTACTTTCAATATTGTTACCGGCGATGCTTCATCTTTGGACGATAACTATAACAATATGGTAGTTAATGATATAGAAGTTATAAATAACGATAACGATGCTGCTGGATACATTCTTAACAAGGTTGTTGCATATACCAACGAATCCGGAACAACCGACAATTTTAGCATCGTCCTAAAAGCTGAGCCAACTAGCAATGTATCAATAAACTTGGTTTCTGCCGATTTAACCGAAGGCACTCTGGATGTAAGCCAAATCACCTTTACTCCATCGAACTGGAATGTGGCCCAAACAGTAACAATTACAGGTGTAAACGATAATTTAATCGACCAAAATATTACCTATCAGATTGTTGCCAGTTTGAATACCCAAAGTTCCGACCCCAATTTTGTGTCCTTGCCTGCCCAATTTGTAGCTGTTACCAATGTCGATAATGATGCTAGTCAGCCATTTGCACAAAACGATGAAATCATACTTGACGAAAACACTTCTGCAACTTGCGCTGTTCTGATTAACGATTCAGGTTTGGAAGATGGTGGACTAAGTGTATCAATTGTTACTCAACCGCTCAATGGTAAAGCTGTTGTAAATATCGACAATACAGTTACTTACACCCCAGCCAATTTATATAACGGATTTGACAGTTTCACTTACAAAGTGTGTGATGCTTTTGGCGATTGTTCCTCTGCAATGGTTTCAGTAACCGTTAATCCGGTTAACAATCCTCCAATTGCCGAGCCTGATTTTTACACTGTTAAAATGAATACAAGCAATTCTCTTTTCAATGTTTCGGATAATGACTCGGACACCGATAATGATTTGGTGGCAGGTTCTGTTGTTATTCTTCAAGCACCAAGTAGCGGCAGTGAAGCATCGGTAAATGGTTTAGGAGATATAAATTACAAACCACTACAGAACTTTTTTGGAACCGATACCATTCCTTACCGGATATTTGATGCAACTGGCCTTTCAGATATTGATACTTTGTTTGTTACCGTTGAGTTTGAAATGAGTATTGTAAACACTTTCTCGCCAAATGGCGATGGATTGAATGACGAATTCATTATTCCAAATATTGAAGATTATGAAAACGAAGTATTTATCTATAACCGTTGGGGAAGTGAAATATTCCACACCCAAAATTATAGAAACGACAATGCTTGGGACGGTAGGGCACAGAAGAAATCAAACATGGGAGATAATCAAGTACTTCCAGTAGGTACATACTTCTATATCGTCAATATTAAAGGAAGTGATAAACCGCTTAAAGGATATATTTATCTAAAGTATTAATTTTTGAAATGAATGATCTTAGTAATCCTAAAACATAAAAATATGAATAATCTCGATTCAAATATCCGACAAGAAAAGCTGCAAAACAGCATTTTAAACAAAGTGGATGAGGTTTCAGTCCAACGTATGCCATTAAAAAATATTCGGGAGAAAAATTTCTTTTTGCTCGAAATACTTTTGGTAGTTTTAATGACATTGCTTGCTTTGGGCGTTTTTGCTCAGCAAGATGTTTCGCTAACTCAATATTCATCAGGCTTGCAACTGACCAATCCTGCCTATGTTGGAACTTCCGGAAGGCTAAACGTTACAGGGATTATGCGCAACCAATGGCTTGGTTTTGAAGGTGCTCCAAAAAGCCAGGTGCTTTTGGTAAACTCGCCGCTGTTGCGATATCATCTTGGTGTTGGCTTAACTATGATAATGGACGAAATTGGCCCAACCAGTAGCACTCTTTTATATGCTAATGTGGCTTATAATTTCAATCTCAACGATAACGTAAAAATTTCGATGGGCTTAAACGGTGGATGTACTATTAATAAGTTGGACAACAGTATATTGAGTCCCTTATCGTTAAACGATCCTACTTATTACGAACCCAACCAGATTGACTATTTGCCAAATTTTGGTGCTGGTATCTATATTTATTCACCAAGATTTTATTTTGGTTTTTCAACTCCCAAGTTACTTAAAAACAGCTTCAAAGAAGAATTGCCAGGCACTTTAACAGGAACCGAGGAGCAGCATTTCTTTTTAATCGCTGGTTATTTGATCAAGATGAGCGAATCATGGAAAGCCAAACCATCAATTTCTGTTAAAATGGTAAAAAGTGCACCATTTTCTATAGATATCACGGCAAATGCCATTTACAGAGATAAGTTTTGGTTTGGCACCACTTATCGGTATGGCGATGCCATTGGCCTAATATTCCAATATCAAATTAGCAATAAATTCAGAATTGGATATTCATATGATTTTCCAATCTCGGAAATGCTTAAAAACACTTCCGGATCGCATGAAATTTTGATAAGTTATGATCTGCTTTTTAAAGATAGGAAAAATGCCAGTCCTAGATATTTTTAATTGGTCAATAAATAAAAGCTAAATATAAATTCATAAAAATTTGATATGGAAAAGATATTTAAATCACTCAAGAATTTGCTTTTAGGCCTGCTGATATCAGCACCTGTATTTGCCCAATCGGGTAAATTGGCCAAAGCCGATAAAAATTTCAATAGTTACAACTACCAAAAAGCTATTGAAATTTACGCCGAAATTGCTGAGAATAATTCTGACGAATCTTACAAAGAGCACGTATACTCAAGGCTAGGAGATTCATATCGTATATTAAATGACACAAAAAATGCGGAGATTTGGTACCAAGCAGCCGTAGAATTGCCAAAATGCGATTCGATGACTTATTATCAATATGCCCAAGTACTTAGAAGCAACGAAAAATATGCCGAAGCCTCAGCTTGGCTCAACCGCTTTTTAAAAACAAACCTAAGTGATAAGGAAGCCATACAGAAATTGGCAGAGTATAAAAATTACTCGGAACTGCTGGCCGATTCTAATCGGATTTCAGTCGAATTTATGGATATCAATACTAAAATGTCTGACTATAGCCCAAGTTACTATAAAAACAACATCATTTTTGTTTCTTCGAGAGATACCATTTCCATACGAAGAAGTTCTTGGAACGACGAACCATTTTATAGCCTATATGAATGTCAAATTGATGCGAACAACAATTTAAGCAATTACAAAAGGCTTTTCGGCGAGATAAATACAAAGTATCACGAAGGACCGGTAGTTTTTGACAACAATACGGATATACTCTATTTTACGCGAAGCAATTATTTAAATGGGATAAAAGGCCAAAGCAAGGACGAATTTAATTACTTGAAAATTTACCAAGCAACTGAAGTGGATGGAAAATGGCTCGACATCAAAGAATTATCTTTTAATAATGGCGAATATTCCTGCGCCCATCCGGCAATTTCGCCCGACGGTCAAAAGCTGTTTTTTATCTCCGATATGCCCGGTGGATATGGCGGAACCGATATCTATTATTGCGTAAAAGAAGGTTTGGGTTGGTCAAAACCAATCAACCTTGGAAAACCTGTGAACACGTTGGGCAATGAATTGTTTCCTTCTTTATCCGACAATGGGGATTTATATTTTGCTTCCACAGGTCACCCTGGTTTGGGTGGTTTGGATATTTTCTTGTATAAAAACAACAAAGTCAGCAACCTTGGATATCCGATAAATACATCATTTGACGATTTTGGATTGTGTACCCAAAATGGCAACAAAGGTTTCTTTTCATCCAACAGAAAAAGCGGTTTTACAAACGACGATATTTATAATTTCAGGATTAACCAGGCACCTGTTGCCATGAACGATACTGCAACTATCCATATCTATGCAAATAATTTCAATATTAATCCGGTTGCGATTGATGTTTTGGCAAACGATTTTGATTTGAACAATAATATTGAACGCTCAAAAACCAATATCATTGGCAGAAAAAACAAAAAAGCGATTTCGAAAATTGATTTAAACGGCGAAATTTTATATTTGCCACAACCTGGATTTACAGGCGTTGATTCGCTTAAATACGTGATTTTTAATGACAATAATTTATCCGATACGGCAAATGTTGTAATTTATGTTCATGGAAAAAATCCGCCGGTTGCCAAACTGGATTCGGTTCTGGTGCAGAAAAACAGCACAGACAATGAAATCCATGTATTAAACAATGATTATGATGTAGATGGAGATATGGTAAATGATTTGGTTCAGGTAATAAATATGCCTGAAAATGGCAGGATTGAAGTGGAAAATGGTATGATCAAATACACGCCAAACAAAGATTTTACGGGTAAGGATTATTTGATTTATCAAGTGTTTGACAAGGATGGTTTAAAAGATAAAGCTTCCTTGTTTATCAATGTTCAAATGTTGTTTTTAGGTAAAATTGTGTACAATAATCTGGAGATGAACCTAAACATCAATTTCGAAACTGGTAAGTGGGTTATTAAAGACCAGTCCTCTGTTGTGCTTGATTCTATTGTAAAGGTTTTAAATGAAAACCCTACTATTGAAATTGAACTTAGTGCATACACCGATTCAAAAGGAACTACTTATGCCAACAAAGTGCTTTCAGAAAAAAGGGCTGAATCGGCCGTTGCGTATATCATTGGTAAAGGAATTGATAAAAAAAGACTCACAGCATTCGCTTATGGCGAAAGTGAACCGCTGAATAGATGCGTAGACGGAGTTTCTTGCAGCGACGAAGAACTATCGGTAAATAGGAGGGTAAATATTAAAATAGTTAAATATTAGAATGTTGTTATAAAAAGATTTGGTTGGTTGGTTTTTTGAGAAAGGGGCTGTTTGAAAAAGCAGTTCCTTTCATTACTAGTGTTATAAACAATTAAATACGCGAAAATCAGCTGGCTTAAATTGAGTCAATTCAGCTCTAACCATCAACCAAAAAAAGAATTTGCATAAAATTAGTCCGGTTTGCCAAGTAAAATCTGAATTCGTAAACTTTTCAATTTGATACCGTTTTTTATCAATAATTGCAGGTTACAGGTATATAGGTATTAATACCTAATAAACCCAAAGGTATTTATTTCAGGTAGATATACTCTAAAATACTTTTTAAAAGGCATATACTTTTGATTATGTTTTTATTCAAAAAAATAAAAAATAATCATTAATATATCTGTCATGAAACGATTACAAATTATCCTATTATCTATACTCTGTATAGCTTTTGCCACTCAGGCTCAGAATAATGTCGGTATCAATGATGACCATTCCAGTCCAAACGCTTCGGCCATGTTGGATGTGTATTCAACCACAAAAGGAATGCTAATTCCTAGGGTGGCTTTAACTTTAACAACTTCAGCCAGCCCCATTTCAAGTCCGGCAGCTAGTTTGCTGGTTTACAATACAGCAACCGCCGGCGATGTTACACCGGGTTATTACTATTGGAACGGTTCTACGCAATGGGTTAGGCTAACGGCAAGCTCGGATACTGAGCATAAATTGAACATGGTTTCAAAATCGGCCAACGCCACCCTGTTGAAAACGGAAACCGTGGTTTTGGCAAGTGGTAATATCACGCTTACATTGCCTGAAATTACTGGAGCTGATGACGGGCTTTCTATTACAGTTAAAAATATAGGTACTTGTACCGATTTGATTACGGTGTTGCCTGCGGCCACAAAAAAAATAGACGCCAGTACATTTTCGCCGCTAACACGCTGGCTTGGGAAAACTTATATTGCTTCCGGATCCAATTGGATAGTAAAGGAAAAAGAAACAAGACAGGATAATCGACTTGATGTTAGCGCATCGGGGAGTTTTACAACAATAGCCGAAGTTTTGGCATTCCTTAATTTACATATGAGTGGGCCAACTGTTGTAGAACTTGGCGGTGGAACCTATCAGCTAGGATCTACACAAACAATTAATCTCCCATATCCGGTAACTTTTCAAGGCACATCATATGGCGAAACAAATATTGATGCTACTGCCGGCGTTTCGGGAAGTACTATGTTTAATTGTGCATCAGAATGTTATTTTAAAATGTTGATTTTTAATGCAATTGCAAACACTGCTGGGAATGATGCAATCCGTTTCACCGGAAGTGGAGTTTATCACGAAGTTAAAGATTGTGTTTTTGATGGCTTTAATAAAGGAATTGTATCAACGACAAACAGCGACTTGTGGATTTTTGAAAATGACTTTGAGAATTGTGCAGGAGCAGGAATCGAAATTGCTGCAGGTGGTGCAACTGGTGGAAGATTAAGGATTTCTGAAACCGATTTTGTGAAGTGTGCAAAAGGAATAAACCTCTTGTCGGGAGTTTCTGAAATAGTTTCAATCTTAAATTGTGCTTTTTATAATACAGCTTCTGGGTCAGATGTTGGTATAGTATATACTCCGGCTACATTTACTACTTTTTCCACCATGTTTATATCCAACAATGCGTGGAATAATCAAGGAACCTTTATTAGCGGATTTGACAACTCACGCACAGATGGACGAGATGCGAATGCTTTTATTGTCAACAATTTAGGCAATGAAAATGAAAACCCACATTGCAAGTTGACTTTATTAAACAATACAACTTTTACATCAGCCAATGGCTCTTCATGGGTAAAAGCAAATTGGACTGCCACTTCACCAACTTTAACCACTTATACTTGTAAATGGAACGTGGCAACTACGAACCGGGTTATTTATCAACCTGTTAATAAAACGGATGTTTTGATGTGGATTTCGGGAAACGTCTCAAATCATAGCAGCGGTAATGCCAGAACCATCAATGTTGCTATTTGTAAAAACGGTGTTACAACAACAAGATATGGTGAGACCACTTTCAGAACAGGTACCCAGGATCAACCATTTCAGTTTTCAACAGTGGTTTACTTGTCCGACGTTGGCCAAAATGATTATTTTGAATTGTTTTTTAGTTCGAGTAGTGGAGTAAATGATGATATGGTTTTTTCGGATTTGAACTGGTTTTCATCTTCGCATTAAGTGTAGAACAAATTTCAAATCTTAATGTAGAACCAGCATTTGTTGAAAATTTATCATGATAAAAATTAAATATATCAATATGAAACGGACAAATAGAATTTTAGTTATACTCTGTATGATGGCATTAACGGGCATGCTAAAAGCCCAGGATGTGAAAATTAATAACAACATGGTAATCGAAGTGGATGGTACCATGCGGATGGACAACGATGCAACAGTTTGGGATGATATCATGGTTTTTCCTGACGCAACGAGCAAAGGAGGAAGCAAGGCTCCTGTTTGGGGTGGGGCGCCAACTTCAACAGCATTTAAAAAGAATGGTTCAAGCCAAGGTGTTTTTCTGTGGATGTTTTCATCCAGTACAGAACAAGAACTGTATTTTACAGTTCAAATACCTCATAGTTATAAAGTAGGGAGTACCTTGTATCCACATGTTCATTGGACAACGGCTGTTGGAACTCCAACAGGAACAAATGTAGTTTGGGGGCTTGAATATTCGGTAGTTGCAATGGGTGGAAGTTTTCCAAACACAACTATTCTAACTGCTAATAATATAGTTCCTATTATCGGCACACCATCGGGCATTGGCCAACATCTTATCACGCCCCTCGGTACAATTTTAGGCACAAATTTGGGCATCAGCACAATCCTTGTCTGTAGATTATATAGGGCTGTTGATAATGCCTCAGATACATTTGGCAATGAAATTGGCCTGCTTGGATTCGATATCCATTACGAAAAGGATACCCAAGGTAGCCGTAATGAATATATCAAGTAAGCTTTGGCTTTATTTATTGTTATACTTAATACCGTCACATCATGAAAAATCTAAAGATAATTATACCAACATGCCTTTTTTCTGTGTTTTTGTACACAAATAGGGCAGAAGCACAGGGCATCACAATCGCATCCGGCGCAAGTATAACTATTGTTGGTTCTCCATCTATTGAAATAAAAAATGGAGATTTTATAAACAACGGTACTTACTCAAAAGAAACGGAAACGATGATTTTTTCAGGCAATACTGCAAAAACCATATCAGGAAGCAGTAACACTGAAATAAATAATCTTGTTATAAACAATACCGGTGGAATAACCACCCAGCTTACTATGCTCGATAATAAAAATCTGACGGTTGAGCTGGGAAGCAAATTTACTGTTGCTGCCAATAAATACATAACAGTATCGGACAACCTAACAAATAATGCAGGATCGGCAGGATTGGTGTTAAAATCAGATGTAAACGGAACTGCATCTTTGATTCATTTTACGCCCAATATCAAAGCCACGGTTGAGCGGTTTGTTACCGGGAATGCTTGGCATTTGATGTTTGCACCATTGTCTGAAATTCCAACAACGGTTTATACTACCGAGGGAACCTCCAAAAATTACAACCTTTATTCGTATAATGAATCTCAACCTGATTATTGGAATGCCGCATCAACATATGGCACTTCGGGCTGGGCTGCCGAATATTCACATGTAAACCTGCCAACCACAAAAGGGTATATATTTAACAGATATGGTTTGCCAGATAAAACCTTCACACAAGCAGGTGGTGTTTTGTTCGTTGGTCAAAAGGATTTTACAGTATCTTATACAAAAAATGAAAGTGCAATCGGAAATGAAGTATCCCAAACCTGGGAATATTTCGATGGATGGAACATTATTGGCAACCCTTATGCATCTGCAATTGATTGGGATTTATTGATAAATGACGATATTGAAGCAGGGGTTTATTTTTATTACGATGACAATTACAGGTATTATGTTTATGGTGATAAGGCCAGTAAGTGGAATGTTGGCTTAACGCTTAATGGCGGATCAAATTATATTCCAGCCGGGCAAGCTTTTTTTGTAAAAGTTAAAAATACCGGTGTAACACATTCAGCAAAAGTTTCAATCGTAGAAGAAGCAAGATTGCACCATCCAAAGTCTTTCTATAAAAGCACATCGGAAGTTGTGCCCAATATATTGAGGCTGAAAATTTCACAAGGGAATTTTACCGACGAAACCATTATACGAACTGTTCCTGATGCTACTGACGGACATGACGGGAATTACGATGCCAACAAAATGTTTTCGTGGAATAAAACAAGGCCACAGATTTATTCACAAAATGCATTAAAAGATGAGAATTTTGCAATTGATGCATTGCCTGAAATTCAATCCGATAAAGCAGTTCCATTGGGCATTTATACTGGGGTTTCAGGTCAATACACCATCAGTTTTACTGAGAATTCATTTGAAGGATATCGGATTTGGCTAGAAGACAAACTGTTGGATACAATTCAAAATATTTCAGCCAATAAAAATTACGAATTTATTCAGGGAGTTGAAAATAATACCAATAGATTTATACTTCATTTTAATATCAACCATGCCCCATTATCAGTAAGTATTCCAAATCAGTCCATGCATGTCAATACCGATTTCAATTTTGTGATACCTGCAAATACATTCGCCGATATTGATTCGGCGGATATATTGAAATTGAGTGCGGGATTATCGGACGGCACCCAATTACCTGAATGGTTGGCTTTTGATGCTTCAACAGGCAGGTTTTATGGTTCACCCGACAAAAAGCAAACCATTGAAGTGACAGTTAATGCCATTGATTTTTTTGGCTTGGAAGCAAAATCAACCTTTACCATCGAAGTTCTTGAAAGAGCTTTGTACATCGATAACCAGGAAACTTATGAAATAAGTGTGTATCCAAATCCAAGTACCGGAAATTTCAATATTAAAACAGGGAATCTATCAAATTCAAAAATGACAATAAGCGATATCATGGGAAGGACTATTTTGCAAAAGCAACTCTCCTTGCCAATCGAAACCATTGAATTTGGAAATGCAGCAAAAGGAATTTACTTTATAGAAATACAATCCAGCAAGGGTGTTTTTAGAAAAAAAATAGAAATACAATAATATAATCCATCGATTGATACAATCCATATAACCGTTTAAAACCCTTTAGGCGGTTGAGATAAAAGATGATTGTGTTTGTTTACTAAAAGAAAACCACTTCAAAGATCAAATGATCCATTGAAGTGGTTTTTCTTTTTTGTTATAATCCTGAAGTTGACTTTTTTTACTCCCAACATTATAAGATAAGTTAATTCACCTATTTATGTTATTTCATTGATTATAGGTGAAATAACCCTTAAAATAACTTGCTTTTAATCTGAACTTTGTTTAAGAAAACAACTAATAATTAAAGATATGAAAACTCTTCTTTTAACCTGCACCAAAAGCTTGATTTTAGCGTCTATCTTGCTTGTGATAATCCAAGAACAGGCTATTTCGCAAAACAGGGGTTGGATAAAAACATCCAGGATTAAGTATGGTATGCAAATCAATCAAATATTTAATGGAAGCGGTCACGGACTGCTCACCGATGTTGATTTCTTCCTAAAATTTGGACATAATGAAATAGCAGCCGGTGTTTTTACACAAATCAATTTTGATAAAATTTCCGGCGCCAGCTTACAATACAAATATTTTGTTACCCACGATGATTACATCAATCTTTATGCGCACTGTACATTGATGTATCATTATAAAAATTGTTTAACAGATAATTTGAACCAAATTTTCCACCCACAGGATTACAGCGGTGGTTGTGAATATGAAAAATACAATACCTTGGTTAACCATGTTGGAATTGGCGTTGAAACCAAATTATTGCATCACGTACTTCTGGACGCAAATATTGGAATTGGTTACAATTCCAGTCGAGTTGTTGGTGTTGATATGCGGAATAAAAATATTGCAATAAGGGACGATGCTGGATTTGCTGCTTCAGCCAGCCTGGGTATAGTTTATCAGATTTGTGTTAAAAACAAAAAAATGAGATTTGGGAATTACTGATTACAAACCTGGAATTTAGGGAAAATCCAAATAAACAACAAGTGTCAGATCTCTCGGATCTGACACTTGTTGGTTAAATAAGGCTATAGTTTAGGGTTTCTGTGTTTTTGTAACAATTTGATAATTAATTATTTCAATTTGATTTGCAATTATCAAATTCTATCAGACTAAACGGCTTTGACTAAGTGATTTAATACATTTGATATTGAATATTTATATCTTATTATTCATAAGGGAAAGAAATAGTTCTTGATGGATGAAATTGCAGAGAGCATTGGGCGTACTTTGACAAAAATCCGTCGGTCGTGCTCCTGGCTAGAGTAAATGAACGGAAAAGGATATTTTTGTCTAGATTTTTGTTTCTTTTCATCATGGAAAAGAAAAAAGAAAACACAGAACTGATGAAAATAGCTGTAAAACTTCATGCCGAAGGAAAATGAGGTGAGCAGGATTGTTCTACGCATGGAAAATAAATAATCAGGACTAAAATGAATAATAATTGTTAAAGCATGGGCTCAATGGTATTCAACTTTTCACAATCTTAAACTCGATTTACCATTCTTGAATTGGCCATTATATAAAAAATAGTAGAATCGCAAAAAACCTAAAATACAACCTTAAATAAATATAAATCACACATTATCAGCACAATATTACCTTTCTAATTAATGGGTAATTCTACCTATTTCTATATTTGGAGGCATTATGAGTTTTTAAACCGTTTTTCAGCAAGCATTACTGTTGTAATTTTGACATAGAAATTAGCAAGAGTTTATAAACTAAAATTTATAGCCATGAAAACGATAATTTTAATGTTAGCAATTGCAACAGCACTTTTTGCTTCACAAAATAGCTTTTCACAAAAAAAAGCAGACGAAAACAACGAAATAAAACTTGATAAATCCTATCAGATAAGCAGCAAATCAAGGACTGTGAAAATGAAAAAAGGAGATACTTATAACATCACCCTGGATTTAAAAAAAGACAGGGCCTATTACATTTCAGTTTCAGGGCATAAATCTTTTTCGGATATTCAATACAAACTGGTCTCCGAAAATGAAAACTCAAATGTATTGTACGATAATTCAGCCTATGAGTTTAATAACCAAACCATAATAAGTGTTGAAGAAGACTCAAAAATCACTTTGGAAGTTACTACTCAACCAGCCAGTTATCTTGCATATTCTACAAATAAAAAGGATGTCAATTTGGTTATCGCGTCCAAAAAAGTTAAAAGTTCCAAAATGGACGCAATGCCTAATATGATTGTTTTGGCTTCGAATAATTAATGGATTTTATTGACGGAGATTTCAGATTGAAATCATGCATAGGAATATTACAAAGAAATAGTCATGAAAAACACAATACTTTTTCTAATTGGTTTATTTTCCTTTTTTATATCCAAAACAAATGCACAGGAATTGAATGCCAATTTCACTTCCGCTCAAACAAAAGGCTGCTTTCCGCTCACCGTTGTTTTTACCAACTTGTCAAGCCCAACAAACGGTTTAACTTATTCGTGGGATTTTGGCAATGGCTCAACTTCAAATGCATTAAATCCAATCGTGCTATTTACCGAAGCTGGAAGTTTTGAAGTAAAACTAATAATCTCAAACGGTATAAATACCGGCACCATCATAAAATCCAATTACATCAGGGTTTTTCAAAAACCGATACCTTCCTTCAACACCAGTTCCGAAAAAATTGGTTGTGCACCTTTCGAAGTTGAATTTATTAATCAAACTTTGTTGGGCGACACAAGTATAAGCCTTTGGCATTGGGATTTTGGCGATGGTTATATAAGTGGTTCGCAGAATCCAACCCATGTGTTTCAGTATCAGGATACATGTTCAATTTCGCTGTATGTGAAAGATAAAAACAATTGCAGTAATTTTATTGTTTATGATGATTACATTGCTGCATTTAAACCGGTTTCATCCTTTGGGCTATCCGATTCGGTTACGTGCAACGGTTTGTTGCAAACCAGGTTTGTAAACAATTCAATTGGTATAGGCCTTTTAAAATATATCTGGGATTTTGGTGATGGTACTTCATCCGATCAGCAAAATCCTGAAAAAACTTACAATCTCCATGGTGTTTATGATGTTGGATTAATCACGTTTGATGAACATACCTGTTCCGACACGCTTGTTAAAAAAGAATTGGTTACTATCGAGGAACTAAAGGCAGAATTTACTTTAAATAAAGATACTTTTTGCATCAATGAAAATCTGGCATTTACAAACACATCAAGTAAAACACAAAAAAGCCATTGGGATTTTGGCGATGGTACTTCTTCGGATTTAATAAATCCAAGCCACCGTTATGCCACAGCCGGAAATTACACAATCATTTTAACAGTAAAAATAGATAAAGGCTGCTTTGATATTTATAGCCACCAAATTAATGTTGAAAAAGTAATTGCCGATTATACAAGTTCACGAACCTTTGGCTGCGATTCAGATGTTATTGTCAACTATTTAGATAATTCAACCAATGCAGCCCAGTGGGATTGGCGGTTTGGGAATAAAATGATATCAAACTTAAAAAATCCAACCATTTCTTATACCAAAGAAGGTATTTATATGGATACTTTAATAATTACGAGCAAGCATGGCTGCAAAAGCATGAAAGTGGTAAACCCAAGTTTAATATTGGTTAGGCCACAGGCTATTTTTACACCAAATAATTGGGTTGATGTCAACGATTTAAAAGGCTGTACGCCATTAACGGTTAATTTTAAAGACAAATCGATCTACGCAACCAATCAAGATTCGGTGATAAGTTGGTTTTGGGATTTTGGCGATGGCGGAACTTCAACCGCAAAAAACCCATCGCATCAATTTCAGGGAACCACAACCTATCAAGTAAATTTAAAACTTACCACAGCAAAGGGATGCATTGCAAACTATGGCGCTACGGCTAAAACAGGAACCAAGCAGGCAGCAAGTTTCGTTAAGGCAGGGCCCGATGTTATTTGTGCTTCAACGGCAGTTCAATTTACCGACAAGTCGGAAAACAAAGATTTGATAAATGAGTGGTATTGGAAGTTTGGCGACGGAAAAACTTCGTCCAAACAGAATCCATCGCACCTTTTTGTTGATTCCGGTTATATGGAAGTTGAACTTCTGGTTTATTACAATGGCTGTCCGGCTAACGAAATCAAAACAAATTTCATTTATGTGAATGGCCCAATTGTAAACCCTGAATATACAACCACTTGCTCAAATCCACTTTTTGCAAGTTTTAAAAGCAATACAATATTGGCCGATAAAATCTACTGGGATTTCGGCGATTGTTCACCAATTGATTCTTTGCACGCCAATCCGGATCATTTGTATAATTTACAGGGAGACTATAAAGCTGTATTGAAGGCTGTTAACAAATCAAAAAATTGTGTTTATGAAACACAAAAAGTGGTATTGGTTAGAAATATTACCGCAGCAATCGAAGTAGACAAAGCGGTTGGTTGCCCGGGAGCTACAATAAGTTTCAATCCTTCGATTTCTATCGACGAGTATAATTTTCAAAATAATGGTTCAACAGCCAAATACCTTTGGAATTTTGACGATGGGACCAAAATTTTCAATTCCACCGTTCCATTTTCACATCAATTTAATTCAAAAGGTATTTACAATGTAAAACTAAAAGTAAAAGATTTTAGGGGATGCGAAGATTCTATCATTCAGCAAATTAAAATATTTAAACCAGCGCCCGACTTTATGGCCGAGAACTTTATTGGCTGTATGCCCATGAGTGTCGATTTCGAAAATAAATCAATTAGTGATACTGTTGTGGCCCAATGGCTTTGGGATTTTGGCGACAATACCATTTCAAACGAAAAAGATCCCAATCATATCTATGCAAAATATGGGCTCTACAATGTTTCGCTCACCGTTACCGATAAATTGGGCTGCAACACACAAATATCAAAATCCGATTTTATTCAGGCACTTAAACCTTCTCCTGATTTTACGGTAACCGATAGAACAATTTGCACCGGCGACACCATTGCTTTTACATCACTGGCAACAGATAGCATTCGATCTTATTTATGGAATTTTGGTGACGGAACAAGTTCGTCAAGCCCAAAACCTTATCATGTTTATTCAAATTCCGGAGCTTTTAATGTTTCGCTCAAATTGACTGATGTTCAAGGTTGTGACTCATTAAAAACAATGCCCAATTTTATTGATATACAAAAACCTCCTGATGCCGATTTTGAAGTGGATGAAACCTTTGCGAACTGTTTTCCGCTGGCAATAAATTTTACAGATAAATCGCAAGGCATCAATATTAATAAGTGGGATTGGAATTTTGAGGAGAAACAGTCTAGCGCCCATATCCAAAATCCCATCCATACTTTTACACAACCGGGAGTTTATGACATAACATTAAAAGCAACAACATCTTACGGTTGCGCAAATACAATGTTCAAGGAAAACCTGATTGAAATTAAAGGCCCATGGATTTCGATAAACGCTCCCGAAACTATCTGTAAAAACAGTCCGGTAAAATTATATGCCGAAGATAAAATGAATGTATTCGATATGCAGTGGTTTTTTAATGACGGCACAGTTGGTTTTGGCGATACGGTTTATCATGCCTATAAAAATGCCGGAATAATAACGCCTGCCATTTTATTAATGAGCGATGATTTGCACACTTGCGACAAGTATTTTGTTGATACCATGTATATGGATGAACTAAAAGCTTCGATTTATGAATCCGAAAATAGTCAATCCGGATGCGTGCCTTTTACAAAAACATTTACAGATCAATCGGTTGGGGCAAAAAGTTGGTCATGGTCGTTTGGAGATGGAAATGTTTCAAACATCCAAAATCCGGTTTATTTGTATCAAACCGATGGACGGTTTAAAACATCACTAATTACTTCAAATTCATTTGGTTGCACCGATACTGCTTTTTCTGATATCCGTGTTTTTCCATTGCCAAACATTAAACTTACCAAAGATACTTTGGTTTGCAGAGGACAGAGCATCAGGTTAATGGCATCAGGAGCAATGGATTACACTTGGTTTCCAGGCGATTATCTTAATTCGGATTTCGTCAGTATGCCACTCTCTACACCAGAAAAGACTATTGATTACGAAGTAATGGGCATAGATTCAAACAGTTGTGTTAATTATTCAACGATGAATTTAGCTGTGCAACAAATCCCAGTTGTTAATATTCCCGATACCACCATAATCATTGGTGAAGTGGTTAGACTAAATGCTTATGCAAGTGATTTATTAAGTTACTGCTGGAACCCATTTTATGGCTTAAGCAATAAAGACAGTGCAAATATAACTGCACAACCCTTGGAATCTACTATTTATGAGGTAACTGTGGTGGACACTAACAAATGTTTTGTAGTTACCAAGGAGGTTTCCATTCAAATCAGAAAAGAATATACAGTTGATGTGCCGGCTGCTTTTACTCCAAATGGCGATGGTATTAACGATAAAATTTTTGTAAAAGGCTGGGGTGTTAAAGATATAATTGATTTTAAAGTATTCAATAGATTTGGTGAGCTTGTATTTGAGAGCCACGATAAAAAAGATGGATGGGACGGTATCTACAAAGGGAATAATCAAAATATTGAAACTTATACTTATTATGTAAAAGTAAGGACTTATGAAGATGAAATACTTGATAAAACAGGCACAATCAAGCTTTTGAAATAAAACAAAGGAGCATATTTTAAAACCTGTTTTTGATACAACATTAAAACGTACATTATGAAACCCCTAAAAAGAATATTTATATCGATTTCTCTTATAATGATTTGTATTTCTGAAGTTTATAGTCAGGATGTCCATTTTTCAAATTTCTACAATGCTCCATTAATTCTCAATCCTGCAAACACCGGAAATTACATCGGAAATTGGCGATTGATAAGCAATTACAGGCAACAAGGCAATTCAAATTCAGATGAATATAAAACAACAACCCTCGCTTTTGATATTCCCGTTTATTATTACAGGCAAATGGGAAGCATAGGTATTATTTTCATCAATGACAATTCTGCAAACAATACATTATCGGTCAATAAAGTTTTTTTGTCTATTGCACATTTTATTAAAGTTTCTTCAAAATCGTATTTGCACATGGGTTTTCAATTCGGGTTTGTAAATAAAAGTTATTCATCGAATAATTTAAGCTTTCCGGATCAATTTGACATGAAAACAGGATATTTTAATGCTGATTTACCAACTCAGGAAATAGGGGAAACCCAAAAGCTTTCTTATCTGGATTTGAATTGGGGCTTAATCTGGAGCAGAAAATCAGGCAAATTCAATTCAGAAATAGGTGTTGCTATGTTCCATTACAACACCCCAAATGAAAATTTTACCACTTTTGAAAATGAATTGCCAGCAAGATATTTATCGCATGCCTATTTTGAAATAAATTTTAAAAACAATCTTTATTTAAAGCCAAAGCTTTTGTTTACCTATCAAAATATGGTTAATGAACTTTTATTGGGCCAGGATTTTGGGCTTCGTTTTAGTAATGCAAGTTCAATTAAAGACATAAATATAGGAGTGTTCTATCGCGGAGGATTTGGCAGAAACCTTGATGCTTTGATCGCAAAAGCTGGATTCCAATATAAATGCTTGAATTTTGCCATTTGTTACGACTTTGAAATCACCAATCAAGCAATTTCCAGTTATCAAAAATCAGCTTTTGAAATCTCACTTCAATATACAAGACCAAGCACCAGTTTAAAAAACAAAACAATTCCTTGCGAAACATTTTAAACACATAAACGTAAAAGTTTTGCCAAATGAAAAATATTATTTCATATATCTGTTTAATGCTTTTAACGCATTATGCCATTGCTCAGGAACTTAAGATAAGTGAACTGAAAAACTGGCAATTAAAAGGTTATGCCAAAAGTGCCGAAAGATTGGGCGATCATTATTCCGCCATCGATTATTACCAGGAATATGTGAAAAGAGAACCAAATGATATGTCATATTCTTTAAAACTTGCTCAAGCTTATTATGAATCAAAAAACTACAAATCAGCTAAAATCTTGTACCAAAAAATCTACAAAGTAGATCATGAAAAATATTTCACTGCATTATTTAATTATGCTGAAATTTTAAAAACAGAGCTTAATTACGATTCAGCCTATAATTGTTTTCTCGAATTCAGAAATATTGTAACAGATCGAAAAGAAAGGACTTTATATAGCTATTTGGTTAATGTAGAGATAGAAAGCTGTGATTTTGCGCTTAAAAATTCAAAACAAAAAAACAATTTAGCTCTCTTGCACCTCAACAATTCAATCAACAAAGTAAATCTCGAATCTGCACCACTTATTTTTAACGATTCAACAATGATCTATTCTTCTCTAAGGATCGATTCAATTCCAATTATTTCGAGCAATGAAGAAACAAATATTCCAGTGAATAAATTTTATACCGCCAAATTGCAAAACAATATTTGGCAAGGAGAATTTGTTGCTCCCGAACCTTTTTATAATTTCGATAATGAAAATACAGCAAATGGGGTTTTTTCTTTAGATAAACAAAGGTTTTATTTTACCAAAGCCCGTAGAAACTGGAAAAATAAAATTATTGGTAATTTGTATGTTAGCCATAAAAAAAGAGGTGTCTGGCAAAAACCTACCAAACTCGACAAGCGGATAAATCTTAATAAATACACATCAACACAACCAGCGGTTAGCCTTTGCTACGACAAAAACTATGAAGTTATTTATTTTATTTCAGATAGGCCAAATGGCTGGGGAGGAATGGATATCTGGTATACTGTTTTTGATAAATCTTCTGGTACTTATAAAAAACCAATCAATGCAGGAGGGTATGTCAACACACCAGGTGATGAAGTAACCCCTTTTTACGATAACCAAAACCAAACACTTTATTTTAGCTCAAATGGTTTACCTGGATATGGAGGTTATGATATTTTCAAATCGAAAGGATGGCTGGTTAACTGGTCGCCGGCTGAAAATGCTGGATTACCATTAAATTCAAGTTTCGATGATATTTATTATTGCAAATTCAAAGAAGAAGAAAAGGGTTTTATCGTTTCGAACCGAGATGGTGCATTATCTTTAAAAAACCCGAATTGTTGCTTCGATATTTTTGAGTTTTCAATTGCCACAAGTTTAAATTTAAAGGAAACCCAACATCTGGCCGATGTAGAAAACACAAATAAAAAAGGTGCTTTAAATGATTCTTTAACCATTGTTGAAATTATTAAACAATCAATTGATAGTTCATTAGTTTTGCTTGAAATGAATCGGAATGAAACTGTAAATTCAGAGAATTGTATTCACAATGGAACTAGTTTAGTGATTAAGAATTCAGATGGACACTCAAATGAATTAACCAACGTTTTGGATACCTTCTATTTTGAAAAGTCAAAAAACCAATCCTTTATTTTTGGAAATATCTATTTCGAATTTAATCAAAGCGAATTAACCAAAGAGTCAAAAAAGATGATTGATTCAACCTTACTTAAAATTATGAAAGATTATCCCGGCATTGTGGTAGAAATTGGGGCACATACAGATCATATCGGAAGCGGCGAATACAATTTGGAATTATCGCAAAAGCGTGCAGAATCTGTGGTTAAATATTTGGTCAACAATGGGGTTGAAAAAGAGCGCCTGGTTCCTGTAGGTTATGGAGAAAATGATCCAATTGTTTCATCTGTTGATTCAAACGGGAAAGATATTCCGGAAGCAAGGGAGAAAAACAGGCGAATTGAATTTAAGCTTTTGGGGTTTTTGTCAAAATTATAAATTGATCCAAAAAGCTTTACACGAATATTGTTTTTTAATAAATACATAAAGCGTTCGGTACAAACTTATTCATTCTGCGAGTCTAACAACCTAAATATCAATTATTATAAACTTAATCAGTTCTAATGACTGAAGGTTTATTGCTTCTTTCGAAAATTATAGCTTTCAAATATCAAATGATTCGATTAGTAAGAAGTAGCATGTTGTAATTTTCTTCTATTCAGATTATCTGAAATTTATGATTGAAAAACCTTGTTCATAAAATTTTGAACTGAGCCGAAGACATTGAACACTAGCAATGGAATTAGGTGAAACGATTTTCGAAGATTGTAAATAATCGCATAAAACATTTTGGAGAAGAGAACTTGGACGAACAGTTAAAAATAGCTATCATTGCAAATTTATTTATTTGATATGCTACGCAACTATAATATAGGTTTTTGGTTATTGGTATTGATTTCATGGTTCAATATTTCGGCATTTATTGTGCCCGATGCAAAAACTGTTGATGAAAACCAAACGCTTTTTAAAATTGCCAGAAGTAAAGATGCTTATGAAATCTGGTACTCAATTAACCTTGATCAAAACGGGCATTTGAACAAAGAAAATCCCATTAAAATTTTTTGGGTAAACACCAAAGAAAACAATCAGACTGAACCTTTAACATGGATACAAAAGCAATATGCCTATGGTATTAAAATAATTGATTCAGGCAAGTCTGGGAAAAATGAATTGAATTTTCAATTTGTTTCGTATGCAAAAAGAACATTTACTTTGCGTCAAACAGCAGGTAACCATTTTAAAGTTTACACAAATTCAAACAATAAGGAGATTGAAGTTACCTGGATATTCATTCAGATTAATGGAGGAACTTTCTGGTTTCCTAACATACCACAGGTAGAATTGCATGGAATTGATCCACTCTCTGGTAATGCGATAAAAGAAATAATAAAACCATAATTCGGGAGTGTCTGCATAACTGCGCAAGTTCAATAAAGGCTTGAGATTTAAAACCCCAAGCCTTTTTTTACTTTCCAAGTTAATCTGATAAAACATTTTTAATATCGATGCAACTTGACAATTACAAAGATTTCAGCTATAAACTTATCAAAATCAATGTTTCGGGTAATCGGTATAGCCTTTTTCATCTGCTGAATAAAATAGATCCATCTTTAGATCTTGCGATAAAGGCCAATTATTTCCAAACCTTTCAACCAGATCAGGATTATTGATAAATGGACGTCCAAATGCAACAAGATCTCCTAGCCCGCTTTGAATGTCTGCTTCTGCTCTTTCTTTATCATAACCTCCTGAGAGGATAATTGTATTTTTAAAATTATTACGAATCAGTTTCTTAATATCGGTTGGCACCGCTGGAGCACCCATTGCGGAATGATCTACGAGATGGATATACACAATACCAATACTGTTTAGGTTTTCGGACAGATAATTATATGTGGCATCAATTTCAGGATAATGTGGCATATCACTGGCTACGCCATATGGTGATAAACGGATGGCTGTTTTTTCCTTCCCAATGGCCTCTGCAACAGCAGAAACTACTTCAAGAACAAACCTGGCTCGGTTTTGAACACTCCCACCATAATTATCTTTACGGATATTGCTAACCGGAGATAGAAATTGTTCTAATAAGTAGCCATTGGCAGCATGCAGTTCTACTCCATCAAAGCCTGCTTCAATAGCATTTTTAGCTGCCGAAACAAATTCAGCTTTTGTATTTTTTAAATCCTCAGCTGACATTTCTTTTGGTGTCGGAAAATCCTGCATCATTTGTGTGTCAGTCCACATTTGACCTGCAGCTTTTACTGCAGAAGGTGCAAGTATATTGGACCCCTCTGGCATATTTAATGGATGGCTAATTCTACCGCTATGCATAAATTGAATAAATATTTTTGATCCATTTTGATGCACGGCTGAAGTTGTTTTTTTCCAACCTTCGATTTGCTCCTTGTTGAAAATTCCAGGAATACGTGCATAACCAAGTCCATTTGGCGATGGAGACGTACCTTCGGTAATAATCAATCCTGCACCTGACCTTTGTTTATAATATTCTGCGATTAGTTCATTTGGGATATTCCCAATAGCCCTGCACCTTGTCATAGGTGCCATTACAATGCGGTTTTTTAATTGAATTTTTCCAATTTTTACTGGTGATAATAATTTATGTTCTTTCATGTGTTCAATTAATTTATATGTAATTGTAATGATAACAAATAATGGAGCGAAAAGTTCTTGACTATTTATAATTTATTATAAAAAATGATTTTTATACTTTTCAATACTTTGCATTTGCTTTTTTATTTGGGATTATGAATAGTAGAAATAATTTAATCAGATATTAAAGTTACGGATTTTTTAGATTGATAAGCATTACTAAAAAGTGAAATTGATTGTTTTTTTGTTCAGATCATCTTGACAATTTCAACTTCACCTATAAATTTTTTAAAGTGAAGCATATTAATAATAATTTAATTTTAATATTATAAATGAGATAAGTAGTTGTTGTTGAGACTTTAATAAAAATTAAAGCTAAAGGAAATATTCACGGATTAAAAAGGATTGATTAAAAGGAGAGTTAAGGATAGTTTATTTTCATTTAAATTTGCAAACTTAACTAATTATTAAATTTGAATAAACTATGTCATTAATACCTGATTTTTCAAATAAAAAAATCCTTGAGAAATATTCATCGGCCTTTTCGCTTTCTGATATGGAGATATTTGTTTTTCCGGAATTACTATATCCACTTGTTATTTCAAATATCATGAGCCCTATAATCTGGAAGTGGCGAGAGGATTCATGGTTTGATGGGATTCACAAAAAATCGTTCAAATATAAGGTAAACCGAATCAAACAATATATCATGGAACACTATGTGTTTAACCTGGATTTGGATACTTGGGGATTAACCACGAAGGAAACCGAAATAAACCGATTCAAGGATTTTATTGATATGGATTTTTTGAAGCAGTCGAATGCTTTATTTGGCTATGAAGGTGATAAATATTATTTCGATATTGATATCCGACGCCATTTTGGATTGGAAAAATACGACAACGAAATTATACCATATTGGAAAACTGAAACTTTGGAAGCCATGACGGCTTTTCGATATAAAGAATCATTTAACAATGGGGCAGGTGAATGTGTTTCACTTTCTGCCCTGTATGCTGCAACGCTTTTTGTGGTAGGCCAAATTCCATTGGAAAATATATTTCTGATTGGTACTCCTTTGCATTCACAGAATTTCGTAGATGTTAATGAAGGAGTGCTTACCAATAATAGACGGATTGTGACAAAAAAAATGTGGTTTAATGGAACGTCTTTGTCTTCCAGGGCACGCCGTGCACTTGAAAACGAGAAAGTAACAATCATTTCGCATATTTCGGGTCACATCCACTATATGTATGAAAAGGCAAGTATTGATATCGCTGCATACAATCATTTTTCCGAAAAACTTAAACTTTTCCTCACAACAGAGCTTTCGCCGCTTGTTTTTATTAATTTCTTGCGCTATCATATGAATTTTAAAAAGTGTTTTCAATACAAACACTTTATGAATGGGCATTATTATTATATTCCCTTAGAAACAATATTTGAATATGAACATAACTCCAAGCATAGTTTTTCGGAAGATACCCGTGAAGCTTTAATAAACAGTATGCATGCAGATGAATTTAATCTGGCAAGCCTGGAAAATAGACTTGTTATTCAGGATGTTGAAGCTTTTCTTGAAACGAAAAAAGATGCCAGCTTAGAAGAAATTAGGAATTATTTCATTGAACATGCAAAGGTTTCTAATTGTAAAAATGAAGAAAATATTATTTTGCTATTTATTGAGCTTTCCCGTTTTTTAAATGTTCATCCACAACTTCCTGCAAGCAATAAACAATTTGAAAAATCTGAAGTCTTAAAAATTAATGTGGAGCAAACCCGCGAAGAAATTTTACAATTAATTTTAGAAAAATCTTCTGAAAATGAAGTGGCTTTGCTAGCTTTATATGCTTTTAGACAAATGGATAAAATTGACTGGAAACCCTTTGTGAAAGCGGCGTTAGAGAGAAATCCTGTTTCAATTGAAGGTCTGAAAGATAAAACAGCAGAAAATGCGTATCAATTGATATTGGATTTGCCAAACGATTCAATATATGATGACAAGCGCCTTGCACAACCTGATGAAGTTTGGAATTTCGGTCGTGGCGATGGAGTTGAAAAAGCTTTTTTAATGGCTAATTATCTTTATAATAAGATGAATCATAATAATTTATCTCTAACTGTTGATAAAAATAAAGTTATTTTGGAATCGAACAATGAAAAGTATAGTTTTATATCAACAAAAGAAATTGTAAAGCAGGTGAATTTAATGGAATAGAATAGATTTGTCGGCTTCAAATTTAAAATAGTTGAGTTATTCTTTACCTAATCACAAGTATGTCGTATCCGGTTTCATCACTGCTTTTTAATTTCTAATTATTGTGGTTTGCCGGTCTAAAAATGTTTGGAGAAGGTTTGTGTTTTTGAGATTTGCAAAACAACACTTAATTTTGAAGCTATAATCAAGAATGTTTGATATCATTAATATCTAATTTAAAAAAAAACAATGTTCCAAAACAAATTAATTTAACTAAAAATGAAAAAATCTTTAATTCTGTTACTTCTATTTTTCAGTATCATTGTTCAGGCCCAAAATTCTTTAATTAAAAGAGTTGAACCACTCAATTGGTGGGTAGGAATGAAGAATCCAAACCTTCAATTGTTGGTTTATGGACAAGATTTATCCGGATATACTCCAGAGCTTAAATATCCAGGTGTTTCAATTACAGGGATTGAAAGAGCCACTAATAAAAACTATTTGTTTATCAATTTGTTAATTGCTCCTGAAGCAAAAGCAGGAATTTTTGAAATCAATATGAAAAGCAATGGCAAAACCAAGGAAATTGTCAAATACGAACTAAAGGACAGGGAAAAGGGATCTGTTGAGCGCAAAGGTTTTAATAGTGGAGATTTAATATATCAAATATTTCCGGATCGTTTCGCAAACGGGGATATTAAAAATGATATTGTTAAGGGATATCCTGACATTACAGACCGAAAACAACCCTTTGGCCGTCATGGAGGCGATATCCAAGGAGTGATTAATCATCTCGATTATATATCATCTATGGGATATACTGCACTGTGGCTTACCCCAGTAACAGAAAACAATATGCCGTCTTCTTCTTATCATGGATATGCGATTACCGATTTTTATCATGTAGATCCACGTCAAGGCACCAATGAACTTTACAGGAAATTATCGGATGAATGCAAAAAGCGCGATATCAAATTGATTATTGATATAGTGATAAACCATTGTGGGACTGAATGGTGGATATACAAGGATTTGCCATCGAACGACTGGTTGAACAATTATCCGGATGTCAAGTTATGTAATTTCCATGGCACTGCGATTTTTGATCCTCACCATTCAGAAATTGATGTTAAAACAATGAGCGATGGTTGGTTCACAAATTCAATGCCCGATATTAATCAACGCAATCCGTTAGTAGCCAATTATATTATTCAAAATAATATTTGGTGGATTGAATATGCCGGATTAAGCGGCATAAGAAGTGATACGCATCAATATCCTGATAAAGATTTTGTGAGTGAATGGGCAAAAAGGATTCTTACCGAATATCCTGATTTTAATATGGTTGGCGAAGTTTGGCTTAACTTTCCGGCAATGACTGCATACTGGCAAAAAGATGCACCTAACTTGGATAAATTTAACTCAAACCTGCCAACAATTATGGATTTTCCTTTGCATTTTGCATTGCGCACTGCTTTTTCTGAAGGCGAAGGCTGGGATACAGGATTGGCACGTATTTACGATTTGTTCAGCCAGGATTTTTTATTGGCAAACCCAATGAATGTGATGACTTTTGCCGACAACCATGATGTTTCGCGATTTTATACTTTATTGGGCGAAAATTTACCCAATTACAAACTAGCTATGGCGCTATTACTTACCACTCGTGGAATTCCACAAATGTATGCAGGTACCGAATTTGTTATGACAGGCGATGAAGGACAGGGACATGGACTTATGCGCAAAGATTTTCCAGGTGGTTGGGCTGAAGATAAAATTAATGCTTTTACACAAGCGGGCTTATCTGCTGACCAGATTGATGCACAAAACTATATGAAACGCATTCAAAACTGGCGTAAATCCAGCGATGCAGTTAAATATGGGAAAATGATTCAGTTTATTCCACAAAATGGCTTTTATGTATATTTCCGCATCAAGGAAAATAAATCGGTGATGGTGATAATAAACAATAATAAAGACACAAAAAGTCTTGAAACTGACCGATTTGTTGAATGTTTAAGCGGTCATAGTACCGGTAAAGAAATTATTTCAAATGCCACAGTTACCTTTTCTGACAAAATTGAAGTTAAAGGAAAAACTGCTATGATTATTGATTTGGATTAATACTATTACCTGATTATTTTTAATCGGGAACTGAAATAAAGTATATCCCTAAATATGTAAATGCTGATTTTTATTGCTTTATCCCAAATACTAGTGGGAAGCTTTAAAAATCAGTATTTTACAAAGTATGATATTCAATTTCTATAAATAGATTGTATTGGGATTAATCCATGAAAACCACATTAGAATGTAAATCCTGAAATTAAGTATTTAAATAATTCAATTTCAATATTTAAAATCATTAAATGGTTAAAACTATGGAACATGTTTTTATTATTGGCGGTACTACTTTCGACCACATTGTTTCTTTACCAGAATTTCCTCAACCAATACCACAAACTATTCATCAGTGTGCATTCCACGAGGCAACTGGCTCCACAGGGGCCGGCAAAGCTCTGTGTCTTACTAAGCTGAAAGTTTCCAACACCTTATATTCTCTACTTGGCAACGATATTTATGGTCAACAGATTATTAAGCATTTGAAAAAAGAAAATGTGGATTTTATTTACGATATAGATCCTATAGGAACAGAACGTCATTTTAATATTATGAATGCTGAGGGTGGCCGAATTTCAACATTTATCACCCAGTCTTCCGAATTTCCTATAGTCGATCTAAATCAGATAGAATCAATTATCAATCAAAGCGATATCATTGTACTTAATATAATCTCGTATTGTAAATTGTTTATTCCAATTCTTGAAAAGCACAATAAGCCAATATGGACAGATTTACACGATTACAATGAAGGAAATCCTTATCACCAGCCATTTATTGATGTATCTGACTATATATTTCTCAGTTCGGATAATCTTACAAATTATAAAAATACCATGCAAAATCTCATAAAGCGAGGCAAGCAACTTGTAGTTTGCACACATGGAAGTAAAGGTTCTACTGCACTCACTAAACAAGGCGAATGGATTGAAGAACCTGCGCTTTCAGGTATTCAAATTGTTGATGCAAATGGAGCAGGTGATAATTTCTTTTCAGGTTTTCTATATGCCTACCTAAATAATGAATCAATAGAGAATTGCATGAAATACGGTTCGATATGTGGAGCATATTGTATCACTTCTAAAGGATTGGTTTGCAAAGAATTATCGCCTTCATTTCTGAATAGGCAATTTGAAAAGCACTATTAATCTGTACTAACTATATTGATTGAGTTTTTGAACAACTTCATTTTTATACAAACGACCAATAGGAATTGATTTTGATTTAACTCCGACATAGTTTGCCAAATGTGATTCCATGGAATTAACCGAATCTTGAAAAGAATGGCGGATCCATATAAAATTGTATTCTTTGAGTCGTTTTTCAAATTCACTAATTGATTTGTAGCAAATTAATTTTTCATTCCCAATTTGGATATATACAAAAGAGCTAAGGTTTTCGATGTAAAAGATATCATTAATTAGAACATTTTGGTTTACGAGACTGTAAAATAAATTCAGAGAATTTTTAAATGCAAAATGGCTTCAACTAATTCGGATGAAGCCATTTTGAAGTTAGCAATTAGAAACTTCCAATTTATAACTTTACTTAACTCTTATAATCTGGATTAATAAACCAATGTTTGGATTGAATGACCTGAAATTTCAACTTTTGCTTTGGTTGTACCAACATATAAATCATAAGTTATTTTTTCAGCACTCTGATTCATTACCACAGTTACCATAGATCCATCCTCATTAAGAAATGAAGTGGTAAGCAACTGGCTCCTGCTGGACGACGTACTCACCCTTTTTGCGTTGGGACGAATAAATTTTGAGAAATGTCCAATATAGTAATAAGATGGTGTGTAAATAATTTCTCCCGTTTGAGTATTTGCATGCACCGGTGCCATGCAAAAATTTCCAACATGATTTGGGCCACCTTGTTCATCTAAAAGAATGTTCCAGTCTGTCCAGCCTACTGTTCCATTGTTAAAGTCATTGATCATTGAACGACCATACCTTTCACCATTTGCCCAGAAATTATATTTTTCAGCATCGAATTTTTCAACGCAACCTTCGGTAAATATTAAGTTTTTAGACGGATATGCCTCATGCACTTCGGCAATATTTTCAAACATGGGATCTCCGCCAGCCCAAGTCTCATACCAATGAAATCCAATACCCCAAGCATATTTTGATGCAATTGGATCGTCAAAAATTACATTTGCCCTATGGTTAATCAGGTCGCGGTTATGATCCCAAACAATAATTTTTTTATTTCCAAAACCTTGCTTTTGCATAATTGGTCCCAAATAATTTTTCAGGAAATCCCTTTCTTCTTCGGCTGTGTAAATGCATGATTCCCAAGTTTGTTTAGCCATTGGTTCATTCTGGACTGATATTCCCCAGATTGGTATTCCTAAACTTTCATATGCTTTAATGAATTTTGTATAATAATTTGCCCAAGCCTGATAGTATTCGGGCAATAATTTACCTCCTTTTAACATGTTGTTGTTGTCTTTCATAAAGGCAGGTGGGCTCCAAGGGCTGGCGAATAATAAGAGTTTTCCACCAGCGGTTTTAATTGCTTGTTTAATTAAAGGAATACGAAACTTTTTATCATGGTCGATGTTAAAAGTCTTTAAATCTTTGTCTCCATCTTCAATATATGTATAGCTACCTGAACTAAAATCACAACTATGAATGTTGGTGCGGGCAAGGGAGTATCCAATTCCTGTTGTTTTGTTATAGTATGCATCCAGCAATTCCTGTTGTTTTTCTTTGGATAATTTTGCAAAAGTTTCGGCACTGGCATCCGTAATTGCTCCTCCTATACCTAGGAAAGTTTGAAATGTTTTATCTGGAGCTACAAAAACTGAAAAGTTAGTTTCTATAGGTTGTTCGGCTTTTGTAAAGTTTATTTTATCAATCTGTGTTAGTCTTTGATTTGTACCTTCAGCGGTGGCATAAACAGTAATACTTTTGCCATTGGTTGAGAATGTTTGTTTCTCTTTTTGTTTCATTTTTACTTGACAGAAAACAGAAACAATTAGAAAAGACAATAAAATTGTCAAACTTATTTTTTTCATTTTTGTTATTATTTAGTTAAAACATAATGTTTATTTCTTTATTTTTTAATATGCTTAAAATCAGACAGAACACACATGTTCTATTGTGTTTTAAAGTCACATTTAAAAGCTTAAATATAATATTAATATTTAATAATCATAAAATTTCGACATTCAATTTTTTGTTTATTTAATTGAATGATAGAAGAGTATTGTATATAAATACAAATAAAAAAGGTCTGCATTTTGCAGACCTTTTTAGTGCCAAATCTTTAAATAACTGTACAACGTTTTCCCCCTATTATAACAGTTATGATCACAATGTAGATTTGGCGGCACTATTCTTCAATAAGTATTCCGTTTGCAAATTTTACAACAACAGCATCAGATAAACCTTTTATTTTTTTAAAATTCTGCGCTTCTTTTTCTGTATTAAAATCCCCTATATTATATGAGAACCAACCTCCATGGTCGATTGACAATACTGGCTTTCCTGCACTTTTAAACTCACTTATTTCTTTTTGGCTCAACGGTTTTGTAGATATTCCAATTTGCAACCGATAAACAGTTTGTACCTCCTGGTTTTTTTTAATTTCCAAGGGAACATCCTTTTTGATTTCAACTATCTCTTTTTTCTCATCGTCCTTTTTTAAGGCTTCTTCCATAGAAACCCTTTTGCCATCTTTATATGCAATGATGAAGATTCCTTTTATTTTTAAATTGTTCTTGTATGCAAGTGCTTCATCATATATTTTAAACCTTTGACCTACATAATATTTATACCATTCCCCATCTTTATCAACACTGAAAACTTCATTGGTTTTATAAATAGCATTTAATTGTTCAACAGACAAAGTTGTTTTTGATGCTGCAATTTGAATTTTAAAATATACACCTTTTATTTCCTGTTCTTTTATTTGATTCGTTTCATCAACTACATTGTTTTTTACAATCTCGTCTTTTTTTTCATTATCATTGATTTTACTATTGTCAGTTTTAGTTACCTCGTTTTTTCCAACAATTTTATCATCAACAGGTTCCTTTTTTACTTCATCAACCTCCTTTTTACCAACCTTGTTGTTTGTTTGATTTGTTTCAGTCTTTACAACTTTTTCATTGGAGACCTTTTTTCCTGTATTTGTTAACAAAGCATAGGTTTCTGAAAGTCCTGTAATTGCCTTCTTTTCTAAATCAACTGCTTGTTCAAGTAATTCATAAGCTTTTTCAAGCACATCAACTTTTAAAGATGATTCACGTTTCTTTTTTGCTTCTTTAAATAGCTTCGAGGCTTCATCTATATTTTTCTTTGATTTTCCTGAATTTTCTCCACTAGCAACAGCCGAAAGTTTTTGAACATTTTCGAGATAAACATTATAAATAATCTTGTGAGCACTACCAAAATCTGTTGCAGCACTTATTTTTTTATTGAATGCTTTGTTTTTATTTTTACCAACATCTCCAATCTCTTGAGCTGCATTCATTTGATCATTTGCCGAAGCCAAATATTTTTCCGCCTTTTCAATTTGTTTGAGGTCCGCTTTATTTAGCTGTTCTTTTATTTCTTTCAGCTTGTATTCATCCTGAGAATGAATAACATTTATTGGCATTAATACTGATAATACCAAAAGGCTAATTAATAATTTTCTCATGTGAAAAAGTTTTTTGAAAGTCTAATCAATATCTATTATAATTTACTGATTATCAATTAAGATTTTCAAGGTGTCAAATATAATTATAATTATTAAACAATTACATACATTATGTAAAATATTTCATCCTTGTTCAAATACGAAAACTATACCAATGTGCCAACTATTTGAATTATTATGACTTAGAAGTGAAAAAAATAATTCCGAAATTTACATTTGTAAATTTGGTTTTTATTTGGTTTGGTTAGGAAAGCCATCTATAAAATAATCAAGTCAATATATAATTGATTGTTTTACAGATGGATTAATTGTGTGAATAATAATTCAGCCTTATTTAAATGGTTATAATAAAATAAAACTGAGATTTAAAGAAATTATTGTATTTATTCAATAATTTGAGATCTTAAATCTTCAATTTGAAAAATTACATTTTCAAATTGTTCAATTCCTAAATTGCTTTTGTCTGTTGTTTTAATTTCATTGTATTTGGCAAGAATTTGATCGAGTTTGTTTGCCCATTTTTCCAAAACTTCTGTTAGTTCAGATTTTTTTTGTGTCGAAATAACATCCTTAAAGTATGCAATTAAATTAACAAGATTCTCTTTTTGATTATCAAGTTCAATAAACAATCCAGTTTCTGATGAACTGCCAATTGAGGCTTTTGATAGTGTGTGCATGCTTTCAAGCCAAGAACTCATTACAATAAGCGGCAAAATATTGGTTCTGTCATTTTTTTCGAGGTTAGTACAAGTTTTCCAATATGCTTCGCCTGCAATATAATTAAGTGAGTCAGAGTTTTCAATGTTTTTGTAAGCTTTGTCCAGAAGATTTGTACTGTAACCGTCTTCAATATCTAATTTATGTGCCAACTCAATTGAAACATCAAAGTATTCAACTGCCTCTTGGCTTTGATCAAATATAGTTGCAAATACCAAATCTGACGAATATGTACCTAAAGCCAAAGCTCTCTTTTCTTCAGTAAAATATTTGTCCTGGCTATTAATCCCTAACAAATATTGTTTGTTGAATTGAACATTTTTTGTTTTTAAAAACTTATATACTTCTACCGAAAGAGGAAGCTTGTACTTGGTATAAACAAAACTTTTTCCTTGCGCACTATCATAACCATTTGTTGTATTGTTCGAATTTGATGTTTGATTTTTCTCATTGCTACTGTTACAGGATATTACAAGGATAGTAAATGAAATAATCATTGAATAAAACAGGGACTTTTTTATCATAATAATAGAATTTGAAATGCTCTGACTTTTTAATTACTTAATATTTGAATGCTAAAATAATAAATATATATATATTATTTCAATACTCAATTTTTCAAATAGCTAATTTTTAGATTAATACATGATTACTGCCCTGTCCTTATCATTTCCAACAAGTGTTGGGTTTTGTTCTTTGTCCAGAAATCCGGCTTTTTTAGAAACATCAACCTTGATGTTGTTGAAAAAATCATTTATACTTGTGGTTTTTAATGAGTTGGCATTTTTTTGCAATGATTTTAATAAATAGTATGTGAAGATTCCATGGTATTTTTCCGGATAAGCTGCACTATATTCATCATTGCTTGCTGCGGCCATTACTGACATATTCTTTGCCGAAAATGCTGAATTTTCGGTTTTTATGATTACAGAACGGGCATCAGAAATCAACATTTTTTCATTTCTACCTTTTCCGGAAAAGCAGGCATCAAGAAAAACAGTGACCGATTTTGCCTGAAGTGCTGAAAGGGAAGAGTATAATTCATTGACACTAAATCCTGTTTTTGCATAGTTTGGATCAATGTCATAAGGAATTAAGTATGCGGATTGAGTTTTAACATCAGGAGCACCATGTCCGGCATAATAAACAATAATATTGCTTTGATCCTGAACAGTTCTGCGCGACAGCCAGCCGTCACGCGAAAATATTTTGTCAAATTCACCCAGAGTGGCCTCGTTATTACTTAAAAAATAAATATTTTCTTTTGGTATTCCAAAAACCGATGAAGCATATTTGTAAAATACCTGTGCATCTCTTTTTGCAAAATCAACCAAAGGTGCATATTTATATTCTTCAATACCAATGACAACGGCAAGCGTATTTTCTCCGTTAAATTTGGTTTCAGGAATATTTTTGTCAACATCTGCAAGTTCTATAACTTCCTGAATTTGTTTCATTTCCGAATCTTTTTTAACATCAATTTTCCCGATATTTACATCTACAATATTGGTGGTTCGCTCGTTCATTTTTAGACCAAGTGGTTGTTCTTTTGTGTAACTGCCACTTTTTTCTTTTAAAATTATTTTGAAAGGAATATCGTCTGAAGCATATTTACGGCTGGTAAAGAAGAAGAACTGCAATTTTTTGTAATCTCCACTTTCAATATCGCCTAAATCAAAAGTTTTGTATTCGTCAGGAAATGAAATATTCCTATCGTCCAGATCCAGCGCTATTTTTGCTTCAATGTTTTTTGCTGCCAAGCTTCCATAATTTTGAACAAATGCAGTGACTTCAATTGATTCTCCAGGCTCAATAATTGAATTTCCGTTGCCATATGACGAACTCAGATTTTCAATATCCTGATCGTCTTTAATCGCAATCTGTAAAACTCTTAAATCGGGCGCAGCCACCACAACCTGTTGGTTTTTACTGTTGTTTACAACTAAATTTTTTCCGCTTCCATAAACCAGCATATATTCACAGGCTATTTCTTGCCGTTGATAAAGCATAAATCCCAATTGATTTCCATAAAAAGGTTGAAAAGGAATGGTTGCTACCAAATTGTCGTTAATAAAGAATAGAAGTTGTTGTCCGGATTTTTGGATTTTTAGTTTATTGGTAATTGCATTGGCATTGATATATGGTGTTTTTTTCCAATCAATTAAATATTGGCCTTTTTTTCCACGTTCTACTTTTCTTACATAAAACTTTCCTTTGGGAGTGATTATAAAATTGTAAAACCCATCGTTGCCTTTTCCCCAGGTTAATCCATACCCATTTTCATCGGTACCGCTTATCCTGCTCATTTTACTTTCGATAACGAAATCCTGAACTGAGTTCAATTCAGCATCAATATTCGATGACCATGATTTAGTCCCTGTGTAGCTGATAATGTACTCTCCGTGAGCTATTTCGCACTTTCCAATCGGACTCCGGCCTATCCACCATTTATATGAATTGTCGGAAAAGTTATCTTCAACTAATATGTTTTTTTCCTGACCCATCAGGGCGAAAAGGTTAAGGATTATTCCTAATAATAATATTAATTTTTTCATGGTTAATTTTAGTTTGATTTTTTATTGAGTTTGTTATACAAAATTACAATAGTATTGTTTAATCTAAACTACTTTTTTTCAAATTTAATATATTTTTCTATTGCTTTATTTATCATCATAATTGAATAAAATTATAAAGACAGAATGGTTTTATTGTGAATTTCATATTTAATTATTTTATTGACTGATCTTAAATTCAACAGCTCTAAAATTGTTCATGCTTATTATCTCCAAACTTAATAGGTTGATTCAAACACCTCTTTCATATTCCGATTTTGTTTGTACTTTAGTGTTTTGGACAGTTATAAGATTATGAAGTTGTTGATACATCTAATATTGATTACAATAATTCCCTTTTGTGTTTTTTCGCAAAATGCAAGTGGATGGAAGCTAACACGCAATCAGGAAGGTGTTAAAATATATATCAGAACAGTTGAAGGGTCCCGGACTAGGGAAGTATTGGGATTAATGCAAATGAGTACCAATTTGGGCCCTTTGGTAAGCATGGTTAAGGATTCTGAAAACCATCATTTGTGGATTTATGCTAATAAAAGTGCCAAACTCCTTAAAGTAATTAACGATTTTGAATGGATTTATTACAATATTTCTGAAGCTCCATGGCCTGTAAGTAACAGGGATTTAATTACTCACGCAAAAATGAAACAAGATAAAACTTCCGGAATCGTAAGGATTGACTCGGAAGGATGGCCTGATTATATTCCGGTTAAGGAGGATCTCGTTCGGGTTCCTAAACTCAGGTCTGTTTGGGAATTTACACCTGCCAGAGAAGGAATTGTTGATGTAAGGTTCGAATTATCAATTGATTTAGGTGGTGATATTCCTGTTTGGCTGGTGAATATGGCTATTGACAAAGGCCCTTTTAATACAATATTAAATATGTCGAAAGTTGTAAAAACGAATAAATACAAAAATACCCAACTTTCTTACATTCAGGAAAAAACGTTTTAAATTTTTCTAGATACTTTATAATATGGTAATCGGTATAACAGGTGCAAGTGGACATATTGGAAATAATCTTTGCAGGGAATTGATTAAAAGGGGGCATCATGTTAAAGTGCTCATCCATACTTCAGATAAATCACTTGCGGACCTTGATGTTGAAAAAGTTAAAGGAAATATTTTAGATAATATTGTGGTTAACAAGCTTGTTGAAGGTACTGATTTTGTATACCACACAGCGGCAATTATTTCAATTGGCAGCAATTCAAAAGAAAACGTATTTAAAGTAAATATTGAAGGAACAAGGAATGTAATAGAAGCTTGTATCAGCCATAAAATAAAGCGATTAATCCACTTCAGCTCAATCCATGCATTGCGTAATTTATCGTCAGATTTAATGCTAAATGAGGATAATCCATTGGTTGGAACAGAAGCTTTTAATTACGATCAATCCAAAGCAAACTCAGAATTGTTGGTAATTGATGGTTGTAAACGTGGATTGAATGCAATTATTTTAAATCCATCAGGTGTTATAGGACCATTCGATTATATTCCTTCATTAATGGGGCAAATGATCATTGAAATTGCTGAAGGCAAAATGCCTTTTTTAATTAAAGGTGGCTACCATTGGGCAGATGTTAGGGATGTTGTTGATGCAGCAATCAATGCCATGGAACTTGGTAGAAATGGTGAAAGATACTTATTGACCAATCAATGGAAGAGCCTTGTAGGAATTGCAAGCTTAATTTGTACCCAGGTCAAAAGAAAAGAACCCACTATAATCCCCAATTTTTTAGCATGGGCGGGGCTTCCATTCATTAATATCTATAGTAAAATAACTGGGACCGAAGCCCTTTATACCAAAGAATCATTGACTATTGTAGCCCATTCACCCAAAATGGTGAATAATCAAAAAGCAATATCTGAGTTGAACTTTAAACCCCGGCCAATCGAGGAAACTTTTACAGATTCTCTAAGTTGGTTTTTAAATAATGGATATCTAAAGATTAAAAATCCTAAAAAAGACCAAAATGATTGACCCAAAAACATTTGAAAACCTAATCATCGTATGGATTATTTTTGCCCTATTGTTATTCCCGGTACTTTTATTTGTAAAACAGCCATATGGGCGACATATGCGCAAAGGCTGGGGGCCAACAATTTCGAACCAAACAGGTTGGGTTATTATGGAAATTCCATCTTTAATTATTTTAAGCTATTATTTCATTTTTTTTCATAACTACAATGCAATCGCTACCGTATTGTTTTTAATGTGGTTCATTCATTATATTAACCGCACACTGGTTTTTCCTTTCAAAATTAAGACAAAAGGAAAGAAAATGCCACTTTTAATCATCATTTTTGGTATTTTATTTAACCTAGTCAATGCATCGTTTAATGGAATTGCTATTGGTCAAATGCCAGATTACAAGATATTTGAATTGAATGATTCATTTCGGTTGATTCTTGGATTTATTCTTTTTGTTTTCGGGATGATAATCAATATTTCATCAGATCGGATTTTGATAAGCTTGAGAAAAAGTTCAACAAATGGATATCAAATTCCTCGAAAGGGACTTTTTAAATGGATCTCATGTCCTAACTATTTTGGAGAGATTTTAGAATGGATTGGATTTGCAGTAATGGCCTGGAATCTGGCTGCATTGTCTTTTTCAATTTGGACAATTGTTAATTTATTGCCTCGGGCTCTTGACCATCACAAATGGTATCTGCAATATTTTCCGGATTATCCGAATGAAAGAAAAGCAATTATACCTTACATTCTTTAAAAGAAATTTAATTTAGGTTATTTATTTTTTTCAAAAAGTCAGGATTTGTGTATTTTTGAATTGAAAATCAATACCATAAACCGCTATGAAATTAATTATTGATGATAAACCAGTAAGAATCAGTAATTTTGTTAATTATTTGGTCGAAAACTATACCGAAAAAGATAAAATCTATGATTTTGAGCTAAAAGCTGAAGATAAATATGATATGCGTTTTATTATCGAAAAAGACGTTGCACTTAAAAACAAGGTGCTGGTTATGCACAATGATGGATTTGATATATTCGGAAAAACTATTTTAGAAGATTTTGATGATTTTAAAAAGGCAGTTGAAAACTTGATTGGAAGTAAAATATTTAACGATTTATACACACTCGAAAATTTCAAGAAACAGTTTGTTCATTTTAATGTAAAAGTATTGGACATTGAAGCAGAAAAAGGATTTTTGTTTCATTTTTTAAATGTTAGCAGGGCCGATTCTAAATGACAGAAATAATTATAGTAATTGTATTTATTTCATGGTATAGTTTTTCATCAATCTTGTCCGAATCTTTTGGCAAAAAGTATAAACCCGGTGTTGAATGGTTGTTTTTTGTTTCAATGATTTTTACTCAGGCAATTGCTTATATTATTATTTTAAAGAATAAATTTGAAAATAAATCAACGGAACCTGAAGGAGTATTGCAGTCGAATTAAATATTTTATAATTTTAATAATACAAAACAATGGGACAAGGAACTATGGGAAGAACTGTTAAAGAGGAGCATTTTGCAAATTTAGTTGCCGTTGCATATTCCGACGGATTGTTGGATGAACATGAAAAGGAGTTCTTGTCAGTTCGAGCTGAGGACTATGGACTTAATAAAGATACTGTTGCTTCAATTATTGAAAAAGCGGATGAATTGAAGTTTATTGTTCCGTTAAATAATGAAGAAAAGGAAGATCAATTAGCTGATATTGTATATATTGCAATGAGTGATGGGCAGGTTCATGAAAAGGAATATGAACTTTGTTTATCTATTTCTCAAAAACTAGGATTCAATCAAAAAGATCTCGACTATATTATCGGACTTACCAAAAAACTTTGGGAAGAAAAAGGATAAAACCATCCGTTAAATATTTAATTTATACCCGAAGCCAGAATATCTGCTATATGAATTGATTTTATAGGTAAGTTATTTCTTTTAATGTAACCATCAATATTTAATAAGCACGAAGCTTCGGTTGAAACGATGTATTCTGCTCCAGAATCTAGTGCATGCTGAACTTTTTGTTCGACCATGGCAATTGATATTGGTTCCATTTTTACCGAAAAAGTCCCTCCAAAACCGCAACAAACATCTGATTCGCTCATTTCAACCAATTCGAGACCTTTCACTTTTGCAAGCAGCTTGCGTGGTTCAGTTTTAATACCATATTCCCGCAAAGCTGTACAGGCATCGTGATAAGTGACTTTGGCATGGAACTCAGCACCAAGATCTTCAACCTTAAGATGATTAACTAAAAAATCGGTCAATTCAGTTAAATTCCGTTTAAGTCTTGCATGTTCTTTTAAATAAGATTCTTCTTTAGATAATTCAGGTAAATAATTTTTCAAAAACCCTGTACATGATGCCGAAGGGCTAACAATCAAACGATCATTAGGAAAATCCTTCATGAACTTTTTTGTAATAGGCAAAGTTTCTTTCCAATATCCACTATTGAAACTTGGTTGCCCACAGCAGGTTTGTTTTGGATTGTAATTGATTTCAACACCAACTTTTTTTAATATCTTCACAACATTGTGCCCTGTTTGAGGATAAAATTGGTCAATAAAACAGGGAATAAATAAATCAACTATCATATTTTCGGTTTTTGCAAATGTATAGAAAGTAATTTAAAATTTTTATGTTTATAAACATATTAAATTACTTGCTACTTTAATTCTGTGTAAAGTTCAAGCTTTACAAACTTTATAAACTTTAGATAACATTAAAGATTAAATAATTTTTTAAATTTAGAGATCTTTATAAATCAAAAGACAAATTAATTTGCTTGCCCATATTAAAAAATCATAATAATGGGCAATTATTAATTGACTAAAATTATAAGTACTAAATTCAAATTAAGCTATAACGATGAAAAATGCTGACAATCATATATATGTAATTTTTGGAGCTTCTGGCGATCTGACAAAAAGAAAGCTGGTTCCTGCCTTGTATTCACTTTTTGTTCAGAACTTGCTTCCGGAAAGGTTTGCAATCATGGGCGTTTCACGGTCACAATTTTCTGATAATGAGTTCAGGAGTTCAATGAAATCAGCAATCGAAGAATTTAAAGAAATTGATAATACAATCAAGATCGAGGAGTTCGTCCAAAAAATTTATTACACATCCATAAAGTTCGACGATGCCTTGACTTATCAATCGCTTAATCAGCGGCTGATAAAATTAAGGGAAAAGGAGAACATCGGCGAAAATACCATTTTCTATTTATCAACACCGCCAAGTTTGTATGGAATTATTCCTGAACATTTGGCCGATATAGGATTAAATAATCAGGACAAAGGATGGAAACGTTTGATTATTGAAAAACCATTTGGTTATGATTTGGAATCGGCAACAACGCTTAAAACCCTGTTGTTGAAACATTGGAGTGAGGATCAAATATTTAGAATTGATCATTATTTGGGAAAAGAAACTGTTCAAAACCTATTGGTGACCCGTTTTTCGAATGGGATTTTTGAACCATTATGGAACCGCAATTATGTTCATCATGTTGAAATTACTTCTGCTGAAAGTATTGGTGTAGAAAAGAGGGGCGGATATTATGATACTTCTGGTGCTTTGCGCGATATGATTCAGAACCATTTATTGCAGGTAGCTGCCATAACTGCAATGGAATCGCCTTCATCGCTTGAACCGATGGCCATTCGGAACGAAATATTAAAAGTGTTTCAATCTTTACGCCCAATTCGTGCCGAAGATGTGAAAACCAATACCATTCGGGGTCAATATCTGGAATCGACCATTAAAAAGGAAAAGATTATTGGCTATCGAGAAGAAGAAGGGGTGAATCCCAATTCTATTTCCGAAACTTATGCTGCCATTAAATTCTATATTGATAATTGGAGGTGGGGAGGAGTTCCTTTTTATATCCGTACTGGAAAACGATTACCAACAAGGGTTACCGAGGTGGTAATACACTTTAAAGCTACGCCTCATTTTCTTTTTGCAAAAGGATTTAATAATAGCAACAATCAATTGGTAATCAGGATTCAGCCTGACGAAGGTATTTTGTTGAAATTTGGAATGAAAATACCGGGAACAGGTTTTGAAGTACAGACTGTGAATATGGATTTTCATTATTCGGAGCTTGCACATCAAAGAATTCCATCGGCATATGAGCGGCTTATATACGATTCAATGAAAGGCGATTCCACTTTATTCGCCCGTTCAGAAGAAGTTATCGAGGCATGGAAATTCCTTTCTCCAGTAATTGAAAGCTGGAAAAATGACAAGGATATTCCACTTTATGGATATCCTGCCGGAACCTGGGGGCCTGACAAAGCGGACGACCTGATTGAAGATAAAGAATTGACATGGCGGTATCCGTGTAAAAATTTGTCGGATGATGGGATTTACTGCGAACTTTAATTTTTTAAGAAATTAGAAATTTCTCAAAACTGCTTAAACAGGTAAACTAAAAGAATGGATTTATCGTAAAATGATATTTATTCAATGACAAACATTATTTCCCAATTAACTTATTTATTATTTATGGATCATGTCATTAAGATATTTAAAAGCATCGATGATTTATCGCTTGGGTTTGCGGAACAATTGATTGAAAGTATTAAAGGAAAAAATTCAGATTCATACTTTTCTTTGGTTTTATCAGGAGGATCCACTCCAAAAGCCGTTTTTAGATATTTGGCTGCCAATTTTACAGATAGCATCCCATGGGGAAAAATTCTCATTTTTTGGGGCGATGAACGATGTGTTGAGCCTGAAAATGAAGAAAGTAATTTTAGGATGGCAAATGAAAGTTTGCTGGAACTCGTTCCGATTCCCAGAAAAAACATATTCAGGATAATGGGCGAAAATGAGCCTTCCAATGAATCGGATCGCTACTCTGAAATAGTTAAACAGCATGTTCGATCAATTGAAGGAATTCCGCAATTTGACCTAATTATGCTGGGGTTGGGCGATGATGGACATACAGCATCAATATTTCCAGGCAATCAAAATCTTTTTAAAAGTAATAAACTTTTTGAAGTTGGAGAAAACCCTTATAGTCATCAAAAAAGAATAACCGCAACATTCAAATTAATCAACCATGCTTCTGCGGTTGCATTTTTAGTTACCGGAAAATCCAAAGCAGAAATGGTTTCATCTATTATTGAAAGAAAAATAGAAAGAGAAGAACTTCCTGCTTCGATGGTTCAACCTATTGGTGGCGAAGTGATTTGGTTTTTGGATGATTTGGCAGCTGAGGAATTGGACAGTAGTGTGTCGTGAATTTTTTAAGTTGGTGAAAGTGTTAATGTAGACTTTCCAAGTTTTTAAAACTTGGAAAGTCTCACGAATTATAAAAATCACAAACAATTCCGAACCATATATCAACTAAAAACCATCATCGGACACATTTTTTTACGATTAATCCATCAAGCATCATAAATTTGCATTTACTAAATCTAGTATAAAAAACCATGAAAACAATCCTATTTTGCCTTTCATCCCTGTGTTTGGTTGGAATGCAATCCATTGCGCAGGATTACCTTTCATTGATGCAACAAGGTAAGCAACTTTTCAGTAATCAGAATTATATTTCAGCGCTTGAAAATTTCGATCAGGCCTATGAAGTAGCCCCGTCTCAAACAAATAAAGATGAAGCTAAGTTGTGGAAATCCAACAGCTTAAAAAACCTCAAGAAGCATCAAAGAGAATTGGAACAAAAAATTAAGTTGGATGACAAGGAATTGAAATATAGCAAATCCATTATCGATGCATTTTATTTTTATGATGATAAAATTGCCATGGCTTATAAAGACGAAAAGTATGGCTATATTGACAAAAGTGGACGGTTAATCATTGATTACAAGTATGATCACGCAAGCAATTTCGATCCCATTACCGGATTTGCGAAAGTGAGCATGAATAAAATTAATTACCTTATCGATTCTACAGGAAAGGAATATCAATTGGCTGAAACCACTCAGGCACTTTCCGGCGAAATTGAAGCCTTGGATATTAGCAAAAGTCAGTTAACAGAGTTGCCAAAAGATATTTTTAATTATCCAAGTCTTAAGATTTTAATATTTAGCTATAATAATATTACAGTGCTGCCTCCTGAAATTGTCAGGTTAAAAGAACTTAGGCATATGGATGCAACAGGTAATAAGTTACTTGTAATTCCCAAGGAGATTGGGGAACTTAAAAACTTACAGTTTGTCTCATTCAGAGATAACTATATTTCAAAATTACCCAACGAAGTGGCAAACCTTCAATTGCTGGAAAAGCTTGATTTGACCAATAACCAGATTTTCAAGCTTCCTGATGGATTGGCATCATTATATGACTTAAAGGTGCTCATTTTGGATGGAAACAAAATGGAGAAACTTTCTCCAGACATTGGACTTTTAATAAATTTGAAAAATTTATCGATACAACGTAACCAATTAAACGAGATACCAATAGAAATTGGCAGACTTAGCCGTTTGCAATCACTTTGTTTGAGCGATAATAAAATAACCGATATCCCAGGTGAAATAGGCCGATTAATGAGTTTAACCAGTTTGAACCTTTCCAGAAATCAATTGTCGTATCTCCCTGATGAAATTAATCGTTTAAGCCAGTTGAAAAATTTTGATGTCAGAGGTAATTCAATGTCTATTCAAAAGAAGGAGCTGATTAAAAGCTGGTTGCCTGAGTGTGACGTGAAATTGTAGAAAAGTTTCCCTTGAATTAAAGCAAAAAAGGCATTAGTTGAAATGCCTTTTTAAAGTTGTTAATTTCGGAATTTGTCTACAAACAAGACAAAATATATTCGCAAACCTTTGCGGGGGTAAATCCAAATTTGTCATCCAAAACACCTGCCGGTGCAGAATAGCCAAAATGATCCAACCCAAAAACAGAACCATTTGATCCAACTAAATTCATTAAAGTACTTGGCAAACCTGCTGTCAATCCAATTGTTTTAACATTAAAAGGAATCACTTTTTGTTGATATTCCTTTGGCTGAGTGAAAAACAAACCAGTAGAAATTGCCGATACTATTCTGATTTTTAATGATTTGGTTTTTTGAAGTAATACAGAAGCTTCAAATAAAGTTGCAACCTCTGAACCATTTGCCACAAGCACCAAATCAGGACTTTCGCCTCTATTTGATTCCCAGACAATATAAGCACCTTGTTTGGCTTGTTTTGCTCTGTCGTAATAGGACAAGAAATCCCAAAGCTCAACTTCCTTCATGTTTTGGCGCGACAAAATAAGTGCAGACGGAGAGTGTGCATTGTTTAAAGCCATTTCCCATGCAACTGTTGTTTCAGCTGCTCCAGCAGGGCGAAGTACCAATACCGATTGATGTCCGTTGTGGTTTTTTAATTGTTCCATTAACCTCAGTTGTGCTTCATGCTCAACAGGTTGATGCGTTGGGCCATCCTCGCCCACACGGAAAGAATCGTGTGTCCATAAATAAATAACAGGGATTTCCATCAAAGCAGATAAGCGCAATGCTGGTTTCATATAATCCGAAAACACAAAGAAAGTAGCACAAACGGGAATAACGCCACCATGCAAAGCCATTCCGTTACATATGGCCGCCATGGTCAATTCCGAAACGCCAGCCTGTAAAAATGAGCCTGAAAAATCGCCTTTAACAAAAGCTTTTGTTTTTTTAAGGAATGAAATGGTTTTGTCGCTTTCGGATAAATCGGCCGAAGCAACCACCATATTTTCAACATGTTCGGCCAAGTAAGCCAATACATTTCCCGAAGCGCCTCTGGTTGCTGTGTTCTCATCTTGTTTTATGGAACTAAAATCCAAATTTGGAAGTTTCCTGTCCATGAAGTTTTGAAATTTAGCTGCAAGTTCTGGATTCTGAGCTTTCCATGCATCAAATTTCTGATTTAGCGTTTTTACATATTCACGCTTTTTGTTTTGCGCCTGTTTGTAATATTCAGCTACTTCAGGGAAAATTTGAAATGGATTTTGAGCATTTCCACCAAGGTTTTCAACGGTTTTATCAATAGAAGCACCTGCAGCACTCAATGGTTGACCATGGGTAGAAACTTTATTTTCAAATGAATTGCCTGATATATCAACAGCACCTTTGCCCATAATGGTTTTGCCGATTATCAAAGTTGGTTTTTCTTTTTCAGATTGGGCATTTTTAAGAGCAACACGGATTTCATCTGCATTGTTTCCATTGATGGTAACTACGCGCCATCCCCATGCTTCATATTTTTTTGCAGTATCTTCCGATGTTACTTCTTCTACTTTTGTTGAAAGTTGTATGTCGTTTGCATCATAGAACATGATGAGGTTGTTCAAGCCTAAAAAGCCTGCTATTCGTCCACCACCTTGTGAAATTTCTTCCTGGATTCCACCATCCGAAATATAAACATAGGTTTTATGGCTTATCAATTCACCAAACTTGTGAGCTAGAAAACGCTCGGCAATGGCAGCACCAATTCCAAAGGCATGGCCTTGTCCCAATGGGCCGGAGGTGTTTTCAATTCCACGTTTTACGTCCAATTCCGGGTGGCCGGCTGTTGGGCTACCCCATTGCCTGAACTGTTTTAATTCTTCTAGCGAAAAAAAACCATTTAAAGTCAAAACCGAATAAAGCATAGGCGACATATGTCCTGGGTCAAGAAAAAACCTGTCGCGAAGCACCCAATCCGCTTGATCCGGATTAAAGTTCAAAAATTCGTTGAAAAGGATATTGATAAAATCGGCACCGCCCATGGAGCCCCCAGGATGTCCTGATTTTGCTTTTTCAACCATTGAAGCTGAAAGAATACGGATATTGTCAGCTGCTTTTTTTGCAATACTTTCGTTCATTATAATTATTTTTAATTAAATGCAATCGCTTAATTTTTCTCGAAATTTGTAATTGCAAAGAAATAAATTTAATTTTTAACCATAATCAAAACTTTGATAATAAAATTTCAAATTATAGTAAAAGTATTTTTTATTTCAGCAATTTACTCAATCGCACTTTGTCAAGAATAACAATATTTTTACCATTTGCCTTGATAAAACCATCATTGTCTAACTCACGAACCGCGCGTCCAAGTGAAGGGCGCGTTACTCCAAACATTTCTGCCAACTGATTTTGCGATTTTGGAAGTATAATTTCATTCATGCCAGTTTTATTCGAAATTTCAAGAATATAATGTGCAATTTTACCTTTAATGGTTTGAAAAGCAAGGAATCGGAGTTTATTGGATAAGAATTGTGCCCTGCTTGAAATATTATCGAGGAAATTATTCAATACAGTTTCGCTTTTCTGTAACATGGTTATAAAATCGTGCTTTTGAATATTTAAAATCTTCGACTTACTGTTGGCAATAATTGTTACAGGGAATTTGTTGTTTTTTCCAAACAAAAAAGCAGGAGCAAGTAAATTTGGACTTTCAATATCTTCAATTTTTACCGTTTTCCCAGAAAAATCCATCATTTCGCCCCTAACAGTTCCTTCAATCAGAATTTGTAAATTTTTTACTTCAGTTTCGGCATGGGCAACTATTTCATCTTTATTGTATTTTTTTTCATTATAGGGGATATCCATAAATATGTTATCTAAATCTTGGGGATTTAGTCCTTTAAACAAGGAGCAGATTGATAAATTGGATTCCATAAAGGATTTTTTTCAAAATTAAGATAAAAAACTCTTTTATTGTAACAATTGTTACCGATTTTTCAAGATCAAGTGTTCTATCTTTGCATCTCAAATTCAAAAATTTAAAATTATGTTACGTGAAGTTGTAAAAATAGATGAAGACTTATGCAATGGATGTGGCGACTGTGTTCCAAACTGCCACGAAGGTGCTTTACAAATAATTGATGGCAAAGTTCGGTTAATCAGCGATTTAATGTGCGATGGTTTAGGTGCTTGTCTTGGTCATTGCCCAACCGGTGCAATTGAAATTGAAAAACGCGAAGCTGAACCATACGACGAAACCAAAGTTATGGAAATCATGGTTGATAAGGGAAAAGCAACCGTAATTGCTCATCTTAAACACCTAAAAGAACATGGCGAAATCGAATTTTTAAAGGAAGGAGTTCTATTTTTAAAAAATAATGAAAACAAGATAAAATTCAATATAAACGAAGTAATTATGGAAGTACATTCAAATAAAATGGAACACAATCACCAGGGTGGTGGCTGTCCCGGCTCCAAAATGATGAGTTTTGAAGCATCAGATTTATCTTTGGATAATACAGAAATGGTGAGTGGCCAATCGGAATTAAAACAATGGCCGGTTCAAATGCATTTGATTAATCCGCTTGCACCTTATTTCAGAAATGCTGATGTTTTGATTGCTGCTGATTGTGTAGCCTTTTCTATCGGTAATTTTCATCAGAAATTCCTAAAAGGTAAAGGACTTGCAATTGCCTGCCCAAAGCTGGATGATGGAATGGAATCATATGTTCAAAAAATGACAAGGATGGTTGACGAAGCCAATATCAACACATTGACTGTTATGATTATGGAAGTTCCTTGCTGTGGTGGATTGTTGCAAATGGCAAAACAAGCAGTTGCAAATGCCACACGCAAAGTGCCTATTAAATGGATGGTGATTTCCATTCAAGGTGAAGTTTTGAGGGAAGAATGGGTTTGAAAGAACACACATTTCATATTTGTTACCGTAGAGACGCACCATCGTGCGTCTAAAAAAATAAGCCACTGAAATTCAGCGGCTTTTTTAATCCCAATTTCCCAAAGTAATTCCTAATTTTACAATAAAAATGAATTCAGAAAATACATTAAAACTGACCAATGAGTTTGCACCTGGTTACGATAATTATATAGCAGATAGAAACTGGAAAGGCCCGGAAATCATATTTAACCTGATGAAGCCTTTTGTCAGAAAAGGTGATTCCTTGCTTGATATAGGAATGGGAACCGGAGCAGCTTCAATCCCATTTAAAAATGCAGGATTAAAGATTTATGGTGTTGATGGTTCGGCAGAAATGATACGGCTTTGCAGTCAGAAGAAAATTGCTGAAGAGGTAGTGTTTTCAGATTTGGCTAGTCATGATTTACATTTCCCTGATATTGAATTCGATCATATCATTTCAAATGCGGTGTTTCATTTAGTTGGTGATTTTGAACATATCGTAAGGAAAGTTAGCAAACAACTTAAAACTCAGGGATATTTTTGTTTTACCACTTTTCCAATGGAATCAAAGTATTTAGGCAATTTTAGTGAAACCGAAATAACCGGCATTTATAGCAAGATAAATAATGATCAAGGATTATTAGTTTACAGGCATACGAACGATCACGTAAAAAATATGCTTCACAGTAATGGTTTCGAATTGCTTGAAAGTTATGTGTTTATAGGCATGGACGATCATATTGAAAATCAAAAAGTGTATTTTGAGGTTTATTTATCACGGAAAGTGAATTGAGAAATGAAAATTAAACTGGTGTTATATTATGCAAGTGTAGTTCTGATTATTTAATGTCATATAACCAAAATCTTCATACATTTGTAAAGCAAAACTTAAAACTAAAAATATGCTAGGCGATTTTATGGGCAAAATTCAGGAAGCCCAAAAGCAAATGGAAGAAACAAAAAAACAACTTTCGAATATTTTTGTTGATGCCGAAGTTGAAGGTGGTTTGATTAAAGTTAAAGCCGACTGCAATTTAAAAATTGTAAATATTGACATTTCTGATCAATTGTTGCAAAGCAAAGACAAATCCGAAATTGAAGATTTGATCATTGTGGCCATAAACAAAGCGTTGGAAAAAGCCAAAGAAACCCAGGAAGTTGAAATGAGCAAAGTAGCACAGGGTATGCTGCCAAATTTAGGAGGATTGTTTGGAAAATAATTGATAATCAATAAAATAATCTGCGCAATCCCAACAAAAAAAAATTAGCGTGAACCGATACATAGTGAACCTATGGTGATTATGCGTACTTGAGCCGCATCTGGGAAATTGCGTTAAGAACTTTTCTCATGAGCAAAGCGAGTAAACTACAAAGAAAAAGGCGTTAAAAAAAGATTGACGTTGCCAGTAGTAAACAATAAGCATCGCAATAATATGCTTCGGCAACATTCAAGATTTTAGCCTTTTGTGGCGTAGTTTTAGCAAATTTACCGGCAGCGGTGACCTTTTTTGTTACTTTTTTGGGTGGTAGCCAAAAAAGTAAAGTCTATTAAAAAAGGCTTTCTTAAATTATTATTTGACAATATTTTAAATGCGATTGCCTAGATGAAATAGTTCAATTTTTTATAAATCAAATCTGATGGAAGATTATTCGAACCAGATTATAAAAAGGATATTATGCAATTTCTACTAATAGCTTATGACGGAACAGATCCAGATGTTCTCGATCGCAGGTTAAAAGTTCGTGAAGAACATCTCCAAAAAATAGCTTGGCTGAAAAAATCAGGCAAGTTTTTATTTGGCGGTGCAATCCTTGATGAAACTGGAAAAATGATTGGATCCACAATTTTATATGAGTTTACTGACAGGCAAGCACTCGATGAAAGACTAAAAGACGAACCCTATATAACAAAAGGAGTTTGGGAAAAAGTCGAGATTAAACCATTTCGACTAGCGAAAATTGAGTAGTACGAAGGACCATTCATTTACAATAATCTAAAACAGATTTAAATATTTGTTGCCTCAATGAATTCAAACCGTAATATTCTTTATTATTTATCAAACCCATATTTTGTCGATTAATTAAGAGTATTACTGAAGCTTTATATTTAGGAATAACAACAATACTTGTACCTGTAAATCCGGTGTGGCCAAAGGTTCCGTCAGGCGAGTTCTTCATAATCGAGTTGTTCGTATCCATTATCCACCCAAGACCGTTTTTGAATTTGTCCTTTGTAAAAAATGCGTTTAAAGTTTTTTCCGAAATAAACTGAATCGGTCCAACTTTTCCATTATTAATCAGCATATCAAGCAGTTTCTGCAAATCATCAATGGTAGAAAACAATCCTGCAGCACCTGAAATTCCTCCATTGGCATACCATGTATTGCCATCGTTTACTTCGCCTTTTAACATATACTTTCGCCAGCCATTCCATTGGTCAGGATCAATTTCCTTAAATTTAAATCCAAGTATAGAATCATAAACCATTCTTTTTTCATATGGATTACCGGGTGATGTGGCTGCTATTTTTTTAAAATTACCTAAAAGGGGGTTATAGGTTGTGTTATTCATTGCCAAAGGGACGAAAATATTTTGTTTCATAAATTGTTCCAATGTCAAACCACTAACAGTTTCAATAATTTCGCCTAATATAATATATCCCAAATCGCTGTAATGATGACCTTTACCAATTTGATATTTGAGTGGCAATTCACTAATTAATCTGTAACACTCCTCCTTATTTGCAGATCGATAATAAAGGGGATACCATTCGCACAAACCTGATGTGTGTGTAAGTAAATTCCGTAGCGTTATATTTTTCTTTTCTGGTGTATTAAAGTCTTTGATGTATTTTCCAACAGGATCATCAACATTGACGAGCCCCTTGTCAACCAATAACATAATTGATGTTGCAGTGCCAATTACTTTAGTTAATGAAGCGATATCAAAAAGATGCTCAGCCGACATTTTTTCAGGTGGATTGAGCTTTTGATGGTTGAAATCATATTTCTGGGCAAATCCGAAGGCTTGCCTGTAAATAATCTGGCTGTCTTTTTTGATTAGGATTACCGCACCGGGAATTTTATCTCTATCAACCTGACTTTGGAGAATGCTATCAATTTCAGCTATAAGTTTTTCTTTGCTTTCTTCCTTTTTTAAAGTTTGACCATTTGAGATCATGTATAAAGAAGCGAGAAACATCAGGCACAGAAATACTTTACTCATGTAAATATTGATTTTGAAAGTGGGATTATCTTAAAATATTTAAATCAATGAGTCCACTCCAAAAACATCGTTTCTGGATTTTGTGAAATAATATATATTCGTAAAATATTGATATATTAATTAACAGTTCGTGAATTCGTGGCTTTTTACCTTTTTAAAGTAAGTTCATCAATTTAAGATAAATGCATTTTTATTCATAGGAGCCCATCATCAACATCGAAATTTCCATTTCAGCAAGGTAACGCCATTTCCCACGAGGTACATTCTTTTTAGTTAATCCTGCAAAATAAACCCTGTCGAGTTTTTCGATACGAAAGCCAAAGTGCTCGAATATCCTTCTGACAATGCGGTTTCTGCCAGAATGCAATTCAATTCCAATTTGGCTCTTATCGCTTTCATCTACAAAACTTATAGAATCTGCTTTTATAATACCATCTTCTAATTCAATTCCCTCCAAAATTTCTTGCAATTGGGCTTTGGTAGCGTCTTTGTCAAGCACTACATGGTATACTTTCTTTTTATTATATGATGGATGAGTCAGTTTTTTGGTCAACTCGCCATCATTTGTTAAAAGCAGAACGCCGGTTGTGTTTTTGTCAAGCCTGCCAACTGGGTAAATTCGTTCGTTGCCGGTATGATGTATTAAATCGAGCACTGTTTTTTCGGCATGAGGATCACTCAACGTGCAAACATAATCCTTTGGCTTGTTTAATAGGATATATACTTTTTTCTCAGGATTTAGCACTTTCTTGTTTAGTTCAACTTTATCGGTAATTAAAACCTTGGTTCCAACCTCCACAACAGTAACTCCATTAACTTTAACTTGTCCTAATTTGATCAGTTCATCAGCTTCGCGCCTTGAGCAAATTCCTGACGCTGCAATATATTTATTCAACCGTAAGGGAGCCAAAGGATCGATTTTTTGAACCGGTTTTATTTCTTCAGGTTTCTTATCAAAGCTTTTTTTAACAAATTTACCCTTTTCAGGATCAGGCTTTGTACTTGAAGTTTTCTTGTTTTTTTTATAAAATTCTGACATATAATTTGATTAATGCAATTAATTATTCTTTTTTTTAAGTATTTCGTAAACCGTTTCCATTTTCTGAAGGATACTCATTGTCCCTTCCAACCAGTTAATCTCAGTTCCATTTCGTTCCATTCGTCTAAACCAGGTCATCTGCCTTTTTGAAAATTGGTGAATAGCAGTCTCAAGCTGTCTGAACATTTCATCGTAAGTGATTTTACCCTGCAAATATAAGGTAATGTATTTATATTCAAGTCCATAATAAATCAATGTTTCTTGGCTAACTCCCGAATCAATTAATCCTTGAACTTCTTCAATCATTCCATTTTCCAGTCTTTGTTTTAATCTTTCACTTATCCGTTTTCTGCGCGAATTCCTATCGAATTGTATGCCCAGCACCAGATGCTTCATTTTCCCCGGTGTTGTTGATTCATCAGGATTATTTGAATAGTATTCAGCTATTTCTATTGCACGGATTAATCTTTGTTTATCACTCGTATCGGAAACATTGTGTAATTGTTTATACGATTCCAAAACAGGTATCAACTCATCAATTGATTTTGCTTCAAACTTCTGATGAAATTCTTCATTTTCGGGCACTGTAATTAATTGATAATCTTTTACAACAGACTCAATATACAAACCAGAACCTCCACAAAGAATTGCTTTTTTTTTCCTGCTTTTAATATCTTTATAAACCTTAATGAAATCTTTTTGAAATTGATATACATTGTATTTTTCTCCCGGCTCTAAAATATCTATCAAATGTACCGGAATACGCTCATCATTAATCTGGTAATCTTCATAATCCTTTCCTGTTCCAATATTCATATTCCGATAAACCTGTCTGGAATCGGCACTGATAATCTCAGCTTGCAAAGAATGAGCTAAATTTGCAGCAAATGACGTTTTTCCCCCGGCTGTAGCGCCTAATATGGTAATTAAATCATAAGAACTTGCTGCATCAATTAAATCTTTCATTATTGCTAAAAATTGCCTTAATCCCTCTAGTTATCAATTACAAAAGTACTGTGTTTTTTTGCTATACTGAAACTTATTTACACGTAAAAGCAGTTTTAATTCAGTTATTTAGGTTTTTATGTATGTCGCAAAAGTTTTATTTTGTATTTTTGCAAACCCATAAATTAGGGGAGTTTAATATATGGCATCAGATATCTTCATACAAAATAAAAGAGCCCGTTTCCAATTTGAATTTATTGAGAAATTTGTGGCTGGCATCCAATTGTGTGGAACAGAAATAAAATCAATCCGTGCGGGCCATGCCAGTTTGGTTGATGCCTATTGCCGTTTTATCCCCAATTATAAAAAACCCGATAAGCCCGAGCTTTATCTTTTAATGAATATTACCGAATATTCACATGGTGGATATGCCAACCACGATCCAAAACGTGAACGTAAACTCCTCCTTAAAAGGCGTGAGTTGGATAAACTCTCAAAAAAAGTAAAAACGGCTGGTTTAACCATTGTCCCTACCAAACTCTTTATCACCGAAAAGGGATTTATTAAAATTGAGATTGCACTTTCAAAAGGGAAAAAAGTTTCAGATAAACGCGATGATATTAAAGATCGTGACTCAAAAAGGGATTTGGATAGGGTAAGAAAAGACAATATCAGAGGTTGAAAATATTTTAATATACAGCTTTTCCAATTATCAATCAATCATTTATATAAAATAAAAGATGCTGCCAAAATTGACAGCATCCGTTTCTCATTGTAAGGTGAGAAGATTGTGTATGTTGAGCAAATATAGAATCTTTTTTGAAAAGTTACAAAAAATGAAAGATTAATGAATGTTTCATTTTGAATTTGAAGATTCAATCAATAGGTAAAGTATGTTGATGGAAACTTATCTGATATTTATGTTTCATCATAATTAATTCTATTTTACAGTAATATAAATCGGATCTAATTCTATCATTTCAGAATTGTTATATATAAAACTCTCTATTAAAAAGCCATTTATTTTTGCAGCTTTAAGCATGTCAAAATAAAGAACATTGATATATACTGTGCCCATTTCGAATGAAATAACAGGATTGTTGTCAGAAACATTTTCGCCTTGTAGTGTAAAACTTGAACTTGAATTATGAAAAGAATCCTTGTAATATGATGTTATTGTAATGATTTGAAAGGCATCGCTGACAAAGTATTTTCTTGGAAATTTTGTACTAAATCGATAGGCGAATTTGTTAATTTCATTATTGTCAGACTGTTTTGTTATTTCCAGATTTAAGGATTTCCACTTTTTTGACATTATTTTTAAATCTAGATTATTTAATGAATCCTGAGAATTATCTGATCCTGATTCAGTATTTTTTAGATATGCAAATTTTGATTTTTCTGCTGTTTCATAGCTGTTAAATGGCCCAATTGCCAATCTTTCAAAATGAAGTCCTTCATTCAATAATTCCATGAATTCATCTTTAGTGCCGTTGGTAATGCGTGAGGGAATACGCTCAAAATTAATTTCTTGTTGAAAGTCTTCTGAAAATGGCTTTGTGAAGAAAAAGTTATACAAAGAATCATCTTCAGTCGAAATCAATTCCTTTGCAGGAACATCAATATTACTTCCAGCATATTTGTATAATAGTTGGGATTTCTCTGCCTGTGCAATTCCTGAAAAAGGGCCAATTGCAATTTTGCCAGACTTAAGACCAAGTAAGTGTTCTTTCAGGAATTGTTCGTATGTGCCGGAAATTATTTCTTTTTCAATGTTTTTTACAAAAATCCGGTTTGTACTTGTTTCTTTATCAAGCATTTTCCCTAATTGCATGGTAAACCAATAATATACATTCTCCTGTTGACTGTAGCAATTTGTGGGTAATTCAAATTGTATTAACAAAAAGCAAAAAAGAAAAATCCAAATAAGCTTGTTCATACATCCAATTTATTAAGGTTTGACTAAAAATGACAAAAAACCATTTAAAGACAAAATTTGTATTAAAAATTATTCAAAAGTGATAAATAAGTTTCACAATGTAACATATAGAAGTACAAAATATTGGACAATGTTTTTTGTTTTACTTTTTTCGGTTCGACAAAAATGAGTTAAAAGCATAAACTAACGTTTAAAACATTCATTTGTCGAGCTTTTCTGGTGGAGCCAATTTTATTGATCCGGAATTTGAAAACCAACTCGCAGAAATAATAATGTACAAATGAGAGGTATATCATTATTTGGGATTTTTTGAAAATAAGGAGGTTGATTTCAACAAATTCTATTCGGAGATGGGTTCAAATTGGTTGGATTTTATATTTCTGGAATCGGAAACTGACTTCTATGATAGAATAAAATGCATATTGATTTATGTTCACGAAAACATAGTTAATCTAATTTTCAATAATTCGGAATTGTCATTAGAATATGGTTATACTCCCTGCTTACCAGATGGAAACAACTATATTTATTTTGATGATAAATCGGAAAATTACTTTGTGAAGAAATGGGCATGAAGGATGCTTATCGAACAATATCAACATAAGTTGGAACTAAGCAGGCTGCTGCTTACTGGTTATAAGGTTAATACCTTGCGACAAGTAGTCGGCTTAGGGATTTAAAGCGAATGATGATTTAATATGGATTAAACATCTTGTTATTGGTTTATTTATCAGGCATTTAACTTGTATATAAGCAAATGGAAACTTTATACCTCTGAACATACAGATCGGCCTGCATGTTCAGAGGCTTTCATTTAACAATTAAATAAATTTTTAACTTATCGGATTCGTACTCCAAAACCTTGGTTTCGTCCTCAAAACATGCTGTTTCGGACATCCAGCTCCAAATTCTTCTTTATTGAATATTAAATATCCTAATTTAGATAATGAAAATCGATTTATTCCTGTATTGGACTAAACAAATATGAATATTCAAAAATCAAATAAGGTAAATAACATTCAAATTATTTGTTATTCATTTCAAAAATGCAAAATACTAAAATCATTAAAGTACTTATTGTTGATTCCGTAACCGCTGTGCGTGAAAATATAAGGTTGCATCTTAAAATGATTGAAAACATATATATAATTGGCGAAGTGGGCAATGTAGATGATGCCAGGATAATGATATTTAACCATAGGCCACATCTAGTGATTATAGATATAAATTTACCCATAAAAGATGGCTTTGGACTTCTGGATGAGTTAAAGGAGATGCCGGAACTAAATTTGGATATTATTTTTATTTCAGAGGAAACAAAGCATGCGGCAAAATTCTATGAATATTTCCCATTTAATTTTCTTTTAAAACCTGTTGATGCAATGAGATGGAAAGAAGTAATTGAAAAATATGCCAGTCAACGATTCGGCAATAAACCAACTGTGGAATTGATAAATTAATTGAGAAGAATTTATTTTTTTTGGATTTAAAATGTTTTTTATGGAATATCTAGAAGGATTTAAGCGATCCCTTTATTTAGGTGTTGTAATTCAAGGAAGTAGTTTTGTTCCTAAATTAAAAGCTACGGTATATCTATGTTGAAAAATTTTCTATTGATTGAAATTTATTATATTTTAGTACAATTGGTTTTAGAATATAACCCAATATTCTGATCTTAAATTAAAAGTATTTGATTTTTATTACTAATGAATTACTATGCTTGATCTTCTTTTAAACTTTTCACTACTACATATCAAAGAAAGAGGTTGGAGATCGTGCAATTTATATTTGAATTTAAAGAATGTAACTAAAAAATATCTTCATAGGACAAAGCTTCTATGTATCATTTTTATGACTATTCCATACATTAGTAATGCACAAAGTCTGAATGAAAATAAAATCCATCAACAATTAATCAAAATAATTTCAGATACAGAAGGCCGTTTGTTTACTGGAGTTTTTTTAGTAGGCTTGCCTGTACGATGCGACAGCATAATAGCAATTGCTGAATTTATAAAAGATGAAGATTCAAGACTTTACGGTTTGTATTTGAAGGGAGCTGCATTTACTGAACTAAAAGATTATACGAAAGCAGTAAAATGTTTCAATTCGGATCCAAAAAAAAAGAAGGAAATTATTTCTGGTTATTTGCAAAATTTCAAGAACTACTATCTTGGTGTCATTCAATATAGAATGAACAATTTCAGTATGTCCATGAATTATTTAAAACATGCTGAAGAGTATTTTGTCAAGGATACAATTAAGGTTCCCAATCAAATATTGCTTGCATTGATTTATAAATTCAAAGGTAGAAATTATGCTGAAAATGGAGTCTATGCACAAGCCATTGAAATGTATGAAAAGTCGATCCAGTGCTTAAAAAAAACTCGCTTTGAATTTGGAGTATATGAAGTATATAGGCTCATTGGCCGTTCTTATTTTTTAAATAGACAATTCGATCCCAGCTTTAATATTGAGGCTTTACGAAACTTTCAAATGGCTATTCAAGGATTTAAAAAATATAAAATGAATGAAGAATTGCCTTGGATGTATACTACACTTGCAGATTTTTATGTACAAAACTTAAATTCTAGATTAGCCAAGCTCTATCAGGATTCGTGTATGCAAATGGCCAGACAATATAATATACTTGACCTGATTGGAATAAGTTACAACAATTATGGTGAAATAAATATTTTGGAAAGGAAGCCTAAAGAAGCAATTTCCAATTTTAAATTGGCTTTGAACAATTATATTAAGTCAAATAATAAAGGAAATCGAATTATTACACTTTATAATTTGGCGAAGGCTTATAATTCAATAAATATGTTGGACAGCGCTGAATTTTATTCGAAATTTTCAATAGATCTTTCCTTAAAGTTCAAGAATAATGATAAAATAGCCAACTCTTATCAGATTGCATCAGATGTCAGTTTTAAAAAAAATAATTTCAAGGAAGCTTATTTTAACTACACACAATTTAAAAAATTCAAAGATTCCGTTTATCAAAAACAAAACATGAACATTGCTTATGCCATGCGCGAAATTCATGAAACGGATTTAAAGGAGAAAGAAAATCTAATGCTAAAAAACGAGAATCAAATAAAAAAATACCAAATAAAATCTGCAAACCGAAGACTACTATTTATTTTCATAACTGCCGTTACCCTGATTATTGGTGGCATATTTTCATATTATAACGTGAAACAAAGGAAGGAGTTGCAATTGCAAATTGAAACACAACAACTAATAACTGAAAAATTCAATATTAAAGAGAAAACATTGATTGAAACTGAGAGAGAATTGCACAGCCTGACAAATGAAATTATTGGTGCGACCAAGTCAATAAAAATCAAAGATGTACAAACATTTTTCGCCAACGAGATTTTAGCACTGGAGAATATTGATCATAAACTGCGTAATATTCAATCTGTACTGAAAGCACCAACAGTAATAGCACCATACGTTATTAAATTAAAGGCTTTTTTATTCCAACAAAAAAATCTGTATGCTTTTGATGTTTTGTGTGATATTGACATCGAAATAGATTGGAATGTAGTCTGTATGGAAATTCAAACTCACTTGTATCGAATTACTCAACTTCTGTTGCAAAATACAAATAATCATGCAAAAGCAACTGAAGTCGGAATAAATTGTCATATTGCAAACAACAGACTCAATTTCATGTATAACGATGACGGCATTGGTTACGATCCACAAAAGTCTCCAAGAGACAGAGGTTTAGCCGAAATTCATAATCGTTTATACTCGATAAATGGCGTCATTAAAGATGAAAGCAAAGAGCAAATCGGATGTGAAATAAGTATCGAAATTCCAATAGCATGAACAAACAAGGTATACATATATTGTTGGCAGACGATCATCCAATGATACTTTCTGGACTGCAAACTCTTTTGGATGAAAGTTTTGATTTTACAAAGGTGAGTTCAGCAAAATCAGGAAAGCTTGCCATTGAAATAATTGAAAATGAGAAAATTGATTTGGTAATTACAGACTGGGAAATGCCTGATATTGGAGGATATGAAATTGCCAAGCTTTCAAAATCAAAAAATATTAAAACCGTAGTTTTGACTTCTCATACCGACATTGTTTATTTGTTAGAAATGATCTCCTTAAAGGTGGATGGTATTTTCCTCAAAAAAATGGACAATAACGAATTTATAGAAAAAATCCTAGACATTTGGGAAGGTAAATACTACCTTGATCCCGAAGTGTCCAAACTTCTTGATGCAACATCAAAATCCTCCGAAATTAGCGCCAGGTTAACAAAGCGAGAAAAAGAATTATTGATATACCAGCACAAAGGATTGTCTCAAAAAGAGATTGGATTAGAAATGAAAATTGATGTTAAAACAGTAGAAAAGCATAAATATAATGTTGTACGTAAAATGCATGTAAAAAATATTATGCTTGCGGTAATAAAAGCGATGGAATTGGGGATTATAAATAAATGAGAGTTTGGTGCGTGTTTTTCTCTTCTATGTAAACTTAATATCATAGTATAAAGAACACTATAAATAATAAGACTGAATATTTCAAAATAGATTACACCTGAAAGATTTCCCTATAACATTTAGATATAACCACCATAAAAATATTACTCTTCATAATCTCTATTTAATTTAAGGGAATAACAGTTTATGTATTCCATTAAGTGATCAAAATGATATCCATCATTTTTCAATACATATTATTTCTATATTATTTAAAAGGTAGGGATCTTCCTACTTACAGGATATTTTATTATGTAATAATTTTATGACTAATTAATAGCTGAAATACATATCAAATCAAAATAATGACAATTAATTAAACCCGCTATTTTAAATGAATAATTGAATGCATTTGAAACTTTAACTAGACGGGATAACTGATAATCAAGTTGCAAATTTTAGTTGGAAATCTGGAAAGAATCCAGCTTTATTCTTACAAATACTTAAATATTAAGTTACAGGTGCTTATATAATTACGAAAATATTGTTGCACATTCAAGTGCAGAGGTTCACATTATTTTTGTTCCTATATTTCTATAAATTATTAAAAAACATGCTGGAAGTTCCTCAAGGCAGTAAAATTAATTTTTATGAAAAAAATTATTTCGTATCTCGTATTAGGTATTCTTATGGCTATTAGTAATTTTTCTTTTTCACAATCATTATTTAATGAAGTACTACCTGATAGTATAATTGAACCCCCAGTTGGTGAAATGGTATGTCCTTTTAATACGCTGGTTTACATGACTTCAACTGGGCCTAAAGGGATTTGTATTGTTTCAGAAAGTCTTGTAAAAACAGGAGATGCATCTCTTATGGGCGGCATGTTAAAAAGTGCCGTTGTCTTTTGGGATTTTTCATCAAATAAAGAAACCAAAAGAATTTCTGGTTTTAAAGGTATACCCGATTTAAAGTTAACAGAAGACCTTGTTCTTGTAGTCTCCTATAAAGAAAAAATTACTCTCATTGATCTGAATAACTGGCAAGAAACGATTGTGAAACCTTATTACAAAAAATTCAAATCATTTGCAATTAACAATGATGGAACATTGGCCGCTTTTACTGATGAAAAAGAAAATTCAATTGCAATTATTGATTCTAAAACTGGAGCTTTAAAAAAAGAATTTTTAAAAACAGATTTTATAATAAATGAAAAACAAAGGAATATCCTTAAAGAGGTACTGGTTTTTGATTCAAAAAATAATTTGATTATTGGTTTGGAACAGGATAAAGAATTCAAATTTGTATATGGCGAAGGAAAAGATCAAAAGGAACTAAAATATAGAACTGATGTTGAAAATTATGCTAAAGAAGGAAAAATAACTACTGAAAGATTAGACGAATGGAATAAGCAAGTATCTAACTTAATTATGATTTCAAGTGACTTTTCTAAAATATATCCAATTGTTAATTTAACCAATAATATTGCAGAAGACCCAGATCATTTATGTATAAGTGTTAATGATGATTTAGCCGTTTACTATAGTAAAAATAAAAGTATTTCAATTTACAGTCTTATAGGTGATACCTATAAAAATAAAGATAATAATTGTCAATTTATTGAGAAAGTCAAGGATAATTTGGCTGGAAACAAAACAGTAACTAACAATACAGAAGAAAAATCCAAGACAATCACTTTTAGTGTTGGGGGTGATGTATCTGCACTATTTGTTCCCAGAAGAATGTTTTTCTCTGGTTCGGGCGATTATTTAGGTGTGGCGTATGGTGGTTTTCTAGGTGTTGCGATATGGGATACCGCTAAAAAAGAAAAATTAGTTACTATTGGTACACAAGCCGAATCTTTAACTAAATATCAAACATTATTTTTTGGTTCCAACGACCAATTTTATGCAATACCAAAAGATATAGCCTTAATTAATGAATATAATCTAACAGATTTATTCCTTAGAGGTAGATAATCATTTATAAGGAAGCTGTTTTAAAATTGGATATTGCTAAATATTTATTTCTTTATACCTGAAAATATTGAAATTAGTGTGTTCTATTATTCAATAAGCCAATTCTTATTGCAGCTTCATTTTACAATTGTCCACAATTTACAATTCAATAAGCTATAATATTTTGTTTAACAGATTCTTTTATTGTGAAGACTTAATTTATAACATATTTGTATTGTTTTATTAAAGAGGTTCTAAATTATATAAATTTTATACAATGAAATATATTACAATACTTATATGTCTATTCGCAATTAATGTCAAAGGGCAAATAGCTATTTTCGGGGGTATGCCAGTTAATAAGAGTATTAATTCGGTTTATTCTTTCTCATATGGTGGACAAATTGGATATTATAAAGATCCGAAACATCGATTTGGATTCTCTGGCATTAGATTGACTGGAATATGGTTCAATCAAAAAAACAATAACATTTTAGATCCTGTACTTGCTCCGATAAATCCACTTACAATTTATACTTTAGAAATGGGACTTAAATATTACATTATAAACAACTTTGCTGTAGGGTGTGATGTTGGATACGCTTGGGTTAACATAGAAAATAGACAAGCATTTTGTATGACACCATTTATAACTTATGACATTAATAGGTTTCAAATTTTTCAGAATTACAAATGGTTAGAAATCAAGGATCTTGGTTATAATCTAAGTACTATTAATATCGGGATTGCATATAAAATATGGGAATAATATAAATAATTGCTAATGTTTTAAAATAAATTCCATGAAAAAAAATTTCATATTTCTTTTGTTAATTTCTAATTTTCAATTAGTTGCTCAAATTGCAAAAAATGAAATTACAACATTCTCTACAGGCAAGGGTTTAAGCTTTGATAAAAACAATATAAGCAATGTTTTAAATTACAATTCATATTTTATAAACACAAATGTTTTTAAAGAAGATGAACCAACTACACTTCAAAAACTCAGAACTCTAATTGCATTAAATTTATCAGCTGATTTTTCTTCGAAGGGTAATAAATTAGTATACGAGAATGATGTATTGCCTGCCACTGAAATAAACTTTGTAGATTATTATTTAACATTTGAAGTTTACTTGCCAGTTATCAGATGGCAACGCACATTTTTGCCTTTGGCAAAAAGTATAAAGAAAAATCAGGTTAATGTAAATTCTTCGAAGTATTCAAATTATACCTCTACTAAATTTGACATGCTGGGATTATTGAATATTCGAAGATACATTTATCTCACCAAAGGTAATAAGGCAAATTATTTGGATAAATTAGCTTTATTGGGCCCATTTTACAAAAAAACGGATATAAATACTGCCGATTATTCATTAAATAAAAAAAGATATTCTGTTTTAATTGGGGCCTTGACTTATGAGGAATCTGACGAAACTGTATTAAATACAAATTATATAATTGATGCAAATAATGTAACGAATGGTAGCTATAAAGTTAAAAGTAATTCAATTGGATTGCAAATTGATGAATTTTATTCGAATTTACAAAGCTATTTTGTTTACAAAGCAAAGTTCTTCCCTGACGAGGTAAAGAAGAACTTCAATTTTATACCAGCACCTGCAGTAAGTTTTTACAAAATAGATTCCGAAATCAGCTATTTTGACAGTAATAATACTCTTATTCAAACTGAGAATTATAAAGGTACTGGCTTTACAGCTGGGTTTGGGGCAATCTTATTATATAATCACTTTGGATCGGAGAAAAAACCTAACTTCGGAATATATACTCGTTTCTATTATGTTCCTTGGCATAATGAAGGTTTAAAGGAAGGGCCGGCAAATAAGGAAATTTACCGTGATTACAACAATGATTATGGGTTTAATATCGGATTAATATTCCTCAATATTTAATATATCGTTTATGAAAAAAGTTTACTGTTTTATCTTGATGCTTTCAAGTTTCACTAATATATTTTCGCAAGAAAATCAAACAGAATACCATCGTAACACTATTTCGCCAGTTTATATCTCAAACAATACTTCGTATAATTCATTAATTAACCAAAATTTTTCAAAGATTTTGGTTCCATCAAAGTATTTTTATAATCCAATTCCAGATTTTGAAATAGCCCCAAAATCTCTAAATACAAGCGAAATTATAAACCAAATCAGCAATAAACAAATTGCTGCAAAATCACTTCATACATGGAAATCAAAAGATGAGTTTATTTCTCGTGCAAAATATAACTTATCCGATAACGAGATAGACTTGTTGAAAAATACTCAAAGGGGCGTAGAAAGCAAAATTGCCGATGAAATATGGTTTAAAAAACTGATAAAAAGCACATACATCATAGTAATAGATTTTAATGAAATAATTACTATGGAAGAGTTCTACAACAAAGACGATGCTAAAAATGCATTGATTGGCTCAACACCAATGAGAAGGGATAAAAATGGTTATCAAGCTACGGTCACCGCATATTTGTATCAAATTAATTTGGATGATAAAAATTACAGTTATTTTACTGATAATTGGACAAAGGAATTAGATAATCCCAATTTTGTAGACAGTTATAATTATGATTTAAATTATATAGGTAAATATTCGACTAAATCTGAGGGTACACAATTAAATTCATCTTCAAATCAAAAATCGAATGATGCATTGTTTGTAGATCTTTTAAGTAATTCTCTTGAACAGTTACTAATTGCTATTGGAGATAAATATGAACCGTTTACAGTAAAAAATTCGATTTATTCAAAAAATCCAATAACTTCAAATATTGGGAAAAAAGAGAGTTTAAAGCCTAATCAATTGTGCTTCGTATATGAGAATAGAAATGAAAAATGGGAAAAAACATGTGTGCTAAGGGCCAAAAAAGTTGCAGACAATAGAGTCTATTCAGATGGTAATTCAACATTATCTTCATTCTATAAAGTAAATTGGGGTAATTGTGATGAAGGAATGCTCATCAAACCTCATACAGACAAAGGTGTTTCGATTTCAATTGGTTACTTGCAACAACCAGCCTCAGGTTTAAGTGCAAAAATATCTTATAGTGTCTATAAGCTTTTAAAAACATCAGATCTAGTTCATTTAAAATTATTTATTGAAGGAAATTATTTTAATAATATGGAAGATAAAAGCCCTGTTTTTAATGAATATACAGCAAATGGAAAAACTTTTGTTGATGCAAACAAATTAAATTCTTATAATTTAGGAATTGGCTTTGAGTATGAAATTTTCATTTTACCAGGAATCCAATTGGTACCATTTTTTGGCTATTATATAGAAACAACCAGCTATAGTGATAAAAATAAAATTGATGAAATGTTAAATCCTGAAATATTGCCAGCCGCTGATTGGTATAAAATGTTGCCAATAGTAAAAGTTTTTTTTAAAGATGAAGTTGCTGATGCTAAATATGGTCAAATTATGTATTTTCAGGCAGGGATAAAACTTCCAATAAATTTGACTTATAACCTGAAATTGGTACCATCATATTCTTTTTCAAACAGGAATTTTTCAAATACAAAAGGTATCGGCTCCTATTCGAATTTCACCCAATATCCAAAAAACATTGTTGTTTCAGGAAATAATTTTTTAAATATTTCATTACAATTTGAATTTTAAGCAAATGATAAAGCAAGGAAATTTAATTTTAGATTTATTTGTTTTGTGCCTACTTTTTGTTTCGTGTAAAACATCTGCATTTAGTCAATCTGACTATCAGGCTGATATAATGGATATAGGCAAACAAGGAACGGTTATAGCTAAAGTTTGGGGAATAGGAAAAAATATTGATTTGGCAAAAGATAATGCTCGTAAAAATGCTGTTCATGCACTTTTATTCAAAGGATTTACAAGCAGTTTAAATGTAAACTCAAGCGATTTACGTCCAATTCTAGATAATGACATTAAAAATAGCAACCAGGAGTATTTTAGTAAATTTTTTTCAGATAAAGGTGGGTATTCTAAATATGTTCAATGTGTCAATCCCAATTGTACATTAGAAGCAAATGATAGGATAAAAATTGGTAAACAATACAAAGTTGCCATTACTGTAACTCTTTATCGGGATCTATTAATTAAAGAATTAGAGTCATCTGGAATAAAGAAAAAATTTGGAATAAATTAAAATACTTACACATGAAAAATTTATTTGTTTTACTGATTATTTATTTCTTAACAACTTATTATTCATATAGTCAAGCAAAAGCAATCCAGCCTTCAATAATGGTTGTTCCTAGTAATGCATTGCTTCAGGAACTTGGATATCTGGAAATAATAAACAATCAAGGTTCAACCAATTACATCCCGGATTATGTAAAAGCATTTGTTTATGATCCTGATTTAAAGCTAGTTATTAGTAAAATTGGTGAACTTTTCTCTGAAAGAGGCTTTCCTTTACTGGACTTGGAACAGTCTTTAAAATCTGTAGATCAAGATAAGGGAGAAGATAACATTATTCAAAATAAAAATGGTGGAGAAATTTCTAAGAGTATTTTAGATGAAATATTATATCGAGCAAAACCAGACATATATCTTGAACTCACATACAATGTAAAAAAGGCTGGAGGTCCTTTATCAGCCATTAGTTTCAATATTCAGGCTAAAGATGCTTATACGAATAAGCAGATCGGAGCGGCATCTGGCATAGGGCCAAATTCAGCCGAAAAAATTATTGCAAAATTATTGGAAGAAGCGGTACTTACCCACATCAATAATTTACAATCGCAAATGCAATTGTATTTTAACGAAGTAAATAAAAACGGTCGTGAAATTTTTCTTCGTGTTCAAGTATTCGATGATGCAGGGTTTGATTTAGATCAAGAATTTGGACAAAATGAAGATGAACTAAGTTCTATTATAGTTGATTGGTCCAAGAAAAATTGTGTCAATGGATTGTCAAGGATTGTTAAGCAAACTGAAAATGAGATTAGACTTAATGTAAATATTCCGCTTTTTGATGTGGAAGATAATAATTTACCAATGTCAGCAAATGAATTTGCTAGAAAATTAAGCAAATATCTCAAGCAAACATTTAATGTTCAAACAAAAAACATTACACAGAGCCTTGGTGATGCGCATTTAGTGATTAAAGGACAAAAAAATTAACTATTAATCTACTATGAAACTGCTATAGTTAAAAATAAATAGACACTATCCATAGTTTTGTGTAAATGAAACTTTCACAGGGGTCTGCTCAGTTTAAAGTTGAACCCCTTTTTCAAATATATATTTTATTTCTATTTTCTGGCGCTTTAATCACGTAATAATCATTGGTTTTGAATATCGAATTGGATTTTGAAAACAAAATTTGTTTACATGCTTAGATTTTCATACATCCTTATCATTTTTATAGATACTCAATTTTCAAATTTTATTCAGGCACAGGACAGTGAAATAAAAACCTTATATCTTACATCCAAATATCAGAAATGCATCTCCAAATCGGAAGCTACCTTGCAAAAGGACTCAAAATTCCTGGATGCCTATTTATACCAGGCACTCAGCTATATAAAGCTAAAAGAAATACCTAAATATGCTGTTGAATATAAAGCTTCTTCTGAAAAATCATTGCGTTTGTTGAAGAACCTAAAAAAAAAGGATAAAGATTCATCCTATCAGTCAGCCCATACAACTGAAATACAATTTATACTTGAGAATGCGCGAAAAACGATACAAGAATACCGTTCCAAAAATAAAATATTCAATCTGATTTCTCTCTACGATTTACTACTTCAGGTAGATTATAATCCAGAAGAAAAATTTGAAAAAACGAAATGGATGCTGAGTTCCGATGATAAAAAAGAATTAACTGAAATAGATACTGCAATTTCTCAATTATATAAAAAACATTGTAAAGGCGCTAAGATTGATACTTGTTTGATTTCCAGCTTTGTCTGGCTAACAGATTATTTACTTAAAAATGGACTTTCGTCCAAAGCTGTTGAAACCTATAACAAAGCTTTTGAATTTTTTGGTAAAAAAAATCAATTGAAAATATCATTGGTTCAATCATTTAAAACCAAAAGAGAAACCAGTTTGCAATTGGCCGATAGCATTATTGAATTAATTGATTTAGCAATAAAAGTCTTAGATGCCGGAAACGATTTAGTTGAACTAAAATGTTCCTTTATGGATACCATTATCAGAAAATCGTATAATCCGCATAGATATAATTATAACAATGGCGTTTATGAATATGGCTATTATTATGGGAAAAATGGGGTAAAATACGATACATTAATTGCTAAACTGCTCAATATCATAAAAAGAGCCAGCTTTCATTCAGAATCTTTTCATAAGCAAACAGAAATTGAAATGGATTCTATCTTGATCAATTACATTGAATTGTCAATCCTAAACAATAATGATTCTGCTCAAAAACTATATTTTAAGATGTTTGTTGATGTTAAGTCTAGATTGCAGAATAATTCAAATTACGCACAGATTATTAGCGATGCTGTCGGGAATAAAAATTGCACAAAAAATTTCCTGTTCAGGGCTTATGCTATAAAATATCTTAAAGCGAATTATCCAAAAAATAACAATATTGAAAAATATTTGAACGAACTTGTCCTACAAATAATTAATGAATACAATACTGCAATTTGCAATTATGAAACATGGCAAAAGATTTTTTTCTTTAATGATTTTTTGCAAGGCAACCTAAAATTGAAAAATCATGAAATTTCGTACTCAAAGGAATTTATTTCAGGATTAATCCATCAAAAGAATTATTCGTTGGCTATTCGGATTATAAACTGGGAGCGAAAACGCTATCCTGAAAATAAGAATATCTTAGAATTAAAACGACAACTAGTTATTGCGGATTATAATGAAAACTACCTCACAAGCAATGTTAATGATGAATTATTGGCCTGGACTGGTGCGTATAAAAAATGCATTGCAGGGAGAATCTCAGATACAGCTCAGATATTATTCTTGAAACGATTAAACTATTTTCGTCGATTAGCAGGCTTGCCTGATGATTGCATTCTTTCAGATACCCTGAATTATTATTGCCAGAAAGCTGCGCTTATTATGGCTGCAAGTGACGATTTGAGTCATAATCCCGATGGCTCGTGGAAATGTTTCAGTATGGACGGACAAACAGGCGCTTCTCATTCAAACCTTGGTCTGGGTTATCATAGCACCAGTTCATTATCAGGTCAGATTCGTGACGATGGTTTATTTAATACTTCTGTTGGACACCGCAGATGGATACTATTGCCTAATAGAAGGGTATTTGGGCACGGATCTACGGATAATTCAATGAGTTTATGGACTTTATCTACTTCTTTTATTGATAATCAGAATTATTCAGATTCATTGATGTCAGCTTATTCCATAGAATATGTAACTTTTCCGCCAGCCGATTATTCACCAATGGAATTTAATCACTACAGATGGTCGTTTTCAATGACAGAAGCTGATTTCTCAAAAGCAAAAGTTGAAGTTTATTATAATGGCAAAGCAGTTAATGTTAGAATAGAACTTATTAAGCAAGGTTATGGATTGAATAGCATCGTCTGGACATCCGGATTAACTTTTATACAAAACGATAAAGAACCTAAAGTTAAGGTAAAAATTTCAAATGTGGACCATAATAAGAATTATGAATATACTGTAACTTTTTTAAGGATTTAAGCAATGGTCGCAAAAAAAATATAATCTAATAAAAACCATTATGAAAAAGATACTATCCCTTATCATATTCATTTGCTTTTTACCAAACCTTTTATTAATTGCCCAAAAGAGTTCTACCCGCTATTGGTTTTGCATTAAAATGGAAACTGTTGTTGATAGAAACCTAAATGCTCCGGTTTATAAAATAGTAAAATCATATCCTGAAATTAAATCAGGAACTCAAGAAGATTTTGTCAAAGCCTTGCAAATAAATCTTAAAAGAACATTGGTTACCATGGGGCCTTTTGCAGAAAAATCAAATGCTCAGTTTGCACAAAAACACTATGAAAAGCTACATTTTTATAACGATGAAGAAATAGTAACCGAAATCCAGTCTATAAAATGCGATTCAAGAATTGAAGTTTATTATTTTGCTTCAGAGATATACTTCAAGGAAAAAACCAGGGCAATGATTTTTAAAAGAATCCCTTGTGCAGTTGCTGAAGGCACCAATCTTGATTTTAAGCAATCAGCCTATGAGAGCTTGACTCAGAAAAAATTTTATAACGGCCCATTTAGTACTAAGCTAGAAGCTGAAATAGCCAAATTTTACCAAAGGCTTTATGGTGAGGAAATTTCATCATGGCAAAGCATGAAAAACTCCGAAAAAAAGCTTCAAAAAATGGTGGATAATTTCGAAAACATAATTAAAGAAAATCTTTCATTTACTATGGATAGCCTTTCTAATCCAGCATCTTACAAAGTAAATCTCAAAATCCCTCCAAAATATTTTGATGAATATTCTATGTTGGTTTTATCTACCGGGTTGGTCTATGAAGATAAAGAAACGTCTCCACTTAAAGAACAAACAATGCAGGGAGAACGTGTTGAAGACAACAATCCTGTAATTATTTATAATGAAGGCATAGAAATCACAGAAAGCTTTCCAATTACTGATAAAAAGATTGATAAAATAAGGATTAAATGCACTTTTTTGAATAACAATTACTTGATTAAAGGGAAGGATGTTGAACTGTCTTGGACTTTTAATCAGAAATAACTTTATAAATATCTGAATTTTACATATTTAATCCTTTAATTCTCAACCACAATGTAATTCAAAGCTATATTTCTATTTCAAAACCCTAAAAAGCACAATCTTAACTTTCCTTTCTTCTTTATCATCAACTTCCAGGTTATTTGATTTTTGGTTTGAAAAGAACTCGCCATGCACTTGATTAAGAATCTGATTTTTTTTGATATCTGTTTTATGGGTAATTATTTCCATAATATTATTAATCCTTTTTTTCGACAATAAATAATTGGTTTCCAATTTGCCCCTATTATCTGAAAAACCTTCGAGTACCATAAAATCAAATGTGCTGTCTTTCACAAAATTAATTATTTCATTTATCTTATCTTCTGGCACTTTGTATTGGCTTGTTTCAAAATTGATACTCATTGATTTAATCTCCTCCGATTGATTGTATAGGTATTGAAGTTTTTGATTTTGATTTGTTCCGATGATAAACACAAATTTTGCACTATCGTAAGGCAAAATACTTTTTTGCCAGCTGATTAAAGCTGCAGGATTTTTGTAAAAACTGCTGTCGGAATAATTGATTTCTAATTTCAGGTTTTTCAAAAAATGCCAGTCCCCAACAGATACAGATTTTGGTTTTTCGCCTCCTTTAACCGTTGTAAACAGCTTAATTCCATTGTTATCATGCTTGTCGCTTAATACTAATAAATCGGGAATATTTGCATCGGTATAAGTAATATTAAATTTGGCAGGTTTTTCATTAACCTGTAGTTGAAGTTTGTCTGCATCGAAGGATGAAAAATCCAGGATTTGTTTAAACCCAAAGTAGGATTTTGCATTTTTTAGATTTTTCACGCAATATTCGCACCTGAAATATAGGGCCATTGCAGGCTCTGTGATTTCATATTTTTCATCCAGAGGAATCAGGCGCTGGATGATTTCAAAATCAGTGCTTTTGTAAGTAACCACATTTCTCTTTTCTTTAGCCATATTAAGGTTCTGCATTCCCTCAAGATATTTTGTTTTATCAAGTGAACTGTTGTTGCTAAAGTATTCCTTTTTATAATTCAATTGAAAATACGAAGTAGAATATGGGAACGGATAACCGTAAGTAATAGGCTTATTATCAGAACCTATGGTAAATTTGCCATCGAAATTTATTTTTTCAGGAATTATTTCCGCAGGTTTTTTAAGAACCACCACTCTTGTATTAACATTGGCTATTTCTTTTCCATGGTCAATCAACTGTAAGTAATAAATGGTCGTGCTCTTTGGGCTTATGCTCATCTTGCCCTGATTCCGTTGTTTTGTTTTTGATTTGGCCGAAACATAAATATCCGCGACTAATGGATTATCCACATTCCATTTTAGCAAGGCTGTTTGCCCTTCGTAAATCGTATCGGGGCTTACCGTAAAATCGGGCTTTCCTAGTTTTACGCGACTACCCGTTTTGGTCGTTCCCGTAAAATTAGTTCCGGCTGGTACAAGTTCTAATACTCCTTTATTGTAAAGCCCGAAAGTTGAAGTATAAGTCCGTTTAGACCCTGATTCCAATGCAATGGTATCCCATTTTAAAAGTACAGCACTATCGAAATATTTTGTACCAACTTTAATCTTCGGTACATCCCATAAAACTGAAAACAAGATCGGCCATGAACCAATGTGGATTTCATCCGGCTCGGAAGACAAATGAAAGTCGCCGGTCAAACTTTTTGTCGTTTTAGTGTCACGATATACTAGAATCCGATTTATATGATCAACATTTGTATATTTGGCATATTTACCACGCAATTTGGTATTTTTATTTGTCAATTCTGGCCTTGTTTTTATTGCCAAATCTGTGCTGAACGCATCCATTTGTGCTGCATCGTTATTGTCAATCATCATGTCAAACAATACTAAAATGCCTGCTTTAATAGATATGTTGCTATCGTTTTCAATTATATAATCAACCTGATAATAGCGAGTACTATCGTTTGCTTTGCAAGCTTCCAACTTTGAATTTAAAGGGCTTAATTTCTGTGTAATTTTCAGTCCATTGAATCTATAATCGATGGTGGAATGCATGGAATTGTTCTCGTCAAAACGAATCAAAAGGGTATCACTTAAATATTTCACATTACTATATGATTTAAGTTTCGTTTTTTCTTTTTTTTTCTTAAAAATTCCAAATATTTTATCAAAAAAACTTTTCTTTTCGAGATAATCAGAAAATTCTATGTCGCTAGTTATTAAAAACCGAGGTGAATTGCTTGCCATTTTACCACCAGCATTGATTACAAAATGCGAAGTTGAGTTTGGATATGGATAACCATACATTAAACGACTTCCTTCTACTCCAAGCGTATATCGTCCATCATTATCTAGAATTTGATAGCTTGTTTCCCTTGTATTAGAGTCGATTGGATTAATCTGTTGATGAACAGCGTTTAAAAGTTTGAATTCATTGGCCATCGCTTTTCCGTAGTCATAAATTTTTTCCTTGGTTAATCCGCCTGAGGCCCTATATCCAGATTGCAACGTGGGTTCATAGTACAAAAAATAAGGGTATTTTGTAATCTTTAGTTTGTCGGTGCTTAGATTAGTATAATTTATTTGTCCATAAAAAATACCACATACAAAATTACGTTCATATAACTCACCAATAGCTGGGTCGTTGAATACATTATGTTCCATCCAAAAGCTTTCGTTTTTATTATCGGATAGAAAGATGAAAACGGGCTTCTTTTCTTGTTTTGCTTTTTCAATTAGTTCTTCGATTGAAACTTCCAGAAAATTGACTTGAGCAGAAATTCGAATGAATGATAGAAAGGTAAAAAATATGATTGCAGTGAGCTTTGCAGAATAGTTTTGCATTAGGCAAATAATTTATATGATTAAACATATAAATATAGATTAAAAAAGTTAGAAATAAACCAAATTTTAAAGGATTTTATTTCTAACTTTAATTGGCAAACTGATGTAATTTTTGGTATTATTAAAGACTGGAATTTAAAAATTATATTTATATCTAACCTGCAATAAAACAATAGTTTATAGAAAAGGAAGATGATGCAATCTAAGTTTACAAAAAAAAATAGGATTTGTTAAAAGTTTTTTTTCTTTTTAGATTATCAAATATTTATATTTAAAAAATCAAATCTCCAGGAATATTGCTTGGCCCTGAATGACCCGATACTGATCCGTTTTTTATTGAAAAACCCCGAAAAGCACTAAATAAAGTGGGTTTCGGGGTTCTGGCGGAGAAAGAGGGATTCGAACCCCCGGAGCTGTTACACTCAACGGTTTTCAAGACCGCCGCATTCGACCGCTCTGCCATTTCTCCGCTGCAAAAGTATAAAATTTTTGATACGAAGAAAATTATTTTGCAAAATATACCATTAAATAAAAATAAATATTAAATCCTGCTTGATATCTAGGCTTTTATCGTTTTCATTTTTTTAATTATGCTTCCCAAAAAAGTTTATTAAATGCTTTTAGCAGATGATATTCTTTTAATAATGCCGTATAATCTATTTTTTTGGTTCTTCCGGAATATTGAAAGTTTCAATTTTGCCTTCTTTTTCAATTGCAAAACCAAAATTATTTTCATAACCCCAATCATTCTCTTTCAAATGAACAATTGCTCTTTGAATAGCTTCTTCTCTTGAAGTTGGGCTTACTCCCAAACCATAACTGACAAAGAATTTACCACCTAATATTTTTCTTGAAGAAACAATTAAAACATAATTTCCTGATTTTAAAATATGTCCGGTATTTTCAGTGCTCTTTAAAACAAAAACATTTTTTAAATCTTGTTCTTCTAAGTCAGATTGTGCTTTAGCATAAGCTTCATCCAAAGTTGAACCAATCTGGAGACTGTATTTCACTGTTGAGCCATTTTCGTTTTTTGAAACTGCAAGAGCCATTTGTGCATAGGTTGTTGCAGAATAATTTAAAAGCAACAATAGTAAGAAAACATAAAGCAACTGTCTCATCTTTTTTTTATTTTAAAAACGCATCAAAATTAAATTTGTTTTGTTTAGAATAGTATGTTTTAAAATATTAATATTATCAAAACCCGAATTTTTTTGATTGATGGTTAATATATTCAGCCATAATGATTTTTGTTTTCGAATTTGGCTTTTAATTATAATTGAAACCTAAAATTGTATGCAATAATCTTTTTTTACCAAGAGAAACGAATGGTGTTATTTTAAAAATGATTTATTAATTTTGAGTATTATAAATGAATTCGCACGAAGCATAATACATTATAATGGAAAATTGAAAGTGCCTTAATTGTAAAATAGTTTTAAATCATTTATTTATCATTAAATTTAAAAACATGAGTATTATTAAAGAATTCAAAGCCTTTGCAATGAAAGGCAATGTTGTTGACATGGCTGTGGGTATTATTATTGGAGCAGCTTTTGGGAAAATAATTTCATCAATAGTTAATGACATTATTATGCCGCCGATTGGACTTTTAGTTGGAGGCGTCAATTTTAGTGACTTGAAAATTGTGATGAAAGATGCGGTTGGAACTGCACCGGCTGTTTCCATCAATTATGGGAATTTCTTACAGGTATCATTTGATTTTTTAATTGTTGCTTTTTCCATCTTTATAGTGATTAAAGCAATGAATTCAATGAAGAAAAAAGAAGCTGCCGCACCAGCAGAGCCACCAGCTCCTTCAAATCAAGAAGTATTATTGTCTGAAATCAGGGACTTATTAAAAAAGTAATCGATTTTATATTGTTTTAGTTTAATTGAATTATAATTTGCCCGTTGATGAAATTTTCACCAAATGGGCAAATCTAAACGATTCTTTGTGCAAAAATTATATCCAATAATTACGGCTTTCATATTTGATATTAATTTTAAACTTTCATTCTTTAATCTCCAATTTGGATTTCGAACCATCAATGAAATACGAATTATGTTTTTGCTTAATAAATATGGATAGCGTTATTGATTCTCTGTTATAATCTTAGCAAAAATGGCCGTTGTATTATTTATAGAATTACATATTTCAATATTGAAAATTTAATTGATCTGAATTGAAATTGAAAAAAAATAACAATAATATCTTAAAGCAAGTTTCTGATTTTATAAAAGTCTATGAGGTATTTATTTATTGAATTTTGGTTTGTTGTGAGATATTTACCTGAAATTTTATTTGACAAAAGGAAAAAAAAACTAACATTTTGTAAAGTATAAATGAAAAATTCCTATCTTTGACCTTGAATAAATTAGACATTGGAAAAGTAAACAATTAATTTATGAGAAGCATTTTATGGTAAACTTTATAAATACAATTTGTAATTTTAAAGATTATCTGGGTGTTTTAAAAATGATTTGTAATAAGATGATAGGTTTTATGATTCGGTGAGCCTTATAAAGGCTCTAATCGGTTTAATGCTATTTGAAAAAAATCAATATCGTTTATTTTAAGCTAAAGAAAAAAAGAAACGGATGAGAAAATTGAAACAATTCATTACTGTTATTATACTTTTTGCTTCCATTTTGATGGCTTGTAACCATGATAACACTGATAATAGCAACAATGGTAATCCCGATAGCAATGGAATAGGTCAATATGCCAACATTGATTTTGATAAACAGGAATACCAAATCCCATTAGAATTGGTGTATAATAAAAAAGGTACAGATATTTTGTATGATAAAATTTATCCAATTGGTTGGTCTAAAAATGGTTTGTTTGCATACATCATTGAACCAGCCGACGAAGGTAGTGGCCTTTACTGGTTTGAAATCGTTATTCTTGATATTGTTAATAATAAAGTGGCGTGGTCATGGAAACCCAAAGAAACATCAGAAGGTAACGTTGGGGAAATTTGGAAGAAAAATTATGCATTATTCAAAAAAAGCTTAAGTGAATCTCAAATCATACAGACAAAAACATTTGCGCTTAAATCAGGAAAAACATCCTATAAAGGAAATGATTACGAAGTTATATTAGAAGCTAAAACCGAAAATGATCCTGATTTTGGATTTGATGTAATTAAAGAAGTTGAAATAAAATTTGCTTCACCAGAACTAGGAGAAAAGGAAATTTACAATCAGAAAAGTGATGACTATTCATTAATACTTGGCGCCTATGTTCCAGGATATTTGTTAAGTCCTTTTGATGATAGGGTAGTGGTGATATATCAAAGAGAGCGGGTTGGTTATGAGGGGCCTCCGAATGTGGTTTTTTTTGATTTAATTGGATCTGATTTAATCCGAGGTTTTAAAAAGGAGAAGGACAGTTAAATTGTCGAAGTAAAATTATTAGAATGAATAAGATTCATATTCCATTAAATGGAATTTTCAGTCTTCATGAAATTAATTTTTTGTAATTATAAAATTAATAGATTATTATCAAATGTTACCAAATTTAAAGGTTTAATATCTTGTTGAAAAGATTGTTGTTAAGCGGTGGCATTGGTGTTTGACAAAAAGTATGATGCCCGTTACAGAAAATCGATTTTATTTTGATAAAAAAAAGTATTACTTTTAGTGGTTGATTTTAAAAAACACTTCTTATATGGAAATTAAAGAGCATTTTATAGAAGGCGAAAATGTTAAGAGCTTTGTTAAATCGCCAAATCATAGTGGCGAGTTTGAAAAGGGTTTGCCCGATACTATAGTAATCCATTATACTGCCGGACCTTTTAAGCCAGCTTTAAATACACTTACTAATCCCAGGATTCGTGCATCGGCGCATTTAATTGTTGACAGAGATGGTTCGATCACTCAATTAGTGCCTTTTAATATTGAGGCGTGGCATGCTGGTAAAAGCTCATACGGCAATAGAATTGGGATGAATAAATACTCTATCGGTATTGAAATTGTTAACTCTGGACCATTGACAAAAAGTGGAAATGTTTATCGTTCATGGTTTGGAAGTGCTTTTAATCCAAGTGATGTTATAGAAGCCACACATAGGAATGAAACCCAGCCACGTTTTTGGCATACATATACTGAAGAGCAAATCCAGACAGTTTATGAGCTTTGCCAATTGATTATTGATAATTATGGGATTAAAACAATTTTAGGCCACGAAGAAATTGCTCCTCTGCGTAAGCAAGATCCAGGACCAGCTTTTCCTCTTGATAGATTAAGGAATAAATTGCTTAATGAAGAGAGAAGTACCAATGAAGCTGCTGAATTACCTGAAGTTGGCAGAGTAAGTGCTGACGTTTTAAATATTAGGTTTACACCTACGAACGATGGAGCTAAAGTTGCAATGCCACTGAAAAAAGGTGCGAAAGTTAAAATACTTGAAGAATCAAAAGGATGGTATAAAGTGACTACTGAAGTTGAAGGTTGGGTATTCGCTAAGTATATTGAAAATATATAATTAAAAGAACGAACGTGAATAAATGGTTAATAGTTGGCCTGATTGTATTGGTTATTCTAATAGTTGTAGGTATTGCCTATGATCAGGGCGCTTTCGATAACATGTCTCCCGGAGGTTTTGCCATGATACTCGCAGCTGTTGCAGCTCCATATATGGCTATTAAAAACATGCTGTTTGGGAACAAAGATTTAAGGGAATTTCAAGAGAAATATTCACAGTTGAAATCCCAAGAAATTGTTCACCGTACAGGCTTAGACCAGCAAATTAAATCTAAAGAACAACGAATATCAGATCTTGATAAGGAAATTCAGCTTCTTGATGCTAAAATGGAGGTACTTGAATTAAAGAAAAAAAGAGTAGAACAGTCCGTTAATCAAATGTCTACTGACGACACCAAAAAGGAAGTTCGCAATTTATTTGGCGATTAAATGAAGTTTATGGTAAAAAATATTTTAATTTTTATCTTTTTGATTTCCGGGTTTTCGGTTTTTGCTCAAACCTATCCCGAGTTAATTCTGCCGGGTAATTCAAAAACAATTGAACCAGGTGCTGACACATTGTGGATTTTGAAAGACAGTCAAGTTAAAAAAGCAATAATATCAGCAAAAAAACTTCAGATTGAAGAAGAAATTTCAAGTGAGTTGAGGCAAAAGGTTTCAGTGATGCAAGAAAAAGATTTGGTAAAGGACAGTCTGATTTTGGACTATAAGAAAGACAGGGATTATTATATCAACAATTGGAAAACCTGTACAAATGATGTAGATCTTCTGATAAAAAAGCAAAAAAAGCAAAAATTATATACGCAACTTTCTTTGGCAGGTGTTGTTATTGCATTTATTGCAGGAATTTTAATAGGAAAATAAATTTAGAAACTAAACAAACTATTAGTAATGGGTAATCAAAATATGGACGCCATTAAATTCTTTGCGGAGAATTACAATCAATTTATTTGGCAGGTATTCGCTCCGATTGGTATTTGGCTGCTTATAGTTCTTGTATTTTTTATTATGCTCCTAAAAAAATACACTTTTGGTAATTGGAGCAAGGATAATCCAAACCCTTATGTTGGTGAAACTTTCGATATGCCTAGAGGCGTATTTCGTGGAACACTTACACTTTCATTGTTGTTTATTGTTGTAGTTCTTGAACTTGTTACAGTTAGAATTATTGGTTTTGAAGATCAAATACATGAATTGATGGTGGCTTTTCAGATGATGATTGCATTTTATTTTGGTTCAAAGGTAATGCATCACATGACTTCAACAGACAGAAAAAAAACAGAGGTGATTTCAGAAAATACAAATTTTTTGCAACAAAATGTTCAGTCTGACGAATTTGGTGATGACACTGCTGCTGGATAGAATTTCATTCAATAACACACAAAAAATCAGTAATATTCAAATGTTGAAGTCTTATTAGTTCGAAATACAGAATAAATTAATAATAAGACTTAGATTATAGATTTAGATTTGACATTTTGTAAAAAAATATAAGTTTTAGCAAAGAGCGATTTTTTAAACTCCTCTTTGCTAAAACATATTGAAATTGTATAAAAACTCACCAAGTTATTGTTGAATCCGCTTTTCTGATATCCATTTTCCAATTCTGGAATTTCAATAATTTAATTACTTTTGGTTTTCTTTTTTTTCGATATAAATGTGCAAATTTTCTAATATTGGTAAAGTCTGTGGGTTGTTGTTATTTTCCATGATTTCCAATTTTATTGTTGCACAAAATCAGTTTATAAAAAAAGTTTTTAAAACTAATGCAGATTCTCTGTTTTACAATATTTTATTTCCGATTGATTTAAATAGAAGTACTGAAGGAAAGGGGCAAGAAACCCTTTATCCTTTAATTTTATTTCTTCATGGAGCGGGTGAAAGAGGTTCTGATAATGAATCACAGACTTTACATATTCGGGATTTATTTTTGAATATAAAAAACCAAAGAAAATATCCAGCTTTTGTAATAGCACCTCAATGTCCCTTGAATGAACAATGGGTTAACTTGAATTGGACTAAAACTGGACATTCAATGCCTGAAGCTTGCTCTAAGACATTGATGTTGACAATTAAATTGCTAGATGAGATTGTAAAAGAGAATTCTATAGATACAACTCGAATTTATGTTATTGGTGTTTCAATGGGTGGATATGGTGCATGGGATGTCATTTCGAGATTTCCTGAAAAGTTTGCAGCGGCAATTCCAATTTGTGGTGGAGGTGATAGTACAAAAGCAATAAATTATAGAGACATACCTATTTGGGCGTTCCATGGTTCAGCAGATAAAGTAGTGCCAGTTGAAAATACAAGAAATTTAATTAATGCAGTAAAAATAGCTGGAGGATATCCAAAATATACGGAATATGTTAATGTTGGACATGGTTGTTGGTTTAAAGCATTTAAAGAGGGTGATTTATTGGAATGGTTATTTATTCAAAAAAAGTAAGGAAGTAATATCATGAATTTGATTTGGAAAGTGATTGGGATGTTAATCGTAACAGCCGCCATATTAACTATTTATTCTTTTTCTGACTACGAAGCTCGGATTGGTGGAGTAATAATCAAAAAAACAAAAATAAGAGAATTTATTTTAGGAATCCCTGATGATCCCTATGGAAAATCTATTACAAGGCGCGATACTGTAAATAAAGTGCAAAAACAAGAACCTATGGATACCACTTCGCAACGAATCATGATAATCGGCGATTCGATGCTAGAAGGTTTGATGCTTCGTTTAAAAGATTACACGGCATTTAACCATCACGATTTAAGAACAATTATTTGGTATAGCTCCACAACTGACTATTTCGGCAATTCAGACACGCTCAGTTATTTTATAAAACAATATAAACCTACATTCATTATGCTTGTTGTCGGTGCCAATGAGATGTTTGTAAGTGACATTATCCGTAAAAGAAATAAGTATGTAAAAAAAATGTTGAAGGATATAGATACTATTAGCTATGTATGGGTTGGGCCTCCGAACTGGAAAGAAGATACAGGTATTAATGATATGATATTGAACAATGTAGGGCCAATGCATTATTTTCCTTCAAAGAATCTGAATTATAAGCGGTTTAAAGATGGGGCGCATCCAACACACGAATCGGCATCTATGTGGATGGATTCTATTGCCTCTTGGGTAATGAATAAAAGCATGAAGCCCATAGTACTAAAAATGCCATTAACAAAAAGTAAAAACAGTCCTAATACAACCATACTTCAACCTTTAAGATAATTTTGTATGAACTTACAACGATATATAGATTTTCTGTTTGGCTATGACAAAAGCTCCCCTATGATGTTTAATAGCGGAGTTTTTTTAATTTTGTTCGTCTTTTTTATTGCAATTTATGCGCTCATACATAAAAACAAAATTTCAGTTACCATTTTCGTTATTGCCTTTGGTTTATTATTCTATTATAAATCAAGTGGTTGGTATTTGTGGGTGTTAATATTCACCACATTTGCCGATTATAGTTTTGCAATCATTATTACAAAAGCAAAACAACAAATATATAAACGGTTATTCTTAATCATATCGCTTTGCATCAGCTTTGGTCTTTTATTTCATTTTAAATATACCAATTTCCTACTCTTAAATTTTCATGCAATAACAGGAACTAATTTTCAGCCGCTAGATATATTTCTACCCATTGGGGTGTCGTTTTATACCTTTCAATCTGTAAGTTATATACTTGAAATTTATTGGGAAAGACTCAAACCAACAAGGAATATTCTGGATTATGCTTTTTTTATTACTTTTTTCCCACAACTGGTTGCTGGTCCAATTGTTAAGGCAAACTATTTTCTACCACAGGTTGCAAAACCAATAACTATAAAGAAAGAAGATGTTTATGCAGGCTTATGGATGGTAATGATTGGATTGTTTAAAAAAGCTATTATTGCCGATTACATTTCGCAATATAATGATTTGGTTTTTGCCAATCCTTCGCAGTATTCTGGTTTTGAAAACTTAATGGCCGTATATGGATATACGCTCCAAATATATTGTGATTTTTCGGGATACTCGGATATGGCAATTGGTATAGCAATGATAATGGGATTTGATTTGGGAATCAATTTTAATTTCCCATACCAATCGAAGAATATAACCGATTTTTGGCGGCGTTGGCATATATCTTTGTCCTCATGGTTGCGTGAATACTTGTATATTCCATTGGGAGGAAATAAAAAAGGTAAAGTGCGTACTTACATAAATCTTTTTCTTACCATGTTTCTTGGGGGACTTTGGCATGGAGCTTCATGGAAATTTGTTTTTTGGGGAGCTTGGCATGGAATTGGGCTTGCAATCCATAAAGCGACAAAAAAAGTGCTCGATAAAGTTCCCAATAGATTACCTACCAATGCGATTTCGTGGTTTGTTACTTTTCATTTTGTTGTTTTTCTATGGATATTTTTCCGTGCCAATGATTTAAATCACGAAGTTTATAAACATGTTGAAGACATAGCAATAAATAAGCGTACTGAAGCAAAAATTGTCCATTCAAAGGGACACAACACGTTAATCGTTAGTATGTTTAGAAATGATATATTAGTTGATACAATAAAACAACCATTAGCCGAAACTGGCAATAATCTAAGAATTAAAAAGGAAGTTACTGCCGGAACAGAAACTATCATTGTAAATCAGGTTGAAGATGCTTTTCATGTAGCCTGGTCAATAGTAGGTAATATTACAACGGATATGGATTTTGCGTATGCATTTCCATTTTTAAAAGTAAGGTATCTTTGGGTGATTTTGCTGGTAATTGGCTTTGCAATGCATTCAACACCAGGGAACTGGAATTTAAAAATCAAGGAGAGCTATATCAAATCGCCTTATCTGCTTAAATTAATTGTATTCGTTATTTTAGTACAATTGGTTATTCAATTCAAATCAGCAGATGTTCAGCCTTTTATTTATTTCCAATTTTAATAATTAAAACAAAAGTAAAAAATATTAGCATTTCAATTACATTTGTAAGTTATTGTATTGTAAGATCATAGGCATTGTTCGGCTATTGTTGGGGTCTGAATAAATCAAATACAATTTATTTTATTACAAATCCATTAGAATTTTAAAGTGTAAAGAACTTCTCTTCTATTCGTAGTTAAGTCGAAAAATAGAAGAAGAAGTTTTTTTATTTTTTTTAAATTAATCTAAAATATTCTTTAGATAAGTTCTGGTGCAAAAAAAAATACTGAATTTTAATGTAATCATATCAATCTAAGTTAGAAAAGATTTAACAAGTGATTTTATAATTAGTTAAAATTGTATTAACTTGCTAATCAATTTCTTTAAGTATTAATTAATCAATAGAACTAAACTTTTCTACAATGAAAAAGTATATAACATGTTCAAAAATTAAAGTCATGGTATATCTTGTATTATCTTTGACTATAATGACAAATAAAATGATGGCACAAAAAGAATTGGTAACTGATGTGATAAAAACTAAAAAAGGGAATATTGAAATTACCTTTGTTGGCCATAGCTCTCTCATATTCAAATATGGTGGTAAAGTAATCTATATCGATCCATTTTCAGCGCTTACTGACTATTCGCTACTTCCTAAAGCAGATTTGATTTTAATTACCCATCATCATCCTGATCATATGGATTTAAAGGCGATTAAACCGCTATTAAAAGAGAGTACCATCATTATTCTTACTCAAAAATGCAAGGAAAGTGCAGATAGTCTGAGCAATACAATTGTCATGAAAAATGGAGATAAACAAAAACTCCTGAATATTATTGTTGAAGCTTTTCCGGCATACAATCTTGTAAATAAGCGCGAAAACGGTGAGTTTTTCCATCCAAAAGGTGAAGGAAATGGCTATATTTTAATTATTGATGGGAAAAGAATATACATTGCCGGCGATACAGAAAATACCCCTGAAATGAAAGCCCTGAAAAATATTGATATTGCATTTTTGCCTATGAATTTGCCATATACAATGACACCCGAAATGGTTGCTGATGCCGCCAAAGCATTTAAGCCCAAGATACTTTATCCTTATCATTATGGCGAGTCCAGCACTCAGAAACTTATAGATCTGTTGCGGAATGACGAAGAAATTGAAATACATATCCAGGAAATGAAATGAGAAAATAATTATTAAACTGTGGGTTATTCACACTGAATTTGTTAATTTTGTTTCCGTTTTTTCTATAAAATCAAATTTTAATTTCAAATACAATTATGGCTGACGATAAAAAAATAATCTTTTCAATGGTGGGTGTTAGCAAAACCTTTCCACCTCAAAAAAAAGTTTTAAATAATATATACTTATCTTTTTTCTACGGGGCCAAGATTGGTGTCATCGGATTAAATGGTTCAGGAAAATCGACCCTTTTAAAAATTATCGCTGGTACAGAAAAATCATTCGATGGAGAAGTAGCATTTTCTGCAGGATATTCTGTTGGAATGCTTGAACAGGAGCCAAAATTGGATGATAACAAAACTGTAAGGCAGATTGTTGAAGAAGGAACAGCCGAAATTGTAGCTATTTTAAAGGAATACGAGGAAGTTAATTTGAAGTTTGCCGAGCCCATGTCAGACGATGAGATGAATAAACTCATTGAAAGGCAAGGGGAATTGTCCGATTTAATCGAACATCACAATGGTTGGGAATTGGACAATAAGCTCGAACGGGCCATGGATGCTTTGCGTTGTCCACCTGAAGATGCAATAATAAAGCATCTTTCTGGAGGTGAGCGCAGGAGGGTGGCTTTATGCAGACTTTTATTGCAGGAACCTGATGTTCTTTTACTTGATGAGCCAACAAACCACCTTGATGCGGAGTCGGTTCAATGGTTGGAACAGCACTTACAACAGTACAAAGGCACAGTAATAGCCATCACCCATGACAGGTATTTTCTTGATAATGTGGCAGGTTGGATACTTGAACTGGATCGAGGAGAAGGTATACCATGGAGAGGAAACTATTCTTCATGGCTCGAACAGAAAACAAAACGTTTAGAGCAAGAGGAAAAGACAGAATCGAAAAGAAGAAAAACGCTTGAGCGAGAGTTGGAATGGGTAAGAATGGGAACAAAAGGCCGTCATGCCAAAGCCAAAGCACGTATTGGTGCTTATGATAAATTATTGAATCAGGATACCAAAGATAAAGAGCAAAATCTGGAAATATTTATTCCCAATGGACCTCGTTTGGGTGACATTGTAATCGATGCACAAGGCGTTTCAAAGAGTTTTGGAGATAAATTATTGTTCGATAATCTGGAGTTTAAACTTCCACCGGCAGGAATTGTTGGAATAATTGGACCAAATGGTGCAGGTAAAACTACGCTCTTTAGAATGATTATGGGAAAAGAAAAGGCAGACAAAGGCGATTTTAAAATAGGTGAAACAGTTAAGATTGGTTATGTAGATCAACAACACGTTGATATAGATCCGGAAAAATCGGTTTATCAGGTTATCTCAGGTGGAGGAGAGGAAATAAAACTGGGCACCCGCCTAATAAATTCAAGGGCCTATGTGAGCCGGTTCAACTTTGGGGGCGCTGATCAGGAAAAAAAGTGTGGTATCTTATCAGGTGGTGAACGAAACAGGCTGCATTTAGCTTTAACTTTAAAAGAAGAAGCCAATGTTCTATTGCTTGATGAACCAACCAATGATATCGATATCAATACATTAAGGGCGCTCGAAGAAGGTCTTGAGAATTTTGCAGGTTGTGCTGTAATTATTTCACACGATAGATGGTTCCTCGATAGAGTTGCTACTCATATTTTAGCTTTTGAAGGAGATTCGCAAGTTCATTATTTTGAGGGTTCATATTCTGAGTATGAAGAGAATCGTAAAAAGCGATTAGGCGATGCCGGGCCTCAAAGAATCAAATATAGGAAATTAACAGTTTAATTTAAGAAATACTTGAAGTGCAAGGAATTAAAACTTGCACTTTTATTTCATAATTAGATTAATCATTTTCTTTAGCACTTTAAATACGTTAGGCATTCAATGTATTTAGGGCAGTCAGTGAACTTAATATATTATAATAACCCAACTATGCTTAGAGATTTATCAAAATACAACAGAAGTTATTCCTATGCAGAATTGGATGTAAATGATGTTGTTGAAAATCCAATCAATCAGTTTGTTAATTGGATTGATTTTGCTGAAGAATCGGGTGTTGACGATTTTAATGCCATGATATTATCAACCGTTGGTGAAAGTGGAAAATCCAGTTCACGGGCTGTTCTGTTAAAAGGTGTAAGCGAGGAAGGTTTTATTTTTTACTCTAATTATTCTAGTAAAAAAGGCCAGCAGATAAAGAATAATCCTAATGTTTCAGTAGTTTTCTTTTGGTCAAAGCTTGATCGTCAAATACGAATTGAGGGTATTATTGAAAAGTTGAGTTCTACTGTTTCTGATAATTATTTTAATTCCAGGGCGGTTGATAGTCAAATTGGATCCATTATTTCCCCACAATCACAAATAATTCCTAGTCGCGATTTTTTGAATGAAAAGATGGAGGAGTTGAAAGAAAGTCTTCATAACAGAAAGTTAATCAGACCAATATTTTGGGGCGGTTATATTATTAAACCGAATTTGTTTGAGTTTTGGCAGGGAAGAGCAGATCGTTTAAGTGACAGGATTCAATACAGGTTAGAAGAAGGAAAATGGCTGATTGAAAGGCTTGCTCCATGATAATTGAATCGTGGAATTGATAAGTATTTCAGGAGCTGTTCAGAATGTCAATATTTCCAGTGTTTTCCGCTTTCGGGAGTGTAATCTAAACTCTGTCTGATTTATTTATTTCATACAAATTTAATTAATTTTTCGAATTTTAAATCTTAAAAGCTTTTTTGGGGAGGATTTGAATTCTGGCAAGGGCGGCGGAGGAACGGAGCCGTTTATATACCCTTGACAGAATTCAAATCCTGCCCTTTCTTTGCTTTTGGGATTAAAAATTAGAGGTCTATTTTCATCCTTTCACCAAACTTTATATGTAATTGTTGGACTGTAAGTGACCAGTTTTGAAGTGGCTGGGTCCATTTCCTTGAAATATTCTCTGTTGCCAGGTATATTAGCTTCAGCAAAGCCATATCGTTAGGGAAAGCACCCTTGGTTTTGGTTACTTTTCTGACTTGGCGGTGAAAACCTTCAACTGCGTTGGTCGTATAAATCAACCTACGGATTTGCTGGTCATACTGGAAGTAGGCAGAGAGTTTGTCCCAATTGCTGTTCCATGATTTGATTACCACAGGATATTTGCTTCCCCATTTCTCTTCAAGGTTGAGCAGTTCGGCTTCGGCCAGGTTTTTATTGACAGCCTGATATACTTTTTTGAGGTCCTTTATAAATGTTTTTTGGTCCTTGGAAGCAACATATTTCAAGGAGTTGCGCACCTGGTGGACTATGCAGGATTGAACTTCAACACCGGGAAAGATACTGGCTATGGCTTCGGAAAAACCATTTAAATTATCGATACAGGCTATCAGGATGTCTTGTAAACCCCTGGATTTAAGGTCAGTTAAAACGCTCAACCAGAAATTGGCACCTTCGCTTTCCGAAATGTACATCCCGATAAGTTCTTTCCGCCCTTCCTTATTGATGGCCAATACATTATAAACAGCACGGCTTACAACCCTGCCTTCGTCCCTGACCTTGTAGTGCATCGCATCCAGCCATACAATGGGATAAAGCGACTCAAGCTCACGGCATTGCCAGGCCTTCACCTGGGGAATCACCCGGTCGGTAATTTCACTCAGCGTGGAATGGGATATTTCAACATCGTACATCTCTTTGATATGGCCGGATATATCCCTGAAACTCATCCCAAGACCATATAAGCCAATGATTTTGGGTGCAAGGTTGTCGGCAAGGACGGTCTCCCGCTTTTTTACCAGCTGTGGTTCGAAACTGCTGTTCCGGTCTTGCGGTGTAGCAATCTCAATTTCCCCCGAACCGGTCTTCAATGTTTTGCTTTTCTTCCCGTTGCGCTTGTTGCCAGATATCCGCTCAAAATCATCCAGATGGCTGGACATCTCGGCTTCTAGTGCACTCTCTATGAACTGTTTCAATAATGGTGCGAAAACACCATCTTTACCTGTTAAGGATTGCCCGCTTCGCAACTGCTCAAGGGCTCTGTCTCGCATTGTTTTAAACTCTTCGGATTCCATAATTTTCTGTCTTTACAAATTTATTGTTTTGGACAGAATTTATTTTACAGTCTCCCGCTTTCGGATTTTTTCTACACTTTTTTGATATATTTAAATATTTTTTGTTTCAATTCATCTTCATTTATTGGTTTTGTAATATACTCATTAAAAGCAGGAGTATTGTATTTTTCGATTTCATGCCCCAATGCATATGCCGATTGAGCAATAATTGGTAAATCAGGCCTGAATTCTTTTATTATTTTTGCAGCTGTATATCCATCCATTACAGGCATCTTGATGTCCATCAATATCAAATCTATTTCTGGGATTGATTTGCAGATTTCAATTGCTTCTTTTCCATCTTTTGCATGAATTAATTTTAAATTGAAATCATTTAAAGCTTCTTCTATGAAAAGATAATTAAATTCCTGATCTTCAGCAACTAATATTGTTAAAGTTTTTTCGAACTGTTTTAATCCTGAACTTGTCTTGTAATCTTCATAAATTGGGTTGTATGGAATTGTAAAATAAAAAGTTGAGCCTTTTTCAGGCTTAGATTCAACCCAGATTTTACCACCCAATAATTCCACGAATCCTTTTGATATAGAAAGTCCAAGTCCTGTTCCCCTATATTTCTTTGTAATGGATAGATCTGCCTGCCTGAAACGTTCAAATATTTTATCCTGTTGTTTTGAATCGATACCTATTCCTGTGTCTTTTACATAAAATTGCATTTGTAGGTTCATCGCTTGATTAGATGCAATGTTTTTCGTCTCTACAAGGGTGTACCCAAATTCAATAAATCCATTATGGGTAAATTTTAATGCATTTGTCAATAAATTAGTTAATATTTGCGTAACTTTTGAATTGTCGGTATAAATTTCAGATTGTTTGTCAGACAGCTGCCGTTTAACATAGATTGAAATATTTTGGCTGCTGGCCTGTGTTTTATATATTGCCAGTAAATCAATTATTAAGTTGTTAATATTAACTTTCTGAATTGTTGTTTTTTCTTGTTTGGTTTCGACCGATGATATGGTAAGAATATCAGTTACTACAGAAAGTAATTGATTGGTATTGTTTATTATTATTGTTGAAAAACTTTTCCTTTTTTCATCAGATAATTCTTCTTTGTTCAGTAAACCGGCAAAACCTATGATTGCATTCATAGGTGTTCGGATTTCGTGCGACATATTTTGTAGGAATGAAGTTTTTAAAAGGTCACTTTCTTCTGCTTTTTCCTTGGCTTTATAAAGTTCCTCATTTTGAGATTTATACTCTTCGTTTAGTGAGGCATATTCTTTATTTTGTCTCTGAAGATTGGCTTCGCTATCGAGAATCTTTTTTTGTATTAAGTTTCGTTTTAGTATTTCATTTAAGATTTTTTTATATCCCAATATGCCAAAAACCAGAATTAATAAATAAATGACAAAGTGAGTTATTGTTAAATCCTTGATTTGAGCAACTACAATTTTATTATACTTATCCATTGGAACTGAAACACTTATCCCGCCTCGAACTTCTCCTTCCTTGTACCCTTGTATTGCATGGCATTTCAAACAATTTTTTTCAACTTTCATTGAATGCATATATCTTAGGTATTCCTTTTTATCAATCTGTTCAATACTGCTAAATTCCTGTTCTCCTTTTTCGAATAATTTTAGAGCCTTAGTTTCCCATTCATCAGCCTTATTTTCTGGGCGTATCGGTTTTAAACTCGTTATATGCCCCTTTACCCCATATTGCTCTTCTGCAATGTCATATACTTGTCTTGTCATGTATGCAGGATTTACAAGGGTCAATTTTTTTCCAGTACTTGTAATGATATCTCTGTCTGGAATAAAAGCCAAATATGGATTGGGAGGTGTAGTTTCGGAAATTGGAACGTAAACACCGCCATGCATTGTGGCCCAGCGGCGATACAAAAGATCTTTATTATAACTTGCAAAGGCTTCTACTTTTGCAAATTCATAGGCCGATTGATTTTCTTTGTAAATATTCCATATTAACGAACTCAACATGAGAATAGTAAAACCAGTTATGAATAGAACTAAAAAAGACTTAATGTATTTTATTTCTTTGCTCATTATATTTATCGTTTAATCTGCATCAACTCAAATTATAAAGCAATTGAGAAAATAAACAAGGCTCAATTATTAATAAAAATTATTTTTATGAAAAGTGTATAAACTTAAAATTAAGAATGATTTGCAAAATCAATGCATCAGTTAGCTGTTCAACTTTATCAGTAAAAATAACAAAAAAATATTAGAGAATTGTATTTTTCCAAAAGAAAGTACAATAGATAAAGAAAGGTGTAGTTATCGGAATTTTCAGGTTGTTTTATAAGTTTACTTGTCAATGTTTTCAGTACAACACACTTTTATCTTGAATATGAAGTAATCTGAATTTGAAAGTACAAAAGTGTTGTTATGGTCAGATTGGAATCATTTTAGGTGAAGCTTATTGTAAGATTTATTGATTGAAATTTAAGATTTGTTTTGGGTTTTATTATCTGGTTTTCTTTTAATATTTTCATAAAAACTGATTAAATGACAAAAACATAGTTTTCGAATTCGATTTGGCGATTTCAGTAAAATCTGCAAAAGATTATGAAAGTCCGCTGGCTAAAACAGTTTTGTATACAAAAAAGATTGAACTCAAGGATTGCTACCTCGTTCTATTAAAACATATTATAATTCCCATTTTCAAATCAAAGTGCTTTTAAACTAAGATCTACACTTTTTATCTGATGTGTTAAACCTCCAACAGAGATGTAATCAACGCCACACATTGCATAATCGCGGATAGTTTTTAAAGTTATCCCACCTGAAGATTCAGTTTGAAAACGTCCATTTATTAGTTTTACTGCTTCAATAGTTTCAGGAATTGAAAAGTTATCCAGCATTATCCTATCTACAAAACCCGCCTTAAGAACATCCTCAAGTTCTGTCATATTGCGGACTTCAATTTCGACAGGTATTTTTTTATCTAATAGCGTTAAGTATTCTTGTACTTTTACAATAGCCATTTCTATTCCACCTGCAAAATCAATATGATTGTCTTTAACCAAAATCATATCGAATAGACCAAACCTGTGATTTTGTCCCCCACCAATGCGAACTGCCATTTTTTCAAGAACCCTGTTACCTAAAGTAGTTTTACGGGTGTCGAGTATTTTTGTCTTAAGTCCGTGAAGTTTTTCAACATACCTCCCAGTATTTGTAGCTATTCCGCTCATTCTCTGCATCACATTTAAAACTAATCTTTCAGCTTGTAATATAGAATGAGTTTTTCCAAAAACCACCATTACAACATCACCAATTTCAACTTTTGTTCCATCTTTAATAATATGTTTTATAATAATATTCTCATCAATTCTTCGGAAAATTCTATGGGCGATATTAACCCCTGCAATAATACATGGCTCTTTAACTAAAAGTTGAGCCCCGCCCTGGGAATGAGCGGGTACGCAAGCCAATGATGTATGATCTCCATCTCCAATATCTTCATGTATAGCCCTATCAATCAACTCATCGATCATTTTATCAAAATCCACCATGTTTGTTTTTTTTAATTGTGGCTACAAATATATTGAAATTGGAGATACAGAATAACAATTAGGATTCTAAAAACATGAAAATGTAGATAAGGACTTTAAATTTGCAATGATCACGTTTAATTTTGGGAAATGGTAATTAATTGTATTCACTAATGTTCAACCTGTTAATCAGCGACTTGCCTTTGATGTTCTGATAAACCAGATAAACCCTGAATTTACCACCTGAAGTTGTCATATTTCCAATTAAATAATGAACGCCATCGCTTTGGTCATCGATTTCTATAATAAAATCATCGGGAATATTTTTGCTGAAAAAATCTTTCATGATATGCTCAGCCTGAGCTTTGCTATATACATCTTCTTTATTCTTGATGAGCAATTCTATATTTTGATTGAAAAAATCAGCTAGATGTTGCGAATTTCCAGAAATTATTGCTTGCTTGACCTCCGATGGAAAAACATTTTGTGCTTCAATCAGAGATGTTACCGAAAGAATAAAAATGATAAATAGGTATGCTATTATATTTTTCAATTTAATTGTAGTTTTTCGCAATAAGCACAATTGATAATTTTATTATTTCGCGCAACAAAAATTGAACCATCCATTCATTTTAATATTGGTATTTAAATTTTAAAAGCAACATGAAATTTAACCGGCATTTCTCATAATATCAAGTACTCTAATACATTAAACTCACAACAGCTCCTTCTGAAAACTTTAAATTATTATTCTAAGTATTTCATTTATTTGATTATCCAAATAATTGTAAAAAAAATAACTTTTAAGCTAATTTCAAATCCCGGTTTAATGAAAATCTTGCACGATTTATGTTAACGATAAAAACGTGGAAGAAACGCATTCAGAATAAAAATATTAAATGCTATTTTAATAAAATGATATTCAAATCTGTATTCTCAAATATTTTTGACTTTCAGATTTTAAAAAATGACTTGGAAATAAGAAAAAATGTAAGAAAAGCATGGATTCATGTGTATAAAAAGTGACTTTTACCAATCATTTTTATATTTTTGGAAAAGTTTCTGATTTTTAAATTGATGAAAATAAAATTGCTCTGTATAGGTAAAACAATTTTCAAGTTTGTTGATGAAGGAATTGAGCTTTATCAAAGCAGACTCAAACATTTTGTCGATTTTGAGCAAATATTTATTCCAGATATCAAAAACACAAAAAATATGCCTATAGATGAAATCAAAAAAAAAGAAGGCATGCAAATTATTAAGTACATTACACAAGGAGATTATGTAATTATACTCGATGAAAAAGGAATCACATATACTTCGGAAGGATTTGCTGATTTTCTTTTAAAAAAAACTGATCAAAATATAAAACAGTTGATTTTTATTGTTGGAGGTGCATATGGTTTTTCAACTGAAATATATGATAGAGCTGATTTTAAACTTTCACTTTCTAAAATGACATTTTCGCATCAGATTATCAGGCTTTTTTTCCTTGAACAAATTTATCGTGCGTTTACTATAATAAAAGGGTTGCCATATCATAATCAATAAAAGCAAATTGAAAAAACTTATATTTAGTTTTAAATTTTTGATCATTGCAGTTATTCTGATTGTAATAGCCACAATCATTGAAAGAAACGCCCTAAAGCCCGAAAATTATCAGGTTGATATTGAAAAATTCAGAAAGGTGTTGTTTCAAAAAGAAAAAGATATCGATAAAATCCTTCTATCAACTGAGCAAAAGATTAAACCTTTATCCAACAATAACCAGCTTAATCTATTTGAAACTTTTTCTGCACTTAACTTTAATCAATTAAAAGAACAAGGCTTTATTTTACTCATTTACATAGATGATTCACTCAAATTTTGGACTGATAATTCAGTTGAAATAAATACAAAATTTACGGAATCGAAATTGAACAATAGTATCATAAAATTAAACAATGCATGGTATTATGTAAAAAACATTCATGACAAAAACTTTGAACTGGTTGGCCTTATTTTAATTAGAAATGATTATTCTTATGAGAATGAGTTTTTGGTAAATTCGTTCCAATCAGATTTTGGATTACCTTCCTCTATTCAAATTTCAATAGTTTCTTTATCATATAGTTACGATATTAATGATTTAGAAAACCACTATTTATTTTCGCTTGTGCCAACCAATACTATTTTTTCAAAGAGCGAGAACTGGGATTTTGTTGGATTTCTATATTTTTTAGGTATTGCGTTCTTGTTTTTATATTTTAATAAATGGTTTCGACAAATTTCAACGCAACAAAGTAATGCAGATAGAAGAATGATCTTAATCTTAGGTTTTCTTCTGTTTATAAGATACTTGATGCTTGAATTTAAATATCCATTGCAGCTATATTCCATGTCGTTTTTTGATCCTGGCTATTTCGCTGTTTCATATCTATTTCCATCGCTTGGAGATTTTCTTATCAATTCACTTTTTATTCTGTTTTTCACAAGAAGTGCTTTCTATATATTCAGAACTGGAAAAATAATCAGGTACTTCAATAAAAAAGCACTAAAGTACAAATATGCTTTTAGCATACTAAGCATGGCATTGGTTATCATATACTTCAATTATATTATTCAATTACTCGAAAGCCTTGTTTTAAATTCGAGTTTGCCACTTGAAGCTCATCGTGTGCTCGAACTAAATCTTTTCAGTCTTTTGGCGTATTCACTTTTTGCAATCCTCCTTTCTTCATTGGTTATAGCAACAGATAGAATTGTTTTCATTAACAGACATATCTTAACGAAAAAGCAATTCTTTATTGTGGCGCAATCGTTAATTTTCGCATATGGAATTGGAGTTTTTCTTCTTAAGATGGAACTTCCTAAGGAATCATTGATTTATTTATTTGCGCTACTATCGGTCATTATTTATATCCATTTCAGTCATAAAAAATACCATTATTCCTTTTATATTTTGCTAATTATAATAGGTTCTCTATATATTACCTTGTTTATAAATAATACGATTAAACAAAAAGAAGAAGATAAAGCCAAAGCAGTGCTGATTCCAAAATTGATAAATGAGCGGGATCGAATTGCTGAACATCTTTTAATCGCAATTGACGAAGATCTAAAGACGGATACTACTCTCAAATCATATATTGAAAAAGCAGCAAGTGATAAACTTGAAAATATAAATGATTTATTAAAAAAGAAATACTTTTCAGGGTACTTTGCCAAGTACGATTTAGATTTAGTAGTTTGCTGCGATTGCGATAATTACCCTCAAGTAAATAAACTAAAAAATTGTACAAAATATTGGGGCAATATTATCGAGGAATATGGAGATAAAATTGAAAAAACAGAATTCTATTATCTTGATAATCATACAAGTAGAGTAAGCTACATAGGATCTGTGGACTACAAGAATGAAACAGGCCAAACACAATTTGCCTTGTGGATTAAGCTGGATTCTAAATTAATAAGCCAGGAAATCGGTTATCCAGATCTTCTAATCGAAGGAAAAATAAATAAAAAAAGCTCTTTGAGCGATTATTCATATGCAAAATACCAAAACGGTCAATTGGTGACCCGCTCAGGGAATTTTCCATATGATTTGAACGACAAAATGTTTCAGACTAATCATGCAGAATATTCCATATTGACTATTGATGATTACGACCATGTTGTTTATCATTCAGAAAAAAACTGCATTGTGCTGTCGAGGACCAGAGTGAGAAGCTATGACCTGGTAATAGCCTTTTCATACATCTTTGTTTTCTTTAACATATTATTAATCATAACCTTATCTGTAAATAACACAACATTGCTTTGGCAGCAAATTCAACTTAATTTTGAGAATAAGCTGCTCATGTCCATGTTGTTTGTGCTTGCTTTATCATTTGCATTAGTTACTGCAGGAACCGTTTATTATAATACAACTCAATTTGAAAAGAAAAACAATACCAATATTAGCGAAAAGTTAGAATCTGTACTCAAAAACCTTGAATATGAAGAAGAAAAAGGTAATTTTTCCGATTCAGGAAATGTATATTCAAATTCTATTTTATTAGGTGAAACCTTAAAACGGTTTTCAAATATTTATTATACGGATATTAATTTGTACAAATACAATGGTGAATTGATAGCTTCATCAAGACCCGAAATTTTCAACAGGGGCCTTATTGGTCCATTTATGGAACCTGAAGCTTTGCGGCAAATGAAAATCAATGAAAAAATAAGGTTTATCCAAAAAGAAAAAATAGGCAAACTGGAATATGCATCCGCTTATGCATTATTTAAAAAAGGAGGAAAACATGAACCTATGTTTATCAATTTACCTTATTTTACAAAACCGGTAGAATTACGAAAGGAAATTTCAAACCTGATTGTAGCAGTGATCAATTTATATGTTGTACTGTTTATAGTTGTTGCTTTGGTTTCATTCTTTATGGCGAACAAAATTACACAACCACTGAGGATGCTTCAAAGTAAATTCCAAAAAATTGAGTTGGGTAAACAATCAGAACAGATAGTTTACAATAAAAAAGACGAAGTTGGTGCTTTGGTTGAAGAATATAACCGAATGGTAATAAAACTGGCCGAAAGCATTGATTTACTGGCCAAAACAGAGCGTGAAAGTGCATGGCGCGAAATGGCCAAACAAATTGCCCATGAAATTAAAAATCCGCTTACTCCAATGAAGTTGAGCGTACAGTTTTTACAACGATCATGGCAGGATAAAGATGCCAATTTTGAAACCAAGTTAGGCAAATATACTCAAACATTGATCGATCAAATTAATTCACTTTCGAATATCGCTACTGAATTTTCGAATTTTGCCAAAATGCCAAAAGCACATAACGAGGTTGTTGACCTTGTGGTGAGAATTGAACATACAGTCAATCTATTTATCAATACCGAAAACCTCAAAATAGAAACCAATATCGATAATTTCGAAAAATTATTAATTATTGCAGATCACGAGCAGATTTCAAGAGTTCTTACTAACCTTGCTAAAAATGCCATACAGGCAATACCTTCTGAAAAAGAAGGTTACATTCAAATTTTGGTTGAACAGGAAAACAAATCTGTATTAATTAAAGTAATCGATAATGGAAGCGGCATAGCAGACAACCAAAAAGAAAAATTATTTATGCCAAGTTTTACTACCAAAACAAGCGGTATGGGCATGGGTTTGCCAATTGTTAAAGATATAATTGAAAGTGCCAACGGTAAAATCTGGTTCGAAACGGATGTAAATAAAGGCACTACGTTTTTTGTTAAATTTCCACTAGCAAGTCAGACTCAGATTGAGGAGTTTAAGAATGAAAAGGAGATGTAACTTTGATTTATCCGATTGATTATAAGCTAATTAGTTTTTTTTCAAAGTAAAAGTATGAACAACAATTAGAGTCTTCGTTTTATCCTCCAAAAGCTCAAATACCGCTGAATGGTTAGCTTATATCAAGTTTCTCGTATTGTTTCGCAAATTGTTTTTTAACATCCACTCGCATTTCTATTGTCATTTTGTTACATATAACGCTTCTTCGAAACATACTACAGCAGATAACTCTTTTTGAAATTACTAATGTTTCAAAGAAATAAATTTGGAATAATTTCATTTATTAAAATACCTTGGTTATTTTTAAGGTCTTAAATTAAAACGATTTTAGATGGATAATTTTCTGACCAAAATAAATAGTCCGAACTTTTTAATCATCAAACCTCCTGATTAAACCGTTATGAAAAAATATTTGTTTATTTTAATTACATTTGTTTCAGTTTGTAAAATTATAGGTCAAAACCGGGCACCACATCCAGAATTAGAAAATCCTGCAATTCAAGGAATCAACAAGGAAACACCTCATGCAACTTTCATGACATACACAACCCGTGAAATGGCATTGGAAGATGACAAAACAAAATCTCCCTGGTATGTTTCGCTGAATGGTATATGGAAATTCAATTTTGTGAAAGGTTTTCAAAATCGATTGACTGATTTTTATTCTCCCGAATTGGATTTATCGAAATGGGTAAACATGCCTGTTCCATCAAACATGGAAATGATGGGGTATGGCATCCCTATTTATGTAAATATGGATTATGAATTTGCTCCAGGCTACAATCAAAATGTTCCTTTTGTTGATATGGACAATAATAATATTGGCTATTACCGCCGCGAATTTGATATTCCTGCAAATTGGGAGAAGAGGCAAATTTTCGTCCATTTTGGCGCAATTAAATCTGCAGCATATGTTTGGATAAATGGTCAAAAAGTTGGTTTAAGTAAAGATAGTAAAACCCCAGCTGAATTTGATATCACCCCATATTCGAAAATTGGCAAAAACACAATTGCTTTGGAAGTATTTCGATGGACCGACGCTTCATATCTTGAATGTCAGGATTTTTGGCGTATGAGTGGTATTCCTCGTGAAGTTTATCTTTATTCGCAGCCAAAAGTTCGCTTACGTGACTTTTTTGTCAAAGCACTTTTAGACGAATCTTATAAAACTGGTAATTTTTCGTTAGACATTGAAATAAAAAACCAACAGGATAAATCTGTCAATTATTATGTTGAATATGAGATACTAGACGAAACCGATAAAAAAGTAGCAAGCGAATCCAAACCAATAGCGATAAATAGTGAAATATCAATCGTCAAATTAAGTGCAAATCTTCCAAATGTTAAAGCATGGACAGCTGAAACCCCAAACCTATACAGCTTATTAATCACCATTAAAGATGAAACAGGGAAAGTTACGGAATCGACATCCGCAAAAATTGGATTTAGAACCGTTGAAATCAAAAATGGCTTATTGCTCGTAAATGGGAAAAGAGTTTTATTTAAAGGAGTTAACATTCACGAGTTTAGTCCCGAAAACGGACAGGTGGTAGATGAAAAAACCATGTTACTTGATATTCAAAGAATGAAAGAATTGAATATAAATGCAGTGCGAACAAGTCATTATCCGCAGCCTGAACTTTGGTATAAACTCTGCGACAAATACGGTTTTTACCTGATTGCCGAAGCAAATATCGAATCGCATGGAATGGGCTACGATCGTAAAAAGGGCGGCACTTTAGCTAATAATCCGGCATGGACCGAAGCACATCTTTTCAGGGCAAAAAACGCTGTTGAACGCGATAAAAATCACCCATCTGTTATCATTTGGTCAATGGGCAACGAAGCAGGAAATGGATATAATTTTTACGAGGAATATCGTTGGATCAAAAGTCGCGATAATACAAGGCCTGTTCAATACGAAGGAGCAGGATTGGAATGGAACACAGATATATTTTGTCCAATGTATGCCAGGTTGGAAGATGTTGAAAAATATGCCAAAAACAATAGCGATCGTCCCCTGATTCAATGCGAATATGCGCATAGTATGGGAAATAGTTGTGGCAACTTAAAAGACGATTGGGACATAATTGATAAATATCCGAACCTACAGGGTGGCTACATTTGGGATTGGGTAGACCAGGGGATTGCCAATAAAAATGAAAAAGGGAATTTTTGGGCCTATGGTGGAGATTTTGGACCAAAAGGAACTCCATCTGACGGAAATTTCCTCATTAACGGAGTTGTTTTTCCTGACCGAAGTATTAAGCCGCATAGTCTTGAAGTAAGGCACGTTTATCAAAATGTTAAGTTTACCGATGAAAAGTTGTCTGAAGGAAAAGTTAAAATTACAAACAAGTTTCGCTTTACAAATCTTTCAAAATATGCTATTTCATGGGAAATTACTGCAAATGGACAAAAGATAAAAAAAGGTGAATTCACAGGTTTGGAATTGGCTCCGGACCAATCAGAATTACTCGATATTGATATAAAAGGTCTCAAACCAAGTGCAGGAGTTGAATATTTTGTCACATTTTCTGTAAAAACAAAAGTTGCCGAAAATATGATGTCTTCAAATTGGGAAATTGCTTCGGATCAACTAAAAATCCCAATTGAAAAAGAAAAGACATTGTTTGATGCTACAAAATTAGCTAAAGTTAATTTTACGGAAGGTTCTACAATTGATATTTCAGGCAAAGATTTCAATTTAAAATTAGATCGCAAAAGTGGAATTATTGTTTCGTATAAATTCAAAGGTCAAGAACTGATGCTTCAGGGAAAAGGGCCTCGTCCTGCTTTTTGGCGGGCGCCAACCGATAATGATTATGGTTGGGAAATGGCAAAAAAATGTGAAGTCTGGAAACAAGCTTCGGAATCTGATTTAAAAGCATCAGAAGTAAAAATAAATCAATTGGGCAATAATGTTGTGCTGGAAGTAAAATATTCTTTTGCCGAAGTGAAATCAGAATGGGAAACAGTATATACAATAATGGGCAATGGAGCAGTAAAAGTAGAAAATAGCTTTTCGACGGCTGATGATAAATTACCAGTCATACCGCGGATAGGTATGAAATTACAAATGCCTGTTGAATTCGATCAATTGGAGTTTTTTGGAAGAGGGCCATGGGAAAATTATTGCGATCGGAATTCATCAACTTTTATAGGCCGTTACAAAAGCACTGTTGCTCAACAATATGTAGCTTATGTTCGCCCACAGGATAATGGCCATAAAACTGATGTTCGTTGGCTGGCACTTAGCCGCAAAGATGGCATAGGTTTGTTAATAGTGGCGGATAAAAGTATTGAATTTACTGCACTTCATATGCCAATTGATGAGTTTGATGCAGGTCCTGATAAAGATGTTAATCTTAGGCATATTAATGATATTGAACCAAAAGCGTTGGTTGAATTGCACCTTGATTATAAAGTGATGGGGCTTGGTGGCGATGACAGCTGGGGTGCTATGCCTCATAAAGAATACTTGATTCAACCTAATCCACAGGGATACAAGTATACTTATACATTTATCCCTTTTTCATCAAATAAAATTATTGATCAATTGGGAAATTTAAAATTCTGATCTGAAAAACATAATTAGCATTCTGTATTGATTGGTTTCTGAAAAAGTGAAATAAGAACTATTAAAATTTGAAAATTGGTTTCGTCTTATCCAACCTTAATTCAGGAGATTGAGCGGATTCTAATTGTTCGTGTTCAATCATTCACGCATTTATATATTCATTCTTTAAGAAATTCCTTTAAGCTTATCCAATTCCTGAGACAAGGTTTCAAGTTTCTCAATTAATCCATTTTCTTTTTCCTGCATGAATAGCATTTGTTCTTCTAGTTTTTTCTGTTGTTCTTTGGATTCTTTCAGGAATTTTTTCAATATTTTTTCGTTTGCAAGCATTTTACTGTTTGAACGATCATAATCTTCATTCTCAATTCTTAATTTTTTGTTGTTGCTTTCAAGTTCTTGCAATGTTTTAATGAAGTTTACCTCACGTTCAGCCAATTCCGCATTTCTGGCTTTCAATCTGCGCTCATGCTCTTTTGCAGCTTCAATTGATTCTTGCAAGAACAATTCATTTGCTGTGATATGCTCATTTGCATTTTTTAGTTCATCCTGCTTATCGTGCATTTCTTTTTGAGTAACTTCAAGCTCAAGAAGGTTTCTTCTGAGTTCCTCTTCCTGCAAGGCCATTTCATCAGCCTTGTTGAGTAGCTCCTGTTCCAGCTTTTTACTTTCGGTTATATCCGTAGCAAGATTTAGTATTTTATATGGATCGCCTTCGGCATTTATAATTGGTGTATAAACCTCATGTAACCAATGTAATTTTCCATTTACATTTACTTTGTGGATCTCTGAAATAATCTCGCCACGTCTTAACCTATCCCAAAACTCTTCTTTTCTGATATTGGCTTCATCCATTTTCTCAAAATCGCCTTGATGCTTTCCTAGTAAATCTTTAGAATCAACTCCTAGTAAATCCAAAAAGGCTTGATTGGCATTGATGATATATCCATTTAAATCAAATTCAACAACCAAAGAAGAATTATTGATTGCTTTAAGAATACTGCTCATTTCAGCTTCTCTTCGTGCCGATTCTTCTTGTGTAGCCTGAAGTTCTTCGAAATTTTGGCGCATTTCTTCTTCTTGTGCAGCCATTTCCTCTGCTTGTCTTTGAGATTTTTCAAGCAGATCGGAAGTTTTGGTATTTATTTTTGCCAATGAAAGAGTTGATGAAATACTTTCTGTTACGCGTTCAACAAATTCAATTTCGTGTTTGCTGAATTTATTAAACGAGGCTATTTCTATAACTCCAAATATTTGATCTTCCAATTTTAACGGAACAATAAGTAAACTTTTTGGATTAGAACCTCCAAGTCCAGAGCTGATACTTAAATAACCCTGTGGAATATCTTCAAGGTAAACGCTCGATTTTTCAACCGCACACATACCAACAAGCCCTTCTCCGATATATATTTTCTTTTGCTTTTTCCTTTCGTGATCATAGGCATAAGTAGCAACCAATTCAAGATGGATATCATCTTTTTTAGTATCGTTAATTAAAAATAATCCGGATTGATTTGCTTTTAAAAATTTTACAATATTTCTTACAATACTTGATGTTAATGCATCAATATCTCCAGCACCCTGGCGCAGAATTTCATTGAATTCAGCCAAACCTTCATTTGCCCATTTCCTGAGATTATCTTCGTGTTGACGTTGCTTTTCATCCTCTTGAGCTTTAATAAGATTTTTACGCATTTCAAGAAGAGAGTTGCCCAATACGTCCTGGTAACTAAGAGGTTCAAACCTGGTTCCAAAAGTGCCACGGCCTATGTCTTCAGCAAATCCAGTAGTCTTTTTTAAACCATCAATAAGTTCATTTATTGATTGCGTCATGGTTTGAAACTCGTTGTCTTGTTTCAAATCCATTAGCTTTTCGGGCAAGATACCTTTACTCAATGGTAATAAATAATCATTAAGCTTATTGATAGGTATTGTTAAAAATCGTGATAAAGTATAAGTATATCCAAGAATTAGAAGAATTAAAGACGATGTAATAAGAACAAACAACCAGATGTTTTGTGAGTTAAAACTCTCATTTTTAGCAGCAAGCGTTGTTGTAATAGCATTTAACTCTGGTTCAAATTTGCTCGATTCTGCTTTCAGATCTTTCTGTAAACCTTCATTTGTGTTTAAACCAATCTTTTGGTCAATTTTTAATAATTCAACAAAATTAGTCTTGAATTGATTTAATTGATCTGTGATGTTAATGTTAACTCCAGAGTTTTGATTAATAAGAGATGAATCAGTTTGTGGAGCAGATTCATTAATCGCTTTTCCGTCAACAAGATAACTTAGTTGGTTGAAGGTGTTTGTGAAATCAGTTGCATATTTGGAGTCTTTATATATTAAATAGTCTTTTAAGCTTGAATTTAGTGCGTTTATAGTACTGGCAAATTGTTGGGATGGACTATGACTCAAAAGATTTTTTGAATTTATAGTCATTTCACCAATTTTGCCGGTATTGTTTGAACCTTTCAAATAAATTTGATTGGCCAAATCTTTAAAAATGTTTTGGTAATTTGTGTTTATTAACTTTATCTTTTCAATATTATTTGTAATTTCAATTTCTTTTGAAATCGGATCTTCTTCGAGTTGCACTAAAATATCATTGGTTTTTTTCGATGACTCTTCATGACTTCTTAAATATCTATTGTTACCTGATTTGTAAAAGCTTTGATCTTCAATATAATGCAATAAAAAACTTTGCTCCAATTCACGCATTTTCTGATGCTCAATTGTAAGTTCATTCACCTTATCGTTAAAGCTGCTGATTTTTTGTATTTCCCTTACAGAAAGTATAAATAGTAAAATGATAGCTATTCCTGAAATTGCTACGATTCCTATGAAAATTCGAAATCTGTTTTGTATGCCCAGATTATTTGTTTTACTCATATTGGTATAAAATGTATCATTACGATGTAATGAATTTATAGTTTTTATTTAAACAGTAAAGTATGCAAAATGATTTATCATTAATAAATACTTTGAAAAATGCAACTCAATGTTACTGATTTGTTGAGTTATAACCAAAAATTAAAATTAACAAATCTAGCTTAGTTGCCAAAATTAATTCATAATCTAAATAATTATTTGTTTTGTTGCTTCAAATATAGAACAAACAATGATTAATTTGTAATTTTTAATAGTAAAAAATAAATTTTGCATTACAAAATGATTAGAAAAAATTGTTTTCTTTGCTTCCTCAATTACATTTTATGTTTTTATAATCAAATTTAGTACCGAAATATTTTCTTTTTCTTACATAATTTATTTGCGAAGCAATTGATAATATTTAATTTTAAATTTAATAATCAATTTAATAATGAGTGAAAATCTGTATCCTCTTAAATTCAAACCTATTTTAAAAAGTAAGATTTGGGGAGGAAAAAAATTAGAGAAGGTATTAGGCAAAAGGCCAGGTAAACTAACAAATATAGGCGAAAGCTGGGAGATTTCAGGCTATCAGGATGAGGTTTCAATTGTGGATAATGGCTTTCTTACCGGCAACTCGCTCGAAGAATTGGTTGAGATTTACATGGGCGATTTAGTCGGCGATTCTGTTTATGATAAATTTGGGATTGAATTTCCTTTACTGGTTAAATTTATTGAGGCACAGGATGTATTATCTGTTCAGGTGCATCCTGGAGATGAGGTGGCACAGGAACGCCATAATGCATACGGGAAAACTGAAATGTGGTTTGTGGTTCAAGCCGACGAAGGTGCCGAATTAATTTCAGGATTTCGAAAGGATTCGGATAAAGCCGATTTTTTATCTGCTTTGGAATCAGGTACAATCAAGGATCTTTTAAATGTAGTTAAGGTACATGAAGGCGATTTGTTTTTTATTCCAGCTGGAAGAGTTCATGCTATTGGAAGTGGAATATTACTCGCAGAAATCCAGCAAACTTCCGACCTTACTTATCGAATATATGATTGGGACAGACCTGGGAGCGATGGTAAACAACGTGAGTTACATACCGATCTGGCATTAGATGTAATTGATTTTAAGGCTACTAAATCTTGCAAAACCAATTATAAGGAATTGAAAAACGAAACGATCAATCTAATTGATTGTCCTTATTTTAAAACAAATATTTTGGATTTTGCAGTCGAAATAGAAAAGGATTATATTCTTATCGATTCTTTTGTCATTTATATTTGCATTAAGGGAGCTTTTGAAATTAAGTATAATGATGATAATACAGAGCTGGTTAATGAAGGTGAAACGGTTCTAATTCCTGCGGCTCTAAAAAATCTTTTACTAATTCCTAAAAAAGAAACTAAAATACTTGAAATTTATATTCCTGAAAATTAATAAGTTGTAAAATATTACTCAAAAGTATTAACCTTTTGATGAAAATATTAGTCTTAATTTAAATAGTTGCATAAAATATTTTTCTAAAAAAGCGTTTTATTGAATATTATTAACCAAAATGAATTATTATGAAAAAAATACAAAATTATCTTTTGATTATTTCTTTGTTTCTTTTCCTCGTTCCTAGAGTTGGATTTGCACAAGCACAGCAAAGCACTGATGCATTTGGCAATTTTGATGTTTCAAATCCAATGGATCAACAAAATGGGTTAGGTGCACTATTAGGATATACCGATATAGGTGGTCAAAAATTTATAGGAATGCGCATACAGCCGGAGTTTAACTTTGGCAAGATTGGTTTTGGTCTTGATGTTCCATTACTTTTTAGCCTTGATGATGGAAAATTTAGGACAGAAGAATTTAAGGACGGAATCGGATGGCTGCGTTGCGTGAGATATTTTCGCTACGGTGTAAAAAAACGTGATCCATTTTATATCAGGGTTGGTGATTTGACCGGATCTTATATTGGTTATGGTATTTTGCTAGATAATTATACAAACTCCGTAAGTTTTGAAAAGAGAAAATTAGGTGCAAGCTTCGATATTCTTATTGGTAATTTAGTTGGAATCGAAGGTCTTTATAGCGATTTTGATATGAGTTCATTTAACTTATTTGCTATCAGGCCTTATGTTAAACCATTCGGACGTACAAGAATCCCAATCATCAGAACAATGGACATGGGTGTTTCGTTTGTAACTGACCATGATGAAACCAAAATAAAATTAACAGATTCTACTAATTATCAGAATAAGTTCATCAAAGATGGGATGAAGGCATGGGCTTTGGATATTGGAATTATGCCTGTAAGCAGCGAGTTTATGCAATTAAAGGTTTATGCACAATATGGAAACCTGATGAAGAATAAATCTGAATTATTGAAAAATGCAATTGACAGTGTTATCCAAACACCTGATTTTGCTGGTGATTCAGCAATGATGGTCAATTATAAAGGTTCTGATGGATTTGGTATTGGTGTTAGTTTTAAGTTGAAGGCAATGGATAATATGTTCCGCCTTGATGCAAGACTGGAAAGATTATGGTATAAAAAGTATTTTATGCCCCAATTCTTTAATGCCGGATATGAGTTCGATAAAGATGCAAAATTATTAGCCCTTACAAGCACTGATGGTAAAAAAGGAATTTATGGTGCCTTAGCTATTACTGCTATGGAAAAAGTTATGGTTGGAGGTAGTTTAATGATTCCTGATAATATTTCAGAAATTGCACCTGCAGTACTTACTTTGGATTTTGATGCTTCAAAATTATTCGAAAAGTTTGTAATCCAGGGTCAATATATTAAAGGAGGCCTAACCGGTCTTAGTGATGCATTTAAGCTTGATGAGCGTTCATTAATGAGTGCAAGGGTTGCATATAAAATGTATAAATTTTTAGTAATTGGCTTCGATTATAAATGGACATGGTCAAAGATGGACGATGGTACTTTTAAAGCCGCAAACTATATTTCTCCGTATTTTGGATTCCAAATGCCGTTTAATTTTGGCAATAAGAATACAAGCATAGGCACTGAAAATGGTGGATAATATTAATTTTATTAAAATTTAGATTTATTTTTAATCAAAACCCCTAATTTTCAGGGGTTTTGATTGTTTATTGGCAGACAGGTCCATTTACCTGTTTTATTATTACTGTTTAATTCTATAAAAATGAAAACAAAACTAATTTTATTATTTATGGCATTTTGCATAACGTATGCTAATGCTCAGGTTGACAAAAAGTTAAAGCTAAAAAGCACCGAAGATAGTTTGAGCTATTGTATAGGAATAAGTATTGGCAATGGATTGAAATCCCAGAAAATTACAGGCTTAAATCCCCAGATTATTGCAAATGCCATGGATTGGGCAATAAAAGGCGACAGCATTAAATTTTCAAAGGAAAAAGCGGAGTCATTTATCAGGGATTATTTTGCAAAAAAACAAGGTGGCGTAGCTGCTGAAAACTTGAAAAAAGCCAATGCTTTTTTAGCAGATAATAAAAAGAAACCTGGAGTGATAGAACTTCCAAGCGGTCTTCAATACACTGTTATTACCGAAGGAACAGGCCCAATTCCAACGGATAGCAATACAGTTAAAACAAATTATAAAGGAACTTTAATTGACGGAACTGTATTCGATAGTTCATACGATCGTGGCGAACCAGCCGAATTTCCTGTAAATGGCGTTATACCGGGTTGGACAGAAGCCTTGAAACTAATGAAAACAGGTTCAAAATGGAAATTATTTATTCCACCATCATTGGCTTATGGAGAGCGTAGTCCGGGCGGAGTAATTGGACCAAATGAATTACTTATATTTGAATTGGAACTTTTAGAAGTTACTCAGGTTGAGGGTGAATAAGAATTAGAATAATGATAAAATTTAAACCCTCATAAGTATTACTTCAACTTTTGAGGGTTTTCTTTTTTTTGTTAGAAGTTTTATATGCGTTCAATGAACCCATTCCTTTTATTCCAACTTCATTTTCAAAATTTATAATTGTAAGAAAAATACGGTATCACAGGGAATAGGCTTTTTTGGTACAATTTCTTTTGGCCATTTACCTCCTTGGTATAAACCAAATAAGGGTTTTGGCGGTTGTATACATTGTATGCCCCTAAGGACCAAGTCCTTATTCCTTTCTTTTTTTGTTTGGTCATATTGATAGAAACATCAAGCCTGTGATATGCCGGTAATTTGAAATTGTTCTTAATCCCAAAATATTCTAGGTTATCCTTTCCCATATTGTCCAAATCAAAAAGTTCCATTTTATCTATGGAAGTATAACGTTGCGTGGGCAAAGTAATCGAGTTGCCTGTTCCATAAACCCAAACCGCCCCAATATTGATATGGTCGTTGAATTTATAATTGCCTACGATTGAAATATCGTGGCGCCTATCATATTTATAAGGGAACTCTTTTCCTTTGTTCAATTCCGCGAATTTTCGGGTAGAGTATGCAAGTGTATAGCCAATCAATCCAGTAAACTTACCTGAATTTTTCTCAAAAAGCAACTCCATGCCATAAGCTTGGCCTGTACCCTGAGTAATTGTGTTTTCCCAATTGACGGTGGTAGAAAAATATTCGGCTCCTTCTTTATATCCCAGCAGTTTGTCCATTTCTTTGTAATAGGTTTCTAAACTTATCCTGAAATCTTTCTTTATGCTTATTGCCATGCCTATGGAATATTGTGTTGAAGTTTCAGGTTTTGCAATTTCGGTTGAGGGCAACCATAAATCCGTAGGTAATCCTCCCGAATTATTGCTTGCCAAATGAATATATTGAGCCATTCTAGTATAGGAAGAATAAAGCACAATATGGTCATTGACAGAATATTCTACCGCAAGCCTTGGTTCAATATTTTGGTAATAGGTATTTTTTTTGTTGAATCCGGAGTAATGCGCTCCAATTTGCAGCTTCAATTTCTTGAAATTGATTTCATCGCCAACATAAAGGCTTAATTTATAGGCATATACGTTACTGTTAAGATGTTCCACTTTACTATTAAGGGTACTGTCCATATCGCTCCGTTGTTCGTAACTTATTGAACCAGGAGTAAATACAAAATATGTATTGCCAAAACCAAACTGTAAGTGATGTTTGGAGTTTAAAAAATAATCAAATTGTGTATTTTGGGCATAACTCTCAATCCCGGAAAAATTATTAAATAACGAGTTGTCTGTATAAACACCTGCGGGTATGCTTGTAATTACTTTGCTGTCAATACTGGTTTGATATTTATACCTACTGTATGAAATATTGGTATTGGCGAAAAGTTTATTATTGAAAACATAGTTCCACCTCAGCACGGTGGTTAAATTGCCCCATTTGATACTGTTTATATCATGATTGGTAATGAATTCTCCTTGCAGACTGCTCTCGTCATCGATGTAGGCTTTATCTGTACCAGTATATGCACTTAGATAAATACGGTTCCTCTCGTTGAATTTGTAATTCAATTTCAGGTTAAAGTCCTGAAAATAATAGCCCGCTTTTATATTGGCATTTCCCTGTCCTTTTTGTGCCACAAGGAACGGTTTCATTAGTATATCAAGATAGGTGCGTCGCACTGAAAAGATGATGGAAGATTTGTCCTTTTTCAATGGGCCTTCAACGGTTAATTTAGAAGCTATCAATCCCAAAGTAAAATCGCCATGCCATTCTTTGTTGTTTCCTTCTTTCATCTGTATATCAAGTACCGATGACAAGCTTCCACCAAACCTGGCAGGAACATCGGACTTATAAAGCTTAACCGAGCTGATGGCATCGGGGTTGAAAACCGAGAAAAAGCCAAATAAGTGGCTGACATTGTAAACAGGCACTCCGTCAAGTAGTATTAAGTTTTGATCGGGCCCGCCACCCCTTACATACAAACCACTTCTGCCTTCGCTACCCGATTGTACTCCAGGATAATATTGAAGTGCCTTTAATATATCCGTTTCACCAAAAATCATGGGCATTCCTTTTAATTTGGCAGGGTTTATTTCTATTTTGCCAATCTTTTCAACTTTCGAACCTGTAATTAAAACCTCATCTATTTGGATATTTGGTTCTAGCCTAATATTTAAAGTGCTGTCTTTTGATAAATTGAGTATTATTTTTTGATTACTGAAACCAACATACGAAAACCAGATTTCTGTTTCACCTGCAGGGATTTCCAAGCTGTAAAAACCGTAATTGTTCGAGAGCACATTGTGCTTTTTATCCGCTGTGTATATATGTGCATTGATTAATTTCTCACCACTGGTTTTGTCTTCAATAAAGCCACTAATTACAAATTGTTGGGAAAAACAGTTTATGCCAATAAATAGAAAGACTATACTGATTAATGATTTGGTTAAATTGTTAGATATCATGCATTTGTTTGGTTTGGTGTATAGAATTTCTTGTCGAGTGATAATAATAAACAAAGAGATTCACTGAATTTAAGGTATATTTAAATTCGCAGGCTTAGGATTAAATAGCTGATAATCATGGGGTGGCTAAATTCAGTTTAGTTTTTTCAATTCCTTGTGAATCAAAGAGTCACCCTGTGACTTTCGGATTTTAAGGTATACTAAAACATCAAAGAATCAACAACATTATTATATGCCGCAAATATGCCAAGCCCGTTTTCAATATTTGAATGTATGGCAATAGGTTCATAAAATGCACCCTTTGCTTTGTTTTTGTCAAGGGTGTATAAATAATTATAATAGTCTTCGCTAAGGGTTTGTAGGTGGATATAAACAGGATAACCCTCCAATGCAAGACCCCAAAGATTAAGAACAATCTCCCTGCTTGTCCCATCAAAAGATTTATCGCTAAAAACTAAATCACGCCTGCCTCCTTTTGAACAGCCTGCGCAATTTATATAGTCATTTAATTCGTCAAGCGCATTTGTTTGTTCATCCAAGGCATCTTTGTTGTATTCAAAAAGGAGGGGCTCTATCCTGTAATAACGATCAGGCCATGTATCTGACAAACGCATTCCTTTCAATATTAGTTTATATGAATTTTTTTGCCCCACATTGTCTTTAAACAAAATTGTAATTTCCGTGGCTGGTCGCATAAATTCGGCCATAATTGTTTCTGAACTAAGTGATTCAATCAAAACCATTTCAGGTACTTTGCATTTAGCAATGGCTGTTTGGGATTCGTCCGAAACTTCCAACCGGTAATTTTTATCGGTTTGGGGCCTATGTTTTGATTGGTATTTACCTTTGCCTTTCCAAACCAAAGTATCCAATAATTTTTCTTCCTCAAATAGCAGCACCTTGGCATTGGCTACATAAGTAGTTGGCTGGTTGCCAAAAATGTATTGCGAGTACGAAACAGATACCGTAACCAGAGAGTCGGGACAAATAATGGAGTTTACTACCAGCATTTTGCCGCTTTCATCAATTTTAAGTTCAATTTCCTTTTCGCAAGAGTATAAGAAGATGCAAAGTATTAGCCCTGGGATAATTAAAATAGTTTTCCTTATCATATTAAAAGTTTGAGGATTGAAAAAATGAGGGATTTGAACACGCAAATCCCTCATTATTAATACTATATGCCATAATAAATTGAAGATGCTTCCCTATCCCACCTTTTGTTAACTATCCCAAGCCATCTAATCATAACGTAATCATAAAGGTTTGCTTGTCCATTTACTCCGGCAGCAACAGAAAGGTAACATCTATGTCCGCCATATGAAGGATGTTCACACAAGGTGACATATAAACCATTTCCATTAATTCGTCCATGGAGCCAAACACTTGATATTTGATTATCGCAACCATATGAAGCCAAATCTACTTTGTCTCCAGCATTAGGAAATCCGGGATCAACTACACCACTGATGCTCGTAATCAAACAAGAAGGAGTAAAATATCTATCTGTGAAATAATCTACTGTGTTATTATTATATGCCTTTAAAATTTTGTTTCCAGTTGATTTATTTGCCTCTTTTACATTTTCTATAAAAGCATCGCCTATCTCAGAAGTTCTAAAAAGATAATTTTTGCCGGTTGACAAATCTAAATAAACACTTGAAGTTGGATTTTCCATTGCTTCGCTTAGCATTTTTGTTGTTTCGTTTTCGATTGGCACATAATCTTCGCCATTTTTGATCATTTTTACTGTATATTCCTGATTTTCGAAAATGTAGGTTTCGGTTTTTTCAACCGTAGCCTCTGTAAACTTTTCCTTCTCACAACCTAAGGTTGAAAGAACAAACATGGCAAGTACAATTGTAATTGCCTTAAAATTTCTAATTTCAAATTTTTTCATACAAAATTAATTTTAGATGTAAATAATAATAATTAATTTTGTATGGCATAATGCCCATACAATGACAGGGACATTCAGCCGACTGTTAGCACTTAGGCTGGATGTCTTTTTTTAATGAGGACAAATGTAGTTTATTTATATCGGGAATCCTATATGCGATTGCATATTTATTTTTTTATTTAATTATTTAATTATTTAATTATTTAATTATTTAATTATTTAATTATTTAATTATTTAAATTACTGAATATCATAATATTACATTTACTCTAATACGTTGTAATATTTTATCTCAAAGAATAATCTAACGGTTATTGATTCTTTTCGCAATTCAAAAAACCAAAACTAGTACAATTAAAAGTTAGGTTTTTAAATACAAATAATGTGTATTTGGGATTTGAAATTTTTAAACGAAGTAGTTTTGTTTTTCAGAATTTCAATTACTTTTGTCCGGAATTTATAAATTTATAATTTTAAAAGATAAAAAAAATGAAAATCAAATTACTACTTGTATTATTTGCTTTGTTGTCAATCGTAGCATGTAACCACAGATCTGGTAAAGGTGCTGCCGGAAGCGGTTCTTCCAAGTTAACTGCCGAAATTGATTCAGTTAGTTATGCTTTAGGTATTGATATCGGAAATAGCCTGAAACAGAATGGAATTGACGAACTTAATTTAGTTGCTTTTGGTGATGCTATTGAAGCAGCATTAAACAACGATACTGCTAAAGCAGCTATTAAAGCTGAAGCTGCAAGACCTCTTATTATGGCTTACTTTGAAAAAGTTTACAAACTAAAAGGTGAGAAAAATAAAAAAGAAGGTGAAGCTTTTCTTGCAGAGAACAAAACAAAACCAGGTGTTGTTACTACTCCTACCGGACTTCAGTATATCGTAATTAAAGAAGGTACTGGTCCAAAACCAGCTGATACAAGCATGGTTAAAGTTAATTATCATGGTACTTTAATCGATGGAACTGTTTTTGACAGCTCTGTTGATAGAAAAGAACCTGCTGAATTTCCTGTTAAAGGTGTAGTTCCAGGATGGCAAGAAGTTTTGAAAATGATGCCTGTAGGTTCAAAATGGAAAGTATTTCTTCCTACACAACTTGCTTATGGCGAAAATCCTCGGAGAGGCGGAAAAATAGAACCTAACATGGTTTTGATTTTCGAAATGGAATTAATGGAAATATTACCTCCACAACAAAAGCAGCCTTCTTTTAACCCTGCTAAAATGAATAAAACGCTTAAGGTTAAATAATTTATATATAAAGCAGGTGGTTTTCCACCTGTTTTTGTTCATATTCTTTGTATTAAATTAAAATAAAAATCATGAAAGCTGAAATATATACAGAAAAAGGCTTGATGAAAGTCGATTTTTATGAAAAAGATGCTCCTGTCACTGTTAAAAATTTCGTTGATTTATCTAAAAAAGGTTTCTATGATGGTTTAACTTTTCACAGAGTGATCCCTAATTTTGTAATTCAGGGTGGATGCCCACAAGGAACAGGAGTTGGTGGACCAGGCTACAAAATTAAGTGCGAAACCAGTGGTGGAAACCAATACCACGATAGAGGCGTGCTTTCAATGGCTCATGCAGGTAAAGATACGGGAGGTTCTCAGTTTTTTGTTTGCCATAGTCGCGAAAACACAGCGCACCTCGACAGAGTTCATACTGTTTTTGGTAAAGTTTACGAAGGCCTTGATGTTATTGACAAAATAAGACAAGGTGATGTTATTGAGAAAATTGTTATTGTTGACTAATTAACTGAATATAAACACCAATGAGTTTAGACTTAAGTGGAAAAATAGTTGCAATATTGCCCGAACAATCTGGCGAAGGTAAAAATGGCCGTTGGGTAAAGCAGGATTTTGTAGTTGAAACTGCTGATCAGTTTCCTAAAAAAGTATGCTTTTCTACCTGGGGGGATAAAGTTGCAGATCTTAAAAAACTGAAAATAGGCGAAGAGGTTACAATCAGCTTTAATCCTGAGTCAAGAGAGTTTAATTCAAAATGGTACACAGACTTACGTGCTTGGAAAATAAGTAAATCAAGTGGACAGGCTTCTTCCGAAAGTCATTCGGAAATTCCTCCTTTTGATGAAAAAGATATTCCGGAAGAAACGGATGATTTGCCATTTTAATCTGTTTTGATATTTCTATAAAAATTATAAAAAGACCAGATTTGAACAATTATCAAAATCTGGTCTTTTATTTTTTCTTCGAATCGATAATATAATCAATTACCGACCCGGTAAGTTGGTCAATAACAACCAATACAATGATTGATGCAATAATTAATTTTGCAAACAATCCAAACTCAATGTTCAAATTAAAAAGTTTCATAAGCTTTTCAAAATCAAAACCCGGAAGGTTTAATTTATCCCAAAAGCTTGTTCCACTTCCGGTGGTTTTATCCTGAAAAATATAACCAAATGTAATAAGTATTGAAAAAGTAAGGACAAATAACAAAATAAACTTTTTCCCAAATATCGGTTTTTCTTGTTTTGAAGGATTCTTTGCTTGTTCAATTTTCAGCATTAGCTTATCCGTAAAATCCTCTGGAGGCCTTTGAACCTTATAGTTTTCAAAAATCTTTTTACTGAAATTATCTAAATCTTTTTCGTCCATGATTTGTGTTTTTTTTATGCTTTTGCAAATTTATTTTTCAATCATTTTATTCTCACTGAGAATTTGAAATAACTTTTTTCGTGCCCTGTGTAATTTAATTTTAACATTTGAAATGCTTAAATCTGTTATTGCGCTAATTTCTTCAATTGAATTTTCGTCTAAATAGAATAAGGTAATAATTAATGAATCATCCTCTTTTAATTTTTCAACAGCTTCCATTAATTGCTGCGAACGCTCTTCCTTTTCCAATGATGTGAATTCTTCATAAGCACTGGCAATTTCAAAATCCGAAATTTCTGTTTCGTCAATATTACTGGTTTCAATTTTTTTCTTTCTGGTTTTTGAAACTGCCAAATTAAATACTATTCTATAAAACCAGGTTGAAAATTTCGATTCGCCTTTAAAACGGTTAATTGACTCATAAGCTTTAAGAAAAGCATCCTGTGCAATTTCCTCAGCATCTTCAACATTCCTTACTATTTGAACAGAAATATGAAATGCCATGGTTTTATATTTGTCAACCAGCAATCTAAAGGCCAATAAATCGCCTTGTTTTACCTGTTCTATTAATTTTAGTTCGTCTGTTTTTTCCATCCTACTTTCTTAGACGATCGAAGTCCTATTTTGGTTACAATTTAATAACAATAAAAGTTAAATTCACATATAAATTATTCGGTTTTTCTATATTAAAGCTAAAATGAGAAAATCCATAAATATTTTAATTAAAAACGCAGAAACCATAACGTGCTGTTATTCAATATTAAACCAAAACCGAAAATCAATTTTATATAAAATTACAAAAATAATTGGACAAAAATGTAACCCAAAACAAGTTTACAGCGTCAAAGAAATTGACAGACAAAATATAAACTTTAAATTGTATTGATATGGAAGGAATTTTAGTCCCGATTAGCCTCTTTGCTAGTATAGTGTTGATATTGTATGTATATTACACAACCCGGAACAAAGAGCGAATGGCCCTTATAGATAAAGGAGCCGAAGCAAGCTTGTTTAAAACCAGTTCAAAACCATTCCCGACTTTAAAAATAGGGATGTTTTTGGTAGGTATCGGTTTGGGTGTTTTAACTGGGGATATTGTTGCGAATGTAACTACTCTCCATCGCGAAGTAGCAATGTTTTCGATGATTCTTCTATTTGGAGGAGTGAGTCTAATACTTTATTACATAATTGAAAAATCGAAAAAAGGAAATGTTACATTGTAAAACTTAGTTTTGAAATTTGGTTTCAACTCCTAAAATTAATTAATTTAAAAAACCTGATTTGGGCATATAATGCTTGAGTCAGGTTTTTTTATTTAACTACGAGAAATTAAGCTCATTTTCAGGTAAATTTTAGATTAGTTATCTTTGAGATGGTTAATCAATTGAAAATTAATCAAATACAATTAAGTCAATTATTTTGGCAGAATTCTTGTTCGAAAATAATTGCAATTTGATACAAAGCTAAGTGGATTTAATTTGTTATAATATCTGATTTGTTAGGATATAATAAATCTATCCGTAATAAATTATTAAAGGTTTATACACAATAATTTTTATTCTTACGTCTTATGTTTATTAAAATCTTGACAAATAATTGAATTGTAATTTTATCTTTACATTTTATTTTATCAAATTTGTGGGATAATCAAAAAAAATACTTCAGATGGCCATTTTTTTTAAACTTTTTTATTCTAACCACTAAGATACATACCTGAAATGAAGATTAAATTTACCGATAATCAAGGTGAAGCCTTTTCAAATATTGAAGTCACTTTTTTAACTGGAGGCAGTGAAGTGGTTTATATTACTGACATGGAAGGGGTAGTAGAGTTTTTCGAATCAGAAAAAGGCGAAAAAATAACTTGTTATATTCATAAAAAAGATAAGAAGACATTTATATTTAACGAAGGTGATTTTCCGATAATTAAACTGGACGCACCATTGATTGATATGGTGTTTATTACAATTGGCACTGAAGAAGAATCTGTAACTGGAGCAACCATCTTTTTTGAATATCTCGATCAAAAAATAGAAAAAGTAAGTGATAATACAGGTCAGATTCTGCTTGAAAAAATACCATTGAACACCAATGTAAAGGTTTATCAGGTTTTTAATGATAAAGAATGCAATGTTGAAATAAACAAGTGCATCAAAGATAAAGCACAATATTTTATTATTGCAGAAAAGTTCTATGAGGTTTCAAACATGAAATTTAAACTTGTTGATAAAACCGGTCAGATTATTAGAACTGCGGATGTTCGATTTAAAGTTGGCGAAAACGAATTTGAAACAGTAACAGATCATTTTGGTTGTGTTGTTATCGATGATATTAAGGTTGGTGATTATGTTGAATGTAAGCAACTTATGTTTGGAAAATCCTTACCATGGCATAAATTCAGATGCGAAAAAAATATTGATGAATATATACTTCACGGAGAAAAACTTTCGCTGTATGCTCAAAATTCCGAAAAATTTGAATCTCAGGTAAGGATGAGGTTTAGGCTTGTAAATTCCAAAATGCACCCAATACCAAATGCAGTATTGCGATTAGAATATGGGGTTAATGTACGAAATAAATATACCAATCAGGCTGGAGAAGCAATAGTTGATGATGTTTTGATTGGCGATAAAATAAAAGCGATGGTTTCGCTGCAGGGAAAGAAAGTAGAAGCGGAATTTATTTGTCAGAAAGATGATGAAATTCACGAAATAATCTTCAAAACAAGGACAGCATCTGTATACTTTTGGATAATACCTTTGGTTCTGCTTATTGGGATAATTGTATTATATGCAAATTCAAGCAGCAGTAACAATGATGCAAATGAAGATGAACAGGTAATAGTTAAAAAGGATTCAGTAAAAATTAAAAGCTATCAGTTTTATATTAATGGAACAAAAAAGGCTTTACCAGTGGTTGGAAGTAGAATTAAACTGATATATGACGATGCTGTTTTTGAACAATTTACTAATGAAAAGGGGTTTGTTAATTTTGCTACAGTTAATAATAAACTTCCGCTAAAATATGAAATCAGTGCTATTGGATTTAAATCACTGAGCAAATCTTTCGCATTAGACAGTATTTTTAAGATTAATCTACTTGAAGATGATTCTATTGATGTTTTATATAAATTGATTCCCTGTGATAGTATTATTCAATCGAAGGGTGCAAAAACGACATTAAATAATTTCAAAATGAATTTTTCCAAAGGTCGCTTCGTTCTTTGGTACAATTTATTTGATTTTCCATCCAAAGTTGAAGTGTTCAATGGAAAATTGAATACTATTTCTGAAAAAAATCTCATTTTCTCAAATAAGAATTTCCTTACAGGTAAATATAATCAATCTATTGAATTTGAGAGCCCTGACAGTGTAATAACTGTTAAAATTACAGGAAATACAGCAAAAACAAGTTGGGTATACAAAGTGTTTTGCGCAAAACAATATGTAAAAGTAATCCAATAATAGTTTGTAAATTTTTGATCTGGCTTATTCTAAATTAAAATAATTCAAAAAGATTTCCGTTAAGTTTAAAATATTGTTTTATCTTTGTCCGCTTATTTTCCTTGGAAAAGATATAGAAATAGGGAAAAAATAAAAAATAATAATGAAAAAAAAATCATCCTATTTATTGATTCTTATTTTAATTGCATTTGTTGTAGGCAATTCATGTAAATATCAGAAAGTACTCAAAAGCTCCGATTCAGAACTTAAATATAATGAAGCAAAGGCATATTACGACAAGGAAGATTATGCTAAAGCAATGACCATATTTGAGCAATTAGTACCTATTTACAGAGGAACAGATAAAGGAGAAGAAGTTTCATACTTATATGCATATTGCAACTATTATTTGAAGGATTATATTCTGGCCGGGCATTATTTCAGAAAATTTACCAGCCAGTTTCAAAATAGTGTGCATGCCGAAGAAAGTGCTTATATGAGTGCATATTGTTATTATCTTGATGCTCCAAAACCTTCGCTTGATCAGGCAACTACAAAACAAGCAATTAATGAATTTCAACTTTATATTGGTAGATATCCACAAAGTGAAAGAATTCAACAATGCAATGAGCTTATTGACGAATTAAGGCTCAGGCTCGAAGAAAAATCATACGAAAACGCAATGCTTTATTACAAAGTTGGTAAGTATAAAGCAGCAGTTATATCGTTTCGGGGAAGTTTAAAAGAATTTCCCGATTCAGAATATCGCGAGGAATTAATGTATTATACAATAAAAGCCAACTATCTCTATGCTGTTGGCTCAGTGTTCGGAAAAACTACAGAAAGACTTAAGGATACACTCAAGGATTATAAGTCATTTATTAAAAGTTATCCTAACAGCAAATATGGAAAAGATGTTGCACGAATTTATGAAGATATAAATAGAAAACTTGAAATTCTTAATTAATAATAATTGGTAAAATAATGAAAGCAGATATCAATTTTAAAAAAACAAATGCTCCGGTTACAACCATCACCCGAAACCAAATTGATTTGGATGCTGATACCGGTAATATCTATGAATCTATAGCTACAATTTGCAAAAGGGCAAATCAAATAAGTGTAGAAATAAAAAGTGAACTTAGTACCAAGCTGGAAGAATTTGCTTCATATACCGATAATCTTGAGGAAATTTTTGAAAACAGGGAACAGATTGAAATTTCTAAATTCTATGAGCGCCTCCCTAAAGCCAGCTTAATAGCAATTCAAGAATACATTGAGAAAAAAGTTTACTACAGAAAACCTGTTGCAGAATAGATTTAGGTTTTTATAATACTGCTTAAAATTGTAATTCCCGATATGCTTATTATGGGCATGTCGGGTTTTTTATTATCATAATCATTAATAAATTTGATTTCCTCTCAAATAAAAATTCGATTTTAAAATTGGCAACATAAATTGCTCATTACTTAAGTTTTAGAACTCACAGATTTATATATACGCCATAAATCATTAAATGAATGGAAATGTATTTCTGTAATAGTTTTGCTGTCTTTTAAATATTAATATATAGAAAACCAAATGAATGCAATTATACAATTGGTCGATTTGAATAAAAAAACATGGCAATGGTTTATTCTTTCGATAATGGCCGTCATTTGGGGAACTTCGTTCATTCTGATGAAGCGTGGATTGATTTCATTTTCTCATACACAGGTGGCTGCACTTCGAATTTTTATTTCATTTGTGTTACTCATTCCGTTTCTGTTTAATCGAATAAAAAGAGTTCAACGGAAACATATTAAATCACTTATAAGCGTTGGATTTATCGGGAATGCAATTCCGGCATTTTTATTTACAAAAGCGCAAACGGAAATAAGTAGTTCAATGGCAGGAGTATTAAACTCAATGACACCTTTGTTTGCTTTACTGGTAGGTCTGCTTATATATAAAGTAAAATTTAATTGGCTTAATTTATTGGGCGTTTTTCTTGGATTGGCTAGCGCTCTTTTACTCATTATTTTTGCATCAGGATTTAAATTTGAAATTAAAAATATGTATCCGCTTTTTATTGTGCTGGCTACAATGATGTATGCATTTAATGTGAATGAAATTAAAGAAAAATTACCTGATTTAGATGGAATTACGATTACGGCGGTCTCTTTTTTATTTGTCGGTCCATTTGCCGGAATTTATTTATTTAATTCCAATTTTACTAGCGCAATTCATAGTCATGGATTTATTCAAAATTTTGCCTGTATTTTTCTTCTGGCTTTATTTAGTTCAGTTATAGCAACCATTATGTTTAATAATTTAATTAAATATACTACTGCTTTGTTTACTTCGTCAGTTACTTATCTTATTCCAATTATTGCTATTTTTTGGGGCTTTCTGGATGGTGAATCCCTTAATTTTATACAAATTCTTTCAATTGTAGTAATCATGTTAGGAGTTTACCTGGTAAATATTAAACCTGCACAAGCTTGAATAAAGCCTTAACATATTTTCTTATTATTTCCGGTTTGCTATTTGGACTTGCTTGGAATCCTTTTTTTCCATCTCTTACTTTATTTGTTGCATTTATTCCAATACTATTTATTATTCAAAATGTCAAAAACCATTACACCAAGGTTTTCAATCTATCTTTTCTTATTTTTTTAATTTTCCATGTTGCAAATATATGGTGGCTTTCAAAGTCATCTTTTTTTGGTTTTCTGATCGTTATTTTGCTCAACTCTTTTTTTATGGCTATTGTAGTTGTACTAAGTTCTTTAACTTGGAAAAGATTTGGTTATATCATCGGAATAATTTCCTTTATAACCTATTGGTTGTCATTGGAATATGTTCATTACCGCTGGGAGTTCTCATGGCCCTTTATGAACCTTGGCAATTGGTTGGGCCAAATACCAAAAGATATTCAATGGTATGAGTATACTGGTGTTTTAGGCGGTACTTTGTGGATTTTGATTGTTAATGTATTATTGTTTTCTTTATTGAAATTTTTGATTTCAAAGAATATCAAATACTCAATTTTGATGTTTTTTATCTTGAGTTTTACAATTTTGGTTCCATTGCAAATTTCTAAAGGAATATATAGGCGATATAAAGAAGAGGGACTGGAAGCGAAAATTAAGATTATTCAACCAAATATAGATCCATATACCGAAAAATACAATTCAAAACTATTTAGACAGCAAATAAATAACCAGATAAATCTTGCCCTACATGATGATTCTTTAAAAATTGATTGTTATATATTCCCGGAGAGTTCATTTCCGGTTTATCTTGACGAACAAGCAGTAAGGAAAAACTCATTATTGTTAACATTGGATAGTCAAATGATAAGAAATGAAAAAGTATCGGTTTTAGGAGGTTTGTATTCATATCGGGTTATTGATAAAGATTCATTGTTTTATAATACAGCCTTTATGCTAAATTCGAACATTCAGATTTATCATAAATCAAAATTGGTGATCGGGGTCGAAAAAATGCCATTTCAAAAATATCTGCAATTTTTAAAAAAACTAAATATTAATTTAGGAGGTTTAACTTCTTCGTTAACTGCTGATAATCAGCGAAAAGTGTTTTATTCAAACGATAGTAGTTTACGCATTGCACCAATTATTTGTTACGAATCTGTTTATGGGCAATTCGTTTCGGAATTTATTGATGAAGGGGCTACTAGTATTGCAGTAATTACAAATGATGGATGGTGGGGAAATACGCAGGCATTAAAGCAAATACTAATGCATTCGCAACTCAGGGCCATTGAAACAAGAAAAAGTGTTGCCCGTTCTGCAAATAATGGAATTAGCTGCTTTATAAATCAAAAAGGCGAAATTGTTGCGCAATCTAAGTCCTGGGAGCAAAATTATTTGGCAGGATCTATTTTTCAGAATAATAAACGAACCTTTTATACCAAAAATGGCGACTTCATTGGAAAAATATCGCTTTATGCATCAATAATAATTTTGCTTTTTTGTTTATATATGAACATAATAAAAAGAACCATAATCAGATGAAACGGATTCTCTTTATAGTATTTTGTCTTTTATTACCGATTTTTTATATTTCGATTCTGGCACAAAAAACCGAATTGAAAGGTATCGTTACTGATGGCGAAACCAAAGAGGGGCTGGCATTTGTTAACATCGTATATAATAATAAAAATCAAGGAATTACTACAGATATGGATGGTAATTTTTTGATTAAAAAACCAAGTGATATAGAGTTTTTAATATTCAGCTATCTCGGCTATGAGTCAAAGCATTTGAGCAAGGATGAAATTAATTTTGATGATTTTCTAACAATCCGCTTAACTAAAAAGGTTTTCAATATAAATGAAGTTGTGATTTTTCCGGGAGAAAACCCTGCACATCGAATAATTAATAAAGTATTGGAAAACAGGAAATTGAATAACCCCGATAATCTATCTAATTATAGCTATACATCCTATAACAAGATGATCTTTACCTTGGATATAGAGAATGCAAAAAATCTGATGAATGATTCTACTTTATTAACCCATGAAATGGAGATGGATTCGAGTAGGATAAAAATGAAACAATTTATTGATAGTCAGCATCTTTTCATGATGGAATCCATAAGTGAGCGAAAATATAAAAAGCCAGGGAAAGTCAATGAACAGGTTATTGCTTCTAGGGTTTCGGGTTTAAAACAACCTTCGTTTATTATGCTGGCAACTCAACTACAATCATTTTCATTTTACGATGAAATGATCACATTAATGGATAGTCGATACATTAACCCAATTAGCACAGGATCAACCAATCGGTATTTTTTTAATATAGAAGATACTACCATAACCGAACGTGGCGATACTGTATTCAGCATTTCTTTTAAGCCCAAAAAAAACAGGAATTTTGAAGGACTTGCCGGTCTTTTAAATATCAATTCCTATAAATATGCAATACAGAGTGTTGTTGCCAAACCAGTAGAATCGAATGGAATTATTGATATTAAAATCCAGCAGAATTATAAATTAATTGATAATCAATATTGGTTTCCAGTAGAATTAAATACAGATTTAGTTTTTGGGAATATGTTGAAAGCTGAATCTGGAGGCTTTCAAACGAATTTTATTGGTATTGGTAAAAGTTACCTTACAAATATTAAGGTCAATGAAGATATCGAAAATAATAAATTCAAGGCAATAGAACTTGAAGTTGATAAATCAGCATACGCCCAAAGTGATTCTGTTTGGGACAAATATCGATATATACCTTTGGATGTAAGAGAATTAAAGACTTACAAAACCATGGATAGCATCGGCAAAGAAGAAAAACTCGATTTTAAACTAAAAACTTTTAAAGCCCTTTCAACTGGTTATATTCCGTTTTATTTTATCGATATTGCGGTGATGAGTCTTCTGGATTTTAATGTTTACGAAGGATTCCGGCCAGGAATAGGATTTCGCACCAATGATAAGGTTTCGCCATATTTTTCAGTTGGAGCATACACTGCTTATGGCTTTAAAGACAATGCTTATAAGTATGGTGGCAATCTGTTGTTTAATTTGGCACCCAAACAAGAACTTCAAATTGGTATCGACTATAAAAATGATGTAATGGAATCATCTGGATACCAGTTTTTTAATGAGAATTCAGGCTTTAATTCGACTGAAATTTATCGTCAGTATTTGATTAAAGATATGACATATAATATTGATATTACGGCTAACTTACAATTCAGAACTTTAAAACACTTAAAAGTTAATCTTTTATCAAGAAAATCAATAAGGAAAAATACAAGCAGTTATTATTTTATTAATGGAAATGGTATAGATGAACCAGCCAAGGCCTATCATTTCCATGAAGCTGGGATCCAATTCAAGTTTGCCCCAAATGAAAAATTGGCCTATTTAGCCGGAAACCTAATTTCATCAAATCCAAATAATACACCTGTTCTGTATCTTAATTTATTAAAAGGCTTTAAAAACAATTTTAGCGATTTTGAATATACAAAAATCGAAGCCAGATTGGATATAAGCTTTCTCACTAAATCTTTTGGGCGAACAAACCTGCAATTTGTAGGTGGAAAAACATTCGGTGATTTGCCCTACTATATGCTTTATAACGGACATGAAAGTTATTATGATTTTGATGTTGAAACAGCCAATAGCTTTGCCACAATGAGAATGAATGAGTTTTTATCTGATGAATTTGTGTCAATCCATTTTCGTCAGGACTTTGGAGGCCTTCTATTTAAAGCGAAAAAGTTTAAACCAAAAATTATTTTTACTACAAGTGCAGGTTTCGGTCAATTGCAAAAACCTGAATTGCATCATTCCATCGATTTTAAGACTATGGAGAAGGGATATTTCGAATCCGGAATCTTATTTAATAACTTAATTAAGCAGATGGGCTTTGTCGGTTATGGCTTTGGTTTATTTTATCGCTACGGACCTTATTCATTTTCAAATAATAGTGATAACTTTGCATTCAAATTAACGTTGACTTTTGATTTATAGAAAATTACAAAATGGAGAAACACAAATCGGGATTTGTTAGCATTGTTGGAAATCCAAACGTAGGGAAATCAACTATCATGAATATGCTTGTTGGCGAAAAGCTTTCAATAATTACCTCTAAATCGCAAACAACCAGACATCGAATTATGGGAATTGTTAATGGTGAAGATTTTCAAATAGTATATTCCGATACCCCTGGTGTGCTTAAGCCAAATTCAATGTTGCATGAATCGATGCTTAACTTTGCTAAATCTGCACTGGTTGATGCCGACATTATATTGTATATTTCAGATGTTTATGAAACAATTGATAAAAATATAGAATTTATACAATATGTAAAAGAAACGAATGTGCCCGTAATTCTTGTAATTAACAAGGTTGACCTTGCGAATCAGGAAAAAATAGAGGTTCTGGTTGATACCTGGAAAGGTATTATACCAAACGCCTTGATTATTCCAACAAGTGCAACAGAGAATTTCAATATCACTGTTTTGTTCGATAAAATTTTGGAATTTTTACCTGAAGGACCAGCTTTTTATCCAAAAGATCAGCTAACAGATAAAAGCGAAAGGTTTTTTGTTTCAGAAATTATCAGAGAAAAGATATTGATGAATTATAAAAAGGAAGTTCCATATGCAGCAGAAGTTGAAATTGAGGAATTTAAAGAATCTGAAAAGATTATTCATATCAACGCAGTAATTTATGTTGAGCGCGATACACAAAAAGGAATTATTATTGGCCATAAAGGAGAAGCACTAAAAAAAACAGGTATTATGGCGCGAAAAGATATTGAAGCATTTTTTGAAAAACAGGTTTTTTTGAGCATGTTTGTGAAAGTTGATAAAGATTGGAAAAACAAAAAACAATCTTTAAAAAAGTTTGGATATCAGATATAGTAAAGAAATCAGGATGGATGAAACAGAATTGACCAAACTCGAATCGAAAATTTATATATTTTCGGTGGATGTTTTTAGTTTTACAAAAACGCTGCTAAACCAAAATATAACAAATAGTTATACAACCGGTTTATTAAAAACATCAAACCAGTTATATTCTACTTTTCTTGATTTGGTTGATAATCATATAAATGAAAACAAACAGGTAATTCATTCTAATTGTATTCAATTAGCTAACAATTGCGCAGAATTTTTAAATAATATTGAAGTAAAAGGAAGTCTATTAAATGAACGGGTTGATTTGCTTATCGAAGCAAAAGAATTGACCAGGATTTTAGAAAAACTTGAACTTAAATGGGATTGATCAAACAAAAATAAAAAATACAAATAATAGATTATAAATGAATAATATAGTAGCAATAGTAGGAAGGCCCAATGTAGGTAAATCAACATTATTTAATCGTCTTACAGAAAGCAGGGATGCCATAATCCATGAAACCAGCGGAGTAACTCGTGACAGAAATTATGGTGCCTCCACTTGGAACGGTGTTGATTTTTCAGTTATTGACACAGGTGGATACGTGGTCAACTCAGATGATATTTTTGAAGAAGAAATTCGCAAACAAGCCATGTTGGCAATTGAAGAAGCTGATGTGATTATTTTTTTGGTAGATGTAGTAAGTGGTATAACCGATTTGGACGATGCTGTTGCTAAATTACTCAGAAAAAGTAAAAAGAAAGTATTACTTGTGGTAAATAAAATTGATAACAACAATCTGATATACGATGCCAATGTATTTTACGGACTTGGGTTAGGAGATCTTTATCTAATATCATCGATGAGTGGAAGTGGAACCGGTGACTTGCTTGATAAAGTAGTGGAACTTTTCCCTAATGAGCCTGTAGATGAAGAAACCATTGATATTCCCAAATTTGCAGTTGTGGGAAGGCCAAATGTTGGCAAATCTTCTTTTATTAATGCACTTGTTGGTGAAGAGCGTAATATTGTTACTCCAATTTCGGGAACAACCAGAGATTCAATTTCATCGCGATACAATAAATTTGGACATGATTTTATATTAATCGATACTGCCGGTTTAAGAAAAAAAGGTAAAGTAAGCGAGAATATTGAGTTTTATTCCGTAATGAGATCAATTCGTTCAATTGAAGAAGCTGATGTTTGCCTTTTAATGCTAGATGCAACTTTAGGTATGGAATCGCAGGATGTTAATGTTTTCCATCTGACCGAGAAAAATAAAAAAGGCGTTGTTATATTGGTCAACAAGTGGGATTTGGTTGAAAAAGACACACATTCAACCAATCAATACATTGCTGCAATAAAAGAAAAAATTGCTCCATTCGTTGATGTGCCTATTATTTTTACCTCTACTCTTACCAAACAGCGGTTGTTTAAAGTACTCGAAGAGGCTATGAAAGTTTATCAAAACCGTAAACAAAAAATACAAACATCCAAGTTGAATGAGTTGATGCTTCCACTGATAGAAGCAAATCAGCCACCTACAAATAAAGGGAAAGTTGTTCGTATTAAATATGTTACCCAATTGCCAACAGAAACACCTTCGTTTGCATTTTATTGCAATTTGCCACAATATGTTAAGGAGGCTTACAAAAGATATCTTGAAAACAGGCTAAGGGAACATTTTGATTTTACGGGTGTTCCAATTCAAATTTATATGAGGAGCAAATAATTCTCAATATTTTCTGTATTTCTATCGTTATATAACAAAGAAATAAATTGTTGTATGAAAATAATAGTCCGTTTTACATTTTTTATTTTTCTTATTTTTTGGTTTTTGTGTTCGTGCGAAAAGCCAAAAATGTATTCTAATGTTCCAGAGATTGCATTTAAATCGGTTTCATTAGCAGATGGAACTGATACGTTGGGCAATGAAATAAAGAAAGTACAGCTTACAATTTCATTGGTCGATGGTGATGGTGATATTGGTTTACCAGAAGGCGGTTATCCTGGATTTGAGATACTTAATAATAAAAATCTGTTTATAACCCTCTATCAGAAAATTGATGGAGTGTTTACTGAGGTTAATTTGTTGGCTCCTCACTATTACAGAACGCCATATCAGCAACCCGAAGGTCAGGATAAGACTTTAAAGGCTGATTATGAGGTAACAATGGAGTACTCGAAAATGTTCTTTACATACGATACTATCAAGTACAGCTTTTTTATTTATGACAGGCAAAAGCATAAGAGTAATATTGCCGAAACACCTGAAATTCCTGCTGATACACTTGGGATAATTCAATAATAATTAATATGTATTAGAATAATTGGTATTTTATCAATTATTTTCGAGAATTATTTCAAATCTTTCATATCTATTAGTTTATTCAATATAGCATAAACTGTTATTCCCGAAGCAGTTTTGATTCCAAGCTTTCGTGCAATATTTTTTCGATGTGTCATTGCCGTATGTATACTAATAAATAGGGTGTCAGCTATTTCTTTATTGGTTAATCCTTTAGCTACAAGAATAACTACACCTTTTTCTCGTTCAGATAATTCGTGGTCGGTTTTTTTGATGCCTGGATTTTTTCCCAAACTTTCAGTTCTTTTTAAATTATCCACAAAATGCTTTAATCTTTTCAATAATTCACTTTTATCATCGAAATAATACAGATATTCATCGATAAATTCGGATTTTAAAGACTCGAAATCCGGGCCAATAGCCATGATAGCGCAATGTAGTTCATTCCTGATACGGGTAATTAAGTTAATAGGTATAAAGTTGAATAGAGCCAGATTAATGATAACCGCGTTAGGCTTATGCTGTTTTATTAAAGAATGAATATTTTCAATATCATTATATTCAAAAATAATTTCGCAATTTTCAAATTCCTCTATCAGAGTAACAATTCCCTTCCTGATTAAGTATGATTTTTCGAATATAAGAAACGTAATTTTCGACATAATTGCCTTTTTAAAGAATAATCTAAATTTTTTGTTTAAGTTTTTCTTCCATTTCAAGAATTTTCGGTACCAGAATTTTCTCTTCAATCCTTGCATGATCGCTCAAATCCTTTTCAAGAAGAAAAAGCTCCGATAAAATTTCATAAAGAATGTTCTGATTACTTGGTGGAGGTAAGTATTTGATTATTATATTTTTAAGATCCTTTAATTTTTCTTCAATATTATCGTGTTCCTTGGCATAATTTGTAATCGAATAATTTTGCATTTTCGAAATGCATTCTTCGATATTTTCGTTCTTGCTACAGGATTCTTCAATAAAAATTGCATAAGGATATACAGTTTCTTCCTCGTGTCCGGTATGTGCCTTAACTTCATTTTTATATTCGTTAAAGAATTTTTTAAGGATTGTAAGATTTCGCTCGTGATCAGGAGAATCCCATTCTAGCTTTTGAATCTGCCGTTCTATTGATAATATTTTTTCATTATTATAATAATGATGAGAACTTTTCAGAAAATTCACAATGAGCTGAATCGAGAATGACTGTAATTTTTTTGTGGCAAAATAATTTTTATCGTGATAAGCATTTAATATTTCTAGAAAAAAAGCTAAACTGATATTGTAATTTTCACAAATTTCTCTGATTGTACTATCTGAAATTCCCAGTTTAATATCAAACCTTTTAATTACGCTAAGTAATGTAAAATCAGTGTGAATTACGTTTGCCAAAGCATGATTTGCCTTGATTAAACTTGTGCTTTTCATTGTTGTTTTTTTTAATGTTCAAATTAAATTGTTGATGCAAAGTTGGTTTCCAATATAATTCAAGGGCTGTTTAAATCTTTATTGTTAAAGAAATATTACTCTTGAATTGTTATGGTTTTATTGTTTTGAATAAAATTTTCAATTGGTTTTGGAACCGGGTATTTTGCAATATCATCAATTGAAATTTTCTGGAACTTATTGTCAAATGTAAATTTTTGAGAAGAAGACAATCCAATTTTAATTGAAATGAACCGGATGAAAAGTTGTTGATGAGTTAGTTGATGGGCTATTTTGTCGGATACATAATTCAATATTACTGGGTAATTTTCAATAATTTTGTTCCATTCTTCTGTCATGCATAATTTGTTGAAATCCATATCCTCGATAGTTTCAATTATTGGAAACTCAAATAAACCCTGCCAAATATCTTTAGACCCTCTTTTTTTTATATAAGTAAATCCATCATTTTCAATAAAAATATAATAAAAATATCTGTCTTTCTTTTTGTTTGATTTTATTTTGACTGGATATTCAGCAACACTATTTTGACTAAATGCCAAGCAGAATTGATTTAAAGTACAATTTTGACAATCTGGATTTTTAGGTGTACACTGAAGTGCACCGAATTCCATAATAGCCTGGTTAAACAGATTTGGTTCCTGCAGCTCATTCATATTTGAGGCTACTTCAAAAAATAATTTTTTTCCTTTTGTTGAATTGATTGGGGTTGCTTCTGCATAAAGTCTGGATAATAACCGGAATACATTACCATCTACCACTGCTACTTTTTCATTATAAGCAAAGGAAGCAATAGCGGCAGCTGTATATTCACCAATACCTTTTAGTTGGAGAAGATCTTTGTATTTGTCTGGAAATTTGCCCCCAAGTATATTTATTATGTATTTTGCACTACTGTGTAAATTTCTAGCCCGGCTGTAATACCCCAGACCTTGCCAGATTTTCAAAACATCTTCTTCTCTTGCTTTAGCTAGCGAAGAAACAGTTGGAAACATTTCCAAGAATGCATGATAATAGGATAATGCCTGATTTACTCTGGTTTGTTGCAGAATAACCTCTGAGATCCATATTTTATATGGATTTTTGGTGTTTCGCCATGGAAGATCTCTGCTGTTTTTTAAATACCAATTCACTAATTCAATTTCGATAGACATTACTCATTATTAATTAAAATCTTCGAAATATAGGTAATTTCAAATGATTAAGCATAATGTTATTTTATTTGTACAAAATAATTGAATATTTATAAGGACAAAGTGCGAAAAAATGAAGAGATTTAATTGAGATATCATGTTTGAAAACTCGGATTTGACAGATATATGTTTAATTATTAATTTTTTATCCAAATTTTTAAAAATATTTTTTTTAAAAAGTACGATTATGATAAGAATCTAATGTTCAGTAAATCAGTATTGTGCATTGTTTTGATTAACGATTTTGTAATAAAAATAGCAAAATCGAATCACAATATTTAAATTATTTATCAAAAAATAGCAGTCAGAGTTTTATAATTTAGAGAAATCCTATATATTTGCATTTCGATTTAACTCTTGTAAATTGTTGATAATTAAATATTTTATAAAATGACAAAAGCAGATATCGTTAATGAAATTTCCAAGAATACTGGAATTGAAAAAGTAACAGTTCAAAAGACTGTTGAAGCTTTTATGGAAACTATTAAAACTTCTTTAGCAAAGAATAAAAATGTTTATTTGAGAGGTTTCGGAAGCTTTATTGTAAAACAAAGGGCTGAAAAAACTGCAAGAAATATCTCAAAAAACACAACCATTATTATTCCTGCGCATAATATTCCGTCATTTAAGCCATCGAAAACATTTTCTACAAAAGTTAAAACCAACGTTAAGTAGATTATAATAATTTGTTTTCATAAAATCCTAGTGTGAGCAATTACATAGAGGAATTAATTAAATAAGGTAGAACATTTAAAGGACGAAAAAATGCCAAGTGGAAAGAAGAGAAAAAGACATAAAATGTCTACGCACAAAAGGAAAAAAAGATTGAGAAAAAACAGGCACAAAAAGAAGAAATAATTGTTTTTGCTTAATGATTTGTGAAATAAAATCAAAGAGGTTGTTTTTAACCTCTTTGATTAATTTTTTTTGAATAAACCAGGGAAGGAACTTTTGTGGGACTATTTGCTTTGAATATACAATCACTACTACGCAACGCAACAAAGGTATAACTGAGCAATCAGGTCTATAAACTACAAGTTTTCTTTTTACTTTGGGAAAATAGGTGCAAACCTTAGATATAATTGATGTTATATTATACCCTATGTAATTGGAAAAAACTCTTAATGTAAAGTATTATATTTCCTTTTCAGGTTACCTTCCTCTTTGATATACAATATAAAGTGGAGGAATTGTGAGTAACGAACTTGTAATAGATAACAGAGATTCCGAAATTGTTATCGCATTGCTTGAAGACAAGCGTTTGGTTGAATTATCCAAAGAAAAAAATAATAAAAAATATTCAGTAGGTGATATTTTTCTGGGCAAAGTTAAAAAAGTGATGCCCGGATTAAATGCTACATTTGTTGAGGTTGGGAGTGAGCGCGATGCTTTTCTTCACTATCTTGACCTAGGTCCGCAATTTTTATCTCAACAAAAATATTTGGCCCAATCATTAAAAAACAAAGGAGAGAGAATTCCTTTGCAAGATTTTGAGCTTGAACCTGATATAAATAAGCATGGGAAAATTACCGAATTGTTTGAAACTGGTCAAAAAATTTTAGTGCAAATTGCTAAAGAGCCTATTTCTACAAAAGGTCCAAGAATTACCTCTGAAATTACAATTGCTGGCCGCAATCTAGTATTAATTCCATTTTCTGATAAAGTTTCTGTTTCCCAAAAACTTAAAAGTCCTGAGGAACGGGAGAGACTTAAAAGGCTAATCCTTAGCATAAAGCCGAAAAATTATGGTGTTATTGTCCGCACGGTAGCAAAAAATCGAAGAGTAGCAGTTCTGCATTCAGAGCTAAATGAATTGGTTGATAAATGGGAAAACATGTTCTCTACCCTTGATGGGATTGAACCACCTGAATTATTAATGGGTGAACTGGACCGTACTTCTGTTTTACTGCGAGATATATTAAATAGCTCATTTAATAGCATTCATGTTAATGATACCAACTTGTTAAGAGAAGTTCGGGATTATATAGAAACAATTGCTCCTGAAAAAAAGAAGATTGTTAAACGATATACAGGTCATGTTCCAATTTTTGAACATTTTGGAATAGAGAAACAAATCAAAGGTCTTTTTGGGAAAACAGTGACCATTAAAAATGGAGCTTATCTCATTATTGAACATACTGAAGCTTTGCACGTAGTAGATGTTAATAGTGGTAACCGTTCAAAAAAATCAAACGATCAGGAAACCAATGCCATTGAAGTTAATATATCCGCTGCCGAAGAAATTGCAAGACAATTGCGATTAAGAGATATGGGTGGTATTATTGTGGTTGATTTTATTGATATGCACAGTAATGAGCATAAAAATCTGTTGCACGAGAAAATGAAAGAAGCAATGGCTACAGATCGTACAAAACATAATATTTTGCCGCTCAGTAAGTTCGGATTAATGCAAATAACAAGACAAAGGGTAAGGCCGGAAATTAACCTTGAAACTATTGAAACTTGTCCGGTTTGTAAAGGAAGTGGCGAAATTGGTGCTAGCATTTTAATCGTTGATGAAATTTATAATAATCTTGTTTATCTGTTAAATAATGACAGGAATAGAAGGATTGAACTTAGGGTGCATCCATATGTGGCGGCTTATCTACTTAAGGGGTTGATATCCAGGCGAATGAAATGGGCTTTAAGTCTGAAGAAATGGATTCCAATAAAGCCTGTGAATAATTATAGTATTTTAGACTATAAATTTTATAACTCTGAAGAAGAAAGAATTAAGGAATAATTTTTATAAAGAGTTATTTTGATTTTACAAATTTCCAGGTTAATAAATATTAATTAAAATATAAGGTGCAATGAGAATAAATTTAGTTCTGTTTTTATTATTTTCCTTGTTTATTTTTAGCAATAGTGAAGCAATTGGTCAAGAAAAGGAGCCAGTAAAATGGAATTATTCTGTAAAAAAAATTTCCGATAAAGAGGCCATTTTAATTTTTGAAGCTAAAATTGATCCCAGATGGCATCTTTATTCACAGTATTTTCCTGATGGTGGACCTGTTCGTATGAGTTTTAATTTTAGAAATTCAAATGACTATAAAAGAGTTGGTAAAATTATTGAATCACCAGCACCCAAAGTTGAACGTGACGAAGTCTTTGAAATGGATGTACAATACTTTGAAGGTAAAGCGACTCTAAGTCAGAAAATTCAAGTACTTTCTGAAAAGGATTTTATCATTGATGGTGAATTTGAGTATCAGGTTTGCTTCGAAGATAAATGTGTTTTATTTAACCCTGAATTTGAGTTTAAAATAACTGGAAATAAAAAGACATAATAATTATAGGAATTTCACCATTATTATTATCTATTAAAAAAGCCTTTCAAACAACTGAAGGGCTTTTTTTGTTTAGTATAATCATTTAAAAGGAAAATGATTAGATTTATTATATATAAAATTTGTAACTTTGGTAAAATGAAGCTAATATAAAGTTGTAATATTGAAATACTATGGAAGAGGACAAAGACAAGGAAAAAACCTTTATGCAAAATGCACAAGGCTTTATGAAATCATGGAAAGATGATTATGCTGATAAGAATAAAGATATTATTGAAAGAAAGAAAAAAAGAGATGAAGAAGCTGAAGCTGAACATCAGGAATTACTGAAAAGTCTGGAAGCAGTAAAAGTTGATTTAAAGGGTAAAGCAGAAAAACTGGCAAATGTATTAGATAGAGAGTTCTCTGGTTTTATGAAAGCTTTAGAGGAAGGAACTGCATCAGTGCATGAAAAATTCCAATTGCAAAAACATTTTGATGATTTTACTGCTTTTCTGAAAAAAGCAGGACAAGTTGGCGCTAAAAAATTTGATGAATTAACCAATAATGTTGAAAAGAACCTTGCAGTAGTCGATACCAAAAATCTTTCTATTGAGCCTCCGGTAAAATCAAAGACTGATGAATTTGAGGAGATTATGAAACAGGCAGAGACCTTAATCAATTCAGATATTACAGAGAAAGATCAGGAAATAGGAACCAATAGTAATGATGTTAATAAATTGTTTAATGATTTGGACAAGGAATAGTTGATAATAAAAGTAAGGAATCTCGCCATAAAATTTAGTTGAATTTTGACTATAAAATAAGGTTGTTGGAAATAAATTTTCTGACAACCTTGTTGTTTGTAACTATATGATTGCTAATATGTTTCTTATGAATATCTATTGTTTTTTCTTGTAAAAATTAGTGCTTTCGAAGATTTTATCTGCCGATTTTGCGTGAAAACCATTATATAAGAAACCATTTTTATCTTTAAACCTTAATGCAAATTCATAATAGCATGCAGGTATTTCAAAATTGCCTTCGATGAAATCAACACTTATTATATCAGCCATAATGCTCGACTGTTGCAAAAGCATTTCTGGTGTACCTTTGATTTCACCTCCCGAGGCATTCAAAATGAACCCATTATCTTTTACAAATTGATTTACTTTTTCAATGGTATCGTATTTTTTAAATGAATTAATGCTAACTGTAAAATGATTGGTGCGAAATCCATAAACGTAAAGCCAAGCAGCATATTCTGATTCATTTCTTAGATTTTCATAAACTGAATAGGAGGGTTTACCCCAAATATTCCCTTTTAAAAGTAGATTGCCTGTAACAAATTCTGATTCTGGGATGTTGTCAATAGCCTCTTTGATCGTTGTTTGCAAATAACTACTGCATTTGTCAAGGATTAATTCACTGATAAACACTTTGGGTGCATCATTTATTTTGTAGTTTTCGTAATGAATTGCCCTTAGTTTCTTTTCTTCGAAATTGTATTTGCCAACAGCTTTGTAACCGATAGATTCAAATATTTTTGCCAATACTTCTATATTCAAACGCAAGTCATTAAATGTACGGAAAGCAATATGGTCGTTTTGAATTTGTTCACCCTCTTGAGTAAATAATTGATAAACTTTGTTGGCAGAAGGATTTTGGCTGGAATAGTTTTGCCAAAATTTATTGAAAAGTTCCTGATATTCCATAGTTTTATTTTTTTGTTTGAGATATTTTTTTGCAAAATTAAGCTTTTGATCAAGATCTAGGTCTATAAAATTAATTTCTTTGGTAAAAGACACATTTACAGTGACTATCTGCTGTCCAGCAATGAATAACCGAAAACATTTTGAAATCTATTTTAATACATAATTCCAATTGTTGAATACATCAATATCAAATGAAATCTACTTATTTTACAGTTTTTATATCATTTATTAAATTTTCTTTTGATTTTTGTTGTAAATTGGTAGATAATTTTTAAATTTGTAATTTATTATATAAAAAATGTAACGAATAGTTGATATTTGTTAAATTTAAATAAGATAGTATGCGACTAAAATTTCATTTCTTTATCATCTTAATATTCTCTTTGTTGGTAAGTCTTTCTTGTCAAAAATCTGACAAGAATTCGGCTCCAAATGAACAGGTTGAAGAAATACTATCACTTGAACAAGTAGATCAGACTTCAGAATCAGATACAATAGGCAGTGGCGCTTTAGTTCTGTTAATTGTATCTGCAATTGTTTTGGGACCTGGCTTAATTGCATTTTTCTATTATTTTATTCCGCTTGGATTATGGTACGAAGCCAGACTTTCCGGAATAAAAGTTTCATGGCTTACCTTAATGGTAATGCGGTGGCAGCGTGTACCTCAGGAATTAATTTTGAAAACACTTATCAGAGCTAAAAATGCAGGACTTCCTCTATCAGCACGAGAGTTGGCAGATCATTATCTTGCACAGGTTGATATCGAAACTGTGGTTAATACTTTGATAAGAGCAACCAATGCCGGAATGTCTATAACTTTAAAAGAATTGGCAGCTCAATTTCTTGCCAGAGTTGATGTGGAAAAAGTAATACATGCTTTGATTACTGCAAAAAATGCAGATTTGGAGATTTCATTGAAAACGTTGGCTTCTCATTATTTAGCGCAAGTAAACGTTGAACAAGTTATAAATGCATTGATTACCGCCCATAATTCAGGATATGAAGAAATGACTGTAAATGATTTAAAAGAACATTATCTTTCCAATGGTGATGTTGTTCGGACAGTTGATGCTTTTGTTTCAGCAAGAAAGGCAGAATTACCAAATTTTACTTTCAAAGATATTGCTGCTATTGATTTGGCAGGTATTGATGTTGTAAAAGCAGTTGAGGCGGCCATAACTCCAAGGGTTGTTGAAACTGATGGTGTAACAGGTATTGCTAGGGACGGCGTGCAATTGACCATGAAATTGAAAATAACTTTGCGTGCCTCCATTAAATCTATTATTGGTGGGGCGAGTGAAGAGACTGTACTAGCAAGGGTAAATGAAAGCCTGGCTTCAGAAATTGGAAATTCTGAGAGTCACCGACATATTTTGCGCAGCCCATATGAACTTGCGGAACGTGTATATGCAAAAAATCTTTGGAAAGGAACAGCATTTGAAATACTTTCAATAGATGTGTCTGATTTTCAGGTAGGAAAAGACATTGAAGCTGAGTTAACTACAGAACGAGCTAAGGCTCAAGCAGAAATGGCAAAAACTGAATTCATCAGAGCCGAAGAAAAAGTTCAAAAAGCAATGGCAGCCGCATTTATTGATGGAAATTTGAGCATACACGATTACCACAATATGATGAATACCGAAGCAGACACTAAAATGCGCGAATCAATTGGTAAATCAGCAAATAAAAGCAATAAGAAAAAATCGGAAGACGCAGAAGATATAGAAGAACATTGAAAGTTATTCTAATAATCTCTGAAATCCATTAACTGAAAAAGAATGCCAGCTTTTTTTTGTTACATATGCTGGCATGTTAATTTATAAAATGCATTTTTTGAGTTTTATTCAGAATTAGCTTTCATAATTTGATTAGCCTCTTCGAGCGAAATACGGTTTTTCTGATAAAAAGCAACAACGAAAGCGTCTGTAAACCCATTCTTCACCGCAATTCTGATATATTCTTCACATTCGGCTTCGCTCGAAAAACTACCAATAGTGTATTTGTATAAGTTATCTTTAAAATAGTAATCAACTTTAGGCAAGCCTTTGAAAACTTCAGCTTCAGATGAGATTTTTTTCCATGATGATTTAAATTGAATTTTATAAACAACTCCTTCTTTTTCAGTTTTGTACGTAATTGGTGGATTAGCAGCGACAGTGCTTTTTTTAGCATACATTATTATCATTTCATTTTTCCAGCTATTGTAGCCTAATTTAAAGGGTAAAGGTCTGTTTTTCTGCTCATCCAGCACAGTTTTTAAATCAGGTTGATAATATCTTGAAAATATTTTAATGGTTTGGGTATAATTTCCAAATAATTGAACTGAAAAACCTGAATTTGCTAATATGGAGAATGGTATACCAGAGTCATCTTGTAGAATTTTATCACTTTGTTGCAATATTAAATCCCTTATAATTCCAAATTCATTATCGTGCAACAAATAGGATGCAGATTTTAGGAAAGTGTTTTTTTTACCGAATTTATTCAGAAACATTAAAAATCCTAATTGATCCTTTAAGTTTCCATCGGATAAATCGACAGGAAAGTAATATAAGGTTTTAAATTCTTGATAATCATTTGAAAAGTAATCAATTTTAATTCCATTTATAAATTCATCGGCAACTTCGAAATTTTTCTTTTCTTTTTCGTTTCCAAAATGATCAACTTGAACGGAGCTTATTTTTCCAATATGGTTGTTAGTTTTGGATATATAAAAACACAACAAGTGTATAATTCCATTTAAACTTGAATCGGAAAAATCGTTAATCATTTGACTTGTTGTAAAATAACCGGCTTGATTTATATATCTTAGCGAATGGTAAAGATTATAGAGATAAAGGGAAATCTGATGATCATCCATTTTTGACAAATTAGGCAATTTGCCTGGATTTTCGAGTCCTATTAATATTTGCGTTTTTGCCCTTGGGAAAAATGCATTTCCATATACAAAATCTGGTCCTGAAAAAGGATAAAATAGAGTGGTAGTATCATCGAAAGGCAATCTGTTTTTTTCTTTCCATTTATTAATATTCAGAAGGTTTTTAGCTGTTCCGTTTTTCCAGGCTTCGTCAAGTTTATCTTTGTAATTTATATAATAGTCTTTTTTCTGAATTTCTCCGTAATCTTCTGATTTTCTACCCGCTAGAAACAGGGACACCTGGTTGAAAATATTGTTGATATCCAATTCTTCCTTTGGTGGGTCTTTTGGTGAATTTACTTTTAATGTAAGGTGATTATTGTTTTCCTGATCGGATATATCCTGATTGGAATCAGGTTGACAAGACACTAAAAGTGATGTAATAACAATGCAATATAGAACTTTCTTCATAAAAAAAAGTATTTTAAATTACCGTAAAATATGAAGATAAATATATAAAATATTCTGATTTATAAAGAATTTAAAGCTTCTTCAAGCTGATTTAGTGCCTTAACAACCACTATGCGTGGACAGGCTATATTCATACGGTGGAATCCTTGTCCTCCTGAACCGAACATTGAACCTGGATTTAAACCTAATTTTGCTTTTTTGAGTAGAAATGATTCCAGGTCTTTATCACTCATATCCATTTTTCTAAAATCAAGCCATAAAAGATAAGTTGCTTCCGGTTCGATTAGGTCCATTTTGCTTTGATGTTTTTTCGCAAATTGTCTTATCAAATCAGCGTTTCCCTCTAAATATTCCAGCATTTCGTTCAGCCAATCTTTTCCATGGGTGTAAGCTGCTTCAAGAGCAACATTGCCAAAAATATTACCGCCATTTAAGTGTAAGTCATTCATGAAGTTATCAAAAGTATTCTTGAGCTTTTTATTTGAAATGATAACAATTGAGCTCGACAACCCTGCCAAATTAAATGTTTTACTTGGAGCGTAAGTTGCTATTGTGTTCTGGGCAATCTCCTCAGAAATCGAAGCTATAGGAATATGTTTATGTCCTTTAAATATTAGATCAGAATGAATTTCATCGGATAAAATTAAAATTTCATTTTTAAGACAAATATCGGCAAGTTCAGATAATTCATCTTTAGTCCAGACTCTTCCAACCGGATTATGTGGATGACAAAGAATAATCATTTTGGTACGAGAGTCAATCTGTTTTTTAAGGTCTTCAAAATCAAAATAGTATGATTTATTTTCAAATTTTAATTGATTGTAAATGATTTGCCTTCCGGTGTTAAGCACAGAACTAAAAAAAGGAAAATAAACTGGTGGTTGAACTATTATTTTGTCACCTGGTTTTGTAAATGCCAGCACAGCAATTGTTAAAGCAGGAACCACACCTGGGCTGAAAGATATCCAGTTTTTATTCACTTTCCATTGATGAATATTCTCCATCCAGTTTGTTATGGAATCGAAAAACGAATCGCTACGGATGGAATATCCAAGTATTTCATGATTGGTTCTTTGACGAATGGCATCCATGACAAAATCCGGTGTTTTAAAATCCATATCGGCTACCCACATAGGAATAACATCATCAGTTCCAAAAACTGTTTTTAATTTATCATATTTAACTGAGTCTGTGTTTTTTCGTGGTATTATTTCATCAAAGTTGTACATTCTAATAGTTATTTGGATTACTGAATTTTTGCTGTCTGATTAATAAATATTGTCAATAAGCACTAGGCATAAAAATAAAATTTCTTTATTCTGAATTTTATTAAGCAACAAAGATCTTGATTTTATCTGGAATAATATCAACTTATTCAACGTGGTTTAATCACTTTTATTTACTTCGGAGATTATTTTAAGAACTTTAAACTGAAATAGTCCTTGAATTTTCTGGTTTTAAAGGCATATCGCTTATAAAAAATATGTTTAATTCTGTAAAATAATTCTTACGGCATTAAGAAAATGTATTTGTATTTTGAAATCATACTTTTGGATTAATATATTTTTGAATTGTTTCAATCAGTAATGTTGGGTCTATGGGTTTGCTTAAATAAAAGTCGCAACCAGCCAGATAACCTTTTTTTTGCTCATCAGGCATTGCATATGCTGTTTGTGCAATTACAGGCATTAACGGTTTTAATTTTTTAATTTTTGCAGTAGCTTCATAACCATCCATGACAGGCATTTTCATGTCAATAAGTACTAAATCTATTTGTAGATTAGTAGTTATATAATTGACAGCTTCGAGACCGTTTTTTGCCCAAATAATTTTTACGCCAGTCGCACTCAGCGCTTCTTGCAGGAAGAAATAATTCATTTGTTCATCTTCTGCAATCAGTATTGTTTTATCCTCAAGGTTTGTGTTTAGATCATCGGACTTGAATTGTGTTTCCACTATTAATTCTTGTTGTGTGCCTTGATATGGTAATAAAAAGAAGAAATCTGAACCTTTGTTTTCAACTGATTCAACCCAAATTTTACCACCAAGTAACTCAACAAGATGTTGCGTGATTGATAGGCCAAGCCCAGTTCCTCCGTAAAGTTTTGTTTTTCCTGCACTTACTTTGGTAAATCTGTCAAAAACATATTCGATTTTAGCTGGATTAATTCCCAAACCTGTATCTTTTACAAAGAAAAGCAGACTGTTTTGATCATATATTTCATAGCCAAAAGAAACAGAGCCTGCCTCAGTAAATTTTAATGCATTGCCGATTAGATTAGACATTATTTGTTTAAAGCGTTGAATGTCAGTAAGAATAGAAAAGTTGTTGTTGTCAATTGACTTAATTAATTTTAAATCAAGAAACTCTTTACCCATTCTGCGTTTGTGCTCAGTAAAACTGGTATGCAATTCATCTAAAACAGAATTTATGAGCACCATTGTTTCTTTAATTTCAATTTTGCCTGCTTCAATTTTTGAGACATAGATTATATCCTCAATTAATTTAAGCAGACTTTCGCTATTCAGGTTAATTTGTTCAATAAAGACCTGTCTTTTTTTCTCATCAATTGCGGAGTTTCCCAAGAGCTGCGAAAATCCTACAATTGCATTCATCGGTGTCCTGATTTCGTGCGACATATTAGATAAGAATGAAGATTTTAACCTGTCTGCTTCTTCTGCTTTGTCTTTTGCGTCTCTTAGTGCTTGTTCCGTTTGTTTTCGGGTAGAAATATTTTTAGCAATAATAATAATGAAATTTTTAGTGTGCAGTTCAATTTTTGAAATTGAAAACTCAGCAAAGAAATGTATTCTGTTTTTATGAAGAACATTGATCTCTATAATATTCGCATGTGCATCCTTTTTACTTTGCTTCGATAATTCCCAAATCGACTTTGAAAGTTCATATTCATTGCTGCCTTTTAATATAGTTTGAAAAAGGGATTTGTGCATAATTTCCTCCTTTTTGAATCCAAAAAGTGTTTCAGCAGCATTGTTCCAGAAATGGATTTTATTTTGGTTATCAGCTAATATAATTGCATCATTAGCAGAATCTGTTATTCCTTTAAAGAACATTTCACTTTCACGAAGCGCATCTTCCATGCGTTTCATTTTTGTAATATCAGTCATTACCCCAACTAATCCGCCAATCGATTTATCGGGTTTTATAAAAGCGGTTTTATTAATAATGTAATATTGATCATTGCCTTCGTGATCTTTAGTCGCAATTTCTTTGGCTTGTTTTATTCCTGATTTGAAAATCTGATTGTCTTCTTTTTCAATATTTTTTGCAAATTCAGGCAAAGTTAAATCCTTAATGAATTTACCAATGATTTGCTCTGGTTTTAAGTTGTAAAATTTAGCGTATTCCGAATTGCAACCAAGATATTTACCATCAGTATCTTTGTAATAAACCGGGCTTGGAATGGTATTTATTAATGTGTTTAAAAACAGATAGTTGCTCCGAAGTTTTGCTTCGCTACGTTTTCGCTCTTGCTCTTCCTGAACCCTTGAGCTAACATCCTGCCCAATTACCATTATTGCAGATAATTGATGGTTCGAATCAGTTATATGACTTATAGTCCAAAGGATTTGATATTTTTTGCCTGATGATGTTTTTATATTGATTTGATATTCTTTTTTTTCTTCGTCTTCATTTTTTTTACTGAACCGTTCATGAATATCAGCACGCATTACTTTATTGGTAAGGAATATTTCAAAATCTTTACCTATAACCGATTGTTTGTTTATTTCAAATATAGTTTCTGCAGTTTTATTCCATTCTTCAATTTTTTTATCCCTGCCAATAAGAATTATAATATTAGCAGCAGCATCAAACATACTAGAATATTTTTTTTCTTTAATTTCTAATTCATTGAGAGTGCGAATAACCTGAAGTTTTAATTCTTTGTTTTTTTTTCTTAGTTTTTCTTCAGCATCTTTTATTCTCAACATTAGATTAGTGATTGCAACCAATTCTGTTTTTTCAATGGGTTTGGAGATAATTGAATCTGCACCGGCCATCAAACCTTTGATCCGTTCTTCACTTGAAGTTTGTCTTTCGGTAATCATCACCACAGGGACATGTTCACTTACAAATTTATTTTTTATGGCATTACAAAGGTCAGAACCTTTATTGCCATTAAAACAATGTTCAATTAAAATAACATCAGGCAAATTTTTATAGAGCAAATCAAATAATTCCTCATGGTTAGAGCATATTTGAACTGAAATGGATCCGTAATGCTCGTTAAGGTAAAGATTTAATTTTCCAAAATCCTTTGAATTGTTGCCAACAAATAGAAAATTCAACATTAATATGCTTTTGTTTGAATAAATGAATTTGATATTACTACCAGGGAATTTATATTAGTTGATAATTTTGATTATAGTTTCTTTATTTTTTAAAAATATTAATTTTTTTTGTTTTAAAAGATTTTATTTGGATAAAATATGAATTAATTATTTAAAAAAAATAGTTTATCCATTTATAATTATTGGCCTTGAAGTGTTTTTTCAGATAAATCAAAAATTAAATTTCATTTATTAATCTTAAAAATCAGGCAATACATTTATAATAATATTTCAATCGACAAATATATTGTAAATATTTAGTAATTTTTTATTGAGCAATTTATTGAAATTCTTCAATTTGTAAATAACAGCAAGATTTTTTTTAAAATATGAAAGCTTAATTTCAGGAAACCAAAAAGAATTTATAATTTGCCAGTCGGATTAATCAAGTTTGATATTTTTTTCTGAATTTGATTTATTCAGATAAGACAGTTAATAAATAATTAAATCGAATGTATCATGGTCGAAATAAATAATCATTCTTTGATCCTTATAGCCTTCTTTATTGTTGGGATAATCATCATTAAATTGTTGGGGAAATTCGTTTTTAGGCTTATCGGTGTTTTAGTTTTTGCTGTTATTGGCCTTGCTTATACGTATTTTTATACAGATTATTTTGTAAAACATAAAGAGGATATAGTCGTCCAGGCAATTGAAAAGAAAATTAATTTTATTTCAATTATTCAATACCAGAAAGAACATTGTGATAGAGTAATGGTTACCAGAAATGATTCAATTACCTGTCAATGCATTGTTACTCCGATAGTGAAGGATTTAAAAGAACGTTTGTCAAATGAAGAAATTGCATCACTTGAAAAAGACAAGGCATTGTATCTCAAAGAAATACTGGTTTCTCTAAAACGAAACCAAAAAGAAATCCAATTTGAATTGAAAGAAAGAAATGCCATTTACCTCTGGAATAAATTGGTGCAAAACCTTAAACAAGGGAAAATGCTTTGGGATGAATAAATTGAAATACTCTGACATTTCCAATTTAATGGTTTGATAGTATTTGTCTTTTAAATTTATCCTGTACTTCATTCTGAAAGCTGCATTAAGGGAAAAAACTTCAAAGAACATGTAATAATAAGCCGGTTGTTTTCTGCAAACAATTTCCATATTTATAACCAAATATAAGATGATAAAAATTGATCGAGAATTTACCAATTCACTAATTGAAAAAGCTGCCCATTCCGAAAGGCGAAGATCTAATTATAATTTTCATAAAGATTTAAGCGATACTTTGCAGCGAATGTTAAATATTATGAATACAGATACTTACGTATGTCCTCATAAACACATTAATCCTGATAAACGTGAAGCTTTCATACTTTTAACAGGAAAAGTTTTGGTGCTTGAATTTGACGATTCTGGCAAAATAACAGATTATATAATTCTAGATAATAAGAATGGTTCATATGGATGCGAAATTGAGTTAAAGAGCTGGCATACTATTATTTGCATGGAAGATACTACAATACTTTATGAGGTAAAAGATGGGCCTTATGATGCCGTAACTGATAAAGTTTTTGCATCATGGGCCCCAAAGGAAGGTGATACTGATTGTTTGGAATATAATAAGAAGCTTTTGAAGGAAGTTTTTAAGTAAAGACAAAAGATTAAAGTACAAAGACAAAAGGAAGGAAAATAAGACAAAAGATAAAAAGATAAAAGTTGAGAAGAATAAGACAAAAGTAGATTTACAAAAACTGTTTTGCATCCTATTAAACAATTTGGAATCAGTAATTTTCCAAATTTCTCATTTTCAAACCTTCAAATAATCCTCAACTATTGTATATTTGCCGATTCAAATAAATTGCATTCGTGCAGTTGTAAATAGTTAAAATTTCATCATCCTAAATAAAATGGCAACTCAAAAACCTTCAATACCCAAAGGAACACGCGACTTTTCGCCCGAAGAAATGGTAAAGCGGAATTATATTTTCGATACCATTAAAAGTGTATTTAAAAGATATGGATATCAACCCATTGAAACTCCAGCTATGGAGAATTTATCAACACTGATGGGCAAGTATGGCGAAGAAGGTGACAAACTACTTTTTAAAGTACTGAATTCAGGCGATTTTTTAGAGAAAGCAGATGATGCACATTTAAAAGGAAAGGATTCTTTGAAATTGACCAATACCATTAGCGAAAAAGGGCTAAGATATGATTTAACAGTTCCTTTTGCCAGATATGTTGTACAACATCGAAATGAAATATCCTTTCCTTTCAAACGTTATCAGGTTCAGCCTGTTTGGCGTGCCGATAAGCCTCAAAAAGGGCGATATCGCGAATTTTATCAGTGCGATGTTGATGTAATTGGGAGCGATTCCATTTTTAATGAATTTGAGCTTTTACAAATTGTTGACGATGTTTTCAATAAGCTAAATACCAATGTTTTAATTAAATTAAACAATCGCAAGATATTAAGTGGTATTGCCGAAATTATTGGTCAAGCCGAAAAAATTGTTGATATTACGGTAGCCATAGATAAGCTTGATAAAATAGGCATCGAAAAAGTAAATGCAGAATTATTGGAAAAAGGTCTTCCAAAAGAAGCAGTTCAAAAAATACAACCCATTATTTTATTGGCGGGAACCAATTCTGAAAAATTGGAAAAACTGAAAAAATTGCTACAAAATTCAGAAACCGGGTTGAAGGGCATAAATGAATTGGAACAACTTTTCGGATATTTATCAGTAGCTAAAATTCATTCGGAAGTTGAACTTGATTTAAGCCTTGCCAGAGGTTTAAATTATTATACAGGCGCAATTATTGAAGTAAAATCAAAGGATGCTTCTATTGGAAGTATTTGTGGGGGTGGTCGTTATGACGATTTAACTGGCATATTTGGTATGCCGGGAGTTTCAGGAGTAGGTATTTCTTTTGGTGCCGATCGAATTTATGACGTTTTGGATCAACTAAATATTTTTCCAAAACAAGAATTGGATACAACCAAAGTGTTGTTTATCAATTTAGGGTCAGATGAGCAACAGTTTTGCCTTCCAATCGTTTCAATTTTGAGGAAATTCGGTATCAACACTGAAATTTATCCTGAATCAGATAAAATGAAAAAGCAAATGGCTTATGCCGATAAACGATCCATTCCTTTTGTTGTAATAATCGGAACCAATGAAATGAATTCAGGAAAAGCCATGGTTAAGAATATGAAATCTGGCGATCAGAATGAGGTGATAATTAATGAATTGTCTTCTTTTTTAAGCCAATAATTACAGTTTGATAAATTGAATCTACCTGATAATTACGGTAGGTTCTTTTTTTTTAAATACCAGCACTCGAATCGTAATCTTATACAAAAACATTATTGCCATACTTCAGGTTTATCATTAAAAAATGATTTATAGATATTAATATCTGATTTTTAATGAACTTAATGTGTTTAAAATTAAATAGATAGAATTAATTTTTAGATTTTGAATCCCGATTTGTTATTTAGATTTATTATAAATTATAGGAATACCCATCTATTCATATGGTAGTTTATTATTAGTCCATATATTTAACGCAAAAATTGAATATTGAAAATCAGTTTTGCAACGAAGTATCTATCTGTAATTTATTTTAATAACCTATAATATTTAATATGACTCGCGAAATTTCCAGTTTAGCTCTTTTTATATTTTTGATATTTAGCACATTATCCTATTCGCAAAAAGATCCGATTAAGTTTGGAAAAGTAAGTGATGAAGAAATGAAAATGACAATTTATGATAAAGATACAAGTGCTTCGGCGGTTGTACTTGTCAACTATGGAACAATAAATTTTTTTTATTTAGATCAATCAGGATTTAATTTGGATCTAACCGTACATAAAAGGATTAAAATTCTTACGAAAGAAGGTCTAGATCAAGCCAATGTAAACTTTACACTTTACGATTCCAAGTCTGGCGATGATGAAGATGTAATTAGTTTTAAAGCACAAACCTACAATCTTGAAAATGGCAAACAGGTAATTTCTAAGATTTCGAAGAAGGAGGTATTTACCGAGCAAAAGTCTGAAAATGTAATATCCAAGAATTTTGCATTGACAAATGTTAAAGTGGGTTCAGTCATTGAATATGAGTATACCATCAGATCTCCCTATTTCTGGTCAATTGATCCCTGGTATTTTCAGGATGAAATTCCAACAATAACCAGTGAATTACGGATAAAAATCCCTCAATATTTTACATTTAAAAAAGTTTTTGGTGGTTATGTTACTCCTTCAATAAGTGAGGATGGTGCTTCTTCAGCCATGTTTCCTGGAAGTACAGAATCTTATACTATTGAAACTTACCGTTGGGTTTATCAGGATATTCCAGCTTTTAAAGTTGAAGAATACATTACTACTCCCAATGATTATCTTGCAAAAGTTGAATTTGAATTGCAGTCGACCCAGGTTCCAGGTGTGGAATATAAAAATTATCTTACTACATGGGAAAAATTGGGTAAAGATTTAATGGAAAGCGATAATTTTGGTAAAGCATTGGACAGACATGGAATGGTTAAAGAATTGACAGATCTGATAAATCCAAATGATAGTGTCGAGAAAAAGATTGAAATGGCCTACAATTTAATCAGGCAGAATATGAAATGGGATGATACTTATGGAAGAATTTTTATTGACAATTCGCTAAAATCAGTTTCAACCAAAAAACAGGGAAGTATGGCAGAAGTTAACTTATTGCTTGTCAATTTATTACGATCTGTTGGAGTAGAAGCATATCCCGTATTAATTAGTTCAAGAAGCCATGGTAGGATTAATCAGTTTTATCCAAGGATTAATAGTTTTAATACAGTGGTTGCACTAGCCAAAGTTAAAGGAAAAAATGTATTGATGGATGCTACCATTGCATATTTAAAACCAGGTCAATTAACATTTAACTCATTAAATGGAAAGGGGTTGATGGTATCGAAAGATAGAGTAGAATGGGTTCCACTCTTAAGTTCTGAACAATATTCAAGTGCAAGTATGGTAACTGTTGAGATTAAGGATGCTAAGATTTCTGCAAAATTGGTACGTTCTACAAAAAGTCTTGAAGCTTTGGCTAAACGACAAAAAATTGCAAGTGATGGCCGGGAAAAGTATATCGAAAATTACAAAAAGAAGAATTCAAGTTGGGAGATTTCGGATTATACCATTGAAAACGATAACAATTCAAATGAATCACTACTTGAAAAAATAACTATTGATAATTTTAACAATATAGATGTAAGTGGTGATTTAATTTACCTTCCTTCTGTATTGACTGATGAAGTTGAAGAGAATCCATTTTCGAGCGAAAAAAGGGAATATCCTATAGATTTTACGGTGCCACGAGTTGAAAAAACTATTTTTAATATTGCGATCCCCGAAGGATATTTGGTAGATGAACTTCCTAAAGCGATTTCAGTTACTTTACCTGAAAATGCTGCCTCATTTTCATATCAGGTTCAACAAGTTGGTAAAAATATACAAATCGTTTGTCAGCTAAAAATTACACGGACGAGGTATTTACCAGCTGAGTATGAGCTTTTAAAGGAGTTTTATAAAAATATTATTGCAAAATATGGTGAGCAGATTGTGTTAAAGAAAATTGTTTAACTATTTTACATTCAAACATTTAACAATGAAAATTATATTGTCAATATTAATATTGCTCGTGAGTGTAGGTTTTTTTGGCCAGACCAATTATAACTATAGCAACATTCCGGATGATCTGAAAAAGAATGCCAACTACATTATCTGGCAGGACTTTATGGAATTTGAAGTTCTGGATATTGGCTCCGCAGTTCAAAAAGTTAAAATGGCGGTTTGTATTGTTGATCAATATTCTAAAAAATTTAATTCCATTGTGGCCCCATACCGGAAAAATGAAAAAATAACCGGATTTAAAGCAGAAATTTATGACAGAGATGGGAATTTTGTAAAGAAACTTAAATCAAGTGAAATACATGATGTTAGTTCAGTTTCCAGCTTTTCTTTATTTGAAGACGATCGGGTAATGTATGCCGATTTTATTCATGGGCAATATCCTTATACGCTTGTTTATGAATATGAAAGGAAAGTGGAAGGTCTTTTGAATTATCCTTCAAAGTATTTTCAACGAATTACTAATACTGGAGTTGTTTTATCTCAAATAAACTTAATAATACCCAATAATATTCAATTTAAATACAAGGAATTTAACTTGGGCCAGGAAGTAAAAGTTACTGATTTAGGAAAGAAAAAAATTTACAGCTGGACTGAAAAAAACCTGAAACCTATTGAAAGCTTTGAATTGCCACCACCGGATTCTTGTTTTGCACCTATATTATTGTTGGCTCCAGTACAGTTTGCCGAAGGTGGATATGAAGGACAAATGGATAACTGGGAAAATTTTGGTAAATGGGATTTAAAGTTGAATAAAGACCGAGACTTATTATCGGAATCAAAGATTAATGAACTTCAATTTTTGGTTAAAGATGCTAAGAACGATAAGGAAAAAGTGCAAATCTTGTATAAATATATGCAGAATAAAACCCGCTATGTTTCCGTGCAATTAGGGATAGGTGGTTATCAGCCTTTTACAGCAGAATATGTTGACAGTAAAGGATATGGTGATTGCAAAGCATTATCGAATTATATGTTTTCTCTCCTTAAAGCTGTAGGTGTGAAATCGAATTATGCACTGATACTGGCTGGCAGTGGCGAGGATGATATTGCAGCTGATTTTCCTTCAAGCCAGTTTAATCATGCTATTTTGTGCATCCCGCAGTTAAAGGATTCTATATGGCTGGAATGCACAAGCCAGCAGCAACCCTTCAATTTTTTAGGAAGTTTTACAGATGACAGGCATGCTTTGTTAATAACCGAAAATGGAGGTAAAATAGTTAAAACTCCTAAATATGTTAAAGACATAAATTTTCAAAACCGAAAGGCAAAAATAAAATTAGATGTAGATGGTAATGCGGTTGGAAATGTAAATACAATTTTTAATGGACTGCAATATGAAAATAGGGATGGTTGGGCAAATCAATCTGTAAAAGAGCAAAAAGATGCTTTGAAGTCGGTATACACGGTTGCAGGTTTGGAAATAAATTCTTTTAGATTTATCGAAAATAAAGCAGAAATACCCAATATACAAGAGCAACTTGATATTAATATTCAGGGATTTGCACCTGTGACAAATAAAAGGATGTTCTTGAAAATCAATGTTTTTAATGAATCCTCGTATGTTCCTAAGAATGAAGAGAGAACGCACCCATTTGAACTAAGATCCGAATTTATTGATTCCGATACAGTTCAAATTGAAATTCCTGATGGATACAGCATAGAGAGTATACCTCAGCCTGTAAACTTACAAACTAAATTTGGAGGTTATTCTGTTGAAATTTTGCATGAAGGAAATATAATAACTTATATAAGGAAAAACTATTCAGAGAAAAACATATTTCCTGCCAAAGATTATATTGCTTTTTATGAATATCGAAAACAAATAGCTAAAGCTGATAAGGCAAAACTGGTTTTAGTGAAAAAGTTCTGATGATTTGTCCTGATTTATTGTAATAGATTGTCAGACAAATACTTAATATCATAAAAATAAAAATTCACCAATGATAAAGTTCTTTTTGCTCATTTTTATTTTTTTTCCAATCGATTCTTTCGCTCAAATAATTCCTGGATGGCAACACTTAGATCCGGATAAAGACAGCGTTTTGGGAGTAAGTACTTATCGGGCATATGAATATTTGAAAAGCAGAAAATCAAAACCAGTCATCGTTGCTGTCATCGATAATGGTGCGGAGCTTACCCATCAGGATTTACAAGGGCAATTTTGGATTAATGTCAATGAAATAGAAGGTAATGGAATTGATGACGATAAAAATGGTTATATCGACGATATCCATGGATGGAATTTTCTGGGCAATAGTAAAGGACAAAATATAGGGCGCGAAACAAAGGAATTAACACGGATTTATGCAGATTTGAACAATAAGTTCGAGCACATTGATAAGGATAAATTAACTGGAAATGAATTAAAAGATTTTGAGAAATATCAAAAAGTAAGGCAAGCATATCTCGAATCTGTAAAGCAGAAAAAGAATGAAATAAGTTTATATCAAAACATACTTTTAAATTGTATGGAAGCTGATAGAATATTGAAAGAATATTTTAAAAAAGATAATTATACTGAATCTGAATTAATAGCCATTTCAAAAAATGATGTTCATGTTTTGGCCGTAGGGAATTATATGCTTAATATTTTAAAGTCTGATTTAAGTATTTCTAAACTTGAAGGGATTGTCGAAAAAAACAAACTGGATTTGGAAACAAGGCTAAATCCTGAATTTAATGTCAGAAGAGAAATTATTGGCGATAACCCTGATGATTTAAATGATTGCAAGTATGGAAATAATCAAGTGAACACTCAAGGGCCTTACCATGGAACAGGTATTGCTGGAACAATTGGGGCTTTATACAATGGAATTGGTATTGATGGAATTGCCAAAAATGTTAAATTAATGATATTGAGGGTTTTGCCAAATGGTGACGAACGTGACAAAGATGTTGCATTGGCCATACTTTATGCGGTGAATAACCATGCAGAAATTATTAATTGTAGTTTTGGAAAGCCATGGTCTGCGCATCCAGAGTTTGTTGAATATGCAATGCGAAAAGCTGAAAAGGCTGGTGTTTTAATCGTACATGCTTCAGGAAACGAGGGTCAAAACAATGACAGTATTGCCACTTATCCTACCGGTTATTATGCAGATGGCACCAGAGCAAAAAACTGGATTAATGTGGGTGCCAGTCAGTCAAAAGATAATGAAAACCTTGTAGCACCATTTTCAAACTACGGAATAAAATCGGTTGATATTTTTGCACCTGGAGTGGATATTAATTCTTGTATATTAGGCAGCAAATATGAATTGGCGAGTGGAACAAGTGTGTCTGCTCCTGTAGTTTCAGGGATTGCTGCGGTTCTAAAATCTTATTATCCCAAGCTTACTGCAACGCAAATAAAAGAAATAATTATTCACTCTGCGTATATCCCAAACACCAAAGAAATATATCTAGGTGAACAAACAAAAAAGAAAACCAAAATGAACTTCATTTCGGTTTCAGGCGGGATAGCCAATTTGTACAAAGCAATATTATATATTGAGGCTAAAAAGTATTAATTTCTTAATTAATGGTGCGCAGCTAGCCAAACTTTAGCTTGATTTTCAGAATCAAACGATTTTACATCTCTGCCTGACATTTTCATGATTCCATTAAATACCATTTGTTTTAATCCCGAAACTCCTATAATGGCACTAGCCTTCATATAGGGTTTGTTTGCTTTAACAAAATCCTGAAATAAATCCCTGATTTGACTGTTAAAATGCATCCCTTCAATATTTGCAAGGCTAATTGCTGAACCTTGTGCCTGCCTATGAATAAATGATTTACTTTCTTCAATAACCGATTTTATTTCTTGTTCTGACTTAAGGTTTGAAAAATCCATGTAAAAAATATTTTTCCCCTGAAAGCTAATTGATTGCGTTCTGTTCATTTGTTATATGTTTTAATTTGGGGTTAAATTAATAAATATTTTAAAATTCTTTAAATAAAAAAATGTGTGACAAACTATATTCCGAGTTATCTAAATTTTCTGTAATTTTATTCTAAATACAACTTATTTGAACGCAAGTTTGTTTTTGTAGAATTTATGGTCAAAATAAGAATATTGAATGATGGTTTTAAATATATAATGTTGAAATACATTGTGTTGGCTGGTTTTTATAGATTAAAGGTGAATATTTATATGTGCAATATCGGAAATTAAAAAATGAAAGAATGAGTAATCAAAAAAAAATTGTATATATCCAGGATTGGATGAAATTTCATCCATTGACAAAACAATCATCCTGCGATAGTTATTATTTGGGTATTTGTAAAGAAGTATTCCAGATTATTCAAAATGAAGAATATGAGGGAATTGTGCATGGAATAAAAGGTGAAAACCTGAAAGATTTTGCTTGTTTCCTGACTTGTTATTTCGAAGATATTGTATCGGAAACTAGAATGTGGCAAGCTTTCACTTCTGCACATCAAGAGCTGTATGGCAAACATCTTCCTTTTTACAAGTTGGATGAATACTATCCGGATGAAATAAATCCACAAGACATTCATTTTTTAATTTGGTATTTTATTAGTGGAAAGTTCCTGGATGAATATTTATCGCCTACAAATCGGGATCTGATACACCTGGGCCACGAGATTTACGAAATATTTGACAGGGAATATGAAAATGCTCCTGAAAACATTAAATTGAAGACATTCCTTACAATTTCGGAAAATGAGATTGATTATTATAAGATTAGGAACACGATAGACTGGCTTTTTATAAATTCCTATTTGTTTCATTTTCAGGAGTATGAATTTGAAAGGGAGATGCAAGAAGTACTAAATTCTGAGGATGAAGAATTAATTGATAATGCAGAAGCAATTGCCGATGATTTCAGGGATTTTTTAGCAGTCAGTCAATCGTCAAATTTATTGGCTTTTCGCGGAAAGGATTGGTTGGCAAGGGTCTTGGGTAAAGACCATGCATTATATAACGAAATTATAAATCTTGATAAACGAAAAACAGGATATTTTCTTTACAAAGGTGAAGATGGGCAAAACATTATCCTGCAGCATATTGCTACTGACAAAGTGTTGAAAGTGACCAAAAAGTCAATTGATGTGTTGCCTGAGTTTAAAAAAAACAAAACTATTTTTCATATAAACCTTATAAAATGGAAAAATGAATGGTGGTTTTCCGGAAGCTACACAACAGTGAATTATAATGATAAACTGTTAAAAGACGAAAAAGAATCTGTCGAAAGTGTTTTACTGTTTGATGATCATCCGGTTACAGTTAAGGAAGATTTTGAAAATCAGTACAATTCTTTTTTAAAATTTAACCACAATAAACCAATTGCATTTTTTGGAAATGGCTCACAAATTCGGAATTTTCTGCATAAATTCATTCAATTCCACAATTCTAAGCTGAATCTTAATAGTCAAAAAAAAGACGTATCAGGATTACTTGCTAAAGAAACATCTCTTTTGGATATAGAAATAAACGATGAAAAGTTCCCTGAGAGCCTTGAAAATCTCGATGCTATATTGTATTTTGAAAAAAACAAAGGATTGTACTTTGTATTTGGATTTGCAGATGTAATACCAGATGAAGATAATAAATTATACAATTCTGAAAGCAAAACTGACATTATGGATTTTTTCTTTTCACCAACCTGCAGACCTGATTTTGTAAATTATATAATCAAAAATTATCCGACACTAATTCAGAAATACGAATTAAAAACCGGTGAAAATTTCCTTCATGATAATCTCGATTTTTTATTACGCTTCTGGAAGCATGAAACATACAATTAGAAACACTAGTTAATAAATCCAAGTTCCTTCTTTTTTGCAAATTTGAACAATGAAAAATTGACAGATAAAATGCCTGACGAGTAATGTTTTTTTGTAGTTTTCAATATTAGTTTTGATAAATTGAATATTGGATATTTAAGGTACTGTAAACTAAGTTGTTATTGAAATGAATAAATTCCAACCTATTAAATTCAATTCTGTAGATGATTTTCTAGGGTATCTGCCTGATAATGAGCTTAAAATAGTTGAAGTTTTACGACATATTATACATGATAATATCCCCAATTGTACTGAGAAACTGGCTTACAATGTACCCTTTTATTATAGGAATTCGAGAATTTGCTTTATTTGGCCTTCGTCGGTTCCATGGGGCAATGTAAAACTGAAAGGTGTGCAATTGGGCTTTTGTAACGGTTATTTGTTTAACAACAATATCCAGTGGCTTGACATAGGGGATCGAAAGCAAGTTTATTCCAAGACTTTTTCAGATGTAAAAGAAATAGAATTGGATATGATCAAATACTATATTTTTGAAGCAGTTGATATAGATAATCGAATGAAAAAGAAATAAAATGATTGTTAATTTAAAATGGAGCTAAAATTTGAAACAATTCAGCAACTTATCAACTTTTCAAGTATTTTGAGATTTACAGAATTTTCATGGAATTCCCCCATCCATCTTATACGGAGGTTTGCATCAAGTGGTAAACCAACAACAGGTATATTGAGTTTTTGGCATTTTCTCATGCCCAACACCAATTCTGGAATAGAGGCAATGCCCATTATCCCAATGGCCTTATTGCTCTTAAAGCATGATTTTGCTTCTTTTTTAAAATCTGTACCTATTCAGGTATAAGCATCAATCCTGGTTTAAACAGCGTTCAAAATCTATCCAATCTGTAAAGAACATTAATATGCAAGTGTCACGTATTTAAATAGATAAGTATTGTCAGTAATTTGTTTAATCATAAAATCGGCTAAATCGGCCCGTGAAATTCTTCTTCCAATGTTAGGAATATGTTTGTCAAAAACTTGGTAATTCCCTGTAAATTTGGAATTTAATAAGCCTGGAGGCCGAATAACAATCCACTCAACAGCATTGATTGTTTTGAGATAATCTTCCAACCTTTTCATGTCGCGCTGAACATTGTTTTGGAGGGTTTTCGCTTGGGCTTCTGAAATAATTTTAGATGAAGATTCATCGTCAACCACACCTCCTGAAGTAAGGCAAATGAATCTTTTTACACCTGCTGCCTTCATAGCTTCAATTATGTTTTTGCCACCTGCGGAATATAAGTTGATTTCATCAATACCTCTTCTTGTACCCAGGGCTGAAAGAACAGCATTATGGCCTGATAATTTGTTTTCAAATGTTGATGGAACAAGCACATCAGCTTGAATTACAGTTAAATCGGAATGAGAAATATCAAATATCCCAGGATTTCTAACAAATGCAGTAACCTGAAAACCAATATTTAATGCTTGTTCTACCAGGTGCCTTCCTGTGGGGCCACTGGCTCCAAAAACTGCAATTTTCATGAGTGCTATTTAATTGATTAAAAACTAATTTTATTATCCTGATATTTAATTAAACAACTCAAATGTAAAAAAGTTTGTTGCGTATTATAAAATATTAGTTAGAGACGGATGAAAAAGTCTGAAAGACTTTAACTAAGAATAACCACCGGTGCAACCGGTGGAAAGAATGAACAGTACTTGATAACCCTGAAAGGGTTGAACGGTCTATGGTTCAACCCCCTTAGGGTGAAGCGTCCTGAAATTAGTTGACTGTTTTTCTTAGTTATTAACAATTACCTTCATAATCTCATTTTCTAGATTTGAATATTTTATATTGTTTTGCACTTATTCAAGGGAAGTGGAAGCGAGCTCTGATATGGGGATGTCA